>NZ_QAAE01000058.1 GCF_003046585.1 Nitrosomonas aestuarii | reverse complement strand
GGTACAATTGGGCATGTGGATCATGGTAAGACCACGCTGACGGCGGCAATTACTACAATACTGACATCAAAATTTGGGGGAGAGTCAAAAAGCTACGATCAGATCGACTCAGCGCCTGAAGAGCGTTCCCGCGGTATTACCATTAATACGGCACACGTAGAATATGAAACAGAGAAAAGACACTATGCACATGTTGACTGTCCGGGCCATGCCGATTATGTTAAAAACATGATTACGGGTGCTGCGCAAATGGATGGTGCGATACTGGTTGTGTCTGCTGCAGATGGGCCGATGCCGCAAACACGAGAACATATTCTGCTGGCGCGTCAAGTTGGCGTACCCTATATTATTGTTTATATGAACAAGGCTGATATGGTGGATGATGCCGAGTTGTTGGAGTTGGTAGAAATGGAAATTCGTGAGCTGTTGTCCAAATACGATTTTCCGGGAGATGATACCCCAATCATAATTGGCTCAGCACTGAAAGCGCTTGAAGGTGACCAGAGCGAAATAGGTGCGCCGTCTATACTCAAGCTGGCGGATGCGCTCGACAGTTATATTCCGGAGCCTGAGAGAGCAATTGATGGTGCATTTATTATGCCTGTTGAGGATGTGTTTTCGATTTCGGGTCGGGGCACGGTGGTTACAGGGCGTGTTGAGCGAGGTGTTATTAAGGTTGGTGAAGAAATTGAGATTGTCGGTCTTAAGCCTACGCTGAAAACTGTCTGTACAGGTGTGGAGATGTTCAGAAAGCTGCTGGATCAAGGACAAGCGGGTGATAATGTAGGTGTGTTGCTGCGTGGTACTAAACGTGAAGAAGTGGAGCGTGGTCAGGTGCTGGCAAAACCGGGCAGTATTTCGCCGCACACAAAATTTACAGCAGAAATTTATGTGCTAAGTAAAGAGGAAGGTGGGCGGCATACGCCATTCTTTCCTGGTTATCGGCCGCAGTTTTATTTTAGAACGACGGATGTAACCGGTGCGATTGAGTTGCCGGCGGGAACAGAGATGGTCATGCCAGGTGACAATGTATCGGTGACGGTGAATCT
>NZ_QAAE01000057.1 GCF_003046585.1 Nitrosomonas aestuarii | reverse complement strand
ATATTGACCGCTTCATTCAGGCCGGCGCCAGCGGCTATATTCGCGGCGACATCACTGATGCTGTAGGTGACACTGGTTGCAAAACCTGCAATGGCGTTTGCCTGGGCAATGGTTGCTGCGGTGCTGGCGGTGACCGCACCTGCTGCATTTGCAATCACTGCATTGGATGAACCTGCTATGGCTGCCGCGGTATCGGTAATGGTTGCCACTGACTTGCTGCCGGAGTTGGTGGCATTTTCTATGGTCGTGGCCTGCGCGATGGTGACATCATCGGTAATGGTAATATTGACCGCTTCATTCAGGCCGGCGCCAGCGGCTATATTCGCGGCGACATCACTGATGCTGTAGGTGACACTGGTTGCAAAACCTGCAATGGTGTTTGCCTGGGCAATGGTTGCTGCGGTGCTGGCGGTGACCGCACCTGCTGCGTTTGCCAGCACTGCATTGGATGAACCTGCTATGGCTGCCGCGGTATCGGTAATGGTTGCCACTGACTTGCTGCCGGAGTTGGTGGCATTTTCTATGGTCGTGGCCTGCGCGATGGTGACATCATCGGTAATAGTAATATTGACCGCTTCATTCAGGCCGGCGCCAGCGGCTATATTCGCGGCGACATCACTGATGCTGTAGGTGACACTGGTTGCAAAACCTGCAATGGTATTTGCCTGGGCAATGGTTGCTGCATCTGTTGCAGTAACGCTGGTTGCCTCATCCAGCGCCGCATCACTTGATCCAGCAATGGCCGCCGCAGTATCTGCAATAGCAAATACTACCGCTGTAGCAAATGCATCAATAGCCCCAGCCTGCGCGATCGTGGCCGCAGTGCTGGCGGTGACCGCACCTGCTGCATTTGCAATCACTGCATTGGATGAACCTGCTATGGCTGCCGCGGTATCGGTTATGGTCGCCACTGACTTGCTGCCGGAGTTGGTGGCATTTTCTATGGTCGTGGCCTGCGCGATGGTGACATCATCGGTAATAGTAATATTGACCGCTTCATTCAGGCCGGCGCCAGCGGCTATATTCGCGGCGACATCGCTGATGCTGTAGATGACACTGGTTATAAAACCTGCAATGGTGTTTGCCTG
>NZ_QAAE01000056.1 GCF_003046585.1 Nitrosomonas aestuarii | reverse complement strand
GCAAGTTCTTCCACATAGGCGGCCACAACCACGGGTTCAATCGCGGTCAGACCAACCGCTCTTTTTTCACACCAGTGCATAAACCGGGTCGCCGCTCGAAAATATGCCGACCAAGTATTCTAGTTTCTGATCTGGGCGGTGAAGAACTCAACAAATCGTGTTGACGCGGCCACGCCTGCATCAGAAATTAACACCGGAAGTGACAGATTTTCACGTTGAATAATCAGCGTATTTCCCATGTAAGTTACTATAACATAACGTTATTTATGTTATACAAACATTCAAGCAAAAATAAAACCTGATTCTGGTTTTATTCAATCAATTTAGTGCAACTCGCCGCAATAATGTATACTTAATGTATATAGCATTTAGTGAGGTTCCTTATGTCAACCGGATCAGTATTTGAAAATAACAGGACCCAGGCCGTTAGACTGCCTGCTGACAGCCGCTTTCCTGAAGATGTTAAACGAGTCAATGTGCGTGTTGTCGGAAAAGACCGTATTCTTTCGCCAATAGAAAACACCTGGGACAGTTTTTTTATGTCAGAACAAGGTGTGACTGATGACTTCATGACTGAGCGCGCCACCCAGAATCAGGCAGAAAGAGAAAAGTTCTAAATGCTCAAGTTTATGCTCGACACCAACATTGTGATTTATGTCATTAAGCGCAGACCGGTTGAGATTTTAGAGACCTTTAATCGTCACGTAGGGCAAATGTGTATAAGTTCGATCACTTTAGCCGAGTTAATTCATGGTGCTGAAAAGAGTTCCAGGAAAGAACACAATCTACGCCAGGTTGAAGATTTTGTGTCTCGCCTGGAAGTGCTGGCATACGGAATTAAAGCAGCAGCTCACTATGGCGATATACGCGCCGATCTGGAACGCAAAGGAACCATGATTGGTGTGAACGATTTGCATATTGCAGGTCATGCAAGAAGCGAAGGCCTGACGCTGGTCACTAATAACTGCCGCGAATTTGAGCATGTTAGTGCATTACGTATAGATAATTGGGTCGAATCCAATAAAGTGTACTAGTGTGATTACCAAGGGAAACTGTCGGTCTAATTACCGAGCGACTTTGTCATAATCACTTTAGCAAGTCGTGCCTCATTCCACAATTACTTTTTTAT
>NZ_QAAE01000055.1 GCF_003046585.1 Nitrosomonas aestuarii | reverse complement strand
GAGGTTTTTATGAAAGAAAAGAAAGTTTGCAAACGATATGCGCAGTCGTTTAAAGAAGAAGCGGTTGCATTAATTACGGAACAAAGCTACAGCGTACAGCAGGCGGCGGATTCACTTGGTATTCGCAGCAATATGCTCTATCGATGGAAGCAACAGCAGGAACAGCAATCATCCAAAGAACGTATGTCCGAAGATGAACGTGCCGAATTGAGCCGACTGCGAAAAGAAGTCAAACATCTGCGCATGGAGAAAGCAATTCTAAAAAAGGCCAGTGCCTTCTTTGCGCAAGAAATGAAGTGAAGTACAGATTCATTTTTCGGCATTCAGTTGCTTATCCGATTACATTGCTTTGTACTGTAATGAACGTGAGTCGTTCAGCCTATTACGCCTGGTGCAAGCGACCGGCTAAAGTAACTACGCCTGCCGAGCTGCATTTGTATCGTCGTTTAAAGACGTTATTTAAGGAAAGCAGAAATAGTCTGGGCAGCCGGGAGTTATCCAGGAAACTGCGCGAAGAAGGCTTTCACATCAGCCGTTATCGAACCCGCACGTTGATGCGTCGATTAAATCTTGAAGTTCGGCAACGTGTTGCATACAAGGTCACGACGAAACGCAAACACAGTGATGTGGTAGCTGATAATTTGCTTAACCAGAACTTCAATCCCGTCGGTAAAGACGAAATCTGGGCGGGTGATATCACCTATCTTCGCACAGATGAAGGTTGGATGTATCTGGCGATTGTGATGGATTTATACTCGCGCCGCATCGTGGGTTGGCACATTGATAAACGCATGACAGAAAATCTGGTCGGTAAGGCATTGATGAGAGCAATTAACCTGCGCCAACCAAAGCCTGGTTTGGTTTTTCATAGCGATCGCGGTTCACAATATACAAGCCGTTTTTATCGAAAGTTACAGGCGGCCTATGGTACCCGACCTTCGATGGGCAGCGTTGGTACGTGTTGGGATAATGCCGTCGTTGAGCGATTCTTCGGTAGCCTCAAGCATGATTGGATATTCAAAGTGGCGCAGCCTACACGAGAACATATGAAACAAGATGTAGCGGATTATATTCGTTATTACAACAATGACCGGTTGCACACAGCTAATAGTGGAATGTCTCCGGCTAAATATGAAATGTCTCTGATTAAAGTGTCCGGTTCGACTTGACCAGAACA
>NZ_QAAE01000054.1 GCF_003046585.1 Nitrosomonas aestuarii | reverse complement strand
ACCCAGCCTGCTGGTAAAAATGATGGCAAGGAGACAGCCGGCAGCACCGGTGGCAACACAGACGTTAACGAAACCATTAGCCAGATCACGGTTAATGCAGGTGAAAACAGCACTGATAACAACTTCGGTGAAGTCCTTCCACCACCAGAACCCGCATCAATCTCGGGATTTGTTTATTGCGACGATAACGATGATGGCGTTAAAGATGCCGGCGAGGTGGGTCTGAACGGTGTGACGATTCAGTTACTGAACGCCGCCGGCGTTGTGATCAGCACGACCACCACCGCCGCAGATGGTTCCTATTCGTTCACAGGCCTGGATGCAGGCACTTACAGTGTCGTAGAACCTACCCAGCCCGCTGGTAAAAATGATGGCAAGGAGACAGCCGGCAGCACCGGTGGTAACACAGACGTTAACGAAACCATTAGCCAGATCACGGTTAATGCAGGTGAAAACAGCACTGATAACAACTTCGGTGAAGTCCTCCCGCCACCAGAACCCGCATCGATCTCGGGATTTGTTTATTGCGACGATAACGATGATGGCGTTAAAGATGCCGGCGAGGTGGGTCTGAACGGTGTGACGATTCAGTTACTGAACGCCGCGGGCGTTGTGATCAGCACGACCACCACCGCCGCAGACGGTTCCTATTCGTTCACAGGCCTGGATGCAGGCACTTACAGTGTCGTAGAACCCACCCAGCCTGCTGGTAAAAATGATGGCAAGGAGACAGCCGGCAGCACCGGTGGCAACACAGACGTTAACGAAACCATTAGCCAGATCACGGTTAATGCAGGTGAAAACAGCACTGATAACAACTTCGGTGAAGTCCTTCCACCACCAGAACCCGCATCAATCTCGGGATTTGTTTATTGCGACGATAACGATGATGGCGTTAAAGATGCCGGCGAAGTGGGTCTGAACGGTGTGACGATTCAGTTACTGAACGCCGCTGGCGTTGTGATCAGCACGACCACCACCGCCGCAGATGGTTCCTATTCGTTCACAGGCCTGGATGCAGGCACTTACAGTGTCGTGGAACCCACCCAGCCTGCTGGTAAAAATGATGGCAAGGAGACAGCCGGCAGCACCGGTGGCAACACAGACGTTAACGAAACCATTAGCCAGATCACGGTTAATGCAGGTGAAAACAGCACTGATAACAACTTCGGTGAAGTCCT
>NZ_QAAE01000053.1 GCF_003046585.1 Nitrosomonas aestuarii | reverse complement strand
TCCAGCGCCGCATCATTTGATCCAGCAATGGCCGCCGCGGTATCTGCAACAGCAAATACTACCGCTGTAGCAAATGCATCAATAGCCCCAGCCTGCGCGATCGTGGCCGCAGTGCTGGCGGTGACCGCACCTGCTGCATTTGCAATCACTGCATTGGATGAACCTGCTATGGCTGCCGCGGTATCGGTTATGGTCGCTACTGACTTGCTGCCGGAGTTGGTGGCATTTTCTATGGTCGTGGC
This sequence comes from Nitrosomonas aestuarii, assembly GCF_003046585.1. Lineage (GTDB taxonomy): Bacteria > Pseudomonadota > Gammaproteobacteria > Burkholderiales > Nitrosomonadaceae > Nitrosomonas > Nitrosomonas aestuarii. The sequence goes on along the minus strand of NZ_QAAE01000053.1, from coordinate 1,052 downwards.
CTGCGCGATCGTAACATCATCGGTAATAGTAATATTGACCGCTTCATTCAATCCGGCGCCAGCGGCTATATTCGCGGCGACATCGCTGATGCTGTAGGTGACACTGGTGGCAAAACCTGCAATGGTGTTTGCCTGGGCAATGGTTGCTGCGGTGCTGGCGGTGACCGCAACTGCTGCATTTGCAATCACTGCATTGGATGAACCTGCTATGGCTGCCGCGGTATCGGTTATGGTCGCCACTGACTTGCTGCCGGAGTTGGTGGCATTTTCTATGGTCGTGGCCTGCGCGATGGTGACATCATCGGTAATGGTAATATTGACCGCTTCATTCAGGCCGGCGCCAGCGGCTATATTCGCGGCGACATCACTGATGCTGTAGGTGACACTGGTTGCAAAACCTGCAATGGCGTTTGTCTGGGCAATGGTTGCTGCGGTGCTGGCGGTGACCGCACCTGCTGCATTTGCAATCACTGCATTGGATGAACCTGCTATGGCTGCCGCGGTATCGGTAATGGTTGCCACTGACTTGCTGCCGGAGTTGGTGGCATTTTCTATGGTCGTGGCCTGCGCGATGGTGACATCATCGGTAATGGTAATATTGACCGCTTCATTCAGGCCGGCGCCAGCGGCTATATTCGCGGCGACATCACTGATGCTGTAGGTGACACTGGTTGCAAAACCTGCAATGGTGTTTGCCTGGGCAATGGTTGCTGCGGTGCTGGCGGTGACCGCACCTGCTGCGTTTGCCAGCACTGCATTGGATGAACCTGCTATGGCTGCCGCGGTATCGGTAATGGTTGCCACTGACTTGCTGCCGGAGTTGGTGGCGTTTTCTATGGTCGTGGCCTGCGCGATCGTAACATCATCGGTAATAGTAATATTGACCGCTTCATTCAATCCGGCGCCAGCGGCTATATTCGCGGCGACATCGCTGATGCTGTAGGTGACACTGGTCGCAAAACCTGCAATGGTGTTTGCCTGCGCGATCGTGGCCGCAGTGCTGGCGGTGACCGCACCTGCTGCGTTTGCAATCACTGCATTGGATGAACCTG
>NZ_QAAE01000052.1 GCF_003046585.1 Nitrosomonas aestuarii | reverse complement strand
TTCCTGGATCGCGCTATTCGGAATCAGTGCGCCCTGGAACAGATTGGTCATGATGTTATTGGCGCCGATCAGTAACGCCATCACCAGCACGATAAAAATCAGCGTGCGGAAAAATGCATTCAATTCGCCGCCAAAGATTAAAATGCCGCCGGCAACCACAATACCGACAATGGACAGCGTAAATGCGACGGGACCCGTCACCGAGTTTCGTAAATTGACCAGCCAGCTCTCGTAAGGCAGTGCACCGCCCGAGCCGACAGCGGCCTGGACGTTATCTGCGAACAGCAACAGACCCGGCAGGGACAGCATTGCGATAGAAAAAAACACGATTGCACATTGTCTGGTGTGCATTGACTTCATGGACCCACTCCTTATACAGGGTTACAACCTTCGGGATTTGAAATTGCCTCTTTTAAAACCACAGACTTCCAGAATTTGATGAACCTGCCTGCCCTGCGGGGTGCGCGCGATATGCACGACCAGATCCACCGCTTCAGCAATGAGCGGTTTTATTTCTGCAGGGGCATGATTGTTTCTTGATATAAGGGATTCCAGGCGCATCAGCCCGGATAATGCATCATTGGCATGCAGTGTGGCGGCACCGCCTTCGTGCCCGGTGTTCCAGGCATCGAGCAGATCGAGTGCTTCGGCACCGCGGACTTCGCCGACCAGTATGCGGTCGGGGCGCATGCGTAATGTTGTTTTGAGTAACTGCGTCATGTCGACGTCAAGTGTAGTGTGATACTGCACAAAGTTCTGTGCAGTGCATTGAATCTCGCCGGTGTCTTCCAGAATGAAGATGCGCTCATCCGGGTCACTGCGCACCATCTCAAAGATGATGGCGTTGATCAGCGTGGTCTTGCCTGATCCGGTACCGCCGGTCACCAGAATATTGCGGTGCGCGCGCACGGCATGCTTAATCACCGTGCAGTGCTCTGGCGATAACACGCCGGAGGCGACATATTGATCGAGGGTAAATATGGCAACCGCTTTTTTACGGATGGCGAATGTCGGGGATGTGACGACGGGCGGTATCTGCCCGGCAAAGCGCGAGTTGTCGAGTGGGAACTCGCCTTCGATAATGGGGTTGAACCGGGTGACTTCCTTGCCATGATAGCCGGCAACGGTCTTGATAACCGCTTCAGCCTGGGCGGCCTGCAGGTTACCAATACAGGTGATCTTCTGGCCCAGCTTCTCCTGCCAGATACGACCGTCGGCGTTGACCATGACTTCAACCGTTTCAGGGTCCTGCAACGCAGACACGATATCGCGGGCATCGCGTTCAAGCTTTCTTTTGGCGCGGTCCCTGAC
>NZ_QAAE01000051.1 GCF_003046585.1 Nitrosomonas aestuarii | reverse complement strand
TGTGATTACCAAGGGAAACTGTCGGTCTAATTACCGAGCGACTTTGTCATAATCACTTTAGCAAGTCGTGCCTCATTCCACAATTACTTTTTTATAAACAGCATTTAAGCCAGTTGCTAAAGTGGCTATGTTTTATGCCGATTCATGCAAGGCCTGTGACCTTTCAACTCTCAGCGCAGTGGTATTCAGATTATTTCTTAGCCACATACTGCGTACACCGCCAGCACTTACATCAACTCCGAGAGCCTCCGTCATTTTCAGTGCCACTTTCTGCTGTCCAAGGTGTGGATGCTCTATTGAGAACTGGACAACCGCTTTCTCGATTGCCATATCCACACAGTTTTTATGCCGTAAGTTAGGTGTTTCTTGCCGCTTTAGTGCATCAGCACCACCTTGCTTAACCAGTTTTAAGTGACGGTAAATAGTGTCACGCGACACACCACTTTGACGCGAAGCCTTAGAGACGTTACCCAGTTTTTCAACCAAGGCCAGCACCTCTAATTTCTTTTGAACCGCTAAGTCTTCTGCCACCAGTTTGCCAGGCTCAGTGACTTCAGTTACTGCGAGTTTGCGCCCCGCGAAGTGCGCCGTGAAACCTTTCTTGCTGGTATTTCTGATTTCTATTTTTTGGTTAGCAATCGAATGCTTAAGCGGTGAATCAATTAAATAGAACTTGTTGCCATAACTGAAGGTATGATCGTTGCGTATTTTGCGGTGGTCTTTGATGACGCATATATCATCGAGGTTTGCATATCCAGGTAGTGGCGTAAATTCAGAAGCCGTGTGTTGAGATTTTACCTGGATTTGAGATTGCCAGAACTGCGGGATAAACACATGCTTAAGGTACGCGTTGGCAGCAGCAATATCGTTGATATTATTCAATCGCAACTCAGGCACTAAACGGTCTTGGAAGGTATCAAACGCGCGTTCAATGCGGCCTTTACCCTGGGGTGAGTTAGCAAAGATAATTTCAATGCCCAACTCTTCGCAGGCACGCTGCATTTGCGAGAAGTTACATCGCTTTGGCCCACCAAAGATGCCTGCTCTGTCCACGTAAAGTGTTTTAAAGAGTCCTTTCGTTTCAATGCAATCTCGCATGACTTTCAAGCAACCAGCTGTGGTTTCAGACGGGAAGAACTCAGCATGCACTGCACTGGTCGCATCATCAATCATGGCAATCAGGCAGTGTTTATTATCACCAAACCAACGATGCGCACTGCCATCCATTTGCATCATTAAGCCTGGGACTTCCATACGTTCTCTGCGTTTACGGGCTTTACCCCGCCTACGTTTGGCTCGCTTTACATGATGGATATCATGCGCCCAGCCTCTCAGCGTTTCTCGTTTCACCACAATGTGTTCATCGGTCTCAAGCTTTTCAGCAAGGTGC
>NZ_QAAE01000050.1 GCF_003046585.1 Nitrosomonas aestuarii | reverse complement strand
GCAAACGCAGCAGGTGCGGTCACCGCCAGCACTGCGGCCACGATCGCGCAGGCTGGGGCTATTGATGCATTTGCTACAGCGGTAGTATTTGCTATTGCAGATACTGCGGCGACAATTGCTGGATCAAATGATGCAGCGCTGGATGAAGCAACCAGCGTTACTGCAACAGATGCAGCAACCATTGCCCAGGCAAATACCATTGCAGGCTTTGCGACCAGTGTCACCTACAGCATCAGCGATGTCGCCGCGAATATTGCCGCTGGCGCCGGCCTGAATGAAGCGGTCAATATTACTATTACCGATGATGTTACGATCGCGCAGGCCACGACCATAGAAAACGCCACCAACTCCGGCAGCAAGTCAGTGGCGACCATAACCGATACCGCGGCAGCCATAGCAGGTTCATCCAATGCAGTGATTGCAAACGCAGCAGGTGCGGTCACCGCCAGCACTGCGGCCACGATCGCGCAGGCTGGGGCTATTGATGCATTTGCTACAGCGGTAGTATTTGCTATTGCAGATACTGCGGCGGCAATTGCTGGATCAAATGATGCAGCGCTAGATGAAGCAACCAGCGTTACTGCAACAGATGCAGCAACCATTGCCCAGGCAAATACCATTGCAGGCTTTGCCACCAGTGTCACCTACAGCATCAGCGATGTCGCCGCGAATATTGCCGCTGGCGCCGGATTGAATGAAGCGGTCAATATTACTATTACCGATGATGTTACGATCGCGCAGGCCACGACCATAGAAAACGCCACCAACTCCGGCAGCAAGTCAGTAGCGACCATAACCGATACCGCGGCAGCCATAGCAGGTTCATCCAATGCAGTGATTGCAAATGCAGCAGGTGCGGTCACCGCCAGCACCGCAGCAACCATTGCCCAGGCAAACACCATTGCAGGTTTTGCAACCAGTGTCACCTACAGCATCAGTGATGTCGCCGCGAATATAGCCGCTGGCGCCGGCCTGAATGAAGCGGTCAATATTACTATTACCGATGATGTCACCATCGCGCAGGCCACGACCATAGAAAATGCCACCAACTCCGGCAGCAAGTCAGTGGCGACCATAACCGATACCGCGGCAGCCATAGCAGGTTCATCCAATGCAGTGATTGCAAACGCAGCAGGCGCAGTCACCGCCAGCACCGCAGCAACCATTGCCCAGGCAAACACCATTGCAGGTTTTGCCACCAGTGTCACCTACAGCATCAGCGATGTCGCCGCGAATATAGCCGCTGGCGCCGGATTGAATGAAGCGGTCAATATTACTATTACCGATGATGTTACGATCGCGCAGGCCACGACCATAGAAAATGCCACCAACTCCGGCAGCAAGTCAGTGGCAACCATTACCGATACCGCGGCAGCCATAGCAGGTTCATC
>NZ_QAAE01000049.1 GCF_003046585.1 Nitrosomonas aestuarii | reverse complement strand
GGATTAAGCGATATTATCAGCCTGGCAGCGGGTGAATCCAATCAAACTATTGATGCAGGGCTAGTGCAACCCACCCCAGAACCCGCATCGATCTCGGGATTTGTTTATTGCGACGATAACGATGATGGCGTTAAAGATGCCGGCGAGGTGGGCCTGAACAATGTGACGATTCAGTTACTGAACGCCGCGGGCGTTGTGATCAGCACGACCACCACCGCCGCAGATGGTTCGTATTCGTTCACAGGCCTGGATGCAGGCACTTACAGTGTCGTGGAACCCACCCAGCCTGCTGGTAAAAATGATGGCAAGGAGACAGCCGGCAGCACCGGTGGTAACACAGACGTTAACGAAACCATTAGCCAGATCACGGTTAATGCAGGTGAAAACAGCACTGATAACAACTTTGGTGAAGTCCTTCCGCCACCAGAACCCGCATCGATCTCGGGATTTGTTTATTGCGACGATAACGATGATGGCGTTAAAGATGCCGGCGAGGTGGGTCTGAACGGTGTGACGATTCAGTTACTGAACGCCGCGGGCGTTGTGATCAGCACGACCACCACCGCCGCAGATGGTTCGTATTCGTTCACAGGCCTGGATGCAGGCACTTACAGTGTCGTGGAACCCACCCAGCCTGCTGGTAAAAATGATGGCAAGGAGACAGCCGGCAGCACCGGTGGTAACACAGACGTTAACGAAACCATTAGCCAGATCACGGTTAATGCAGGTGAAAACAGCACTGATAACAACTTCGGTGAAGTCCTTCCGCCACCAGAACCCGCATCGATCTCGGGATTTGTTTATTGCGACGATAACGATGATGGCGTTAAAGATGCCGGCGAGGTGGGCCTGAACAATGTGACGATTCAGTTACTGAACGCCGCGGGCGTTGTGATCAGCACGACCACCACTGCCGCAGATGGTTCCTATTCGTTCACAGGCCTGGATGCAGGCACTTACAGTGTCGTGGAACCCACCCAGCCTGCTGGTAAAAATGATGGCAAGGAGACAGCCGGCAGCACCGGTGGTAACACAGACGTTAACGAAACCATTAGCCAGATCACGGTTAATGCAGGTGAAAACAGCACTGATAACAACTTTGGTGAAGTCCTTCCGCCACCAGAACCCGCATCGATCTCGGGATTTGTTTATTGCGACGATAACGATGATGGCGTTAAAGATGCCGGCGAGGTGGGTCTGAACGGTGTGACGATTCAGTTACTGAACGCCGCCGGCGTTGTGATCAGCACGACCACCACCGCCGCAGATGGTTCCTATTCGTTCACAGGCCTGGATGCAGGCACTTACAGTGTCGTAGAACCTACCCAGCCTGCTGGTAAAAATGATGGCAAGGAGACAGCCGGCAGCACCGGTGGCAACACAGACGTTAACGAAACCATTAGCCAGATCACGGTTAA
>NZ_QAAE01000048.1 GCF_003046585.1 Nitrosomonas aestuarii | reverse complement strand
TTCCTTTTTCCTTGTGGGCAGGTTGAAGGCTTGCTCTGAACAGCTATTTATTAAAATGTTTTTACCTAAAAGAAACAAAAACTTTGGAGTATTACAAAAATGAAAAAAATAATTGCATTCTCAACCTTAGCATTCACTAGCGCCCCTGTTCTGGCAGTTGGAGAATTCAATCCTGTGCCGGCCCCTGGTGTTCTGGCACTGGTGAGTATCGGCGCATTAGCAATTTTTATCGTAAATCACTTTAAAAAATAATTGCCAGGATCGTGATTCTAGAAATTAGCTAGATATCTCATCTTCGGAACCGCCGATTAATTTGTTGCCGATAGCATCTATTTCGGAATTCAAAATAAATCGGCGGTTCTCTAAACAACGATTCATCGAATATCGAAATCAATACCCAAATAAATTACTGTACAAAAATTGGGAATGCACATTGTGTGCAATTGACTGGATGCGTTGATTGCTTGCGCTATTGTTTTTACTTTATCCATATATAAACAGACTTTTACACCAAACACAGCAGTTGTTGAGATATGGTTTAAGCAACAATCCGTCCAGAAAACATGAGCTATCTCACCAAGAAAAAGACTCAAACCGTTCCTGTCCGATAGCAAGACACTAAACCGTATATTAGCGTCACAGAAAAAATAATTAATTTAAGGTTAAATACATTATGAGCACACTAACAATTCGGGTTACTTCATCTGCCGTGAATGTGGCAGGAACAGGATTTGGACAGCAGCCAGATCTTGGGGCCCCCAGTTTTTTCGATGTAGAAATTACTGATAGTACAAATGCAAATTTGCCGAATGGTATCTACGATACCTATTGTCTGAATCCTCTTATAAATATTTTGTTTTCTCCGACAACCCATGCCGCTATTGGAAGCGATGGAGAGAATGTAAGTGATTATTTAGCAGCAGACGTCGCTGCGATAACAGATACCCAAATTGACCAAATTAACTGGTTATTAGCGCAGAATTTCACCTCTGATCCTAAATACAGTGGGCAATTTAGTTATGGAGAAGTGCAAGCGGCTATCTGGGAATTACTAGGTTTTAATGCGACTGAATACAATGTTGGCATCACGCCTGGCTTACTTTCAGACAATGGTCGTCAAGCTGTTGAACAAACAGATATTGATTTCCTTGAAGCACAAGCGCAGTTAGCAATCGCCAGTGGCCACAATGTTGTGCCCACTGATACTTTTTTTACAGCATTGATTGATCCAGACGGCGTAAAACAACCACTGATCATACAATTGCAATCTGCCAAACTTGGCAACTTCGTTTGGCAGGATGACAACAATAACGGTATACAAGACACAGGCGAATTGGGTGTTAATAATGTTGTGGTTGAGCTCTATGATGGTGCAGGCACTCTGATTGCCACCACTACAACAGGAGACGATTTTAGTACTGCTGCAGTTGAGACTGGGTTTTATGAATTCACAGGATTGAAGGCAGGCGATTATCAAGTCAAGTTTGTACCACCTGCCAACATGGCACTGACAGTCAAAGATGCCAATAGCAATGGTCAAGACACGCTTGATAGCGATGCGGACACCACGACAGGATTAAGCGATATTATCAGCCTGGCAGCGGGTGAATCCAATCAAACTATTGATGCAGGGCTAGTGCAACCCACCCCAGAACCCGCATCGATCTC
>NZ_QAAE01000047.1 GCF_003046585.1 Nitrosomonas aestuarii | reverse complement strand
GCAAGTTCTTCCACATAGGCGGCCACAACCACGGGTTCAATCGCGGTCAGACCAACCGCTCTTTTTTCACACCAGTGCATAAACCGGGTCGCCGCCCGATAATAAGCCGACCGGGTATTCTGGTTTCTGATCTGGGCGGTGAAGAATTCAATAAATCGTGTTGATGCGGTCACACCGGCGTCAGAAATTAACACCGGAAGCGATAAATTATCACGTTGGGTAATCAGTGCATTTTTCATGCCAGTTACTATAACATAACGTTATTTATGTTATATAAACTAACAACCGATAAGTGACCAGAAAAAATATTGCGTTTTGAGTTTTTTTGATTGAATCGTGGGGCCGTATGGTTATAATAGGTAATACTTGTTATTAACTATTATATCAAGGTAATCCTGATGACAACCAAAGCGGTAAAGTTGGATGAAGAAATTTATGAACGCTTGAAGGCCCTGAGCGAGGCTCGGCGAAGGTCGCCACATTGGTTAATGAAAGAAGCTATCCGGCAATTCCTGGAGCGTGAAGAAGAAGCCGAACAAATCCGGCGCGATACAATGGCGCGCTGGGAGCAATTTGAAGCAACTGGCAAAACAGTCAGTCATGATGCAGTTGACGCATGGCTGAAGACCTGGGGAACAGATCATGAAACCAAGTGTCCGTAATCCGCAAAATAGAGTGGTTACCTGAGGCGATTGCTGATTTAGTGCGTGTCCGCGAATTTATTCAGGTTCATAATCCTGATGCGGCAAGTCGTGCAGCCAATCGGATTCGTGGTGCTGTGAAAAAACTGCCAGACTATCCTCTGATTGGCCGTCCTGTTCATGATATTGCAAGTCCCTTATTCAGGGATATTTTTATTAGTTTTGGTCAGTCAGGCTACTGGCTCCGATATACCATCATAGACGATGCGATTATTATTGTCAGAATCTGGCACGGACGTGAAAATAGGGGAGCACCAAAATAATCATACAGAAAGTAATTCCTTAACTTCGGCATTCTGGTGTTCAACTATCCAGGGCCACTTCTAAAACTGAATTCCCAGTATCCCTCATTACTGCCGTATATTTATGGGCGAATGTGTATAGTATACCCATACCACATCAATGCTCCGATCACAACCTGATCAATCGAAGCCGCAAGGCATTGACTATTACGCTGACCGATGACAGTGACATTGCTGCAGCGGCGATGATGGGCGAAAGCAAGACAGCAAAGAACGGATAAAGAATACCTGCAGCAATAGGTACACCTGCCGAATTGTAAACAAAAGCAAAAAATAAGTTTTGTCGTATATTTCGCATGGTAGCTACAGACAGTTTGCGAGCACGCACAATACCCATCAGATCACCTTTAAGCAAGGTGACACCCGCGCTTTCGATAGCCACGTCTGTACCCGTGCCCATGGCTATGCCCACATCAGCAGCGGCCAGTGCGGGCGCATCATTCGTGCCATCTCCAGCCATGGCGACAATACGTCCTGTATCACGCAGTTTATTAACAATCTTGCCCTTATCTTCGGGAAGAATTTCGGCTTCTACTTCTTCAATGCCCAGTCTTTTGGCCACAGCTTCAGCGGTACGGCGATTATCGCCAGTGAGCATAACAATGTGGATGCCCTGTTTCTTAAGCTGATTGATTGCATCCGGTGTTGTCTCCTTAACAGGATCCGCAATCGCCAGAATCCCCGCTACTTGACCGTCTAC
>NZ_QAAE01000046.1 GCF_003046585.1 Nitrosomonas aestuarii | reverse complement strand
CTGGAGAATTTCAAGAAGCGCCTAAAGGCACTCGAAGCCAAAGTAGCTAATGACGGCATTATGCTCAGCGATGCACAAGTCGCCGCGCTTGAAAAAAAGAAACACGATGATGAAGCCTGCGGTGAAATTGACACAGCACACCCAGGTTATCTGGGTTCACAAGACACTTCCTGGCGGCATATTTTGCAGCAATAGTATCAGGTACGATAGGATTCGGTGGCGCACTTCTATTGCTGCCCTTACTTATAGAGGTTGTGGGAACCATGCATGCAGTGCCATTACTAACTGTTATTCAATTTATCGGCAATCTCGCAAGGATTTGTTTTGGCTTTCAGCAGATTCAATGGAAACCAGTAAGTTTATTCTTGTTAAGTGCAATCCCTTTCAGCATTTTAGGTGCAGTTTCATTTGCTGAACTACCAAAAGATTTGATAACGCGCTTCATTGGCGCGGCAATTTTATTATTTGTGATGCTTAAATATGTGGGCGTTCTGAATTTAAAAATCAGTCCTTTTTTGTTAATTGCTGGCGGTAGTCTTGTGGGTTTTCTATCTGGCTTATTGGGTAGTGCTGGGCCTTTGGGTGCAGCAATCTTTCTTTCGCTCGGGTTATCGCCAGTTGCTTATATTGCAAGCGAAGGAACAACTGCACTAGCAATACATGGGGTAAAAATAATAACTTATCACCAATACATTATACTCGCTCAAGATTTATGGCTTCTGGCTGCATTCATGGGAGTGGCAATGATCGCGGGTAGCTGGTCTGCAAAGCAAGTTATTGAATATATGCCACAGAAGAAATTTGAGCGCTATGTAACAGTTCTTTTAGTAGTCCTTGCTATCTACTTGATAGTTTACGGATCATAATAATTTACCAAGTTACAATATCAATAAAGGGATTTGAAGTCCAACGGAACGAAAACGTACGCTAAGGTGTCGTTAACAACAAATTTTATACTAAATCCCGTGAAACTTTAGAGCCTTTTGTTTATTAGCACCCTACATTGGAAAACATCGACGCTGTTACCTGGTGAATTTTGCACGCCAATTGACACCTTTATTGGAATTCAATCAAGCTTTCATGTACTGTGGTCTTGCTGTCTGAAACTAAAAGATGTTAATTCTTGATTGTTATTCTACTTTTATAATAAATACTATTATTATCAGGAGACTATGACATGAAAAAGATATATATTAATCTGTTTTTAGTGTCACTATTATTGCTCAGTTCAAGCACTATCGTATATGCTGCAAATGAATTGAAATTTGAAGCAGATTTGAGTGGCGCGCAAGAGGTTACTAGCCCAGCAGGCGGAGTTGTTACTGACACTACCGGCGCAATTACAGTCGAATTTGATAAGGCATTAACCAAAGCACAATTTCGTATTGCTGTGCGTAACGGCACCGGAATCACACAAGCACATTTTCATTGTGCACCTGCAGGTTTGAATGGGCCAGTAGTGGCCTTCCTCTTCGGTCCTGTAGATCCGCCAGTGGATGTGAGCAATGGAGCACTTGAAGTTACCCTGGATAACAGCGATATCATACCACCTGAAACTATGGATGCATGTGACGTACCGCTCAATAACATTGCTTCTTTAGCTTTTGCAATGCGTGCAGGAAAAATCTACGCGAATGTGCATAGCGCGACTTTCCCAGCCGGTGTGATTCGAGGACAGTTGTTAGAAAATAAGGATAATGACGATAATTTGAATTAGCTACAGGGGAAAGCAGCTCTGCTAGTATCTGATATTGATTTGAAGGAGTGCTATAAAAAATGAGATATTCTTTTATCTGATGAGGCAGCTCACTAGGTAATTTTTTTCAGTACGGTGGGTTAGCCTGAATATTGCATGAATGGGGGAGGCAATTCCTGTTAAATCTTTTATAATTCAGTTGTCTAGACTGCATAAAAGAGAGGAATTGCCAGTGA
>NZ_QAAE01000045.1 GCF_003046585.1 Nitrosomonas aestuarii | reverse complement strand
TCGGTTTTTATCTGCGCATTACTTTCAGTAGTGGGTGAATCTGAGATTCTAGCCGTTTGGCCGATTCCACAGCCCGCGCTGTTTCGCATGCAATACATCGTAGCCGTAAATGTAATGATGTCGAATAATTTATCGTTCAGTTGACATAGATGGCAATGTAAAAGGTTTTTCATGTCAAATTCATCGTTTATGTGTTAATGAAGTTTACTATGTTAAACCTTCCAATCATTGGAAAGTCAAGCTATAAATTCCTGGTACCCAATCTATTTCTTAGGCTATCACTCAGCGCTTATGAAACTTTATGCGGGAATCTATATGACTGGCGTACAATAATGTTTTAAAGTAATTTTTATCAGCCACTTACAATATCAAGCACTGTACGTGCGAAAGTAATTCTTTGATGCAAATTTACGAATAGATTGAGCGCAGATTGAAAAACTGCTATTTAACTGTATGAAAATATCGCTACATTTATTTTTTTAAAAAATGCAGGATTAATTCCGTCACTTGCGTTTCTTTTTGTCTTCGATGAATCCCGTTGTAGAGTTGAGTATCAGCATTGCGACCTTTCTGGGTTGGCAACAAGTCGCTAACCACTGCATTATGGAATGGAAGATAGTATGGAAGGACGCTGTAAAGCGTGTTTTACAGCAGTGAACGTAATGACTTTCTTTTCAGTGATCTGGTGATGTTGCCTATATTACGGATTCAGACCAAATAGCACGGCTTGAAAAGCCGTTAAGTTCATTATTGCCAAGTAGTTTTTTGTCATCAATACCATTTTTCTTTTTTAATCTTATTTGTCTTGACACTGACATTACTTTAATGTAATAGTTTCTGGTATTGTACTCACGTAATTATTATTTATTGCCAAATATAAATCAAACTTGAATGGATCAAATGAAGCGTGTAGCGCGCAGATTATTTTTGGCTTTAATTATGCTTTGGTTGCCGCTGCAAGGAGCATTCGCTGTTGTGTTGCCGCCATGCGCACATGAAGAAAATACAAACAACAAGTTCAACTTCGTCGATATTCCCATAGTTGGCGAGCACCTGCATACTAATCATAACGAGCAATTAATGAGTAGTAACATGGTTTCTAGTCAAGAGTGTGAAGTAAACGCCTTATGTCATATAAGTTGCAGCACATTTATCACCCTTGCACTTTCGAATGAAATTCCCACCAATTATATTTCCTACAATAGCGTTATTACAGCTAAACCGGTCTCGTTCATTCCTGAACAACTTCAGCGCCCTCCGCTAGTATAAATACTTTGAACAGTAGTATGGAATCTATAGCTCTACGATAGTTGTTACTGTCTGAACTGAGCTTGATGAACTCCAATGGAATAGGATCAAGGAAATTCCTCCTCCTTTCCATCCTGATTAGACACACGACAAGAAGCATTTAATAGCTTCGAAGAGTAATGTGTCCTTCAATCTAAGTATTAATATTAAGAGCATGCGATATTATGTTTTCATTTCCCATTTTTTCAAATAGCGTTTCTTTAGGTCTGTTGCTACTTGTAAATAACGCTTTTGCCGGAGCAGATCACAATTATTTAACACTTAAAGCGGCAACAGAAATAGCCACCCAACATAATCCAGGTTTAGCACAAATGAGAGCACGTGCCGAAGCAATGGCGGCGATCCCATCTCAAGTAGGCACGCTACCTGATCCTGAAATTAGCTTCAGTGCTGCGAATCTGCCCGTTAACACATTTAATACCGCTCAGGTAGATATGACACAAATCGGGCCGGGTATTTCTCAAGCCATTCCTTTTCCAGGTAAATTGGCACTACGTAGCTCAGCGGCAACCTTTGAAGCGAAAGCTGCATTAGAAAATGTAACGGAAGCGCGGTGGTGGTTACTCAGTAACGTCAAACAGGTTTGGTGGCAAATTTTTTACCTGGATCATGCGCTACAAGTCGTAAAAGATAACCAATTACTGCTAAA
>NZ_QAAE01000044.1 GCF_003046585.1 Nitrosomonas aestuarii | reverse complement strand
TCGGTTTTTATCTGCGCATTACTTTCAGTAGTGGGTGAATCTGAGATTCTAGCCGTTTGGCCGATTCCACAGCCCGCGCTGTTTCGCATGCAATATATCGTAGCCGTAAATGTAATGCTGTCGAATAATTTATCGTTCAGTTGACATAGATAGCAATGTAAAAGGTTTTTCATGTCAAATTCATCGTTTATGTGTTAATGAAGTTTACTATGTTAAACCTTGCAATCATTGGAAGGTCAAGCTATAAATTTCTGGTGCCAAGTCTATTTCTTAGACTATCAGTCAGCGCTTATGAAACTTTACACGGGAATATGTATGACTGACGAACAATAATGTTTTAATATCACTTTTAATCAGCCACTTACTGTATCAAGCACTGTACGTGCGAAAGCAATTCTTTGATGCAAATTTACGAATAGATTGAGCGCAGATTGAAAAACTGCTATTTAACTGTATGAAAATATCGCTACATTTATTTTTTTAAAAAATGCAGGATTAATTCCGTCACTTGCGTTTCTTTTTGTCTTCGATGAATCCCGTTGTAGAGTTGAGTATCAGCATTGCGACCTTTCTGGGTTGGCAACAAGTCGCTAAGCACTGCATTATGGAATGGAAGATAGTATAGAAGGACGTTGTAAAGTGTGTTTTACAGCAGTGAACGTAATGGCTTTTTTTTCAGTGATCTGGTGGTGTTGCCTATATTACGGATTCAGACCAAATACTACGGCTTGAAAATGGAAATGTATTTTATCGACAAATATTTAGCTGCGCTAGTCTTGCATTCTACTTCTTTAACCTTTGATCTGTTGCTCAGTGCCTGAAAGCGTTAAGTTCATTATTGCCAAGTAGTTTTTTGTCATCAATACTATTTTCTTTTTGAATCTTATTTGTCTTGACACTGACGTTACTTTAATGTAATAGTTTCTGGAATTGTACTCATGTAATTATTTTTTATTGCCAAATATTAATCAAACTTGAATGAATCCAATGAAGCGTATAGCGCGCAGATTATTTTTGGTTTTAATTATGCTTTTGTTGTCACTGCAAGGAGCATTCGCTATTGTGGTGCCGCCATGCGCACATGAAGAAAATACAAACAACAAGTTCAACTCCGTCGATATTCCCATAGTTGGCGAGCACCTGCATACTAATCATAACGAGCAATTAATGAGTAGTAACATGGTTTCTAGTCAAGAGTGTGAAGTAAACGCCTTATGTCATATAAGTTGCAGCACATTTATCACCCTTGCACTTTCGAATAAAATTCCCACCAATGATATTTCCTATAATAGCGTTATTACAGCTAAACTGGTCTCGTTCATTCCTGAACAACTTCAGCGCCCTCCGCTAATATAAATACTTTGAACAGTAGTATGGAATCTATAGCTCTACGATAGTTGTCACTGTCTGAACTGAGCTTGATGAACTCCAATGGTATAGGACCAAGGAAATTTCCTCCTCCTTTCCATCCTGATTAGACACACGACAAGAAGCATTTAATAGCTTCGAAGAGTAATGTGCCCTTCAATTTAAGTATTAATATTAAAAGCATACGATATTATGTTTTCATTATTCATTTTTTCAAATAGCGTTTCTTTAGGTTTGTTGCTACTTGTAAATAACGCTTTTGCCGGAGTAGATCACAATTATTTAACACTTAAAGCGGCAACAGAAATAGCCACCCAACATAATCCAGGTTTAGCACAAATGAGAGCACGTGCCGAAGCAATGGCGGCGATCCCATCTCAAGTAGGCGCGCTACCTGATCCTGAAATTAGCTTCAGTGCTGCGAATCTGCCCGTTAACACATTCAATACCGCTCAGGTAGATATGACACAAATCGGACCGGGAATTTCTCAAGCCATTCCTTTTCCAGGTAAATTGGCATTACGTAGCTCAGCGGCAACTTTTGAAGCAAAAGCTGCATTAGAAAATGTAACGGAAGCTCGATGGTGGTTACTCAGTAACGTCAAACAGGTTTGGTGGCAAATTTTTTACCTGGATCATGCGCTACAAGTCGTAAAAGATAACCAATTACTGCTAAA
>NZ_QAAE01000043.1 GCF_003046585.1 Nitrosomonas aestuarii | reverse complement strand
CATAAACTAACTAAACGCAATATACGGACAAATATCATGAAAACATTCATAGGAATTGCTTTCACTTTTTTTCTACTGGCTGTTCAGTCAATACGTGCAGACGACAATCATCAAGCAGGCATTTTTAATGACGAAACACTAGGAGAGGCTACTTTTCATGTATCGTGCACCCCACCTGCGCAAAAGCTGTTTAATCAGGCTCTCGCAATGCTTCATTCCTTTTGGTATGACGAAGCAGAAAAAACATTTCGTTACGTTACAACAGTAGACAAGGATTGCGCCATGGGCCACTGGGGCGTTGCCATGAGCCTTTACCGTCAGCTGTGGGCAACACCCCCGACACCAGAAGAGTTACAAAAAGGACGGGATGCACTGCAACGTGCCAAACAATTAATGACCAAAACCGACAGGGAACGTGCGTATCTTGAAGCTACCGGGTACTTGTACCCGGACGACGAAATGATAGATTACGGCACCAGAAAACTTGCTTATCAGAAGGCGATGGAACAGTTATTAGTACACAATCCGGACGATTCGGAAGCCACAATATTTTACGCGCTGGCGCTAATTTCCACAGCTTCGCCAAAAGATAAAACTTACTCGAATCAAAAGAGGGCATTAAATCTGCTGCAAGAGGTGTTACAGAAAGAACCCGGTCATCCAGGTGTGGCACATTACATCATCCACGGCAGTGATTATCCGGAACTAGCAAGATTCGGATTGAAAGCAGCGAGAGAGTATGCACAGATTGCGCCAGCTGTACCGCACGCCTTACATATGCCATCGCATATATTTATCAGACTGGGAAAATGGCAGGAAGCTGTCCACTCTAATTTAGCTGCATACCATGCTGCAAAGCGTTACGCCAAGAAAAATGCTCAAATGGCTGTCTGGGATCAGCAGATGCATTTCATGGACTATCTGATTTACGCTTATCTGCAAACTGGTCAAACAGAAAAGGCCGAGGAAATTTTGCGTGAAGTCCAGGCAATTAAAAAAGCACATCCGGAAAATACCACTTCCGCTTATGCATTCGCAGCAATCCCTGCACGTTATGCAGTAGAACGCGGCAATTGGCACGAGGCTGCCAGATTAAACATTGATCCGGCTGATTTTCCATGGAAAAAGTTTGGCTGGTGCGAAGCAATAACACATTTTGCGCGAGGTTTGGGTGCGGCCAGAATTGGTAAAATCGATGAAGCCCGTTCCATCCTGCATCAAATCGAAGCGCTTCGTGATTCAGACAAAACAGCTAATAAACACTATACAGCAGATCAAATCGAAATTCAGCGTTTAGCGGTAGCTGCCTGGATTGCTTATGGTGAGGGAGAAACAAAAAAGGCAGAAAAATTGATGCGTGCGTCAGCCGAATTAGAGGATGCAACTGAAAAAGACAATGTGACACCGGGCGCGATTAAACCCGCCAGAGAATTGCTAGGCGAATTACTGCTTGAACTGAAAAAACCACAGGAAGCGCTGGAGGAATTTGAAACTTCATTGACTCAAACGCCCAATCGCCGGAATGGGATTTACGGCGCAGCACAAGCAGCAAAGCTAACCGGTGATGAGCAGAAAGCACACCATTATGAACGGCAATTACAAGAATTGATTACAACTGATGAAATTCATTCAATCGAATAATGCGGCGCAGGGGTTAGCCGCTTTCCAACGATGGTATATCATTTTTTCAAAGGAAAATAAATGATGGAACAGAAAAAGCCTGAGCAAGAATCTGATGAGCACACAAGTTGCGGGCATAACCATATTCATGCAGAAAAACCCATTAGCGTTTCTCAATCTGATAAGGCAAATACGATCTACACCTGTCCCATGCATCCGGAGATCCGGCAAAACGGACCAGGAAACTGCCCGATTTGTGGCATGGCGTTGGAACCTGAAACAATGACGGGTGATGAAGGTGAAAATCCTGAGCTAACAGATATGCGCAAACGGTTTTGGGTTGGCCTTGTTTTGACGTTGCCAGTTTTTACATTGGAAATGGGCGGGCACTTTTTTGATCTGCATCATTACATCAGCGGCATGCTATCCAACTGGATACAATTAGTACTGGCCACGCCGGTTGTACTTTGGGCAGGAAAACCGTTTTTCGAACGAGGTTGGTCTTCGCTGCGAAGTCGTAATCTGAATATGTTTACGCTGATTGCCATGGGAACAGGGGTGGCTTGGCTATACAGTATAGTGGCAACATTGGCGCCCGGCATTTTTCCTGAAACTTTTCGACAAAATGGAGTTGTTGCGGTTTATTTTGAAGCATCCGCAGTAATCACAGTGCTGGTTCTTCTCGGGCAGGTACTTGAACTTAAAGCACGTGAACAGACAGGCGGCGCAATCCGTGCTTTGCTTGATCTTGCGCCAAAAACAGCCCGCAGAATTGCTGAAAACGGCGAAGATGAAGATGTGCCGCTAGATCAGATTAAAGTCGGTGATCTGCTACGCGTGCGCCCCGGCGAAAAGGTGCCACTCGACGGGATTGTCACCGAAGGTCGAAGTTCTGTTGATGAATCCATGGTTACAGGCGAGTCGATGCCCGTTAAGAAAGAGCCGGAAAGCAAGGCCATCGGCGGAACAATGAATCAGACCGGCAGTTTTATCATGAAAGCCGAGCATGTCGGTAAAGATACCATGCTCTCACAAATAGTTCATATGGTTGCGGAGGCACAACGCAGCCGCGCGCCAATCCAGAGAATGGCAGATGTCGTTGCGTCATGGTTTGTTCCGGCTGTCATCATCGTGGCTGTTCTGGCTTTTTTCTTCTGGAGCATATACGGACCTTCACCTGCTTTCAGTTACGCGTTAATCGCTGCTGTCAACGTTTTGATTATCGCCTGTCCCTGCGCACTAGGACTGGCCACACCCATGTCCATTATGGTGGGGGTGGGTAAAGGTGCGCAGGCAGGCGTACTAATAAAAAACGCTGAAGCACTGGAACGTATGGAAAAGGTTGATACGCTGGTTATTGACAAGACCGGAACACTGACCGAAGGAAAACCGACCGTGACAAATATTATTGCTGCCCCAGGATTTCATACTGATGATCTTTTACAAATGGCTGCTTCATTGGAGCAAGGCAGTGAACATCCTCTGGCTCACGCTATTGTTATGGCGGCCAAAAACAAGGAACTGCGTTTAGAGGAAATGAACGATTTTGACTCACCAACTGGCAAGGGCGTGGTCGGAAGAATCAAAGGGCGAAATGTCGCACTTGGCAATGTAATGCTGATGGAAGAAGAAGCTGTAAATGTATCTTCAATGTCCAACCAAGCCAATGAGCTGCGTTCCGATGGCGCCACAGTAATTTTTATCGCTGTAGACGGTCAAGTAGCGGGGATTCTGGCGATTGCGGATCCTGTTAAGGAGACAACACCGGATGCAATCAATCAGCTTAAGAAACAGGGCATCCA
>NZ_QAAE01000042.1 GCF_003046585.1 Nitrosomonas aestuarii | reverse complement strand
AAGTTTGGTTCAGTATATACTAAGAGGTTGAGACGCCAACATCAAGGATACGGCGATACATTCTTCCTTGATGAAGTATTTGTCAAGATTCAAGGCAAGCAACTGTATTTGTGGCGAGCAATAGACTAAGACGGTGAAGTGGTCGATGTTTTGCTGCAGGCACGCAGGGATGGCAAAGCTGCTAAGCGTTTCTTCAAAAAGATCCTCAAGAAATGTCGAAATGAACCCAGGAAGATAGTGACAGATAAGTTGAGAAGTTACGGTGTCGCTCACCGAGAGCTTGTCCCTGGCACGATTCACGATACTTCCCAATATGCGAACAATCGCACTGAGCTTTCACACCAACTAACCCGAGTAAGAGAACGAGGCATGCGTCGATTCAAATCGATGGAGCAGGCTCAACGATTCCTGGATGTGCATGCTGCCTATTTAATCTTGGCCGTCATCTGGTATCTGCCAGTGATTATCGAGATTTAAGACAAGGTGCTTTTGCATCTTGGGAAAAGATTACGTAAGCATGAAAGCTAAATTTCTAGAACTGGTTGCCCTATGAAAGTTAACTTGGCAATACCTATTGGATTGGTGTTGGGAGAGGGTAAATTACCGGTAGTGCCTATAAGCCAAGTTCATGCTACTCTTTCTTCAATTTCTGACTAAGCCAGCGCCATATAAAGCTATCGGGCACATTTTCTCCACTAATTATATAGCTCAATATTTTGGGATTATCCAAAATCCGGAAAAGTATTTTTTTTGCACTGACTCGACCACAAAAAAGAATCTGATCTTGGTGTTTAATTTGCATGGCATGATCAGGAAGCAACAAGAAGTCATCGTCGCGCACTAACATTAATGGCACAAGATCAAGTTTAATGTCTCGATTGTTCGGATCTCGCATCAGGTTATCAATAGATACCGACAATCCTTGAGAAAAAAGACTAGCAACCGCCGGTACAGATTGATAATCAATAATAATTGACCAGGTGTCAGGTACCTGTTCTCCTACTATACTTACCAACTGAGCAATCAATTGGTTTGCCCACGTATTTGTCTGGCTGCGTGCCTGAATGAGAAATTGCGCTAACAAAGGGGATATCATATGAGCCAAGCACTCATGCGCGATGATATCGCTGGGTTGCATGGAAATATCAGCTTTAAAATGCTCGAAAAGAAGATCGTTGTAACGCTTATTCCTTCGGATAACCACGAACAAATCTGGATTCAATTCGCGGGCAGTAATCACGATAGAAAGATTGTTGATATCATTATCTGTTCCGGCAACAATGCCGACCGCATCCATGATACCTGCTTCTTGCAACGTTCTGGCCTCTGTACCGCTCCCTAATACATATTCCTCGCATCCAGTCAATTTGGGATCAGCTTCAACAATGACAGTGGTGATCCTCTCGCGTTGCAAATTTTGCACAACAGATTTGCCAAAGCGCCCATAACCGCACACTATCCATTTGCCAACGGGTGGGCAAGCCGGAGATTGCAGAGTGTGCCCAGGAACACCGGTCAGCCATTCATGTAAAAGATAGATCCCAAGTGTATGAACTTCCATTGCCAAATGATTGCCAAATAGCGTGTATGGATTAATTATTTGGTCAGTCCCGAAAGAAGCCATGTTCGCTGCAGTATCTATGTTCTCAGCACGTCCCAATATCATCAGAGAAGGGTTTATCAGCTTTACTGCAATTGCTACTGCAAGATTTACATGGTCGTCATTAGTTAACGCAGCGACCCCGGCACATAAAGAGTGCCTTATTCCAGCTTTTATTAGAATATCCGGGAGACGCGCATCCGCGCATAATACTGGTATATCAAATTGAAAATCTTCCAACTCAAGTTCATTTACCTTAAGTTGGAGAATTTCAATCACGACAACACGGATATTCTTATGGTCGAGCGCATTGACCAGCAGGCTGCCTGTTTCACCATAACCACAAATAATATAGAAGGGCTCGTTCAGACGTTCGACTGATTTTGTGAATCGTGATGTAGTAATGGCGGTTTTCAGACTTGCATCCTGAAACAGCGTGATGATCGTTCCAATAGCATAAATCCATACGATGACGGTTAGATAAATTGAGAATGTCATCCATAAGCGCTGCACGGTACTAAATTCATGCGGCACTTCACCGAATCCGATAGTAGTGGCAGTATAACTAATGATATAAAAAGCCTGAAACAAAGACAGGTATGAAATTTCGCCCGCAATTACTATGCCTGGCATCAATGTCAGTCCACCTACAGCGATACCGAAGCAGATTATTACCGCAATCAAAGGCGTGCGCATGCGCCGCAAAATCAGAAAAATGATGTTATTCATCCTCGAATTTTGTTTCTTCTAATTTATTAAGGTGTAGTAATTCGATTATCGGCGAAGACTAATTGTTTCTGCTATCAAGAGAACAACAGAAACAATATTTGCTAGCAATGCACCACCGGATAAAGAAACGACATGATTAATCATAATCACTTCGTCAGGTGTATCACTTACAGATGCATATAGGATTGCAGCAGCAATGAGGTGCAGATCTGCAACTAGGCTGGTGGCCAAATGAACGGCGCCAATCTGTGTGCGATCTCCAAACTTCAATACCGTGGCAATGAGATTGACGATAATAGCGGCGTATAATTCATAAGGATGATGATGTGCAGGATTATCGACATCACCGATAAAAAAACCATAATTCAGTGACAAAGCAAGTACGATAAAAAAACCAAAAACTACTTTCTCAAGATTCATAACAGGTATTGATTCATAGTGAATTAACGTGAAGTTATGCTATCTTATATTGCACTAGCGTTATTACCAAGGGAAACTGGCGGACTAATCACCAGGGGACTTTGTCGTAACATATATTAATTCAGACCTGAACTAATACATGTAATCATGTTTGAGGTGTTTGATCCGCATTGACCAGTTCAACTGACTGATTATAAGTAATTGTATTTATATCACTAACTTTATAATTACTAAATTACTATTTACGTATTAGTCATCAAGAGTGATCGTGAGAAGCAACTTCTTTTGCAACCAGTAACAATGCGCCAATAAGGGCGATAAGAGCAATTACAACAAACCATTCCATCACGCATCCTCCAATTCTTCAAATCTGCGATAGGCGCGGCGATTAACAAACACGATAAGCAAAGCAATAAGAACCGACGCAATGCAACCGGTTATCATCAGCACTGGATTGGTTGAGGCGTAATTTTGCGTCAGCCATGCAACTAATGATGCATCAAGAGCAACGCAGACAGCGAATACGACTTTTAGTCAGCCAATTCCTTCCTTAAGCCTTTCCGCCTTAGACGTATGTTATTTTATAGATATGCTGCCGGGATTTGATGTTCAACGGTGTCAGTCAACTTACAGTATCAGTAACAATCATTTTTGGTTATCCCCTCGAAAAAGTAAAGTCTACTCAGATTTGCGTAACAAAAGAAACTGACATAAAAAATTTGAGATCCATTATAAATGTCTGCCGTGATCCATACTTTCGTGCAAAATTCGCATTATGTAAATTGTTTGACCGGTAATATAAAGATATTCCGGCATGTTATGTCTCCAGCTCATCACCATCACGTGGCATTTCGCCACCTGTGAAAAAAAGAATATATATAAATTCAATTGTTTAGCGAGTTCCTTGAAAAAATCCTCAGTTTCAAGAGCTGATACTTTTTCTGCCACTGCCATTGCTATAAACTGATTAAGGCTTGTACCATCACGTGTTGCCATTTTTACGACTTCATTCTTCAATGATTTTGGAAGTCGTAAAGAGTATGTTGACGTGTCACTCATTGTCTAATCCTCCTGATTGTGTATTAGCACAGACCTAGTCAGTCAAACTATTCTGCAATCTTGCAAGCTCTGCTTTCAATTTTGCCAATGCCGCTTCCATGTTGGCTATTTCAGTTTTTAATGAATTAATATTGTCTGTGATATCTGGGTCCGGAACAGTTCCTGTTGTATTTTCATGTCCCCAGGCCCTCGCAACAATTTCAGGATGATCTATATATGGATTGCGGTTTCCCTGTTTTTGC
>NZ_QAAE01000041.1 GCF_003046585.1 Nitrosomonas aestuarii | reverse complement strand
TGCCGAGCGGAAGTAAAGAAGAAGAGAGGTGCTGCAAATCTTGCTTTGTACTTGAATGCACAGAGTTTGCGCGGGGAGTTGAGAGGATAGCGCGTGCTATGTGGATAAGTAAGTGGCATAAAAGGCGGGCGTGGTTGAGGTTGATTACGGTAGAAGAGACAGGAAAGGTAAAACGACACGTAGTTAGCTGGCACTGAAGAAAATTAAAACAAGAAATGGAAATTAACAGAAAGGAGAGAGAGATGATTTCCAAGCTATGGCTTAGAATGGTCATGTTTGTATGTGCATTTGCATTGGCGGGTGCGGTACAAGCGATACCAAGTGTCCCGGACGAGACCTATGAAGCATTGGGTCTGGACAGAGGAGCAAGTCCGAAAGAGCTGCATGAAGCGCTGGTGAAGCGCTACAAGGATCCTGAGCAGGGAGCGGGGAAAGGCACGATGGGTGATTACTGGGAGCCGATTCCACTGAGCACCTACATGGATCCGATGACATTTTATGAACCACCGACCTCAATGCGTGATAAAGCGGATCGTAAAGAATGCGTGGAATGTCACACAGATGAATCGCCGGTATGGGTGCAGGCCTGGAAGCGCAGTTCACATGCGAACCTGGACAAGATACGCGCGCTGAAGCCAAGCGATCCGACTTTCTACAAAAAGGGCAAGCTTGAGGACGTAGAAAAGAATCTGCGCTCGATGGGCAAGCTGAAGGAAGGCGAGCAACTGAAAGAAGTTGGCTGTATTGACTGTCATGCAGGCATCAACCAGCAAGGTAAAATTGATCACAGCAAAGACCTGGTCATGCCGACAGCGGACGTATGTGGAATCTGTCACCTTCAGGAATTTGCAGAGCGTGAATCAGAACGTGACACCATGATCTGGCCGAACGGACAGTGGCCTGATGGGCGCCCGTCACACGCGCTGGACTACAAAGCCAACGTAGAGACCACTATCTGGGCGGCGATGCCGCAACGTGAAGTAGCCGAAGGCTGCACCATGTGTCACTACAACCAGAACAAATGCGACGGCTGTCATACACGGCATGAATTTTCTGCTGCAGAATCGCGCAAACCGGAAGCCTGTGCAACCTGTCACAGTGGTGTAGACCACAACAACTGGGAAGCCTACTCCATGTCCAAGCATGGCAAGATTGTGTCAATGATGGGTAACCAGTGGAACTGGGATGTATCGCTCAAGGATGCCTACAGCAAGGGCGGCCAGAGTGCGCCGACCTGTGCGGGCTGTCATATGGAATATGAAGGCGAATACAGCCACAACATGGTGAGGAAAATTCGCTGGGCAAATTATCCATTCGTACCGGGTATTGCTGAAAACATCAACAGCGATTGGTCGGAAGAAAGACTCGACTCATGGGTAGTTACCTGTACCCAGTGTCACTCAGAGCGTTTTGCCCGTTCCTACCTGGATCTCATGGACAAA
The DNA here is from genome assembly GCF_003046585.1 of Nitrosomonas aestuarii. Lineage (GTDB taxonomy): Bacteria > Pseudomonadota > Gammaproteobacteria > Burkholderiales > Nitrosomonadaceae > Nitrosomonas > Nitrosomonas aestuarii. Next base: position 3,085 of record NZ_QAAE01000041.1, on the reverse strand, counting down.
GGTACGCTGCAAGGACTGGCGAAATACCAGGACGCACATGACGTAGTAGAAAAGCTGTACGAAGAAGGATTGCTGGCTGGGCAAAAAACCAACCGTCCGAATCCGCCGGCACCTGAAAAGCCGGGATTCATGATCTTCTCGCAACTGTTCTGGTCGCAGGACAATAATCCTGCTTCAATGGAACTCAAGGTACTTGAAATGGGTGAAAACGACCTGGCTAAAATGCACGTGGGCTTAGCTCACGTCAATCCGGGTGGCTGGACCTATACCGAAGGTTGGGGACCGATGAACCGTGCGTATGTCGAAGTGCAGGACGAAAACTTCCGGATACGTGAAATGGTTGCATTGAAAGATCGCGTCAACAAACTCGAAGGCAAGCGGACCAGCTTACTTGATCTTGACAGCACAGCAGAGAAAATCTCGCTGGGCGGTTTGGGTGGCGGCATGCTGCTGGCAGGGACATTAGCCCTGGCAGGCTGGCGTAAACGCAAGCAAAACGAAGCTTGATATCCGCAGAGACAACCGGCCGTGACACACAAGCAACACAAGTGAAGCGGTCGGGGGGCAAATTACTCCCGTCATTAGGTATACTCCTGGTGACGGGAGGTTTGATTTTACTGGGCTGGTTCGCATACCTGTGGTTTGTACCGATAGAAGCCCCGTATCAATACCGGCAGATATCCACAGGGGAAGTCCAGCAATATCCCGAACTGGAACTAGACGCCTGGCCTGAACTCAAAATCAGCCGCTATGACGTCATCGTCCCCGACGTTGAAAAACCCGTTGCACAAGCCACCGTAGCCCAGCGGGACAATGCCGTACCGGTACTTGTCAAATGGCAGAACAACACCAAAGAAATTCTGCACGCCCTGGACTGGAAAACTGGCGAACTGAGCGCGCTGGCAAAAGCCATCAGCCAATATGCGGACAAAGAAGCGCTAATTGTGGCGTGGTGGGACATCTCGCGACAAATCAACCTGTTGACTGGACATGAAACCCTGTTCACCAGCCATCTGAACGAACCGTTAATCATACCGCAACAGTGGCAGGAACTCGTAGAAGCCATTGATACCTACGAACAGACATTCTGGCAGAGCAAATCCAGCCAGCAGGAACGGGCACAATTCAAGCGTTTTAGCGAAGCACTGACAGCCAGACCGGAAGAGGGAGTTGTGCAACTGCGCGAACTGGTTGGTCAAAACCGGGAAGCCTATATCATCGTCCATGTCACAGACCTGTATAAACTCGGACTCATGTACCCGGAAAAAATAGGTGTTGCCTATCAGAATTTTCCGTTGACCGGTAACATGCACGGCATGATCAATCACATGAAAGTACAGCTCAAAGACAACGACTTTGACACCTACACGCTGCAATCGATCACGGATACTGAAATCAGAGCCTACTTTTTGAGTGACGAACAAAGCAGCGAAACCCTGCTGGCCAAAATGCTGCCGTTCACCGACAAACCGGCACCGATGGAACTAGAAGCACTCCAGCTACTCTATCAAAGAGGAGGTTACTGGCTATACAAACTACCGGGCGGCCAGGAAAAGGAAACGGGGCTGGTCGAATGAAATAAAAGTGCGCCGGAGACGGGCAGCTGAATACAAAGCATCAAAACAACACACCCGCAACAAAAAATGAGCACGAACCACGCATATAACCATTTACACAAACGGGTGATCGCGTACAATACGCGGCTTATAAACTTGAAATAAAAAGCATAAGGAGGAGGCAGGATGAAACACCCAATAACCTATATACTGGCTATCGTAGCGATGTTTGCATTTTTCTCGGGGACAGTCGTCGCAGACACCTATGAAGGGCGCAAGAAATGCAGCTCATGCCACAAATCCCAGGCTAAATCATGGCGGGACACAGCGCATGCCAACGCAATGGCATCACTCAAAGCGGGCGAGCGCAAGGAAGCGAAAGAGAAAGCAGGACTGGATCCTGACAAAGACTACACCAAAGACAAAGACTGCGTTGGCTGTCACGTAGACGGCTGGGAACAGAAAGGCGGTTATACGGTTGAGAGACCGAAAAAAATGCTTGCGGCCGTTGGTTGCGAATCCTGTCATGGTCCGGGGCGTAAATATCGTGGTGATCACCGTAAAGGCGGTCAGGCATTTGAGAAATCCGGCAAGACCACCCCACGTAAACGTCTGGCGGACAGAGGTCAAGACTTTCATTTTGAAGAAGCCTGTAATGCATGCCACCTGAACTACGAAGGATCAGGCTGGAAAGGCACCAAAGAGCCCTACACCCCATTCACGCCAGAAGTTGACGAAAAATACCGTTTCGACTTTGACAAAATGGTGAAAGACGACGAAGCGATGCACAAGCATTACAAACTGGATGGAGCATTTGTAGGCGATCCTAAATTCAAATTCCATGACGAATTCCAGGCCAACGCTGAGGAAGGCGAGAAGGGTGATGAAGACGATGATGACGAAGACGACGATTAACAGGAGATCTGAATGACTGCATTACAAAAAGGAGCGATAGGTACCCTGCTGACGGGTGCCTTACTGGGGATAGTCCTGGTAGGCGTCGTATTTGGAGGTGAAGCAGCGCTGTCGACAGAAGAGTTCTGCACCAGCTGCCACTCCATGACCTATACGCAGGAAGAATTAAGGGAATCCACACATTATGGAGCATTGGGAGCCAACCCTGGGTGTAAAGACTGTCATATACCACAGGGCTTCAGGAACTTTCATCTGGCGGTATATACACATGTGGTAGATGGCGCCCGAGAATTATGGCTGGAGATGGTCAATGATTACTCGACATTGGAGAAATTTAACGAACGTCGGTTAATCATGGCGCATGACGCACGGATGAACCTGAAGAAATGGGACAGCGTGACCTGTCGTGACTGTCATAAGAACCCGGACCCGCCGGGAGAGGATGCACAGGCTGCGCATAAGCGAATGGAGACGCATGGAGCGACCTGTATAGACTGTCATCAGAATCTGGTGCATGAAGAAGCGCCGATGACTGACCTTGATGCGAGTCGTGCTGAGGGTAAGCTGGTATTAAAGGCTGACGACTGGGACGACTGGGATAATGAGGACGACGA
>NZ_QAAE01000040.1 GCF_003046585.1 Nitrosomonas aestuarii | reverse complement strand
ATAAAAAAGTAATTGTGGAATGAGGCACGACTTGCTAAAGTGATTATGACAAAGTCGCTCGGTAATTAGACCGACAGTTTCCCTTGGTAATCACACTAGTACATATTAGTGATATTTCATCGATGCTTCCCAAGCATTTAACGCAGCGCTCTGCGGAAAATTTGTCCGACAGCAGCACCTTGTTAGCTTATTCAAACACAACTTCTTCAATTGGTTTATTGTCGGTTTGATTTTTATTTGCGTTCTTCATCCAAAACTCTATTATTTCTTCTGGCTTTTCCATGAATTCAATCATTAATTTCCCTTCGGTATTCTCTTCATCATACGGCGCTTCTAATCCAATAACGGTCGTCGCTTCACCTATCACCGTATAACCCATTGATTTAGGGTTCTTTGGTTTAAGGTGGCCGTTTTCAATAAGAATGGTTGAACCAACTTCAACACCTATTCTTTGAATGAAAGGGGATACGATGGCATGATACCCAAACCCGTTTGGTGGCAAGTGCCTATAACAAGGTTGAGGAGATAAATATGAAGCATTAACCCATTGGGATAACGTATGGGTTCTATTGCTTGTTGATTCCCGATATACATCTAGCACTAGGTCTGGGGTAGAAGTAAAATTACTATCTACTCTGAAAGCTAGTTTACCCTGTGATGACATTGCAATTTGAGTCAAATCATCAATATTAGATATTTTAGGGAGAGACGTTAGATATAAGTAACTTATATTTATGGATTTCTTAGTCCCTTGAATATTCCATGTTGTAGACCAATATTCAGATCCTTTTTCTATATCATTTTTCGCCTTTCGACTAGTATGGTGATACAGCGTTATATAGGGAACTCCACCGTCAATTTTTGCATCACCTGTGCGATATTGATACAAGAACTTTGGACCTTTTATCGCGCACTTATAAAGAATACTTCCATCATCTAGCCACGATATTGCATCATTATTTTTGAAACGTATTCTCAGGCAAGCGCCATGAGAAATATCAACACCCAAATCGCATAGGCCAAACTCATCAAACTGAGCTACCTGGTTACCCGAGAAATACAATGGCTGGATCCAATGCATTGAGTCGCCAGCTTCGAAGTAAATTTGATCGGGGCAGACAACCGAATACCCAATGTTATGTACGAGCTTACATTTGATGTAACCCTCATGTTCGAATTCATCAAAATTACGCATACCTTCGAAATCATCAATGTATTTACTGCGCTCTTTCTTTTCAATTCGATTAAACCTTAAATTCTTCATGATTTCCTTGGGAAGATAACGGCCGAGCTGAAGGCACGGCCGGTCGGCTTGAGCGCTTGGTTAGGCCCTTGGCCTGCTGCGAATGCGCCTCAACGGTCGGTGGGCTTCCTGTAAGCTCTATGACACTCCATGATTTCCAGTCACGATTAACATCGTGGCTCACAATAATAGTCTGAAATTTGAAACCGGTATCCGCAAAATAATTTAGATACATATCTATTCGAGCATCATCGAAGCTAAAGGAATTACTTTCAATAACCAACATTGTCGGTGTTTTGCGGGATGCAAACTGAGCAGCTGCAATACCCAATTCGGCTAGGACACGGCCTTGCTCACTACCAGAAAGCAGGCTGTATCGACGATTTACAGATCGACGATTTACATCCGAGATTTCCACGTATACATTAGTGCAGTCACCCTCTTTCCTAAAATCTATTGCTGATATCGAACAATAAAATGATTTTCCTACGAGGCCTGCATAGTTTTGTAACGCAACTACTGGGATTCGTAGATGAGTAGAGATAATGCACGCTTCATCTAAGCCTTCGGTATTGAAAACCCTGCGCTCTATAAAAAATACTTTTAGTGGAAAGGGGCTGTCGGGTACTGGAACGGCCCCACTGCTATAAGTTACTTCGCCTTTCCGAATTACAACGCGTACCTTACTGGGCTTGCTGCTGGTAACGACAGAATAAATAATTGGCAAAGTTTTCGATGGGAACATCCAGCGCTCTAATTTACTGGTGTCTTGAAGTGCAGAGATCCACTCTGTAATTGCGGTCTTTCCAACGGCATCGTCCCCGACTAGCGCGGTTCTCCAACCCAAATCGACGGTAACGCCGTTACGAAAGAGAGGTGTTTTTTCTAGAACGAGTGATGAAACATTTGGCTTTTTGTTTTTTGATATACCTTGCCAAAAAGGTGCGCCAACTTTGTCCCAAAGAAACCAAAGCCCCGTGATGATTCCCAGAACTGATGCGACGGCGGCGATTACCTCTACCATTCTGCCTCCTCGAGCCTAACAAGTAATTATACAGTTCCCGTATATCCTCCATATTTTTAGCATAAATAGCAACCAAGTTGTTATTTGAATCGACCCGACTTTTTCGGAGACTTTTTTGTTTGAGCCAGGCAGCAAGATTGAATCTCTCCAGGTTCACAAGAGATTCCATTTCTTGAGTAAATTAGTAGTCATCAACGCTACTCAGCATCTCTTTTCCAATAATCCCCAGCAGAAAACTCTGGTTCAACCATCAATTCCAGCCACTGGTCACATTGACCTGGCTTATTCATAAATAATTGTACAAGTGCCGGTGACCATTTTGTTTCATTGCTACCAAGCCGTTCTTCAAGCGCATCGGAAAATAGCTTCAGCGCATTCCATAACGCCTGTCCACCCAGCTCTTCACGAACTGGTTGCGGTATATTCGGTAATGTCAGTATTCTGCAGATTGACTGAATCACCACTTTTGCTTTTTCTTCTCTCCAATCCGGCGTTGGCACAACTTTTCTCCTGTTGTTTGGTTATCTTTTTGCTAAACAACAGGCATTGTAACCTCATGCTGTCCAGGTTGGTATTTCCTATTCCCCGTCAAACCGTTCTTCCAGCCAGTCCGCCCATTTGACCGCTTTGGTAATCAAGTCAGCACGATACTTTGAATTATATTCTGGTGTTCTTGAGTGATAGTTTGCTGCTTTGGTCCAGATATCGCCCCGGTCGTTTTTGATATGTTGCCGCACACGCCAGGCGGCCAGATCGTAGGCATAACAACCGGTCTGTGCAACATGATCGGTGGTGATGCCGTATCTGAATAAATCTTGAAGATACGCAGTATTAAATTGCATACTACCGACATCGTGCGTGCCGTTGCTGTTTTCTACCCATTGCCCTGGCTTGCCGCCTTCCTTTTCTGCGATTGCCAACAGGATATTGGCTGGAATTTCATACTTGATGGCGGCAATAATTGAACACACTACCCGCTCCTGTATGTCCGGGGGCATATCCAGCATACGTTAGTATGCTGGCATGGGTTGATATTGTATCTGCTGCTGAATGCCGGGCTGCTCTTTTATCAGGTTTTGCGGCTGTTGCTGCATCTGGTGCTGCTGTATCTGTTGTTGCGGTAGTTGCTGTTGTTGTGCTTGCTGCGGCTCAAACATATAGATTTCTACGCGCCGGTTTTTTGCACGACCCGCAACATTATCATTTGATGATATCGGCTCGTATGAGCCGCGGCCATCAATATGAATACGATTCATCGCAATGCCCTGGCTGACGATATAGCTTCGCGTACTGGCAGCACGGTGGACGGATAGCGGGTTGTTAATTGTATCGGTACCGGTATTGTCGGTATGTCCGATTATGTTTACCTGGGCATTGGGATTACTCATGAGTCCGGCTACAAGACTGTTTAAAACCGGGCGCATTTCAGGTTTGATATCGGCGCGTCCCGTGTCAAACGAAAAGTCCCCCGGTACATCCATTTTGAGCTGGTTGTTCTGCGTTTGCGTGACTTCAATACCGGTACCGGTAGTGACCTGCTCCATTTGCTGTTTCTGTTTCTCCATACGTGAAGACCAGATATAACCGCCTATTGCGCCGACCCCGGCGCCAATACCCGCACCCAGCGCCGGATCACCGGCAATCGCACCGATAACGGCGCCAGCAGCAGCACCGATACCGGTGCCCGCCGCCGTGCCTTGTGCAGTACTGCGTTGTGATTGTGTCATATTGGCGCAGCCTGCAACCAGGATCACCATCAATAAAACCGGTATAAATTTTTTCAAGAACATGTCAGAACCCCAGTTGTCTGCCGTATTGGCTGTTGATCATCTTCGGCCAGTTACCTGCTGACGTACATTTACCCAGGAACTTGCCGCGCGCTTTAAAGGTCTTGTTCAGGCTGATGCCGCCATGACCGTTAAACATGATGATATCGAAGTAATCCTGAACGAAACCTGTACACGCCGATACCACGCCAACACCCTGCAGCATTCCGGCCATGCAAAGCACCGTGCTGCATGAATCCTTGGCCTGGACAGGTGTGGTCAACAGGAGCATTAAGGCTGAAGTTAAGAAATATTTTTTCATTGGGATGGCTTCCACGGTTTCACCGTGTCATCAATCTTGGTGGCGGCCTCTATTGTTCGTCTGACGCTCTCATCTACAGTATCACCATTACTCAGACGGTTATGCAGTGCTGAGGCGCCCATAGCCATACCGACACCTGCCATGCCAACCGCACCGGCTGCAACCCCTGCTGCCGTACCAACTACCGGCATAGCATTACCCGGAGAATAATTACCAATTCCAGAGCCACCGCTCAACACAATACCGGATACCAATGGCGGCAACTTGGAAACCAGTATCCAAAGAGCAATAGCAAAGATGAGCATCACCGACAGTTCTTCATAGTTCAGTACGTTCTTGGACATTTTGCTGTAGAAACCGGACAATAATTCACTACCGATTCCCACAATCAGAATCATCACAAGCAACTGAATACCAACACCCAGCACTGTCCTGAAGTATTGAATCGCAATATCGCTCGTCCAGCGTGAACCACCAAAGCCGAGTAAAAAAATGCCAGCGTACATGAGTACCCATGCGGCAATCAGTAATAACAGCATATTGACCGCAATAACCGCCAGAATGACAACAATTCCCAAAGCCAAAATAAACCCGATGAAACTGTCCAGGGGCTGCAATACAGACATATTTCTAAAGGCCATCTCAAGCATCAGATAGCCAGTATTGATAATATCTGTATGAGTCGTGCCACCTGGCAATCCAG
>NZ_QAAE01000039.1 GCF_003046585.1 Nitrosomonas aestuarii | reverse complement strand
TGGTGGTTACTCAGTAACGTCAAACAGGTTTGGTGGCAAATTTTTTACCTGGATCATGCGCTACAAGTCGTAAAAGATAACCAATTACTGCTAAAACAGTTTATTCAGATCACACGCACAAAATATGAAGTGGGCGAAGGATTGCAGCAAGATATTTTATTGGCGCAATTGGAGCTATCCAACCTGCTGGACCAACAACTTAAACTAGAGGGTATGCGACGTAACTCTGCTGCGAAACTGAATGCATTATTAGATAGAGCTGCCAATCAACCAATAAGATTACCTGAAGAAATATCAGAAGAATTACCCACTATTATTTCTGAAACTGCACTGTATCAGCTGGCTGAACACTCCAGACCGCTGCTGGCATCGAAACATGAATCTATCAATGCTGCAAGGGCTCGTGTAGATCTGGCTAAAAGAGATTTTTATCCAGACCTTAAGTTACGAGCTTCCTATGGGTTTCGACGTGATAATCCAGCGGGTATTGATCGAGATGATTTTTTAACGCTTGGTTTGAGTATGAACGTTCCGATTTTCTTGGATCGGAAGCAAGCTAAAGCAGTGGATCAGCGTAACAGCGAATTGATGCAGCAGAAATATATGCTACAGGATGAATGGAATAACGTGCGTGCCCAGATCTCACAAAGCTATAGCGATTTCCAACGTGCCACGGAACAAACGATATTGTTTAAAACCGGCATCATTCCTCAAGCAAAACAAACTGTAGCATCCATGCTGGTTGGTTATCAAGTCAACAAAGTTGATTTCTTAAACCTGGTTCGGAGTCAGATTACTTTATTAAATAATGAGCTGCAATATTGGAGTGCATTTGCAGAAGCCAATCAGGCTTTGGCTAACTTAGTGGCTGCTGTCGGCAAGGAAGAAATTTATGAGTAAATCATTAATAATCGTTGCTGTTGTAATGCTGGTTATAGGTATCAGTGGCGGCTGGTTCGCTAAAGATTATTTACATCCAGGCACTATGCAGTATCTACAAGATAATAAACAGACTACTTATTCTGAGAAAAGTAAGAAACCGATTTTTTACCGTAGTCCCATGAACCCGTTGGTTACTTCCCCTGTTCCCACAAAAGATCCAATGGGCATGGACTATATCCCGGTATACGCTGATGATAACAGTGAAGCTGGCCAGTCGACGGGTACCGTCAAGATTGACCCAATCACTGAGCAAAATATAGGTGTGCGCACCGTGATTGTTAAAAGAGACATACTATCACGTGTTGTGCGAACAGTCGGTCGCGTGGACTATGATGAAGAACGTATCGTACGATTACATCCTAAAGTCGAAGGTTGGGTTGAAACCATGCGTGTAGACAAAACTGGCGAGAAGGTTAAGAAAAATCAGGATCTGCTCAGTATTTATTCTCCCCAACTGGTTGTCAGTCAGCAGGAATACGTACTGGCTTTAAACAATCTCCACATATTAAAACAAAGCCCCATTGCAGACATCCGCCGTGGTGCGGAAGAACTGGTCAGCAGCGCGCTCGAACGACTAAAGCTCCTGGATGTTCCGGAGCACCAACTGCATGATCTGACACAAGACCACAATATACACAAAAACTTGCATATTCATACGCCCGCATCAGGAATTGTAGTGAGTATCGGTGCACGTGAAGGCCAGTACGTAACACCAGCAACAGAGATTTATATGATAGCCGATTTGTCCACAGTCTGGGTATATGCCGATATCTATGAAAATGAATTACCCTGGGTGCAATCGGGTGATTTGGTTGAAATGCGGCTGGCAGGCATTCCTGGGCGTGTTTTCAGAGGTCACCTGGCTTTCATTTATCCCTATGCCGAAGCAAAAACCAGAACAATCAAAGTTCGTCTTGATTTTAAAAATACCGAATTGTTATTAAAACCGGATATGTTTGCCGAAATATCGATTTATGCAGGCAAGCAAAAGAGTGCATTAGTTATTCCCTCCGAGGCAGTCATTCGTTCAGGCACGCGCGACAAGGTGCTGGTTGTACGTGATGCTGGCAAATTTGAACCACGCACCATTACAACAGGTGTGGCATCTGATGGGAAAGTGATTGTTCTGGATGGATTAAAAGAAGGTGAAGAAGTTGTCACGTCAGCCCAATTCCTGATTGATTCTGAATCCAATTTACGTGAAGCTACAGCCAAAATGACAAATCCAGGGCTAGAAGAAAAAAAAACTAAACCCAGTCCATTACAGATAGAAGAAGGACCGCATCAACATGATTAATGCCATCCTTAATGGATCACTAAATAATCGATTTATGGTTCTGCTGGCGGTAGTTGTGCTGGCAACAGCAGGATTCTGGTCTTTCAAAAACATCTCGTTAGACGCCATTCCTGACTTATCGGATGTGCAGGTTATTGTATTTACTGAATTCCCTGGACAAGCGCCTCAGGTGGTAGAAGATCAAGTGACCTATCCGTTGACTACCGCCATGCTGGCGGTACCGCATGCAAAAGTGGTGCGCGGCTATTCTTTCTTTGGACTATCCTTTGTTTATATCATTTTTGAAGATGATACCGATATGTATTGGGCCAGATCCCGAGTGCTGGAGTACCTTAATTATGCCAATGAGCGGCTGCCGCAAGGTGTAAATCCATCACTGGGGCCGGATGCAACCGGTGTTGGCTGGGTTTACGAGTATGCGCTACTCGATAGAACCGGAAAACATGACCTGGCACAGTTACGTTCCATTCAGGACTGGTATTTGCGCTACCCATTGCAAACAGTACCCGGTGTATCAGAAGTCGCGTCAGTCGGTGGTTATGTCAAACAATACCAGATAGAAGTTAACCCGAATGCATTACTCGCCTATGGCATTCCCTTGTCCAAAGTGAAATATGCCATTCAACGCTCGAATAATGATGTTGGCGGCAGAGTAGTTGAAATGGCAGAAACTGAATATATGGTACGTGGTTTAGGCTATATCCAATCGCTTGATGACATCAAAAGTATTCCAGTTGGTGTTGACGCCAATGGCACCCCCATTCGTTTAGAAGACGTCGCACAAGTTCAAATAGGTCCAGAACTGCGCCGTGGTGTCGTCGAGTTAAACGGAGAAGGCGAAGTCGCTGGTGGTATTGTCATCATGCGTTATGGCGATAATGCACAGGCGACCATACTTGGAGTACGTAAAAAACTGGAAGAACTTAAACAAGGACTGCCAGAAGGGGTTGAGATTGTTCCTGTTTATGATCGTGGCGACCTGATTGAGCGCGCAGTGAATACATTGAATACAGCGCTGGTTCAGGAACTGATCATAGTCTGTGTACTTGTTGGCTTATTTCTACTCCATCTGCGTTCATCCCTGGTCATTGTCATCACGCTACCACTTGCCGTGCTAATGGCCTTTATTGTCATGAAATGGCAAGGTATTAATGCAAATATCATGTCATTGGGTGGTATAGCTATTGCGATTGGTGATATGGTCGATGGCGCCATTGTGATGGTGGAAAATGCCCATAAACAACTAAGTGACGCAATTGCAAAGAAAAAAGCTGAGTTGACCAAAAAAGAACGTTGGCAGGCCATTGGCAATGCTTCTCGTGAGGTAGGACCTTCACTGTTCTTTTCATTACTAATCATTACCGTATCATTTATACCCATTTTTGCTATGGAAGCACAGGAAGGCCGGCTGTTCAGCCCACTGGCTTATACCAAATCCTATGCCATGGCCGCTGCAGCTATCTTAACTATTACAGTTGTGCCCGTATTGATGGGTTATTTTATTCGTGGCAAAATTATTCCCGAGAAAAAGAACCCTGCTAACCGCTTTTTGCATTTAATTCATTCGCCAATACTCAAGCTGGCCATGCGCTGGCGGGCAGTGACACTAGTATTGGCCATGCTGCTACTGGCTTCAACCCTTTATCCGTTGTCTAAAATCGGTAGTGAATTTATGCCGCCGCTGGATGAAGGCGATATACTCTATATGCCTAGTACATTTCCCGGTATTTCCATCACCAAGGCTAAAGAGCTTTTACAACAAACTGATAAGATAATTAAAGCTTTTCCTGAAGTGCACCATGTCTTTGGGAAAATTGGCCGCGCCGAAACCGCAACGGATCCTGCCCCCTTATCGATGATAGAAACGACCATACGGCTTAAACCCAGGTCGGAGTGGCCAGACCCAAACAAATCCGCGCAGGAATTGGTGTCTGAAATGGATCAGGCTATTAACTTTCCAGGTGTAGCCAATGCCTGGACGATGCCAATCAAAACACGTATTGATATGCTGTCGACCGGCATTAAAACACCTGTCGGCATCAAAGTTTCCGGACCCGATCTAGATAAATTGCAGCAATTATCTGAACAGATTGAACGAGTAATGAAAACGATGCCGGAAACACTATCTGCTTTTGGTGACCGGACTGCAGGTGGGTATTATCTGGATTTCGATATCAAGCGCGGTGAGGCCGCCCGTTATGGTTTAACGGTGGGTGATGTACAAGACGTTATTCAAAGTGCCATAGGGGGTATGAACATTACTGAGACTGTGGAAGGTCTGGAACGCTATCCGGTTAATCTGCGCTATCCCCGAGAATTGCGGGATGATTTGGAGGGCTTGAAGCGTACGTTAATTCCTACGCCTACTGGCGCGCAGATCCCATTGTCATTAGTGGCCGATCTTATATTAAGACGAGGCCCGCCCTCTATTAAAAGTGAGAATGCACGTCCTAATGCCTGGGTTTATGTAGACTTAAAAACCTCCGATATAGGCGGTTTTGTGGCGAAAGCAAAAACGCTCCTGGAAAGCCAAGTATCTCTTCCTGCTGGTTATACTATTAGCTGGTCGGGTCAATTCGAATATATGGAACGGGCTGCAGAAAAACTACGTATCGTAGTGCCTCTGACACTTATGCTGATCTTTTTTCTGCTGTATCTCACTTTTCGAAATATGGTAGAGCCTGTCATTGTTATGCTAACGGTACCCTTTGGTCTTATTGGTGGTATCTGGCTTGTGTATGTACTTGGCTTTAATCTTTCTGTCGCGGTTTATGTAGGTTTTATAGCGTTGGCTGGAACGGCTGCTGAAACTGGCGTCATGGTATTAAATTTTATTGACATTGAAATTTCCAGATTGCG
>NZ_QAAE01000038.1 GCF_003046585.1 Nitrosomonas aestuarii | reverse complement strand
GCCGCCGGAATAAAAGATGAACGCAATACGCCATTGTTTCGCAGCTTGAGTTGTCGCGGCACTGCTATCACTGACAGGGCGGTTGACCGCAAGAATGTTTTTCATATGATCCACCGAAAAATTAAAAAAACTGGATTGCCCAAAGAGATTGGCTGCCATAGCTTTAGGGGCACCGGCATCACCAACTTCCTGCAACATGGCGGGGATATTGAAACGGCGGCCAGGATTGCAGGTCATGCTTCAACCCGCACCACACAGCTTTATGACCGGCGTAACGATATTGTTAATCAGAGAGAGATTGAACGGATTCGATTTTAGGCAAGGTTGGAAGTTGCCAATCCAAATAAAGACTATATAGTCTAAAAAGTAAGATTTTTAGTGAGTCAATGGGCTCTGTTGCAAAAAATAGCGTTGACCAGGGTAAGCCTCTGATATGTTTGATTATGCGGTGTAAATATCGAATTGTCTTTCAATAATGCGGATTTCTCCTATGAGATCCTGGCCATATTTCCATGCATTCAGCTGTCCTTTTTTGAACATATTCATAAGTTCGAACCCTTTAATTGTTGCATAGGCCGTCTTTATGGATTGAAACCCGTGCACGGGATTAATCAATCGCTTGAGTTTTCCATGATCGGCTTCGACAATATTGTTCAGGTATTTCACCTGCCGATGTACCGTATCCTTCGGGCATTTTCCTTCTTCCTGCAATTCAGCAATGGCGGGGTCGAAAGTCGGTGCCTTGTCTGTATTGATTGTTTACGGATGCGTCCAGGGTTTTATAGATTTGAGAGCTTTGCCTAGAAATCGTTTGGCCGCTTTCTTATTGCGGGTAGGCGAAAGATAGAAATCAATCGTATTACCGTGCTTATCAATAGCCCGGTATAAATACGTCCATTTCCCTTTAACCTTCACATAGGTTTCATCTACCCGCCAGCTGTAACCCATCGTCGGCTTGTATTACCACCGCATGCGTTTCTCCATTTCGGGTGCATAATGTTGAACCCAACGATAAAGCGTTGTGTGATCTACTTCAAATCCACGTTCCAGCATCATTTCTTCCAGTTCACGATAGCTAATCCCGTATTTGCAGTACCATCTAACACAACTCAGGATTACACCGCCCTGGTAATGTCGCCATTTGAAATCCAACATTGAGAAATATCATGAAAAAATTTATTAATGCACCAATTTGCTTATTTTTTGCAACAGAGCCCCATCGGCTACCTGATTAGAGCTCATTTTGCACTTTTCTACCGATATGGCTTTGAATTTGATAATGCATGAGCGCAGCAGCAAAAAATGCAACGACAGACAACACTAGCAGAAACGTAAACGCATCAATGTAGGTGGAATGCATCTCACCGTCGCTAGCCTGCTGGAGAATAACCACAACACCAACAGCTCCAAACGCACCACCAATACGCTGCATAATATTAACCAAGGTTGTCGCGTCCCCCATTTCTTCCTTTTTCACAGAAGTGTATGCCGCTGTCATGGCCGGCATTTGGGCCAAAGCCACACCTATGCCCCGCAACGCGAGAATTACACCCAGAATTAGAGGCGAGTACAACTTCGCAACAAGGAAAGGAACAGTACCAACCAGTAATATCAAAGATCCCGTCAAGGCCACGATTCCAGCCCCATAGCGGTCTATTAGTACCCCAGCAATTGGTAACGTCAGTGCACTTCCGAATCCCATGATCAACAACCATAAACCAGTTTCCATCGGGCTCTGGTTGGCCACCAGTTGAAGATATAGCGGCAAAAGTAGCAAGCCTCCGTACATGCTTGCGCCAGTTAACCCAGTGATAAAAGTGGAAATGGAAAAGATTCGACGACCGAGCAGATGAAGGTCGATAAGAGGAGAACTGACGAGGAATGCGGTTACACCGAAACTCATCACTAAGACGCTACCGATACCTGTTGCAATAACCGTGAGTGGAGTTAACTCACCAAGTCCCATTTCTGTAGCCCCGAAAAGGAGCAACGGCAATCCGATTCCTAGTAGAGACAAGCCGATCTTATCTACCTTGCGAGCAAAGTCCCTTGAGCCGCTGGGCACCAATTTTCTAGCAGCGATCAACGCGGCAATACCAATTGGGACATTAATCCAAAAAAGCCAGCGCCAAGAAGTGCTCTCTAGGAGGGCACCACCAATGGCCGGCCCTATCGTGGGCCCGAGCGCAACAGCCAATCCGAGCCATCCAAAAATTCGACCAAGGTGTTTCTTTTCTACTTCGGAACCAATAACAGCTTGGCCCGCCGGAACCATTAATCCGCCGGCTAATCCTTGTAGAACTCGAGCACCGATCAAAGTCAATATGTCAGGTGCAACAGCACACAAGATTGAAGCAACCACGAACAAGCCAAGACTGTAATTCCACACGCGGCCATAACCGAAGCGCGCGCCAAGCCATGCGGCAGCTGGCAAAGATACAGCGAGCGCACACAGATAGGCCGTTGCAACCCACTGCGCTACGGACAGATCTGACGAAAAATCCACTCGAATAGATTCGATTGCCAGATTGACGACTGTGGAGTCGAGCATTGCCATGAATGCTCCTGCCCCCGTCACAGCAGCTACTAGCCAAGACTGTATCGGAACACCCTCAGGTGCCACACTACTAGTACCCATGGGCTCTAACGTTTAAATTGAGGGACACCCTGCAGGGGCGAAGCAGTGAACGAAGTGAACGGTGTTCCCTCCAATGCCGCGTTCTCTGATATTGAGTGCGGGGCAATATTCAGATCATTGGTCAAAACAGATACCGGGCAATCAACTCGAAATAACTTGCATTTTATCCGGAGCGCAGCTTGTGTGTCCGCATCAATACCTGCGGTATTATGCGTGCGCTCAAATTGCACTCCGCACATTAGCAGTTTTTGTACGCTGTATAAACCTGCTATTTTTATTATATAGTGAAAAAATTTTGTCATTCGTAGCGCTCAATGTTAGGTTGCGCAATATATACGCTATTTTGTCCTATAATCTCTGAAAGAGATTGTATAACCAATTAATTATACAGTTTCCGTATATCTTCCATATTTTTGTCATAAATCGGTACTACCAAGTTAATAACCGGAGCCACTTCAATCCTTAGACCGTATTTCCCCACAAATATGCACAGTACCCTATTTTGCTCCGCTATTGACAAGTGAGTTGCTTTTGGCATTTATATCGAATCATGGTGCACGTGTTTGGGTGTTATTTCATTGATTTACGTGCATTATTTTACCAAAATATACATTAATTATAAATTCAATCAATTGCTTATACTTTATGAGTGAGCTCTATTTACTGAGTGAATTTATTGAACCTCAAAAAAAACACCTTCTGGAATGAAGGTGTTTTCAACTAACTTTCATTGGGAGAAATGAGCAGGTTTAAGTTTTAACGAGGGAGAGAGGAAAAAACCAATCTGCTTATTGATCATTTTACAGATAACCGCTACATACCATTGGTAAAGGACGATGTAATTTACCCCCTATTTTTGTTTAAAGTCCCATTCAAACGATGTTTATCGATCTGAATCAGCCCGACTTTTTGAAGGCTCTTTTGTTTGAGTCAGGCTGCATCAGCTGACTTCTCCCGTTGGCGATATTCACTGCCAGCCACTCACGCGTAACGCCACCATTTTCAAGCTGTAGATGCTGTTCAATCTCGGTTTATTATTGCCTGGCGGCTGTGGCTGTGTACTACCATGAGTTCCCGTGATGTATCAGATACATTGGATGATGCACTACGTTTCACAGGGCTTAACCAGGTCAAAGTCAAGCATAAACCGCGATTACTCAGTGACAATGGCCCGAGTTATATTTCAAGTGAGTTGGCGAAATATCTGGATGAACGGGATATGAGCCATACACGTGGCAGACCCTACCATCCACAGACTCAGGGCAAGATCGAACGATGGCACCGTTCATTAAAAAACCAGATTCTACTGGAAAACTATTACTTCCCTGGAGAATTGGAAGGCCGCGTTCGTCAGTTTGACGATTACTACAATCACAAACGCTATCACGAATCACTGAACAATCTGACACCGGCTGATGTCTTTTATGGTAGTGGCCAGTCAATACTCGACAAACGCGAAAAAATAAAACTACAAACATTAGCCAGGCGACGTCAGATGTATTACGATAACCGGGCTAAAAATTCAAACCTGATGAGCTGAAGTGTCTCTTATCTCTGGCAGCCATCTGTCCAAATTACTTTGACGACGTACACATTGATATATCCGCACTGACGCTGCCGGACATCGCGATTATTCTGTTCATAGTCGCAACGGTCGGCGGCGTTAAACTGGCTTATGTTTTTGCGGCCACGAAAGTGATAACGATGAGCAAAGAATTGGGAGCTGGAAATAAAGTCCGGTTGGCTTCGGGCGCTCTTATGGTTGACGTAGGTACCTATTTGATTGTCAGGACTTGACTGCGCATCGTTCTGGCTTTACCCGGTTCAGATATCGGCTTCCGGCATCCAGATTAAATCCGTTACACCGTAATACAGACTGCACTGGCTCAGCAATGTCGTCAACTGACCTCTGTGATGCGTCTGGTGATTGAAAAAATGGATGACAGCTACACCCATTTTTTGAGTACGTTCCACCGGATTAACGATGCTGGTATATGTCAGGTCGCCATTCAGCATCGCATCGGACAATCCTTCAGCCCATTGTATGATCCGCGCATCCGTCAGATCGCGCTCTTCTCTGAGTTTGTCGAAGTCTGAATAAAGTTCCTGTGCCAGCGATTCTACCCGGAAGGGTTTGTTTTCGAAACGGCCTAACCAGACTCGATCCCCCAGCAGCAAATGATTAAGCGTGCCGTGTATAGAACCGAAAAAAGCTTGCCGATCTTTTTTACGTTCCTCATCCGGCAGACGGCTACATACATCGTATAGCCGTTCGTTCATCCACCGGTTATAACGGGCCAGCAGTTTACATTCATCGACATGCATGTTTCTTATTACGTCTGCTTATGCTTTTTAGATTCGACCCGACATTCTATTACGAGTATTTGTTTTCAATTGACCATACAATGCTTTTTACTTTCCATCGGCCCAACTGTTCATCTTTCTTCAATATAAAAATTTAGCCAGTAAGTTTTCAATATCATTCGTTTCCAATAAACTGACATCGATATTTTGCATCTCTTCTTCACCTATTTGGTATAGCCGGGATATGGCATCTTTTACCAACACAATGCGAAAATCCCGTTCACTGGCCTGATAAATACTTGTTCTTGGGCAATTTGGAAAATTACATCCTGAAAACACCACCGTATCAATTTCCCGTTCTTTTAAGAAGCTTTCCAACATTGTTTTGTAGAACGCTCCCCACCGTGGTTTGTATATGACGTACTCATTGTTCTTCAATTTCTGCATGTTTCCAGACAAGAGCAGACCGGCATCGAGTTTTAAATCAGGGTCAGGTTTTAGTTCATCGACCAGTTCCGCGCCGCTGGAGTCCGGCGCGACAATTTCTTTTCCTTCTTCTATGGCTTGTTTGCGGCATAAATCCACATTCGAACCGTCTTTAAGATAGAGTCGAACTACATGAATAATTGGCAAACCTTGTTTTCGATAAGCGGTCACGAGTCTGACCATATTGGGTACGATGGAAGCTGTTCCATCAATCCGCGCAGGAGCATTGTTCAGTGTAAAATCATTCTGCGTATCTATCGTGATGAGTGCAGATTTTTCAATGTGAGGGTCTGTATATTTATTCATTTCCAATCATTCGTTTCTATGAAAAATACATTCTCGACTGGAGTCTTCAAAACGTAAAGTTTCAATTATACAGTTTGCCATGGTTTAACGCTGTCGAGAGTGATGTCAGATTGAAGTCGTTCGGTTACAACCCAACACGTAACTTGAATTCATGACCCGGTGCAAATACGATGCACATTTTCCGGCTCGGTCACATAAGACTGACTGCAAGATGGTACTGTAATACAGTACCATCTTGGCAAGGAGGTTCACTGCGCACTGAAGTGCGCCCCAGTTATATGCAAATATGCGTATAAAACGCGACTTCAATATATTCTAGAGTCGAGCTCTTTTGACTAGAATATATTTGGATTCATAATTTCTATGTGGAGGAAATAATGAAAACTTTTGTTGCTATCTCGTTAATGCTTCTGAATTTATTTAGCTATGCCGGGCCATTACCACCGAATGACTTGTCTGGAGAAACACTAAGAACATGGCTGCAAGATAACTGGCACAAAGGAAAACACAATGACCTGGGATATAACGAAGCAAGGCGTGCCATGTACAGCTTTATAGATGTAGGCACAGATGGCATGGTTACTGGTGTCTATACCGGCTTTAAACAGGCAAGCAAAGACACGACATTCCTTAATCCAATTAATGCAGAACATACCATACC
>NZ_QAAE01000037.1 GCF_003046585.1 Nitrosomonas aestuarii | reverse complement strand
TTCTGCCTTCAACAATTTTAGCAATTATATCAACGGTGAGTTGAGCTTTAGAATCCATCACAATCATCCTCAACATGCCTCCAGTATTCAAAAAAAGAACACTAACAAACATGTAAAAAAGAGACCGACAGTTTCCCTTGGTAATTAGCGATTACGACAGAATCGCCTGGTAATTAAGATACGACAAAGTCGCTTGGTGTTAACACACTAATATGTACTAGCTCAGATCTGATCTGACAGTTACCCGTTTTTTTAAGGTGTCTGTCAGTTTAGATTTGAGCTAAATTTTTTTCCGCCCAAACCGATTGCCCATCAAGCATTGTTTCCAATGGTGTGCGCCCACAGCACATTTTCCCTTGATGAGTGCGTTCATTGTTATAGTATTGGCGTCATCGCATGGTTTGTACGTAGATTTACTCTAAGGATTAATTTCTACCGCAAAATTCAATCTTGTATCATTATCAGGCCCACATCCTCTCTAATCTGAGATTGAGTGGACGGCTTTTGGTTTGGCCTACTGATTTCCAGAAATAATCACCTGTAAGATTAATATGGGCCCAGCCCAACGGAGAAATATGTTTAAGTAGATCAGGATCAACAACTGTGCCATTATTTTCTAAATGATCCAGGGTCTTTTGCATATAAACGGTATTCCAATAAACAATGGCTGCAATCACAAGGTTCAGTGCCATGGCACGTTTTTGTTGTGCCTTATCTGATCGGTCATGAATACTTCCCTGAGAATGAGCAAAGACCGCTTTTGCCAGTGTATGTCGAGCTTCGCCTTTGTTCAATCCAGCCTGGCTTTCAATGCGCTTGGCCGGTATTTCCATCCAATCGAGCATAAATAACGACCTTTCAATCCGGCCTATCTCACCTAGTGCAAGATATAATCTATTTTGCTGCCGATAAGCACTCAGTTTTCTCAACATAGCTGATGGAACGACATTTTTATTTACAATACTGGCAGCCAGTCGCAGCGCCTCATCCCAGTGATTGAGCAGCACTTCCTCATTGATCGGTTTGCCCATGATAGGTAACAAGTCTTTCCATTGTCTGGTTTTACCAAAGCAAGCTAATCGCCGATCTGGAAAATCTTTAAGACGTGGCGCTAATTGGAGGCCCAGTAGATGGAACAGTGCGAAAACATGATCTGACACACCACCTGTGTCAACATAATGTACAAGTGGATTGAAACGAGCTACGTTATCCATCAATCCGTCTAAAACAAACGGTGCTTCACCAGCTGTTGCACCGATAACTTTTGAGTAGAATGACCCGTATAGACCGGATAAAAAGGAATAGATTTTTAGCCCAGGATCAGGGCCGTATTTTGCATTGATATCGCCTGTGTTTCGACCGGCCAGGAAGAACTGTCCATCGGATGAGGTAAGTTCAGCTAATCCCCAAGCCTGGGCCAATGGTAAATCATGATGCTCATCTATGATGCGTGCTAACGCCTCTGCATATGTATCTGGCCTTAAATACCAGGTCGAGGCTCCGGATATTTGTGCGTGAGTTAAACTGTCAGACGCTTGCGCCATTCTCTCCAATCCGAGGTTTGTTGCACCCGCTAGAATGGCAGCCAGTACAGCAGCCGGGTTTTCGTGGTGTCGGCCGGAGCGTAGTTCAGTGAATGCATTTAAAAATCCAGTTGTTTGCGCAACGTCCCATAGTAATTCTGTAATGCGAATTCGGGGCATTATGGCGTCAATGGTTCGATCCAATTGTTCAGCTTCAGGCGGTGTTATAGGATCATGAGGTGTGATTTTTAGACGTCCTTTCTCAAATCGTACTCCCTCAAGTTGATCGTGTTTCAATTTGTATTGAACCTCACTGAGTCGCTGATCTAAAAGATCACGCCGATCAGCCAGCCATGTTGGTCCATCGATTTCTACGCCTCGGTCACCGATTAATGTTTTAGCTTCCTCTTTCGATGTCAGATACGTATCAAAACGACGATAATCGCGGCTGCCTTCTACCCAAACATCACCCGCTCTGAGTCGATCACGCAGTGTGGCTATTAGTGCTGTTTCATAAATTCGGCGGTCTGGCTTTCCGTTTTTGGTGATGAGAGAACACCAGTGTTTTGAGGGAAATGGCATCGGTACAATATCAGGCAACTTTCGTTTTTTGGTTTCATTCAAATCCTTTATTAAACTAAGTGCGGCTTGCAAATCAGCGTTGGAGTCCGGTACGGTGAATGAAAAGATGTCTAGAAATGCAGGTGCAAATTTTCTAAGTTGTGTATACCTTTGGGATGCCGTTTCCAGTGGGTCTTCTGTGGCCATATCGCCAAGTGCATCAATTTCCGGACGGGAATTCATCAACTGCTCCCAACCGACCATTTCATCCAACAACTCAAAGAAATCACTGTTGTTTTCTTTTGCCAGCTCCATGGCATTGATGGTGCCTCTAAAGAGCCGCATTAATCTTCCGACACGAGACTGAGTCGCTTGCCAGGAATGATCGTGCTTTAACTTGGATCTTGTAAATAGCTGCCCAGTCAGTTTCTCAAATAATGCAATAGCCGTATCAGTCAGGGTAATCTCCATTTCTACCATCTGGGCTGATAATATCGCCAGTCGACGTCGTTCACCGAAGTCACTCAGTAAATGTGCCGGTGCTACTGCGCCTTCTCGCGAGAACTTTTTTAATCGGTTTGGATGAATATCGTCTCCAAGATCGGCAGAGATACCAATGCTGCGAACAAATTCCAGCCGATCAATTAACGCCTGTAAACTAGCGGCGCTCGTGGAATGTGGAATACCGCGTAGCCAGGCAAGTTTCGATAATCCAATCGATGGATCGTGATCCACTAAGTTATTCAAGATTGCTTTCTGGCTTTCACTTAATGCATCATTTAATGATTGCGCCGCTAATCGTCTGGTTCGCGCTCGACCTGCCACGCCAATTCGTTCAAGTGTTTCAGTGGCCGGCAGAACGTAGTGTAAATTCCGTAAATTCTCAATGAGCCGTGTAATAATAACTCGGCCCTCATCTGTATCAAATGCGGCCTTTGCAGCCAAATCCTGAGCTAACGTAATGTCGTCAGACCCAAATGACCTGAGTCCAAGATGTTTTGTAGCGAGCGTTCGATGCGTTGATTGTGTTGCATTGCGAACACCATATTCATTTAGCGCATCCGGTGAAATCGCTATTTGTTCACTTAACCAATTAATCAGTTGCCGGGGAAGTGATTGATTCTCGTGCCAACCTTGCCCTGGATGGCGCAGCAATGAGATATGAATAGCCAGTCCTAATCGGTTCTTTGATTTTCGCCGGGTTTGAATTAATCGCTGATCGGCGTCACTCAATACATAATATTTGCCCAGCGACACTTTGTCGGATGGAATGTCGAACAGGGATTCGCGAATGGATGGTGATAAAAGCTGGCGTCTACCCATAGATTGTCCCAAAAAGGCTATTGTTTGTTTTGGGATAGTTTATAATATTGGGACGAATAAAGAGACAGTTTAAAGGCAGTTATATGACAATTTATCAAGCAGAACTCAAGCGTCCCAGAAACGGTCGGTAAAAAGACAGGAAACACCCTATGAAACTTGATGAGTTTGTGAAGCAAACATTACTAGATATAACTAAAGGCGTTGCCGATGCTCAGCAGGAAGCGCTTCTATATGTGGCACCAGGACTTGTTGAAAACAAAAAAATGACAGAATTTCAGCTCGTTAAATTCGAGGTGGTTGTCACTGTCAATCAAGAGGCTGGAGGCGGAATACGGGTTTGGTCTCTGGGGGATGCCAAGGCAAACGTGTCGTCAGAAAAAACTAATCGGATATCGTTTGATGTGCCCGTTTATTTTCAGGCACCCACTGAGCGAAACAGTAATCATCACTCGAACAAGGAAAAAACGGACTCATGAAACCCCGTTCAGGAGATATACTTGGGTATGCCCGCGTCTCAACCGCTGAACAGGATGTGGTAGGACAAAAAGATCGATTGGTAAAGGCTGGTGCCGTCCGGGTATTTAAAGACGTCATTTCGGGAAAACAGTTTGAACGTCCCGGATTAACGGAATTGATCGATCATGCACGCGCAGGGGACTCTCTATGCGTTGTCCGTCTTGATCGGTTGGGGAGATCTCTAAAAGAACTCCTAGAAACCGTCGATAACCTCAAGGCACAAGGTATTAATTTGATAAGCCTTGAAGAAAAACTCGACACGTCCAGCGCTGCCGGTGAATTGGTGTTTCATGTATTTGGGGCTATCGCCCATTTCGAACGCCGATTGATTTCTGAGCGTACAAAAGATGGTATTGCTGCCGCCCGCAAACGCGGCAAAAAACCTGGGCGTCCCTCACTCGGCAGGGAAACCGTTTCTGCGTTGGAAAAACTCATTGAGGCCGGTTTGACAGCCGGTCAGGCTGCAAAACAGCTCGGCATTGGACGGTCAACGGCTTATAGAATCACCAATACTAGAATTTCTGAATGGCCAATAACTCCCTTAGAGTAAATCTACGAACAAACCATGCGATGATGCCTACTCTTCACTTTTTTCGCGCAAGATAGCGGATGCAGTGGAAATGATCTTGCTTCGCTCGAATACCGAGCGGTGCCGCCAGTCGCTACGGAAAACATTATGGGCATTGGCAATTGCAGCCTCCAAGTCCTGGTAGGATATGTGTGCATAGGTCTTAATCAGTTTTCCTGATGCAGGATTGATCGTTTGATAAGTCATGTTGCCTCCGTGTGTTTTACTGTGAGTGAGTGCGGCTATATTCGCGGAAAGATCAGGATGGTGAATTCGTGTTTTTTGCGATATATGCGGCACCGAATTCAGGAATACTGGCCGCTCAAACGGGAACGGCCACCCAGATCTAACGATCCGCTATTCCTGGAGTAAACGCCAAGGTAACAGGAAGCTTTTCCGTCAGTGTATAAGGACTCGCCTTATTTTCCTTGACCCATCTCTTTTCGGCTATGGATTCAAAAGGAGGTGGTATTTCTCCCTGAAGAGACCAAAGATCGAAAGGTGTCTCGTCAATGGAAATTTCCCAATCGTAGCCTTTATCCTTCACAAAAGGAGCGATAAGCTCATCTAGTGTTCTCACCCACCATTCACGTATAATGGGACCAGGCAGCGTTCTCGCAATTTGATCAACCTTGAATCGGACAAACTTGTTATTCGGTTCACCACCAACAAAGCAGGAATCTTTGGCTATTTCCTCAAAAATGAAGACTACATAGAACTTCGGAATAGGAACGCGTGCATACATACCGGTAATCTTTTCGGATAGATCCTTTTTGTCTTGAGCGGTATATGCTCCAGCGGGATGATAAACTTTCCATAATGGCATGATATTTCTCCTGTAATTGATTCTTGATTTGAGATGTCTGATACTTGCTATTAGCAAGTTACTAGAGTATAGATCTGAAGATGAGTAAACGAGTAGTATGCTAAATTGATTCTCAGCGTTCTATTTTTAAAACTATAGATGGCTACAATGCAAGACCTGAATGACCTTTATTACTACGTCCAGGCCGTGGATTATGACGGTTTTGCTCCAGCAGGCCGTGTGTTGGGGATACCCAAATCGAAGCTCAGTCGACGCATTGCCAGGCTAGAAGAACGGCTCGGCGTTCGCCTAATCCAGCGCTCAACACGTCACTTTGCGGTTACCGAAGCTGGACAGAGCTTTTACATGCATTGCAAAGCGATGCTGGTGGAAGCTGAATTGGCCCAGGAAGCAATAGAAACACTAAAATCGGAACCCCGGGGTGTAATCCGGATGACATGCCCCATACCGCTGGTGAATTCGAATGTAGGAGTGATGCTGGCCGATTTCATGGCGCGCTACCCGCACGTCACGGTGTACATGGAGGCCACTAACCGACGTGTTGATCTCATCAGCGAATCACTAGACGTCGCCCTTCGCGTACGACCAACACCTTTGCAGGACAGTGATCTGGTCATGCGTATCCTCGCTGATCTAAGTCAATGTTTGGTGGCCAGTCCCGCTCTCGTCCAACGGCACAATTTTCCTGCTACCCCAGTTGCTTTGAGCAATTGGCCGAGCCTGAGTCTGGGCAACCCTCAACAAATCCATAGCTGGGTGTTGCATGGACCAGATGGCCAACACGCGACACTCCATCATACGCCACGTTTTGTTACGACGGATATGATCGCGCTGAGAGATGCTGCTGTGGCCGGAGTTGGTGTAGTGCAACTGCCGATGGTTATGGCGCGCGATCAACTGGCTGCTGGTTTATTGGTTAAGCTGCTACCTGGATGGGCACCGCGCTCGGAAATCGTTCATGCAGTGTTTCCGTCTCGGCGCGGTCTTCTTCCTTCCGTGCGCACGTTAATTGATTTTCTAGCACAACATTTCGAGATGCTGCATGAGGACTAGGTAGGGAAAAGCAAAAGTGAATTGGTGCATCGTCGAAGATTCAAACTACGGTAATAAGTAATTTGCAACTTCTATAACCGATAGAGAAACCCCTCTCTCTTCCATATTGAATTCAATGTCACGGTAAGAAACACTGTTCTGGCTTAATAGAAATGGACACATTGATGAGAGGCAATATTATTGTCACTAATCGAGGTGTTTATGAAAGAGAAACGAGTTTGCAAATGATATACGCAGTCGTTTGTCAATAGCGGAACAAAAATACACTTTTTCTCTTCGTAATGTGTACTAGTGTGATTACCAAGGGAAACTGTCGGTCTAATTACCGAGCGACTTTGTCATAATCACTTTAGCAAGTCGTGCCTCATTCCACAATTACTTTTTTAT
>NZ_QAAE01000036.1 GCF_003046585.1 Nitrosomonas aestuarii | reverse complement strand
TTATCGTGCTGGTGATGGCGTTACTGATCGGCGCCAATAACATCATGACCAATCTGTTCCAGGGCGCACTGATTCCGAATAGCGCGATCCAGGAACCAGGTGAAAGGGCAGAACCCAATCCAGTATTGGATACGCTCGAAGTAATCAGGTAATACCCGGTCCGCCAGTCCGGTAACCGTCCGAACCTGTTCATGGGCGGTGATCGCGAACTGGTGATGTTCTCGATCCTGATTGCAGCCACATCGATCTTTGCGGCCATGGAAATCAAAACAGCCATCTTTGGCATTGCACTGTGGATTTTTGCATTGTTTGCGCTGCGGCTGATGGCCAAGCATGATCCGATGCTGCGCCATGTATACCTGCGCCAGCTTCACTACAGACGGTACTATCCGGCGCGCAGCACGCCGTTTTATGACAACCTGCCACGTATGGAGCGGCAATTTCAATGATTGCGGCAATCACGATCCTGATTGCCATCCTTGGCGCATTGCTGCTGTGGATGCTGTTCATGCGTATTCGCGAGACGACCAAAGCCTTCAAACTTGATAAACACCGGTCTAAAGAAACCGGCTTTGTCGATCTGCTGGTATATGCAGCCGTGGTTGACGATGGCGTGATTGTCGGCAAGAACGGTGCATTGATGGCCGCCTGGCTGTATCAGGGCAGCGATACCGCAAGCAGTACCGATATCGAGCGCGAACAGGTGTCGCGGCAGATCAATCAGGCGCTGTCACGCCTGGGCAGCGGCTGGATGATGCATGTCGATGCGGTGCGCAAACCCGCGCCGGCGTATGCCGGCAGGGGATTATCCCACTACCCGGACCCCGTATCGGCAGCTATTGATGAGGAACGCCGTGAATACTTTGAATCGCTCGGTACCCTGTACGAGGGTTATTATGTATTGTCGCTCACGTATCTGCCGCCGATGCTCGCACAGCGCAGGTTTGTTGAAATGATGTTTGATGACGACAGCAAAACCCCCGACCATGCGGCACGCACGCAAGGCTTGCTGCAGTATTTCTCGCGCGAGTGCGCCAATCTGGAGTCAAGGCTGTCGGGCACCATTGAACTGACGCGCTTGAAAGGGCGCAAACAGGTCAATGAAGACGGCTCAACAACCACCTATGATGATTTTTTAAGCTGGCTGCAGCTGTGCATTACCGGGCGCGATCATCCGATGGCGCTGCCGGCCAATCCGATGTATCTCGATGCCATTCTGGGTGGTCAGGAAATGTGGGGCGGGGTTGTCCCCAGAATCGGGCGCAATTTCGTGCAGACGGTCTCGATAGAAGGCTTTCCGCTGGGGTCAACGCCCGGCATGTTGAATGTATTGACCGAACTGCCGTTTGTCTACCGCTGGTCGACACGCTATATCTTTCTGGATACCCATGAAGCGGTGTCGCGCCTGGACAGGTACCGCAAAAAGTGGAAACAAAAAATACGCGGTTTTTTTGACCAGGTGTTTCATCTAAACAGCAGTGTTATCGATGAGGATGCCGCGAGTATGACCGTCGATGCGCAATCAGCTATCGCTGAAACCAACAGCGGCTTTGTGGCGCAGGGTTACTATACCAGCACCGTGGTATTGATGATGGAAGACCGCGCAAAACTCGAAGAAGCGGCCCGCAAAGTCGAAAAAGCCATCAATCATCTGGGCTTTGCCGCGCGCATTGAATCGATCAACACCATGGAAGCGTATCTGGGCACGCTGCCGGGTCACGGTGTGGAGAATGTGCGCCGGCCGTTGATCAATACCATGAATCTGGCCGACCTGATGCCGGTCAATACCATCTGGACCGGCAAAGCGTATGCACCCTGTCCGATGTATCCACCCAATTCACCGCCGCTGATGCACTGCGTGACGCAAGGCGCCACCCCATTTCGGCTCAACCTGCATGTGCGCGATCTGGGCCACACTTTTATGTTTGGCCCGACCGGTGCCGGTAAATCCACGCATTTAGCACTGATTGCCGCGCAATTGCGGCGATACAAAAATATGTCGGTGTATTGCTTTGATAAAGGCATGTCGATGTATCCGCTGACCCGGGCGGTCGGCGGCCAGCATTTTACCGTGGCAGGGGACGATGAATCGCTGGCATTCTGCCCATTGCAGTTTCTGACATCCAAAGGAGACCGCGCCTGGGCACTGGAATGGGTGTGTCTGATGGTGGAATTAAACGGTATGACGGTAACACCGCAGCAAAGAAATGAAGTGAGCCTTGCCATTGCCAACATGCACCAGAGCGGTTCCCACACCCTGTCTGACTTTTTGGTGACGATTCAGGATGAAACCATCCGCGAAGCGCTCAAACAATACACCATCGATGGCATGATGGGGCATCTGCTCGATGCCGAGGAGGATGGACTCAAGCTGTCGAACTTCACCACCTTTGAGATCGAGGAATTGATGAATCTCGGTGATAAGTACGCACTGCCCACGCTTTTATACCTGTTTCGCCGGATTGAACGCAGCCTGCAGGGCCAGCCTGCGGCCATTATCCTGGATGAGGCCTGGCTGATGCTCGGTCATCCGGCATTTCGCACCAAGATCCGTGAATGGCTCAAGGTGATGCGCAAAAACAACTGCCTGGTGCTGATGGCCACCCAAAGCCTGTCGGATGCGGCCAATAGCGGTATTCTCGATGTCATTGTCGAATCCACCGCCACCAAAATCTTCCTTCCCAACGTATTTGCCCGCGATGAAGAAGCCGCAGCGCTCTACCGGCGCATGGGTTTAAATGCCCGCCAGATAGAAATACTGGCAACAGCGATCCCTAAACAGCATTACTACACCGTGTCCGAGAACGGCCGGCGGTTATACGCGCTGGCGCTGGGAGAGCTGGCACTCGCGTTTGTGGGATCAACCGACAAGGAATCGATTGCCACCATCAAGCAGTTGTACGCGCGGTATGGCGACGGCTGGGTTGACCGGTGGCTGGCGATCAAGGGTATTACGTTAAACAAACAAGGCATAGCGGCATGAGTACGATTGGTGATCTGACCACAAAAATCAAAACAGGCATGTTCAACTGGACGGGCAAAAACAATCAGCAAACCTGGGAGCAGGGCGGTTTTATTGAAGGTGGCCGCCGGGCAGGAGAAAACGATAATCCGTACCTGTCTGCACGACGCACCTGGAACGATCATATGCGCTCCGTGCAGTCTTCACGCAACATGTGGCAGATACTCGCTATTTTATGCCTGTTGATCGCACTGGCCGGTATCGGCGGCATGATTCATATCGGTAGCCAGTCCAAGTTCATCCCATATGTGGTGCAGGTCAACAAGCTTGGCGAAGCGATTGCGGTATCCCGCGCCGATAGGGCCGCCATTGCCGATCAGCGCGTGGTACATGCCTCGCTTGCGTCATTCATTAATGACATGCGCATGGTCACCCCGGATGTGGCGTTGCAGCGTAAAGCGATCTTCCGCGCCTATGCGATGCTTAACACCAACGATGCGGCAACACCCAAGGCCAACGAATGGTTTAACGGGACCGAGGCCAGCAGTCCGTTCAAGCGGGCTGAAACGCAGACGGTCAGTGTGGACATCATATCGGTGATTCCGCAGTCGCCTGAAACCTGGCAGGTCGATTGGCTGGAAAAGGTGTATGACCGCCAGGGACATTTAACCGAGCAGCCGTTCAAGATGCGCGCGCTGATTCGAATCTATCACCGATCGCCAACGCAAAGCACGACGGAAGAACAGATTCGAAACAACCCGCTCGGTATTTTTATTCAGGATTTCTCCTGGTCGAAGCAATCGTAGAGAGGCCCATCATGAAACGTTTCATCCCCTTAACTGCGCTGGCCCTGCTCACTGGGATCATTACGCCAGTCCTGGCCGGCAATCTGACTGAGGCCTACTTTACCGGCAAGAATCCGCAGTTAACCCCACAGGAACGTGAAGCCATCGCCATTGCTAAAAAATGGCAGGCGAACAATGCGCAGGGCATCAAGCCGGTCGCCGGTACCGACGGCTCGATCCGCTTTCTGTTTGGCGCGCAGCAGCCGAGCATTGTCTGTGCGGTGTTGCAGGTATGCGATATTGAATTGCAACCCGGCGAGCAGGTCAATTCCATTCACCTGGGCGATCAGGCGCGCTGGCTGATAGAACCGGCGATTACAGGGCAGGGTGCGTCGGAAGTGCAGCATTTGATTGTAAAGCCGCTGGATGTTGGGCTTGAGACTTCTCTGGTGGTGACGACCAACCGGCGCACCTATCACATGCGGCTGCGGTCGCACCGGCGCGATTTCATGCCCAGAGTCGGGTTCGTCTATCCGGAAGATGCACTGGCCAAATGGGATGCCATCAAGCGCAGAGACAATCGTGCAATGGCAGTCAGGCAATCGCGCGTAATACCGGAAACCGGTGAATACCTGGGTAATCTCGATTTCGGTTATTCGGTTGCGGGCAGTGCGGTATGGAAACCGGTGCGGGTCTATAACGATGGCCACAAAACCATTATCCAGATGCCGAAGATCATGGCGCAGACTGAAGCGCCGACTTTGCTGTTGCTCAACAGGGAAGGCGGCTTGTTTAAAAAAGATGATACGGTGATGGTCAACTACCGGCTGCACGGCGACCGCTACATTGTGGATACGGTATTTGACAAGGCGGTCCTGATTGCAGGGGTCGGTGGTAATCAAAGCCGTGTCACGATTACACGGGGGAACTGATGATGAAACCGTCAAACCAGGTAAAAATTATACAAAGCATTGTTGCCAAGCCTGTCTTCATCTGTGTTTTGTTATTGCTGGCGGGTTGTATTACAACACAGCCGTATGGCAGTTTCATCCAGAACCCGTCACCGGCGTTTGGTCAATACAGCACGGTAATGGCTGAAGACGTCGCAGGCCGGATTGCCCGGCTTTATCCGGCTGCCAGCACCCGGTTCGATATGCAGCATGCCGCCACCGATCCGTTTGGCGAGGCCCTAATAGAAAACCTGCGCATACAGGGCTATGCAGTCAGTGAGGCAGCACCGGCTGACTCAATCTTTGCGCTCAGTTCTGAGCAGGACAAAGCGACAGCAGATAATCCGGTTGAAGTCACAGATTCTGTCACCCGTTTTGGATTGGCGCTGAGTTACATTATCGACCACTCGGATGATTTGTACCATGTCAGCATTCTGATTGACGATCAGCGATTGACGCGTGCCTTTGTAGCGCAGTCCGAACAGATTGCGCCGGCCGGTCTTTGGGTGCGAAGGCAATAAGGAGGGCAGGGGATGTCAACGGATAAGCTGTTATCGCCGGATACTTCGCCCGATACGGTTGGTAAACGTATCGGTGTGCGGCGCGTCAATAACCTGCCGCTCTATATCTTTGGTGCAATCATGCTGGTGTTCATGCTGCTGATGATGGTGGTGGCAATGAACCGGGCAACCGAGTATAGCGACAATGATTATGCAGACGGCCATGACGTGCAGTCCGGCAGTCATTTTGCCAGTCTTATTGCCAAGGATTATATCGGCGGCATTATCGAGCCCAAAATACGGGCTGAAGAAGCGCAGCCGCCCGGATTTCCTGAACTGCCTGAACAGAACCTGCGTGCACAGATTATGATCGAGCGGCCAGTCGATCTTGATTTGCCGCCAATGCCGCCGGATATGCCGGTAAATGACGCATCGCGCCAGGCTGATCTTGAACATATCCGCATGCTCAAACGCCAGCAGCTTGAAGAAGCGATCAAGGCCAAAACCAATGTGAATGTGATTGCGCCCAGAAGTGCGGGGTCATCGTCTGAACCTGTCTATACCGGCACGCCATCGCGTGAACAGGCACTGGTAGAGCTCGCCCGGGTACGCCAGCAGATTGACGCCAATCTGCGCGAAGATCCAACCAGCGCCTATCATGCGCGCCTGGCGCAATTAAAAATAGGGCAGGGCGGTGGTCCGGGTGCAGGTTTGGGTATGGACAGTGACATCGATGATGCACCGATGCTGTTCAATGATCCAGTAATGACTAACGCCAATGATTATGCACGGTTTGACGGCGAAGATGAACGCTGGGGTCTGAACAGTGAAGTCAGAAAACCGCAATCGCCCTATATTCTGCAGACCGGGTTTGTGATACCGGCCACCTTGATTTCCGGTATCAATTCAAGTCTGCCCGGTCAGATCATGGCGCAGGTCAGCCAGAATATTTACGATTCACCCATCGGCAAGCACCGATTGATTCCACAGGGCTCACGCCTGGTGGGCACGTATGCCAGTGAAGTCGAGTTCGGCCAGGCGCGGGTTCTGGTTGCCTGGCAGCGTATTATCTTCCCGGATGGCAAGACGATGGATATCGGCGCCATGCCGGGTGCGGACGGCGTAGGGTACGCGGGTTTTAAAGACCAGGTAAACAATCATTATCTGCGCATCTTTGGCTCCGCCTTGATTATGTCTGCGATCGTGGCCGGTGCGGCCTATAGCCAGCGTGATTCGGGTGGCGCGTTCGGGCGGCAGAATGCGGGCAGTATCATGAGTCAGTCGCTTGGTCAGCAGCTGGGGTTGGTCACAGCCAATCTTATCCGCAAAAACCTGAATATTTCGCCAACACTGGAAATCAGGCCGGGGTATCGTTTCAACATCATCGTGACCAAAGACATGGTGTTTAACAAACCCTGGCAGTCTTTTGATTATGCAAGGAGTGATTATCCATGACAAACAACCCCGGTACCATTCTGAAAACAACGCTCACCGTCCTGTTGTCTATCCTGATCTGTTCAGGCAATGCAAAAGCAGGGGGAATTCCTGTGTTTGATGCTGCGAATATGGGACAGACCACCGTTGCCGCGATTGAAAATGTATCTCAAACATTGAAGCAGATCCAGCAGTACCAGACACAACTGCAGCAATACGAGAACATGATCCGAAATACCCTGGCGCCGCCGGCGTATGTCTGGGCGCAGGCACAGTACACCATGAACAAGCTCATGCATATGACCAATACGATCCGCTACTACGGCCAGCGTTATGGCGGCCTGGACGGTTATCTGCAACAGTTTCGCAATGTCAATTACTACCGCAGTTCACCCTGTTTTAATCTTGACGGTAATTGCACCGAATCCGCCTGGAAGTTATTGCAGCAGGGACAGGAAGCCAGTACGGACGCACAGAAAAGTGCGAATGACGCTGTCTTGCGCGGTCTGGACCATCACTCGCAACAGATTCCGCTCGACGCCGCACAATTGCAGATACTGCAGCAAAGAACGCAGACTGCGCAAGGACAGATGGAAGCGCTGCAATACGCCAACCAGCTGGCGGCACATCAATCCAACCAGCTGCTGCAGATCCGCCATCTCCTGATTGCGCAGCATAACGCCATCAATGCGCAAAACCAGGCACAAGTGGACCAGAGTGCCATGTGGCAGGCCGGGCGTGAAGCGGCGACCCGGCGGTTGAGTCCGGAAACATTGCCGCCCGGTAAGCAATGGTCGGTCAGGGATGCATTTTAATTACTTATCCAAGGAGAACGTCATGAAAAATATTCAGTTGATTAGCCTGATGGTTTGTTTACTTGCTCTGGTGTTGTTGCCGGGGTGTTTCAAGGATGGGGATGGGCAGCTTGAGCTTAAAGAGACTAGGAAAGAATTGAGTGATTTGCCTCCGGCCAAGAGATGGTCAGTTACAGATGCATTTCCTGA
>NZ_QAAE01000035.1 GCF_003046585.1 Nitrosomonas aestuarii | reverse complement strand
TTATCGTGCTGGTGATGGCGTTACTGATCGGCGCCAATAACATCATGACCAATCTGTTCCAGGGCGCACTGATTCCGAATAGCGCGATCCAGGAAGGGGATTCAGTCGTAAATCCGGAAGTAATCTAAGAAGCACCGAGCATTCTGGTAATCCTCAACTCAAAAGGAGGTGTTTATGGCTTTGCGCGTCATTCCGATCCGTCAGTCCGGTAACCGTCCGAACCTGTTCATGGGTGGTGACCGCGAACTGGTGATGTTCTCGATCCTGATTGCAGCCACCTCGATTTTTGCGGCCATGGAAATCAAAACCGCCATCTTTGGCATTGCACTGTGGATTTTTGCATTGTTCGCGCTGCGGTTGATGGCCAAGCATGATCCGATGCTGCGCCATGTCTACCTGCGCCAGCTTCACTACAAACGCTACTATCCGGCGCGCAGCACGCCGTTTTATGACAACCTGCCACGTATGGAGCGGCAATTCCAATGATTGCGGCAATCACGATCCTGATTGCCATCCTCGGCGCATTGCTGCTGTGGATGCTGTTCATGCGTATTCGCGAGACGACCAGAGCCTTCAAACTCGATAAGCACCGGTCTAAAGAAACCGGCTTTGTCGATCTGCTGGTGTATGCAGCCGTGGTTGACGACGGTGTGATCGTCGGCAAGAACGGTGCATTGATGGCCGCATGGCTGTATAAAGGCAGCGATACCGCAAGCAGTACCGATATTGAGCGCGAACAGGTGTCCCGGCAGATCAACCATGCGCTGTCGCGGCTGGGCAGCGGCTGGATGATACATGTCGATGCAGTGCGCAAACCCGCGCCGGCGTATGCCGGCAGGGGATTATCCCACTATCCTGATCCCGTATCGGCAGCTATTGATCAGGAGCGGCGCGAATACTTTGAATCGCTGGGTACCCTGTACGAGGGTTACTATGTGTTGTCGCTCACGTATCTGCCGCCGATGCTGGCGCAGCGCAGGTTTGTTGAAATGATGTTCGATGACGACAGTAAAACCCCTGACCATGCGGCACGCACGCAAGGTTTGTTGCAGTATTTTGCGCGTGAATGCGCCAATCTCGAGTCAAGACTGTCGGGCACGATTGAGCTGACGCGGCTGAAAGGGCGCAAACAGGTCAATGAAGACGGCTCGATAACCACGTATGATGATTTTTTGAGCTGGCTGCAGCTGTGCATTACCGGGCGCGATCATCCGATGGTGCTGCCGGCCAATCCGATGTATCTCGACGCCATTCTGGGTGGTCAGGAAATGTGGGGCGGGGTGGTGCCCAGAATCGGACGCAATTTCGTGCAGACGGTTTCGATTGAAGGCTTTCCGCTGGGGTCAACGCCCGGCATGTTGAATGTATTGACCGAACTGCCGTTTGTCTACCGCTGGTCGACACGCTATATCTTTCTGGATACCCATGAAGCGGTATCGCGCCTGGACAGGTACCGCAAAAAGTGGAAACAGAAGATACGCGGTTTTTTTGACCAGGTGTTTCATTTAAACAGCAGCGTCATCGATGAGGATGCCGCAAGTATGACCGTCGATGCGCAATCGGCCATCGCTGAAACCAACAGCGGCTTTGTGGCGCAGGGTTACTATACCAGCACCGTGGTATTGATGATGGAAGACCGCGCAAAACTCGAAGAAGCGGCCCGCAAGGTGGAAAAAGCCATCAACCACCTGGGCTTTGCCGCACGGATTGAATCAATTAATACCATGGAAGCGTATCTCGGTACGCTGCCGGGTCACGGTGTGGAGAATGTGCGCCGCCCGTTGCTCAATACCATGAATCTGGCCGATCTGATGCCGGTCAATACCATCTGGACCGGCAAAGCGCAGGCACCCTGTCCGATGTATCCACCCAGTTCACCGCCGCTGATGCATTGTGTCACCCAAGGTGCCACCCCATTTCGGCTCAACCTGCATGTGCGCGATCTCGGACACACCTTCATGTTCGGCCCGACCGGCGCCGGTAAATCCACGCATCTGGCGTTGATTGCCGCGCAATTGCGACGCTATAAGGACATGTCGGTGTACTGCTTTGATAAAGGCATGTCGATGTATCCATTGACCCGGGCGGTCGGCGGCCAGCATTTTACCGTGGCAGGCGACGATGAATCACTGGCGTTCTGTCCGTTGCAGTTTCTAACATCCAAAGGAGACCGCGCCTGGGCACTGGAATGGGTTTGTCTGATGGTGGAATTAAACGGTATGACGGTAACACCGCAGCAAAGAAATGAAGTGAGCCTTGCTATCGTCAACATGCACCAGAGCGGTTCCCACACCCTGTCTGACTTCCTGGTGACGATTCAGGATGAAACCATACGCGAAGCGCTCAAACAATACACCATTGACGGCATGATGGGTCATCTGCTCGATGCAGAGGAAGATGGACTCAAGCTGTCGAACTTCACCACCTTCGAGATCGAGGAATTGATGAATCTGGGTGATAAGTACGCACTGCCCACGCTTTTATACCTGTTTCGCCGGATTGAACGCAGCCTGCAGGGTCAGCCTGCGGCCATTATCCTCGATGAAGCCTGGCTGATGCTAGGTCATCCGGCATTTCGCGCCAAGATCCGTGAATGGCTCAAGGTGATGCGCAAAAGCAACTGCCTGGTGCTGATGGCCACCCAAAGCCTGTCGGACGCCGCCAGTAGCGGCATTCTCGATGTGATTGTCGAATCGACCGCCACTAAAATCTTCCTTCCCAATGTATTTGCCCGCGATGAAGAAGCCGCAGCGCTCTACCGGCGCATGGGTTTGAATGCCCGCCAGATAGAAATACTGGCAACAGCGATTCCCAAACAGCATTACTACACTGTGTCCGAGAACGGGCGGCGGTTATACGCGCTGGCGCTGGGCGAACTGGCACTCGCGTTTGTGGGATCCACCGACAAGGAATCGATTGCCACCATCAAGCAGCTGTACGCCCGTTATGGCGAAGGCTGGGTTGAGCAGTGGCTGGCGATCAAGGGTATTACGTTAAACCAACAAGGCATAGCGGCATGAGTACGATTGGTGATCTGACCACAAAAATCAAAACAGGCATGTTCAACTGGACAGGCAAAAACAATCAGCAAACCAGTGAGCAGGGCGGTTTTATTGAAGGTGGCCGCCGGGCCGGTGAAAACGAT
The DNA here is from genome assembly GCF_003046585.1 of Nitrosomonas aestuarii. Taxonomy (GTDB): domain Bacteria; phylum Pseudomonadota; class Gammaproteobacteria; order Burkholderiales; family Nitrosomonadaceae; genus Nitrosomonas; species Nitrosomonas aestuarii. The sequence continues at coordinate 4,506 of NZ_QAAE01000035.1, read as the reverse complement.
AATCCGTATCTGTCGGCACGGCGCACCTGGAACGATCATATGCGTTCAGTGCAGTCTTCACGCAACATGTGGCAGCTGCTGGCGATTTTATGCCTGCTGATCGCACTGGCCGGTATCGGCGGCATGATTCATATCGGCAGCCAGTCCAAATTCATCCCATATGTGGTGCAGGTCAACAAGCTTGGCGAAGCGATTGCGGTATCCCGAGCCGATAGGGCCGCCATCGCCGATCAGCGTGTGGTACATGCTTCGCTGGCGTCATTCATTAATGACATGCGCATGGTCACCCCGGATGTGGCATTGCAGCGTAAAGCCATCTTCCGCGCCTATGCGATGCTTAACACCAACGATGCGGCAACACCCAAGGCCAACGAATGGTTTAACGGGACCGAGGCCAGCAGTCCGTTCAAGCGAGCTGAAACGCAGACGGTCAGTGTGGACATTATATCGGTAATTCCGCAATCAATTGAGACCTGGCAGGTCGATTGGCTGGAAAAGGTGTATGACAGGCAGGGGCATTTGATTGAACAGCCGTTCAAGATGCGCGCGCTGATTCGAGTCTATCACCGGCCGCCAACACAAAGCACCACCGAAGAACAGATTCGAAACAACCCGCTCGGTATTTTTATCCAGGATTTCTCCTGGTCGAAGCAATCGTAGAGAGGCCCATCATGAAACGTTTCATCCCCTTAACTGCGCTGGCCCTGCTCACTGGGATCATTACGCCAGTCCTGGCCGGCAATCTGACCGAAGCCTACTTTACCGGTAAGAATCCGCAGTTAACGCCACAGGAACGTGAAGCCATTGCCATTGCCATTGCTAAAAAATGGCAGGCGAACAATGCGCAGGGCGTCAAGCCGGTCGCCGGTACCGACGGCTCGATCCGCTTTCTGTTCGGGTCCCAGCAGCCGAGCATCGTCTGCGCGGTGTTGCAGGTATGCGATATCGAATTACAACCGGGTGAGCAGGTCAATTCCATTCACCTGGGCGATCAGGCGCGCTGGCTGATAGAGCCGGCGATTACAGGGCAGGGTGCAGCGGAAGTACAGCATTTGATTATAAAGCCGCTGGATGTGGGGCTTGAGACTTCGCTGGTGGTGACGACCAACCGGCGCACCTACCACATGCGGCTGCGCTCTCATCGGCGTGACTTCATGCCCAGAGTCGGGTTTGTCTATCCGGAAGATGCACTGGCCAAATGGGACGCGATCAAGCGCAGAGACAATCGTGCAATGGCGGTCAGGCAATCGCGCGTGATACCGGAGACCGGTGAATACCTGGGCAATCTCGACTTCGGTTATTCGGTTGCGGGCAGTGCGGTATGGAAACCGGTACGCGTTTATAACGACGGCCACAAAACCATTATCCAGATGCCCAAAATCATGGCGCAGACTGAAGCGCCGACTTTGCTGTTGCTCAACAGGGAAGGGGGGTTGTTCAAACAAGATGACACGGTGATGGTTAATTACCGGCTGCAGGGCGATCGCTACATTGTGGATACGGTGTTTGACCAGGCGGTCCTGATTGCAGGTGTCGGCGGCAATCAAAGTCGTGTCACGATTACACGGGGGAACTGATGATGCCACGATTACCAGTCTTCAGATTCATTCTTCTGCCTGTTCTGCTACTCACAGGTTGTGTCACAACACCACCGTATGGCAGTTTTATCCAGAACCCGTCACCGGCGTTTGGTCAGTACAGTGCAGTAATGGCTGAAGACGTCGCAGGTCAGATTGCGCGGCTTTATCCGCCTGCCAGCACCCGGTTTGATATGCAGCATGCCGCCACCGATCCGTTTGGCGAAGCTTTACTGGAAAAACTGCGCGTGCAGGGCTATGCGGTCAATGAGGCAGTACCGGCTGGCTCAATCTTTGCGCTCAATCCTGAGCAGGACAAAGAGACAGCAGATAATCCGGTTGAGGTCACTGAACAAGTCAGTCGTTCCGGGTTGACGCTGCGCTATATTATCGATCATTCGGATGATTTGTACCATCTCAGCATTCTGATTGACGATCAGCGATTGACGCGCGCATTTGTAGCGCAGTCGGAACAGATTGCGCCGGCCGGTCTTTGGGTGCGCAGGCAATAAGGAGGGCAGGGGATGTCAACGGACAAGCTGTTATCAGCGGATACTTCGCCCGATACGGTTGGTAAAAGTATAGGCGTGCGGCGCGTCAATAACCTGCCGCTCTATATCTTTGGTGCAATCATGCTGGTATTCATGCTGCTGATGATGGTGGTGGCGATGAACCGGGCAACCGAGTATAGCGATAATGACTATGCAGACGGTCATGATGTGCAGTCGGGCAGTCATTTTGCATCACTAATCGCCAAAGACTATATCGGTGGCATTATTGAACCCAGAATACGGGCTGAAGAAGCGCAGCCGCCCGGATTTCCTGAACTGCCTGAGCAGAACCTGCGCGCACAGATTATGATTGAGCGACCAGTCGATCTTGATCTGCCGCCAATGCCGCCGGATATGCCGGCAAATGACGCATCGCGCCAGGCCGATCTCGAACATATCCGCATGCTCAAACGCCAGCAGCTGGAAGAAGCAATCAAGGCCAAAACAAACGTCAATGTCATTGCGCCCAGAAGTACGGCATCATCGTCTGAATCCACGTATGCCGGCACGCCATCGCGTGAACAGGCACTGGCAGAACTCGCCCAAGTGCGCCAGCAGATTGACGCCAATCTGCGCGAAGATCCGACTGCCGCCTATCATGCGCGCCTGGCCCAGTTGAGAATGGGGCAGGGCGGTGGTCCGGGTGCAGGTTTGGGTATGGACAGTGACATCGACGATACGCCGATGCTGCTAAATGATCCGGGTGCGGCTGACGCCAATGATTATGCACGCTTTGACGGCGAAGATGATCGCTGGGGTCTGAACAGCGAAGTCAGAAAACCGCAATCACCCTATATTCTGCAGACCGGGTTTGTAATACCGGCCACCTTGATTTCCGGTATCAATTCAAGTCTGCCCGGTCAGATCATGGCGCAGGTCAGTCAGAACATTTACGATTCACCAATCGGCAAGCACCATTTGATTCCACAGGGCTCACGCCTGGTGGGCACATATGCCAGTGAAGTCGAGTTCGGCCAGGCACGGGTCCTGGTTGCCTGGCAGCGCATTATCTTCCCCGATGGCAAGACCATGGATATCGGCGCCATGCCGGGTGCAAACGGGGTAGGGTACGCGGGTTTTAAAGACCAGGTAAACAATCATTATCTGCGCATCTTTGGTTCAGCACTCATTATGTCCGCGATCGTGGCCGGTGCGGCCTACAGCCAGCGCGATGCAGGTGGTGCGTTCGGGCGGCAGAATGCGGGCAGTATCATGAGTCAGTCGCTCGGCCAGCAGCTGGGGCTGGTCACGGCCAATCTTATCCGCAAGAACCTGAATATTTCGCCAACACTGGAAATCAGGCCGGGGTATCGTTTCAACATCATCGTAACCAAAGACATGGTGTTTAACAGACCCTGGGAATCGTTTGATTACGCAAGGAGTGACTACCCATGATAAAAACCCCCGGTACCGTTCTGAAAACAATCCTCACAGCCCTGTTGTTTATCCTGATCTGTTCAGGCAATACAAAAGCAGGGGGGATTCCTGTCTTTGATGCTGCGAATATGGGACAAACCACCGTTGCCGCTATCGAGAATGTATCTCAAACATTGAAGCAGATCCAGCAGTACCAGACACAACTGCAGCAATACGAGAACATGATCCGAAATACCCTGGCGCCGCCGGCGTATGTCTGGGCGCAGGCACAGTACACCATGAACAAGCTCATGCATATGACCAATACCATTCGCTACTACGGCCAGCGTTATGGCGGCCTGGACGGTTATCTGCAACAGTTTCGCAATGTCAATTACTATCGCAGTTCACCCTGTTTTAATTTGCAGGGTAATTGCACCGAATCAGCCTGGAAGTTATTGCAGCAGGGACAGGAAGCCAGTACGGACGCACAGAAAAGTGCGAATGACGCTGTTTTGCGCGGCCTGGACCATCACTCGCAACAGATTCCGCTTGATGCCGCACAATTGCAGATACTGCAGCAAAGAACGCAGACTGCGCAAGGACAAATGGAAGCGCTGCAATACGCCAATCAGCTGGCGGCGCATCAATCCAACCAGTTGCTGCAGATCCGTCATCTCTTGATTGCGCAGCATAACGCCATCAATGCGCAAAACCAGGCACAAGTGGACCAGAGTGCCATGTGGCAGGCCGGGCGGGAAGCGGCGACCCGGCGGTTGAGTCCGGAAACATTGCCGCCCGGTAAAAAATGGTCGGTCAGGGATGCATTTTAATTACTTATTCAAGGAGAACGTCATGAAAAATATTCAGTTGATTGGTCTGGTGGTTTGTTTGCTTGCTTTGGCGTTGTTGTCGGGGTGTTTCAATGATGGGGATGGGCAGCTTGAGCTTAAAGAGACTAGGAAAGAATTGAGTGATTTGCCTCCGGCCAAGAGATGGTCAGTTACAGATGCATTTCCTGA
>NZ_QAAE01000034.1 GCF_003046585.1 Nitrosomonas aestuarii | reverse complement strand
GCCGCCGGAATAAAAGATGAACGCAATACGCCATTGTTTCGCAGCTTGAGTTGTCGCGGCACTGCTATCACTGACAGGGCGGTTGACCGCAAGAACGTTTTTCATATGATCCACCGAAAAATTAAAAAAACAGGGCTGCCCAAGGAAATTGGTTGCCATAGCTTTAGAGGCACCGGCATTACCAACTTCCTGCAACATGGTGGAGATATTGAGACGGCGGCCAGGATTGCGGGACATGCTTCAACCCGCACCACACAGCTTTATGATCGGCGTCACGATATTGTTAATCAGGGAGAGATTGAGCGGATTAGATTTTAAGAGAGGCTGGAGACTACCATTCAAGCAAAGACTGTACGCCATTGACGATCGTAACACCCACTTCTTTACAAACCTGACGAACAAATTGTGCGTATGTGTTCACGTATTTTTCACGTAGAAGGGAACTGTACATATTCATACAGAATTATGACACAAGCTGAATTCATGTTGACCAACCTATTGATAAATATCATGTATTATAAATAACGACCCGCTGCATGAGAATTTGATTTTAATTCCATAAAATGCAACAATACGTATTTAATACGTATTGAGAGTATGATGAAGAAATTAACTATCACAGTAGATGATGAAGTATACAAAGGCTTACATGCGCGAATAGGACGTGGCAATATCAGCCGCTTCCTGAATGATATGGCACGTCCGCACGTTGTCGCTGACGATATTGAAGCGGGTTATATGGCTATGGCTGCCGATGAGGAGCGTGAACAGGAAGCGCTTGTATGGGCTGAACAAAGCATAGCTGATTTAACCCATGACGAAACATAGCATCATCATTCCTAAAAGGGGAGAAATCTGGTGGATCAATTTTGATCCCTCAATCGGTGGTGAAATTAAAAAAACCCGCCCGGCAGTAATCGTTAGCAATAACGTTGCAAACAAAGTGCTAAACCGTATTCAGGTCATTCCTCTTACGAGTATTGTCAAAAACGTCTATCCTGCCGAATGTTTGATAATCATTCAGAACAAACACAGTAAGGCAATGGCCGATCAGCTTACCACCATAAGCAAATTACGTCTTTCTACCAGAATAGGGACTGTTACCGCTCATGAAATGGATGAAATCGCGCGTATTATACGGTTACAACTCGGCATGTGATAACAGGTAGTATGGAAATAAATCCTATCGCAGATTTGAAGAATTGGAGGATGTGTGATGGAATGGTTTGTTGTAATTGCTCTTATCGCCCTTGTTGGTGCATTGCTACTGGTTGCAAAAGAAGTTGCTTCTCACGATCGCTCTTGATCGCCAATTCATCAATGGTAGTTATTAATCATAAAGTTATCGTCATAAATCAAATTGCTTATAATTTTACAATAGGTAAAGTCGGTCTGCCACATTTCATTGACACGTAACGTTGGATGATGAAACGTGTCCGCTGCTTCCATTAGAATGTAGGCCGGACTAGTGATCAGATCATGGACTTTCAATAGCCGGTATACCGTCGATTCAGATACGAAACTGGACTGCTCATCGGTATAAGTGACTGCCAGTTCCCGTGGTGATAATTCAGGCCTTTCCAACGCAAGTTCAATGATTGCTGCCTGTTGATCTTCAGGAAGTTTGTTCCATACTAATCCAGGAGAAGGCTTGCGGTCTTCCAAACCATCTACACCGCATTCATGATAACGCTTCAACCAGCCATAGAAAGTAGATTTTCGAATGCCCAACCGAAGTAGCGTCAGTCGGACTGAGAGGTCGGATTGTTCGACAAGGCGGATGATCTCAAGCTTCTCGTATGCAGAGTATCTCATATACCATCCTCCATCCCCGATCACGCTTTTTTTAAGCAGGCGGTTTTCCATTAACAACTCGGCCAGGGTTTCCTTCATGGTAGCGCTCTCAGCACGCAGGTTCTTGACTTCGTCTGAAGTTGCTTCACGGACAGTATCACCAGCTAACCTCTTTTTTCCTGCTTCCAAAAATTCCTTTGACCAACGGTAATAGACATTGGTATTGAGGCCTTCTCGGCGACACAACTCTGCAATGCTGTCTTCACCACGAAGACCTTCCAATACGATGCGAATCTTTTCTTCAGCAGAATAGTGGCGACGGGTTGCGCGACGAATATCACGAACTGTTTTCTCAGCGCTGTGTTTTTGATTGGCTTTTTTTGTCATCATCGTTCCTCTCTCATTAGTAGTAACGATGAACTAAAACCGTCTCTTAGGCAATCAGACTATTCTGTCCAACTTGTGCTGACGGGATGCATCTTCACAAATTGCTTCTGCTTCTGCTTCTGCCATGTCATGCCTGTTGATCTTTACATATGGCTTGACTGACTGATGTACAGTATGTCCAAATCCACCTAACTTTCTCGCCCAATGGAAAGAACTACCGCATGCTTCCATGTCAATCAAACAGGACTCTAAATTGGCGAAAAACTTTGTCATGCTTGTGCTTTTATAAGCATCCAAATGCCAATACTTATGAATCCGATGCCTGCAAGATATTGTAGGTGCTTTGTGCTGATATACTGAGAAATTATATCTCCAGCGAGCACTCCAATACCCGAAGCTACGATTAATGCGAGCGAGGCGCCAAGAAAGACTGTGAACTTGCTAACATCTTTGTCTGCTGCAAACAGCATTGTGGCAAGTTGGGTCTTATCACCAAGCTCTGCGATGAATACAACGGCAAAAACCGTTAAAAATACTTTGTATTCCAATACCTTGATTCTCCCGTGTTCTTTTTATTCTGTACTGATAACCTTAACTGCATTATAGAGATTAATTGGACAAATATCTTAATACAATGCTGTTAGGAAGCTTTCACTCGGTAGGCGTCAACATACTTTCCGCCTGAACACATGATAATTTAAGCAGCTTTCTTTTCTTCAATTATCGGTAATTGTTCGTCATCGGATCAAGTCTTACTCCAGATTCGTTCGTCCAGTTTTTGATTCCGCCTGGTTTGCTATAAGTAGCGGAGCAAAAATGTACCAAATTCAGTGTATTCGTGATACAGCAAATAACAGTCAAAATACTTTTCTCTTAGAAGATTAAAACAAATTTTGTAGATACTAAATTTACTTTTTCGTGCTGATCACGGAACGTGCTGTGAAAGAACCTTTACAATAGGGAAAAGGATGACTTTTAGTGTGTCAACAGAAGCTATGTCTATGATAACGAGTTCAGGAGATACCTTTAATATGCTGCCTAGTCGGCAACATAATAATTCATGGGTTGCTACTGTAATATACGAAATAAATGATTCAATTTAATGGCCTGGTCAAGTAAATCCGGACACCCCAGTTAAGCAACTTTTTTCATATTTTCCTTTTCTGCCTCATATTGATTTGGGCTTTTGTATCCCAGGTATGAATGCAACCGATAGCTGTTGTAAAACATGGTGATATATTGAAGCACGTCCTGCTGAGCTTCATAGCGGGTTTGATAGTTTCGCCACTGGACGCGCTCCTGTTTAAGGCTACCAAAGAAGCTTTCCACAACAGCATTGTCCCAGCAATCACCTTTTCTGCTCATACTACCGACAAATCCGTGTGCTTTCAGAAGTCGTCGGTAATTTTTACTCGCATATTGTGATCCGCGATCCGAATGTACAATTAACCCACTTGGTGGCCGCCGTTGCCACATCGCCATTCGCAATGCATCACAAACCACATTTGCCTTCATCCGCGAACTCATGCTCCAGCCAACCACCTTCCTGGAAAATAGGTCGATTACAACCGCCAAATACAGCCAGCCTTGTTGTGTCCAAAGGTACGTTATATCGCCAGCATAAACCTGGTCCGGGCTTGCCACATCAAACTGCCGATTCAACTGATTCTCAAACACTGGCTGCTTGTGGTTACTGTTCGTTGTCACCTTATACTTCTTGCGGTATCTCACCCGCACACCTGCTTCCTTCATCAGGCTTCGCGCTTTCCAACGACCAACCGGATGGCTCAACGCATTCAATGCCTTTTCCATCCTGCGGCTACCGTAAGTAAAATTACTGGATTTCGCTATTTCTCTAACCACATCAATCAGTTCCTCGTGCGCGGAATCATCTGACCGGTTAACTTTGCGTAGTACATATTCATAGTAGGCACTACGGCCCACACCCAATAGCCGGCACATTACGCCAACCGGGTAGGTCTTCTTCTTTCGGGTGATAAACGAATACTTTACTTCGTTTCTTTCGCGAAGAAGACCGTCGCCTCCTTTAAAATTTGCCTCTCCAGTTTAAGCTGCTTGATTTCCGCCTTCAGACGTCGAATCTCTTCCTGCTCTGGCGTCAACTTGCCGTTACCTCTGAATGACTGTCCATTATCATCTGCTTGATGCTCTTTGATCCAGCGACCCAGCATATTAGCCCTAATTTCCAGGCTGCGCGCCGCTTCAGCTATCGCATAACCCTGATCCAAAACCAAGCTGATCGCATCTAGCTTAAATTCCTTCGAATACTGCTTTCTTATTGCCATCTTCAACCTCCTGTTAAGATTATTATCTCTTAACTAGGTTGTCCGGGTTTATTAAACCACGTCATAAGGGTACTGTGCATATTCGTCCGTAAATATACGGCTAACCCGGTTTTGAACGTAAAAAGAGCTGGTGCACACTATTAAATGATCACAAGAAGGAAACGACAAAAACAGACGACTCAATCTAAGTTTACTGAAAAAGAGAATGTCAAACCAAAATGACAGCACTCATGAGGAATTCCTTTCGACGGTAGCGTCGTCCGATGTTTCGTTGAACAAGCGGCACGGTAACCACCACAAGTAGAACACCATTCCGAACAACTCGACCAGCGACTGGAATACGATCACTATCACAGTGAACTCCCAGCCTGCCGGTAAAGCAAGCGCGAATGGCAGAACCACGAAAGAATTGCGCGTGCCGAGACTGAAGGCTAACGTGCGTCCGATATCCATTGGCAGTCGTAGTGCCCGTGTGAGCAAGCGTGCCAGCAACGCGGCTACCAACAGATAGCCCACGAATACCGGCAGCACCTTCAGCAATATCGGCCCGGCATCGCGCACCAAGCCCACCTGTGCGCCAGCGACCAAGAGCACGACCACCGCCAACAGAGGCACAGGCCACCAACCCAGTCGTTCCCGCCAAACCACCCGTCTGGGTCTGGCATCGACCCAACGCTCGGTCAGCGCGGCTGCTACCAAAGGGATACCGATCAAGGCGAACGTAGTGGATAACATCTCTTCCGTACGCAGCACAGCACCGAAATCGGCTGCTGGAAATATTAGCCACAGATAAATCGGCAACAGCAGCAGTTGCACCACGAGGTTGAGTGGTGTGACCGCAGTGGCCAGGAGCGTGTTGCCTCGCCCGAGCTGGGTGAAGGTGATGAACCAGTCAGTGCAGGGTACCAGTAGCACCAGCAGCACGCCGAGGTGTAGGGCCGGGTCGTCGGGTAGCCACTTTAGCGCCAGCCAGACCACCAGTGGAATCAGCACGAAGTTGCCAGCCAGGATAGCGAGTACGAAGCGCCGGTCACGAAAGGCATCGCGCATATGCAGCAGCGGTACCTGCACGAAGGTGGTGTAGAGCAGCACCATCAAAACCGGCCACAGCAAGGCATCGAAGCGAGGCCCGAGCGAGGGTTGGAGGCTACCCAGCATCAGCCCTCCGGCAATAGCAGCGAGATAAATCCAAACCTGGCAGCGTTCGAGAGTCAGGCGATCCATCAGTCGCGTAACCGTGTTAGCCCGCACAACAGGAAAGCTCTTTCACGTTTTTGTTAAAAGTTTGGGCGCAGAGTTTAATGCCTTCTACCATGGTTAAATAAGGGAATAATTGTCCAGCTAACTTTTCTATGGTCATTTTGTTATGAATGGCCAACACAGCCGTCTGGATCATTTCGCTTGCCTCGGGTGCAAGTATCTGTGCACCTATTAAACGACCACTACCTTTTTCCATCACCAGTTTAACAAAACCTCGAGTTTCAAAGTTAGCGAGTGCTCGCGGTACATTTTCTAATGACAACAGGCGGGTATCGGTTTCAATATTATTTTGATTCGCTGCCGCTTCGGTTAAACCGACAGTGGCCATTTGTGGCTCGGTAAACATGACAGCAGGCATGGCGGATAAATCAATCGCTGCATCTCCTCCTGTCATATTGATAGCGGCACGAGTTCCTGCTGCTGCGGCAACATAAACAAACTGTGGTTGATTGGTACAGTCACCTGCGGCATAAATATGTTTAACGTTGGTTCGCATGTGATCATCAATGATGATAGCACTGCTTTTACTGACTTTAACACCCACTTGATCCAAAGCTAGACTTTGGGTGTTTGGTGATCGTCCAGTGGCGATCAATAATTGATCGCCTTCTAGAGTTTGTTCTTTCGTAGTTTTAATGCTGAATTTTCCCGAAGAATCCCGGTCTTTTGTATAAGCAATTACTTCTGCCTGCGTGTGCGTCAGAATGGTCATGCCTTCTGATTCCAGAATTTTATGCAGTTCTGAACCAATATCTGGATCTTCCCTGAACAAAATTGAGTTGCGAGCCAGCAAGGTGACTTTAGAACCCAGTCTCAAATAAGCTTGGGCAAGTTCCAGCGCGACGATAGAGGAGCCAATCACAATTAAATGCTCAGGCAGTTTTTCCGTCTCCAGTGCTTCCGTCGAGGTCCAATACGGTGTTCCGGCCAATCCTGGAATAGGCGGTATACTCGCTGAAGCGCCGGTTGCAATGAGAAAACGGTCGGCTATGATTCCGGTTTTGTCACCATGCTCCTGATCGACAATTAGCGTCCGGGCATTTTTAAACCGAGCAACCCCTTTGACCAGCGTGATGTTCGGATTGGCTTCTAAAATACTTTCATATTTAGCCGCCCTGAGCTCTTCAATCCGGGTTTGTTGTTGAGCCAAAAGTTGTTTGCGGTCTATCACTGGTTTATATTTTTTGATACCTTCAAAGGCATGATTTTTTTGCAAGTGAGCGATATACGCCGCGCGAATCATGATTTTAGACGGTACGCAGCCGATATTCACGCAGGTGCCGCCAATAATGGGATTGTATTCAATCAGTGTAACTCTGGCACCGTTTTCCACCGCCTTTATTGCACAGGCAAAAGCGCCTGAACCGGTGCCGATAATGGCAACATGCAGTGACTGGCTGTTTTTTGTAAAACCAGGTGATTTGTTATATTCAACCGTTTTTTTCTGATCCAGTTCGATCACTTGATAACCTTTATCTTCAATCTGCTTGATCAGTGATTTTAGACTGGCATTTCCTTTGACCGATAGAACCCCAATGCCTGTCGGATACGATACATTAATCTCAACTCCTTCCAGCGCATTCAATTTTTTCTCGATGTCATCAGTACAGCTTGGGCAGGTCATGCCGTCAATTTTCAGTTTTGCGGTCCACATAAGGGTTCCTTATATTATTCTGATTGACGTACAGTTGTCGGATATCCTGCATTGGCGGTGGCTTTGATCAAGGTTTCAGTTTTGGTTTTTTGTGGGTCAAAAATAATACGAGCTGTTTTACTACCAAAATCCACCTTAGCGCTCTGCACACCTTCAACGCCTTGCAGCACCTTTCTGACCGTGATGGTGCACATTGCACAGGTCATGTGCTGCACATCGAGTGTGACCGACTGACTGTTGTTTTGAATGGGTACCGGTGATTCAGCTTGAACAATCGGCATCGAAAAAATACCGATCATACAACAAACCAATAAGAATAGCGTTGTAGTCTTCATGTATATTCTCCTTATGCTATAAAATACGGGACATACCAGGGTAATGCCAGTAACAATAAAATCAATCCGGAACCGATCCAAAAGATCACTCGCTGTTTCTGTTTGACATCCGGTGAAGCACAGGCTTCTCCTTCTTCACACCTTTCCGGAATTAAATAGAGCTTACGATAACCTAAACCGATAAAAATCAGCGTGAGTATCAGAAAAAAAGGCCGCACTGTTTCCATGGAAGTTAAGGTGCTCATCCAGGCTCCGCCAATACCCAGTGATAAAAGCAATAGGGGACCGACACAACAGATCGATGCACCGATGGTGGCTAAAATAGTGCCAATACCCAACCAGTTTACTTCTTTAGGGGGGATTTGTTGTTTACTTGACATGATGGACCTCCTCAATCAAAAACAAATTGTTATTGTTTTTATCAACTAGATTACGGATAGTATTTGATTAGGAGCCTAAACTCTGTTCTATAGAACAGAGTCAAGAAGATTATTTATTTTCAGTGGTTAAAGCTGGACCATTGGTCAGTGAGTCGATCAGTGAACACTGTCTAGATGATTGATTCTTTAAGCAACCTTTAACCAGGCTATCCAATGCATGACGCAGAACCGTTAGGTCTTGCATTTGTTCGTCAATCTGTTCGCGCTTTTGTTCGGCTAATTTCCTGACATCTTCGCAATGGCCGCTGTCCAGTGCTAACAATTCAGCGATTTCTTTCAACGTAAAGCCCAATTGTTGTGCCCGTTTAATAAATCGTATTCTGGCAATCGCTTCAGCTGGATATTGACGATAACCGGTATCCGGCTTTAGTGGCTCATCCAACAACCCCTGGCGCTGATAATAACGAATAGTTTCAATGGTTACATTAGCTTGTTTGGCTAATTTACCTATTGTTAATTTCTTTTTCATTATTATTAACTCAATATACAAATTTTCATGTTATCCAATGATATATGGGAAATTGCATTATTGATTTCAGTAAAAGACTCTATTGCCCGCAAACACGGGCAAAGGTTATGATGAAGATGCTCTTTTGAGCGCATCATATAGAGTTGTCCGTTTTATACCGAATGTTCGACAGACAGATGCCTTACTAGTCCCAGAATTTAAAGCATCAGTGATTGCTTCAAGTTTTTCATCACTAATGATTTTTGGACGCCCACCAAGTCTTCCTCTCTTTTTAGCCGAGGCCAGACCAGCAAGGATGCGTTCTTTTGCCAGTGCTCGCTCATATTGAGCTAAAGCACCGAAAACACTAAACAGAAATTCTCCATGGGGAGTGGCAGTATCCATTTGTTCAGTCAGAGAACGAAACGCTACTTTTTTCTTCTGTAAGTCCGTCACGATTTTTAACAAGTGTGGCAACGACCTACCTAACCGATCCAATTTCCACACCACTAGACAGTCACCCGCACGAACATAATCGAGTGCTTGTTTTAATCCTACCCTGTCATCACGAGCACCACTGGCCTTATCTTCGAACAAGTGGCGAGGATCGACACCCACACTGATTAACGCATCCCGCTGCAAATCTGTTGATTGGCGATCATTGTCGCTGGATACCCGCATATAACCGACTAACATGTACGAAAAACCCTATTTATCAAGTTTCAGAACACACTTATAATACGACAGTGTTTTTCGTACATAATATGCCGGGTATTTGCTAGAGTGTAAAGCAAAAATCATGGGGTATCGTAAAACAGATGTTTTCTGAACATGCCGTTACTTGGAAGCCCATTAAGTGATATTGCCAAGTTAACTTTTTGTGGGGCACCAAACCCGGGAATTATCGTCTTTATGCTAACGTAATCTTATTCCAAGACGCAAAAGCACCTTGTCTCAAATCCAGATAGTTGCTAGCAGATACCAAGTGACGGCCAAGATTGAATAGATTGCTCACGGCGGCATGGATACTCAAGAATCGCTGGGTCTGTTCCATAGATTTGAACCGGCGCATGCCTCATTCTCTTACTCGGGTTGGCTGATGTGAAAGCTCGGCGCGATTGTTGGCATATATATCGACCACTTCGCCGTCTTGGTCAACTGCTCGCCACAAATAACGCTGTTTACCTTGAATCTTGACAAATACTTCATCAAGGAAGAATGTATCGCCGTATCCTTGATGTTGGCGTCTCAACCTCTTAGTATATACTGAACCAAACTT
>NZ_QAAE01000033.1 GCF_003046585.1 Nitrosomonas aestuarii | reverse complement strand
TATTTTAGAACGACGGATGTAACCGGTGCGATTGAGTTGCCGGCGGGAACAGAGATGGTCATGCCAGGTGACAATGTATCGGTGACGGTGAATCTAATTGCACCAATTGCGATGGAAGAGGGTCTGCGTTTTGCCATCCGTGAGGGGGGTAGAACAGTCGGGGCCGGTGTGGTTGCTAAGGTGGTTGAATAAAAATTATAGTGCAAAAGTATTAGGTTGTTGACAGGAGCTGAGAAATTAGTTTAAAAATTAACCATAATAGTCTATAGTAGTAAGATTTCGTGTTAAAAAGGCCAGTAGCTCAATTGGCAGAGCGTCGGTCTCCAAAACCGAAGGTTGGGGGTTCGATGCCCTCCTGGCCTGCCAAGTATAACCAAGATGTCGTCTCAGTAAATTAAATAATATAAGAAATAAGAAAAAGAGCGAGAAGGACTCATAAAAGTGAACAAATTAAAGCTTGGGCTAGTATTCATACTCATTTTGACAGGTGTTGTTGGTTTTACCTATTTGAGTGAGAGTGCGATGGTCATACGTGTGTTGTCAGTGCTCGTGGGACTTTTGTTGGCTGCATTTGTGGCTCGATATACAACCCAGGGACAAAATTTTTATGCGTTCTGTAAAGAGTCCTCTGAAGAAACTAAAAAAGTAGTCTGGCCCAGTCGCAAGGAAACGCTGCAAATGTCAGGGGTCGTTTTTGCATTTGTGGTGGCGATGGCGTTGTTTTTGTGGCTTATTGATGCAGCTTTGATGTCTATAGTTAAGCTTATGATGGATCAAGATGTTTGATGGCGTTCTTCAGAGAAAAAAATGAGTAAAAAATGGTATGTGGTGCATGCGTATTCCGGGTTTGAAAAAAGTGTACAGCGTGCATTAATAGAACGCGTAAATAGAGAGGGCATGCAAGAAAAATTCGGTCGAATACTCGTACCTGTGGAAGAAGTGGTTGAAATGAAAGGTGGCCAGAAAAATATTAGTGAGCGAAAATTTTTTCCTGGATATGTCCTTGTGGAAATGGAGATGTCAGATGAAACATGGCATCTAGTCAAAAATACCGATAAGGTAACAGGTTTTGTTGGTGGTTCGGTAATGAAGCCCACGCCTATCAGTCAGAAAGAAGTGGACACAATACTGCATCAAATTCAAGAGGGTATTGAGAAACCAAAACCAAAAATACTGTTTGAAATGGGTGAGGCGGTGCGTGTTAAGGATGGTCCATTTACAGATTTCCATGGAAGCGTGGAAGATGTTAATTATGAGAAAAATAAACTGAGGGTGTCTGTGTCTATTTTTGGAAGACCAACTCCGGTTGAGTTGGATTTTAATCAAGTAGAAAAATCTTGATAGCAGGGTAGTAGCAATATAAAACGCTTGTGTCTGTTGTTAGAGATTATATTGATGGCATATATGTGTCAATAAAAGGGGAGAGTAGCTAAACTCGCAAATACCCAATAGGAGAAATATCAGTGGCAAAAAAAATAGTAGGTTATATCAAATTACAAGTTCCTGCAGGTAAAGCAAACCCAAGCCCGCCTATAGGCCCTGCCCTTGGGCAGCGTCAATTGAACATCATGGAGTTTTGCAAAGCTTTTAATGCAGCAACACAGAAAATAGAGCCGGGGTTGCCTGTGCCGGTAGTGATAACAGCGTATGCGGATAAAAGTTTTACTTTTGTAATGAAGACAACACCAGCTTCGGTGCTTATAAAGAAAGCAGCGGGTGTGGGTAAAGGAAGCGCTAAGCCACATGTGGATAAAGTTGGTAAATTAAGCAGAAGTCAAGCTGAAGAAATAGCCAAAACAAAAATGCCCGATTTGACAGCGGCGGATATGGAGGCAGCTGTACGTACAGTTGCAGGTAGTGCGAGAAGCATGGGTATTGAGGTTGAGGGAATATAGAAATGGCGCGTACATCTACTCGTTATAAAGCAATTGCAGTTAAAAGCGACAGAAACAGGATTTATCTCGTCGAGGAGGCGTTGAATCTGGTGAAAGAAACAGCTACAGCAAAATTTGATGAGTCAATTGATGTTGCTGTTAATTTAGGAATTGATGCAAAAAAGTCGGATCAGGCAGTCCGTGGCTCAGTAGTTTTGCCCGCAGGAACAGGTAAAGCCGTTAGGGTGGCAGTATTCGCGCAGGGTGATAAAGCAAAGGAAGCGGAAGAAGCTGGGGCTGATGTTGTGGGGTTTGAGGATTTGGCTGCGGAGGTTAAGTCTGGAAATATAAATTTCGATGTTGCAATTGCAAGTCCTGATGCTATGCGTGTTGTTGGGCAACTTGGTCAAATTTTGGGACCGCGTAGTTTGATGCCTAATCCTAAAGTTGGGACTGTGACAACGGATATAGCTACTGCAGTTAAGAATGCGAAAGCTGGTCAGGTGCAATTCCGGGCAGATAAAACAGGAATTATCCATTGTACGATTGGTCGGGCCTCATTTGAAGTTGGTGCCTTAAAGAAAAACTTGGCGGCATTGATTGATGCGTTAAATAAAGCCAAGCCAGCTGCCTCGAAGGGCGTCTATCTCAAGCGTGTATCGGTATCAAGTACAATGGGGATCGGGGTGCGTGTTGATCAAACAAACTTATTGCAGCAATAATGAACTTTGGGCTTCCGAGCTAGTTAAAAATTAACTCGGTAGATTGTCAAAGACCGTTGGGGTGACTGTTAGTCAAGTATGAAGTTGTCAGTATTTGAAATAATGGTTCTTAAATTATAGTGAGCTTGTGGGGAGCTGTAATAATAGCTGCAAATGAAGCTTGTTGAACCCAGCGTAGATGGTGTCCCCAATAGCAGGAAGTTTTTTCCTGGTTAAAGGTCGCCAGTGTGCAGTGTTGGGATATTAACTTTATATGTCTAATTACTGCGATTACTGATGGAGAATGAACCTTGAGTCTTAATCTTGAAGAAAAAAAAGCCATTGTGGCTGAAGTAAATGCGCAAGTTGCAAATGCGCAGGCAATTATAATGGCGGAGTATCGAGGATTGGAAGTTGGGCAGATGACACACCTTCGGGCGAAAGCACGCGAAGCGGGTATCTATTTTCGCGTTATAAAAAACTCGTTGGTGCGACGGGCGGTAGCAGACACACCTTATGCCGCGCTTTCTGAGCATATGGTTGGCCCACTTGCTTATGGTATCAGCTCGGATCCTGTGGCAGCGGCTAAAGTTTTACAAGAATTTTCAAAAAATAATGAAAAATTCGTGATTAAATTGGGTGCAATGGGTGAAAATGTAATGTCTCGTGAAGATGTTACTGCGCTTGCTGCTCTACCAAGCCGAGAAGAATTGCTATCTAAATTGTTAGGAACAATGCAAGCCCCAATCGCCAAGTTTGTGCAGACACTGAATGAGGTGCCGACAAAATTTGTGCGCGGTTTAGCTGCTGTACGTGATAGCAAATAACGTTGCTAATCCTTCCTATTTAAAATACTCATAATTAAATATATCAGAATATAACCAGGAGAAAATAATGGCAGTATCAAAAGATGAAATTTTAGATTCTATTGCTAATATGACAGTGCTCGAATTGTCAGTGCTGATTAAGGAAATGGAAGAAAAATTCGGTGTATCAGCTGCAGCTGCTGCAGTAGCAGTTGCTGCACCAAGTGGCGATGGTGGTGGCGCAGCTGCTGCCGAACAAACTGAATTTACCGTTGTATTGACTTCTGCAGGTTCAAGTAAGGTAAATGTGATCAAGGTTGTGAGAGCGGTTACTGGTCTTGGGTTAAAAGAAGCAAAAGATTTGGTTGATGGTGCACCAAAACCAATCAAAGAAGGGGTTTCAAAAGAAGACGCAGAATCGATTCAGAAGCAGTTGACCGAAGCAGGTGCTAGCTGCGAAATTAAGTAATTTAACAGTTAAAAATGTTGGGGCTGGTAAACAAGATTTTGTTACCAGCCTTTGATATTTTTTTTGACTGGTATGTCTAATCTTTAGAAGAATTTGCCAGTCGAATATTTTTCCATAATTCTTCTTTCTTTTCTCCCGGAGAAAATTAATGGGCTATTCGTTTACTGAGAAAAAACGTATCCGTAAAAGTTTTGCAAAAAGGGATAGCGTTTTATCTATTCCATTTCTTCTCGCAACTCAGCTCGAATCCTATGCTTCCTTTTTGCAAGAAAATACACCACCCAATAAACGCAAAGATCAGGGATTGCAAGCTGCATTTAAATCAATTTTTCCTATTGAAAGTCATACGAAAAATGCACGCTTGGATTTTATAAGTTATGAATTAGGATCGCCAGTATTTGATGTTAAAGAATGCCAGCAGCGTGGATTAACCTATGCGTCATCATTACGTGCAAAAGTAAGGCTGACGCTCATGGATAAAGAGATATCCAAGCCGACTGTTAAGGAGGTAAAAGAACAAGAAGTTTATATGGGTGAAATCCCGTTGATGACTAATACGGGGTCATTTGTAATTAACGGAACAGAACGTGTTATTGTGTCACAGTTACATCGTTCTCCGGGCGTTTTTTTTGAGCATGACCGTGGCAAAACACATTCTTCTGGAAAATTATTGTTTTCGGCACGCATTATACCTTATCGTGGTTCCTGGCTTGATTTTGAGTTTGATCCAAAAGATTGCTTATACTTCAGAATTGATCGTCGTCGCAAAATGCCGGTTACTACATTACTGAAAGCAATTGGTTATACGGTTGAACGGATTCTCGAAGAATTTTTTATTTTTGACAGTTTTTCGCTAAACAGCAATACAATTTTATTCGAACTTGTACCGGAACGATTGCGTGGAGAAGTGGCCAGTTTTGATATTAAGACAAGAGACGATACCATTATTGTTCAAAAGAACAAGAGGATAACAGCTAGGCATATCAAAGAATTGCAGGAGGCCAATGTTGATCAACTTGAAGTACCCGAAGACTTTTTGTTGGGTAGAATGCTTGCGCATAATGTAATTGACACGGAAAGTGGAGAGATCATAGCGTCAGTCAATGATGAGATTACTGATGTAATGCTGACTAAATTTAGAGAAGCGAAAATCAGTAAAATTAATACGTTGTATGTAAATGATTTGAATTATGGCCCTTATATTTCACAAACTCTAAAAATTGATGAAACCATAGACGAAACTACTGCACAGGTGGCGATCTATCGCATGATGCGTCCAGGGGAGCCGCCTACCGAAGAAGCAGTAAAAGCTTTGTTTGGTGGATTATTTTATTCTCCGGATCGTTATGATTTATCAGTTGTGGGAAGAATGAAGTTTAATCGCCGTGTTGGACGGGAAGAGTTAACTGGGTCACAAACACTTTCCAATGAAGACATTATTGCGGTTATTAAAATTCTGGTCGAACTGCGCAATGGCCGTGGAGAGATTGATGATATTGATCATTTAGGCAATCGTCGTGTTCGCTCTGTCGGTGAATTGGCCGAGAATCAGTTTAGATCCGGTTTGGTTCGTGTTGAGCGAGCTGTCAAAGAACGGTTAAGTCAGGCAGAATCAGAAAATTTAATGCCGCATGATTTAATCAATGCAAAGCCGGTATCTGCTGCAGCACGTGAATTCTTTGGCTCAAGCCAACTGTCACAGTTTATGGATCAAACAAATCCTTTGTCAGAAATTACACATAAACGTCGTATTTCAGCTTTGGGCCCGGGTGGTTTGACGAGGGAACGTGCTGGTTTCGAAGTACGTGATGTGCATCCGACACATTATGGCCGTGTTTGTCCTATTGAAACACCTGAAGGGCCAAATATCGGCTTAATCAATTCGCTTGCATTATATGCGCGAACAAATGAATATGGTTTTATAGAAACCCCTTATAGAAAGGTTCATGAAAGTCATGTCAGTGATGAAATAAGTTATCTTTCCGCAATTGAGGAGGGTAATTACATGATTGCGCAAGCCAATGCTGAACTTGATAGTAAAGGAAAGTTTGTCAGTGATATTGTATCGTGTCGGAACAAAAATGAATTTGCACTTTCTTCTCCTGAGCGTATTGAATATGTGGATGTGGCGCCAGCTCAAATTGTTTCAGTGGCTGCGTCATTAATTCCTTTCCTGGAACATGATGATGCGAATCGGGCCCTAATGGGGTCGAATATGCAACGCCAGGCAGTTCCTTGTTTGCGCGCAGAAAAGTCCCTTGTTGGTACGGGTATAGAGCGCGTCGTGGCGGTCCACTCGGGAACGACCGTGCGTGCAGATCGGGGGGGTATTGTAGACTATGTAGATGCAAGTCGTATTGTTGTTCGCGTGCATGATGCTGAAACGAGTGTTGGAGAAGTCGGTGTCGATATTTATAATTTAATTAAATATACACGCTCAAATCAGAATACAAATATTAATCAACGCCCATTGGTCAATATCGGTGATCAAATTGAGAAAGGTGATGTCATTGCTGATGGCGCATCTACCGACATGGGAGAATTGGCGCTTGGGCAAAACATGCTCGTGGCTTTCATGCCTTGGAATGGTTATAACTTTGAAGATTCAATCCTGATTTCAGAGCGAATTGTTTCTGAAGATCGCTTCACCTCTATTCATATCGAAGAGCTTTCAGTTGTTAGTAGAGATACAAAATTAGGCACTGAAGAAATTACAGCAGATATTCCAAATTTATCTGAACAGCAGTTAGGCCGACTGGATGAATCAGGTGTTGTGTATATTGGTGCAGAAGTTGAGGCGGGTGACGTGCTCGTTGGAAAAGTAACGCCAAAAGGAGAGACGCAATTAACGCCCGAAGAAAAATTGTTGCGTGCAATTTTTGGTGAAAAAGCTTCTGACGTTAAGGACACTTCCTTGCGAGTACCCTCTGGTATTTCAGGTACAGTAATTGATGTTCAGGTGTTTACCCGGGAAGGCATTGAACGTGATAAGCGCGCGCAGCAGATTATCGATGATGAACTTGATCGCTATAAAAAAGATTTGGCTGACCAGATGCGTATCGTGGAGGAAGATGCTTTTGAACGCATAGAGCGAGTACTGACGGGAAAAGTTGCTACAGGTGGCCCTCAAAAAATTTCCAAAGGCTCAACTATTACGACAGAATACTTGAAAGGTATAGATCCGCATTACTGGTTTGATATTCGTTTGGCAGATGAGGATGCCAGTATTCAGCTCGAACAGATGCGTGAAAGTATGGCACTGAAACGAAAAGCATTCGATGAAGCATTTGAAGAGAAAAAGCAAAAATTAACACAAGGTGACGAATTGCCGCCTGGTGTGCAGAAAATGGTAAAGATTTACATCGCTGTCAAAAGACGGTTGCAACCTGGGGATAAGATGGCAGGTCGGCATGGCAATAAAGGTGTAATTTCCAAAATAGTTCCACTTGAAGATATGCCCTATATGGCTGATGGTACACCGGTAGATGTTGTGTTAAACCCTTTGGGTGTGCCATCACGTATGAATGTAGGCCAGATTCTTGAAGTTCACTTGGGTTGGGCAGCAAAAGGTCTTGGTAAAAAAATTGATAAAATGTTAAGTGAACAGCAAAGTGCATCTGAGTTAAAAGCATTTCTTAATAGAATCTATAACAGCAGCGGGAAAAAGGAAGCTATTGATTCCTTAAGTGATGATGAAGTTATTTCATTGGCTCGAAACCTAACGCAAGGTGTTCCATTTGCGACGCCTGTTTTTGATGGAGCAACCGAAAATGAAATTAAAGACATGCTGGAACTGGCTGATTTACCCGGGTCAGGTCAAATAACCCTTTATGATGGCCGTACAGGAGAAGCTTTTGATCGTCCCGTGACAGTCGGTTATATGCATGTGTTGAAGCTACATCACTTAGTGGATGACAAAATGCACGCCCGTTCAACAGGCCCTTATAGTCTAGTTACTCAACAACCATTGGGCGGAAAAGCCCAGTTTGGTGGGCAGCGTTTCGGTGAAATGGAGGTTTGGGCGTTGGAAGCGTATGGTGCAGCTTATACGTTACAAGAAATGTTGACTGTTAAGTCAGATGATGTGGCAGGTCGAACCAAAGTTTATGAAAGTATTGTAAAGGGTGATCATAAGATTGATGCAGGTATGCCAGAATCGTTTAATGTGTTAGTAAAAGAAATACGCTCGCTAGGTATGGATATTGATCTGGAACAAAATTAATTTTCAAACCATCGTAAAACACATAAATTCAAAAAGATTGAATTTTTAAAAATATTAGAAATTCATTATTTTCAATGATATTTATTGCCCCCTGATATACAGGAGTGACAAATGAAAGCACTGTTAGACTTATTTAAACAGGTTACCCATAAAGAAGAATTTGATGCCATTCGGATAGGTCTTGCATCACCAGAAAAAATTCGCTCGTGGTCATATGGTGAAGTAAAAAAGCCTGAGACGATCAATTATCGAACATTTAAGCCAGAACGAGACGGTTTATTCTGTGCCAAGATTTTTGGTCCCGTGAAGGATTACGAATGTTTATGTGGTAAATATAAACGATTAAAACATCGTGGTGTGATTTGTGAAAAATGCGGTGTTGAAGTAACACTATCCAAAGTGCGTCGTGAGCGTATGGGTCACATTGAGCTTGCTTCTCCTGTTGCGCATATTTGGTTTTTAAAATCCTTGCCATCTCGGTTAGGTATGGTGCTGGATATGACATTGCGTGATATTGAACGTATCCTGTATTTTGAAGCTTATGTCGTCACTGATCCTGGAATGACGCCTTTAACGCGTTGCCAGCTTTTAACAGAAGATGACTACCTGGCAAAAACTGAAGAATACGGTGATGATTTCAGTGCCAGTATGGGTGCAGAAGCGGTTCGGGATTTATTAGGCAATCTTGATATCAATGAGGAAATTGAGATTCTACGTCGCGAAATGGAAAGCACAGGTTCTGAAACCAAAATTAAAAAAATTTCAAAGCGACTGAAAGTTTTGGAAGCATTTAATAAATCAGGCATTAAACCACAATGGATGGTTTTGTCTGTGTTACCTGTTCTGCCACCTGATTTGAGACCTTTGGTGCCGTTGGATGGTGGACGATTCGCAACGTCTGATCTAAACGATCTCTACCGCCGTGTTATAAACCGTAATAATCGATTAAAACGTTTGCTTGAGTTAAAAGCGCCTGAAATTATTGTCAGAAATGAGAAACGTATGTTGCAGGAATCGGTAGACTCCTTGTTGGATAACGGCAGGCGAGGTAAAGCGATGACCGGGGCAAATAAGCGGGCTTTGAAGTCACTTGCCGACATGATAAAAGGTAAAGGTGGGCGTTTTCGTCAAAATTTGCTAGGTAAGCGCGTTGATTATTCGGGTCGTTCCGTAATTGTAGTTGGTCCACAGCTTAAGCTGCATCAATGCGGATTGCCAAAAAAAATGGCATTGGAGTTGTTTAAGCCGTTTATTTTTAATAAATTAGAAGTAATGGGTATTGCCAGTACGATTAAGGCTGCAAAACGAGAGGTAGAAAATGAGAGTCCGGTTGTTTGGGATATTCTAGAAGAAGTCATACGCGAACATCCGGTGATGCTAAATCGCGCTCCAACACTTCATCGACTAGGGATTCAAGCTTTTGAGCCGGTGCTCATTGAAGGTAAAGCAATTCAATTGCATCCTTTGGTTTGTGCTGCATTTAATGCTGACTTTGATGGCGATCAAATGGCCGTTCATGTGCCTTTGTCGCTTGAAGCGCAAATGGAGTGCCGTACGCTAATGATGTCGACTAATAATGTCTTGTCGCCCGCAAATGGTGAGCCCATTATTGTGCCCTCTCAGGACATAGTGTTGGGATTGTATTACACCACACGGGAAAAAATGGGTGCGCGTGGTGAAGGTATGTTTTTTGCAAATGTAAGTGAAGTTTCACGCGCATATGAAAGTCGTCAAGTTGAATTAAATGCCAGAATTACTGTACGTATTAAAGAAATTGAAACAGATGCTGATGGCGAACAGCACGAAAAAATTACGCGTTATGAAACGACTGTAGGGCGAACATTACTATTTGAAAACTTCCCGCCTGGACTACCTTTCTCATTACTTAACAAGACACTCAAGAAGAAGGAGATTTCCAAACTTATCAATGCGAGTTTCCGCCGTAGCGGATTGAGGGAAACTGTCATTTTTGCTGATAAGCTGATGTATGCTGGTTTTAGCTATGCGACTAAGGCGGGTATTTCGATATGTGCAGATGACATGCTGATTCCTAAACAGAAAGGCGAATTGATCGCAGCTGCTGAGAAGGAAGTGAAAGAAATTGAAGGTCAATATACATCCGGTTTGGTGACACAAGGTGAGCGTTACAACAAGGTTGTTGATATTTGGGGGAGGGCAGGTGACCAAGTTGCTAAAGCAATGATGGAACAACTTGGTGTTGAACAGGTACGTGATCAGAGTACAGGTGAAGTACAACTGAATGAGTCGGGAAAAGAAATATTGCAAGAATCTTTTAACTCAATTTATATGATGGCAGATTCTGGCGCACGTGGTTCGGCAGCCCAGATCAGACAATTATCTGGCATGCGTGGTTTGATGGCAAAACCTGATGGCTCTATCATTGAAACACCCATTACCGCAAATTTCCGTGAAGGATTGAATGTTTTACAATATTTTATTTCTACGCATGGTGCACGTAAAGGGCTTGCGGATACCGCACTTAAAACCGCTAATTCTGGATATTTGACGCGCCGCCTGGTGGATGTTACACAAGATCTCGTTGTGACTGAGGATGATTGCAATACCGGGGAAGGCGTAAATATGAAAGCGTTGATTGAAGGTGGGGAGATTATTGAACCACTCCGTGAACGCATACTGGGGCGGGTCGTAGTAAATGACATCATAAATCCAGAAAACCAGGAATTACTCTACTCCTCAGGTACTTTGTTAGATGAAGCTGCTGTTGATTTTATAGAGTCATATGGCATTGATGAAGTAAAGGTGCGTACTCCGCTTACATGTGAGACACGATTTGGTTTATGTGCAAAATGCTATGGGAGAGACTTGGGTCGTGGTTCACTTGTAAACGTAGGTGAAGCTGTCGGAGTAATTGCAGCGCAGTCAATTGGTGAACCAGGAACGCAGTTAACCATGCGTACCTTCCATATTGGCGGCGCAGCATCGAGGACTGCCGTGGCAAGCCAAGTGGAAAGCAAGTCAAGCGGTGTAGTGCAATACTCATCTACGATGCGTTATGTTACCAATGCGCAAAATGAGTTAATCGCGATTTCTCGTAGTGGTGAAGTTGTCATTATGGATGAGAATGGTCGAGAACGTGAGCGTCATAAGGCGCCTTATGGGGCTACTGTATTGGTTCGAGATGGTGAAAATGTAAAAGCAGGGCAAATCTTAACTACTTGGGATCCGCATACGCGTCCCATTATCACGGAATATAGTGGTAAGGTACGCTTCGAAAATGTCGAAGAAGGCGTGACAGTTGCAAAACAAATTGATGAAGTGACAGGTTTGTCAACACTCGTTGTCATCGACCCTAAGAGACGTGGAGTAATACAATCCAAGGGATTGCGTCCGTTAGTGAAGTTTCTGGATGATGATGGTCAGGAAATTAAGATTGCAGGTAGCGCTCAGCCAGTTAGTATTACATTTCAGATCGGATGTATTATTACCGTGCGTGACGGTCAACAAGTCAGTGTTGGTGAGGTTTTGGCGCGTATTCCGCAAGAAACATCAAAAACAAGAGATATTACAGGTGGTCTGCCGCGTGTGGCAGAATTATTTGAGGCGCGTGCTCCAAAAGATGCAGGTATGTTAGCGGAAGTTACAGGTAACGTATCGTTTGGTAAAGATACCAAAGGTAAACAACGTCTTGTAATAACAGACCTGGAAGAAATAGCCCATGAATATCTTATTCCGAAGGATAAGCATGTTATGGCACATGATGGACAGGTTGTTAATAAAGGTGAGGT
The DNA here is from genome assembly GCF_003046585.1 of Nitrosomonas aestuarii. Classification (GTDB taxonomy): domain Bacteria; phylum Pseudomonadota; class Gammaproteobacteria; order Burkholderiales; family Nitrosomonadaceae; genus Nitrosomonas; species Nitrosomonas aestuarii. The sequence continues at coordinate 711 of NZ_QAAE01000033.1, read as the reverse complement.
TATCGTTGATGGCCCAGCCGACCCTCGCGATATTTTACGATTGCAAGGTGTGGAAGCACTGGCGCGTTATATTACCGACGAGGTGCAGGATGTTTATCGCCTGCAAGGTGTAAAAATTAATGATAAACATATTGAGGTAATTGTGCGTCAGATGTTAAGAAGAGTTCAGGTGGTTAGCGCAGGTGATTCTTATTTCATACCAGGTGAACAGGTTGAACGAGCGGATCTTCTTATAGAGAATGAGCGTTTGATTGCAGAGAAGAAAATGCCGGCAACCTATGAATTTATGCTACTTGGGATTACTAAAGCATCGCTTTCTACTGACTCATTTATCTCTGCAGCTTCATTCCAGGAAACAACGAGAGTCCTTACAGAAGCAGCTATCATGGGTAAAAAAGACGAGTTGAGAGGGCTAAAGGAAAACGTAATTGTGGGCAGATTGGTTCCTGCAGGCACAGGCTTGTCATTCCACAATACTCGTAAGAAGCAGAACGAATTGCCTGATATAAATCAAGATATCAGTATTGCAAGTGAGAGCAATGAACAGACTATTTGAGTTTGTCAACTTGTCAAGTAATACCAAACTGCTTGACAGTGAAGAGTTGACTGAGTAGTCTGCCGAGCGGAAGTAAAGAAGAAGAGAGGTGCTGCAAATCTTGCTTTGTACTTGAATGCACAGAGTTTGCGCGGGGAGTTGAGAGGATAGCGCGT
>NZ_QAAE01000032.1 GCF_003046585.1 Nitrosomonas aestuarii | reverse complement strand
GTAATAACAGCCGATGGAATGCCTCCCTTAAAGTATCTATATCATTTGCGAGTTGAGATGATCAACTATGCGGATGTATTCAGGGCTACGATAGGTCCCGTGGTTGGATTGCTGTTAACTATGTTAATTGGATACAAGTTATTCAAATCCAAACGCTTTAAGAACTGGATGGCGACTCGAAAAAATAAGAAAACTTTGTAAACACAATTCTTAATAAAGATTTATAATAATATTTTTGCACAGGAACAGATGATGTCTATCAGTATGATAAAACAGTTTTTTGTATCGATAATTGTAGCAGCTGGAATCATTTTCTCCGGACAAGTACATGCCCATGGTGGGTTGGCGTTGGCGGATGATTTGTGTATTCTAACAGTAGGTCCTTATACCATACACTTTACAGGTTATCAGCCACTATCTCAGGAAGAAGAGTTTTGTGAAGATATTCCAGAAATAGGTAAAACAGTGGTAGCACTGGATTATATTAATGATGAGCTTCGTCCTTTTGAGACGGAAGTGCGTATTGTGCGCAGTGCGCCCGTCCTTAAGATCACTAACAGTACCACATCTCAGGATCTGGAAAAGGTATCGGACGAGGATTTAGAGAACATGACAATCTATCACCTGCCGCCTAAAGTATATCCAAATGCTTCAATTTTAATTGATCATACTTTCCAAGAGAAAGGTAAATTTGCTGGTGTAGTGACTGTATCAGGTGAAGGCCAGGAATATGTTTCAGTTTTTCCATTTTCAGTAGGTGAAGGTCTTCCTATAAACTGGCTTACGGATGTGTTGCCATATGTTGCATTAGTCGCTTTTGCTGCTTTCTTTTTTATGCGCAGCAGGAAGAAGCCCGAGCAAGAGAGCACTGCCGCATAGAAGCATCAATCAATCAATTAATTTGAATATTTAATATAGCAAGCAATTAATGGAAATATAAAAGATCCAGTATATTTTAATTAAACAAAAAAACACGGCATTATCTGTCGTGTTTTTTTGTTTTTAGCGGATAGAATTCTTTAAAAAATAGATCGCTGGTACTCTTATAAAGATTTTAAATCAGTAACGATAAGTATCACAATCAATTCAATGTAAAATAATCCTGATTTGTTATAAAAGGAACATGTATGTCAAGTACAAAAGTAACTTTCCAAAACAAACAAGGTGAGTCTTTAGCAGGATTGTTAGAACTGCCTGATAGTGCAGTAAAGTTTTATGCAATTTTTGCACACTGCTTTACATGCTCGAAGAATAGCTTGGCCGCCACATATATTTCACGCGCCCTGGCTAAAAAAGGTATTGCGGTTCTTCGGTTCGATTTTACCGGGCTGGGAAACAGTGCAGGTGATTTCTCTAACACTAATTTTTCGTCGAATATTCATGACCTCATCGCAGCAGATGCATACTTGAAAGAAAATTATGCCGCGCCCAGGTTATTAATTGGCCATAGTTTAGGCGGCGCCGCAGTCATAGCTGTCGCTCAGCACTTAAAGAACGCCAAAGCAATCGTGACAATAGGCGCACCTGCGACCGCCGCACATGTCAAAAATTTATTTGCCGGTGTGCAGGAAGAAATTCTGGAGAATCAGAAAGCCCGTGTTCAGTTAGGCGGACGTAATTTTACAATACAAAAGCAATTTGTCGAGGATCTGCAAAGCCATAACTCGCTGGATCATATAAAAAAAATCGATAAAGCCCTGTTGATTTTTCACTCGCCACTGGATCAAGTCGTATCAATTGACGAAGCAGCCCGCATCTATACGGCCGCCCGGCATCCTAAAAGTTTTATTTCACTTGATCAGGCAGATCATCTTCTATCTCATGACGCAGACGCACATTATGTTGCATCAGTATTGTCGGTTTGGGCAAGCCGCTATCTGAATGAGCATGATATCGAGGACGATAATCCGGAGTCACTGACTCCGGCTGTAAAGGAAGGTACTGTATTAGTTAAGGAGCGAAATAACAAATTTACACGTGAAATTTTTACCGAGCATCACCAGCTTGTAAGTGACGAGCCTGAGAAAATGGGCGGTGCAGATTTGGGCCCTAATCCTTATGAGCTATTATTGGCTGCTTTAGGGAGTTGTACTTCTATGACGCTGCGCATGTATGCCAATCATAAAAAAATGAACCTGCAGAATATTGAAGTTGAATTAAGCCACAGTCGAGTACATGTGGAAGACTGTGCGTCTTGTGATGAACAGGAGGCACTCGTTGATAAAATCATCCGGGTCATTAAACTGACAGGGCAACTCGATGATGCACAACGAAAAAGGCTGCTCGAAATTGCAAACAAGTGTCCGGTTCATAAAACACTGGAAAATCAGATTGTCATTGAAACCAAACCATTTGAATGAAATTAAATGCGCGATACAGACACTTCCGAAAAATTTCGCATCGATAAATGGTTGTTTGCCGCCAGGTTTTTCAAGACACGCTCACTGGCAGCGGAAGCCATCGAACGTGGTCGTGTGCATCTGAATGGCAGCCGTGTAAAACCGGCGAAAACACTGGTAACAGGAGACCGCATAATTATTCGTATTGGCAATTATCAATATGATATTGAAGTGCTTGCGCTAAGTAACAGGCGCGCCTCTGCTTCGATTGCGCAACAGCTTTATCGTGAAACAGAAGAAAGCCGCCAACAGCGTGAAATCATTGCTGAACGAGTGAAAGCGCAGCCCAACCCTTTTTATACCAGAGGGCGGCCGACAAAACGCGACCGCCGGGAGATTATGCGGTTGAAGAATAGCGACTAAAAAACAGAACTCCTTTTTTATTTATCATTGTATCGATAGTCGGCGCTTAGATTGTGAGCTGCATTTGAGCATTTTGTTTAATGAAATGCTCATTTTAAAAAAGTTACTATCCACCATCAAAGCTTGACACCCACCTGCCATTTCTGTAGTCTCCGCAACCTTACCTCGGGTGCCTTTTTCTTTCGAAAGGTTAAATGGGAAGCCGGTGCGTTTTTATACAAGCTGATTATTCACTTTAAGTGTATGACAACAAAGCAAAGCCGGCACTGCCCCCGCAACGGTAAATGAGTCAAAGAAGTGATTGCTGAATCAGCATTTCTTTGAAGATTTGCATCACGCCACTGTGTCAATACATCACACAACACGGGAAGGCGCAAGTCTGGAATTAACCCCACTCATGAGTCCGGAGACCGGCCTGAAGTAAATATTACGGTATTGCGGAGGGCAATAGACGGCATTTAAGTTTGCTGCATTTGGCAGATCCATTGTCTTACTGTATTCCTCTGCAACGTTTTTAACGGACAACGCGCGGGCGGCGCGGAGGAATAAGATCATGCAAATAAGCCGTGTATCGGCAATCGCTGCGCTATGGTTAAGCGGAACAACAGCAGTTACAGCTTTGGCTGAAGCTGCTAACCGGCCAGATGCGCAGAATCACGAAGACCCTATTATCGTTACAGCAACACGTACGGCGCAGACAGCCGATGCTGCACTGGCATCGGTGACGGTCATTTCACGAGAAGATATTGAACGCCGGCAAGCACGCTCGGTGCAGGACCTGTTGCGCGGAACGCATGGTATTGATGTTTCGAATAATGGAGGCCCCGGGAAAAGTACATTTATGCGGATGCGTGGTACGGAATCTGACCATATTCTGGTGCTCATCGACGGTATTAAAGTCGGGAATGCAACATCAGGCACCACGCCATTTGAAAATATTCCGATTGAGCAGATTGAACGTATCGAAATTGTGCGCGGTCCTCGTTCGAGTTTATATGGTTCCGAAGCAATCGGTGGAGTCATCCAGATTTTTACACGCAAGGGTGATGGCAGCGGTGGATTGAAACCCAGTTTTAGTTTTGGTGGCGGCAGTTATGGGTCGTTGAATGGTTCCGTAGGTTTGTCCGGTGGAGGAAAGCAGGGCTGGTTCAACCTGACGGCGAGTGGCAGAGGTACAGAAGGCTTTAATGCCTGCTCCGGGACGGCGAGTGCAGGGTGCTTTTCAGGCAGTCCAGATCCGGATCGGGACGGTTATCGCAATGTGGCAGGCTCCGCACGTGCCGGTTATCGTTTTAAGAATGGGTTGGAAATTGACGCGAATTTTATGCAATCTGAGGGCAAAACGGAATTTGATGCAAGCGATCCATTTCCTGGTTTCATTTCGCCTAATAAATCAGAGCTCGTGCAGCAGGTTTTTGGCGGTTCAGCAAAATATTCGCCAATGGAATTCTGGCGTTTCAATCTGATTGCCGGCCGCAGCCGGGATAATCTGGACAGCTTAAATGGACGAGTGCTGACATCAAGGTTCAATACCATGCGTGACACTATTTCACTATTGAATGATTTTACGCTTCACAAGCATCATCTGCTGACAGTCGGTATGGACTATCAGCATGATTTGGTAGAAAGCACGACAGCATTTACTGAAAATTCGCGTTCAAACTGGGGTGTTTTTGGTCAGTATCAAACAACTATCGCGAAACATGATGCACAGTTATCCATTCGCCATGATGATAACGAGCAATTTGGCAGTCGGGTTACCGGTGGCGCTGGATGGGGATATGCGATTACGAACAAAGTACGTTTGACGGCAAACTTTGGCAGTGCTTTTAAAGCCCCCACGTTTAATGAGCTTTACTTTCCAATTTCAGGCAATTCTAATCTGGACCCAGAAGATTCGCTCAGTTATGAATTTGGAACACGCGGTAAAATGGATTGGGGCAACTGGTCGTTAAATGTATATGAAACTCGTATTGATGATTTGATCGCATATAATATTGCAAGTAATAAGATTGAAAATATCAACAAGGCACGTATCAGGGGACTGGAAGCCACCGTGAGTACACAAATCAAAGGCTGGCAGTTCAACGGTAATCTGACTTTTCTGGATCCGACGAATCGCTCATCGGGGACAAGTAAAGGCAACATACTGCCGAGACGTGCAGAACAGTCGTTTCGTCTGGATGCAGATCGCCATTTTGGTAAGTACAGACTGGGTGCCATGTTTCTGGCGGAAGGTGAGCGATTTGACGATCTGGAAAATACACGTAAACTGGATAGCTATGTTAAATTCGATTTGCGCGCGGAATATGAACTAAGCAAACACTGGCGACTGCAGGGCCGCATCGAGAATCTGTTCAATGAACATTACGAGACAGCTGCTTTTTTCAATCAACCGGGACGCAATTTTTTTGCGACTTTGCGTTATCAACCCTAATAACTGATAAGGAATTAAAAAATGCCCAAATTATCGACTTTGTCTAATGTTCCAGCTTTGGCAGGACGTCATCAGATTGTTATTGCACTGATGCTGGTATCACTTATGATCATCACACGCGGCCATCATTTCAGTTCTCTGCATAATTTGCCGGGCGCTTCATGGGCCGTTTTTTTTCTGGCGGGTATCTATTTGAGAACTGTCTGGCCTTTGGTGGGTTTTCTTGCACTAAGCTGGTGGCTTGATTTTGCTGCATATACCTGGGGCGGCGCGAGTGGTTTTTGTCTGACGCCGGCGTATGTATTCCTGTTGCCGGCCTATGCTGCGCTATGGTTGGCGGGCCGCTGGTATGCAGGGCAGCATCAATTCGCATTAAATACCTTGTTGCCACTATCGCTGAGTATGGTGACGGGTTTAATATTATGTGAAATGTTCTCCAGTGGCGGCTTTTATTTTTTCTCCGGCCGATTTACGGATGCTACCTGGGTTGAATTTGCAGGACGTACGCTGAACTATTTTCCGATGTATATCGAGTCATTTTTATTTTATACCGGAGTGGCGATAGTGATGCATGCGGCCTTGGTCATGATCAATCAACAGCGCAACTTGCGCGGTACCACAACCGGATAGCAGATGACTGATTCAGCGCATACTGAAAAAGCCGCTCGACACCGCAGGCGCATGCAGCGCAAAAAAGAAGTGGTTGATGCTGCTATTGCACGCGCCGATCAGGAAAAAGGTTTGTTGTTGGTACTCACCGGCAACGGAAAAGGAAAATCAAGCTCTGCATTTGGCATGATAGCGCGCGCACTAGGGTATGGAATGCGCGTAGGTGTTGCACAATTTATCAAAGGCCGTTCGGATACGGGTGAAGAAGCTTTTTTTCGACGGCACGAGAATGTGGATTGGCATGTGTTAGGTGAAGGTTTTACCTGGGATACACAAAATCTCGAGCGCGATACCGAAACGGCCCGGCAGGGTTGGGCTATTGTTCAGAATATGCTGCGTGATCCAGGTATAGATCTGATCGTTCTTGATGAATTGACTTACCCGCTTACGTACCGGTGGCTGGATGTCGACAGGGTACTTGAGGATCTGAAAAATCGTCCATCGATGCAGCACGTTGTCATAACCGGGCGTGCTGCGCCAGATGCGCTTTGTGAAGTGGCCGATACAGTGACCGAAATGCGTGATGTCAAACATGCATTTCGGTCAGGTATACGAGCGCAAAAAGGCATCGATTTGTGAAGCAATGTCCTGCATTGTTGATTGCTGCACCGGCATCCGGTCAGGGTAAAACAACCGTTACAGCTGCACTTGCCAGATTTCATCGCAATCAGGGACTCAAAGTTCGTGTTTTCAAGGTGGGGCCTGATTTTCTGGACCCTATGATTCTGGAACAGGCATCGGGCCACCCAGTTTATCAACTGGATTTATGGATGAGTGGCCAGGCACATTGTCAGAAATTATTATATGAAGCTGCAATTGCAGCGGATCTTATTTTGATAGAAGGTGTTATGGGGCTCTTCGATGGCGAGCCATCGAGTGCGGATCTTGCCATCGCGTTTAATATTCCAATATCAATCGTGATTGATGCAACGGCAATGGCGCAAACTTTTGGTGCTGTCGTGCATGGTCTGACTACGTTTAATCCGTCGTGTAGGATTGTAAGTGTGCTGGCTAATCAAGTTGCCGGTCCAGTGCACGCAGAATTGATTCGAGAAAGCATGCCGTGTGATTTGCCGTGTTTTTCTGTGTTACCCAGGCAAACAAGCAGTCAACTGCCTAGTCGTCATTTGGGCCTGGTACAGGCAAATCAGATAAATGAACTGGAGCAATCACTCGAACAATTTGCTAAAGATCTATCCCGGACAGATATTTGTCAGCTGCCACCCTGTGTAACTTTTAAGATGCCTTCATCTGAATTTGATTTGAGTAAGTATGATTCGCAGACCACGGTCAAAAATTTACGCGTAGCGGTAGCGTCTGATCTGGCATTTAGCTTTATTTATCAGGCAAATCTGGACTTGTTACGGTCAATGGGCGCCAGACTGACTTTTTTTTCGCCGATAGCGGATGCAAAACTGCCGGAAGCGGATAGCTTATATCTACCAGGCGGCTATCCTGAATTACATTTGGACGAACTTGCAGCCAATCAATCAATGCACGAGTCGATACATGCCCATTATGAGGCTGATAAACCCATTGTTGCTGAATGTGGTGGCATGCTCTATCTGCTGTCATCATTGACGGATTGTCACGGAAAAACCCGTAATTTGCTCAATTTGTTTCCAGGCAGGGCAATCATGAAACCTCACCTGGTTAATTTAGGTATGCATTCGGCGGATTTTGCGCAAGGCGAGTTGCGGGGGCATACATTTCATTACTCGCAATTGGAAACAGCTATTCAGCCATTGGCACTGACACAACCTGTTGGAAAAGGATTGCGGCCTGAAGCAGTTTTTCGTTTAGGGAATATGACAACTTCATTTATGCATTGGTATATGCCCTCCAATCCAGTTGCCGCTGCAGCATTGTTTTCATCATAAAAGAAATTATGCAGTTAAGGGATCAGGTATGAAGCCAGCTATTGTGTTTCTATTATGCATTGTGACTTGATTCTTCACTTCATTTTACAATCTGAAATACTCAAGCATCATTTTGTTATTAATCAGTATTCAGCGAGGGGTTGATGCTTCCATGTTAGTTTATCTGTATTACAGACACACAGTCACGACTGGGTCATGCAATGGTAGGGATTAAAAAGTTATGAATACGCAGACATTGATGATTCAAGGCACAACATCTGATGCAGGTAAGAGCATGTTGGTGACTGCTTTATGCCGTTGGTTGTCACGCCGCGGTGTTCGTGTCGCGCCTTTCAAACCGCAAAACATGGCGCTCAATAGCGTAGTCAGTGTCAACGGCGGCGAAATTGGGCGTGCGCAGGCGGTTCAGGCTTTTGCTGCCGGTGTTGCGCCGCATACCGACATGAATCCTGTTTTGCTGAAACCCAATACGGATAAAAGCGCACAAGTTATTATTCATGGTCATGCGATTTCCAATATGAGTGCGCATGGTTTTCATAATTATAAAGCGATAGCGATGGGCGCTGTGCTTGAGTCCCACGCGCGATTAACTGCGCAGTATGACCAGGTTATCGTTGAAGGTGCCGGTTCCCCTGCGGAAATCAACCTGCGATCCAACGATATCGCCAATATGGGCTTTGCCGAGGCAGTCGACTGTCCGGTGATTCTAATAGCCGATATTGACCGCGGCGGCGTTTTTGCACATCTGGTCGGCACGTTGATGTTGCTTAGTGAGAGTGAACAGGCGCGTATCAAAGGCTTTGTAATTAACCGCTTTCGTGGCGATATTGCATTGTTAAAACCCGGTCTTGATTGGCTGGAAGAATATACTGGCAAACCGGTGTTGGGCGTGTTGCCTTACTTGCAGGGATTGCATCTTGAGGCTGAAGATGCCTTGCCGCATACATCTGACTTTATTGTGCCGACGGAGCATGCGTATCTAGATGTTATTGTACCGGCGTACCCGAGAATCAGTAATCATACCGATTTTGATCCATTACGCATACATCCGCAGGTTAATCTGCAATTTATCGGTCCAGGCGATACGATCCCGCCAGCTGATTTGATTATTTTGCCAGGTTCCAAGAGTGTGCGTGCCGATTTGGACTGGTTGCGCAAACAAGGGTGGGAACTGGCTATTCGACGGCATTTACGCTATGGGGGCAAGCTGATCGGTATCTGCGGTGGCTTCCAGATGCTGGGTAAACTGATTCATGATCCTGTGGGACTGGAGGGTAACGCCGGCAGTACACAGGGACTGGCTTTTTTTGATATGCAGACCACATTGCAACCGGACAAATTGCTACGCAATGTACAGGGTACGTTGGTTTGTAAAGGGGCATCAGTCACTGGGTATGAAATTCACTGTGGTGTTACCACTTTTCAGAAAAAATACAAGCCGGCAGTTTATTTTGCACAGGGTATAGATGGCGCGATGAGTGATGATGATTTGATTATGGGCAGTTATCTGCATGGCCTGTTTGAGTCTGCTGATGCGTGTGCTGCATTGCTGGCCTGGGCTGGTCTCGATGACAGCAGCCAGCCGCTCAATTACCATGCCGTCTGTAATGCTGCTATCAACCGGCTGGCTGACAGTGTTGACCAGTACCTGGACACAAATCGACTTTCTCAGTTGCTGAACTTGAGCAGTTTATCCGCATGACGAATGGCAGCATGTGCGAGTTTGGCTGGTTTGTGTTCCGGTAAGGACTGTCTGGCCGAACGGCTAACGATTCTGGTTTTTCGGGAATAATATCATTTTAAGATTGCTGAACAGAGAGATTCGGTGTTTTTGTCAGAATTCCAAAACAACAGTTTCTGCCGCCCTTGACAATGCATTTCTTATGCTCGATATTTGCGTCAAGTAATGAAGCTAAGAGGCTTAGATCGAGTGTGCAAACGCTGTGGCATTCTTCAGCAAGCTTTTGAAAGACGCAGTTGCTCGCAATAATTTCAGCATAAGTTTCAGTATTGAGTGCGGCATCTGCATCATACCCAAGTTCCTGTAATATTATGGTTACTTCGCGCACTTTACTGGTTTGTGTCTGATGCTTGTTAACTCTGTCTGAAAATTCCTGTGCAATTTGTTCACCGAGTTCTTGCAGGCAGGATTCTAATTCTTGTTCGCCTAAATTTTTCTTGAGCCAGGAAAGTAGCATCCTGGCCAGAAAAGAATAATGCCTCGGGAATAGTTCTAAGCCGGTAGGTGTCAAGGAGTAAACTTTGCTGGGTCTGCCGCCAGTGCTGTTTAATAACGTATTTTGAATAAAACCACTACCACTGAGATTTGATAAATGTTGATTAACAGCATTGCGGGAAATCTCGAGCATGCTTGCCAATTCATCCACCGTCAACCCGTTGCGATGATGTAATAATACTGTTAACAGTGATTGTTGACGTTTCCCTAAACTTGAAATTGCAGACATTTTTTAGTGTAATTTTATCGTTGATTAATTTGCTGAGAATTGTTAAAACTTTTGACATGTAAATATTGTAAAAGTCATAATAATTGCAGTATAGTATACATTTTTAATTCTTTTAAGGAGTAAAAGGAAATGCTGACTTATGCGATTGTTGTGTTTGCCATTGCGGCTGTGGGTGGTGTGTTTATGGCTACAAAAGTATTTTCTGGTCAATTGGCCCCTTGGTCGTTATCAATTGTGCATGCCCTGTTAGGCGCAACCGGTTTGATCATGTTAATCATGATGGTGCTGGAAGGGGGTGCTGCCGGAGCAATCACAGCAGCACTCGGTTTGCTTGTAGTCGCGGCATTGGGCGGTTTTTATCTTGCGTCATTCCATATGAAGAACGTTGTCGCGCCTAAGAATATCGTGATCATTCATGCCGGTGTTGCAGTAGTCGGTTTTCTTACACTGTTAAGTGTTTTTCTTGGAATATAACAGGAATTAATAATGAGACACCCCTTACATCCCATATTGGTTCATTTTCCAGTTGCTGCCTGGTTTTTCGCTACGATAGGTGACATTGCCAGTTTATTCATGGGTGAACAAGTTAGCTGGGTTGCCGGGGTGTTTCTTGTGATCGGTACAATTACCGCGATATTTGCCATGATAGCGGGATTAGTTGAACTGACAAAAATTGACCAACAAAGTATTGCAATGAAGACTGCCAATCAACATATGGTACTGGCAATGGTCAGTTGGTCTCTCTATACCATAAGCCTGTTTTTGCGCTTGGAGGGTACGACGCTTACGCAGCCCAGTAATTTAGCGATTCTTCTGTCAGTTATCGGACTTGCCGTTTTGTGTGTTGCAGGATGGAAAGGAGGACAGCTTGTTTTTGAACATGGAGTGGGTATTCAGAAACATGAGCAATAGTCATTTGTGAAGATTCAGATCTACACAAATCACGTCCAAACATATCATTAATGGTTTTCTGATTTTATAAAAAGCATTAAAACTGGTCTAATGGCGTGCGCTGCCTCTGATTCGGTCGACATTCGTTGCTGTTACCCAGCCACCATTGTTTCCCCATGAATTTCTGATATAAGATACGACCAGTGCAATTTCTTCATTGTTTAATATATGTTGAAAAGGTGGCATGCCGTAAGGCCGCGGGTTTCCTGCCGTTGTGGCTGGATAACCGCCTTCCAGTACCATGCGGATTGCATTCATGGGAGAAGCCATGACTACACTTCGATTACCTGTTAGAGGTGGATATATGCCTGGTGCACCTGCACCGGAAATGCCGTGGCATTCTTGACAGTATTGTGTATATAACTGTTCACCCTGTGTCAGAAATTTTTGTTTATTTTCCGGCATGAACTGAAATGCAGTTTCAGGTGCATGACTTGCACTGTTTTCTGCAATGGCCTTTAAATAAACAGCCATCGCGCGCATATCTTCTGCAGACAAATATTGAAGACTTTGCCGTATAATTGTCGCCATCGGACCTGAAGCTACTGCGCGATTTGATATGCCAGTAGCCAGAAACTGAGCAATTTCTTCTACTGTCCAATCATCGCTGCCTGCCTCAAGGGGCGAAGTCAGTGAAGGCGCGTACCAGTTTGTGCCCATTATTTGTCCACCTGTTAATGCATCGTTTTCACTTCCTCCCAGAAAACCACGGCTGGTGTGACAGGCATTACAATGGCCGAGACCTTGTACCAGATAGGCGCCTCGATTCCATTCTTCATTTTGGGATTGATCCGGAACATATACCCCTTCCTTGAAGTACAGTGCGCGCCAGATATACAGTAGTGGTCTGAAATTATAGGGAAAATGAATTTCATGGGTTGGGTTGTTTTGGGATACTCTCGGCAAAGATTGCAGATAGGCAAATATAGCATTGGCATCCCGCCGCGTTACTTTGGTATATTCGGTGTAAGGGAAAGCCGGGTAGAGCAATCGCCCATCACGTGATTTGCCCTGATGCAGCGCTTGCCAGAAATCTTCTTCAGACCAATCACCTATCCCCGTTTCGCTATCGGGCGTGATATTGGGTGTTACAAATATTCCGAATGACGTGGATAAACGGCGACCCCCTGCAAACGGTGGGCCGCCTTGGGCAGTATGGCATCCCTGGCAATTACCGGCGTGTGTAAGATAAGCGCCCAGTTTTAGTTGTTGTTCGACAGCAGAATAGCCGGACTTTTCCTGAAAGGAATCGTATGCCATCACTTCTGTTATAAGCATTCCCCACAAAGAACAGCCAAGCAATAAAGGGACAATTTTTCGAGTATTATTCAATATGCTGATGGAAAATTTCATTTTTTAGTATCTCCCACAACAATGCTGTTGCAGCGATGTGCCAGTTCGGGCGAAAGGGTGTCCGCCGGGTCGGGTTTCCCGGAAACCGATTGTGTCGCCAGCCATTTGGCAATTGCAATAGTTTCACTGTCGGTCAGTTTCTTGGCAATTTCTGACATGCAGTCGGATACTTGTCCGCGAATTAATCCACCATTACGCCAGCTGCCAAATTGAGCTGTAATATAAGTACGGGATAAACCCAGCAAACCTGGTATAAACGGTGCTGTACCCATTAAATCAATTCCATGGCACGCGCTGCAAGCCGGAATATTTCTATCTGCAAACCCGGAAAAAATAAGCTGTTCCGCTAATCTGATTTCATTAGATTCCATTTCGATCTGTTCGGATGGAGAGACTGGTAACTGCAGCGCCGAGAAATAATATGCTATCTCCATCAGGTAACTATCTGACATGTTTTCCAATAAAACAGCCATCGGCTGGTAATGGCGCCGACCGTCTCTGAAATTGCGTAATTGATTGAATAGATAACCTTTTGGCTTGCCGTTTATACTCGGGTAATAGGCATGCTGCTCGACTTTCTCTTCATCTCCATGACAAATGGTACATGCCTTTACACGCTCAGCCATTGTGTCCGGGACGATGTTTGCAGCAATTGCCGCTGGCGTCGTTAAAAGAAAACCAATAAAAATAAAATATATCATGTTATGTATTTCCATACTTTTCAGTATCATTTAACACGCAGTTGTTGTTGAAATAGAAAATTGCTCTCATACAAAATAAATAGTTTCTCTTCAGGGGATCGTTATTCAAACCATCAGAATCTAAAATTATATTGCACATAAAACAAATCCGAAGCAACACCGGGTCTTTGGGTTTTCAGGTAATCACCACTGAACAGTTTAGAGTAA
>NZ_QAAE01000031.1 GCF_003046585.1 Nitrosomonas aestuarii | reverse complement strand
AACACTACTACTTCTCTTGTTCTTAATACTAATTAATTAGTACTGCTCTTTTTGCAACAGCTATTGACACCCCCATAGGCGCCTTTTTCACTGTATCCAACAGGCTAGTCGACCTTGATATATAAAGTCAAGTCATTTGTCATAAAATCTCCACCTATAGTGTAGGGATTTTAATTGAATTTTCGAAAAATTCAATTTATTACAGAATATTAGTTTAATTTATCGAATAAAATTATTCGCCAACCTTAAGAGTATTTGCAAGACGAACTGTATGCCCGCTTTCTGATATTTTGGGAGATATCGCTCAATGGTTCAACAGGATTTGTTGAGTAACTTTGCGGCATTAACAAATGCAACGCACCTGTGACGAGTTAGGCATCGGAATCATATTTGCTGATTCGCCGCAAGGAAAAGGGAGAATCGAACGTTCATTCAATACCTTCCAGGACAGACTCATTTCTGAATTAAGACTCAATAAAATCAAAGATATGGATAACGCTAATCGCTATTTTCAGGATGTTTTTATTCCAACATTTTGGCGCAGTCACATCCAGGTTATTTCTAAAAATGACACCTCTGAGTTCACGTCAATCCCTGAGCACATCAATTTAGAAAATATTTGTTGTCTTGAAAGAATATCGGAAAATCAGGCATAACCACACGTTTAGCTATGGCAATAAGTTTTACTTAATTGAATCACCCCTCAAGCATTCTATTGCGAAACAAAAAATCGAAATCAGAAAGTCTTGTGATGACGGTTTCATCGCATATTTTGCTGCGAGGCACCTTGCAGTATCCGAAGTTGTTGAACCAACCAGGCCTTCTATGGTGGATCTGGAAATATAAAAGAAAGTCGATGCGATAGCGCTTGCTGAAACACTGCAAAATATAGCTGAAGCAGCCCGAATTAGCGGTGTGTCACGCCAAACCATATACAAGGGCCGCAGACTACTCAACTCAAAGCAAATCACCAGATTGAATTAAGTCCAGCAGGCGTTAGATACGTATGGTTGAGAGAAAATATGCAGACCAGTACCCTAAGAGAGTTCAGCGGTCAAAATTATCGCTCGCTGTAGCATAGCGATGATTGACTCGTTGCCAGAATAGTGACCCACTGTTAGGATGTTACGATAAAGTCCCCTGGTAATTAGTCCGCCAGTTTCCCATGGTAATGACACCAATACGTTTTGCACATCGTATAACAATGCAAACTGGTTTTCAACAATCAGTCAAGCCAACAAAAAAGATTCAATTAAGTAGCGTGCTTGAACCAGTTGTTTAGCGCCAAATCTTACTGAATTGTTCTTCATTAAAACCCACAGTTGCATGTTCTTTGTTGGTAATTAATGGCCTTTTAATCAGGCGACCATTGCCAGCTAGCAATGCTAGCTTTTCTCGATTTGAAAGTACGGGCATCTTTTCCTTTAGTTTTAATTCACGGTATTGCACGCCACTTGTATTAAAAAAGTTGTTTACCGGCGTATCAGCAAGCTCCACAATAGCGCTCAGTTCATTTGTTGATGGAGGATTCTCCATAATATCGACAAATTCGAAAGGAATTCCTGCTTGTTGTAAAAATTTCTCAGCCTTACGACAAGCGCCGCATTTTTTATAACCATAAAATTTAAGCATTTCTTCTCTGATCTTGATGTTAAAAAAACAGGTAACATACACTGCACAATAATAGAACGCTATACTTCTGGTATCTTTTAGCTAACTAAAATTGCTTTAGATTTGTATAATCAACTAAGTGCAATCTCTGGGTTAAGTGATCAGTTGTTATACCATTTGACCAGACCATCTGGAATTTTATTTAAAGAAATTGAAGCTCTATGTGAATCGTAGTGGGTGAGGTATATACGTTACAGTAGAACAATATTGGAAATAGCAGCGCCTTCTTGATCTCTTCAAGCATACCTGTATCTACATTACACTGTTTTCCAAACCAAGATCTCACCGTGCCATGTCTCAATATAGCTATACCGTAAACACATACCAAAAACGGATTTACTCTATTGCTTGAGACATTGCATTGATCATGAATGAACGAAAAATGCTGGATAAGCGAAACGTTGCGTGCTGACATACTTCAGCATAGCACTGATGGAACATCGACCCGCAAAGTTCATAATTGCGTTATATTGGGCGTGGATATGGAAACAGAACGCGTGATTCATACCAGGGAAGGTAAAAGTGAGCAGGCTGTCAAAAAAATGGCTATCATCTCGTATCAAAAGGTGTGATGAAGTTAATCAAGGATACACGCTTCCCTGTTTTTTTCGAAAACAGGGAATTCGCAATGCAGTAGCATCTTTATTTCATTGAGTTTGTTGACGGCACACCCGAAGACAAGAAGAAAACATTTCAATGCTTCCAACTGTCTGAGCAAACTCAACTCTATTTAAAAATACTTCAGATAAAATATTAACTGACACAGCTGACGAGATACAAAAACGCCGTCACCACACCTGATTGCTTAAATTTATTTTTAATAAAAAACGCACACAGCTTGCAGCAAGCTATAAAATCGTGTTTTTGACAAGCCTGTCACTTAATTCAAATAGCAAGCGACTTGACGCGCACATTGGAAAAGTCTATCCGCTTGTTAAATTTTGAATCGCACCTGCACATCACTGACATAAGGCAATGTATCAGAAGCCTTTCTGAGTTCATTCACCAGTTCTGTGGCTTCGTTCAAATCGCTCAATATCCAGATGGGCAGATCCAGTTCAATCTGGATCTCACCGGACAAATAATGCAACGTGACGGCATCAATCGCAGAAGCGGGTATTTGAGGCCAGCAGAGTTTAAGTGCTTCGATTATTTTTTCGCGGTGCGGCAAATTGTCACATGGTGACCCGGACTCATCATTTTCCGGATCAATATGCACCGTTACATCTGAGACAACATCAACGGCATCCAGCAACCGTCGCCGCACAGCATCGCCGATCTGATGACCTTCCGACACACTGACAAGCGGATCAACCTGAATATGTACATCGACGAAAGCGTCACCGGCACTTTTACGCGACCTCAACATGTGAACCGAACGCACACCTTTGACATCAAAAATATGTCTACGGATAGCATCCACTTCATCTCGATCAAGCGCCGTATCAATCAGTTCCCGCGTACTGGAGCGCACCAAATTAAAGCCGATTTTTGCAATCATGGCAGCAACGACTACCGCAGCCACCGCATCCAAATAAGGGTAGCCATACATGGTGCCGGCAATACCCAGCACAACAACAATCGAAGAAATTGCATCCGAACGACTATGCCAAGCATTTGCCATCAACATGTCAGACCGCAAACGGCGCGCGGCCGCAACGGTATAACGATAAACCCACTCCTTGGAGACAACCGACACAACCGCAACAGCTAATGCCAATCCACCGGGCACTAATAAAATTTCTGGTTCATTGAGCCGATGTACAGAGTCATAGGCGATTCCGCAGGCAATTCCCACCAAAACAATTCCCAATCCTACCGTCGCCAACGTTTCAATGCGGCCATGCCCATAAGGATGTTCTTCATCGGCCTCTTTATGGGCATGCTTGGCGGCATAAAGCACAAAGAAATCAGTAAGCAGATCGGAAAAAGAGTGAATACCATCCGCAATCAATGCTTGAGAATTGGCCATCCAGCCCGCAATAATTTTGGCAACGCCCAGCAAAAAATCAACAGCAGAGCCGATTAGTGTTACTTTGCGGACACCACGATAGCGGTGCTGCTGTGCAGTCAAATCCATATTTAAATTCATGTTAACGTTCCCATAACCCGTCACATTAAAGCGCAACTATCACAGAAATATCTTACTGAAATAGACGATGCTAATAACATCAATATTTTAACGCTTACGCCCACAATACTCATGCAACAGATTATTTACTGCATCCAGGTCAAAAAACGCCGAATCAAAATTACCATTCGCCCACTCACGCATTGCTGCATATTCCGGATGCAAAGAATCTGACACAGCTTCAAGAAACATTGCATATCCGACCGCACCACCCACATCTTCAGGTGGGCAGGCTCGTTTCCCTTTAATGCATATCGGCAGGACGGCATCATGTTTAAAAGGCAACACTTTTTCCAACAAAATTTCATGTTGCCAATCATCGCCAAAATCATAGTTATAAATCAACTTTTCCTTTTCCTGCTTTAATATCTGATCCAGACGAAATTCAGTTTCGTCATGAATGTCCAGAGGAAATTCGATTTCCGGTTCACCGTACCGCTCATTTTCTTTTACGAATTCATGTAAATGCGCATTTGCCCACCCCATGACAATCTGCAAAACATGATGCATTTCTCCCAGATTGGTTGTACTGGAAAGTAAAAACCGACGCCATATCGGTGGGCGAAAATTTTTCAGCGTAACTTTAAGCTGATAAATCGAACGTAACGATCTTGTATTCATGCGGTTATTTCCAATCATATAGATTCGCCCGAATTTAATCTGACAAGCAGGTATATTTCGCTAAAAATATGGCCTTCTTTGTTGTATAACACCTAAAAGCGCGCTAAAGATCGCCTGGAATAAGAACTAGTTTCCTGCCTCAGTGACAACAGTGGGTGGTTTATAGAAAATATGCTCGCCTATCTTCACAGTCTTGATAAATTCCGAGGCCCAATCGGGTATTGCTGTGTGGTGATGGAAATACAGTGCACCACCGGTCATATCCGAGAGCTGCTGATTGAGCGCTTTACGTGCGATTTCCTTGGCAAGTGCATAAGATTTCTCCTCTAGTGCATCATCCGAACGGCCATCGCACCACCACGAAAAATGACAGACTCCCTGTTCCCCGCCTTGCATGACGACATCACAGATCGTGTCAAAAAAATCCTCGTGACCAAGTCGATTCATTACTACATTCGCGATAGCCTGCATGCCGGCAGTCCCTTCGCTCCTAGCTTCCCAGTAAATGGAGCGTGCAAGGCATGACAACGCATCATCCAAAGGTTCTTCGCCATCTGGATCAACCAGTTGTGCTTCAGGGCTCGTGATAGTCTTGGCCGAAGCAGGGCGCGTACCATCGCTGGTCGCAGCTTTCTGCTCCAATATTTCAGCCTTGCGCTCAACGGCTCCCACCTTTTGCATTTGGTCAGCCGCAATCGCTTTCTCCAGACAAAGTACCAAAGCCAAGCAGACCACAATCGATATTAGGTGCGTGTTCAAACTTTTGACAGGGTTAATTCTGTTGCCACAAACCCGTTTCACTATCGATGAACAATTAGCGACTCAAGATTGGTTTGCCATCTTCATTAGCAACAACAATCTCTACGCGTCTGTTCTGTTGCCTCCCCGCTTCGGTCGTATTAGGGGCGACAGGATAAGCTTCTCCCAAACCAACGGTATTGATCCGCCGAGGGCTGACGCCATGTTTGATCAAGGCCCGCTGAACGGACTCAGCTCGTTGTTTGGAAAGTTTCAAATTATATTCATCGCTGCCAATGTCATCTGTAAAACCTTCAATTAACACACTGCGATTGGGATAATCGTTTAAATACTTGGCAATACGCGAAACAGTTATTTCACCGCCTGGCTGAAGCATGGCACTGTTAAATGCAAAAATGATATTCTCCAGTGTCATAATAATGCCGCGTTCAGTTTGCTCTGCTTTCAATGCATCAAGCTGAGAAGCGAGCTGCATCGCCTCCATTCTGGCGTCGCGAAGTTGGGTTGTTCTGCTTTCGAGAAGTAGTTGCTGACGTTTTTCCTTTGCTTGTTCAGTTTCTTGTTCAATTTGTTTTAGTTGATGACGTGCTTGCGCAATTTCTGTATTTTTAATCGAGACAAGTGCAAAATGATCTACTAAATATTTCGGCTTGTTATCTGCCTGCAGTTTATTTGCTTTCTCGAGGGCTTCTTTAGCATCGCCCATTCTTTGTGCAGCTGAATTTTGAATGCCGCTTATCATGTGTGCCGATTTATATTTACTCTCAGCCTCGCTCAACTGCTGATTAGGTAGATTGCTGGCACAGGAAATAAGCAGAAATAATATAGGTAAAATTAAAATAAACTTAATATTCATGACGAACTCCTTACATTACATGTCGTTATTGTTTCTATAATTTCTTTGAGAAAGTTAAACTGTTAATACAAAAAACTGCTAACGATTTAATTCGTTCTGTAATGTTTTTAAACCCATACTAACCTCATCAAGCACTTTTTGCGCGCGTGCACTCATCGTCTGTGATTCCGCTAATTGTGCATGTAATTCGGCTTCCTTAAGTAACCGCAGAGCTTTTTCACGCTCTCCATCTTTATCCGCCTTGCGGGCGTCCTCAAATTTTTTTTGTGCCTCATAAAGCTCGCCCCCCGCGAACTCATCGGCTTTCACTGCTTCAGCTTCTTTAATCTGCTTTTGAACACTAGCATAGCGGCTCTCATGGACGGGCGTACTTCCACAAGCTGCGAGCATCAGGCCTGCAATAAGCACTGTAAGCATATTCGCAATACAAAGCATATAATTCATCTTGAAGTTATCCGTGTTGTTATTTCTATTGACAGTAATCATGACAATTCCTCCAGATAGTTAATAAAATTTACAATCAAGCCTGCAACAACGAACTCATCAACAATTGAGTAATAGCGCAAGATAACATGTCCTTTTATTGAATTTTTCCGGCATACCGTGGATCAATACACATCCGGATATTGGAACGGTTAGTCAGATAAAGGAAAATTTCATATTCCTTTAACGCGTATTTAAAATCTACTTTACAGCATTTTTTCCAATCTGTTTAGCATAGCGGCGCTATTCCAACAGTGGACGTCCCGTAATGTTTCTGTTTCAAATGGATTATGACGGTTTGCATTCCTGTATCCTGGTTAAGACTCTACCAAGTATTGTTAAACCACCACAGGTTTAAACTCTGGCGAAATACTTTCATGAAACATTTCTATATGTTCCGCCACATCACGGTTATCTTCAAATTGTGCGATATGATAAATGGCCTCACCTTCGTGAACCAATGGCAATTCGGAGCGACCGATAATTAAGCCACTACAGGGAGAAATTACTGGTACTTCTAGATTTGAAACTGGATCGTTAATCGTGCCCAGTGTATCTTTAAATTTAATTTTTTCCCCCAAGGATTTTGCCACTCTAAAAATACCACTCCTTGGTGCCCTAACCCACTGACTGGATCGGGCTATAAAAGGTTCATTTTCAGAATCTTTGCGACCTCTACCGGTTGGAAGCATATCCATATTTCTCATGACCCCTAAAATGCCGCGAAGTCCTGCCCGGATAGAAACTTCATCAAATCTTAGTGCTTCACCAGCTTCGTATAACAACATTGGAATACCGTATTCTGAGGCAGCTTCCCGTAACGAGCCATCGCGAAAATTTGCATTCAGCAGAACCGGCACGTGAAATGATTTTGCTAACGACATCGTTTCCGCATCATCAAGATTTGCGCGAATCTGTGGTAAGTTACTGCGATGAATGGCACCTGTGTGCAAGTCAATTCCATGCGTACACTTTTCTACAATCTCTGTCATAAATAAATCAGCAATACGGGCAGCCAAAGAGCCTTTTTTTGATCCAGGAAAAGACCGATTCAAATCACGCCGGTCAGGCAAGTATCGTGAATGATGGATAATGCCATAAACATTCACCATCGGAATGGCGATCAGATCGCCTCGTAATTTGCTTAAGACAGGTTGCTTCAATAACCGTCTGATAATTTCTACTCCATTGAGCTCGTCGCCATGAATGGCTGCACTCACGAATAATCTTGGCCCCGGTTTTTTGCCACGTATCACATGAACCGGCATGGTCATCAGAGTATGGGTATAAAGTCTGGGCAACGGCAAATCAATTGTAATCTGGCAGTCTGGATCAATGGTCAGATCATTGATAATAAGCTCAGAAACCATATTACCCTTTGCCGCGCGTTTTGGACCGATCCGATGTATTTTCAAGCGACTTGATTCTAGATTCAATGAACTGAATAATAAGCGCAGCAATATCTTTATTACTGGCCGTTTCAATCCCTTGCAAACCGGGAGAAGAATTGACTTCCATGATGACTGGTCCATGATTCGATCGTAACAGATCAACACCGCACACATTCAGCCCCATTATTTTTGCTGCTCTGACGGCTGTTGAACGTTCTTCCGGCGTTAACCGCACCAAAGTCGCCTGTCCACCGCGATGCAGATTAGATCGAAATTCACCCTCAAGTGCCTGACGTTTCATTGCAGCAACCACCTTGTCTCCCACAACAAAACAGCGGATATCGCTTCCACCTGCCTCTTTAATAAACTCCTGTACCATGATATTCGCATTTAAACCCATAAAAGCTTGAATAACACTTTCTGCCGCTTTCTCGGTTTCAGCAAGCACCACACCGATTCCTTGCGTGCCTTCCAGCAACTTGATCACAAGTGGGGCACCGCCAACTGCAGAAATCAGGTCATCAATATCGTCAGGATTATGCGCAAAACCGGTTACCGGCAAGCCAACGCCTTTTCTGGCCAGTAACTGCAAAGATCTTAACTTGTCCCTTGAACGTGTCACAGCAACGGATTCGTTCAGTGGAAAAACATTCATCATTTCGAACTGCCGCAACACTGCGGTACCGTAGAAAGTAACTGAAGCACCAATTCTGGGGATCACCGCATCAAACCCAGTGAGCACCTCTCCCCGGTAATGAATCCTCGGATTATGCGCTGTAATATTCATGTAGCAGCGCAGCACATCCAGCACTTTTACTTCATGACCACGCTCAGTGGCCGCTTCCACAAGCCTTTTGGTAGAATAAAGTTTTGCGTTACGCGATAGAATTGCAATTTTCATGACTGACTCCTTGGGCCTTTCTTTGTTATTTATATACGCGCACAATACTAGAGCATCGGGGTTTTATGTGCAGCAGACTCCATAAACGACTGGACTGGCTTTGACAGATTGTTGTGATAAGCGTAGCAGCTATTGTTAAAGTCTTCCTTGCAAATAGGAAGCGCCGGGATTTACCAGAAAACGATTATTGATCGCAGTACGGCCAAGTAGCATGCGGAATTTCATTATATCACGTTGCGTCAACGTCAATTCCACGACATAAACATAAGTCCCCAGACACACGGGCGTCTCTATGACATAACGAAGCTGTTTATGTCCCCCGGAATCAGCCACTATTCGTCTGTCTTTTACTTGCGCGTCACACTCAACAACTTTCTCTATATTATTTTGAATAGGATGCATTGCAAACCTGATCCATTGTTGATTGTTTTTACTATATGCATCAATCCAGAATGCATGCAATGCCGATGTTCGCGCACCGGTATCCACTTTTGCCTTAATTTTAGGAATTTTTAAGTCTGGCAATGCAAGCCATTCCCGCCATCCGATAATCGGCAATTGTGAGTTTATTGCTTCTTTCATATAAACGGGAATAACATTAATAAAATAATTGAATGAACAGATTTTCTCGCTTCGGTGCCAAAACTGTATCGTGTTGTGGTTTTAGCATAAACACTTATAATAATATACCTGTTTGTAATTTTTTTTCATTTAACAATCAGATTCCTGCTTTACAACCAAAAGAGCATGCCGTAGCCGGATAGGCTTACGGTTACAAACATTCTCCGATCTGTCAACATACCAAACCCGCCCCGGTTAACACCACCTTCTGTTAACATATGCTGCAAGTCTGTTAACCTTAATTATCTATCACACTCATCCACACAACATATGGACCCGTTAAGATTGAGAAAGTCCATAAAAACAACCATAAGAACCTACGTAATTTCGCGTTGTAATGAGAAGAAAACAATATGAATACCGCGCTACTGCAACTCACTCACATTCGACAAAGCTACGACGAACATCATGTAATTAATGACTTGTCATTGTCGTTGTGGAAAGGTGAGATCGGTTGCTTTTTAGGTCCCAGCGGTTGTGGCAAAACTACGGCATTGCGCTGTATTGCCGGGTTTGAATCGATTTCAGACGGTGAAATTCTGATCAACAACCGCTGCGTCAGCGATGCCAAATCAGCCATACCGCCGGAGAAAAGGCAGATCGGCATGGTTTTTCAGGATTACGCATTGTTTCCACATCTTGACGTTGAAGCTAACATCGGCTTTGGCCTGCATAAACTAGCCAGATCCGAACGCAATGCACGTGTTGAAGAATGGCTGCATATCGTGCAGCTTTCGAATGTTGCCAAAAAATATCCACATGAACTTTCCGGCGGACAACAACAACGTGTCGCACTTGCGCGCGCTTTGGCACCGCAGCCGGCACTGCTCCTGCTGGATGAACCTTTCTCCAATCTGGATGTAAGCTTGCGTGAACAATTAAGTCTGGAAGTACGCGACATCCTGAAGAATCAGGGAGCCACCGCAATTCTGGTAACGCATGACCAGTCTGAAGCATTTGCCATCGCGGACAAGATTGGTGTCATGTTTGATGGCAATATTCAACAATGGGACACAGCCTACAATTTATATCACCGCCCCGCCAATCGGCTTGTTGCTGACTTTATCGGCCAAGGCGTATTTCTTCCCGGTAAAGTTATTGATTCACAACAGATTGAAATTGAACTGGGCATCCTGAAAAGTCCAGAACCGTTAACTTTCGCTAAAAACAACATAGTCGATGTATTGATGCGCCCCGATACCATTGTACATGACCATGCAAGCTCGTTACTGGCCACTGTGACGCACAAAGCATTCAAGGGAGCTGAAATTTTATATACTTTGCAATTAACAAGTGGTCGCAAAGTACTTTCCCTGGTATCCAGTCACCACAACCATGACATCGGTGAAAGAATCGGCATTAAACTCATTACCGAATATATTGTTGCTTTCAAAACAATAGATTAGCGTCTATATACTGCATTCTGAACGGCAAAAATCTCATTATAAATGTGCGCGTAAAAAACGCAGTCTGTGATTACGCAACAACTGATGACGTCAGCAGGCAGTTGTTTATCCGCTCATCCCACGAGAGTGGGCAGTTTGAATAATCTAAAAAAGTTAGCCGTTGTAGCCGCTGCGATTTCGTTAAGATTTACCGCGCGTAAGCGGGCTATCTCTTCAGCAACATGAAGAACAAACGCCGGCTGATTCAGTTTGCCACGGTAAGGCACGGGAGCAAGATAGGGCGAATCGGTCTCAATGAGCATTCGATTCAGCGGTGTCTTCTTGGCAACATCCTTTAATGCAACGGCATTCTTAAAAGTGACGATACCTGAAAAGGAAATGTAAAAATTCATATCGATAGCCCGTTTTGCCACTTCCCAGCTTTCCGTGAAGCAATGCATCACACCGCCGACTTGATCGGCACCTTCCTCGCGCATAATACGCAATGTATCATCTGCAGCGGAGCGCGTGTGAATAATCAATGGTTTATTGCATTGCCGTGCGGCACGGATATGTTGTCGAAAGCGCGCACGCTGCCATTCAAGATCACCTTGCAGCCGATAATAATCAAGGCCGGTTTCGCCTATCGCAATCACTTTGGGGTGATCAGCCAGTTGAACCAGTTGATGGGCGTCCGGTTCGACCTGGTTTTCGTAGTCGGGATGGACCCCCACCGAAGCGAACAGATTATCATGCGCTTGCGCCAGCGCCAGAACACGCGGAAAATCAGTCAGATTGACGCTGACGCATAAAGCATGAGTAACTTGATTTTCACGCATTTTATCGAGTAACACATCCAGATTATGGGCAAGATCGGGAAAATCCAAGTGGCAATGCGAATCAATAAACATTCTTTTTAAGTAAACAGTTCAGTATGATCAATGGGCGCCGCGGATGGCGTCAGCCCAGCAATTGGGTGTTTCAAACAACCGCACTTGCTCGAGTTGAAGGTGATTGCCATAGATATCCTGGTAGGCTTCATCTAGGATACCGAATGCTATCACGGCAAGATTCTCAGCTGTCGGCTGCACATCCAGCACGACAGTTTTGTGGTCTTCCAATGACTGCAGAAACTGCATGACAGGCGCATCACCGGAATAAACAAGAAAAGCGTGGTCCCATTTATCGACTAAAGCGCTTTTGGCAATTCGTTTAACTTCGGAAAAATCCATCACCATCCCTTGTTGTGCAACACCTTTCTCGGAGATAATATTACCAGACAGCGTGATTTCAATCACATAACGATGCCCGTGTAAATGACGGCACTGACTGTTATGCGTTGATATACGGTGACCGGCATCAAATTCCAGCTTGCGTGTAATTAACATACGTGCAATTTTAACATTACAAATTATTTTGGCAGGATTTTATCGTTGCAGCAAGTATCCAAACCATTGAACACATCTGATCACAGTCGTGACAAAGTCGGCTTGACATATGTTTATCCGGTCGTTTCACGCCGCGCAGGCGGTGTGTCGATCGGCATTAATCTGAACCCGAATAACGCCTGCAACTGGCGTTGCATTTATTGCCAGGTTCCCGATCTCACTCGCGGCGCCGCACCACCTATTATTCTGGAAAAACTGGAAATCGAGTTGCGTGGTTTTTTGCAGGAATTAGTGTGCGGCAATTTTATGCAGACACAAGTGCCACCCGAGGCGCGCACCATTAAGGATATTGCCTTATCGGGGAACGGCGAACCCACCAGCGCCAAAGAGTTTGAACAGGTAATTGAACTGATCGGACGCGTAAAAAAGGAATTTCCCTTACCCGAAAACTTGAAGCTGGTATTGATTACCAATGGCAGCCTGATCAACCGGCCTCATGTATTAGCCGGACTTAAGCAGATGGCCTGTCTGAATGGTGAAGTCTGGTTTAAGCTAGACAGCGCAACGCGCGAAGGTCGTTTACGCATCAACAACACGCGCATGAGCCTCAGGCAGGTGCGTGAAAACATCAGTCTGTCTGCCTCAGCATGCCCCACCTGGTTACAGACATGTGTTTTCAACCTGAATGCTCAACCGCCTTCGGAGAAGGAAACCGCAGCTTATCTCAAATTTGTTGACAGCTTACTGCAAGAAGGTGTTCCTTTGAAAGGCGTTTTAGTCTATGGAATTATACGGCCTTCTTTTCAACCTGAATCAGAATCCCTATCCCGAGTGGATAAAACATGGTTTGATTTATTCTGTAACAGAATCAGAAAGCTCGGTTTAGAAGTAAAGCCAAATTATTGATGGCAACACGCTTGCTCAATATAAAAAAAGCAATGGCATCAAGGACAGGGTATTGGAAATTCATTATTAGTTGTAAATACGCAACACAGAATGCTCATAAATATAGTTACGCAATATCAGCACGTTAGAATAACAATTGAATAATTTACAATGACCAGCATGCGACATAGTGACATTTAACAAGAAAAAGATCAATCAATTCAAGGCATTTGACTCATACTTCAGGTAAAATCCCCACTCACAGTAAGCCGAAGGATTTGAGCCATTACCTCTCACTAATCAAATAAAACAACAAAAACCCCGTTATGCGGTTTGAGTTGTTCATCATCATTACAAAGTGATTTTATATATTCAGCTTTGCTATGCGAATTAATGTTCAAAATAGATATTTTAACTACAGGAGTTCATTTTAAATGCATTCGCCTATCCGTTTAGCTTTTTTACTGACATCCTCAGTTAGCAAAAAAGCCGATTTGGTAGCAAGTTTATCCAGGTGGTCGTTGATACTTTGTCTTTGTTTCGCCGGTACGGCAGGCCTGGTTTTTCAGACGCACGCATCGAACCAGGATGCCACGTCAACTCAGACAACAAATAACGGCAAGTATGATTTTTCAAAAGTACCGCCTGTCAGTGCGCCACCGAAACCTGGCTTGTTTTCAGGACCACCATCGGGACCGGGCTATTACTCTGTCTGGGACATGATTAC
>NZ_QAAE01000030.1 GCF_003046585.1 Nitrosomonas aestuarii | reverse complement strand
TTCTGCCTTCAACAATTTTAGCAATTATATCAACGGTGAGTTGAGCTTTAGAATCCATCACAATCATCCTCAACATGCCTCCAGTATTCAAAAAAAGAACACTAACAAACATGTAAAAAAGAGACCGACAGTTTCCCTTGGTAATTAGCGATTACGACAGAATCGCCTGGTAATTAAGATACGACAAAGTCGCTTGGTGTTAACAAGTTAACCTGTGTTAGTTCAAACCTGATCTGGCACCGCGCAGCCATTAATTGCGATACGACCTGACAATCGATTCTCGGCCGATAGCAGCCAGTCAATTTTTTTCAATAAATCTCCGATCATCTGGCTAAAAAATATGAAACAGCCAATACTGTCATGATCTTCTGATCTATATAATCTGTATATCGTTTCATTTAGGATGATATATATGACAAGCATAACGACTCTGTTGCTATTAACGCTAAAAGTATGGAAGATATACGGAAACTATATGATTACTTGTAACAACGAATTGGCTGTTGAAGTGTTAAGGGTGATCGAGAGCTAAAGAGTTCGAGTGATTCCCTATTGGCGGTAGCGTGGTAAGTTGAAAATTATTTGGAGTGAGGTGGTGATAGCTTCAAGCGCATTGCTGTTTTCATCAAAGGCTTCGTTATCAAGTCGAGCTATTGCGTGTTGAGATAGATAATGAGATAACTCGATTATTTATTGGTGATGTGAAACACAGATTGAGCGGGGATTCACTTACTGAGAGGGTTGGTACAGCCAACTCAAAAGCGAGTCAATTATAGTAAAGCAATGTGGCGGTTGGGTGTGTATACACAGCGAGAAGCACCATACAGCAGTTCCGTGGTAACTAGGGTTGTCACAGAGGTCGCCCCTTCAGTTGGCTCATGCAACCGACGTTACAGTCCCTTCGATCACATGTGCCAGATGCAAAAAATCAATGCATTACCAGGAAAATCGAATGAAATTTATGAATTTCTCAAGATATGAGCAGATATTAGTTGTAGTTTTCGTTAGTTCACTCGCTTTAGCTGGGTGCAATAGTCCATCCGAAGATACAGCAAAAAATCCAGATGCAAATAACGAAAAAACTACAGATACAAAAGGACTGGATATTTCTTTATTTAAAGCGGGTGCCTTTACTAAAGAACCCGAAATAGTAGACTGCGAAACAACCGCAGGTACTACAACCACTTGTTATAAATTAATAACCTCAGGCAGTCCTGCAGGACGTGAACTGGGCCATTTCTGTCCCAGAACCATTTCTGACGGCCCAGATGCTTCTGGTGTTTGGTTTAGCAAGGAAGGCGAAGGAGATTTAGTCGATTTAACGGGTGAATTCATTGTAAACCTGACCACATACTATGATGACCCTAATTGGAAACTCTACGATCCGGAGACTGGAAAGGTACGTTATACGGCGACCAAAGAGGCTTGTCTGGGCGCTGCAAAGCCTGACGTTGAAGAGCAATACAAACAAAATTGTATCGAGTGTGAAATGGCTTACCTTGATGAGAATTTTTCTCGCACATACCTCATACCAACCAAGCCTATTCCGGCAGATCGAACAGAACGAGTTCGTACCGCTGGTATTGCACTTGATGGAGTCGAACTTTCAGGGCCGGCCCCCGTTGATGACATTTTGGGAAGCTATACTATTGCTGCATTTGACGACTGTGGTGGCCACATTAATGAACATCAGGGATACCACTACCACGCGACAACGGGATGTACAGATACTCCTGTTAGCAATGATGGATATGCGCCATTGATAGGTTACGCACTTGATGGTTACGCTATCTATGCCATGAAAGATGCTGAAGGCAAGGAAGCCGAATCACTTGATGAATGCCGTGGCACAAGCGATGCTGTACGCGGCTATCACTATCGCGCGGCCAGTCCTAGTGAAAATATGATGATTGGCTGTCTACGTGGCGAAGCAGTTCGTCCTGAAGGTGGACCTAACGATGGCCACCGTCCTCCACATGGTGCTGAAGGCCGTCCACCTCACGGCGCGGATGAAGAGCAACCTCCAAGGCGTAACGATATGTCAAGCGACAAAAAATGATTGGAACTGATTCTATGAGAAAATCACCGGTATGTCTCTTCGCTTTTATTTTACCAATAGTCACTGGTTATGATACCCAGGCTCACTCGTTGCCGCTAAACAAGGCTGCTGTGGAATCTTGCCAGGAGAAAGAAAGATCCCAAGCCTGCCAATATCCAGGTCATCACAATGATTTGTATATTGGTACCTGCCAGTATGTAACTGATGAAAAATTGATTTGCGTCAGGAATAAACCTATACAAAAAATTGATTCTGACACCGTGGATTCCGAGACAGGGCACAATGCGAAACACTACTCGATAGAATTGCATAACAAACAAATACAACCGACACAGTAAACTGTGCGGCTGATTTGGACGTTAGGCTCCCTATCCGAGAATTCATAAAGGAACTCGATATGGCATATGATGATTTTTGTCCTTTCTATGAAAGAGCTTTCAAAAATATTCGAGGCGGATTCATGGAGAAGGTTTTAGTCTCTTTACTTCTTGGTGCATCCATTCTAGTAATACACTATTTGAGTATAGGAACCGTTGTTTTTGATGAAAAAGGGTGGATTCTTTCAATCATAATAACGGTTGCGAGCCTAAGTTTATTTTTTGCTACCCATACATTTAGAATGTTGCTGCCACAGTTAGGACAGCGCTTAAAACCAAATGAACGAGATAAGCTTATAGTTTCTATTAACAACTATTTATCAGATAGGAAATTTCTTTTAGGTGGAATGACATTTGGCTTTTTAAATAGCCTGATGGGCGTCCTGTTTGGTTTGCCAGATATATATGACTCCATATTAGATAAGGCTGTAATCCTAGGATCCTATTTTATTGCGGGGTTTATATGTGGTGTAGCTTTATCTGGAATTGTCGGCGTAACGAAATGTATTAATAGTTTCTCCAAAAATTTGGAGCCAATATTTGATTATACGTCTCAAGACAAGTGTGGTGGGACACGGTTTATTGGTTGGGCTTTACTTATTTTTAGCACAGTAACGCTTGTTGTTGGTGTCTTGATTACTGTATACATATCTATTACGGAGTGGAAGTACAAAAGTGAAGTATATGTAAGTATTCTTTATGCTAGCTGGATTCTATTACCTTATATAGCGTCGATCTTTGTTCTGTTAGTTCCTGCAATTTCTATAAATAAATCACTAAATAGATACAAATTGGATAAGGAAAAGAAGCTGTCAGAATCAATTAAATTACTATTTAACGAACTTGAGAACAAAGATATTTCCCCCGAAAGAAAGTCTGAGTTATACCTAGATTATCAGTTTCAGACTAATATGAGAAAAGAACTCCATGAAATGAGAACGTGGCCATTCAGTATTGGAACTAATTCAACTTATTTTCTCTCTGTTGCGTCGAGTTTTTATACTACTTATGAGAGTGTAAACAGTTGGTTTCCTACCCCCCCACCAACCTAACAAAAACCATTAACTCAGACACTTTTCCGCGACGCTTGAACTTTGTCATACGCTACGCTAGCAAAGCTTAAGCACCACTTATCTCACCGGCGGAATCTCACTCCATTTTGTCGTAAATGCCCGTGTCATCCGGCTGCGCTGCATCGCCCATGTTTTATGCACCCCTTCAGCAGCAAAAAACAGCGTGTGATTACCGAACTGATGATTGATTCTGTCAATTGTCGGCATCAAACGTGACGATACGGGATTGTTATCTGTATCGAATAGCGTGCCCTGGATTTGACTGTCTGATACGATATCAAACAGCATGACGCCTGCTTTTGCATAACGCACACCAGGCTTGAATATCTTTTCAATGCCGTTACTGGCTGCAGCAATGAGTTCCCGGGTATCAGCGGTAGCAACAGGAAAACGAATCGTCCAGCTGCGCGAAAAGTACGACTCACGGGTATTATGCTTTCCGTTCTGAATCGTGACCTGCAATGCACCACAAGCGGAGTGTTGCACGCGCAGTTTCTCCCCTGCCCTGGTTGCATGCAGTGCAGTTGCTT
The DNA here is from genome assembly GCF_003046585.1 of Nitrosomonas aestuarii. GTDB lineage: Bacteria > Pseudomonadota > Gammaproteobacteria > Burkholderiales > Nitrosomonadaceae > Nitrosomonas > Nitrosomonas aestuarii. The sequence continues at coordinate 13,301 of NZ_QAAE01000030.1, read as the reverse complement.
CAATGAGTGCCTGTTTGCAGGTTACACGCTGACCGAAAGAGCGTGATGCAATAATCTGTTTTTTCGGTGCAATGTCTTCCTTATTCAGACAGATTGTTCCACGCAACTCCATGATCAATCGCTGCATCACGACACTGTAGCGCGCCCGCATATGATCCGGATCGGCATTGCGTAAATCAAGTGCAGTATAAATACGCTGTTTATTCAGTTTCTCGGCCCAGCGCCGACCGATACCCCAGATATCGGCAACCGCCACACTGACCAATACAGCTTCAAGCGACCCGGCGCTGCTGATATTAAACACCCGGCCAGGGATATCGTATTTCTTAGAGATACGGTTGGCGATCTTGGCCAGTGTCTTGGTTGGACCAATACCCATGGAGACGGGTATGCCGGTATTTTGATAAGTCTTCATGACAATCTTTCGGCCCAGCGCATCGAGTACTTCAGACCGGACACCTGTTAAATCCAGCCAGGCTTCATCGATGCTGTAGACTTCAGTATCCGGCGCATATTGCCCCAGTGTATCCATAACGCGTGCAGACATGTCACCATACAAAGCATAGTTACTGGAAACGATGACTGCCTTCATCGCTTCCAACTGTTTTTTATGCTTGAAATACGGCGCGCCCATCGGAATACCGGTAGCTTTCAGTTCATTGGAACGGGCGATGATGCAACCGTCATTATTGGATAACACGCCGACAGGTCGATTGTTCCAGGCAGGATGAAACACCCGTTCACAGGATACGTAGAAATTATTGCAGTCGACCAGCGCAATACGCCGGGGAATATCAGAGTTTACGGGTAACACCGGACACCACGCCCCATATGATCAATTCCATTTCCTGATCCAGTTGAATGACTGGATAGGCTGGATTTTCAGGGTGCAATTCTATGCGCCCGTTTTTTCTGAACAGTCGTTTGACGGTTAATTCGTTATCAACGACTGCGATGACGATCGAATCATGAGCGGCATCCAGCGACCGGTCGACAATCAGTATATCGCCAGGCAGGATACCCGCCCCGGTCATGCTCTCGCCAGTCACGCGCACATAAAATGTCGCCGATGGATGCGGCACGAAGTATTCGTTCAGATCCAGTTGCCCTTCGACATAATCGTCTGCCGGGGATGGAAAACCGGCGGGCACAGACGAAGAATGGATCGGACGTTTTAATGACACCGGATCTTTGGCTGGAAATAAAATATTCTGGAATGCTTCTCTTGATTGCCGCTGATTCATGATCTGTTCTAACATCGCCTCTATCTCAGAAATACAGGATTGCGGTACGCGCAAGCGCATTACCGGCTCGTCGAACCGTTTCTTGCGCCCTGCCCCTGCGCGTTTTCCACCATGCCGATTTTTATTCATAGCGACATATTAACTTGATATTGGGACAATATTCAAGAGAATTAAAGGTTGATATTTAAAGAAAATAATATCACTTTGATTTTACAATTAAGACTGCTATGGCAATGCATGCAAAGGCACAGCAAATGCTTTACCGTGGAAATCTATTTGCCTGGTCAATTTTAAACCGGCATCAACACACCTGCTTCGATATGCTGCCAACGCTGCGTTCAGCGGCAAAACACACGCTTAGTGGGCACTTTACCCGACTACATGCGCATGTTTGGATGCACATCACTCATATTGCAAAACATTGATGAGCTTTCCAAATGGGTCGCGTACATAAAACCTGCGAACACCGCATGGTTCATTCTCGGGACCATATTCGATAGGGATATTTGTATCCTTTACTTTTTCCAAAACTGTTTCAACATCGTCTACCTCAATTGACAGGTCTGGCACTGATGTTCCTGACCCACCTTCAGTCGCAAAGCTGATTTGAACATTCATCACCTCGTTTGACCATAAGTGCGAATCCAGCCATGATCCATTAATAGTTCAAGACCAAAAATATCAGTATAAAAATTAGCCGTCTTATCCAGGGTTGAAACTTCAATGTTTGAAACAATGCGTTTGACTTTCAAGTCAGTTGCCTATGAATTTGCTGTACACCTTAACGGTTGAATTGCGGGATCGGAAAAAACGCAACGCGCTTTGATGTTGTGCTCAAATAGAATCCCGTCCGTAACTAACCTATACTTGTTGTAGTGACATCATGCAGATCGTAAGAACCAGAATTGAGCAGTTAACCCGGCAAAAACTGGCGCCTGTTTTAATAAAAGGGGTATCAATTGATCATGTGACCTTGAATAAAACCAGATGAGAGAAACAAGCCAAAAAAGCTGACAGGTCTTGCTCGGGCCGCATTTGCAAAAAAGAGTAAATAGTCGTTCAGAAAAAGCAAAATAACAATCAACGGCTGAACAAGTCAAGCTAAAACAATCATCAACCAGTTCTGGTTTGCAAGATACTCCTCCATCGGTAAGAAGTGATTTTCATAGCGCATAAGAATCACCGGGCTTGTCTAACAAACGGTTCAGATCATGGCTTCACGCTACGCGTGAATCACGATCTAACCTTATTCGTTATGCTCAGAGTCTTTACGATTATCCAGAAGTCGCCCCAGCCTTTATTTAACAAGCTACTGACTGTTACCCGGGGATCACTCGAGTAAGAAAATCACGCTTTTTCTTGAGCCTAACTTATATCAATTACTGGATAAAATCGGCATCCACAGTATAACTTTTTTGTATCTTGCATGCCGATAGTCTGTCCGATTTAACGTGGAATAGACATTCCCGTTTGTATCATTTGCAAGCGTGTTTGACAACCCATTGAATTACCCGTAAATTTTAGTTAATGAAAAAGGGCATTTATTTATCCTATGCACAATCTGGCAACTCCGAGAAAAATTCTATTCTGGCCAAAAAATAATGGTTGAGCATCGCGCGACACCTGGGTTTTCCAATGCTTTGATACCGTTGGTTCGGTGGATCATGCCATCTGCGTATGTGCTTGTCCGTTGTTTCTATGCCTGGCTACAGCCATCACGCACAATGGCAATGGTAGCAGTTTGGCATAAAAAACGGATCCTGCTCGTTTCTCATTCCTATAAAGATGGTTATTCGTTGCCTGGTGGTGTCATGCAGCGTCACGAGACACCCGAGTACGGAGCAGTCCGCGAGCTGTTCGAGGAAACCGGCATAAAAATTGAACCTGCTACTTTGCGTCTTGCTGATGTATCGACGCGTATAAGCCGATACGGCAAACGGACGACCTATTTGTTTGAAGTACGGCTTGGCGATGCACCACAAATTCGCGTCAATGGCTGGGAAATTACGACCGGTTCGCTGATTGATGCCCGAGAAGCCTGTATACTTTGCCAGTCGGCTGACCTGTGCTGCTATATTGAGAAATCGCTGGCCAGGGAAAGAAAGGGTCAAGTCCTGCGTTATAACAATCCATGATCTATTTTACGCGATATTAAAATTTGGAAATTGAAAATGGCAATACGGACCGGACAGGTTAATTGTCGCCTAATAATCAGTTTTTCCTTATGAATATCAAGCTCAAAACTGCGTCATCGCCTATTATTGACAGGCATGCTTTTGCTCAGTAAAAAGGGGCAAGTCATCCAAACCACCTTAACCGCAACAGCGAAATAGTTAATGGATTCCATTAGTGAATAATAATAATTACCCTGATATACCTCAGATATTGATTTATATACACTTCCTCGGAAGTCAAATATCAATCTAAGGAGTGACTAGCATGAATACAACTAGAAATTTTCTAATTATGTCAATTGGTACTTTTATGGTGATTGCTTCCGTTGGGTTTATCGCTGTGACAGTGACGGGTTCTGGAGCAAACGACCAAGGTGTAACACAGAATTTGAACAAAGCAACTTAACATAACAAAAATAACTGCAAAGCAAACCAAACGTTAGTCATGCAGAAAAGCTAGACTGGTTTATTTGTAAACAAATGTAATGAACATTTCATAGCCCAGTGGCCAGAGCGCTGTTGGGCTATGAAATACAAAATTTGTATCAGGGCTTAAGACAAAGAGCGCACAAAGGAATCAAGTCTCGCAATACAGCGTCCATTCCTTTTCTTTTTTTAAAAACCCGGCTAGCAGTATCAGGATTATTTGTAGTCATGAAAAACTTGGCCCCGTGCCGAATTTGAATTCACCGAAGCGTAGCATAATTAAGTATTGTGTCCCCAGAATTTCCAACCTGGCATTACCTTTTTTTCGCTTCGCGGGCTTGATGAAGTTTTTTGTAGCTCCCGATTAGTCTTAGGTGCTTATCTAAGCCTTCCAGCTTCATGCTGGTTCTGGTCAGGCCAAAGAATTTCACCTCACCAGTTACAGAGCCGACTACATTGTCCATGGTTCTTTTACCGAACATTTTATTTAGGTTGACGATAAAATTCTCAAGCACCAATGCTTCGTCCAGGGTGATCTCAAGTACTGCATGAACCGCTTGATAGAACAAGCCGCGCTCTACGGTATTGTTGTTGTACTGCAAAAACTCTTCTACTAACCTAATGGCCTCATCAAGCTCGCCTAAGGCAAGGTAGCTAAGAATTTTCAGCTCAAGAATGGTCAGCTGTCCCCAAACAGTGTTTTCATCGAACTCAATGCCAATCAGGGTTCGGATATCCATGTAGTTACCTAGCTGGCTTTCTTCTAAACGCTTCACCAAACGCGCCAGGCTGGCATCACTCAGAGAATGAATATTCAGTATATCTTCGCGGTAATCCAGTGCCTTGTTGGTGTTATCCCAAACAAGGTCTTCAACTGGATATATTTCTGAATAATCCGGCACCAAAATGCGACAGGCAGTGGCGCCTAGATCGTTAAATTCGGCAATATAAACTTCTTTCCCTAGATCTTTTAAAATATCCAATAAGCGCTCTTTTTCTGCTTTGTTTGAGCCTGAGAAATCCCACTCGCAAAATTCATAATCATACCTGGCGCTAAAGAAGCGCCAGGAAATAACACCCGTTGAATCAATAAAGTGCTCAACAAAGTTTTCTGGCTCCGTCACTGCCAGGCTATTAAAGGTTGGCCGTGGCACATCATTTAAACCTTCAAAGCTGCGGCCTTGTAATAGCTCAGTCAGGCTGCGCTCCAGCGCTACTTCAAAGCATGGATGGGCGCCAAATGATGCAAATACACCACCCGTTTTTGGGTTCATTAACGTCACACACATCACTGGGAATTGGCCGCCTAATGAGGCATCTTTAATCACCACAGGAAAGCCTTGCGCTTCCAGGGCGTTAATGCCCTCCAAGATGCCTGGGTACTTCTCAAGCACGTGTTGCGGCACGTCTGGCAAGACAATCTCTTCTTCAATAATTTGTTTTTTTACCGCACGTTCGAAGATTTCCGATAGGCATTGCACTTCCGCTTCATACAGGTTATTGCCCGCACTCATGCCGTTACTTAAAAATAAATTGTCAATCAAATTAACCGGGAAATATACGGTTTCCTGATCAGACTGACGCACATATGGAATAGCGCATATGCCACGCCCAACCAAACCCGAGTTGGTATCAATCAGATTTGAGCCACGCAGCTCACCGTCTTGATCGTAGATGCCTAAACAATGTTCATCAAGAATGCCAGCTGGCAGCTCGTCATTTGGCCCCGGCATAAACCATTTCTCATTTGGATAATGTACAAAGTCGCTGTTGGCAATCTCTTCGCCAAAATACTGATCATTGTAAAAGAAATTGCAGTTAAGGCGTTCAATAAACTCACCTAGCGCCGAGCAAAGTGCGCTCTCTTTGGTTGAGCCTTTTCCGTTGGTAAAACACATAGGCGAAGCTGCATCGCGTATATGCAGTGACCACACATTTGGCACGATATTGCGCCAGGAAGCAATCTCGATCTTCATGCCAAGGCCTGCCAGAATGGCAGTCATGTTCGAGATGGTTTGTTCAAGTGGCAGATCTTTACCCAGGATATAAGTGCTGGAATTGCCTTCAGGTTGACCCATAAGCATGACCTGCGCATCTTCGTCGAGGTTTTTAACCGATTCGATTTTAAACTCAGGGCCAGTTTGGACTACTTTTTTCACTGTGCAGCGGTCAATCGATCTTAAAATACCCTGGCGATCTTTATCAGAAATACTTTCTGGCAGCTCTACCTGAATTTGAAAGATTTGGTTATAACGGTTTTCAGGGTCAACTATATTGTTCTGCGACAGCCTGATGTTTTCAGTAGGAATGTCACGGGACAAACAATACACCCGCGCAAAATAGCCCGCACAAAGGGCCGATGAAACCAGGAAGTAATCAAAAGGACTGGGAGCTGAGCCATCACCTTTGTAGCGAACAGGCTGGTCAGTGATGACAATAAAATCATCAAACTTAGCTTCAAGTCTGAGATTATCGAGAAAATTAACTTTGATTTCCATTGAATAGTTTCCGGGGTCGTGCGCTACAAGCGGAGGCGCTTTAAATTTTTTTCTTTTTGAGGTTTTTAATGGCTGCCAATTGAAAGATTGGTTTTAATTGAGGGAATTATCTGTTTTTTGCGGCAAAACGCGAAAAGGGTCTTGCAATACAACATCCCTTCTCCGTCTTTTTAACAATCCGAAAGACAACCGCATAATAATGCACTCCAAATTCATCCACTATTTTAACAATCCGGCTGACAACGGCAGGATCATTTATAACAATGCAAGACCCTGCGGTGTTTACGTCCGACAACCTGCACTTGTTATGCCCATCGCATTAAGGGGCGTTCCGTTGAGAAGGATCCCGCTTGAAATCCTTAATCAGTTGGTGCGGATCATCCCTTGCACGATGCTCTCTGGCAGCCAGAGCCCACCAAACCAATTGATTGAAAGTTCGGCCAAAATAATTAAACCAGGATACTGGGTCCTCTCCCGGCTGCGGCGATCCATCCACGGCAAAAACCTCCTGAGCTTTTGGCACATGAACCATCGCAGAAACTGGCAGGCAGCCCAGCTCCGAGAGAAATGTTCGCATTCCAACTGCCGCTCTCATTCCTCCCCATTGACCGGCTGAGTATGTAACGATTGCGCTCGGTTTATAGGCAAACAAAGAACTGCCGAAGTGGTTTAGCAGATTAGCCAGCGCAGGACTCATGGAATGATTGTACTCGGGACTGATCATAATAAAGCCATCGGATGACTTTATTTTTTCTGCCAGCCTGCTGAGGCTGGAAGGCGCTTTGCTCTTTGGGTAGGCAAAGTGTGGCTTGAACACGGTATCAAACGGATAATCCAGCGCATCAATCAATTCTACCTCATGCTCCTCATATCGGCTTTTTAAACATTCCAGGCAAGCTTCTGCTACACGAACACCCAGGCGGGCTGGCTCCGGGGGTGTGCTTTCACGAACGGTGCCCAAAAAAACCAGAAATTTCATTCAGGAGGCTCCATCTGCTGGCCGCAAAGTATAACGCCTCGCATCAGCGGCAAAGTGCGCGCGTAGCAGGCACTTTTTCGGCTGCATGCGCTTGTTAAGTGAATTTTGTGCATCGTTTAAAATCCGTGTGCCCATTCAGGTACGCTCCTTTTGGTCCATTTAGCAAATCCCATCTTTTCACCGAGATAAAACTGTCTGTATGCTTTAACCGCATCTCCCGGAACTTTGTATTTATCCGGCATCGCCTGAGCAAATTCAGTTAATCCTCGATTGTCGTAGCTGTAGTTTGAAATTTCATTGAGGGCAAATATTGATTTATGATCGGAATCTCTTTCAAACCTGAATCGGTATTCGGTATTTAACGCAAGAGCGAGACTCTTTAGCCATGAAAAATTCCCAAATGACAGTTCTACCCAGAGCACGCAGGGATGTTTTATGTGAGTAGATTTATAGGGCGTCGCAAACCCTTTTTTATTGAGTGCCGTGCATAACATCTGCACACTCTCGAGTATCATTTTTACTACGTGCTGGTCACAATGATACTGTGCGCATTTTTCTATATCTTTATCTAGTATGAATATGTTCATCTAGAAAGCCTTAAGTCACCTAACGTTGCAAATAATTGGTATTTTGTGAAGCGTAGCGTAACAAAATGTCACATTAATTTGCCTTGTTAGGTTTTTTCCAAAATCACTGAGCTCAGTGTTAAAGTATATATTATATACTCCGAAAAACGACCATATTTCTCCCACGCATCTTGGCTTCATACATCGCCTTGTCAGCAGCCGCAACGAATTCTTCAAAGGTAATTTTAGAGTGGGGCCTACCTGAAGTTACCCCGATACTCAGAGTATATTTAACTCTAATATCTGGTTCTTTAACCTTAACAGTTTCATATGACACGCTGGATAAGAGTTTATTTGCTAATGCAATTGCTTCGTCTTTTTTATTCCCGATCGAAACAACCATGAATTCCTCTCCCCCGTATCGGAGTACAATGTCCGACTCTCTCTCACAAATACTTTTCAGTACGTTAGAAAGATGCTTCAAGCAAACATCACCCGCACTATGCCCATATGTATCATTAATTGCCTTAAAATGATCTATATCTACAAATAATACAGAAATATGTCCGTTTGATCTTTTGGCGCTGGTCCATAAGATCGAAACTTCATGATTAATGGCTTTCCGGTTGTACGCTCCTGTTAATGAATCTATTTTATTATCTTGCTCCAGCTTCGAATTCAAATCACTAAGACTTTTATTTGCCTCCATTAATTTGTTTTTTAACTCTACTCTCTCCGTAACATCTTTTTGAATGCCGATAAAGTGAGTTATTTCACCGATATCATTCTTTATTGGTGAAATTGAGAGTTCATTCCAGAAAATACTTCCGTCCTTTCTGTGGTTTCTTAAGGTGATTAAAATTGACTCTCCATTATCTATTGCGGCTCTAATCTCAGCTATCTGCGGTTGATCAATTTCCGTACCCTGTAGAAATCTACAATCCTTCCCTAATATTTCTGATTTTCTAAATCCTGATAAAAGCTCAAAAGCAGGATTGACGTATACAATTAGATTTTCTTTACCCTTCGCCTTAGTGATTATTAGCCCATCACGCGTTGAATCTATTGCTTTAAAGTATATGTCTTTGGTTAACATAGTGTCTGCCTATCGCAAATGCTTAACGTAAAGCTAGGGGGCGAGCGCGATAGCGGCCGTCCCGCTTAAGCGCGGTGTTAGGCATCCATGTCACATAGCATTGCACCTTCAATGCTTCCATCAAGATGCGCCATGCCTGTAAACATCCACTCTTCAGGGTCGTATCTGTTCGAGCTATGTTTGAAGATAGCAAATTCCCATTTGTTGAGTGAGCCTGTACATTGCTGTCCCGTTAACTTTTCTTTCTGAACAAAGTTGGCTGGTTATCATATTTGCAAAGAGTAATAGGTGAGTCGCCTCGCAACAGTACCATGAGATCACGTTTTTTAAATAGGTTGAGGTGCAATAACCGAAGTATTTGTTGCATGCCGATCTGTATCTTTAACTGGAATTTGATAAACACGATCGGTAAATAGACGCATAAAGCAATCCAGAGTAACAAATATTTGTTACTCTGGCCCCAAATATGTTAAGTCACCTTTCATACTAGTGATTGACCACTCTTAAATATCCGTTGTACGAGCCCCCAACGGCAACTATGGCATCCACAAACAACCGACCCCTGAGACCATTGGAGGGAGCGAATACTGCATTGATCTCTCCGCCTATCGCGGTGCGCCCACGGTATGTGAAATCAGCGACGACTGGGCGTCCATCAACTTTTCCAGCGAACTCGAATGCCGAGGTAAACACGTCTTCGTACGCTCCGGGCGGACTAGTGGAGACTTCTTCGCATGAAGCCAAGGCCAGGGCGCGTGTTCTTGCCAAAGCAATTCCTTCAAGCGTGCCCGTAAAATTAACCACGCCCTCAATCGTCAGCAGGCAATTTTCATCAACTGGTCTCAATGCCAGCGTGGAAAAATCGATTTCTACAGTAAAATTCCCTTTTGCGCGTACCAACTCGCCTGCCCACGCCGGGACTGAAACTCCCAAAGCACTCAACATAATAGCGAGCGTAAAGCTGATTGTATGTCTCATTTTTGTTTCTCCTAAGCTATGTTTTTGAATAGAACTCTGGCCTCTGAACCTGTCGACGGCGGGTCAAATGTCCGCTGCAACGGTTTGTTGGGCATCAAACCCACCGGCGCACCGTTTCTTTGTACCGCCGATATGCACCCTCGAATTTCTCACTCATGTGTCGTTCCTCAGGCCTGATCTGAAACCGATTCATGTAGAGAACGAAGACAGGAAGCATGACAAGAGCTGCAACGTTGCTTAGAAATACGCTCCAAGCACACAGCACGAGAAAGAACCCGACGTACATAGGGTTCCGGCTAACTCGGTATACACCGTGAACGACGAGGGTGGTTGATTGATTCGGAACTCTAGGGTCGACGGTTGTCCCCACAGACCTGAACGCCAGCACACCAGAGAAAGCGATGGCGCCACCAGCTGACGCCAGCACGATTGCAACGAACGTTGCGCCTGAGAAAGCGAAGTTCGGATTCGGGACAACAACCGACTGTGCCCACATAAGTGCGGATGTGATAAGAACCAGCACAACGGGTGGGATTTTTAGTTCTAGAGCCTGCACGAAGAATCCATTGATGCCCAACTTAATATATACGACTTTTGTCCAATGATCTTCCAACTAATGTCTTAAAATTACAGTTAATATAAAGTATTATATTGTATTTTAATAATAATTAATCTTTATCAAGACATTTTATGCAAGCAAATACGACAATGCCGTCCGCTAATAAACTGCTTGATCAAGTACGAGAGAAAAATAAGGAGAAAAATAAGGGCCAGAAAAATAAGAAAAAATAAGGGTTAAAAAATAAGGGTCAAAGGGTCACAAAAAATAAGGGTCAGGTCTACACAAAAAATAAGGGTCAGGTCTATATTCAAAGCCTCCGCGCATTTGACACCAAACTATCTCCCCTTTTTACCACTATTCGCTTTTTCTGCTCGAACAATTTTACCCACAGTTGTGAAATGCATGTTAAAGAACGCAGCAATCTGTGAGTAACTGTATTCGCCAGTCGTATACATTGCCACAATGGCTTCATTACGGTTGGCATGGGCCTGCGCTAGTTTTTCCAGCGTCGGTGCAGGTGGGCGGCGCTGGGCTTTGGGTATATTGAGATCATCAGACAATGCTTTGGTTTTTTGCTGCATCTGTTGCACGAAATGATCATCACCTAGAAACACCTGTCGGTTTAAATATCGCCATATTGATTCTTGTCCAATGCCTTGCGCAACATATTGACGATACCCTTGCACTGCTTCATTTCGTTTAGCTGCAAATTGTGCTAGTAATTTGTCTGTTGCTAGCCATGGCGGCGCTGAAGCTTCCCCAACCATTGCATTATAGCTGCTCCATGGCCACTTCCCGGGCTGGTCCACCATGCCTGCCCTTACCGGATTGAGAACAACATAGCGTATCAATTCCATCAGATAAGTGTCCGCATCAACCAAAATCGCTTTGTATCGCCCTTGGAGCAAATGACCACTGCGTTGATGGCGACGATTCGATGCCTGTGTAAACACGCCATTTAATTGACGCATACCCTTCGACAAATTGCCATCTGGTGTTTCAACCAACAAATGATAGTGATTGCTCATCAGACAATAAGCATGACAAACCCAATTAAAGTCTTCAATGACTTGTCCCAAAATGGCAAGGAACCTTTCTCGATCAGTATCATCATCATAAATATTCTCACGACGATCACCGCGAGCGGTCACATGATAAAAGGCACCAGAAAATTCAATTCTTATGGGTCTACTCATGGGGTTGATAGTAGCATACATGATGCATCTTATCTAGACCTGACCCTATAGCTCTACTATAGCTCTACAATATCTTGCTCTTAGAGGCCGTCGGATTATTTGCATCTAGGTGGACAGGCTCAGATTGATCTCTAGCCCGACAAGCTCTTTTCATAACACGAGCATAGCCCGACTTGCCCGAACCATTTCCTCCATAAATCACAGTAATACCAGCTTCGGAGAAAGTTAGAATACGATCATTCGGAATCTGATTGACGTTTTGCAGGTCTCTCAAAGCGACTAGAGTAACTGACTCGCCTAGGGCAAGTTCGGCAGGAAGGTGCTCTTTAGCCAGTGGAATCGGCAACAGTGCATCATCACTTTCTATACCGCAATTCTTCTTAAGAAGTGCGTATAACTCGGACAGGTCGGTCTCGTTCAGTGCTGATTCCTGCTGGAAGAGGCGGCGGCATGCATCTCGTTGCCATGACTGAAGAGATTCTGTCCACTTTAATATTTGACTAAGTAGAGACATCCATTTTCTCGCTTTATTTCGTTATCGCCGGGACCCAAAGCTGCTTCTCTTGCATAACGCTTCACATCACCGGCAGCAAAAAGCAGAGCGAGGAACGAGCGGCGCTTTTTGCTGTCCGAGTGCATGTGATTGTTAGATTTACTCTTTAGTAGAGACAAAAATTCTGTACACTTCAACTGAATCACCCGGACCTAGCAGTAACCCAAGCTTGTCTCCAAATGAATGTTCGTTCGTTGTTTTGTCAACTAGCTCGTTGTTGATGATGAAATTTAGTTCGCTTCCCTGAATCAAGATATCCATTTTATTAAGTCTGCCATCGCTTTTTATATGACTGGATTCTGTATAGTTGATTATGGTTTCTTCCCAGTCTGTAGTGCTCGCCCTGCCATAAATATATAAGTTTTTAACTATGCCGAACGCATATGTATCTTCGTGACCTTCACCAAAGAGTAACAGGAAAGGAAAACCACCATCTTCAACCTTTCGAAAAGTAACCTCATATTTTAGATAAGTTAAATTTGTTTTGACTGTTACAGGCAAATCAATGCGCTTAAATCCATGCTGGGTGCTGTCCTTCTTGTTCACCAGCAATAGTTTGGATTTTGTGATTTCCATTGAAATCTGATTGTTATTTGTTAGTTCCCAGCTGTTATTGTTATTTTCGAATTCCTCTTCAAAGATAGATTCTGGGTTTTCACTATTTATTGATATTACAGGTGCTGTGGCCGCATTTCTAAGTTTTAGTGCATTCCTTACCTCTGGAACAACTAGAATCGCCGCCACCGTCCCGAAGAAAGTTAACAACAGAGTGATGATTGTAATTATTTCCATATTTCACACAAGTTATTAGAGCGACATTAAATGAGTATGAGCATAGATGTGGCGCGGATTACATATAGTAATCTAACGCTGCGCTCAGCGGCGCGGCTTTGCCGCGTCCGTCTGCAGCGCCTTGTTAGCAGAAACATCTTTCAACGAACCCGATAGGTACTTGTGAATAATGCTCGACACCAGGGTTTGGTATGGAATTCCTTCCTCAGAGGCTCTTAGCTGGATCGCCATCAGGTC
>NZ_QAAE01000029.1 GCF_003046585.1 Nitrosomonas aestuarii | reverse complement strand
TAAAATATAAGTATATGTCTTACAATAGGATAACTATAAAATGTCTAGAACCGTCACATTTCAACCTAGTGAAGAACTTAGTTCCTTTATTGAGGGGCAGGTAAAATCAGGACGATTCCAAAATCAAAGTGAAGTCGTCAGGGCCGGGTTGCGGTTGCTTCAAGAGCAAGAGGCAAAGTCTAAATTGCGACAATTACGGAATTTAATAGACGAGGCAGAAAACAGTCCAACTATCGACAACTGGAGTAAAGAAGAATTTCTGACCCGAATAAAAAGAAAGGTAAATGCCACAGACTAAAATATTCCATGTCCGTAAAACTGCTGATAAAGATTTAGAAAATATATTTATTTACAGTGTTGAGGAATTTGGTATTAAACGAGCTGAAAAATACATAGATGACCTAGTATTAGCATTTCAAACTCTCGCTAATGACTATAATCTAGGGAGAGATTGTAGTCATGTACGCCCCAATTTATACGCATGGAATATTGTTCTCTCATGTGATCTACTACAAACCCACCAAAGACGGCGTCTCTATTTATAGAGTGCTACATAAATCAATGGACTATATAAAACATCTCAGTTAAATGGGGTTCAATGGTGGAAAGCATGCAAAACTGGAGAGGGTAAGCGACCTTTTTGAGCACCTCATTGTGAGAGCATAAACAGTCGGTACCGCAATAAATATTATTAATCATAAAGTTAGTGACACAAATTCAATTGCTTATAATTTATTTTATGTTAAGTCAGAAACATAATACTACTAATAATCAATAGCTTAAGAACTGAATTGCTCCGCTATTGACAGTTAGCGTTTGATCGCAGCCCATGCAACTTTTGATTTAAATTCCGGTGAATGATTTCTGCGTTTCTTGCTCATCTTCTGTACCCATTTTATTTATAAAAATAATCATACAGAAAATAACTCCTTAACTTACCCAGTCCAGTGTCCAAATAACCGGGGCCACTTCAATAAGCAAAATCTTAAAAGAAAGGGGCGTTTCGTAAATGGGGGCAACTTCCTAAATTCAGGGAATGATTCATGGTGGTAGTCACAAGTGTTTACTTAGAATTCAAATCTCATCGGTTGATATTTCTAGCCATGCGACCCCTGGCTCTTTTTCAACGACGATATGTTTTCCCTCAAGTCGGTAGGTCAGCTGGCAATGGTGCCTTGGATTGGACAAAACAGCGGGGTTGAACACCACGTAGTTCTCTCCGCCCTGATATCGCACTGACGGTGTTAGCAGACCTGGGTGGCCCTCACGATGAATCCTTGCTCCGACTAATTGAGAAAACGTATAGTCGGTCTCGTGAATCAAACCTGGATACTCCTCGTGAATTACCGACCGAAAATCCAGCAATGCAGCATCGCATACCACTGAGTACAGCTTGCGTTCACCAATGACCGTTTCCTTTTCAAAACCAGCGTCACGAAGCAAGCCTCGATACCAATGGTAAGCGGATTCGAAAGTTGTCGCCTCCACCGAATCACATCCGTACCAAACACCAAATGAGCCGTCTGAAAAGCGACTGGCTTGCCAGTTCTTGAATGGCCAAATAATTACATTAAACCACTCAGCTTCCTCAAAGGGACGATGAATCACTGGCGTGTCAGATTGGTATGGTGGCGGCTTAACCTCGTCTTCAACCTGTTGAGCCAACAGCCACTCCTCCGAACTACCAGTCAGGTCGTCGAACAAATCTTGGGACTCTCTGAGCGAAACAATGTTTCGGATAACATCCCGGTGAATGTCTGCTAGAGTAAGGCACGAGAATAACTGATTCACCAAACAAACCCGTTACATGCCACGCGCCCGATCAAGGTACGATCGCACCATCAATAAACCAGCAAAGCCCCACTCTTTGACCATATCCACGGGGGTTAAGTTGTTAAACGCCTTATTGCGGGTAGACATCCAACGGTACGCCAGTTCTCGGTTTTGAGGGAACAGCAATCGCAGGTTCTTGTGTATACCCAGCAAGTGGCCCACACGCTCGTACTGATCACGGCTGGTGCCGATAGGATCGCCCTTGCGATAGCGAGTTAGCGCAGCCCGGTTGCTGGGCGCAATTCCTAATAGCGCCGCCTGATCCTCAGTTGTTAGCTTCCAGTGATCAAGCAGCGTCATCACCATCTTGGCTAAAGCACCACGGTCCTGTACCGCCAAGGTTTTATGCTCAAACACTGCACCCATATTTCTTCTCCTTCAAGTAGCTTTATTCTATTTTGAATAGTGTAGCACGCTGTTTCTAAAGAAACAATATATGTTCTGATAGGAACAGAATTTGGGTCAATTGGTAGTCTGAAATCCAACGATATGGAAACGGGTTAGCACAACAACCAGGTCTTTGTTTTGTGACCATTAACCCACTAATATTTTCTTCGGTGATCCGGTGATCCCCGCAGCTTGCGATAGTATGCTATTTCAAATTTCACCGATGAAAATTCTCTATATTTTATTGAATTAGGTGGAAAATCTTCAATATTAATTCCAATCTTTTCCTGGAATTTATCTTATGTTAAATATGTACATTAATATCACTAAATATCAGTGGTTTGAGCTGATTAATGTGGATCAAACATCCAAATATGATTATAAAAAATCAGAGCCCTTGAAAGAGAAAATCATTGGCTTCGATAACATCCTGGCGATGCTCCTTTTCAATATTTTCAACGAAATTTCCAAGTGATTTTCTTTTAATAGCAGCCATGTCCGTTGTCATTAGAATATAGTTTTCCTCTCGGATCTGAATAACGGGCTTTAACTTGGAAGCAATTTCTTTTCTGGCTGTAAATTCAGGAATCAACGGCACAACAACGCATGTCACAAAATCAGACAATAAGTCCGCCTGCATATCTAGTACAACTGGAACTGACATACTCTTATATTCATAAACATCAAACCGGGCCACTATTCTGGCACCCAATCAGGTTTTAGTAATATTCCCTCTTTTTCCACTCTCAAATTATGGGCCAAAAGCGCTTCTTTGTTTGATTCCAGCCATTTACTGGCTTCGGCTTTTTTAATTGCGTCTTCTATACCCGCCTCTGCTGCCTTAGACGTATTAAGATTAAGAGACTTTGCATTCGCCAGCAAGTCTTCACGAATTGTCAGGTTAACAGGACGACGTTTTGAAACATTCTGTTTCGATGATATGTGTATGATGCATGTCTCCAAAATTACGCTCTTGGTGCAACAATATCAAACATGAAATATGTGCGTTAATTATGCTCATATTTACTGCATACGATTTTATCCTTAAGTAATAAGCTCTGCTGCAATAAATCTATAATTGAGCATAATCCAATTTTTTGCAACAGAGCCGAGAAATGTCACCGACAATGTAAAAATGACATCATATCTTTCAATTAGCGTTGAAGTTTTGTCAGTTTTTTCAAAAAAAGTGTGTATATTTATCAGATGAATTTTATATCTTATTGCTTTATATGACCTAACGACTGGAAAAACTGATACTAAAACATATCGGAAGCTGATTTACACCATGTCCTGATTGCAACTATTGTGTAGCGCATCACGTACATCCCACACTCAGGTTATCGTGAGACATGGCATGTCATTTGTTTCTTAGCTGCAGCAACAATGTGCGCAACGTCGAACCCAAAATGCTTCGCAACGGTTTCCATTGGTGCGGACAATCCGTAGCAATCCAGGCCAATAACGCTTCCACCAATACCAATATAGCGTTCCCAACCAAAGCTTGAAGCCGCTTCGACAGCAACGCGTGCGCTGATTTGTGGCGGCAGCACACTATCCTGGTACACCTGGCTCTGTTTCTCAAACAGTTCCCACGATGGCAGGCTTATCACACGTGCATTAATTTTTTCTTTCTTCAGTTGCTCATACGCTGAAAGGCACAATGCAACTTCGCTTCCTGTCCCTAATAACAATACATCGGGCTTGTGATCAGGGCTGTCAGCGAGCACATAGGCACCATGTGCCACGCCGCTTGCCGGTGCATAACAGGTACGATCCAGTGTTGCCAATGCCTGGCGTGACAGTACTAGACAAACCGGGCAGTCTGTAATCTGCATGATTACTCGCCATGCCTCGACGACCTCGTTTGCATCCGCCGGACGCAGTACAATCATCCCGGGCATTGCACGTAACGAAGCAAGCTGCTCAACAGGCTGGTGCGTGGGACCATCCTCGCCCAAATTGATTGAATCATGCGTCCAGATAGAAATAACCGGGAGTTTCATCATGGCGCTGAGCCTCAGCGCGCCTCGGCAATAATCTGTAAAAACCAGGAAACTTGCCGAATAAGGACGCAACCCCGACAGACTGAGTCCGTTACTGATGGCACCCATTGCATGTTCTCGCACGCCATAATGCAAATTGCGTCCATGGTAACTTCCCGTGCTGTTCGGCGACTGAAAATCACCTGCATGCGCGAAGTTTAAGTAAGTTTTGGTCGAGGGCGCCAGATCGGCTGCGCCACCAATCAGCCAGGGCATTTTTTCCGCAATGGCGTTCATTACTTTTCCGGATGCCTCACGTGTCGACAGACCTTTTGCGTCGGCTGGAAAAGTTGGCAATACGCTGTCCCAACCTTCTGGCAATTCACGACGCTGCATGCGATCAATTTGTTCGGCGAGTTCCGGGTACTGCTTGCGATAAGTTGAGAATTGCGCCTCCCATGTGATGCGAAGCCGTGTACCGCGATAGCCAAAATGTTTCCGAAAATGTTCTGCAACACCATCCGGAACATGAAACTGAGTATCAGGATTCCAACCGTAAAACGCTTTAGTAAGCCGTGCTTCTTCTGCGCCAAGCGCTTCACCATGCGCTTCTTTGCTGTCTTGTTTGGTTGGTGAGCCATAGCCAATATGACTTTGAACGATAATAAGCGTGGGGCGATCATGGGTATCAAGAAATATGTTGTAACCACGTGTCAGCAAATCCAGATCATTGGCGTCTTCCACGTGCGTAACTTGCCAGCCGTAGCTAAGAAAGCGCGCTGCCACATCCTCGGTGAAAGAGATACGAGTTGAGCCTTCGATGCTGACGTGATTCTGGTCATAAATCCAGCATAAATTGGCCAATTTCAGATGACCGGCCAACGACGCAGCTTCGCTGCTGATACCTTCCATCATGTCGCCATCACCACATAAGGCATACACATTATGCTCGAATAAATGATGCTCAGACCGGTTGTAGGAGGCCGCCATCCAGCGCTCGGCAATGGCCATGCCGACGCTGGTTGCTGTTCCCTGCCCAAGCGGTCCGGTGGTGGTTTCCACACCGGACGTCCGACCATACTCAGGATGGCCGGTGCAGTGGCTGCCAGCCTGACGAAAGTGCTTGATATCGTCCAGCTTCACCGCCAGACCATCACCGTCATCGCTTTGGGAGGTGGCTTTGACACCGGACAAAAAAAGCAGACTGTACAACAGCATTGAGGCATGCCCGGACGATAATACAAAACGGTCCCGGTTTGGCCAGTTGGGATTTTCAGGATCGTAACGCAGAAAGCGCTGCCACAAACAATAAGCGATGGGTGCCGCACCCATCGGCGTGCCGGGGTGTCCGGACTGTGCTTTTTGTACGGCATCAATAGAAAGTGTGCGCAGGGTATTGATGCACAGCTGATCGAGTTGCGTTGTGTTGGTCATAGTCTGGTCGCTCCGGCATGCGACTTCTTCAGTCTGGTGCTTTTTGATGCAATGCACTCCATCAGATCGTTCCATGATTCTGCAAAAGATTGTGCGCCTTCGTGCTGAAGCCGGACGGCGAGCGCTGCATCGTCTACACCTGCATGCCTAAATTCGGCGAGTATCACCTCGGCATTGCCGCCATCCCGCGATAAAGTGTTTTTCACCATGCCGTGTTCAGCCAAGGCAAGCAACGTTTTCTCGGGCATGGTGTTAATGGTATTCGGCGCTGCAAGCGCGTCCAAATAAAGCGTATCAGGGGCATTGGGGTCTTTGGTGCCGGTGCTGGCCCACAGTAGACGCTGCGGTATGGCACCGGCACCAGCCAGTCTATTCCAGCGTGGCGAAGCCAGCAGATCGCAGTAAGTTTTGTAAGTGCTCATGGCAATGGCAATGCCGAGACGATTGTGCAGGGCGTCTGGTGCTTTATCTTTAATCGCGACATCCCAACGGCTGATAAAAATCGATGCCACTGAAGCCACTTTGACATCAAACCCGGCGTCAATGCGCCGTTCAATACCGCGCATATAAGCTTCGGCTGCAGCGACATATTGTTCGCGGGAAAACAGCAAGGTAACATTTACCGGCACGCCAGAAAAAATTGCTTCTTCAATTGCAACGATGCCTGCTTCGGTACCGGGTATCTTGATGAAAAGATTCGAACGTTGCGCTTGTGCATAAAGTTGCTTTGCCGCTTGAATAGTGCCCGCCGTATCGTTTGCTAACAGGGGAGATACCTCCAGCGACACCCAACCGTCAACACCATCTGTGGCGACATAGGTTGAATGGAAGAGATCAGCAGCCTGAGTCAGATCTTCTAGCGCCAGTTCAAAAAAAAGTCCTTCACCCGACTTGCCAGCAAGCGCTTTCTCTCGGATAGCAGCATCGTAGGTATCTGCATTTCTGATGGCGTGATCAAAGATTGTCGGGTTTGAAGTGAGTCCTGTTATGGAAAGCTCGCTTATATATCGGTCTAATGTGCCACTCGTAAGAAGTTCGCGTGTAATATTGTCAAGCCAGAGGCTTTGTCCAAGGTCATGCAACTGCTGTGTGGTTTTCATAGTGAGCCCTGTTGAGTTTTAGCCGACCTCATAGATGCCGGTGCAAGTTGAAATGATAATCCTCATGAATCAGGCTATTGACATGCTAAAGCACCAAAATTTGCAGAATCATGCGCCTGCCTGGCCTGGACGCGGATTGTGCCATTTGCCGTGAGGCGCGATCAGCTTATCGGCTTCTTTTGGTCCCCAGCTGTACGGCTGGTAGAAATGAACCGGATGATATGATTGCAGAACAGGGTCAATAACTGCCCAAGCAGCCTCAACCGCATCTTCATTAGCAAAAAGTGCGCCATCGCCCGCTATGGCGTCACTTAGCAACCGCTCGTAGGGTGTTTCAGTTTCCTGCTTTATGATTCTCTCGCCACCCAGATAAAGTTCATGCTGATCGCCAACGAACTCTTTTCCTTCACGTTTAACACGTGCGGCCAGCGCGATAGCAGTATTAGGGGCGAGCCAGAAACGCAGATAATTAGCACTCCCATTAATTGGCTGTGAATCGGCGAACAATTTAGACGGCGGTGGCTTTAAATATATCAGCACCTCAGCAACACTTTCACGCATAAATTTACCCGAACGTAAGTACCAGGGCACGCCCGACCAACGCCAGGAATCAATGAACAACCGTAACGCACAAAACGTTTCCACATCGGAGTCATTTGCTACACCGGGTTCTTCCCGATATCCGACATACTGGCCACGCACCACATTGTCTGCTTCTAATAAGCACATGGCCCGGAACACTTCCGCCTTCTGGGTATGTACGGCTGTATAGCCCCGATAGGATGGCGGCTCCATGGCAAGCAACGCAACAATCTGAAAAAGATGATTTTGAACTACATCACGCAAACATCCGGTGGCTTCATAAAATGCGCCGCGTCCATTAATACCAAAATCTTCAGACAGGGTTATTTGCACGCTCTCTACATAGTTACGATTCCAGATAGGTTCCAGAAAAGAATTGGCAAAACGAAAGTAAAGAATGTTCATGATCGCCTCTTTTCCTAAAAAGTGATCAATACGAAAGATTGATTCTTCCGGAAATACTGACTGCAATGCAGTATTGAGTCCACGTGCAGACGCCAGATCGCGGCCAAATGGTTTCTCGATAATGACGCGCGCCGTTTCTGTGCAACCGGATTTCGCTAACCCCTGTACAACCGTCTCGAACATGCCAGCAGGAATGGCGAGATAGTATAGCGGTCTTTTAGCGCCGTTGAGGGCTTGTTTCAACTGATCAAACGTCGCGGTGTCCTGATAGTCGCCATTTACGTATTGTAATCGTGCAGATAGTTTGGCAAATGCATCTGCGTCAAAACCACCACTATGTTCTAAACTGTCGCGCGCGCGTTTGCGCAGTTTGTCCAGCGTCCAGTCCGAACGCGCCACACCGATAATCGGCATATCCAAATGATTGTGCTGGATCATGGCTTGTAGTGCGGGGAATATTTTTTTGTAAGCCAGGTCGCCGGTAGCCCCAAAAAAAACAAATGCATCGGAATGTGCTAACTCCATATTCCTTCTCCTTGCTTTTAGGTCTTTTTTTCTATGTGCCCACCGAATTCATGTCGCATGGCAGACAATAGTTTGTTGGCAAAGTCAGCATCGCCTCGGGAGCTGAAGCGCTCATACAACGCGGCACTTAACACTGGAACCGGCACCGCTTCATCAATCGCCGCTTCAAGTGTCCATCGTCCTTCACCAGAATCAGATACCCTGCCAGAAAACTTATCTAAATCCGGGTCAGACACTAACGCAGACGCAGTCAGGTCCAACAACCATGAGCGAACCACGCTGCCACGACGCCAGACTTCTGCAATTTCCCCAAGATCCAGGTCATACTGGTAATATTCCGGGTTACGCAGTGGTGTTGTCTCGGCATCCATATCATGAGTCCTTTTACCGATATTTGCATGATGCAAAATGTTCAACCCTTCAGCATATGCCGCCATTACACCATATTCAATTCCGTTATGAACCATTTTGACAAAATGGCCGGCACCATGAGAACCGCAATGAAAATAGCCCTGCTCGGCTGTACTGATACTCGGTTGCCGTCCTGGTGTTGGCGGAGCTGCGTCAATGCCGGGAGCTAACGTTGAAAAAATCGGGGTAAGTTGCTGCACAATTGATTTTTCACCACCAATCATCAAACAGTAACCATGTTCAAGACCTTTTATTCCACCGCTTGTACCGACATCCAGATAATGAATGCCTTGTTGTTTCAATTCATTACCCCGTCTAATGTCATCATGATAATGCGAGTTTCCGCCATCGATAACGATATCGTCTTGTTCGAGGAACGGTATTAACTGTGCCAGTAGCCGGTCAACCAACACAGCAGGTATCATTAACCAGATTTTTCGGGGTTTGGTCAACCGGTTGACCATGTCTTCAAGCGAAGTTGTACCAATCACGTCTTGTGATACGAGTTTTTGAACAGCATCTGTATTGACATCATAAACGACACATTCATGGCTGTCCCGTGTCAAACGACGAACCATATTCGAGCCCATCCGTCCTAAACCTATCATGCCGATCTGCATTGAGACCTCCTTGTTTTAATCAAGAAAAGTGAAGTCAATCGTTCGATAACATCGGCAACCTGCCGGCGCTATTTTCTTACATAACCCAATTTTTCTGTTTTTGCTGTCGGCTATAGAAGATATCTATATACGCAGTGATCTCCTGTAAAACTTATAGAGCAATTGCTTTGAACAGCATTTTATTCTGTAATTAGCACTTCATATTCAGTATCTTCCCATTTTTCCTGGTCAAGCCAGTAAAAAGTAAACTGTACCGTTTCGCCGGCTTTGAGTCCTGCGACCGGAAGTTCTACGACATATACATCGAGTCCCGTATTCTTGGTATTCATGTCTTGTACATCTTTCCATGAATTGATACCCCAATGTACGCGAGCCGGTGCCTTGAGCGCGATGGTCAGAACGTTGCCTGCTTGTATATTTCTTGGGTGATATCGCGGACCCCAAAGATCATGGGTAATTTCCGGGCGTTTTCCCCGATAGCGATTCCAGGTCGCGATGGGTCGGTCGACCGGATACCCGAGCGCACGACTGTAGCACAACTTGATAAATTCACTATGCGCCCAAACAAGAGGCATGGCTGAACCACTCGGTTTGCCTGGATTCAGATGACGCTCAGGGATAGGTGCACTATCCCAAACTTGTTCCGGAAGGAGACCGCCGGTACCGGTCATGGTCGCCATGGCTTTAAGATAGGAAAGTGGGTCCTCACCCGCCAGAAGCGCATAATGACCCCGCTCACCTGTCAGAAGTGGCCATCCACGTCCACAACCGGTGCCATCGAACGCGCTACCATCTTCATGTTCGCCATAACCGTCTCCATTGTAACGATGCCATACAGAACCGTTAGGAGTATCTGTTTTAAGTAGTCGGTCTACAACCTTCAGGCTGTCGATAATATGGGAATCATCTGCCCGGCGAAGACCGTAACGAACCAGTTGCAGAAAGTCGGTTGCAATTTGTTCATCGGCCGACAAGCCTGGGTCAAATGCGCGGTTCTTAATTAAGACATGCTCAGAATGGGTGCCGTCATGCACTAACATATCGTCCGGGGTAATGCGCATGTAATAGCCTGTGACCCCAAGCTGCCGGGCGAGAGACGTATCTGCTACAAATGTCCATTCCTCAAGACGGGCATTCCAGTTATCTGCAAGCAGCAATGCAAATTCACGTGTTTCTCCATCGAGAAAAGTACTACCTTCAACAAGTGCCGCAATGGCCACTGAGAGTGTGAACGTATTGACACCGGAATCTTCTTCCCATCTGTCCTGACCGGTTACCGGACCCTCGCGAGCAATGAAACGTAATGCCCGCGTCACCATATCCGTACATGGGATGTCGACCAAGCCTTTACATTCGCGTAACGCGGAAGCTAAAAGTACTGGAAAGGCAGCTTCATCAAGCTGAATTCCTTGCCAGAATGCTTTCCCCCCAAGCCACTGATTCTGCAGCCAGTGCCCGTCTGCTTGCTGGGTGGCAATCAGGTAACGCAACACATTACGCGCATCTTCAACAGAGCCCATCGCAACCAGTGCACCTGCGGTTTCAACTAAATCACGGCACCAGACTAGATGATAACCGCCACGGCTTTGGCTGTCCTCACCCCAGGGGATGGCAAGGCTGGCCACCATGGCACCGCAAAAGGTACGATCCTCATGAACTTTGAGAACCATACTGGAAAGGGCAAGTTTTTGCTGGAGATCATGAGGTAAATCGGGAAGGTGACAATTTTTGAACCATGCTTCCCAAGCACAACATTGCTTATCCCAAATTCCTGAGAAACCCTCAAATAACGTCGATATAGCTAATGTCGCTGCTGATCCCATGCTCGTTCCGAAACCGAGAGCGAGTGTTGCTTGATTTGGCAATTCACCCATCAAGGCGACAGAACCTGGTCCTGCGCTATCATATTCCCATGTCATACGCCCGTGTCGATTGAAATCCTGCCAACCGTCGCTCTCTCCAATGCAGCCGACCGAACATCGTTTCCACGCATCGACACCTGTTTCCCTGTTCGCCATTAACGCTAAACTAAAAGGTCCCTGCATTGCCCACAGAATTTTTCGACCGTTGTGTTCACTATAAAAAGCCTGATTGTTTTCCGCATCACCGCCCAGGCGTGACGACAACAACGCATAAGGGCGCAGATCCGCGTCACCCTCCAACTGACAGTGTAGTAAAAGAACATCTCGATGTTGCGATGGGCAAATTTTCAAAGTAAAGGTAAATCGCGGATGCCGATGTACAATTTCGACAGCCGGTACATACGGCTTAGGCAGGTTAACTCGATAATTTCCGAGACGGCGAAGTTCTACCCAAAACCCCTTATCATCAGCAATGATAAAGCCAAGATCCCTGATTTGAGGAATATCAACACGAGGATAATAAATTTCAGTAACGATGCCTTCAGCGGCAGTAAACCAAAGCCGTGAAGATCCCAGACTAGTACCGACAATATCCTTGCCAGCAGGAGCCCAGGTAGAGTGGGAAAAAGCAGCTTGAGGAGCTTGCATGAGATTCCTCACACAGACCGCCACATAATATTGGCGAAAAAAGGTTAGTAAAGGGACTGTAAATTTAACTGTGTAACTAGTCTCGTTTGAGCCTGTTTATCAACATTTCCCGGACATATACCAGAAAATCATGTCTCGCAGTTAAATATCCACTCCTTGAGCGTTTATTTTTTTAATTGTCTTACTCCCAGTATCTTTAATATGTACTAGCTCAAACTCATTTCTGAATGCTTGATTGCTTCTGCCATAGAGCCTGCCGCACCTCCAGATCCAGTTTTCACTAAATATTCTGATACATTGATCTGGCTACAGAAGAAAAGAATCAAAAAACTGGAGGATAAAAAAGCTGCTATTTTTTATGATATAGATGTTTCATTAATAGCACTTAGAAATAATATATACCGTTTCATTGAAAAAACCCCGTGGCATAACCACGGGGAGCTCAAACAAGCTAAGGTTGCACGAATAAAATTCATCCTGTTGTTTTAAAATTAATCTACTATATCCTTGTCAGCTAGTAGATGTTTGCATATGTTCAATCGCTTCTTTCATATGTTTGGCGCCTTCAGCAGGATGGTCCATGTCAGCATGTTTAATTGCCTCTTTGAGATGTCTGATTCCTTCTTTCATGTGATGATGTGAATTCGCATGCGCATTTTCAGCTTCCAAAGCATGTTTCAGGCTTTGTTCTGCATGCTCTTTCAGAATCTTCGCATGGCCATCTTCACCATGGGCCAATGCCTGCCCTGCATGTTCCATTGCTTCTGATGTATGTTTCATTGCATTGCCTGCATGTATTTGGGCAATAAGAAAGAATGTTAAGAAACCAATTGATAAAATAGTGAATATACTTTTCATAACACAAATATTCCATTATCTGTTTAAAAATTTGTCCATTTCTGTCTGTTGTCTTAAATATAACGATCCATAGACATCCTCCGTGTTGTTTCAGGTTGATTTGTACCAGCTAGCGATCGTTTTTCTCCAGTGATCAAACCGATCATTGATACGTTGAGTCATCGTAGGGTCTTTTTTTCGTAAATCCGCTTGTAACTGATCCAAATCGGCTGACAGCTTTTTTACACTATCCTTATCAATACCAGAAAAATCTTTTTCTTTGGCACTATCCAGACGTTTTTGAACATATTTGAGTGTAAAGCGGGCGTGATCGTATTGCCCGTGATTTAGGAATGATTTGGCAAGCGATAGATTTTCGGAGAGTGCCAGTGTTGGGTCATCAATTTCTTCCTCATCGATGATGGCACCCTTAAAGATTCCACCGAAAGCACTCTGTGCTTTGGTGTATTCCTTTTTGTTAATATCTTTGAGTATCGTATCAAGACTTGTTTTAACCTCGCGCAGATCGATTAAAACACTCACATGAACCACACCAGCATCGGTTGCTTTCAAGCCCTGTTCTTTTGAACCCTTAAAGATAGCTTCATAGTCGTTGATCAGGAGTATATCGTCTAAGACAGGGACATAGTATTCCTTGATCGTATGACTGTCGTCGTACGTCACTTTTCCGTACTTAAACGAAGAGTTAATTTTGAGTTCTGGTAATTGTGACGTCAGTTGGGTGACGATAGTTTGAGCCTTTTCAATATGATGGATCGCCTGATTAGGGAGATCGAAACCCAACGCAACCTGAGCGAGGTTAATGTGGCCCATCATTTTGTGCGCGAGTGATTGAGATTGCTCACGCTGCATTTCAACTTGAGTTTTCTTTTTTTCTTTGTCGCTTTTTAATATATCCGTAGCAGATATCATACTTGGCAACATAAACGTCATAATCAGAATCGATCCACAAACCAGTGTATATTTATTCACGCTATACCTCCTAACTATTCAGAAGTTTTAAGTAGCAATAACAACACATCATAGGACGTAAATAATAATTATAGAGGAACGGATGTATATGCAATGTTAGGATAATGTTAAGAAATTCTTAAACAATGACATTTTGAGCAAAAAATTAATCTGTGAAGGTTGGCCTCATTGATCAGCATGATCATCAATTGTATTGAATCACCTCGAGTTCTCAAGAAACTCTATTTCTTGAGTAAATTGGTAATCAGCAATACTACTCACCATCCTTTTTCCAATAGTCCCCAGCAGAAAATTCTGGTTCAACCATCAATTCCAGCCACTGGTCACACTGGCCAGGCTTATTCATAAACAATTGCACAAGTGCCGGTGACCATTTTGTTTCATTGCCACCAAGGCGTTCTTCAAGTGCATTGGAAAATAGCTTCAGGGCATTCCATAACGCCTGTCCACCCAGCTCTTCACGTACTGGTTGCGGTATATTCGGTAATGTGAGTATTCTGCAGATTGACTGAATCACAAGTTTTGCTTTTTCTTCTCTCCAATCTGGGGTTGGCACGGCTTTTCTCCTGTTGTTTGGTTATCTTTTTATTAAACAATAGGCATTGTAACGCCATGCTGTCCAGGTTGGTTTTTCCTATTCCCCGCCAAACCGTTCTTCCATCCAGCCCACCCATTTGACTTCGCCAATGCGACAGAACCGGCTACACTAGCTCAACGCAATTCTTGTTGGATATTCCTCTGACAGTTGATATACTCATTTGAGTGTATTCATACAATCAAATGAAAGAAAAAACAATGAACATTGAGATAAAGCAAACAAAACCTAGGGCGACACTATCTGAAAACGCTTTTTCAGAATGGGGCGACACTGTTCGTAAAATGCACCCTGCGAAAAGAATCAAGATGATCCGGGGTGGAGTAAAAGTCACGCTTCTGGTCGAGGCTAGCCAGTACTACGGCATATCTCAAGCTAAGCTTTCAAAACTACTTGGGATCTCGGATGCAACCATCACCCGGAAGATCAAGTCCGGCGGCAACCTCGGTCCTATGGAATCCGAGAGGCTGGCTAGGATAGCGCTGATCGAGACCGAAGCGGAAGAGGTTTTTACTTCACCTGATCTGGCGAAACGCTGGATGCTCGAGCCTAACCTCGCCTTGGGAGAGACCCCTCTTTCTCTACTTGACACAGATACAGGTGCCGATGAGGTGAGGAAAGTCTTGGCCTCCATAGCTTATGGTGGCGTTGCCTGATGTTCGCCTGGAGGATCGCCAAGAAAAGGCGAGCCCTCGACCGTTCTGGAGTCGGAGCAAGTATTAAGGGGCAACGCTGGAACAACGCCAATATCACAGCGATCTATGCTGGCCTCACTCTGGAGATTGCGGCCATGGAAAAATTGGTGCATACCGGTTCGATTCTTCCGCCGGATCTTGTGGTTGTTAGGATCAAGCTGCCAGCTGACAAAGATCTCTACGATATTCCAGACCCTAATTCTTTGCCAGAGGATTGGAACACCCTTCCAGGATCGCCAGCCGCCGCTGCTTATGGCGATGCCTTTCTATTCAAAGGGGAACAGCTTGGCTTGATCGTGCCTTCGGCGGTGATTCCAGAGGCGAAAAACATTGTTATCAACCCAAACCATCCAAGAATGAGAGAAGTGACGATGGAGATCATCCGAGATTTCTCTTTCGATCCTAGGCTTCGGTCCTAAAGTTTAGGTTCGGTAGAGCGCCGTATGGTCTACTTCTGTAAATCAGCGTTGAAATTTTTCCAGTGTCAGTGTCTATTACGAAAAATACTCTATAAAAACTATATCATGAAAATCAGACCAGTAAACTTGGACGCTGTTTTTTACTTGTTCATCACAATCAATCGATAGTGAGTCTTGATCAATTTTCCGCTGTTGCATCAAACCGCTCTTCCAGCCAGTCCGCCCACTTGACCGCTTTGGCAATCAAGTCAGCACGATACTTTGAATTATACTCTGGCGTTCTTGAGTGGTAATTTGCTGCTTTCGTCCAGATATCACCCCGGTCGTTCTTGATATGTTGACGCACGCGCCAGGCGGCCAGATCATAAGCATAACAGCCAGCCTGCGCGACATGGTCGGCTGAGATACCGTATCGGGATAAATCCTGCAGATATGCGGTATTGAATTGAAGGCTGCCGACATCATGCGTGCCGTTGCTGTTGCGCACCCATTGACCAGGCTTGCCGCCTTCCTTTTCCGCGATCGCCAACAGGATATTGGCCGGAATTTCATACTTGATGGCGGCAGTAATTGAACACACTACCCGCTCCTGCATATCCGGTGGCAGATCAACCATTACCCGATCCTAATAATACCCCGGTTGTGACGGGTAATTTACCGGCTGTTGTGGTGGATACTGCGGTGACGTTTGCGGCATCTGATGCTGTGGTAGTTGCTGTTGTTGTGTGTATTGCGGTTCAAACATATAGATCTCCACGCGCCGGTTTTTTGCACGACCCGTGGCATTATTGTTTGATGCTACCGGCTCATACGATCCGCGGCCATCAATATGAATGCGATTCATCGCAATGCCCTGACTTGCAATGTAATTGCGCGTACTGGCGGCACGGTTGACCGATAACGGATTATTGATTGTATCCGTGCCGGTACTATCGGTATGTCCGACTATGTTTACCTGGGCATTTGGATTACTCATGAGTCCGGCCACAAGGCTGTTTAATACCGGGCGCATTTCAGGTTTGATATCGGCACGCCCCGTGTCAAATGAAAAGTCCCCCGGCACATCCATTTTGAGCTGGTTATTCTGCGTTTGCGTGACTTCACTACCGGTACCGGTAGTGACCTGCTCCATTTGCTGTTTCTGTTTCTCCATACGTGAAGACCAGATATAACCGCCTATTGCGCCGACCCCGGCGCCAATACCAGCACCCAGCGCCGGATCACCGGCAATCGCGCCGATAACGGCGCCAGCAGCAGCACCGATACCGGTACCTGCCGCCGTGCCTTGTGCAGTACTGCGTTGTGATTGTGTCATATTGGCGCAGCCTGCAACCATGATTACCATCAATAAAACCGGTATAAATTTTTTCAAGAACATGTTAGAACCCCAGTTGTCTGCCGTATTGGCTGTTGATCATCTTTGGCCAGTTACCTGCTGACGTACATTTTCCCAGAAACTTGCCGCGTGCTTTAAAGGTCTTGTTCAGGCTGATGCCGCCATGACCGTTAAACATAATGATATCGAAGTAATCCTGAACGAAACCTGTACACGCCGATACAACGCCTACACCCTGCAGCATTCCGGCCATGCAAAGTACGGTGCTGCATGATTCCTTGGCCTGTACTGGTGTGGCCAACAGGAGCATCAACACTGTAATTGCCAGATATTTTTTCATTGGGATGGCTTCCACGGTTTCACCGTGTGATCAATTTTGGTAGCGGCCTCTATTGTTCGTCTGACGCTCTCATCCACAGTCTCGCCATTACTCAGACGGTTATGCAGTGCTGAGGCGCCCATAGCCATACCTGCGCCTGCCATGCCAACCGCACCGGCTGCAACCCCTGCTGCCGCACCAACTACCGGCATAGCATTACCCGGAGAATAATTGCCGATTCCAGAGCCACCACTCAGCACAATACCGGATACCAATGGCGGCAATTTAGAAACCAATACCCAAAGAGCGATAGCAAAGATGAGCATCACCGACAGTTCTTCATAGTTCAGTACGTTCTTGGACATTTTGCTGTAGAAACCAGACAATAATTCACTGCCGATTCCCACAATCAGAATCATCACAAGCAACTGAATACCAACACCCAGCACTGTCCTGAAATATTGAATCGCAATCTCGCTCGTCCAGCGTGAACCACCAAAGCCGAGTAAAAAAATGCCAGCATACATGAGTACCCACGCGGCAATCAGTAATAACAGCATATTGACCGCAATAACGGCCAGAATGACAACAATTCCCAAAGCTAAAATAAACCCGATGAAACTGTCCAAGGGCTGCAATACAGACATATTTCTAAAGGCCATCTCAAGCATCAGATAGCCAGTATTGATAATATCTGTATGAGTCGTGCCACCTGGCAATCCAG
>NZ_QAAE01000028.1 GCF_003046585.1 Nitrosomonas aestuarii | reverse complement strand
ACGCTGTAGCTTTGTTCCGTAATTAATGCAACCGCTTCTTCTTTAAACGACTGCGCATATCGTTTGCAAACTTTCTTTTCTTTCATAAAAACCTCAATCAGTGACAATAACATTGTCTCTCATCAATGTGTCCATTTCCATTAGACCAGAACAAGCAAACGTGGCGACAAATACGTGTGCATGTTACTGATTCACGCTGCCCGTTCTGCACTCAATGCGGCCAAGAACAAAGAAGACGGACGCAATCGCTGGGTGATGGGTTTGGCTGCGCGGCGTAACAAGAACATTGCAACTGTGGCGCTGGCAAACAAGAATGCACGAATCGCTTGGTCGATATTGAGTCGCGGCGAAACGTATCGAGTGGCGGTATAACGTCGATCACAATGAAATAAGTTAAGTTTAGGAGGCGTTCAACTAGCGATTGCGTAGCAAAACGAATTGATGGCAAACAGGTCAGACCGGCGTAATTAATTCAGGTCAATCAGCAGGCTCACTGGTATAGCAGAAACTAACAAAGCCGCCAACGCTATATGAACCTTACGCGCGAAATCCATCATGGCTCGGGTAGTACGCTACCCAATAGGAAGCCGGATATACTGAAGCAGTTGCACCTTAAAGCTATCACACGGTTTGCTTGCAAAACGGGAGGAGTCCATATACTGATTGACATACTACACTCCACAAGACCCATATATGCCACAACACCTTTACTGTATGGAGATATTGAGCGTAAACGGCTCATCCGTCACGGTTCGCATCAACTGGCCAACAGTGATCCGATAAGTTTTCTTTTCGGTGGTAAACCGGTACTTGTCCTGTGCATCGATCACGCCTTTCACGGAAAACACCATATTGACGCCTGAAATCGCAATGTCAGCTGTTTGTCCGGCAGCGGTTGAATTTGATAGCATATCGTAATGTTCGGCGGCGCGACCCCATCTACTATCGCGCTGCTGTGTCCGCGTTGAAATTGAATGGTTTCGCAGTTTTCAGGCTGGACTGCTGTAACTGCAAGTATTGAAAGGATAAACACAAGCATGAAGATGGTGATTCGTCGGGTTGTCATGGCTGAAAATCTTTTTTCTTATATCAATCAAACGCGATGCTAATCGACCCTGTTCGGGTTGTTTCAGCATCGCGTAATCAGGTTTTGTATTTACTTTTTCGTGTTACATCTTAATAACTCAACCCGGCCTACGGTCCGTCCCTCTAAAGCTTCAAACAATAGGTTAAGAAAAAACCCCATTTAGTGATCGATTATTGCGCGAGCCTCGTTAGAATAAGAGTTTGCACGGGATCTTTTAAATCTGCACCCCCGTCACTAAACCGTCCAAGGATTAACTGTTCCCCACTCTGACGTATTCCAATTAAATGATTTTGAAAAAAAGGCTGAAGTTTAGAACCGCTTGAGTTTGATGCTCTATCTGCCATGAATCCATAAATCCAATTATCAGTCAAGCTTGCCACAATATCACGCTCCCCGATATCGGGATGTCCGTTTGCGACACCCGAAATAATCTGTGCACTGAAACTATCTGGAGTTCCACAACCTGCTTCTTGCACCCCTCTAATAGTATAAAGCGAACGACTTCCATTAAGAAGAGTTGGACCTTCCAGTAACAAGCATTTCCCTTGTTGGGTTCTGTAGAGGCCGGGAACAATATCGGCAATAGAACCGGGTTGTGAAGGCGAAGCAGAGGAAATTTCCTCAAATACAAAACCCTGACTGGGGATAAAAGAGAATTTAAAAGTAGCATCCCACAAGGTAGTTTGACCCGTATTGATATCGGTTACCGGTACGCGGATCATATTGATGTTTCGTCCCGCGCCTACTACATGACCAGCATGAAAATCTATACTAAGATCGGTGCCCGGAATAACTTCAGCAGACAAGCTGGTCGGCAGAAAACAGGCCAGCCCCAGTGAAAGGATTGAAATAATCGCTTTGATTCTCATCATCTTGCCCTCCTCTGTTTCTGATTGATGAAACAATAGATTAACATATGCTAATCGATCTTACGATTATCTGTATCAAAACAAGACATTGCTTGTCGATAGTACAAAAAAACGGGAGGATTCATTAATAAACCAGACCGTCTTTTTTATTACTTTATTTCTTGAATAAATTGGCCTTCGTCAACGCTACCCACCATCTCTTTTCCAATAGTCCCCAGCAGAAAATTCTGGTTCAACCATTAATTCCGGCCACTGGTCACATTGGCCTTGTTTATTCATAAACAATTGCACAAGTGCTGGCGACCATTTTGTTTCATTGCCACCAAACTGTTCTTCACGCGCATTGGTAAACAACTTTAGGCGCGAAAATCGAAACATTCGTCCCTGTACGCGAACCAAGAGGCCTTTCATCTTTTGCAAGAGAAAGAATTAAATCTTTTCTAGTACCTCTAACGACAAATGCCTCCGGGTTGTGGATTAGAGAAAATTAGCAGTATTGCATCCGTCGTTGCCAGCAGTAACCTAATACAAATAACATCATGATTGCGCACATCCCTAACCACATTGTCCAAGCCTTTGTTATGTACAGTCCTCATCTATACAAGCAAATTTTGTCTTGCAATATATGGTCCTCTCGGTTTGTTGCCAGCCAACAGCGCCGCACCATAATGCTGAGCACCAAGAGCATCCCATTTTATTCACAACCAATAGCGTTTTCAGCGTTTTGACACGAATCAATACCTGGTCCACCCAAGGCTTTGTCAATTCCCAAGCCACCATCAATTGAATCATCTCCCTGTCCACCAATTATCGTGTCATTCCCGGATCCACCGACAATCTTGTCATCACCTCCTCCTCCAATTATGGTGTCGTCACCAAGGCCGCCTACGATACTGTCGTTTCCTTTTCCGCCAATAATACGGTCATTTCCGGATCCGCCGACAATACAATCGTTTCCACCTCCGCCAATAATTTCATCATCGCCATCTAAACCGATTATGACGTCATCTCCTGGAGTACCGATCAGTCGATCATTACCAGGAGTCCCGATGATAGCCCCTGGTGTGTCTGGGTCACATTCAACCTGTGCAGGAATTGACCGTATTACGACCGAGCTAAATGGTTCTTTCACGCCATCGCCATCCAGATCAACCCAAAGCAATAAGTCGTTCATTACAAAAGGAACATGCTCAACCACTGTGGCTATCATTGAAATACTTTTCGATTCACCCGGCTCAAACGCTATTCTTCCTCGAAGGTTTGTTCCTACCTCCAATCCGTTTAGACTGATTATCGGTTTGGCTAGGTTCTGATCGGATGGCATGATTTCAATTTCATAGTCAAACAGTCTCGAAACTTCAGTCGCATTAGTAACATTAAACGTTACCTCTTGAGACGCACTTTGCTCAATTATCAGAGGACCAGGGTTAGTATTTGCACCACCGCCGACAACAACTGGATCCGGTTTTGCACACCAAACTGAACTCACCCATACTTGGCCACCAGCCGTGACAGTGTTTCTTGTATCGAGATTGGTTGCATCAATTTGATAGCACGAGACGATGGACGGGTTAGGATCAAACATGCCCATGCTAACATTAACGGCGACACAACTTTGCGGGTTCACGTCGACAGGATTAGATGGATCTTGGTTTATAAAGGCCGTCGGTCCAGCTGAAGGGCAATTTAAAACCTGACCATTCGAGCTTGCCAGTTGTGTACCAGCAGCAACACTAGAAAATTCAACATCATATGATGCAGGCGTTCCCGAATAGTTGCACAGCATTGTTGTTGCTGTTTTTTTAACGTCATCCGTGGGGCAGAAGTGTACATCCCATTGTGGAAATAAATTATCGTTACATTTTCCAGTATCTTGCGCTTCGTAAAGTCTGAGAATTTCTGCTGGAGTCAGCACACGGTTGAACAATTCGATATTGTCAATTTCACCATGAAAATATCCACCACTAGGATTATCTGATCTTCGCCCAATCGTTAACGGTGACGAATTGGTCAGACTACCTTTTCGTATCGTTGGGTCAAATTTACCGACAAGCTTACCGTCGACATAGAAGCGTCCACCATCTGACGCTCCTCTCTGGACGGTTACTGCAATATGGTGCCACGCACCATCTCCAACGAACGCACTCGAACCATAGTTTGTACAGGAAGACTCGGTCGGATCAGAGGAACACACCTCGGATCCGATTCCATCTGCAAGTTGAAATCCAAGTAAACCATTTGTGAGAAACAAGGAATATCCTTGTACTCCAACTGGCGACGATTTCTCAACTCGTTTATCGACGATGATGTAAACACCTGACACCTGTTGTGTCTTCACCCAAGCGTCAATC
The DNA here is from genome assembly GCF_003046585.1 of Nitrosomonas aestuarii. Lineage (GTDB taxonomy): Bacteria > Pseudomonadota > Gammaproteobacteria > Burkholderiales > Nitrosomonadaceae > Nitrosomonas > Nitrosomonas aestuarii. The sequence continues at coordinate 13,648 of NZ_QAAE01000028.1, read as the reverse complement.
GACAGATCTCCAGTACCAAAGTCGAGAGCGGCACTGTCAGCTACTTCGACGAAGTCATCACTCCCATCAAAGCTGAGCGCCCCTCCAATAAAACCAACCACGGGAACGGGTCCATTGGTATGCGTTCCGTCATGCCCCCTTGCCAGGTCAGTAGCAACTGGACCGGACTCTTCATCAAATGGCCACCAAGCGACCATATTAGCCGGTGGCGGCACGCATTCCTCTGGACATGGAGGCAGAACTATTGCCACGCTCGCCTCATTGTTATTGGGGTTGCTGTCAAGGGGACTTATTATTTTCGCAACGTTTTCTATTGTTCCGCAAGCATTCTCGCCGATCGTAAGCTTAATTTCCAGTTGAACAAGGAATCTGAGTTCAGGAATTGTCAGGATGCCAGTTGCAGGATTAAATGTTGCCGCATCCCCATCAAGTTTATGACTAACGTAGATTAACCCAGGCGGCAAGACGTCCGTTACTATGACATTGTTTGCGTCACGCGAGCCATCGCTGAAGACAATTACTGTGTAGGTTAACGTGTCACCAACCCTATCGACGACTTTGTCAATTTGGATGTCGCCACCGAATACGCCATCTGGGTCACATATCTTGCAGAAGAACGATAATCCTTGATCAATGCTGTAAACTGCGTTAAAGGTGTAAAAGCTTTCTGGCCCGGTTTGCCAGGCACCTATTCCCCGTTCGGGAATGCCGTGTGAAGCCGATGTGTGGCCTAGGTCAGCATTATTACAATAATGATTTGACGCTATAATTGCTAAACCTGTGGCTGTTGGTGAGCCGGATATTCTGTTCTCAGTTATATAATTCTGTAGTACTGCTCCAGACCAAGAAACAACTGGAGTATCGATGTACGGTCCTAGGTGACACCAAGGTTTAGCAGTCGCTACTGAACCAATCAACATTAAAAGAAGGATGGCGGATAACCGTAAATAACCTGTTGTCACATCGATTACTCCTATTTTGCGGAGGTAAACAAGCTTTTAACGACAGGAGAACGGCGATTAATTCACGAACCACTACTCCCCTTTGTAACACAATATATACAACACCATCTGTCTAAGGAATAAGCAAATTGCTTATTTATACCTAAAAAAATTCCTTAAATATTAATGCGGTGAATGTAGGACTGTATAAATCTAGGGAAACACCGATTTCTTACTATCATTCACACCCTCTATTTTTTACGATCTGGATTTGTATTTCGGAATCTGCTTGATACTTCAAAAGTGACCCTTTTCCAACCAGCAGCTTTTTATCGAACAATCGCGCATCATGTCTTACAAACTTAAGACCGGTCCGTTGATAGACGACATTTTCCTGCTTTTCCACAAATAGCAGCAAACCTACAGAAGTCTGATCATATTGTGTCGACCTTAATACGTACAGTGAATTAATGTCTCGCGTCAATTATTATGGTCGATTAAATTTATGCAGGATTCTATGTCCATTCATCACAATCGATGGAGATTCATGGTCAATCCCCTACTGTTGCGTCAAATCGCTCTTCCAACCAATCCGCCCATTTGACCGCCCTGGCAATCAAGTCAGCACGGTACTTTGAATTATATTCTGGCGTTCTTGAATGATAGTTTGCTGCCTTTGTCCAGATATCACCCCGGTCGTTCTTGATATGCTGACGCATGCGCCAGGCGGCCAGATCGTAAGCATAACAATCGGCCTGCGCGACATGATCAGCTGTGATGCCGTATCTGGATAAATCCTGCATATCCTGCGGCATATCCATCATGCTTTAGTATGCTGGCATGGGTTGATACTGTATCTGCTGTTGAATGCCGGGCTGCTCTTTTATCAGGTTTTGCGGTTGTTGCTGCATCTGGTGCTGCTGTATTTGTTGCTGCGGTAGTTGCTGTTGTTGTGCTTGCTGCGGCTCAAACATATAGATTTCCACGCGCCGGTTTTTTGCACGACCCGCCACATTATCATTCGACGCTACCGGCTCGTATGATCCGCGTCCATCGATATGAATACGATTCATCGCAATGCCCTGGCTGACGATATAGTTACGCGTACTGGCAGCACGGTTGACGGACAGCGGATTGTTAATTGTATCCGTGCCGGTATTATCGGTATGTCCGATAATGTTTACCTGGGCATTTGAATTACTCATAAGTCCGGCCACAAGACTGTTTAATACCGGGCGCATTTCAGGTTTGATATCGGCACGCCCCGTGTCAAACGAAAAATCACCCGGCACATCCATTTTGAGCTGGTTATTCTGCGTTTGCGTGACTTCAATACCGGTACCAGTAGTGACCTGCTCCATTTGCTGTTTCTGCTTCTCCATGCGTGAAGACCAGATATAACCGCCTATTGCGCCGACACCGGCGCCAATACCCGCGCCCAGCGCCGGATCACCGGCAATCGCACCGATAACAGCACCAGCAGCAGCACCGATACCGGTGCCCGCCGCCGTGCCTTGTGCAGTACTGCGTTGTGATTGTGTCATATTGGCGCATCCTGCAACCATGATTACCATCAATAAAACCGGTATAAATTTTTTCAAGAACATGTCAGAACTCCAGTTGTCTGCCGTATTGGCTGTTGATCATCTTCGGCCAGTTACCTGCTGATGTACATTTTCCCAGAAACCTGCCGCGTGCTTTAAAGGTCTTGTTCAGGCTAATGCCACCATGACCGTTAAACATAATGATATCGAAGTAATCCTGAACAGAACCTGTACACGCCGATATAACACCAACACCCTGCAGCATTCCGGCCATGCAAAGTACGGTGCTGCATGAATCTTTAGCATGGACAGGCGCGGCCAGCAGAAGCATCAATACTGTAATTGCGAGATATTGTTTCATTGGGATGGCTTCCACGGTTTCACCGTGTCATCAATCTTGTTGGCGGCCTTTATTGTTCTTCTGACGCTCTCATCCACAGTATCACCATTACTCAGACGGTTATGCAGTGCCGATGCACCCATAGCCATACCTGCGCCTGCCGCACCAACTGCAATTCCTACTGTAGCGCCTACTACTGGCATAAAGCTGCCTGTGGAATATCCACCAATACCGCCAGCCGAACCGATACTGCTGCTGGTTACAATACCGGACACCAATGGCGGCAGTTTGGAAATCAATACCCAGAGTGCGATGGTAAAAATCAGCATCACCGCCAATTCTTCAAAATTCAGCACATTTTTTGACATTTTGCCGTAGAAGCTGGACAGCAATTTGCTACCCACACCTACTATCAGGAGCATTACAAACAATCGAAGACCAACACCGAGGACCACTTTAAAATAATTAATGGCAATATCGGTTGTCCATCGGGCACCACCAAACCCCAATAAAAAGATACCTGCGTACAGCAATACCCAGGATGCAATCAACAAAAGCAGCATGTTGACCGCGATCACTGGCAGAATCACTAAAATAGCCAATGACATGATAAAACCAACAAAACTGTCTAATGGATCAAGAATAGAAAAGTTATTCCAAGCCCGACCCAGAATCACAAAACCTACATTCATAATGCCGGAATGACTGGAACCACCCGATAAGCCAGCCGCACTTGTTCTAGCTTAATGGAAATGGACACATTGATGAGAGACAATATTATTGTCACTAATCGAGGTGTTTATGAAAGAGAGACGAATTTGCAAACGATATACACAGTCGTTTAAAGAAGAAGCAGTTGCATTAATTACGGAACAAAGCTACAGCGTACAGCAGGCGGCGGATTCATTGGGCATTCGCAGCAATATGCTCTATTGATGGAAGCAACAGCAGGAACAGCAGTCATCCAAAGAGTGTTTGTCCGAAGATGAGCGTGCTGAATTGAACCGCCTGCGAAAGGAAGTTAAGAATCTGCGTATGGAGAAAGAGATTCTAAAAAAGGCCAGTGGCATCGACGCGCAGGAAATGAAATGAAGTACCAATTCATTCTCCGGCATTCAGTTGCTTATCCGATCATATTGCTTTGCACCGTTATGAACGTGAGCCGCTCAGCTTATTATGCTTGGCACAAGCGACCGGCCAAAATCATTACATCTGCCGAGCTGCATTTGTATCGCCGTTTAAAAGCGTTATTTAAGGAAAGCAAAAACAGCCTTGGCGGCCAGGAATATCCAGGAAACTACGTGAAGAAAGCTTCCACATTGGCCGTTATCGCACCCGTACACTAATGCGTCGATTAAATCTGAAAGTTCGGCAACGTGTTGCGCACAAGGTCACGACGAAACGCAAACACAGTGATGTGGTAGCTGATTGAAGTGGCCCCGGTTAATTGGACACCGGGAGGGGTAAGTTAAGGAGTTATTTTCTGTATGATTATTTTTATAACTAAAAGGAGTATAGAAAACGAGCAAGAAACGCAGAAATCATTCACCGGAATATAAATCAAAAGTTGCACTGGCTGCGATCAAGGGCGATAAGACGCTAACTGAACTCTCTCAGCAATATGGCATCAACAGCAATCTGATCGTGAAATGGAAGAAACAGCTGATTGAGCAGAGTAGCGAAGTGTTTGCCTCGGGTAAGGGACTGGCACCGGATAGAGAATCAGAGATTCAGTCTTTGCAAGCGAAGATTGGTCAATTGACCATGGAGAATGATTTTTTGTCCAAAACGCTCGGTCGTTAGTTTGGAGAGCTTCTGCCCCTTGTAACGATAATGAGCAACTTTCAATCTATTGCGATCCCCTCGAAATACCTAATGGTAATCATTAGATAAGAATAATAGTCTCCCCAATATACTTCGGATGTTGACTTGTTTAGAGTTATATTCAAGTCAACAGTCAATTCAAGGAGCAACTATCATGAAAACAGAAACCGTTAAATATTTTACAATATTGTCAATTTTTGCTTTTATGGTCATCGCTATGCCGATGAGTTCCATTGCTGCAGAACAAAGCGAAGCAGTAAATGCGACTGTATTAAATGGTAAAAGCAATGTTGATCATAATGTATTGGCACATTACTATGAAGATCAAGCCAAAGAAATGCAGGCTAAAATAGAAGAACAGGTAGAAGCGTTCAACCATAAGCCTAGCACCAGTTTCTTAGGTAGGAATGGACAGCGTATCAAAAAACATGTGGTTTATAAAATTCACGAATTCGAAAAAGCTGCAGAAGAAAATCTGCAAAAAGCTGCGTACCATAACAAAATGGCCGAGGAACAAGCGTACCAACAGAAATTTGCTGAATCAGACAGGATTAAAGGTTAGTCCAGATCGCTAAATTTTATAAAACAATCCCATAGATACCTGACATTCTCCATTAAATGGTAGCAGTCCTTAAACCCACTTCGGTGGGTTTTTTATTGGCAGCTCTGTCGCGAAAAACATCGGTTTAGTCTGAATTTTGGACCCAAAACCCCTTCTAGGGGTCCGTCGGATAAGATTAAAATGGCAAAGAAGAAAGGGAAATGGTGAAAGATTTTTGATAAAAAAATTATTCCCACTCAGTCATTTCTTATTTGGTAATGTATGTCACATTTTTCCGATTTACAACTCGAAATCACCAAAGCCCGACAGGCTCCTAGGTGTAGAGAACTAATTGACACGAATGGCAAGAAAATGTAAATATCTGCATGAACAATCGCAACAAACTAAATGCATTTTTTCTGACTATAAAACAGGAATCACGTTATGAAAAATAAGTTTTACATCACAGGAATAATTGCCATTTTACTGGGGTATGCTGGAATTGGCGGCATCGCCCACGCGTTGCCAGTTCTGGTGATTGATGATCAATACACAAACACCAACCCGTCAGTAGGGACCAGTATCAGTTCCTCCAATACATTTACTAGCACCGCCATTACCGGCGGGGATATTATTTACACCGTCAATACAGGAAGTGTCGCCGTTGGTTTCGCACCATTACCGATATTTTTTGGTGGACCTGAAACTGTGGGCAGCATGTTCATGAGTTTTGATACGATCATCGGTAATCTCTACGAGGTGGACTTCGATATACTCCAAATTGGCAATAGCTCCACCCACAGCATAAACGTAAGTGCATTTGATGGAGTAGGAATTGGTGGAGCAGTTCTTGGCAACTCAGGCAACGTGGGTATTAATAGTACTGGCAATTTCACATTTTCCGCCGCTAGTATTAAAACAACAATCCAGATGCTCGGAGTGCTTGGCACCCCTAATTCCAGTTCAGATATCGGTTTTGATAATTTCCAAGTAAGTACAGTTGCGGTTCCTGAACCTGCAAGCTTTGCATTGCTTGGGATGGGATTGTGTGTAATGGGGATTAGTGCAGTCCGTCGGCGTCGGGAAAATGAATCGACTCGACTTTTTCGGAGATTTTTTTGTTTGAGTCAGGCCGCATCAGCCGACTCTTCCAATTGGCGATAATATGTCATTTCAAATTCTGCTGGTGGAATATTTTCAATCGATTCCAACAATCTGCAATTGTTGCACCATACTAGGACAGTAGCAGGTTGCAATAGAATTTCTGATAAAGAATTGTCGCTAAGCGCCTTTGTTGGATTCGACCCAGTTATCTATACGCAATGCACTAACATGCTCAAATTCACGGCAGTTATTAGTGGCCAGTGTCAGGCCTTCGCTTCTTGCATGACCTGCAATATGTAAATCATTCACACCAATCATAGTTCCTTTACCTTCCAGATCGGCGAGTATATCGCCATAGTGAGCTGCTGCTTTAGTTCCGTATGCCAGTACTTCCAAGCGGGATGTAAAATCTTCAACCTGGCGTAAATTGTGTTCTTTCCTGGTACTCTTTTCAGCACCATGAATCAACTCGGTCAAAGTGATCGAACTAATACACATTTGCCCTACGTGACGATTAAAAGTCTCTAAAATCTCAACCGGTCTGCGCTTAATGACATAAATCACAATGCTGGTGTCGAACATAAACTTGAGCATTTAGAATTTTTCTCTTTCTGCCTGGTCCTGGGCGGCGCGCTCATTCATGAAGTCATCAGTCACACCTTGTTCTGACATAAAAAAACTGTCCCAGGTGTTCTCTATTGGAGAAAGAATACGATCTTGCCCGACAACGCGTACAGTGACTCGTTTAATACCTTCGGGAAAACGACTGTCAGCAGGCAGACTGACAGCCTGGGTTCTGTTATTTTCAAATACTGAACCGGTTGACGTGACATACCCCATTAGTCGCTATATACGCATAGTATAATTTTCAATGTATATAGCAATGGTATATTGCCTCTTAAAGAAGTCTGTAATGATACGCAATTACATTATGGAGCCTCAATCATTGTTAGTTTAGTTTATAAATAACATAAATAACTTTATGTTATAGTAACTTACATGAAAAATACGCTGATTATTCAACGTGAAAATCTGTCACTTCCGGTGTTAATTTCTGATGCAGGCGTGGCCCGTCAACACGATTTGTTGAGTTCTTCACCGCCCAGATCAGAAACTAGAATACCCGGTCGGCATATTTTCGAGCGGCGACCCGGTTTATGCACTGGTGTGAAAAAAGAGCGGTTGGCCTGACCGCGATTGAACCCGTCGTCGTAGCTGCCTATGTGGAAGAACTTGCCGGTACCCATTCCGCACCTTCGGTGAAACAACACCTGGCAGCTTTGAGTATGCTGTTCGACTGGCTGGTCATCGACCAGGTGATAACTTTTAATCCGGCAGCTTCGGTGCATGGACCGAAACACGTTGTTAGAGAAGGCAAAACAACAATCCTTGATGAGCATGAAATGCCTGAACTGCTTGAATCGCTGAACACAGGCAAGTTATCGGATCTGCGCGACCGGGCTATTCTGGGGCTCATGGCTTATTCTTTTGCACGTGTCAGTGCGCTAACTAACATGCAGGTCGTGCCTCGGATCCGCACCACACAGCTTCATGACCGGCGTAACGATATTGTTACCAGGGAGAAATGAACGTATTCGATTTTAGGAGAGGCTGAAAACTGTTAACACAGGTGAAAACTACGTGATCTAAAAAATGAGATTTTTAATGCGTCAATACGAACACCGATAATTCAGCACACCGCTTGATAAATATTTCATACTGAAGCACCCAACAAATTACCGGCAATCAAGTTAAGAGAAAATCCTATTAACATAAATAATAATGATAACAATTATCATTTGCATAATTAAATAATGTTGGATATAATATTTTTTCATTCATAAAGAATGCCCTTTGTCTGGCAATATATCACCGCACCAATCAGCGCATAGCATTATGCGTAGTCGGATGATTGGAGTAGTTAAAAGTTTATATAGGTAGGTACCCAACACATCTCTGCTTTAAACCTCCTGGATGTGTTGGGATTTTTTAAAATTTCCCACTTACCGTATACCTGCTGAATTTCAGTATTTACTGGCACTGTCTTGGGCAAAGCGCAAGCGTCTACATACCCTCACCACCTGATTCAGGTCCAGAAGTGTCCGGGAAACCCGGGGCGATTCGCTTAATCCTTAATCTATACTCAAATTTAGATCAAAGCTTGACATTATAAACAATAATGAATAATAATCATTATTAATATCATTATTAATAATGAACTATTTTTTATGAATCAAGACTGTGAGCTTGATCTAAAATTGATTTGTTGGTTCTGACTAAATCTGCACTACGTTGCACTTTATTAAAATCGAAAAAAATGCGCATTAAACATCACTCATCACTTAGGTTTTTGAATTAAATCTAAACTCCTCAGCTGACCTTTTTAAAATATCAGTAACTGAATGAGTATTAGTTGTTTATGTACGACGAGGATTTTCTATTTGGCGAATGACTTGGTGCTACTGATAGCATATCACTGTTAATTACTGGCTGCGTTGTAATCCGCTCCGTACACGTTCGCCCCATTGAGTCTTGCCAGAAATCAACAACACGCTCTAAATGCCATCTAGCTAAGGATTTAGTAAGAATCTTCTAGATACAGTCTGTTTGCAAGGAAATTGTTGCGATATCAAAAGATTTATGTAGTGCATACAAAATAACTATAATTGAAGGGTAATTACTGTGAAGAATCAAATTAAATTCATAATTGTCGGCATGCTCTTGACATCATTTGCATGGGCAAAGCCACCAGCAACACCAACGTTATATATCTCCCCAGATGGACCACAAGTTCATTTTTATTGGGATGAAGTACCTGGGGCTGAAAAATATACTATTCTTGTGTCCAGTCTCGCTAATGGCTCTTCTATTGGTGAATTTGATATGGGCAATACAAACCGCATCAGTGTAACGCTTCCAATAGAAAGTGGTTACTTTGTTTCTGTCCGCGCGGAAAATGCAGATGGCCCTAGTGCTTATTCAATTCCACGTCGACTCGTTATTTCGGCTGACGCCAGCACACCTTCTTTAGAGCAGGTGATTCAAAACTATGCCGGTAATGTAATCTACAATACTTATCGTGATCTGGCCGATCGTGCAGAAAAACTCAATACCATGGTAGTTAAATTGCGATTTGAAACAAGTGACGATCAGCTTTCAGCAGTTCAGCAACAGTGGCGTGATACGCGACGTCCCTGGGAACAATCAGAAGCATTTTTATTCGGCCCGGTTGATACCGAAGGGCTAGACCCGGCGATGGATAGCTGGCCGGTAAATTCGACTGATTTACAAAATGTACTGGATAGCGATACGGCATTAACCGTCGAAACAGTCAGTGCATTCAGTGACGATTTGAAAGGCTTCCATGTTATCGAATTTTTGTTATTTGGAGCAGATGGCAATAAGGCCAGTGCAGAATTCACGGAAAGAGAATTACTGTACTTAGGAGCAGCGACAAGTGTTCTGGCTAACGACACCCAAAGACTGGCACAAAGCTGGAATCCAAATGATGGGAATTTCCTTGCAGAGTTTGCTCAGGCGGGTGTTGGTAGTACTACATACACGAGTCAAACAGCAGCTCTTCAAGAAATGATTAATGGCATGATTGGCATTGCTGGCGAATTAGGAAGCGTAAAGCTTGAAGATCCAATAAGGCTAGGCGACGCAACAATGGTTGAATCACAATTTAGTTTTAATTCGCGAGCCGATTTTATGGATAATGTCCGGGCAATTCGCAATGTTTATACCGGAAATTATTTATTGTCCGAAGGACCCGGTTTAAATGCTTTGGTCAAGTCGGTGAATCCAGCTTTGGATGAAACGATCAATAGTCAGATTGAAGCAGCGATTGCGGCCATTGATGCGATTCCCCAACCGTTTGCCGAAGCAATTTCGACCAGTACCACCGAAGTACAGGCGGCTATAGATGCAGTAAATATGCTCTTAGTAACCTTGTCGAATCAATTATCAGCTTTAGCGCAATAATCGAATCGGGCTCATCCAGCTTGAACCGTTACAGCAATCATCGTGACGCTCTCGTCCCAATATAGCTTTATCGGTTTGTTATAATTTTACACACTTGACATATTGATATCAGGCATAGTACTGAGCAATACCATATCCATATCATCTACTTCTAGTTGTCATGAAACAGCTGTTTATTTTCTTTATTACTTTCCTTATTTTATCCAATGTACAAGCTGCCCCGCCAGCTGCACCTTTTGTTTCTTATACAGTTAGTGGCTTGTCTACCAGCGCAAGCTGGCAACCCGTTGGAGGCGCTCAGGGTTATAAATTATACTGGGCTGAATACCCGGTAAAAATTCCGGTTAAGACAATTCACCACATTGATCTTGGTGAACAAACAGATTTTGCGGCAGAATTAAATAATGGCGATATGCTGTATGTCGCTATTACTGCCTACAATCAAGATGGAGAAAGTGATTTTTCTAATATTGAATTGATTGCAATTAATAATGAATTGTCAGGTGGAGATACAACCATCTTTGACCAGAGTAGCAACGCATTTGATAACCCCGCACCCAATCTGGATGACGAGGGTGAGGCACGGCATATAATTGGTGATACCGAATTCGAGCAAACTTTTGTTACAGCACCGGCAATTATAAACAGCGGACTTGGACCGGCGTTCAATAACACTAGTTGCGCTGCTTGCCATCCAAAAGACGGGCGAGGAACACCGCCGGTGGCAGGCGGTATTTCCAATTCTTTTTTTCTCCGCCTCAGTATCCCAGGCTCGGACCCGGAAACTAATGGTCCGCTACCCGTGCCCGGTTTTGGTACTCAGTTATTTGACCGGGCTGTTTTTGGCGTACAACCTGAAGCCCAGGTAGAAACAATCTACACGAAAATTAATGGACAATTTGAAGACGGAACACCCTATCAGCTACGCAAACCGACTTTTACTATTGTCGACGCCTATAGACCTTTACCAGAAGTCTATATGACGTCACCACGCGTTGCTCCGCCAGTATTTGGACGTGGATTACTCGAGGCCATTCCCGAAGAGACAATGCTTGACTGGGCTGACGAAGATGATGCAGATGGCGATGGCATATCCGGTCGCCCTAACTATGTCTGGGACATTGTTAGCAAAACAACTGCCCTCGGTCGTTTTGGATTAAAAGCAAATGTTCCATCCGTACTTGTCCAAAGTGCAGGTGCTTATCACAGTGATATGGGTATTACAAATGAACTATTTCCACAAGAAAGTACTGCTGGTCAACCCCAGTCCGATGGGCTAAAGGATGATCCGGAATTGAAGCCTGGAATACTGGATGATGTTGTATTTTATATACAAACATTGGCGGTACCGGCTCGAAGAAATATAGATGACCCGGAAGTAAAGAAAGGACAGATCCTATTTAACCTTACTGGTTGTACCGCATGTCATATTCCCACCGTTAAAACAGGCGAATTAGAGGGCGTTCCTGAAGTGTCAAACCAGACAATCCATCCCTATACTGATCTGTTGCTGCATGATATGGGTGAAGGGCTGGCCGATGGACGGCCCGACTTTCTGGCAACAGGGCGAGAGTGGAAAACGCCACCATTGTGGGGAATCGGTTATACCAAGATCGTTAATGGTCACACCTTCTTTCTACACGATGGGCGGGCCCGGAGCCTGACAGAAGCCATCCTTTGGCATGGCGGTGAGGCCGAAGCTACAAAAGAAAATTTTCGCGCACTTTCAGCAGCCGACCGTGCAAGTCTGATCAAATTCCTGGAATCTCTGTAACAATTGTCCAAATGTGTACTATACAGTAGTGTGTGCATAAACAATACTTCGCACACTACCAATGGAAACTTATTTTAAAGCTTCGATACCCGCACTAAAATTGAAATGGAATGCTGTTCCATCCATAACTAGGGCCTACCCAGAAAGCACAAGCGATTGATTACATTTATACTTGACGTATATTTTAGTAAAATAGTTCAAGTAAATCAGTGAGATAACAGCAAAAATCGTGCGCCATGATTCGATATAAAAATCAAAAGCAACTAACTCACCCTTGAAGGGTTTAGTATACCGCCAGATATGGTTCTTGATCCCGACAATCGCCGGGTAAAGCTGAGTGACTGTATTCCATGGGACGAACTGGCTGAGAGCTACCATAAGATGCTATCTTTAAGGTTAGACCGTCCAATAAAAGATACTCGTATCGTGATTGGCGCTGTCATCATCAAACATAAGTTATCGGTATCAGATGATGAGACTGTTGAGCAGATCCGTGAGAATCCGTACTTGCAGTATTTATTGGTCTGAAAGGATTTCAGTCGGAAGCAGCATTTGCATCCTCACTACTGATTGATGTACGCAAGTGGATGAGACAAGCGGTATTTGATGAATTTCACGAAGTGATCATTGGCGTAGTTGAACAGGACAAAACAAAGAAATTTGTAAAAATGGACGATGACGATAATGATGAAGGTAATGCTGCCGTATTGGATCACAGCACAGCTGATTCTGGAAGCAATACTGCAGATATGGCTGCAGAGCAACCGTTGGCAGATAAAGAACCGCGCACTTATCGCGAGATTACCAGAAAAGCCTACCTGAGCTTAGTCAAGCCTTAAACGCCCCTCAAGCAAGAAACGTCGCGCAGGTATCAGGAAGCAATTGCAGTTTCTGCATCGGAATTTAGACCATATCGAAACGATGTGAATGGGATATCCGTATGGCACACGCCCATACCGTTAACCAATTGGTTGCTGCGCCGCTACTAGGTACTGCCGCATTTATATAATCAGCAATATCCGAGCCAAACGTAATTAACAGCATCTTCCTGATCATGAACCTGCTTATGCTGGCGCAGGTTTTATTTACCCGAAATAACTTGCTGATAAAATAGCATTATGGGAGACATATGATCAGGTTCAGAAAAATTGTGCTCGAGTATACCCGTCAATTTATCTCAAACCGGAATTTCTACTCGGCAGCGAATAATTAATCGCAAAATTTCTGAGTAAGCTTTAAGTAACCGAAGACAAATCAAGAGCAAAGGCTTGAGCGTATCTAAGTAGTAAAGCAATAAAGGCTCAGCCACACATGCCAAAAAACTTCACACTAAGTGTCGGAATTATTTACACTAAGGACGGTTATTAATATTACTATAATTCTTGTATTTTTAAGCAGCACCCAATCCTTGTAAATATGATAACTTTCTGATTCAAGAAAATAATATTGTTTCATCATGAAACATGATCCCACACAGCTGTTTGTCTGTTGTCATCCAATCTGTGATTACCAAGGGAAACTGTCGGTCTAATTACCGAGCGACTTTGTCATAATCACTTTAGCAAGTCGTGCCTCATTCCACAATTACTTTTTTAT
>NZ_QAAE01000027.1 GCF_003046585.1 Nitrosomonas aestuarii | reverse complement strand
GTTAGTATGTGTCATTGAGAGTTACCTTTTTTGTTTTGATTAAGATTCGATACCTTTATCAAAACGGGTAACTCTCACTTTTGCAAGTGGTGTGTCAGATTTGATCGGAGCTAATACAGGTAATTAGACCGACAGTTTCCCTTGGTAATCACACTAATACAGTATATTCCAACATTCGATCAATTCACGATCTATTTAAAAATTATGTTCTTTGCATGGTTTGATTCTTAATTCGCGTCCTGCAATTTTTGCCAATTCCTTTAATGTTTCCTCTAAATTGACACCTAATTGCACTTCCTTACGTTTTTGTGCTTCTGGTGAGTGCTTCTTGAGTGATTTTCCAGGTATCTTCACCATTAATTCTTGCTCTTTCCAGACAACTTTTTCACATTCAGTAATTTGCATAGCTTTTATTTTTATCCGAACAGGCCGAAAAACCCATCCAGCTATGTATGCGCCACCCCACCAAAAGGGCAAATCAGTCACTAGTTCACTTGCAGCAGCTAGTGCCATAATACTAGGATTAAATCCAGTTGCTGCTCCTACAATGAGTGTTTCCACTGCCATCGAAAGAAGCAAGCCAGTTACCCAGTATTGCCATTGAACCTTGCCGAAGTCGAGTATACGACCTGAAATCACAATATCAGCACCGGCTTTAGAACCCATTGCGATGCGTTGTTCTTTATTAAGCCATTGAGAAGGTGAATTAACTTCTGTTCTTGTTTGATATGCTTTATCGAATGGAACTACAATAAATCCTGCTTGCTGTGCTAATTGTTCTGTAAATAGTTTTTGAGCCCTAGTTTCAACTTCTTCGATCAATTGAGCCAAAACAATTGGCCTATCTGGGGAAGGAATTGGATCTTTAAAAGAATGCAAATCGTTCGGCGAAGATAGAGGTGCATCCATTTTTATTTGCGATACAATTATTTTTATAGGCGTTTCAGGTGGGATTGTTTTTTGAAAAGGTAATGAATTGCATCCAGTTACTAGGAATAATAACGTGATAAACAGTAAATAAAATAGTCTCAATCTTCAAGTTTTACTATAAAAAGTAATTTACTATGTCGGAATATATGACATAAAATCTTGATCGATCCACATGATGCAAAATGCTCCAAATATTAACCATATCGTGATAATAATTGCGCCAGCGACATAGTTGACCGGTTTTTCCATTTTAATGGATTCCGAAGCTCGTATTCTGCAATCGATCAAGACTGAATCAGGAATTAATTTTATTGCCAGAGCAATACCTAATGGCAACAATATTAAATCATCCAGATAGCCGAGAATTGGCACAAAATCAGGAATCAAATCAATAGGGCTGAGAGCATAGGCTACGATGGAAGCAACAATCAGTTTCGTATACCATGGCGTTCGAGGATCACGGGATGCCAAATAAAGTGCATAAATCTCTGACTTTAGATGTTGTGCATATTGTTTTATTTTTGTGAATAAACTCATTGGGTGCTATTTAACAAAAGGCTCAAAAATCTCACGGGATTTAGTAGAAAATTTGTTGTTGACGGCACCTTTTTTCTGAACACAAAATGATCTTCAACACCGCTTGATACCCTTTACTGCGCTATTTGTCAAAGCCCAAAACCCTTTTGCCATAATCTCTTAACGCACCATTGGGTGCAAGGTAACGATAGAGGGCTCTGTTGCAAAAATCCGAATTTCAGCTTAGCTTAGCATTGTTTTTCAGATGAGGAAAAGCAATGAGTGATTTCAAATGGCGGCATTACCAGGGTGCCATAATTCTGGGTTGTGTCAGGTGGTACTGCAAATATGGGATCAGTTATCGTGATCTGGAGGGTATGATGCTGGAACGAGGGTTTGAAGTAGATCATACGATCATTTGCCGCTGGGTTCAGCAGTATGTGCCGGAAATTGAGAAACGTCTGCGATGGTACTGGAAGCCAACGACTGGCCTTAGCTGGCGAATAGATGAAACCTATGTGAAGGTCAAATGAAAGTGGGCGTATTTATACCGGACTATCGATAAATCCGGAAATACCATAGATTTTTATCTTTCCTCAACCCGCAATATAAAAGCGGCCAGACTCTTCCTGGCAAAAGCACTTAAATCCATCAAGCCATGGTCGCATCCACAAACCTTCAATACAGATAAAGCGCCGACTTTCAGCCCCGCCATTGATGAACTGAAGAAAGAGGGAAAATGCCCGGAAGACACGGTGTACCGGCAAGTGAAATACCTGAATAACATTGTTGAAGCCGATCATGGCAAACTCAAACGGCTGATCAATCCAGTACGTGGGTTTAAATCAATGAAGACCGCCTATGCAACGATTAAAGGATTTGAACTCATGCACATGTTCAGAAAAGGACAGATAGATGCATGGAAATATGACCAGGGCCTCATAGGAGAAATCCGTCTAATTGAAAGTCAATTCAATATCTATAGCACATAATTCGACATATCAGAAACTTGCTCTGAGATGTGCAATTTTTTGCAACAGAGCCCTCAATCTTCATATAAGGTGTAAAAAGTTATTCTTGACGTAACTCGTAATTAGTATTATTGTTGGAATAATGATAAGAAGTTTTAAATGCAAATATACCGAGAAGCTCTATTCCGGTAAGTTTGTAAAACGTTTTTCTAGTATTGGACGACGGGCCGAGCGACGCTTAAGGTTGCTAAATGAAGCTGAAACATTAAAAGAACTGGAAAATTTTCCCAGCAATCGCTTTGAAAAACTGATTGGTGATAGAAAAGACCAATATAGCATCAGTATCAACATGCAATGGCGTATTTGCTTTAAGTGGAATGATGAGCCGTATGACGTTGAAATCGTCGACTATCATTAGGAGATAAAAGACATGACAAAAAGAATAGGTGAACCTATACATCCTGGCGAGATTCTGGCCGATGAACTTGAATTTATTGGCATCAATGCGGGTGAGTTGGCCAAAAAGATTGATGTGCCTAAGAACCGAATATATCAGATTGTAAATGGTGAGCGCAGCGTTACGGCTGATACAGCTTTACGCCTCGGAAAGTTCTTTGGAACAGGCCCCAGAATTTGGCTCAACTTGCAAAAAGCATATGAGTTAGATGTTGCTTCAAAACAAATTGGTAATGCGCTTAAAGACATTGCTACATATGATCACCAAACTGCATAAACTAATTTAGGACTTGACGCATATTTCTCCAAGTATCCATAATAACCATTATTAATCATTCGGTTACTAGTGTAGTTTCAATTGCTTATAATTTATTTTCTTCTAATCAGTCATTGAATGATATTGGTAGAAACCACCATATTCATACGGTAACTAAAAGTTCGCGTGCAAAGTACGCACTAATGGTTCGCCCTCACACCCTCATTTTAAAACAAAGAGGACACATCATAGGAAATAATCAACATCACGCTCATCCGTCTGAAATAGGTGAACGCCGCCTATGGTGGGCTGTTAGCGCGAACATTCTTTTGACGTTGGCGCAGGTGATCGGTGGCTTGATTTCAAACAGTCTTTCGCTCATTGCAGATGCTTTGCATAATTTTAGTGACGCAGCATCCATGCTGATTGCGCTGGTGGCCATCCGCATAGGCCGCAAGCCGCCAGATCAACTTAAAACCTTTGGCTATAAACGCGCCGAAACAATTGCGGCACTCATTAATCTGACCACGCTTATAATTATAGGTCTGTATCTCTGCTATGAAGCGATCATGCGTTTTATCGCGCCTGAGGAAATCGAAGGCTGGACGATTGTAATCGTGGCCGGATTTGCCTTGATCGTAGATACTTTTACAGCTTTACTGACATACAGTCAATCCAAACGCAGCATGAATATTAAAGCCGTATTTTTGCATAACGTCACGGACGCACTTGCATCCATCGGCGTTATCATAGCCGGAACACTTATTTTGCTGTATGGTTGGACTTGGACGGATGCTGCGATGACCTTGCTGATTTCTGGGTATGTTCTGCGGCAGGGATTCAAAGAAATACCGAAAGTCATTCATCTGCTGATGGAAGGAACTCCGGAACATATCGACATTGATGAAGTGATCGCCGCAATGGAAATTCAATATGGCGTGATCAATGTTCATCATGTTCATATCTGGCAACTTGACGAACGATGCAACGCGCTGGAAGCACATGTGGTTCTGGATAAAGATGTGAATATGGATAGCCTGAAATTCAATTTAAAACAGATGTTACACGATAAATTTCAAATTGAGCATTCAACGCTCGAGTTTGAAAATGATCAATGCGGATAACAGTATTGGCTTCAATACAATTACTTCAATATATAAATAGGCTGCTTACACAAAGAAACTAAACTCAATATTTATCTATACGCGGCCAAACAAAAATGCTAAGTAAAGCACTTTTTACACCATCGGATTGGTTTCTTAATTTAAATTGGTTATATACTGGATAAGCTTTACATCAAAATACCATTCTTCGCTTCAATGGGTCAGGGCAGTTCTGTTTCGTCCAACATTTCACGAAGATCAATTTCAATGGTGCGGCTAAGTGATGTAATAGGGATATCATTTGCTCCTGCTTGAAAAGGGTTTTCGCTTGATTCGCCTATTTTATCCACGGTGCGAAATATCCACGAAACCAGCACACAAAAGGGAATAGTAAGCCAGGTAATATGATGTCCAAGTTTTTCAAATTCCGGAATCATTCCATAAGGAAGCAAAATGACAAACAACCAAACGAAATACAGGTTAAGTGTCGCATACTGACGTGGATACGGAAAATTTTTAATGCGTTCGCATTTGCCCTGATGTTCATATAAATCAGACAAAACCCTCTGCAATTCTATGTGACGAAAATTATCTATCAACCCTCTGTTGAATAATTCTTTCAATTCTTCTGCCTGGACGCTGATAATATGTGCAGCTCGGTTCTGCTTGCTCAAAATATATTCTTTATCTATTACAGATAAATACAGTGCAATATCATCTTCCAAGCTTATCTGATGTTCTGGAACGGTGAAGAATTTCTCGTATTCAATATTATAGTTTCTATCCATTGTTTCCCATTCGCGCGGCTGGCGTAATTGATGACGTAATGCAGTAAGCCATGCAATATGACGATAAATAAACTTGCGGCGCACTGCCTTGCGTTCGCTATCAGATAAAAGCTGTTGTGCATGTTTATTAGTAATGTATGTTTTCACCATCATTCCCCACGTTCGACTTGAATTTACAATAGCCCCATAAATCATCCGTGCCTCCCACAAACGGTTGTATGTGGCATTATTTTGGAAACCGATAATGAAAGCCACAGCTGTGCCGATAATCGCCATGGGCAGCCATGGCAATGCCAGCCACTGAAAATGAAAGGTTTCATAGATAACTGTTGGAACAGCCGCAATAATGACAAAAATATAAATATCGCGTCTTGTCCATACGATGACCTTTTTAAGACCAAAGCTTTTTTTATGTGCATAATTGATTCCGATATTTATTTCAAGGTCTATAGAAATTCCAATGGGATCTGGGTAGAATGCATCGATCAATGCTCATGCGATGTTTCGCCTTTCTTCATTTCCGCGATCAAATAATATGCATTGTTCCATGCCACATTGACGTCTTTGGGGAATGGTTCAATTGGGTTGACTTCTACCCATCCGTCATCAGATATACCTGTTATGACTTCAACTGGTTTAAAAACCCATTCTGTTTTTCCATCTTCTTGGTGGGCCTCCGCCGTAAATATGAAAGATTTTCCTTCTTCCAAGACAATGGCATCTTCCGGTAATGCACTGACGAGCGAGCTTCCTGTTTGGATCTCTCCGTATATGTACATTCCCGGAATAAGCAAGTTTTCCTTCTGTTCAATTCTTGCATGCACATGTACTGCTCTTGGAGTTTGCTCAAAATTTTTACCAACCGCAAAAATTTGTGCAGATAATGTTTTCCCCGGGATTGATTCAACCCTGAACGTAACTCTCTGGCCCTCTTTTACCTCAGAGACATTTTTTTCAAACACCATAAGATCAGCATGGATATGATCAAGATTCATGATCATAAATAATGTGGCATTAGGGTCGACAAATTGTCCGGTTTGGATTAAAACCTTTTCAATATAGCCATCAATCGGGCTGACGACAGGCACATTTTGCAAGATTTCTCCAGTCCTGGTCTTTATCGCATTGATGTTTAACTGAATTAACTGCGCTTCAAAGCCCGCGACTTCACCTTTCATTGCCAGAAAATTTGCTTGCGCTTGCTGGTAAGCTTTGCCGGAGCCGACGCCTGCTTCATAAAGATGTTCTTCACGTTGATATTCATTTTTTAAAAATTGCATCTGATTATAGGCTCTAATATAGGCGGCCTGAAGATTCGTCAGATTAGGGTGCGAAAGATAAGCCAATACCTGACCTTTTTGTACTCTTTCGCTTTCTATCACATTTATTGCCATGACATTAGCTCCTAAAATGGCTGTAACCGTGGCTCTATGCTGAGGAAACAATGCAAGCCTGCCGTTGACTTTTATATTTCCGGAAATGGATCGTTCTGGCAAGGTATTTACTTTGATGCCTAGGCTAGCGAGCCTGGATGCGGAAAGATGGACTTCATTGGCTTCTTCATGATCATGCCCATTGTGTTTTTCCTCGCCGTGATCGTGTTCATCGTGCTTTTCACGTGCACTATCTTTCCGGGAAACTTGATTCCTGTCTTCATTCAGGGCGCTGTTATCCGCTGGCTTGCTGTCACAACCCGAGAGAAAAAACATGATTAGTATCAAGACAGATAAGTACAAATTATATTTGTCCATTTTTATTTGCTCTTTACTGGGTTAATCATTCTGTCAATGCGATGTTTTTAGGAAGTATTCCAATTGAAAGCGATTGTCCAGGTAACTGCCAAAAGCATTCCATGAATCGATTTCAATGCGTATCGCTTCGCGTATATTTTGTAAAAATGTTACATAATCAATCGCGCCTTCCTTGTAAGCAAATACCGCGCCCTCCTGTTGTTCCCGTGCCATGGGAAGTGCTGTTTCCTGATAGTACCGCCATGAATTCAACCACTTGGTGTACTGTTCGCGGACACTCTGGTAGGTTGTGTTCAACTCCTGCCGCGTTTGCCGGAGATTCTGTGCAGCTATCGAACGTTGCAATTTAGCTGATTGCATCCCTCCCAATTCGGGACCGAAAAACAGCGGAATCTGAATGCCGGCCTGAAACTGGTGAAAACCGCCAGGTTGTCCGGAGATCTCTTGTTTGCCGTACATCAAGTTAAATTTTGGCATAAATTGAGCTTTTCTTTCTTTAATGGCAGCATCCGCTACACCGATTTGCTGCTTGGAAATGTTTAATAAAGGATGATCGTCCAGTGATTCTGCAATTGTATCCAGGGGTGTATCCAGTTGATCAACCGGAATATCTGACACATTGAAAAAGATCTCAGAAACAAACCATAGATTGAGTCTTTGTAGTGCGCTCAGGTAATCGCGATAAGCTTGTTCTTTTAATATCTGTACTTGATTGCCTTGGTTCGAGGTTGCAAGATACTCCAGTTTGGAAGTCGCCCCAACTTCGAGTCTTAAGCGGGCTGCCCGTTCGATATCCTTAAAGATTGCATCTAGTCTTTGGTATACCTGATAGTTATTTTTGGTTGTATAGACCATAGCCCAGGCGCGGCTGACTTCCCGTTTCACTTCTATAACAGACAGATTAAACACATTTTCTGCTAATGCGGTGCGTTCTTCCTGTAGCTTTAACCTGGGTGCAACGCCAAATACATCAATTTGACGTTGCTGTATACCAATCTGGGTATAGATGCCCCCACCATTGCCAATTTCTTCACCGCCGGTGAAAATAGACGTGTTGCCTAGGTTCCAGGCGGTTTTTTTCAAGACCTCCTGGTTTTCTATATCCAGCCTGGCTGCTTGTATTTTTGGGAAATTTTCCACAGCCAGTGCTTTTGCCTGTTCCAGGGTGATAGTTTGCAGATGTTCTAACGATTGAGATTGTGCGTGTACTGTTACGGCGGTACTTAGCAAAATGAGCATCGTGAGCAGAATGACAGACTTATTGATTCTGGATTTTTGATTGTTGATGGTTTCACTTTCTGCCGGATTTTTGCTGTTATCACCATGATTCTCAACAGCCGTATAAAGTACCGGAAGCATGAACAGGGTAAACAGAGCTGAAGTAAAAAGACCGCCAATGACTACCGTCGCCAGCGGATGTTGCACTTCAGAACCCGCTGTCGTGGCCAGCGCCATGGGCAGAAATCCGAAAATATCAGTAAAATTTGCAAGCAGGATAGGTCTGATTCTCTCTTTGGTGCCGATAAGAATGCGTTGCTTGATATTGGTGATTCCTTCTGCTTTTAACGTGTTAAATCGATCGGTAAGCACCAGTCCATCGAGTACAGCAACGCCAAAAACAACGATAAAACCGATGCCTGCTGAAATGCTAAAAGGCATATCCCGCAACCATAGGGCAAATACGCCGCCAATTGTCGCGATAAAAATGCCGGAAAAAAGGATTAGTGACTGGGACACCCGTTTCAAGGCAAAATACAGCATTGTAAAAACCAGGAAAAGTACAATCGGGGCTATAATAGTCAGTCTGCTCTTGGCGCTTTGCAAGTTTTCGTATTCTCCGCCATAGATCAGGTAATAGCCTGGCGGTAAATCCAGTTCCGTATCCAGTTTTTGTTGAATATCCCTGACTACGGATTCGACATCGCGCCCACGGGTATTGATACCCACATAGGTTCTTCGATAGACGTTTTCACGGGATATTTGCATTGGCCCCAGTACGTAGTTGATATCGGCCAGTTCCTTGAGCGGAACCTGTTGGCCGTTGGGCAGATCCACGTAAAGATCGCGTAAATCATCAATGCTTTTTTGGTAGGCCTGGTCAAATCGTATGACCATTTCAAAACGTTTTTCTCCTTCAAGAATGATTCCGGCCACGCCACCGGCAAATGCAGAACTGACATATTCATTCAGTTTATCAATGTTCATCTCGTATTGAGCGAGTTTTTCACGGTTATAGCGCACGGTCATTTGAGGCAAACCGGAGGTTCTTTCAGGGTTGACATCGCCGACACCCGGAACAGTTTGAATAATTTGGGCCATTTGTTCGGCTTTTTGCGCCAGAATTGCAAGATCTTCGCCAAAAAGCTTTACGGCTACATCTTCACGGACGCCGGTTAACAGTTCATTAAAGCGCAGTTCAACCGGTTGACTGAAAACCAGATTGACACCTGTCAGTTCACTGTCAAGCGTTGTTTTGATTTGTTCAATCAGTTCATCTTTAGACTGGGCTGATGTCCATTTATTCACGTCTTTTTCCAGAATAATAAACATGTCGGCAATATCCATAGGCATTGGATCGGTTGGTATGTTCGCCACACCAATTCTGGCTAAAACGGTTTTAATTTCCGGAAATTTTTTCAGCAGAATGTTTTCTATTTGATTGGAAACTTCGATGGCTTCTCCAAGACTGCCGCCCGGTCTGATCAATGCCTGCATCGCAATGTCACCTTCGTTCAGTTGGGGTATGAACTCGCCACCCATCCTGGAAAAAATAAAAATGGCTGTGCTGCTTAGAGAAACTACAACAATAACGACAATTACTTTATGCCGCAACACGGTTTTGAGTAATGGCCGATAAGCGTGATAGATCTTGCTTATTATTCCGTCACCGAATTTTTCAAGGCGATTGTCCAGTTTATAATTCCAGCTACCCTTGTTTTGTGTCGGTTTTAAAAGCAGGGCAGACATCATCGGAACATATGTCAGGCAAAGAACGATAGCGCCCAGCATGGCGAATCCCAGCGTATACGCCATGGAATGGAACATTTTGCCTTCGATCCCGGTTAGCGACAGGATAGGAATAAACACAATCAAAATAATCATTTGGCCAAAAAACGCGGTTTTCATCATCGAACTGCCGGCGCGATAGGTCAATTCATCCATGATATCCTGAGTGGCTGCCAGTTTTCCGGCCCGAAGTTGTTTCTGGATTTCAAAAACAGTGCGTTCAACGATAATGACTACGCCATCAACAATAATCCCGAAATCAATCGCGCCGAGACTAATCAGGTTGCCTGATATGTCAAATATGCGCATCATGATAAAAGCAAACAGCATCGACAAGGGAATAGCACTGGCTGTAATAATGCCGCCGCGTATGCTGCCCATCAGAATGACCAGAAAAAAAATAACAATAAGCGCGCCTTCCGTAAGGTTCTGGACGACGGTACTGGTGGTCCGTTCTATCAAAGCGCTTCTATCGAGAAACGCTTTGATCTCCAGTCCCTCCGGCAAGGACTTCTGAATTTCGTCGATACGTTTCTGAACATTGCGAATGACGGCATTAGAGTTGGATCCCCGTAGCATCAGGATCATACCGCCTACAGCTTCCTGGCCATCCTGAGTGAAAGCGCCGTAACGCACCTGATGACCAAAATGCACCTTTTCAGCGACATCCCTGATTAAGATAGGTATGCCATTTAAATTTTTTATGAAAATATTTTCAATGTCGTCGAGTGAGCGCACCAATCCTTCGCCACGGATAAAGTTTGCCATGTTGTGTTTTTCAATATAGGCGCCGCCGGTATTGGCATTATTGCGGCGCAGCGCTTCAAATACCTCGGAAATAGAAATATTGTTGGCATTCAGTCTTTCAGGGTTGATGGCAATTTCGTACTGTTTGATTTTTCCGCCAAAAGAGTTAATGTCAACGACGCCTTCAACCAGTGCCATTTGCCGCTTGACAATCCAGTCTTGAATAGTGCGTAGCTCGGTTGGCGAATATGTGGTTTCGTATCCCGGCTTGGGTTCAATGGTATATTGATAAATTTCTCCCAGTCCGGTTGTGATGGGACCCATATACGGATTGCCGAATTGCTCGGGTATCTGTTGCCTGACCGCATTTAATTTTTCCTGAACTAACTGGCGCGGCAGATAGGTGCCCATGTCATCTTCAAAGATGATGGTCACGACCGAAAGGCCAAAGCGGGAAACGGAACGGATTTCCACGGTACCAGGCAAATTGGCCATCGCCAATTCCACAGGAAAAGTGACAAATCGCTCGATGTCTTCGGTCGCCAGATTTTGTGACACCGTAATGACCTGCACCTGATTGTTGGTGATATCTGGTAACGATCCCACGTTCATCGTAAACATGGAATAAATCCCTGCACTTATCAGGGCGATTGTCATCAAACCCACTATTAGTTTGTTTTTGATTGAAAAATAAATGATGCTATTGATCATAATCTGTTTAATTCTTATACAAAAAGTGAAGAATCGTCAGATCCTAATGGTTAATCAAGATCTGCAAAATCCCGCAGGATTGCTATGTTGTTTTCAAGTTGTAAGCTTCGATTGCGTTGCAACAAAGAAATAGCTAGGGAAAACGAGCAAGGCTAGAATATTAATGACGAACTCGAACAGACTCAGCAGGGGTCTAAGCTATAGGTTTCACCTTGTCAGCGCCAAAAATTGCGTTAAGCTTTGGGCGGCGCCCACGACAAACGTATCTATCACGTATGCTCTGAACTGACAATTACGAGCTATCCCAAACATCCTAAATTGAATGCTGGCAACTCAAGCAATCTAGTCTAACGTTCTAACTGGGAAAGATACTTCGAGGAGGACGGAACGGCGAATCTGGAATAGATGTTGGAATTTGGAATGAAATAGATTCAGATAGAACCTCTTTACCTACTACGGTGGGCATTAACGGCAGCTTTGTAAAGAGAAGGGGGTGATATACCACGCTAAAGCATATATGTGGTGAAAGATCTGATTCTTTTTCATCAGGAAATTCATTATGCGAATGTTCTGCATGCGCTATTGAGATAGAATGTTGATGGTTGTGATCAAGCTCATGCATAAATACTTCGCCATGAAATGCCGAAGCAAAACCGTTTGTCAAAAGACTGACAGATAGCATAAAAACCATGAAATTGACAGTAAAAAACCTATTCATACGAGTTATTGTATCCTTGATTAGATATCTTGTGGTCAAAAATTTCCGCCCACCAAGTTAAGTTTTTTAGAATCCACCGGTATTTGTAATTACACTCTCAGTTTAGGATTCAAGTCGTAAAATACGGCGTGCACCGTTAAGTACGATCGAACCGATAACCAGACCAATCACAAGGTCAGGATAAGGAGAATTTGTCAACGCTACAAGAAACCCTGCCAAGATTACCCCAAGATTGGCGATGACGTCATTGGCAGAGAAGATCCAACTGGCCTTCATATGTGCCCCACCCTCTTTATTTCTAGAAATCAGTATCAAACAGATGATGTTTGCTATCAAAGCCACTAACCCGAAGCTCATCATAAGTGTCGAAACCGGTTCGCTCCCAAAAACAAAACGGCGAAACACTTCACTCAATGCGCCTAGCGCTAAAACCACCTGTATCCAGCCTGACAGATGAGCCACTCGAAGCTTCATGCGAGTGCTATGACCAACAGCATATAGTGCAAGGCCATAAACCGCCGCGTCAGCAAACATATCGAGAGAATCCGCCATCAACGCGGTCGATTGTGCAAACCAACCGACAGATAACTCAACGAAAAACATAGTTGCATTAATGGCGAGTAACCATTTGAGAATGGTGGCTTCCTTTTTATCCATCGTTTTTACAGATTCGAGTGTCGTTTAAGCTAGCTCCCAAACTCAGCAATACCATGCGCCTCTGGATTTTATCGAGATTACCTTCATAGGGCACTTTTAGCTGCGATTTGACAAATTATCCACCACAAAAATATCCTCACACTGTGAACAAGAAACAGTTTAAAGTCTATAGTTACTGTAGAGTCAATATGTTTAGGAGGTTAAATGAGGATTGGTGAATTAGCGAAATTAACAGCATGCTCCGTACAAACGATACGTTACTACGAAAAAGAAGGGTTGCTGGATTCCATTAAGCGTAGTGAGGGCAATTATCGCCTGTATGATAACAGCGCAATTGAGCAATTAATGTTTATTAAACATTGTCGGGGCCTCGATATTACTCTGTCAGAAATTCGACAATTAATTGATTTAAGAGACTCTCCAGACACAGCTTGTAATAACATAAACGCGCTGGTTGATAGACATGTCAAGCAAGTGGATTTACGTATCGGAGAATTAAAAGAACTTAAAAGACAACTCAAGATCTTGCGCCGAAAATGCACAACCGGCCGTGTCGTTAAAGACTGTGGCATTCTTCTGGCGTTATCTCAGTAATATTGCACCCTGCTTTTCATAAAGTTAACTTGCCTTAACTGATACCCCAGTGACCACACAATTGTGAAAGATAAGCGCCAGTATTGGGTGTTACTAGGCGCGCAAATACTCGACACATCGGGATAGCGGTTCGCTATAGGACAAACACGACCGTGTCATGCTACTGCTCGCCCCGTTTTATCATATATGGTGGTTAATGAGTTTGTAGATAAAGGTAAAATATTTTAAACAAGTTGTGTGCACCACATACAAAGTATCGGTAAATGGGCAAAACGCACTGTGAAGTGTATGTAAAGTAATCTGAGGAACATAAAAATCCCAAGAGCGGATTTTTGCATATGTTTATGTTCTGGTTAGGCCTCCCCAGATAAGTGCCAAGTGACAATTTTTTACACGTACTACGAACAGATGTCCATAAATGATTATGGTCTTGCTATACTACAAAATTGAGTCTTTCATATGCATGATTTTGTCAAATTATTAGACTAGCAAATAATGAATTATCGAGTTCCATCATTTCTACTTGCACTGCTGTTTTTGTTCATGACGGCTATAGGGTCGTTGCAAGCAAGAACAGTTTTTACATGCGCGATGATGGGTATGGATATATTCCACGAATGTTGTTGCGATGGCAATAGAGCTGATAAAGATTGCGTGGATCATAGTTGCGATGTAATGCTCGGCCCGAATAAAGGAGCCTGCTGTGATAAATCAATTGAAATCAGTATCAATGCCGATGAAGCAAAACAAAACGCATCATTTGCCAAACCAGCTGAGATACGTTCTGATGTAGACCCGCCTCAAGCTATTATTGTCAATTATTTTGATATCCTTGACTCACCATATTCTGTTGTAGTTTTAGTCGTCAATTCCCAACCAATTGTCAGTTCATCTGGCTCTAGCACTTATTTCATTACGCAACGACTGCGTATTTAATTCTACCTCCTTATCCTGATTCCGCTTTTGACCTTCGTTCCCTCGTGTACGAATGCGTCGCTTTCTAGTTGAACCAACAGAAGGAGATGAACATTGCATTCCATATTCTTGCAATACGCTGTTTTTATAACACTAATCATTGCTCCCGTTTGGGGTGATACTCCGCCACAGGCCTATGCCGGCTTTAAAACCGATCAATATTTAACCGCCGAGCAGTTGGCATCGTGGGTGCTTGAAGTCAACCCCGGCCTAGCTGCAATACAAGCGGCCGCAGAGGCGGCTGCTTATCGTATTGATCCCGCTAGCGCGCTAGACGATCCGGTTTTGAGTTACGGCATTGCACCGCTGACGCATGACTCGAGTCGAGGTATAAATCAAAGATTTGACGTCAGTCAAAAAATTCCCTGGCCAGGCACATTGGCCGCTCGAGAAGCAGTCGCCCGGAATGATGCACTCGCAATCAGTAGCGAGGCTGACATGCTGCAGTTGCTGGTTATCACCCAAACCAAAGCAGCTTATGCTGAGTGGCACTTTATCCATGAGGCATTGAACATTCACCATGCAACGCAAGCCCTACTTGATGAATTAACTGTGACCACTCAAGTACGCTATGCAACGGGTCTTGCAACCAAACAAGATGCACTGCAAGCTGAAGTTGAACTGAACAATCTTAAAAATCAGGAACTAATCCTTCTCCGACAACAGGTCGCAATACAGGCACGTATTAATGCGTTACTTAATCGGGCACCAGACGCTTCATTACCGGAAGCTGAGCCGATTGTGGTTCCTCGTCGGCAACCTCCGACATTTCAAGAATTGCAAGCTTTGGCATTGACTCATCACCCTGAGTTTTCTCAATTGAACGCACGAATTTCTACAGGTGAAAGTCGTATTACCTTAGCTGAAAAAGCATTTTTACCTGATTTTCAGGTCGGCATGGGCTATAACAGTCTTTGGGATAATGCAGACAAACGGCCTATTTTGGCTGTTTCGATCAATATACCACTTGATCGCGGTAAACGAAGATCTATATTGAATCAGGCGAGAGCCGAAACACGTCGTGCCGAATGGTTGCTGATTGAACGGCGGGCAGAGTTGTTTGCAGATCTTGCACAAGCGCGCGCAGAGGTAATCGAAGCGCAGTCATCTGTAGTATTGTACCAAGATAAACTTATTCCCCTCGCTGAAGAATACCTTGAATCGGCTATTGCCGACTATCAAAGTGGCGCCGGCGGTTTTCTCAATGTCATTACCGCTGAGCAACGCAAACTTAGCACTGACCTTGCACATGCGCGCGCACGTGCCGATTATGTAAGGCGCCTTGCCGAGCTCGAGCGTTGGACAGGCGCATCGATCAATTTGTCGTTACCAACCTCAACCGGAGTAAAGCAATGAAACATTCAAAGAAATTATCATGGTTGACCGGTATTTCGGTGTTGGCAATTTTAACTGGCGGAGCCTATTTTCTCTTATCTGAATCAGGCACAAATGTACCGCCTGAATCATCTGCGGTTGCCAGAGATAATTTGTCTCGCTATCAGGTAAATGGACTAAAAATTGGTCTTGGTATTAACCCTAGTATCCCTCGCGTGGGGATTAATGAATTGATTATTGAGGTTCGCGATTCTCGCGATAATCCAGTACCTGTCGTCATCAATGCTTACGCAGAGATGCCGGCCATGGGGGCTATGCCAGCAATGCGTGCACCTGTAGACCTTAAAGAGAGCGCGCCGGGTCGCTATGCAGGAAAAATGAATTTATCCATGCGTGGCGAATGGCCGTTAACTGTCGTAATCAAAGACCCACAACATAACGAGAAACGCCTTCAATTCGATCTTGCCACTGACCGGAAGGACCTTGCAATCGTCGCAGGAGCTACGCCTGTAGATGGAGCTACAAAAACAACAGACGATGCTAACGTCATTACAATCGACAATCGCCGTCGTCAAATGATTGGTGTTGAAACTGATGAAGTAACTCACCGTGACTTAATAAAATCAATTCGGGCTGTGGGTGAAGTGATGTTTGATGAGCAATTGTTGTCGCATGTTACGTTAAAATTTGATGGTTATATTGGGGACTTAAAAGCCAATTATGTCGGTGCTAAGGTTACAAAGAACCAGATACTATTTACAGTTTACAGCCCTGAGCTACTGGCCGCCCAACAAGAATATCTTGAAACGCTTAAGCGTCGCCAGAAAAACGGCTCTGAAGATGGCCTGTTACGTGCGGCACGTCAACGGCTGGCATTATGGGATATGTCTCCAAAAGAAATTAAGGCTCTGGAACAGCGTGGATCGCCGCAAGATTATGTTGCTATCTATGCACCACGCAGCGGCACTTTGATTGAACGCAATATCGCAGATGGTAGCGCAGTCCGCAAAGAACAAACATTATTAAAAATTGCTGATCTTTCTCGTGTATGGATCGAAGCAGAAGTTTTCGAAGCAGACCTCGAGTTAGTCCAAGTCGGCATGGCTGCAACCTTCACATTGCCATATTTGCCAGGCAGAACATATCCGGTAATCGTTGAATATGTTTATCCTTATCTCCAGAGTGACAGCCGCACCGGTCGTATTCGACTGTCATTGGAAAACCCTGATGGCGCCCTGAAACCTGACATGTATGCTGAAGTACTTTTGGAAGCGAGGCTGGGGCAACGGCTCAGCATTCCAGAGGAAGCGATCATCGTGGCCGGAGATAGCCGGGTTGTTTTTATCGATCTTGGGCAAGGCCGCCTCAAACCCGTTCGCATCAAAACAGGACGTACTGCAAATGGATTGGTTGAAGTACTAGATGGACTTTCAGCTGGTGACATTGTCGTTACCTCTGGTAATTTTCTCATTGCAGCGGAGACGCGCCTGAAAACGGGGATAGAGCAATGGTAAACACCAATATCAACAAAAGGAAACTTGGTCCGGTCGAAACGGTGATTGGTTTTTCAGCGCGTAATTGGCTTCTCATTGTGATGCTGGTTCTCGTCTCAACCATATGGGGCTATCGTTCATTCATCAGTGCGCCACTCGATGCTATTCCCGATCTATCGGATGTGCAGGTGATTGTATTTACCAATTGGCCCGGACGCAGCCCAGATTTGATTGAAGACCAGATTACATATCCGTTGACGACGACGCTGCTTGCTGCACCTGGGGTACGTTTTGTTCGCGGACAAAGTTTTATGGGATTATCATTTGTCTATGTAATCTTTGAAGATGGGACAGACATCTATTGGGCGCGCTCACGCGTGCTCGAGTACCTGAACTCAGCTGCCGCCAAACTGCCGGATGCCGTGCAGCCTACGCTAGGGCCAGACGCGACCGGAGTTGGCTGGGGATACCAATATGCATTGGTCGATAAAAGTGGCAATCAGAGTCTGGCAGATTTGCGCAGCTTACAGGATTTTAATCTGCGCTATGCACTCGAAGCCGTAGAAGGGGTTGCCGAAGTTGCTTCAGTAGGTGGGTTTGTCAAGGAATATCAGATTAATATTGACCCTAACAGATTGTCATCTTATGGTGTTTCTCTAACTAAAGTGATAGCAGCAGTCCGCGCGTCCAATAAAGATGTCGGCGGGCGCGTTTTGGAAGTCGCCGGACATGAACAATTCATTCGCGGCCGAGGTTATGTCAAATCAGTTGAGGATCTCAAAGATGTCGTAATCGGTGTGGGTGATGGCGGTATACCGATTAGCGTTGCCGATGTGGCAACTGTTAGTCTGGGACCTGAATTACAACGCGGACAGGCAGATTTGGATGGCGAAGGCATTACGGTCGGTGGTATTGTTGTCATACGGTATGGAGAAAATGTCCTTGACGTTATTAATCGGGTTAAAAATCGAATAAATATTCTCAAGACCAGCTTGCCGCCAGGTGTCGAGATTGTTCCTGTTTACGACCGTTCCAGTTTAATTGAACGTGCGATCGAGACACTACAGAATACGCTCATTCACGAAATGTTGATCGTGTCGCTAGTTATCGGTTTATTTCTCCTGCATGTGCGATCAGCGATTGTCGCGATTGTAACGTTACCCATTGCAATATTGCTATCGTTCATTCCAATGTTTTATCAGGGATTAACGGCGAACATCATGTCGCTTGGCGGCATCGCCGTGGCCATTGGCGCCATGGTCGATGCCGCAATTGTCATTATCGATAATATCCATAAGCGCCTGCAATACGAAATACTGCAGGGTGAAGCTAGAATACGTGCCGTGATCGAAGCCATGCAGGAAGTTGGTCCCAGCATTTTCTTTTCACTTTTGATCATTACTGTTTCTTTTATTCCCGTATTTGCCCTCGAAGGTACTGAAGGTCGTTTGTTCAAACCTCTAGCATACACCAAGACCTATTCGATGTTCTTCGCAGCATTATTGTCAGTGACACTGATCCCGGCACTAGCTATCCTTCTGATCAAGGGACGCATTCATGGTGATCATAGCAGGCTGAACAAAGGATTAACGGCATGCTATATACCGGTCGTAAAATTTGCGGTGCGTTGGCGCTGGCCAGTAATCATTCTCGCATTGTTCGCACTTGCAGCAACTGTGCCCGTATATCGTAGCCTCGGCACTGAATTCATGCCGCCACTTAACGAAGGCAGTATTCTTTATATGCCGACTACACTGCCTAATATTTCCGTTGAGGAAGCTACACGCGTCATGCAAACCATGAATCGCGAGTTAAAGAAATTTCCTGAAGTCGAGCGCGTGTTTGGCAAGGTTGGACGCAGTACCAGCCCTACTGACTCGGCCCCATTATCTATGATCGAAACCAATATTATGCTAAAGCCCGGCAACGAATGGCGTGAAGGGATGACCTGGGATAAGTTGATTGGTGAGATGGATAATACAATGCGATTTCCTGGCATGCCAAATATCTGGTGGATGCCGATACAAACACGTACCGAAATGTTGGCAACCGGCATACGTTCCTCACTCGGTATCAAAGTTTTTGGAGCCGATCTTTCGATAGTCGAATCGATTGCAATCAATATTGAGCGCGCGCTGCTTGATAATGAACGTACCGCACCTTATACACGCAGCGCCTTCGCCGAACGCGCAACGGGCGGATACTTCCTAGATTTCGATATTGATCGCAAAGCCGCAGCACGGTTTGGCCTTAATGTGAACGACATACAATCCGTTGTCGAATCTGCAATTGGGGGCATCAAAGTAAGCGAGACCGTTGAAGGTCGTGAGCGCTACGGTATTCTTGTACGTTATGCCCGCGAATACCGTGACAATATTGCAACACTTGAGCGTGTATTTGTGTCAACTCCGACCGGTGCACAGATACCGATTACACAGGTCGCCGATATTCGCTTTCGTACGGGGCCGCCGATGCTCAGAAATGAAGATGGTCAGCTTGTCAGCTTTGTGTTCGTTGATGTCAGTGACAAGATCGGTATTGCCGATTATGTCGAACTGGCGCGCGACGTTGTCACTGAGAATGTGGAAATAGCACCAGGATACCGTATCGATTGGGCTGGACAATTCACGTACTTCGAACGCGCTAAAGCTCGCCTGACAATTCTGGTGCCGCTGACCATATTCTTAATCTTTTTTATGCTCTATATGCATCGAAAATCAATAGCCGAAACACTGATCATTATGACAGCACTGCCATTTTCGCTAATCGGCAGCATCTGGCTCCTGGCCGCACTTGACTACAATTTGAGCGTTGCCGTCGTGGTCGGCATGATTGCGATGGCCGGACTGTCGGTTGAATTGGGACTTTTGATGATGCTGTATTTGGATCTCGCGTGGCGTAGGCATGTCGCAGACGGTTCACTTAAAACCAGGACAGACCTGAAAAATATGATTGCTGAAGGAGCAAGTCAACGCATTCGCCCAATGTTGATGACCAGCATGACGCTGTTTTTGGGTTTGCTTCCCATCATGTACAGTAGTGGTAGTGGCGCTGATGTGATGAAGCGAATAGCTGCGCCTATGTTAGGCGGTGCAGGCTCGACATTGATTCTAGTATTGATTGTTTTTCCGGCTATTTTTTCATTGTGGCGTGGTCGCAGCTTATCCGATTTAAGTTCATTACCAGAAAACCAGGAGAAATCAAAAAATGTAACTTAGAGATGACGTTCAGAATTCTGTGTCAATTTGCAGGTCACTGAAGTGGCCCCGGTTATTTGGATACCGGGAGGGGTAAGTTAAGGAGTTATTTTCTGTACTCCTTTTATTTAAAAAAATAATCATACAGAAAATGAACAAGAAACGCAGAAATCATTCACCGGAATTTAAATCAAAAGTTGCATTGACTACGATCAAAGGCGATAAGACGCTAACTGAACTCTCTCAGCAATATGGCATCAACAGCAATCCGATCGTGAAATGGAAGAAACAGCTGATTGACATCAAGCTCTTTTGGCTAGAATATATTTGAATTCATAATTTCTGTTTGGAGGAAATAATGAAAACTTTTGTTGCTATCTCGTTAATGCTTCTGAGTTTATTTAGTTATGCCGGACCATTGCCCCCTAATGATCTATCTGGCGAGGATCTAAAAGTTTGGCTGAAAGATAACTGGCATGCCGGAAAACATCAAGATCTAGGATATAACGAAGCAAGGCGTGCCATGTACAGCTTTATAGATGTAGGTACAGATGGCATGGTTACTGGTGTCTATACCGGCTTTAAACAGGCAAGCAAAGACACGACATTCCTTAATCCAATTAATGCGGAACATACCATACC
>NZ_QAAE01000026.1 GCF_003046585.1 Nitrosomonas aestuarii | reverse complement strand
TTCTGCCTTCAACAATTTTAGCAATTATATCAACGGTGAGTTGAGCTTTAGAATCCATCACAATCATCCTCAACATGCCTCCAGTATTCAAAAAAAGAACACTAACAAACATGTAAAAAAGAGACCGACAGTTTCCCTTGGTAATTAGCGATTACGACAGAATCGCCTGGTAATTAAGATACGACAAAGTCGCTTGGTGTTAACAGACTGAGCTGTAAAAGTTTAGATTTATTCTGGCACAGTATTTTGGACTAATTAAATCTGCTTCAGTTGTCATTGTTCCTCCCAGGCAAAACTGGCATATCACACAAACCGCATCGACAAGTCCACGGCCTGTATATTTTTTGTCAGCCCGCCAATTGAAATCCTGTCCACGCCGGTCCCGGCAATTCGGCGCACATTTTCCAAACCGATATTGCCGGAAGCTTCCAGGATAATTTTCCGGTCTGACATCTGACTGTGTTTTCTAGTGATGGCGACCGCTTCATTGAGCTGATCAACGGCAAAGTTATCCAGCAAAATCATGGCGGCACCAGCATCCAGCGCCATATGTAATTGCGTGATGGACTCCACCTCGATCTGGATAAAAACGCCTCCTGGCGCAATCGTTTGCGCCTGTTTGAGCGTTTGTGCTATTCCGCCTGCAGCGGCGATATGATTTTCCTTGATCAGAATGCCGTCATACAAGCCGATGCGATGATTGACGCCGCCACCACACTGGACAGCATATTTTTGTGCCAGGCGCAAACCGGGTAATGTCTTGCGTGTATCGACAATCACTGCATCGGTTCCAACGATGGCATCGACATAACGTCTGGTCTGCGTGGCCACCGCCGACAGCATCTGCAGAAAATTAAGTGCGGAACGTTCCGCAGTCAATAGCGTACGTGCCTGCCCCGTGATTTCACAGAGCGTCTGTTGCGCTGCGATCGTATCGCCATCCCGGACATGCCAGCGCATTTGAATATCCGGCGCCAATGTCTTAAAACACAGTTCAAACCATTGCGTGCCGCATAATACAGCCGTTTCCCTACTCATCACATTGGCTGTCAGCGTCTGTTGTTCCGGGATTAGCAAGGCGGTCAGATCGCCCGTGCCGATATCCTCACGCAGCGCAATGCGCACATTATTTTCAATTTCATCAAGCAAAATAACGGTATCCTCTCAACATGATATTCTTACTACTAAAATGATAGTATACCTAAATCCATATTTTGAGATGGCAACTCAGCGAAGCGCTTAATGAATGAAAAATTCAGAACAAACAAGATAACATATAAAATCTATCTTCACAGGAGGCGCTATGTCTAACACAATGGATTTGCTGATTCAGAGTCTGTTTACGGTAATGGTTCTGGTCATTATTGCGTTAATCGTTTTTTGGTTTATTCAGGATGTCACCCAGAAAAAACATTCTGTGTTGCGTAATTACCCGGTTATAGGGCGGTTGCGTTATTTCTTTGAACAACAGGGAAAATATTTTCGTCAATACTTCTTCTCAAATGACAGGGATGAAATGCCTTTTAACCGGGCAACCCGCAACTGGATTTACCGGCATTCCAAAGACAAAGGCGGCGTGGTCGGTTTTGGCTCCACCAACGATTTACGCGAGCCAGGTTCGATTATTTTCGTCAACGCCGCATTCCCTATATTAGAGGAGGACCAGCTGCCGCCCCCACCAATGCTCATAGGAGAAGGATACGCCAAATATCCATTTGTCGCCAAGTCGATAATCAATATCAGCGGCATGAGTTATGGTGCGATTTCAAAACCTGCGGTGCGGGCACTCTCACTGGGCGCCGTCAATGCCGGCTGCTGGCTCAATAGCGGTGAAGGAGGACTCGCCTCCTATCATCTGGAAGGCAAATGTGACGTCATCATGCAAATCGGTACCGCCAAATATGGCATTCGCGATGAGCGGGGCAATCTTTCGCCCCAACGTGCAAAGGCACTGGGAGAAGTCGTCAAGGCATTTGAAATCAAACTTTCCCAGGGTGCAAAACCCGGCAAGGGCGGTTTATTACCTGGCGACAAAATTACTGAAGATATCGCCGCAATCCGCGGCATACCGGCCTTCCGGGATTCAATCAGCCCGAATCGACACAAAGACATTGACAACATTGACGAATTGCTTGAGAAAATCAATTATCTACGCGAATTGACAGGACGCCCTGTTGGCATCAAAACAGCGATCGGCGGCTGGCATTTTATTAATGAACTCTGTGACTGCATCGTAAGCAAGGGGCTGGATTACGCACCCGACTTTATTTCCATTGATGGCGGTGAAGGCGGCAGCGGCGCCGCACCGCAGACATTACTGGATTATGTCAGTCTGCCCATTTCAGAAGCATTACCCCGTGTCGTCGATTCACTCATTGAATCCAACCTGAAAGACCGCATTCGCGTCGTCGCAGCGGGCAAGCTCGTCACCGCAGCACATGGCGCCTGGGCGCTCTGCGCAGGTGCGGATTTTGTCAATACCGCGCGTGGATTCATGTTCTCACTCGGCTGCATTCAGGCGATGCGTTGCCATAAGAATACATGCCCAACCGGTGTAACAACGCACAACCCACGCTTGCAGAACGGTCTCGTAGTTGAGGAAAAAAGTGTACGCGTCACCAATTACGCCAGAAATTTTAACAAAGAAGTCAATATGATAGCGCACTCATGCGGATTACGTCATGCCAGGGAATTCAAACGCGAACATGTCCGTATTGTGGAAACAGCCGGTAAAAGCATTGCTATGAATATGCTTTATCCATATCCAGAAGGAAAATAAAAAAAACTGCGCGGCAGCATGGCTGATGCCAATCAAAGCACCTTGTACAAACCACCAGAAAACAACATCAGTGCCGCAATTTATAGCCGGTCCTGAGTATCTGTATCGCCAGATACGATACTGCCAGAAAACATACGCTGACGATCACCAGACTCACATAAGGTGAAATATCCGATACACCAAAAAATCCGTAACGAAATCCGTCGATCATATAAAAGAAAGGATTCAGGTGAGACAAATATTGCCAGGCAGGTGGCAGTGAATGAATTGAATAAAACACGCCGGATAAGAACGTCAGAGGCATGATAAGGAAATTCTGGAATGCCGCCAGCTGATCAAATTTGTCCGCCCAAATGCCTGCAATGACGCCTAAGGCGCCCAACAATGCACTGCCCATCACGGCATACATAATGATCCAGACCGGCCAAAATAACGGGATGTCAAAAAACAGCCATGTCACCAGATATACACCGATACCTACCAGCAACCCACGCACCACGGAAGCCAGTATATAAGCCATGAAAATTTCGCGATAAGTCAGTGGAGACAGCAGCACAAAAACAATATTGCCGCTGATTTTTGATTGAATCATGCTCGACGATGCATTGGCAAACGCATTTTGCATCACCGCCATCATTACCAGACCGGGAATCAGAAATGCCGTGTATGAAACACCCTGATACACTTCCACACGCGTTTCAAGCACATGAAAAAAAATCAGCAAGTAAAGCAAGGTGGACACGATAGGTGCCAGTACCGTTTGGAAACCCACTTTCCAGAAGCGCAGCAGTTCCTTGTAAAGTAAAGTCAGAAAACCGGTCATTACATTTCAGGTATCGAGTTTTTCATCATACTCACAAACACATCTTCAAGGTCAGGCTGTAACAGCTGCATTTCCAGAATCTGAATATTCTCTTCTCGCAACCGTGCAAGTATCAATTCGATTTGTGCATGCGCATCGATTTTCAGTTCATAAAATCCATTGTGGTTAGCGATTTGTTTATCCTGCAAAATCGATGGCAGGCTATCCGGTTGCAATCTCAAACGCAGCGAATAACCGACTGTCATGTTATTGATCAGATCCTGCATACTGTTCAAAGCAATAATTTTTCCCTGTTTCAGCATGGCAACCCGGTTACAGAGTGCTTCTGCTTCCTCTAAATAGTGTGTAGTCAATACGATGGTATGCCCTTCAATATTCAACTGTTTGATAAAATCCCAAAGCGATTGCCGCAATTCGACATCCACCCCTGCTGTCGGTTCATCCAGAATGATAACAGGCGGTTTGTGTACCAGCGCCTGTGCTACCATGACACGCCGCTTCATGCCACCGGACAGTGCGCGCATGTTAACATCCGCCTTATCTGTCAGACCAAGCCGGTCAATAATTTCATCAATCCAGGACGCGCTATTAGAAATGCCGTAATAGCCCGATTGAATTTTCAAGGTTTCACGCACGGTAAAAAATGGATCAAAAACGAGTTCTTGAGGCACCACACCCAACTGTTTCCGGGCTTGCCGATATTGGTTAATCACATGATTGCCCATGACATGAATCGAGCCGCTATCGGTAATTGCTAATCCGGCAATGGTATTGATCAATGTTGTTTTACCGGCGCCATTCGGACCCAGTAACGCGAAAAACTCTCCCGCCTCTATTTTCAGATCAACATGATCCAGTGCACAAAGAGAACCATAGTATTTACATACTTGATGGACTTCTATGGCTACAGACATTCAATAAATAATTCAAATGAAATAAAAAGCGGAATCAACTTTCCGGCTTTGATGGGTTTGATAAAGGTGTAATGATGTCGTTGACACCGTAGAGTTGAATCAAACTTTCAATGCTTGCGGGTAAACGGATAAATTCAAGATGACAATTTTTTTTATTGGCCTCGCGCAACCACTCAAACAACATGCTGATAACGGTGGAATCGACTTCGGTCACCTGCTGCAAATCAACCAGCATATGCGCATGATCAAGCAACGCAATTCCCTCTTGTGTCAAGGCGGTCACGTTATTGACGGTGACAGCACCTTGAACGACAAGGGTATTTCCTTCGCAGCGAATCATTCCAAATAATGAGTGTTTAATTCAACAGGAAAAAACATCACTGATTACTTACCTTCCAGCGAACGATTTTTATCCGACAGGGTTTTGATGAGCCCGTCAACGCCGCCCTTGCGTATCTGGCTATTAAAGGAACCGCGATAGTTTGTCACCAGACTGACACCGGCAACCGTAACATCATAAACTTTCCAACCATCCGGCCCTTTTTCCATGCTGTAATCTATCGGTACTGGTTGTTTACCGCTGCCTTGTATGACCATTAATCTCACCGTCGCATCGACACTATCGCCCAGTTCCTTAATTGGATCCACTTTTACCGTCTCATTTCGATAACTCGTCAATGCATTTGAATAAGTTCTGACCAGCAAAGTTCGAAACTGGTCAACCAGTGTATTCTGCTGTTCAGGTGCTGCCGAAGACCAATGCTTGCCCATCGCCAAACGCGTCATACGCGTAAAATTAAAATGCGGCAGAATTTTATCTTCGATCAGATCCAACATTCTTTCCTTGTCATCACCTATTCTTTCATCTTTACCGATAATTTCAAGCACTTCTTGAACGGTTTTATCAACCAGCCGATCCGGCCTCATCTCCATCGACCACGCCGGGAACACAAACAAGAAAGCAACCAGAAATGTCACTACACCAAGAAATCTTTTCATTGTTCCCTCACAATTTCATTCAATATTCGATTTAACATACAAAGTTTAAACAATCGGAATTTTAAGCTATTTGATTAAAAATCGTCATCTTCCGAAGCCTTATCAAACATGAAACGTCCGATCATTTCCTCCAACACCATGGCAGAATTGGTTTTCATAATTGTATCACCTGCCTTGAGCATCATTTCATCGCCCCCTGCATCCAGCCCGATATACTGTTCTCCCAATAAACCGGCCGTCAAAATACTGGCAAAAGTATCTTTAGGGAATTGATAACGACTGTCAATATTCATGGTAACGATTGCATCGTAACTTTGAGTACTGAATTGAATATCGGTAACACGCCCAATGACCACACCTGAGCTTTTTACAGGTGCCCGGGTCTTGAGTCCCCCTATATTGTCAAAATTTCCTTTGATGACATAGCTGTCCGAGACGCCATAAGTGTTCAGATTACCCACCTTCAGGCTCAAAATCATTAACGCACCAATTCCTATCACCACAAACAGTCCTACCCATAAATCCAAAGTAGCTCGTTGCATTTACCTAAAGTCCTCTAAACATGAAAGCTGTCAGGATAAAATCAAGTCCCAGTATCACCAATGACGAGGTTACAACAGTGCGCGTTGTTGCGCCTGAAACACCTTCCGCTGTAGGAGGCGAATCATACCCTTCAAACACAGCAATCGCCGTCACTGCGACGCCAAAAAAACAACTTTTAATAAATCCATTCAGAATATCGATTCTGAAATCGACATTACTCTGCATTTGCGACCAAAAAGACCCTTCATCAACACCAATAAACAGAAC
Source organism: Nitrosomonas aestuarii (assembly GCF_003046585.1). Classification (GTDB taxonomy): domain Bacteria; phylum Pseudomonadota; class Gammaproteobacteria; order Burkholderiales; family Nitrosomonadaceae; genus Nitrosomonas; species Nitrosomonas aestuarii. The sequence continues at coordinate 17,594 of NZ_QAAE01000026.1, read as the reverse complement.
CGTCACCAGATAACCGCCAAACACGCCCATCACCGAAAATATAGCCGCCAGCAAAGGCATGGAAATGACACCCGCCCAGAAACGCGGCGCTACTACGCGTGCGACCGGATCTACAGCCATCATTCCCATCGCCGTCAGTTGCTCGGTTGCTTTCATCAAGCCAATTTCGGCAGTGATGGCCGAACCTGCGCGACTGGCGAATAAGAGTGCGGCCACAACCGGCCCCAGTTCTCTTACCAGTGACAATGCCACCAGAGTACCAACAGCCGTTTCAGAACCATATTTCTGGAGAGTTTCATATCCTTGCAAGCCCAATACCATGCCGACAAATAATCCGGACACCACAATGATGATGAGCGATAAGACACCGGTATAATATAATTCGCGTATTACCAGACCAAAACGGCGCAGGCTGGTGCCTGACTTTAGCAACACCAGCAAAAAAAAGCGTGTGGCCCGGCCCAGTCGCCAGACAGCCTCAATGACACGGTGTCCGATACCCTGAATAACGGAAATAATTCGAGCAATCGGTTTAAGCAAGGGCCTTCTCCAAATTCAGATCCTGGAGATAAGCTTGTGCAGGATAATGAAAAGGCACCGGACCATCGATTTCACCATGTACAAACTGATGCACAAATGGTGCTTCGGATTCCTTCACGTCATCCGGTGTACCATGCGCGGCAATTACGCCATCCGCGATAAAATAAACATAGTCGACGATACTCAATGATTCCTGTACATCATGGGTAACAATAATCGATGTCATACCCAGCGCATCTGTCAAACGCCGAATCAAACCACCGATAACACTCAACGATATCGGATCCAGACCGGTAAAGGGTTCGTCAAACATCATCAGCATCGGATCCAGTGCGATGGATCGCGCCAATGCGACGCGACGCGCCATACCGCCCGACAATTCAGCTGGCATCAACTGATGTGCGCCACGCAACCCTACTGCATGTAATTTCATTAATACCAGGTCGCGTATCATGGATTCGGACAAATCCGTATGCTCGCGCATTTGAAAAGCCACATTGTCAAAAACAGACAAGTCTGTGAACAATGCACCGAATTGAAACAGCATGCCCATTTTCCGGCGCATCTTAAAAAGCGCATCGCGATTGAGTTCATGGATCACCTGTCCGGAAACCTTGACATAACCTGAAGATGGGCGCACAGCACCACCGATTAGTTTCAACAGCGTTGTTTTTCCCGATCCGCTACCGCCCATGATGGCAATCAATTGACCACGCCGCATGGTCATATTAACGCCTTTCAGGATTGTCCGCGTATCATATGAAAAATTCAAATCGTTGATTTCAATCAAGGTTTCAGATGCCATGTTCCAGTGGGAGAATATTGTTAATTGACTGTCGAATGGGCGTTGATTTTAATACAATTTCTTAATGCACATGTATTTTTATTTTGATTGCATACCATAAAAACTACTATTTTAATTTGATATTCTGCAGATATGTCCGGAGATCTTTTTTGATTTCAGGTGCCAGCATATACAATCCGATAATATTCGGTATTGCCATAGCAAAAACCATTGAATCGGTAAATAAAATGATATTGGATAACTGAGTCGCCGATCCGATGACAATAAATATGCAAAAGAAAACTTTGTAGATATTTTCAACAATATCATATTCGCCAAAAAGGTATGTCGCACATTTCAATCCATAATAAGACCATGAAATCATGGTTGAGTAAGCAAACAAGAAAACTGTAACTGACAATACATAGGGAAACCAGGAAATTCCAGAAGCAAACGCGCGCGATGTCAACTCAACACCTTCAATTCCACCACCTTCGACATAAGCTCCTGAAATAACGATAACCAGGGCCGTGACCATGCAAATAACCACGGTATCTATAAAAGGCCCCAGCATACCGACCATACCCTGACTGACCGGCACGTCTGTTTTCACCGCGCTATGCGCAATCGCCGACGACCCCAGCCCAGCCTCATTGGAAAAAGTAGCGCGCTGCACGCCCATTAATAAAGCACCCATCAATGCACCAATCCCCGCCTCCGGATAAAGCGCCATTTCAAAGATGGTTTGTATTGCTTCGGGGATTGCAGCGTAATGGACACCAATGACCACAAAACTCGCCACAATATAGGTAATCGCCATAACAGGCACAATGCTACTGGCAACTGCAGCAATCCATTTAATACCCCCTATAATCACCAGGCCTACGAGCAGTGCCATAAAAACGCCAAACAACCAGCCTCTTTCAGCCAGAAAACCGTTTTCACCGCCAGTCACAACCAAAGCCTGCTGGTAAGCCTGATTCGCCTGAAACAAGCCACCGGCTCCAATTGTGCCGCCGATACAGCACAAGGCAAACATCCCCGCCATGAACCTGCCAAGTCGAGGCTTGTGTAATTGATCGAAAGCTGCGCGCAAATAGTACATTGGGCCACCTGAAATCGCTTCCGGATGTCGCTTTGACCCATGCTGGCGGTATTTAACGCCCAATGTGACTTCAATGAATTTGGTCGACATACCAAGAATACCCATGACCGCCATCCAGAATGCCGCACCGGGGCCACCCACCGAAATCGCGACTGCCACACCGGCGATGTTACCCAATCCAACGGTTCCCGACAGCGAAGTCATCAACGCCTGAAATCGATTAATCTGTCCATCTGTAGTATGATCATCGAACTTACCGCGCAATACATTGACGCCGTGTACCAGACAGCGCACATTGACAAAACCAAAATAAGCCGTAAAAAAAAGCGCCGCGACAACCAGCCATACCAGCACCAACTTAATTTCGAGCCCTAATAGCGGAACGCTATAAAAAATAACAGACGAAACGGCGCTCGAAACAGGTTCAACGGCCGCATCAATTATCCTATCGATTTCCATCAGGTTGCAAACTCCTTTATCCGATCGCGCAACCGGTCAACATGTTCAAGCTGGTGTTGTTGACAATCAAAGTGACGACCCGATTGGTTAGACTGATTGGGTATTGACACATATTTTCATTAGATTACTTAAAGAATTTCTTGATGGCCAGAAAGTAACGCTGAAAAGCGTTCTTTACCAGAGCATGGCATTTTCTATTCAGCAATTAGAATGTATTAACTTGCCTGCAAACTTGACGATTCTAACACTAACTTTTCGCTTTAATTCATCACATTTTTTATAGTTCTCGCACACGTGCCCAAAAACTGACAATTGTGCCATATTTTTATTTTAAAAGCATTTTCATACCTGTCACATGGCATCAACATGTCATTTACCGTAGCATAGATCAATTGATAACAGCATGAATAATCCACATAAAAATTATTATCGTTTGTATCTGACAATCTTTTTTTGGTTAATCACGCAACCCGCTTTCAGTACTGAAATTTTTCGTAGCGAAGACGCAACAGGCAGCGTTACCTATTCAGACAAGGCCATTGATGGTGCCAGGCAAATCAAGCTTCCCAGCCGCGCCTATCGTCACCTGCATCAGGTAAAAAAAGTCTACGATGGTGATACGCTTATTCTGAAAAATGGACAGCGCGTTCGGTTGCTCGGTATCAACACACCTGAAATTGAAAGCCGCCACCGCGCCAAAGAACCTGGAGGATTAGCAGCTAAAGCGTGGCTGGAGAATCAGCTTGCTAACCGGAAAGTTTATCTGGAGTTTGACCTCGAAAAACATGACAAGTACAACCGCTTGCTTGCCCATGTTTTCTTGCCTGACGGCAAACATCTCAATCTTGAATTACTCAGAAACGGCCTTGGTTTTGTAAGCATCATTCCACCCAATCTACGGCATGCCGATCATTTCAGTCAGGCACAGAATCAGGCTGAGCAAAAGAACCTGGGAATATGGGCATTATCCGAATATCAGGCACACCCGCTTTCCCAAATATCCACCGATCATAAAGGCTGGCGGCGTTATATTGGAATCCCGAGAACAATCCAGCATAAACGCAGGTTTACCTATCTAATTTTCAATGATCAGGTCAACATACGCATCGCCAAAGACCACCACAGACACTTTCCTGAACTGGACACTTACCTGGGAAAAACACTGGAAGTACGCGGCTGGACATCCCGCAGAAACAAGAAATTTTCAATTCTGGTTCATCATCCCAGTGCCCTGATTCTACGCTGAGTGCAACCGTGGCAAGAACTGGATATTACAGGACAGCTCAGATAATCATCAAAACTGTTAAAAACTGCCGTAGCGGGAGCGTCTTTGCCAACTGATTTTGGGGATGATCAATCCTAACAGTAATCCACCCAGCAAAACCAGCGCACCAGTGATAAACCAGTCTTTTTCGTGACTGTCATTTAACCGGGTGTACTGTTCCTGCAACACTTCAAGCTGTGATTTTGCTTCAGTAAATTTCTGATGCAGTTGTTGATTTTCAGCATCTATCGCTAATACATTTGCAGATGCATTTTTGATTTCATTTAACTGATATTCCAGTTGTTTTTTATCCTGCTCGAGATCCCTAATACGGTCATTAGCATTGTCGTATTCTGTTTTAATTAAATCCATTTGGCTGCGTATGCTGCTGTTTTGAGGCGCGTTATTGGTTACTTGCTTGACCAGATTTTGCAACTGCGTCCTGGCGGCCGGCTCACGCATCAAGTACCGCGTTAACACCCACCCTTCAACGCCACTACTTGTCTGCACTTTCGAATAGCCACTCTCTTCATCTTGTTCCAATACTTCAAGCAATGTACCGCTTTTTACCATCCGCTGAATGGCATGGCTGCTGCTTGATCCGGTGCGTAGAGTAATTTCAAACTGGTCGGTCACATAACGCGTCTCAGCAATGGCATGGGTAAACATCAAAAGACTACAGAAAAAGAAAATCAAGAATAAAACGAAGCTGCTTTTTTTCATAACATTTATATACCAAACTGATAAAGATTAAACTAGTGCACCGAATGCCCATAACCAGGACAGACACAACGGCTAATAAGTTCTTTTTTTAGGGGGGAATGAATCAACTGAGAGTGGTTTCAGGCGTACCGGCTTGTAGTCCAAACGTTTGTCCGCGCTGAAAAACAACGTATGCTTCAACCAGTTGTCATCATCACGTTCAGGAAAATCATCTCGCGCATGCGCGCCACGGCTTTCACGCCTTGCTTCAGCAGAAATCATGGTTGCAATGGCTACTTCCTTCAGATTATCCAATTCCAGCGCCTCTATCCTTGCTGTATTAAACACTTTGCTCTTATCCTTGATTTCGGTAAGAGCAACACGGTCAGCCACTTCCTTAATCTTTTCCACACCTTGCTGCAAGGTATCCTCAAACCGGAAAACACCGCAGTGTGTCTGCATGGTCTTACTAAGTGCAGCCGTCACTTGTGCAACGTTTTCGCCATCGACTTGATTCTCCAGGCGACTAAGCCGGGCCATTGATTTATCTGCAGCATCGGCAGGCAACGGTTTATGGTGCGAATTTCTCTCCAGGTCTTCGATAATTTGATTAGCCGCTGCGCGGCCAAAAACCACGATATCCAGCAAGGAATTTGTTCCTAATCTATTAGCCCCATGCACGGAAACACATGCACATTCCCCCACCGCATAAAATCCTGTCACAATTTCTTCAGGCCCTGTTTTATAGGGCGCAACAACCTGACCATAATAATTAGTAGGAATACCGCCCATCATATAATGCACAGTAGGAACAACAGGGATCGGATCATGTATCGGATCGGCATCTGCAAATTTCATTGCCAACTCGCGAATTCCGGGCAGTCGAGACTTGATGATATCTGCACCCAGATGATCCAGCTTTAACAGCAAATGATCGTTATCATCCCCGCAACCGCGCCCGTCTTTAATCTCGATAGTCATCGCGCGCGCCACCACGTCACGACTGGCAAGGTCTTTTGCATTCGGGGCGTAGCGTTCCATAAAACGCTCACCATCTTTGTTAATCAGATAGCCACCTTCACCCCGCACCGCTTCGCTGATCAAAACACCCACACCATGTACACCGGTCGGATGAAACTGCCAGAATTCCATATCTTCGAGTGGAATTCCTGCACGCGCAGCCATACCCAACCCATCGCCGGTATTAATCAGTGCATTGGTACTGGCCTGAAAAACACGACCACCGCCACCAGTTGCAAACAACGTCGCTTTGGCCTGCAAAATCATCACATCGCCGGTTTCCATCTCCATCGCCGTGACGCCCAGCACATCACCATGCTCGTCACGTATCAGATCCAGGCCCATCCACTCTACAAAAAACTGTGTATTGGCGCCGACATTGCGCTGATAAAGCGTATGTAATAACGCATGACCGGTGCGATCCGCCGCTGCACAAGAACGAGTGGCCTGCGCACCACCAAAGTTTTGTGATTGCCCGCCAAACGGGCGTTGATAAATTTTACCGTTATCCAGTCGATCAAACGGCATGCCAAAATGCTCCAGTTCATACACTACCTCATTGGCCTGGCGGCACATAAATTCGATGGCATCCTGATCACCCAGATAATCAGAACCTTTCACCGTATCGTACATATGCCAGTGCCAGTTGTCCTCAGTTACATTGCCCAAGGACGCAGCGATACCCCCCTGCGCGGAAACAGTATGCGATCGTGTTGGAAACACCTTGGACAACACCGCCACCTTCAGCCCCGCTTCGGACAATTGCAATGCAGCACGCATGCCAGCCCCACCTGCGCCTACAATAACCACATCGAACTTTCTTTTTATGATTGACACATCAGCTCCATAGAATTTCAGCTGTCCATACCAGATAAACCAGCAGTGAAATAATCACCAGAATCTGCAATATCAAACGCGTAATTGCTGGCTTTACATAATCCATCAACACATTACGTACACCCACCCATGCATGCCAAAACAAGCAGGCAAAAAACAAGAAAGTAGCAATACGCATCCATTGATTATTGAAAACATTCGCCCATGCAGCATAATCCCGCGGTGCAACTATCCATATGATGGTCACAAGCAACAAAATATAAATCACCATCAGCACAGCTGTCACGCGTTGCGCCATCCAGTCTCTCAAGCCATAGTGTGCACCAGTTACAATACGGCCGCTTTGTTTCACCATAGAATGACTCCCATCGATAATGTCAGTAAAATACTGATTACCAGCACCCATTTACTGGTCGTGCGTGCCTGTTCAAGTGCAATGCCATAATGCATATCCAGCGCAAGATAACGTATACCTGCACAAAGATGATGCAGACAAAACCATGCAAAAAAGAGAAGCATCACCTTCATACCCGGACTTTGCAAAGTGGCCTGCAATGCCTCAAAGCTTTCCGGTGATCCAAGCATCATCTGCAGGCAAAAAAGCGTGACAGGAATACCCGGAAAAAAAAGCAACACGCCGCTGATACGGTGCATTATTGAAACTATTGCCGGCAATGGCTGGGTGATCTTTAATAAATTGAGATGCTTGGGGCGTTTATTCAAAAATTTCGCTGCCATGCATGAGACCTTAATGTTATAGATTCGAAAGCTGACTTAACACGCTAAACCGATATCAAGTTTAGTCTGTTATACTTCATGATACAAGTCAAAATATTGATTGCTGTTTTTGAAAAAAAGCAACTTTTTTCTTTTTAATAAAGGATGGGATTCGTAAATAGTTTATTTGTTGATTATCGCTTTAATTCATAATGTAAATAGCGGAGATATTCATATCGTTATTACATAATTTCTCCACAGTGGAGTAAGGTTAACTTAAATCAAGATTGGCCGTGGATAAACATGTTTAGTTCTTGCGTATCGCTGATTAAAAACAGATATTTATCTTATCTCATAATGCTTCATTAAATCGATTATGCACAGCCGCGCCCATCATGAATTAACTTCATCAGTCAATGAATATTGGCAACCCCCTCATTATGATCCGCAGCCATGGTTTAAATCACGTAGATTACTCATCTTCGCGGTCACGTTTCTAGTAAGCGCTGTAATCACACTGAGTTATGTTTTTTCCCGACCGGCAATTTATCTCAGTTATGCAACCCTGTTAACCGTAGCTAAAACCGCTATTGACTTACCAAGCAATGATGCTGATATTCAACATGTAGCCATACAAAAACAAATCTTATTGGGATCAGAATTATTAGCTGAAACATCAAAACGGTTAAAATCATCGGATAGCCATGGCGCTCAAATAGACTTGAGCGCAGCAGATATTCGCCATATGCTGGATGTCAGGCCGGTGACAGATACCAATTTGATTGAAATGATCGCCGAAGGACCCGACCCAACGCAGCTACCCCTGCTGATAAATACCTGGATTGACGTTTATTTAGACGCGAGAGCAGAAGAAGTATCGCGCTTATTGGGTAATACCACACATATTTTACAAAATGAACTTCATGGGTTGGCGAAAAAGATAACTACCAAACGCGTCGAGCTTGATCAATTCAGAAGAAATCACGATATCTCTTCTATAGAACGTGAAGAGAATGAAGCACTGGCGCGTCTTAAAGGACTGAATGAATCACTCAATGTAACCAGCGAGGAAGAAGTAAAAACAAAAGCGCGATTGGACGCAATCAACAGAGCGATTGAGAACGGACAAGCAGTAGTCCCACAAGAGGATACGCGAACACTCAGTTTACTTGAAGATCGGGCACAGCAATTGCGCGAAGAATTGGCTGATTTGAATCTACGCTATACCAAAGAGTATCTCGAGCTGTCACCCACATTGAAAGTCATCCCGGAACAGCTCGCATCCCTGGAAGGTGAGATCAAGCGCATGCGTCAAAGCGGCCAGACGATTGTTCAATCAGATGCACAACAAGAATATGCCGCTGCAAAACAGGCAGGCAGTGAATTACGCAAACAACTTGATGAGCATAAAAAAAAGGCAACCAAATTTTCAGCCCGATTCGCAGAACATGCAGCGTTGCAAGCCGACCTCGAAGGATTGGAAGCATTATATCGTGATACCCAGGATAGACTGGCTCAGGTTGAAGCCAGATATGCTGGAAAATATCCACAAGTTGATGTCATCGAACGCGCTTTTCTACCCAATGCTCCCATTCGCCCAGACTATTTTCTTGATGCCATCATTGCCATTACCGGCTCTATTTTATTCAGTTTGTTTTGTGTCTGGATAAGTGAATTCCTGACACGCAAGACACAACCCAAACCGATAATCAACCTGTCGGGTATTCATTTGCACAACAAGAATATGTCACCTGATTCTCTCGGAATTGCACAACAATCTGTCAATGCACTGCCACAGCAGAATCCTGTTCTGGGAAATCCTCCTCCGCAGGAATTATCCATGCAAAAAATTAACAAGCTGCTACAGCATGCCGGTAACAGAGAAAAACTGCTGATCGCGCTGTTGCTCAGCGGCGTTACACTGGAGGAAATCACGACGATAGCAAAAGAAAACATCGATTTGGAAAACGAGAAACTGATCATTAAAGGTCAATCGCCAAGAATCATACCACTCAATCCGGCATTAAAATCGCTCTTTGCAGAAACAACGTGTCGTTTAGTCAGCGCATCCGGAGAACCACTGTCATCAGAAGACCTCGCAGCTTTAATTACCTGCGCAAGTTTCGATGCAGACTTACCTGACGCCAATGAAATTAACGCTGATTCGCTTCGTCAGGCTTATATCATTTACCTGATCAAACAAAGCATTCGCCTTGCAGAACTTGAAAAAATTACCGGCTATATTCCTCCAAAAGAATTGTCCGGTTACAGTATTTATTCACCGCCAGGACCAAAGCGTGCTTATAAGGATATTGACTGGGTTTATCCTGAATTATTTAATATTGGTCCTACACACTAAAACCAACATTATTCTGCGCTTGCGTTACTTTTGATCCAACTCTTATATGATGAAATATCAATCGAGTAGATAGATAATGTGATAGTGTTTCACTGCAAAACCAGGCATAAACTTTTATTACAAAACGCGCATCATTTTTTTGTCAACAAATCCAGACAATTCACCATTACCACTGTCCGGTACTCACATGATAAAATGTTCCCTTTGTTGTAACCAATTGCTTTAATCGATTTACCCGATTCAAAATTTTTCAATGATACAGCTCACAATTAACGGCGAAACGCGCCAGTTTGACCAACCTATCACGATTACGCAGTTCATTAACCAAAACAATCTACAAGGCAAACGTATTGCCATCGAGCGAAATGGCGAAATTGTACCGCGCAGTCAATTTTCAGAACAATTGCTGACTGAAGGGGATCGACTCGAAGTTGTCGTGGCAGTAGGTGGCGGTTAGTTTTTGTAACTCAGCTTGTCATTCTGAGCAAAACGAGAGATCTTGAAACCCAAACACAAACGAGTGTATAAAAGATTTCTCCCGATAGCCGAATTGACAGCAAAACCAAACCACTTGCAAAACACCTGAAGCGTTATATAGTTTTAATTTAATCAATCACAGGATTTCATGGATAATCTCATCATTGCCGGCAAAACTTATCGCTCCAGGCTCTTAGTCGGCACGGGCAAATATAAAGACTTCACGGATACACGCGCAGCCATTGAAGCCAGTGGCGCAGAGATTGTAACGGTGGCCATCCGCCGCACCAACATCGGCCAGAATACCGAAGAACCCAATTTGCTTGACAGCGTACCACCGTCAAAGTACACCTTATTACCGAACACAGCGGGCTGCTATACCCTTGATGATGCCGTGCGGACGTTACGCCTGGCACGCGAATTACTTGACGGCCACAACCTGGTCAAGCTGGAGGTGCTAGGCGACCCCAGAACGCTTTACCCAAACATGGTCGAAACACTCAAGGCTGCAGAAATACTGGTCAAGGAAGGCTTTGATGTGATGGTTTACACTTCGGATGATCCCATCGCCGCCAGACAACTGGAAGAAATCGGCTGTGTCGCAATTATGCCTTTAGCTTCGCTGATTGGGTCCGGTATGGGCATATTAAATCCATGGAATCTACAGATCATTATTGATAACGCTAAAGTCCCTGTATTGGTAGACGCCGGTGTTGGCACCGCTTCTGATGCAGCGATTGCATTGGAACTGGGCTGCGATGGCGTTTTAATGAATACTGCGATTGCCGCAGCACAACATCCCATACTTATGGCTTCGGCCATGCGCAAAGCTGTGGAAGCCGGCCGTGAAGCTTACCTCGCCGGACGCATGACCAAGAAAATATACACCGCCAGTCCCAGCTCCCCCGTTGAAGGTGTCATCAACTCAGTCAGCACGATAAACACAAACTGTTAATTATTTCGTAAATGATGCATACCATACGCAGCTTTGTTCTGCGGCAGGGAAGAATCTCTAATGCGCAACGCCGTGCCTGCGAAACATTGCTGCCAAAATACGGCATCCCCTTTGACAAGAATCCGATAGATTTTGAAGTTGTTTTTGGTCGGCAAGCGCCCAGGATACTTGAAATCGGTTTCGGCATGGGTGATTCGACAGCGGCGATAGCACTGGCACACCCTGAACAGGACTATCTGGCTATTGAGGTTCATACACCCGGTGTTGGCAGTCTACTCAATCAGATCGAAGCAATGGGATTGACCAATATTCGCATTATTCAGTTTGATGCTGTGGCAGTTATGCAGCACATGCTGCTGCCAGAATGCCTGGATGGCGTACATATTTTCTTCCCAGACCCGTGGCCAAAGGCAAAACATCATAAGCGCCGCCTGATCCAACCGCCGTTTATCTCGCGTCTTTGTTCACACTTGAAGCAAGGCGCCTATCTGCATGTAGCAACGGACTGGGAAGAATACGCACAACAAATTCTGGAAGTGTTGACCAGAGAATCCCTTCTAAACAACATTTCAGCCGATTATGCCAGTCGCCCGAATTACCGACCGCTCACAAAATTTGAACAACGCGGCATTAAATTGGGACATACTGTTTGGGATTTGATCTTTCGGCGCAATCATATAACCGCTTACTCATCCGGAAACCGTTAACCGGCTGTTAGCCTGAATTTAATTGCACCAGTGCGCTTGATTTAAACCGATAACGCAATAGCTACAGAATTCCAGAGGATTCATTAAAAATACAGTTTGTGCTCATAAGTTTCGCCTACTGTTTTTTAACTTGCCGTGATTTGTATTAAAAGTACCATAGAATTACAGCATCTTCGGTTACGAGCACGCTCAATTCAAAACTGTGCTGCGTTTAAATTCCAGCGACTGACGCAACATTAACTCCCGAGCTGACTGATTGATAATTATTCCTACTCATAATATAGTTACACTCTTCATTAATTAATTGGCAATATCTTTTTCCCTGGAAACCACATGCGCATTCCAAGTTTTAATTTTCACATTATCATCACATCATTTCTGATCTCTCTTTTTGTTTTTATCTCAGGTCCGGTTAATGCCGAACAGGTAGTCGTTTACTCCGCAAGGATAGAACAGCTCATCAAACCAATGTTTGATGCATTTACTCAGAACACCGGCATCAAGGTCAAATACACAACAGATAAGGAAGGCGCCTTATTGGCGCGCCTGAAGGCGGAAGGCAAAAATACGCCGGCAGATATGTTGATAACCGCAGATGCCGGTAATCTATGGGCTGCAGCACAGACAGGATTATTAAGGCCTGTCGAATCTCAAGTACTCAAATCAAATATCCCGGAACATTTACGTGATCCGAATAATGAATGGTTTGGCCTGTCCATTCGTGCACGCACGATTATTTACAACACCAACAAAGTCGATCCCACAGATCTATCCACTTATGAAGATCTGGCAGACTCCAAATGGAAAAACAGACTTTGTCTGCGTACTTCAAAGAAAGTCTACAACCAGTCACTAGTGGCAATGATGATCGCCGAACACGGGGAAGCGAAGACAGAAGAAATTGTCAAAGGCTGGGTATCCAATCTAGCAACGGATCCGCTCTCTGACGACACACGCGCAATGGAATTTGTTGCCGCAGGAAAGTGTGATGTAACAATCGTCAATACTTATTATTATGGTCGGCTGATACAAAAAGATCCTAACTTACCGCTAGGTATTTTCTGGCCGAACCAGAGAAACGGCAGCGGCGTACATGTCAACATCTCGGGCGCCGGCTTGACACGTTACAGCAAGAATCCACAAGCCGCAGAACAGCTGCTGGAATTTTTATCGTCTATTCAGGCGCAAAAGTTATTTGCTGATGTCAACATGGAATATCCGGTGAATCCCAACATCTTGCCTGACCCAATTGTCGCAGACTGGGGTCGTTTTATTCAGAATAATATTAACCTTGCAAAAGCGGGCGAACTGCAAGCTCAGGCTGTCAAACTGATGGATCGCGCGGGCTATCAATAAAACACAGATGTATAAATGTTCAAGCGATAGTTCTATGATAGTGTGATTGCAAGCTGGCGTCTGATTCCCTTTTTAGCGGCAACACTGGTCATGATACCGGTCGGCGTTGTCGTATCATCTTTATTTGCGCCTGCCGGTGACATCTGGCTGCATCTTGTTGAAAACACCTTGCCGTTGTTACTGGCAAACACTTTCTGGCTTGCGCTGGGCGTCATGCTGGGAACAGGCTTATTGGGTGTCAGCCTTGCCTGGTTTACTGCTGTCTATGAATTCCCAGGACGCAGATTTTTTACTTGGGCCTTGTTATTACCACTGGCTATTCCAGCCTATGTCACAGCATTTGTAGCACTCGGATTGTTTGACTTCACCGGCCCCGTCCAAACAACGTTACGTACTTGGCTGGATTCTGATCTACTCTGGTTTCCGGATGTCCGTAGCCGGATGGGCGTTATTATTGTCATGACACTTGCGTTTTATCCCTATGTTTATTTACTTGCACGCAATGCATTCCTGAGCCAGGGAAAACGCTCTTTAGAGGTTGCGCAATCACTGGGTTTTACACGCCGCGCAGGCTTTTATAAAGTTGCGTTACCAATGGCCCGGCCTTGGATAGCCGGCGGCATCATGCTGGTATTAATGGAAACACTGGCGGATTTCGGAACGGTTGCGGTATTTAATTACGACACCTTTACAACTGCTATTTACAAGGCATGGTTCAGTCTTTTTTCGTTGTCAGCCGCTTCGCAGCTTGCTTCGCTGCTCATAATCATCGTTTTCATCCTGATTGTTCTAGAACAGCAATTTCGTGCGCGGATGCGTTATGCCGAAACCAAAAAAAGTCAACGCGCAAACCGTATTCAACTGTCCAGACATCACCAATACCTGGTTATCAGCTTTATCATAACGGTGTGGTTTTTTGCTTTTCTGCTGCCACTCATACAACTGGTCCACTGGGCTATACAATCCATGACAGCAGACTTTGATCTACAGCGATATCTCGAATTTCTCTGGCATTCGATATCGTTAGCGGGACTGGCGGCTTTAATCACCTGCATTGCAGTCACCATGATTGTTTATTCAGCACGCCGTTTTCCGGGAAAAACAATGCAATTTGCTATGCGCACAGCCACGATTGGCTACGCGTTACCCGGCGCCGTACTGGCTATTGGTATATTCGTACCACTTGCCTGGCTGGATGGCCAACTCAGTGATCTGATCTTGCAATTATTCCAGATCGAAACAGGCCTGTTGATCCAGGGCACCATCATCATCATGTTGCTGGCCTATATGATTCGCTTTATGGCAGTCAGCCATTACCCAATTCACGGGGCTATGGAACGCATTACCCCCAGTATTGAAGAAGCAGCCATGGGAATGGGAATGCACGGCTGGCACATGATTCGAAAAATCCATCTGCCTATTCTGAGATCCGGCATATTCACCGGGGCAGCACTGGTATTTGTCGATGTCATGAAAGAAATGCCCATTACCCTGATGACGCGTCCTTTTGGCTGGGATACACTGGCGGTTCGTGTTTTTGAAATGACGTCCGAAGGAGAATGGGAACAAGCCGCCATACCCGCAGTGACACTGATAATGGCCGGGTTACTGCCCATCCTGTTTTTCATGCGCAAAACCGAAGACTAAAGCCAAGACAAAATGACAAATTCCACTTTGCCATATTCATTGCTGTAAGACCGCATGCATTGAACAAAGTGAAACACCGCGCGCAGTTGATGCGTGGCCTTATATATTTTATGCTATCGGAAAATACTAAAAAATCCGTATGATTGCGAATTTTTTTGAGTCTTATAAGTATGACTACAATTGATTAATTATCATCGTCATCGGCATCTTTGCCTTTATGATCTTTCGGGAAATATTGAGCGCCTTTAATTCTGGAATTTGTGATTTTCGGCACATCATCCGTTGGATAGCCATCAAATTCCGGCATATTTTGATCGTTTGAAAGTTAAATTGAAAAATAAGCCCGCTTTGATGTGGTCCAATAGACCCGGACAACTCAGTTAAGCGTAAAGGTCTTTTTAACAGTGAGAGACTGAATAAAGTTACTAGAGATTAGTACTGAAAGAAAAAAAACCGAACGCAGTCAGTCGAGATCATATCAAGCCGATGGAAATAAACGTTAATCTGGTTAAGAATCAGATATTGAAGGCAACGGTCTTTATCATAAAAAGAGAAAATACGCTCAGTCGGCTCGGTTTGAAGTTGAAGCTGCAAAATCAGAAAAGTACCATAACTGAAATTTACGAAAACGAAATAGTTAACCCCCCCCATCCCTATCACCTCAATCGCTGGTTAGATTGATGGATAGATACACCACCAGTGTTAAGTAGCTGTTACTGAAACGCCCGACTCTTTACCAGGCTGTTGAAAAACGTTTTCAAGGAAGGTCACAATGCAGGCAAAAAGTAAAGTTTATGCAAATAATACATGAGCTATTTGAGCCTGTTATTAACGCCGCAGTGGCAACGCAGATAGTTTTTCAACAGTCCGTTAAGTCCGTGGTTTCTGTAGCAAGTATAGTATTCAGGAGACATTTATATTTGCTAGCGCAGAGGCATGCTTAGTAGCATAGTGATCAAGTTCCAAATGCAATAATATTGCAGGTGCATTGACTCGAGGACAGGTGCGCATTTCGCCAGACGCCTGGAAGCCGAAAACATGCTTATGGAAACCAGAATGACGCGGATTAACTTCGCAAAAGAAGTCAGTAGCATTTAAAACGTTACGTGCATAGAGAAATGTAACTTGAAACAGTGATGTAATCATTTCCTTTGAGGTATATTGCGGATCTAACGCAAACTTAGACAATTCACAAACCTTTTTCCCATTTTTCCGAAATAAATTAATTTCCTCACCATAAAGTTCGTCAGCGAGAAGACCGTTGGTTGAATCTTTTTTTAAAGTCACTGTCCCAATAATAATTTCCCCAACAAATGTAGCAAATGTAATTTGATCAGGGGTAGATGGGAATATTGTCGCATTTTTAGTCTGGTATCCACGTGAAGCATACATGCGTTTAATCAGCGTATTTGCTTTGATTCGATGCTTTAGAGAGTTGACAATATGTATACTGTAGCCATTACGATTCAAGTGATACGCTTGTTTTTCGCTGGTGTTATCTAGTGAGTCAAATGATGTAGTAAAAAGTGTCGGATTACTATTGCTAGTATAATTCTGGAGTGATTTATTAGTGTTCAGCATTCTATTAATTAGACCTACTAAGTAATTAGATTAAAAAAACGAAATGACAGGTTTAAATTACTTTAAACGGATACCCTTAAGAAATTAATTGCACGGTTTATAATCAATACAGCACTGTGACAGTGGATTCAAAAAAATACTTAAATTGTCTTAGCTGTGACTTTTCTCACCAAAGTAATAATCTCGTTGAAATATACTTATTTGCAAAAATACGGGTTAATTCGCTGTAACCACCCACCACAGTTATTAGTGATTCACTCTCTATTATAAGCAATTTACGTGCCATTTTTTTTATATATTTATAATCAATTGGTTATGAACTTTATTTGTTTACCCAAAAATTCTAACTGTCGTTTCCCAAACAAATTCTCAGCATATATATCTGTATATTATTGTTTATAAAGAACATTGCATGTCTCTAAAAGGAGACAGAGTGCCCTGATTAGCAATGTGGCTATAAAACAATTCTTACGCAGCAATCAGACCATCACAAGACCAGGCATTTCTTGCAGGAAAATGTGGAATTCAATCCATAATTTGCATTGATCTGACTCAACAGACTTTAACAGGTCGTTGAAAAAACATTTTTGAGTCAGGCAATGCAAGAAACAAAAACAGGCAACATAATTGCTGCGAGCAATTTTGAACGGTTAGAAGTGAAATCAGCCAAAAGGGGGAGACACATAAATGTGCCGAATAAAATGCGGATGAAACCAAGAAACCAACGCAAATGCGTTTGTCGGACAATTACAAAAATGGCAATTTTCAGGAAAAATACAATTTTAATTAATGTCTTTTTATTTTTATAATAATAATCATTATCCGATAGCTCCAAATATACCGGGGAGCTTACTTAAATCACATCAGATGGATAACAACGAACAAACAAAGTAAACTAAAACAGCAGGAACTCGAGAAAAGCCAAGGCAAAAAAATGAAAAAACGCCTCAGAGCCGAAATATATGGAAAAATTGTATTAGTTGTACTAGTGTGATTACCAAGGGAAACTGTCGGTCTAATTACCGAGCGACTTTGTCATAATCACTTTAGCAAGTCGTGCCTCATTCCACAATTACTTTTTTAT
>NZ_QAAE01000025.1 GCF_003046585.1 Nitrosomonas aestuarii | reverse complement strand
ACGCTGTAGCTTTGTTCCGTAATTAATGCAACCGCTTCTTCTTTAAACGACTGCGCATATCGTTTGCAAACTTTCTTTTCTTTCATAAAAACCTCGATCAGTGACAATAACATTGTCTCTCATCAATGTGTCCATTTCCATTAGACCAGAACACCACATACACGGCTTAACAGGTGTATACGGACTGAGGCGAATCACAGTTAAGGGTTTGCTTCCAAATGCAGATTGCAAACGAATGGTGGCATGCAGGGTGTTACGAGGAGAATAGAGCCAGACCGTAACATTTGTATCGACTTGCAGCAAGCAAGAACAAAGACTGCGATCGGCAGCCTCACCAATACGTTTGAGTCTGGCTTGTGAAATGGGAAAGGTTTATCGTAATGACAAGGGAATGTGATCCCAATGAACGATTAGCTGACGGAGTTTCCGTAGTAGTCTGAAACAGAGACCCTGCTACTTGGCGAGGGGGAACGGTTTGAGTCGCTTGTTTGACAGGTTAGCTGTCAGTAAAGAGATGAAGACCTTTGATAATCAGTGAAATGCAGAGTAGGCTGGCAAGATGATTATTGCTATGGCGTCAGAGCTTCAATGAGCGGCGTAGGTGCGTGTTGGGATACTCAATTTATATTGCATGAAACGCCTGACTTGGTCTGGCTCGTGCTGGGATTGGCGAGGTGGCGCCTTTGCGTTGACCTGTCGATCTGGTCAAGGTATTCCTCGAGTATTATCGGGCCCAATGCTTGTGACCTAATAGGAGCTTTGTATTGCACCGTGAGTGTCCTGTCCGGTAAGTGCAGTTGGTAATGTGCCAATCTTGACTGAGGAGTCTAAATATGGATAGCACATTGATTCAGAATGAAGTTTGTCTTGGCGTTGTTACCCATTTGGATAAACATGTTGGCGTAGTCATTAAGCACCAAGGTAAAGTGATAGGTACGCTTGCTTCCATACCGATTAATAAGGCAGGTTATCTGAAATTGCTAACTTTGGTGGCTTGAAGCATGACTGGATTTTAAAAGTGGCGTAGCCTGCACGAGAACATACGAAACAAGATGCTGCGGATTATATTCGCTACTACAACAATGACCGGTTATACACAGCTAATAGCGGAATGTCTCCGGTTAAATATGAAATGTTTCAAATTAAAGCGTTCGGTTAGAATTGACCAGAACCTAATGAGACAGTGGTGATTTATTATACGAATCCAAGAGACGAGCACTTCTTTTTTTACTTGTTTTGTTATGCGCGGGGTTGCTCCGAAAATATTTTTCAACGACCTGCTAAGGATGCTGATATCAAAACTATATAATTGCTGTTTAGTATTTATTAAAGGATCAGTTTTGCCAATGAAAACCATATCTCTTGTCTTAGGAAGTGGGGGTGCGCGCGGGTTAGCGCATATCGGCGTTATTCACTGGCTCGAAGAAAATGGTTTCGTAATTAAATCTATTTCCGGTTGCTCCATGGGCGCGCTTATCGGCGGAATTTATGCCGCTGGAAAGCTAAGTGAATTTGAGGACTGGGTTAAGGCAGTTACGAAGATTGATATTTTAAGCTTGCTTGATGTTTCGTGGAATAGATCGGGTTTTTTTAAGGGTGATAAAATTGTCAATACATTGGTCAATCTTGTCGGAAACGAATTAATTGAAGATCTTCCAATTTGTTTTACTGCTGTTGCGACTGATATTCAAAATGAAAAAGAAGTCTGGATAAATTCCGGCAAACTTTTTGATGCTATTCGCGCATCAATTTCATTGCCCATGTTGTTTACACCCTATAGTTACCAAGGCATCAATCTGATTGATGGCAGCGTCCTGAATCCAGTTCCCATCGCCCCTACATTTGGCGATCATACAGATATGACAATCGCTGTTAATCTAAGCGGCGCATTAAATAGCAATCATGCTGTAGATCACGGGCAAATGGTCTACTCGGATGATTCAACAAAATTTCACGAAAGGATTAGTAGCTTTATTAAAAGTTTGCAACAAAGAAGTATTCAGAAAGATGTTTTGAATTTTGATGCCTATGATATTGTAAACCAGGCATACGATGCAATGCAGAGTACTATTGCCAGGCAGAAACTTGCAGCATATCCACCAGACTATACAATTGAAATTGCCAGAAATGCTTGTGGAACGCTAGAGTTTGATCGTGCATCAGAAATGATAGAATTTGGCTATAACAAGGCACATGAAATTTTAAATTCAGTGTCCGAAAATAATCGAGAATCTCGAGCTCTTGGTTCAAATTGATTCAGAGCTGCCTGAATATTATTTGAGCAGGAACTGACTGGGAGCGAGGGTTGAAAAAATAAAAAAATGCCTAATACAAAAACGATCAACTGGGAGATTAAATTTAACTAAGAGAATTTATTTCAGCGGATCGCGCTGTTACCTTGGCAATTAGCTCTTCCAGTTTTGCTGCAATTTTGGATCAATCATCTGTATATAGCAATCGGAATTCGTAACAGTTCTTGTGCTCTGGCGTCATTCTGCGCGACAATCCTGTTACTATTGATGCAAAATAGAAATATCCTCTTTTTAAATTCAAAATGAATGCTTTTAGTCTTGGAAAAACGAGTCAAGACAAGCAAAGCCGGAGAAAAAAAGCAAAGCCCAGCCGAATGGCTGTTTAGCGTTGCATTTTATTTTTTACATTTAAAAAAACAATTTGCAAAGGCACGAGAAGTACTTTGTTACGCGAGAGAAAGTGGATTTATTTAATTGGGGATAACAGGATTTTCAAATAAACTGTTCATCGACTCATGTATGCTATTAAAATGAGTCAGTCGATTCGATTATTCTGAAGATGGCGTCCTAATGTAGCGCATGTTCAATTCCTGATTGCCAAAATGTCTGTACATATTCGTTTTTTATCACAAAAAGTGTTGAATCAACTGCAGCTGACGACTACAGAAGTTATCGAAAGCATTGAAAACCTGATCCATGGACGTGTTTGCGCACAAGTTTGGAATGCGCCTAAAGCAGTGATTACGCCACCTGACGGTCGATATATGATGGCAACATTGGCAGCTGCTGACGATCCGCAGATTCTGGCGGTTAAAACATTACTATTAAATCCAAAAAACTCGCATCGAGGTTTGAAAAGCATTTATGCTTTGGTGACATTGCTTGACAGTGATTCTGGTCTGCCACTTGCTATTTTGGATGGTGGCTGGGTAACTGCAGTGCGTACGGCTGGACTAAGTGCTGTAGCTGCTAAGCGTTTAGCTAACATCAATTCGAGCGTAGCTGCATTTATTGGGTGTGGTGTGCAAGCACATAGCCATTTAAAGGTTTTCGCTGATTTATTTCCGTTAAAAGAAATTCGCGCGTATGGGCGTGGTGTCAAAAATCGGGATATATTGTGTCAGAGTGCAAATAGTATGGGACTGAATGCGGTCCCAAGTAAAACAGCCCAAGAAGCTGTTTGTGACGCTGATTTGATTGTGACATCGGTGACTATTTCACCTGAATTGGAACCTTTTCTGGATGTGCGATGGTTAAAACATGGTGCTTTTGTGACCATGACTGATCTGGCTGCGCCCTGGTACGCCGAAGGCATGACCGCTTTTGATCGCATTATTATTGACGACATAGAACAGGAAGCTGAAATGTCAAATCCATTGGTGCGGCCGGGTTTGATATCAGGAGATTTGACCGGTTTGGTTACTGGAAAGATTGTGGGGCGCAAGCGGGCAAATGAGCGAACTGCATTTGTATTCCGTGGTTTGGCATTGGGGGATCTGGCTGTTTCAGCTTTGGCTTTTCAGCGCGCGTGTGATGCATCGCAAGGTGTGTTGGTTGACATCTAGATCATGTCAACGGGCATTCGTACAGCGTCAATGGTCTAGTCTGAATCTAGAAGTTGTTGTAAAAGTGTATCAAATTCATTACTTGTTCCAGTAATCTATTACGTGAAGTGTAAATTGATTTATAATTCGACCTCTACGAAAAGAGTTCAATGTTATTTATAAAAGAAAAAAGTTTTTGTTTGCAAGCTTGTTGACAAGATAAGGGAGATCATCAATGCATATAGGCATTCCCGCAGAGATTCGCGGGGGAGAAACGCGTGTCGCAGCTACACCGGAGACAGTTAAAAAATATACTGCTAAGGGCACCCATGTTGTATCGGTACAGTCAGGCGCAGGTGCTGGCGCAAGTATACCTGATGCGGAATTTGAAGCGGCTGGTGCTAACATCGTTGCTGATGCGGCAACGTTGTACAGTCAGTCTGAAGTAGTTCTCAAGGTTCGTGGCCCCGATGCTGATGAATTGGCCATGATGCGTAAAGATGTTGTGTTATTGGGCCTTCTGGCGCCACATAAAGTTGACGGGATTGAATTGCTCGCCAAACATGGTTTAACTGCATTCGCAATGGAAAAACTGCCGAGGATTTCACGTGCCCAAAATATGGACGTGTTGTCATCCCAGGCAAATATTGCGGGCTACAAGGCTGTGATTATGGCTGCTGATATCTATCAACGTTTTTTTCCGATGTTAATGACAGCGGCCGGAACAGTTAAAGCAGCGCGTGTTCTGGTGCTTGGTGCCGGTGTGGCAGGGTTGCAGGCTATTGCGACCGCAAAAAGGCTGGGTGCAGTTGTCGAGGCTTTTGATGTGCGTCCTGCTGCTAAAGAACAGGTTGAAAGCCTGGGGGCTAAATTTGTGGAAGTGCCGCTCACTGATGAAGAAAAGGCAAATGCTGAAACAGCGGGTGGTTATGCAGCCGAAATGTCTGAAGACTATAAACGCCGTCAGGGTGAACTGGTTCACGAAAGAGCAAGTGTTGCAGATGTCATTATTACGACCGCATTGATTCCAGGCCGTCCGGCACCTGTATTAATCAAAGAAGAAACTGTGAAAGCAATGAAGCCTGGTTCTGTTATCGTGGATATGGCTGTTGAAGCGGGTGGTAATTGCCCGATATCCGAACTGGACAAAACGGTTGTCAAGCACGGCGTGCATTTGGTTGGTGTCGCCAATATTCCCGGGCTGGTCGCAGCCGATTCGAGTACGTTATACGCGCGAAATTTGATGAATTTCCTGAATCTGATTATTGATGCCGAAAGCGGTAAGTTAAACATAAACCGTGAGGATGAAATTGTCACCGGAACATTGGTTTGTAGTGATGGTGGTGTGGTAAGCCACGCGCAATAGTTGAGTGGGTGTGCAAGTATAGCTGTTACACGATGAGTCGCGATTCCTATGTTTAATACATAAGGCATACAGTTAACGAATTTAAAAGGAGTGTATATGATAGGGGACATTGATCCACTTATTATCAATCTGACAATTTTTGTTCTGGCAATTTTTGTCGGCTACCATGTAGTGTGGAATGTTACGCCTGCCCTGCATACGCCGTTGATGTCTGTGACGAATGCAATTTCAAGTATTATCATTGTTGGCGCAATGCTGGCTGCAGGTCCTTCGGATATGGACTGGGGTGTATGGCTTGGTGCTGTTGCCGTGACACTGGCGGCAGTAAATGTGTTTGGTGGATTTCTGGTAAGTCAACGGATGCTGGAAATGTTCAAGAAAAAAGATAAAAAAGGAAGTACGTAAATGTCAGCAAATATGGTAGCACTCGCATATTTAGTTGCCTCAGTATTTTTTATACTGGCGCTAAAAGGCTTAAGCTCCCCGGAATCTGCGCGCCGCGGAAATATGTTTGGTATTGTCGGTATGATTATTGCCGTCGCTACTACGATGACACTGACCGAGAACTGGATGTTGATTATTGGTTGTATCGCAATTGGCGGTGTTATCGGTACACTCATAGCCAAACGCGTACAGATGACTGCTATGCCTGAACTGGTCGCATTTATGCATTCACTGGTTGGGTTGGCTGCTGTATTTATTGCAATTGCAGCGATTAATAATCCTGTTTCGTTTGGTTTGCCGGCAGTCTTGCCTGCCGGTAGCAAACTGGAATTGTTTCTCGGGACGTTCATTGGTGCGATGACCTGGTCTGGCTCAGTAATCGCGTTTCTTAAGCTGTCTGGTCGTATGAGCGGTACACCTATTGTCTTTAGCGGACAACATATGCTTAATTTGCTATTGGCAATTGTTATGATTGGCTTTGGCCTGTGGTTTTTCTTCAGTGAAACAACCAACTGGACAGCTTTTATTGCGATGACGGCAATCGCTTTTTTACTTGGGTTCTTGATTATTATCCCTATCGGTGGCGCTGATATGCCTGTCGTCATCTCAATGCTGAACTCTTATTCGGGTTGGGCTGCAGCAGGTATTGGCTTTTCTTTAGGAAATCCAATGCTTATTATTGCAGGTTCACTCGTCGGTAGCTCTGGTGCGATTCTCTCGTATATTATGTGTAAAGCGATGAACCGGCCGTTTTTGTCTGTTATTCTGGGTGGATTTGGGAGTGATGGCGGTGCCGTAGTTGCGGATGATGGTGCTCAAAAAACATATCGAAGCGGTAGCGCAGATGATGCAGCATTCCTGATGGGCAATGCAGACAGCGTCATTATTATTCCCGGTTATGGGCTCGCTGTTGCAAGGGCGCAACATGCCGTTAAGGAATTGGCTGAAATGTTGCATGAAAAAGGTGTCAATGTGCGGTTTGCCATTCATCCGGTAGCAGGACGTATGCCCGGACATATGAATGTTTTATTAGCGGAAGCAGAAATACCCTACGAACAGGTTTTGGAAATGGACGAAATTAACAGTGATTTTTCCAATACCGACGTGGTCCTGGTGCTGGGTGCAAATGATGTTGTGAATCCGGCTGCTAATGTACAAGGCAGCCCTATTTATGGCATGCCAATTTTGGAGGCGCATAAAGCGCGCACCGTCATGGTTGTCAAGCGCAGTATGGGTGTGGGCTATGCAGGACTCGATAACGACCTGTTCTATATGGACAAGACGATGATGATTTTTGGTGATGCTAAGAAAGTTGTGGAAAGTATGGTCAAAGCGCTCTGATTATTTATCTATATCATGTAGTTAAAGCGACAATGATTTCGTAGAGTTATTGTCGCTTTATTCGCTTAATTATGTTTTCATTCAGGATTGTCGGCTTTTTTAGATAGCGTATCCAGATTATCCAGCGGACATGGTCTGGCGATACCGAACCCCTGTGCAAAATTAATTCCAATTTCACGTAATTTAACTGCTGTTTCATCATTTTCAACAAGTTCAGCAATCGTTTTAATGTTTAGTTTGCGAGCGATTTGATTAATTCCTTCAACGCGCATGTGATCTTCATCATTGTTGAGCATGTTACAAATGATGCCCCCGTCAATTTTTAGATAGTCAATTCTTAATTTTTTCAATAAATTCATTGAGGCCGTGTTTTGACCAAAGCTGCATAATGTTACTAGGCAGCCGAGTTCACGAATTTTGGTTGAGAAAAAGACTGTTTCAATCAGATGAGACTCGGCATCGAGTTCTTCGATTTCAAAGCACAGTAAGTGTGCAGGTATTTTCGATTTTTGTAATCTATCCTGAACAAAGCTGATGAAAGTTTTATCACATAAAGTGTCTTTGGCAACATTCAGGCAAAATACTGATCTACTTCCATTAAGGAACGTAGTTAAACACTTGATAATATGACTCACAACCCATCGATCGAGCTCTGGCATCATGCCAAACTGATCGACGAGTGGCAGAAATGAACCAGGAGGCATCAGATTATTTTCTTCTTCGGCCATGCGGATCAAAATTTCATAATGATCCGGTAGTAAGGAATTTGGGTCTAGAGCAAGAATTCTCTGACAATAAAGATTAAATTCCCCTCCTTTTATAGCTTGAGCAATTCGATCAGCTGTAATACCTGTTTGAGAATGATCATTAGTAGACTTTTTTGTTGTGCTCATACTAGCGATTTCAAGCGCAGGCTTGGCTTTTTGATCATTTCTCGATGTGAAGCGCTTGTTATCTTGTGCGCAAGGTGTATGCAGCGTATAAAAGCCAATAATCTTGCCTTTGTTATCCTGATGAGGAACGTATTGCTCAGTAAAGATGTAAGGAAATCCTTTTGCAGATTTCATAACGCGTTCTTTATGAATTGTTTTACCAGCTAAAATGTCTTCAATATGGTTCTGAATACTGGAAGAAAACTCTTTGTTTGCAAATTCTTGCAAGAGAGAACCATCAATTTGATCCGGTTTCAGACCAAACCATCGGCGAAAAATACGATTATGATAGCGGCAACGTTGCTCGGTATTAAAATAAGCCAGCAAAACAGGGATGTTTTCATCTATGATCTGGGATTTTGCTTTGGTTTCGGCAGTTGTTTTTTCTGCCCATAGTCGATGTTTGATTTCATTTGTCAGTCTTTCTTTATTGGATGTTAACTGAGTAGCGTAGTTTTGAATCTCTTTTTCTGCATGAATGAGTTGTCCGAGCATCACCAGGATGGTAGAAAAAAGAAGAATCCAAAGTACTGCAATCCAGAATATAGCAATGTCATTGAAATAAAAATCAACTATTACCAAAATTGTTGCCACTAATAAAGCAACGCTGAAAGAAAAATAAGGCTTTATTGTGTTTAGCATAAATGAGATAGTGGAATATAGTTAATGCTGTAAGGACTCAACGTAAATATCATTTTTGATTAACGGCATAATAGGATAATGGTTTTATAGTTGCCCAGAATTTCCAGAGGTTGTTTCGTGTTATTACGAAATCATAGGTGACATTTTCATTGGTGGTTGAAATTCTGAGTTTATTAATTTGGTTATTTTTGAGTGCTGTATATAACGGCATAAACCAGATTCTCTCCAATTCTTTTAAATTTTCACGCCATTTGTATGCATTGTTATATTTGTCTTCATTTAATAAATTATCCAATATAACAAGTTGATTTTCCGAGGTGTTTGTTTGTATCCAGTGGTCGATATTTTCTGGTAATTTGTTGTGAGTAGTATTGCTGATCTCGGCTAAGGCTTGTGATAGATTCTCGTCGCTCCATACTTGTGAGTAAGAAGAATGAACGTCTTGTGGTATGCGACCACCCCCCCAAAACCAAATACTATTAACTGCAACTTGATCACGTGCTGCGCGAGCTTGATTAAGTGGGTGCTCAAATAGCAGCATTTGTATTTCATTAAAAATTCTATGCCACTTCATGCTGTCTTTTCCAGTCGGTAAAAGATAGTTAATGTTTTTGCAGGTCGCCGAACTTAATGTTTGCGTGTATATCTCAGGGATATTTGCCAAGCGTATATACCATCGATACGGATGAAACGGTATGAGAGACAGTTCGTCATCACTTAAGTATCGATTAATCTCGTTGGCAAACTGTATTGCTTCTTCTTTTGAAAGGTCGAAAATATGGTGATCGGCCAGCATAATATGATTCTGTTCTATGCGCAGGTGAACAGGATCTGCGCGTAACCAGTAATCTTTATTTGTTGCGGCAGTTTGCTCGGGACAGTCAGCGTGCAGCATAATGGGCGCTACCGGCCAGTCGAGTTGTTTTTCTATATTGAATATTTGGCAAAGCCAAGTGTTCAGGTCAGATGCCGGGCTGATGGATACTTTAGATTTTGATAAAAGTACTTCTAATGAACGCATTGGGAGGTCGTGATAAATTTCTGGGCATGCCCGGTCAGACCAAAACAGAGATGGAATAAAAAGATGTAGATTCATGGGGTGTTTGGTAAATTGAATTGGAAATACAAATACTATAATGTTTTATAATAGATAATATAAAATCTAAGCGATGGAATTGGTTTCTTCAGTGTTAGATTGATTGCTTTAGCTTAATTGAGATACATTTTTATATCATTTGAAAGTAGGTAAGTGTGGTTTTATGGTTCAAGGGTTCCTCAGTGTACTGATAATCTGGATAACAATTTTTGTTACTGCTTACATCTATTTTGATAATAGAATAGAACCGAGAGTTTCGGTTGCTAAAATTGATCTTAAACAAGGAGAGGTGGTTATTCCAAGATCATGGGATGGCCACTATTATGTACACGGTTCTATTAATGGATATCCCATCAAATTCCTTGTTGATACGGGGGCAAGCGTCGTATCGGTAGGTACAGAGTTTGCACGGATAGCAAACTTGCCAAAAGGAAAGCCGGCAAGTTTTGCAACAGCTGGCGGTGTGGTCCAGGGAGAAATGGTATTCGATCAAATTATTGAAGCAGGTGGTATCGAGATTAACGGGTTGCACGTATCTGTTGGCTTGCATGGCGATGTTGCTTTGCTCGGGCAAAATTTTTTGCGCAAGATTGATGTTATTCAAGCCAATGATACTATGACGCTGCGAATCCGGGCTGAGTAATTTGATTTTATGTACTGAGATAAAATTCCAGTTTCAGAATGTAAATAAGCACGTTGGAATTCTTTTTTGATGCTGAGACTGCAAACCTCATGCCTTTTCAACTATTAGCTAATACGTGGGAATTGATTGGTCGACATGGCTTGAAAAATTTTAGAATGTAATGAATTGTAATTTTTGGAGATACAATGTATCAGCATATAACAATACCTGGTGATGGTGAAAAAATTCAGGTTAATCAAGATTTGTCACTCAAAGTGCCAAATAACCCTATTATTCCGTATATAGAAGGTGATGGTATTGGCATTGATATTACACCGGTTATGCAAAAGGTTGTTAATGCAGCCGTTGCTCAGGCATACAATAATGAACGCAAAATAGCCTGGATGGAGATTTATGCCGGTGAAAAATCAACCCGTATTTACGGACAGGATATTTGGCTTCCGGATGAAACATTAGAAGCTGCAAAAGAATTCGTGGTTTCTATCAAAGGGCCGTTGACAACACCTGTTGGAGGCGGTATTCGATCTATAAATGTGGCATTGCGGCAGCGGTTGGATCTCTATATTTGTTTGAGGCCGGTAAGATATTTCAAGGGCGTACCAAGTCCATTAAAAGACCCAGAGAAAACGGATATGGTTATTTTTCGTGAAAATTCTGAGGATATTTATGCTGGTGTTGAATGGGAGGCAGAATCAGCAGATTCCAGGAAAGTAATTGATTTCCTTATAAAGGAAATGGGCGTAAACAATATTCGCTTTCCAGATACTTCCGGCATCGGTATTAAACCAATCTCAAAAGAAGGCACGGAACGTCTTGTTAGAAAGGCGATCCAACATGCTATCGATAATAAGCAGAAATCGGTGACCTTGGTGCATAAAGGTAATATTATGAAATTCACCGAAGGTGCTTTTAAAAACTGGGGCTATGCGCTGGCAGCGAAAGAATTCGGGGCAGAACTACTGGATGGTGGTCCATGGATGAAACTGCCGGAGGCAAAGGGTGGTGTTATAATAAAAGATGTGATAGCAGATGCTTTTTTACAGCAAATTCTGTTACGCCCGGAAGAATATGATGTGGTTACTACGATGAACTTAAATGGTGACTATATTTCAGATGCTTTGGCGGCCCAGGTTGGCGGCATAGGCATAGCACCTGGAGCTAATTTAAGTGATTCCGTGGCTATTTTTGAAGCAACACACGGGACCGCTCCTAAGTATGCAGGCAAGGATCAAGTAAATCCAGGTTCAATTATTTTATCTGCAGAAATGATGTTGCGTCATTTGGGTTGGGCTGAAGCAGCTGATATGATAATCCGCGCGATGGAAAGTACGATACAAGATAAAATTGTTACTTACGATTTTGCGCGACAAATGCCTGGTGCACAAAAAGTGTCCTGCTCGAAATTTGGTGAAGCGCTCATAGCGCGTTTAAATTAAATTCGAGGTAGATAAATACGATTGAATAAACGACTCAGTATATAAAACTTCCCCCATGCTGGAAGTGTCAGTCAAGGGGGAAGTTAATGTTTTTATTGATTTAACGTTTTAATCTTGTGGTCTGACTAAGTGTGTTTATTCTGCGCCAGTACTCTTATAAAAACGAACAGTTATAGTTATAGTTATGCAGATTGAATATTTGCGGCTTGTTTTCCTTTAGGTCCTTGAGTTACGTCAAAACTTACTTTTTGACCCTCTTTGAGCGTTTTAAACCCGGACATGTTAATTGCTGAAAAGTGCGCAAACAAATCTTCACTACCATCATCGGGCGTTATAAAACCAAAACCTTTTGAATCATTAAACCATTTTACTGTACCTGTTGCCATTTCTACTTCCTATAATTTTAAGAAACTGGGCCGGAAACCCTAATACTATTTGAATTTCAAGACCACAAACGGCTAAATTAGGGTACCGCAGAGAACTTGAAGCCAAACGCCACCTAAAGTTTTACGCAAATCTGGGGTTAAAGTCAAGCGGTTACAGTATTTTTATAAAATTACGCAGATTTATTGCCGTTTCTTGCGTTAAGGCACTTGAAAAAATTGTCGTAATCGTCAACTATGTCAGTGAAGGACTATACTCAGCGATATTGGCTGATTAACTTTTACTGATTAAAATTGTAAGGAAGTTTGACATGACGGAAAAAGATTTAGAAACCGTTATACTTACAAAAGATAAGAGTGAACTGAAAGTTCCTCCAATGTATAAGATATTATTACTAAATGATGATTTCACACCCATGGATTTCGTGGTCGAGGTGTTAAAAATGTTTTTTTCGATGGATCAGGAGCAAGCGGTTCAAATAATGTTAAAAGTTCATACGGAAGGTGCTGCTGTTTGCGGGGTGTACCCAAGTGATATCGCCAGTACCAAGGTAAATCAGGTTGTTGAATTCGCGCGGAATAATCAACATCCGTTAAGATGTGTGATGGAGGAGAATTGAGATGATTGCTCCGGATTTGGAAGTGAGTTTACATATGGCGTTTGTCGAGTCACGGCAAAAGCGCCATGAGTTTATTACGGTAGAGCACTTATTGCTGGCTATGTTGGATAACGCCAGTGCAGTGGAAGTTTTAAATGCATGCCTGGTTGACCTGGAAGATTTGCGTGCAGTTCTTTTAGATCATATTTCCCGGCATACACCCATAATCAGCAGTGACACAGAAGTTGATACACAACCAACTTTGGGGTTTCAGCGTGTCATTCAACGGGCTATTTTGCATGTTCAATCGTCGGGTAAGAAAGAAGTTACTGGCGCAAATGTACTTGTTGCAATCTTTGGGGAGAAAGATTCTCATGCAGTCTATTACTTGCAGCAGAAGGGGGTGTCGCGACTGGATGTTGTGAATTACATTTCTCATAATATTCGAAAAGTGCCTCAGGAAAATGAAAACAAAGCTATCAGCGATAGCGAGCAGGAGCAGACGCAGCAGGAGCAAGCATTGACCGGGAATAACATGCTGGAAAACTATACAGTAAACTTGAACGTGCTCGCGCTGACCAACAAAATTGACCCTTTGGTTGGGCGTGAGCAGGAAATTGAGCGTGTTATTCAAACCTTGTGTCGTAGACGTAAAAATAATCCATTACTGGTAGGTGAGGCAGGTGTGGGTAAAACGGCCATTGCAGAAGGGCTCGCTAAACGGATTGTAGACGGCATTGTGCCCGAACTGCTCTTAAACCACCAAGTTTATGCTTTGGATATGGGTGCACTGTTAGCCGGGACAAAATATCGTGGTGATTTTGAGCAGCGATTAAAGACGGTGCTCAAGCAGCTAACGGAGAATCATGAAACGATTCTTTTTGTCGATGAGATTCATACCCTGATTGGAGCGGGTGCTGCTTCAGGTGGTGTACTGGATGCATCCAATCTTCTTAAACCGGTGTTGAGCTCCGGGCAGTTGCGATGCATTGGTGCAACAACTTATACAGAGTATCGTGGTATTTTCGAGAAAGACCATGCATTGTCAAGGCGTTTTCAACAGATTGATGTAAATGAACCCAGTGTGAGTGAAACAGTTGCAATCTTGCGGGGCTTAAAGTCACGTTATGAATCGCATCATAATGTCAAATATACTGCGAGCGCGTTAAGTTCGGCTGCTGAATTATCTGAACGCTTTATTAATGATAGGCATCTACCGGATAAAGCAATTGATGTAATAGATGAAGCGGGCGCGGCACAGCGAATTTTACCTAAATCAAAGAAACGAAAAATTATTGGTAAAACCGAAATTGAAAACATAGTTGCTAAGATTGCACGTATACCGCCTCAGAGTATATCCAGTAATGACCGCAATCGGTTGAAAACACTGGAGCGCGATATGAAATCAGTGGTATTTGGACAAGATAAGGCAATCAGCTCATTGTGTGCAGCGATTAAAATGTCTAGGAGCGGGTTGGGTAATCCGCGAAAACCTGTTGGTTCATTTCTTTTCTCGGGCCCTACGGGCGTTGGAAAAACTGAAGTTGCGCGACAGCTTGCTTATGCGCTGGGTATTCAGTTGCATCGATTTGATATGTCTGAATACATGGAGCGGCATGCAGTATCTCGTTTGATCGGCGCTCCTCCGGGCTATGTCGGGTTCGATCAGGGTGGTCTTCTGACAGAGACAGTAGTCAAGCATCCATATTCCGTTCTGTTGCTGGATGAAATCGAAAAAGCTCATCCGGATGTTTTTAATATCTTGCTGCAAGTTCTGGATTACGGTACCTTGACGGATAACAATGGCCGCAAATCTGACTTTCGCAATGTGATCATTATCATGACGACCAATGCCGGTGCCGAATCACTTACTAAAGCGACAATTGGTTTTACAAAATCAGCGCAGGCTGGTGATGAGATGGCGGATATCAAGCGACTGTTTACACCGGAATTCAGAAATCGTCTGGATGCAATCATCTCATTCTCAACTTTGAATGTAGAAGTGATTATGCGTGTCACAGATAAATTTCTGATGCAGCTTGAAGCGCAGTTGCAAGAGAAGAAGGTTGAAGCCACTTTTACTGAGAATTTACGCCGATTTCTTGCCAAAAACGGATTTGATCCGCTTATGGGTGCGCGGCCGATGGAACGCCTCATTCAGGATACCATTCGTAGCGCATTAGCGGATGAACTATTATTTGGTCGTCTGGTTAGTGGCGGCAAGGTTACTGTGGATATTGATTGTAACGATAAAGTTGAACTCTTTTTTGAAGAAGAGGCAGTAGAAGCTTGAAACGTCGGTAAACTATCCGCGCTGCCACTGTTTCGTTAACAACAGACTCCATGTTTGTTTATCATGCATAAACATTACGATTTTACCTGTTGTTGCCTTGTGTCTACTTTTTCTAATATATTTCAATGGCTTGTTGACTGGCTGCCCAGACTTGGGAAACTTCTCATTAAGGCCGTAAAGCATATAAACGTTACCTCATTAGCTTTTCAAAGTGAAATAATCGCGCGACTGTTTGTATTGTTAGCTCTACTGCTTTATGGGTTGTCCACGCAAACGGTGCTGGCACAGAAGCAGACTTATAAATGGCGGCTGGCTATGTCCTGGCCTGAAGGAACGCCTATGCTGCACAATGCGGCGGCGCGCTTTGCCAGGAATGTGGAAGTGATGTCCGGTGGACGTTTTAGTATCACAGTAGATGCGCCGGGTCGGCATAAAGCCCCACTGTCTATTTTGGATATGGTACGTTCTGGTGCATACGAAATGGGGCATAGCGCATCTTACTACTACAAGGGTAAAGATCCCGCCACAACATTTTTTACCACCACGCCATTTGGCATGAACCCGACTGAAATGAACGCCTGGTATTATTACGGTGGCGGACTCGAATTGTTGAATAAAGTCTATGTGCGTCATAATGTTGTCGCGTTTCCCGCAGGTAACACGCATATTCAAATGGGTGGATGGTTCAAAAAAGAAATTAAATCCGTTCAGGATCTGAAAGGACTCAAAATCCGCATGCCCGGACATGCAGGTGAAGTGGTTGGTAGAGCTGGAATGAACCCGATCAGTATTCCGCCAGGGGAACTTTACACCGCACTTGAGCGTGGTACGATTGATGCAGTTGAATGGGTGGGGCCCGCAAATGATGTCAAAATGGGTTTTCATAAAATAGCCCCCTATTACTATACAGGTTGGCATGAACCGGGCGCGGAACTGCATGTTTTTATCAATAAACAACAATTTGATGCGCTGCCGGAGGATCTGAAAAAGATTATTGCGATAGCGGCCAAAGAAGTGTCTTTCGATATGTTATCGGAATCTTTCTACCGCAATGCGATTGCCTGGGAAGAAATGAAGAAGCAAAACAATATCAAAATTCGCACTCTGCCGGAAGATGTTCTGACGTTGTTCAAAAAAGCAAATGACGAATTGCTGGATGAAGTGGCAGAGCAATCGCAACTCGCTATGGAAGTCATCGCAAGTCAGCGGGAATTTCTCGAAAAAGCTAAAGACTGGTCAAGCATTACGGATGCCGATTATTTGCGCTTAAGATGACATTTGGCGAAAATATTTCACCATTTTCTTCTTTACCGCAACCGGCATGTGTTCACGCTGCAATCAATCAGGCCATCACATATCTTATATTCTGCGCGCAGCTAATAATGGTAATATATGCAGTTTTCCAGTTTCATAAAATTTTAAAGGTCTGATAACACCATGTTTTCGCAGAATCAAACAATAGAGATCGTTGATCCGGATTTATGGCAAGCCATGAAAGGCGAGGTTCAACGGCAAGAAGAATATATTGAATTAATCGCGTCAGAAAACTATGCCAGTCCGGCGGTCATGCAGGCACAAGGTTCCGTGCTCACAAATAAATACGCCGAAGGCTATCCCGGTAAGCGTTATTATGGTGGCTGTAACTTTGTCGATACCGTTGAGCAACTGGCAATTGATCGACTCAAGACGCTGTTTGGTGCTGAATACGTCAATGTTCAGCCACACTCCGGCTCACAGGCTAATGCGGCTGTTTATCTTTCTGCGTTAAAACCAGGTGATACGCTGCTGGGTATGTCGCTGGCACATGGCGGGCATTTGACGCATGGGGCAACAGTGAACATGAGTGGCAAGATTTTTCATTCGGTTTCATATGGACTGCACCCGGAAACCGAAGAACTGGATTATGATCAGGTTGAAAAACTGGCGCATGAGCATAAGCCAAAAATGATAGTGGCGGGTGCATCAGCCTATGCACGCGTTATCGACTGGAAGCGTTTCCGTAAAATCGCAGATTCGGTGGGTGCTTATCTGTTTGTGGATATGGCGCATTACGCGGGGTTGATTGCTGCCGGGTATTATCCAAATCCAGTCGGAATAGCTGATTTCGTGACCAGTACCACACATAAAACACTACGTGGTCCCCGTGGCGGCTTCATCATTGCTAAACCGGAACATGAAAAAGCACTGAATTCAGCAATTTTCCCGCAAACTCAGGGTGGACCGTTGATGCATGTAATTGCTGCAAAAGCGGTCGCTTTCAAGGAAGCCGGCAGTAAAGAATTCAAGAAGTATCAGGAGCAGGTAATCGAAAATGCGCGCGTGATGGCCAAAGTGCTGAATCAGCGCGGATTACGTATCGTATCCGGCAAAACGGATTGCCATATGTTTCTCGTTGATCTGCAGGCGATTAACCTGACAGGAAAGGAAGCAGAGGCCGCGCTTGAACACGCCCATATTACCGTAAATAAAAATGCCATACCGAATGATCCCCAAAAACCGTTTGTTACCAGCGGCATTCGAATAGGATCGCCTGCTATGACAACCAGAGGATTCAAGGAAATCGAATCGGAACAACTGGCCAATATGATTGCCGATGTGCTGGAGTCACCCAATGATTTAACAGTTGTAAAACGCGTAGCAGCAGAAGCAATGGCGTTGTGTAAGAAATTTCCTGTTTACGGCAAATAATTTCGACTGAATTTTGCATTAGCTGAATAAAACAAGCCGCATTCACGCGAGATCACTCGATTATGAAATGTCCTTTCTGTAACGCGGATGATACCAATGTGATTGATTCCCGCGTGAGTGAAGAGGGCACACGTATCCGCCGCAGGCGGCGTTGCCCGGCTTGTGACAAACGTTTTACAACATATGAAACAGTGGAGCTGCGCCTGCCCCAGGTCGTTAAACACGATGGTACGCGCGCAGAGTTTGACCGCAACAAGTTATTGACCGGGTTTAAACGGGCGTTGCATAAACGCCCGGTTCCCACCGATTATGTCGATGCCGCGATTGACCGTATCGTGCATAAATTTTTGAGCCTGGGGGAACGCGAAGTGTCCTCGAGAAGCATTGGTGAGAGCGTGATGCATGAGCTTCACAAACTCGATAAAGTCGCCTATATCCGGTTTGCATCCGTTTATAAAAGCTTTCAGGACGTCGATGATTTCCGTGATGCAATTCGCGAAGTCAATGAAGTCAATGTTGCCGATGAAACCCGGGACGAACAGGTGGCCAAGGAAAAAAAGCAAACCCGGAAACCGCAATCACCCAAAGACCAGTAACATAAGGTGCAGTATTAGTATTGATGATTGCTCATGCGAGAAGCCGCCATGTTTTCTCTAGCTGATTACACCTTCATGTCTCATGCGCTGCAATTGGCAGAAAAAGGACTTAACACCACATCCCCTAATCCGCGCGTCGGCTGTGTCATTACATGCAATGATCAAATTGTCGGCAGTGGCTGGCATGAAAAGGCAGGACAAGCCCATGCGGAAATTAATGCATTGGTCCAGGCCGGTGATGCGGTGCGGGGTGCGACGGTTTATGTTACGTTAGAGCCCTGTAGTCATCACGGACGCACGCCCCCCTGTGCTGATGCACTCATTAAGGCGGGTGTCTCCCGCGTTGTCATCGCTATGGAAGACCCCAATCCGCAGGTGTTGGGTAATGGCGGCGCAGCACTGAAACAAGCAGGTGTTTCAGTTCAGACAGGACTGTTGTCAGAACAGGCGCAAGCACTCAACATCGGTTTCATAAACCGCATGCGCTCCCAAAGACCCTGGGTGCGTCTAAAAGTCGCGGCAAGCCTTGATGGTAAAACCGCACTGAACAATGGTCAAAGCCAGTGGATTACCGGTGAGGCCGCGCGTATCGACGGTCACCGCTGGCGTGCGCGTTCGTGCGGTATGATGACCGGCATCGGCACCATACTGGCCGATAATGCGCGCTTGTCCGTTCGCCATATTTTCACATCCCGGCAACCAAAAAAAATCATTATCGATAACCGTCTGGAGATTCCACCCGATGCGCTCGTGCTTCAGGGTGAACAAGCATTTATTTTTACAACCGTGTCTGCAGATACCGGGAAAATCAATGTACTGGAAAAAATGGGTGCACGGGTGATTGTCTGCAAACAAACAGATCAGGGTAGAATTGATCTGAACCAGATGCTGGCAACACTGGCCGATCTGGAATTTAATGAAATTATGGTTGAAGCCGGCAGCGGACTCAATGGCGCATTGATGCACGCTGGATTGGTCGATGAGCTCATCATTTATATGGCACCGAGTTTACTGGGTGGCAGCGCAAAAGATATGCTTCAATTACCTGAATTGACCTGTCTTGATCATAAAATTTCACTAAAAATAGAAGATGTTCGAATGGTAGGGCAAGATATACGCCTGGTTGCCCGGCTTTGATTCGAGTCTGCTACAAGGTGCTTCAATACTTTTAAGCCTTGTCTGACTCATGCATAATGCATGCTGATCAGAACAAAGGCATGTCATGAGTTGGAAGAAACAGTTAGTTGATGTGGTATTTTTCAGCGGTTTAGGCAATGTACTGGCCAAAACGCTGCCTGAGCACTGGCAACGCCGTGCTCACGAGCGGCTGAATGATTTGAATCCCTATCGTGTCATTGCAGGCAATCACGACTTGATGCGTGCGGCGCGTCTGGCATGGGTGAAAGCCGCTCTCGAAGTGTTTGATAATGTTCGAAAGAACGTACAGCCGAATGGCTACGAAGCTGACAAGCTGCGGGAAATATTGCGCTTTGAAAAAAAGCAAGGAAAGACTTGTTAAGCATTCGATCAGCCGCGCTTGACCGGCGTCCTGATGCTGGACTTACAGCGATTGATCATCATCTGGAAATTATCATTCAAGGCACCTCCGAATTCATTGCGCCGGGCGAGCATCGTGCGCTAGATCAGCCGCTAACCCAGACTTTTGATAAGACGTTGGCGGCCTGGAAGAGTTTTCTTAATGATCTGGCGCTGCACCATCCCAGCGTGCGCGTCATTTTCAGTGGCCGTACACACGACTATGGCAACAAATTGACCACCAAAGAGCTGCCGCGCGTGCCGCAGGTGGAAATCCAGCCATTAACTTCAGAGCAGGTACAAAATTTTCTGGTGGTGTACAGCCCGGATAATGCCCAGCATTTATGGCATCAGTTAAAGGATTCTGCGCAGCTTGAATTGTACCGTTCCCCGTATTATCTCAAGTTGTTGATTGATCTGGCCAGTGACGGAAAGATACCCGATGTACGTGCAGCATTGAGCAGTCATTTGGCAGTCGCGTGACGGAGCGCGCGGGGGGCAAATGGAGGATGACGGCTGGTGCTAGCAATACTGACTGAATTTTCAAACAAATCCTGATGAACGGGGTGGTCAACACCCTGTTCAATTTATGTGCAGACTGCAGCAATGAACGAGACTTACTCTAAATGCATCAGGCTTTTTGCCGCCAATGATGGCCCGGTACTGATTATAACAACGCGGGTGCAGGATGCCGAGCAATTACAGTTGCTGCCGGAAAATGCAGACAAGGTCGATAGCATCGATATTACCATCACTGTTTCAGGAGATTGCGAGGCAAAAACAGGGGATTTTCTTGATCGGTTTTTTACAATCAATCATCAAAAAATCCGGGACAGTTATGACTTGATTATTTTTGATCAGGTGGCTGATGCTTCAGGGGTGAATTCCAGACAGGCTTTTCATTTGCAAACCCGCAGGAAAATGCTGGCGGCATTATTTAACCGGTTATCTACACAAGGCAGTCTGGTGATTCTCGCTGATAACGCAATCAGTTATAAAACACCGGCTCGTTTTATGGCTGCTTTGGTCAATCTGCTGATTAGAGCCGACACCAGACAATTTTGCGTTTTTAACTGGCAATACAGGCGCGAACTCAGCCAGGCCAATTTTCACGGTATAGAGAGTTATTTCATTTTTCCGGATGTCAGCGCATTTGCAGGACTGATTTCTGACAAGCGCTATGCTTACCGCTCGCTGCTGTCTCATATGTACGGGGTGCCTGTAAAGGTATACAGGCACCCCGGATTCTGGTGGCGCTGGATACTCATCTGGTCGGGTTTGATATGCGCATCTTTTCATCACCGGTTGATCCGGGCCAAAAAATGATACAGCAGGCTATTGATTTTATTTTTATGCATTGTGATGTACCCGGCCGGAACGCGGACTACACAATGAATATACACATC
The DNA here is from genome assembly GCF_003046585.1 of Nitrosomonas aestuarii. Taxonomy (GTDB): domain Bacteria; phylum Pseudomonadota; class Gammaproteobacteria; order Burkholderiales; family Nitrosomonadaceae; genus Nitrosomonas; species Nitrosomonas aestuarii. The sequence continues at coordinate 20,475 of NZ_QAAE01000025.1, read as the reverse complement.
AAACACCCCTTGCTAATCCATGTCATTTTTGCTGACGGACCGTCCTTCTTTGTTAAAATGGCTGAAAAATCGGACGATCTCGAAAAAAGACTGCATAAAGAGTATGTTGCGATATCGCATGTTGCGCACTTTTATCCGGGCATGATTCCTGAAGCATTGCATTATCAGGTGGATAAAAAACAAAACCGGGTTCTTCTGGTGATTGAGGGGATTGAGCATAGTGCAGTTTTGTTAACAGATATTCTGCAGGCAAAACCGGAATTCAGGCAGCCGCTGCAGCATTTTCTGGGTGGAAATGACCGTTCGCATCTGGGCAATCAGTATTATTGCGAAAAGCAATTTGCGTTTTATCAACAGGCAGTGGCCGGATTACCTGAGGATTTGCAGCGGAACATACAGAAAGTCAGTGTGCAACAGCAATGGGACGAAATGATCCGGAAATTACCCATGATTGCACAGCATGGTGATTTGACAATCAATAATATCGGGCTGGCCAAAAAAAGTTTTATTCTTTTCGATTGGGAAGATTATGCAGCCGTGCAGTATGCCGGGTTTGATTTGACTACTTTACTGGTTTCAGGTTGTCAGTTTAATTTTCGGTTGCTATTGTCAATCATTGAGCAAGACAGAAAAACTGAAGATGTATCGTTTATCAAGCCAATAGTTTCATGTATTGGCATACCGGAATCCCGGCTGGTTGATTTGATTTTATTTCATTTAGTACTTTTTCATAAACTGAAGTCTCAGCACGGTTATTCCATCAGTATCATTGATCGTACGAAAAGAATCATTACTGATTTGGCTGACTATGTATTGAAAAATGGACGCAAATAACGTAAACCAGCCTGACCGGTCAATGCCTACACCAACTTAACTGGACGGAATTAATTATGGATTATCGTGAAAGCCACCAACAAAGGGGAGAGAATTACGATGAGTTGCTTGCGCAAGAGCCGATCAGTGCCTATATGACCCGAATTGAAAAGGACTTGTTAGCAAACATTATTCCTGTTCTTTTTCCGAATTCAATACCGGCCTATCTCGATTTTGCATGCGGTACGGCGCGCATCACAAGCATTGTTGCGCCGTTGTCGCAACGCGCTTACGGGGTCGACATCTCGGCAGGCATGTTGGAAAAGGCAAAAGAAAAATGTCCGCACACGGCATTCTTCAACGCCGATATTACCCGGGATATACTTGATATTGAACCCGTCAATCTGATTACTGCTTTCCGCTTTTTTGGCAATGCGCAACACGCGCTTCGCGAGGAAGTGCTTGCGGCGCTCAACAGGTTGCTGCAGAAAGGCGGTTATCTGATTATCAATAATCATCGCAATCCATGGAGTCTGAGAGCTGTTCTCGGCCGAATGAGCGGCGCCGCAATCGATCTGGATTTAACGCCCGTGAAATTAAAGAAATTATTAAACGATCATGGTTTCATCATCAAAAAAACCTACGGTATCGGCACCTGGATTTTTAGAAGTGCATTGGAGCAACCGAAGTATCTGGATTCATCCATAGCCAGGTATCTGGAACATGTTTCAAGTTTGCCCGCTTCATATTTGATTTCACCTGATGCGATTATCGTTGCGAGGAAGCGTTAAAGACGATCTTAAGTCTGCTAAAGCCGGTAAATCCACCGCTAAACCAGTGCTGTTGTAAAGTGCGTCTGTACAGCGTGATCAGGGCATTTTGAAGAGGCAATTTAACGCTGCCTGACAACCGGATTGATTTAATCAATCCGGTTGATAAAACGATGGTCTGGTATAGGAGATGATTGTCTGAGCATAAATTACGCGAACTGTGGAAAAGTTGTTTTGGATATATTTCCTGATAATTCTCTTTTCTATTCTCAAGCAGCGCAAAACTCAAGTTAATGTGATACCACCGTTGCTTCAATTTCTGCGAAAGTTTTGGCGACTTCGGTGAGTGGAATGGCTTGCCCCAATTGTTTCTCGATTTGCGTCAATGAGAATATGCCGCAGATGAATGCGCTGCCTTCACTGTTTCGATCCAGTACCAGCGTGTGTTGCCGTCCGGCATCACGCAGGGTGGCGATGATATGGCCGACCTTGGCGCGCCGTACTTCGTCAATGGAAATTGCTTCCAGATTTTTCAGCGGTGTCATGATATCTGAGACCAGAATTTCGCTGTGTTTGATATGGCGATCCTGGTTAAAACGCATGGGTTTTTCTCCGAGTATATCGGTGGCGGTGATGACGCCTTGCAGCATGCGATCGCCATTGTGTACAAACAGTGAGCGCACACCGCGCTGTTTCATGTAAACATTCGCCAGCTCAATGTTGGCTTTTGGATCAATGGTTGCTACATGGCTATGACGTAGATCAGTCATGATTTCGATTGCGGGTGATTCGAGTGTGACGCGTTTGGCGGGTGCGGGTTTGAAAACATACACGGCGCCGGACAAGCGCTGTGCGGGGAGCACATGATATTCAGTCATTACAGAACCCTCCTTGAAAATGGATGGAAGAGCGCGTGAAAATGAAAAAATGAGCACAATGCGTAGTATTAAACAACATTGAAATTCTACATTTTCAATTGTGCACTCTACGCTTATCAAAATGATGGGTCAATCATTATGATTTAAAGCACAGAGAGATATGATTTAAAAATAATAGGAGCTGGTTGAACAAGCAGATATGTTTTTATCGACCGTAGTGATTAAGAATCTGGTTTTTTAAAACGTGAAATGATGTCTTTTGTTTCCGGTCTGATTCCGCGCCATAGATAAAACGACTCGGCAGCCTGTTCGACCAGCATGCCGATGCCGTCGGCCAGATTGCACACGCCTTGTTGCCCGGCGTATCTGAGAAAGCGGGTGGGTTCTGCACTGTACATCATGTCGTAGGCGAGCGCGTCTGCTGCAAAGATATCCGGCGGTAAAGTCGGCAGCGCGTCATTGAGACTTGCGGATGTGGCATTGATAACGATGTCAAAGCTTGCGCCTGCAAAGTACATATACTCGCCGGCATCTAACTGGCCATGTTGAATGAATTGCTTTTTGAGTAATACGGCTTTCTGCGGCGTGCGGTTGGCGATGGCAAGTATGGCAGGTTTTTGCTGCAACAAGGGCAATATAGCGCCACGCGCAGCACCACCCGCGCCCATAAGCAGAATGCGTTTTTCAGTAATCGGTGTGCTCAGGTTGACAGCAATGTCCCGAACTAGTCCGGCGCCGTCGGTATTGTCACCCAGAATCTGATCTTCTACGAATTTTAACGTATTCACAGCCTGCGCGATATCGGCGCGTTCAGTCAGACTGGTCGCCAGTTTATGCGCTTCCAGCTTGAACGGAATGGTGACATTTATGCCTTTACCGCCTTGGTGGTGAAAAGTGTCTGCTGCTGTTTTAAACCCGTCCAGTGGAGCGAGAATGGCATCGTATCGCATATTTTGTCGGGTCTGCTGGGCAAATGCACTATGGATCAATGGCGATTTACTGTGGGCGATGGGGTTTCCAATGACGGCGTAGCGATCTGTCATGTGCAATTGATAAAAATGTAGTAGACGGTTACTGACTCATGAGTGTATCCGAACGAGCGAATACCCAAGTGCGGGTGATATGCAGGATATCCGTGTCACGACTGATATCCGGCGGAAATGGTGCAAATCCGTTCTTGCCGGCGAGTCTGACAATCCGTATGGCTGCATCATCAAGAATCTTGAAACCGGATGAACGGTTAATGCCAATTGATTCGAGGCTGCCATCGGCACGAATGCCGACAGTCAGTTGCAGGTTGCCATAGAGTTTTTCTCTTTTGGCATCTTCAGGATAATTTAAATTGCCAATGCGTTCCACTTTGAGACGCCAGTCTTCGACGTAACGAGCAAAGCGGTATTCTGTCGTGCGCGCACCGACAAATGTTCTCTTGGGCCGTTTTTGATAAGCATCATGATCTTCGGCAATTTGCGCTTTCAAGCGTGCAATGTCGAGGCTGCGCTGCAATAAATCGATTGCTTCCGGATCCTCTCTAACGAGCTGTTTCTCGGGTTGATCCCGGGCTGTGTCGGTCTGCGGGATGATCGCTTCTTTTTGCATGGCGGTCATCAGTTTTTGCGCTACCTGCTCCAATTGCTTGACTTTTTCTTCTGTAGCCTGGTTGTCTCTGAACGGCTTGCTTTTGGGTAGTATCGGAAAGGGTGTTTTGGCGCGCCGGTCTTCGTCGATATTGCCCCCGCCGTCAAGACTATCTTGTGCAAGTAATTGTGTGTCAGTGGGCGCTAGCTGAGTTTTGTTGTTAACCAGAACGACTTCCAGTGATGTGGCTATTCTGTCAAAATCGGCTTCTGGAAACTGAAATGTTACGCCAAACAGGATAGTGAGATGCAATATCAGTGAAAAAAGCATGGCGCCAAACAAACGTCGGGTTTGCCTGTCTTCGTAAGTGACAGCAGATAATTCGTTCCGTATGTTGATGGCGACCGACAAAGATTGAAACCCTGATGTTAAGTTGAGAATATAAAATTATAATATTTTAGGCAACAACTGAAAAATTGTCACATAAAATCACAAAGTAATAAGGCTGATTAACGTGTTTTTAACGCATATTGCGTAGTGTTATGATTCCAGTTTCTGGACAAATTTTACCTGCAGACTTCGATCCAAAAGATCAATATCCAAAATTTCCAGTTTCACATAAGCATCCGGGGCCATGTTGGGCAGCGACGGTACGCGCATGACCAGTGGCATATGATCAAACTTGACAAGGTTCTCTTTGATAACTTGCGCATTTATGGTCTGGATGTTCTCTTGTATCAACCAGCGTAAACACCAGTAATGCTCCATGGCGCGCTGGAAATCACTATAAAAGCCATGCGCGATTTCAAAATCCCGCATGGCGATCAACAGACTGTCGTTTTCGCGTGTGTATGGTGGTGTTTCGTTACGTATCATCGCGATCAGTTGTCGTTGGTTGATCAGATCGACGTAACGGCGCATGGGTGAACTGATCCACGCATATTGTGCAACGCCCAACCCTTGGTGTGGTGCAGGTGAAGTGCTCATTTTGACTTTGCCATTACCCTGGTTGCGATATATCCCCGCAATATTTGCGTTTGCAAGCTGCTTGCCCCATTCTGTGTTAGCGTAAATCATGAGTTCGGAAACGACCTTATCTATGGGTGATCCGCGTCTGCGTTCCCTGATCGCGACATGGTCATCGCTGACATCAAAAGTATAATCAATCTTGTCGTTTTTGCTGTCGCTGGCCTTGCCACGGATGGTTTCCATTTTGCAGGCAAAATGCCATAAGATACGTAATTCTTCTATGAAAGGATGCTTTAAATCATTTTCATTCAGCGTGTTTTCATTAAAATAGGTTTCCAGCGTATCATGGCGCAGGTTTTCTGCAATATTTATCTTTTCGATTCGGCTTTCAATATGCGTGACCGTGTAGTCATCAGCAACGTCCAGATATAGCGAAACAGCCGGACACATTCGATTTTCACTGAGTGTGTAGTGATCAATGGCGGTATCCGGCAACATGGTAATCTTTCTACCGGGTACATAGACTGTTGACAGACGTTTGGCTGCGGTCATATCCAGTGGAGAATCCGGTTGAATACCCAATGCAGGCGCTGCAATATGAATGCCGATGCGGAAACTACCTAGTTTTAAAGGTGTAATCGAAAAGGCATCATCAATTTCTGTGGTGGACGCATCATCAATACTGAAAGCAGCAGCTTCGGCGATGGGCAGATCATGAGATTCATTTAAATCCTGTTGTCTGTTAATTTCGCTAAAATCTATCCCGTTGGGAAAATGTTCCCAGAGAAACTGATTAAAATGATAATCATGTGACGAAGTGATGGCCCCGCATTTTTCCAGCAACCTGGGTACCGACAGCTTCATCCGCACGCATGCATCGTAAAGCGCTTTCCACTCAATAGTGTTTTTGTCCGGATTGTAGAGTAAATTGGAAGTAATGGATTTGAATTCTTCCGGCAAGACGGCACTGCAAAGTTGTTCTACGTAACGTGCTTTAAGTTCAGCCTGCTGGCGTTTTTTTTCCTGACTGGCAATTGCAGCCTTGAGCGCATCTGGCGGTGCAGCTTTATAGCGGCCTTTGCCTTTTTTGTAAAAATACATTGGCGCATTATGTAACAAGATTATTGTTGCAGCTGCCTCCACCGGATTGGGAGTATGTCCGAAATAGTCAGCAGCAAGCGTGTCACTCTCGAATTCGGTGTCTTGCCCACAACATTCCCAAAGGAAATCGGGGTCCAATTCATCCGCTACTTTTTGTGCCTGATTCATAAACTCGGATAAGGTTGGTGTGTCAAAGCGCAGCAGAACGGATGCTGCTTTGATTTTAGAGCGCTTGCCATGTGCTGCTTCCACTTGCAGCGACGTAGTGTTGTCAGCCAGGATGGCGCCTACTTTGAAACTTCCTGACTCTTCATAAAAAACATTCATAGATAAGATGGTTTTTATAAAATCGATTGGATGGAAAAATGACTAAGAAGTTGCGATACAATTAACATAAGCTCAGCAAAACGGCATGTGTAAGTGGCGTGTTGCCTGTGTGTTGAGAATTCTGCAGCCAGAATTCTATGAAATATTGTGCCGATTATATACGAGACAGTTAATTTGGCATGAAAATTGATTGCAAAAATCGAGCCGAACTCAAGAAAATGACCGTAATCGATGCATTCATTTTTAGATAATATGATTTGATTAAGTGAGCCAAAAAATTTTTCCCGAAAATGTTCGCGCGGTGGCGCGATGCAGTGATACTGACGGTAGTGTTTTTTTGCATAGATGCCAGCTTGTCAGCAAGTTGCGGCGATAATGAATACTGATAGCCTATAAAAACAATATGACATTGATTTTGAATTATTTTAGAATTGGGGTTATGAATGGGGTTAATTGTTTGGTAAGTGAGGCAGGTGCACTTGGTGATCGCATCAACTCGATTATGCAATAAAATCTTAGGCGTGATTCTTAAGAAGTCGTTGGATGCTGTTTTTGAGTTCCGAATCCGGTAATGTAAGGGTCAGGCGATTTAGGCATTCAATGCCCGCATTGCTGATTTTTGTTTTTTTTAAATGAAATGTTTTCACCGGATGTGATATAGCAGTAGAACTGGTATGGCCTGGTTTCTGCACCAAAATTTTGATTGCTGTAATTTCCCATCCTAGATTTTGTATTTTTTGCAAGATCGACGGTGAAATGTGTTTGAGTTTTGCTGCAACGGATGCATTTTCAGCCAGTAGTGTTAACCGGCCGCGCGTTATCTGGCCAAGTTGGCAATGTTTAATGAGATGAATCGGAATAACGGTTGATGTCGTTAGCATTTGTTGCATTTTATTTAATTGCGTTACCTGATTAAACAAATCTGTGTATTCAGGATTTCTACCTAGGGTACGAAGATATTTTTTTATATTCTGAGAGGTCATGGTTATTTTAAAAAATATCCAGAATTAACACTATGAATATTATTTTGATTTCCAGCCGATCTGCACAAGCAAAAAAAATTGTGTTAACTAAGGTACATCTTACATTATTTACAGTTGTATTACTAATGGCTGTGCTGTCAATGGCTTTAGGTTTGAATTTTTTGTCGCTACGTTATGCGGATCGAATAGATGCGCCGTTTCTAAAAGCATTGTTGGTCAATCCACAGGAAAAAAGACATCAAAAGATACAATCGCAGTTACATGACAACTTGAATATGATGGCAACCAAACTGGGGCAAATGCAAGCGCAGTTGATGCGTCTTGACGCTCTGGGGGTTCAGTTGCTGGAATCATCCGGTCTGGAGCTTGAAGATTTCATGCTGGATCAGCCGCCAGGACAAGGTGGCGCATATGAGGATTTGCACGCCGATGTTGTTTCAATAAATGAACTTGACCGAAAACTGCATGAGTTATCCATGATGCTGGATGAGCGAACGGATAAGCTCGGCGCAATGGAGGTGCTGTTTCGCAGTGAGCGGTTGTCACAACGCGTGTTGCCTACGGTCATGCCGGTTGAAACCGACTGGTATTCTTCGGGCTTTGGATTCCGATTTGATCCTTTTACAGGAAAACGCGCTTTTCATGAAGGCGTAGATTTTGCGGCGAAAATAGGGACGCCTATTCATGCAGCAGCCGGCGGGGTCGTTGTTTATTCCGACAGGCATTCTGTGTATGGTAAGATGGTCGAAATTGACCATGGCGATGATATCTTAAGCCGTTATGCGCATGCCTCAAGGTTGCATGTTGAAGTCGGCCAGGTTGTTACACAAGGGCAGAAAATCGCGGAAGTTGGCAGTACCGGGCGTTCAACAGGGCCGCATTTGCATTTCGAAATAAGGCATAAAGATGTGCCGCAAAATCCATCTCGATTTCTAAAAAAACCGGGCTGATTGATTATAAATGTGACCAGGTAATCAATTGGCGTCCAGTGTTGATTATCGTAAGGTACCGATTGAATGCATTAGTATATTGTTCTAACCGTTGCTTTTCTTTCACAGATTTATATAGAGTGAGGCAAATGTCTCACTCTTTGTTTTTTCCGAATATTAATTTTATTTCATTGTTATGCTAAGTAATCTACTCAAAAAAGTCTTTGGAAGTCGTAATGACCGCATAGTCAAGCAGTACTCTAAAACTGTTGATGCGATTAATTCACTTGAAGCTGAAATCGAGCTGTTGACGGATGCTGAGTTACGCGCCAAGACAGACGAATTTAAGCAGCGTATTGATGGTGGAGAAACGTTGGATGCAATACTGCCTGAGGCATTCGCTGTGGTGCGCGAGGTGGGTAAACGCGTACTCAACATGCGCCATTTTGATGTGCAGTTGATTGGCGGAATGGTTTTGCATGATGGTAAGATTTCGGAAATGCGTACAGGTGAAGGTAAAACGCTCATGGCGACTTTGCCTGCATATCTGAATGCTTTGTCAGGTCATGGTGTTCATGTAGTGACTGTCAATGATTATTTGGCAAAGCGTGACGCTGGTTGGATGGGCAAGATCTATGAATTTTTGGGGATCAGTGTCGGCGTCATCTACGGTCAAATGCCGCGTGAAGATAAACAGGCTGCTTATGCAGCAGATATTACCTATGGCACCAATAATGAATACGGCTTTGATTATTTGCGTGACAATATGGTGACACATCAGGCTGAGCGCGTACAGCGCCATCTCAACTTTGCGATCGTGGATGAGGTGGATTCTATTTTGATTGACGAGGCGCGAACGCCGCTTATTATTTCGGGCCAGGCTGAGGGTGATACGGAGATCTATGTTCGTATCAACAAACTAATACCAAAATTAACCCGCCAGGAAAAAGAAGACAGCCCGGGTGATTATAGTGTTGATGAAAAAGCGCATCAGGTGACATTGAGTGAAGAAGGTTTTGAGCATGCTGAGAAGCTTCTGGCGGAAGCGGGTTTGCTCAAATCGGGTACCAGTCTGTATGATCCGGCAAATGTGAGTTTGATTCATCATTTGACTGCAGGTCTGCGTGCGCATGCTCTGTATTTCCTGGATCAGCATTACGTGTTACAAGACGGCGAAGTTGTCATTGTCGATGAATTTACGGGGCGTCTGATGGCCGGTCGACGCTGGTCTGATGGGTTGCATCAAGCGGTTGAAGCAAAAGAGGGTGTTGCCATTCAGAAGGAGAACCAGACTCTGGCTTCAATTACTTTTCAGAACTATTTCCGCATGTATCATAAATTGGCGGGCATGACTGGCACGGCGGATACCGAAGCTGCAGAATTTCAGCAAATTTACGGTCTAGAGACTGTGATTGTTCCAACGCATCGTCCTATGATACGTGATGATCGTATGGATCAGGTTTTTCGTACCATGGATGAAAAAAATAACGCCATTATCGAAGGAATCAGAGAGTGTTATGAGAAGGGTCAGCCTGTCCTCGTAGGTACGACATCTATTGAAAACAACGTCTTGTTATCTAAGTTGCTGGATCGTGCAAAACTACCGCACCAGGTACTGAACGCCAAACAGCATGCTAGCGAGGCCAATATTATTGTTCAGGCTGGACGCCCAAAAATGGTCACCATTGCGACCAATATGGCCGGGCGGGGTACGGATATTGTGTTGGGTGGTAATCCTGAGCCAGAAATTGAAGGCATGCGGCGTGATGAAAAATTGAGCGATGCCGAAAAAGAAAAACGTATCAAGACGATCCTCGAAAAATGGCAGGTGATGCATGATGAAGTCCTGCAAAAAGGGGGGTTGCATATCATTGGTACAGAGCGCCATGAGTCGCGTCGTGTAGATAATCAGTTGCGTGGCCGTTCGGGCAGGCAGGGTGATGCCGGATCAAGCCGTTTTTATCTTTCACTGGAGGATCCTCTGCTGCGCATTTTTGCGTCTGATCGTGTTGCCAATATCATGACGCGTCTTAAAATGCCTGAGGGAGAAGCCATTGAGCATCCTTGGGTTACACGTGCGATAGAAAACGCGCAGCGAAAGGTTGAGGCGCGAAATTTTGATATACGGAAACAGCTGCTGGATTATGATGATGTGGCTAATGATCAGCGTAACGTTATATATCAGCAGCGTAATGAATTGTTGGAAGCGGAACATGATATTACAGAAACCATTACTGCTGTTCGTGAGAGCGTGTTGACCAGTCTTTTTAATCTGCATATCCCACCGCAAAGCGTCGAAGAACAATGGGATGTGCCAGGATTGGAGAAAGCGTTGGCGTCCGAATATCAACTGCATTTGCCCGTTCAGAAGTGGCTGGACGAAGAATCGGATTTGCACGAAGAAACGTTATGTGATCGAATCATAGAAATCGCGGCGCAGCACTATCAAGGTAAGGTGGATCAGATCGGTGCTGATATTATGCATCAATATGAGCGTGCGCTGATGTTGCAGATTATTGATGCGCATTGGCGTGAACATCTGGCAGCATTGGACCACTTGCGGCAAGGCATACACTTGCGTGGTTACGCCCAAAAAAATCCAAAGCAGGAATATAAGCGTGAGGCATTTGAGCTGTTTACCAATATGCTCGAAGAAATAAAGGCGGAAGTAACCAGAATATTATTAACCGTTCAAATTAAAAATGAGCAGCAGGTTGAGGCTGTCACGGAAACACTCAAGTCACCTGATAAAGTGGAATATCATCACGATAATGTGTCTGGCGGTATGGATGGCGGTAAGGATTCTGACGAGACAGCATTGCAGCCCTTTGTGCGTCAGGGAGACAAGATTGGACGCAACCAGCCTTGCCCATGCGGCTCAGGCAAGAAATATAAACAGTGTCATGGCAAGATTCGGTAATTTTATATAAGTTATTCTGTCATATTTATCGGTTCTGAGTACCGCAAAAGGGGGTTGTACCTGTTTTGAAGTTGAGCGACAGTGTACGGCAATACCGACTCTGTATAGCACCTCGCTGTTTCGATTTAAAATGGAACGATACTTTATTAGAAAAAGTTTTTTTAGTATATCCCTGTCATGCTTATGGTATAATGCGGCCCATTTATCCAAGGGGCTGTCTAAAAATAATAACAAATCAAAAGCGATGTTTTAATGTGTCGAGAGCGCGCGCGTAAACACACTTTAATTCCATATGTTTATTGAGAAAAAACATATGCTTGAGTTGTTAGAGCTTCGTTTCTCGAATTTCTTAAGACAGACGGCTAAGACAGACAGCTTTATATTGAATCAGAGTATCTGGCGGATCGAGTACATTTTTTAAGACTTTGAGTGAGAATGACACTCCTGAAAAAAGTGCCGGATAGAAGTTTTTTAACGGTTTTGCATATACATGTAACTGATATTGCATGAAAAAAATAATTGATGGAATTTTAAAATATGGCAGATAGTTTCAGCATTAATAATGAGATGAGTGGAAGAAGAAAGTTCCTGGTTGCTGCGACTTCTGTAGCAGGTGGGGTTGCGGGAGTTGGTATTGTGGCGCCCTTTGTTCTGAGCATGATGCCAAGTGAGCGTGCCAAGGCTGCAGGCGCACCGGTTGAAGTTGATATATCCAAACTTGAACCGGGTATGCTGCTCATGGTTGAATGGCGTGGGCGTGTAGTGTGGATTCTGGACCGGACACCTCAAATGCTGGCTACACTTGAGAAACTGGAACCTCAACTGGCTGATCCGAATTCAGAAAAAGAGCAGCAGCCTGATTACGCAAAAAACAGAACGCGTTCAATCAAATCTGAAATTCTGGTTGTGGAGGGTATTTGTACGCACTTGGGATGTTCTCCAGTTTTTAGGAAAGATATCGCGCCTGAAGACCTGGGATCTGATTGGTTAGGTGGTTTTTTCTGTCCTTGCCATGGCTCTAAATTTGATCTGGCAGGCCGCGTTTACAAGAGTGTGCCTGCGCCAACAAATTTGGTAGTTCCACCTCATGTTTATTTAAGTGATAACGTCCTTTTAATTGGGGCAGAAAGCAAGGAAACTGCATAAATGAACAAGCAAAACAATACGTTTCTTGAATGGATAGACAAACGCTTTCCGCTGGTGTCTACCTGGAAAGAGCATTTTACTGAATATTACGCACCAAAGAATTTTAATTTCTGGTATTTCTTTGGTTCATTGGCACTCCTGGTGCTTGTAAATCAGTTGGTTACTGGTATTTTTCTTACCATGAGTTATAAGCCGGATTCAAGTCTGGCTTTTGCTTCAGTGGAATATATCATGCGTGATGTTGATTACGGCTGGCTGATTCGTTATATGCATTCTACCGGTGCATCCATGTTCTTTGTGGTTGTATATTTGCACATGTTTCGTGGCATGATGTACGGTTCTTATCGAAAACCACGCGAGCTTTTATGGTTAATCGGTATGGGCATATTTTTTGTTTTGATGAGTCTGGCATTCACTGGTTATATTTTGCCTTGGGGACAAATGTCATACTGGGGCGCGCAAGTGATTGTAAGTATGTTTGAAGCCATTCCTTTTATTGGTGAAACACTCCATAACTGGATATTAGGTGACTTTATGCTTTCGGATGCGGCGCTTAACCGCTTCTTTGCCTACCATGTTGTGACGCTGCCAGTTTTAATTGTGGTTCTGGTGTTTGTACATATTATTGCTTTACATGAAGTCGGTTCAAATAACCCGGACGGTATCGAAATTAAAGAAAATAAAAATCCGCAAACAAAAATACCAGTTGATGGGATCCCGTTTCATCCTTATTACACCGTGAAGGATATTTTTGGCGTTGTTATATTTTTGATTGTGTTTTGCGGAATCATTTTCTTTGCACCGGAAATGGGTGGGTATTTCTTGGAACACAATAATTTCATTCCGGCTGACACATTAAAAACACCGGATCATATCGCGCCAGTGTGGTATTTCACCCCTTATTATTCAATGCTGCGAGCAGTCACAGTAAACTTCCTTTGGGTTGATGCGAAATTGTGGGGTGTGATTTTAATGGTTGCCGGTGTTGCTGTTTTCTGTTTCTTGCCGTGGCTTGACAGGAGTCCTGTTAAATCCATTCGTTATAAAGGCCCGATTTTTAAATTTGCTTTAACGCTTTTTGTTATCAGCTTTTTTGTCCTAGGATGGTTGGGCACGCAATCGCCTACACCGCTATATACCCTGTTAGCGCAAATCTTTTCAGTTATTTATTTTGCGTTCTTTATTTTAATGCCTTGGTACAGCAAAATAGATAAAACAAAACCTGAGCCTAAAAGAGTAACCAAATGAATAAAATAAAAATATTTCTACTTGTCTTGTTTATGGCTCCAATGAGTTTGTTCGCTGCAGAGCCTGGGATGCCACTAGATGCGGCGCCTATTGATACAACAGATAATGAGGCATTACAGCGTGGTGCCGAATCCTTTGTAAACTATTGCCTGACATGCCATGGCGCTAGTTTTATGCGCTACAACCGTCATCGCGATATCGGTTTGGATAGCGAAGCCGAAGTACTCGATAAATTGGTTTTAACAGACCAAAAGGCAGGCGAGTTGATGCTATCAGCCATGCGTAAAAATGAAGGTGAAGAATGGTTTGGTGTGGCACCACCAGATTTGTCGGTGATTGCACGTTCAAGAGGTGCGGATTGGTTGTATACATACCTGCGCGCTTTTTATCGTGATGATACAACAGTGCCAGGCTGGAATAATCTTGTTTTTGATCGTGCAGCCATGCCGCACGTGCTTTATGAACTACAGGGTGAACAAAAGCTTGTTGTGCAGACCGTTGATGGTAAAGAAGTAAAAAGTTTGGAGTTGGCTAAACCGGGCTTGATGACCGTGTCTGAATATGATCAGTATGTTGCTGATTTGGTGAATTATCTGGTTTATCTCGGTGAACCCGGCGCAAATGATCGTAAGCGCTTGGGCATCATGGTTATGATATTCCTGTTTGGCATGCTGGGGTTGACCTATGCCTTGTATCGAGAATATTGGAAAGACATACATTGATTGATAAGCTTTTCATATCTCAAGTATAAGCATGGGGAAAATATAATTATGATGACTTTGTACTCAACAATTACCTGTCCTTATAGCCATCGCTGCCGCATCGTTTTACACGAAAAGGATATGGACTTTGAAGTAATTGATGTTGATCCAAATAACAAGCCTGAAGATCTTGCAGTAATGAGTCCATATGGAAAAGCACCGATTCTGGTAGAGCGGGATCTGGTTCTATACGAATCCAATATCATTAATGAATATATTGACGATCGTTTTCCACATCCGCAGTTGATGCCAGCCGATCCGGTAATGCGTGCACGCGCCAGATTGTTGCTGTATCGCTTTGAACAGGAACTGTTTTGCTATATTGATGAAATTGAAAGTGCAGATGCTAAAGCAATAGAGAAAGCACGTGTTGCCATTGCAGAAAACCTGACGCTGATTGCTCCCATATTTGAGAAGCAAAAATTTATGCTGGGTGACGAATTTTCAATGTTGGATGTCGCTATTGCGCCGTTATTGTGGCGACTTGAGCATTACGGAATTAAATTGCCCAAACAGGCTGCCGCACTATTAAAATATTCTGAGCGATTATTTAGCAGACCTCTTTTTATCGATGCGTTGTCTGCATCCGAAAAGGTCATGCGTAAATGAAACTCCCATCGACAAAGCCATACCTGATTCGATCCATCTATGAATGGTGTAATGAATGCGGTTATACGCCATTATTGTCTGTTAAGGTAAGTCCTGAAATGAGCATACCTGCTGATAGTGTTAAGAATGATGAAATCATTTTTAATATTGATCATGGAGCGGTGCACAATCTTGTAATTGGTAATGATATAATAAGCTTCTCAGCGAGGTTTGGTGGTGTTGCAAAAGAAATAATTTTTCCTACTGATGCTGTTAAAGGAATTTTTGCAAAAGAAGTTAACCAGGGTATTGCATTTTCTGAAGTGCAACATGATATGACGCAGCAACAAAAAAAAACTGAGAGAGATGATAAGGCAGGATTGTCTGCGGCAAAAAATAAAGCAGCCGGTAAAAAATCAAAAACCAAATTGCGTCTGGTAAAATAAAGCAACTCACTCATTTAACCTAACAACTAGCCGGCATAGCTCAGATGGTAGAGCAGCTGATTTGTAATCAGAAGGTCCCGAGTTCGATTCTTGGTGTCGGCACCATAAAAACAATAGCTTAAGTAGCATTTTTAAACTCCTGATTTTCACATTGTGTCACAATTGTGTCATTCAGGAGTTCATCTACAACAATAGCATGTTTCCTGAATTGCTCTGGAGCTAAGTGAGCATAGCGTTTTACCATTTCAGTTGATTCCCAGGCTCCCATCTCTTGAATTACATTCAACGGAACACCTTTTTGAGCTAACCAACTTGCCCAGGTGTGCCGTAGATCATGCCAACGGAAATTTTCAATACCAGCCCTAATTAAAGCTTTACGCCATGCTCTTGTATTAGTTTGAATGATAGGTTTTCCCTGATAAGTAAAAACTCTGACTGAGTGTTTACCTATTTGTTTGTTTAATACTTCAAGAGCTGTATCATTCAGCGAAACATGAATATTCTTTCTTCCTTTAGCTTGATCTGCATGAATCCAAGCAACTTTACGGTGAAGATCAATCTGCGACCATTCCAAGTCCGTTACATTACGTTTACGCAAACCAGTTGATAAAGAGAACTTAACTATATCTACTAAATGCTCAGGTAATTCTTTGAGTAAAATAGTTACCTGCTCTGGACTAATCCAACGAATTCGACGTTTAGGCTCTTTGTAGAGTCGGATAAATGGCGCTTTCTCAATCCATTCCCAATCATTAGCGGCACGTCTCAAAATAGCACGTATCATCGCAAGATAACGATTAGCAGTAGAGGGAGATGTTTCTGAACACTTTATTTCACCTAATTCTGCGATGGTTTCACGCGTTAATTCGCATAATGATCGACCTTTAAAAAACTGATGTACCCATGCAACTTGGTTGATGTCTTGCTTATGTGAGGCTTTATGCGATGTTTCCATTAACCATTTGTAAGCAGCTTCATCCCAAGTGAATTGTGGCTTATCACCCAGCTTAGATATTCGCCATGATTCAGCTTTTAGCTTATCGTGGTATTCTTGCGCTTGGGTTTTATCACTTGTTGCAGCAGAGCATCTAATTCGCTCTCCTGTCGATGTGGTGAATGAGATCCACCACGTTTTACCGCGTTTGTAGAGTGGCATGATTTGTCCTCCTTATTTGCAACCACTCGCAACGCTTGCCAAGTATCAGCATAATGTGATCTGATGTATTCGACAAGGTCTTCGAGAATAAATACCCAACTCTTGCCGAGTTTTGCACCCGGGATTTTTCCGGCTTTGGCACGTCTGCGCACTTCTTCAGCGTGCATCTTTAAAAGTTCTGCAGCTTCAGCAAGAGAAAGGGTTTTCATAGGTCGTAACGAATTGATGAGTTTGTGAGTTTTATGACGGTTCCGGTGACGTCATCTGTTTTCCAATATGGCTCGGTTAGCATTTGAAATAAATTTTGTCTACAACTGAAACGAATCTTAAAAGGTTGTATGCAAAGTGCGCCCCAAGCATTGTGAAAGAGATAATAATCAAGTTCGTGTGGGTAAATTCCCGTGCGCTTTGAATTTGCAAAAAGATTTGCCAGCTCACCCATTGCCCAATCCAAATCGTCAACTTCAAAATTCATCGGTATCACCTTGTGTTCGTAAAAAATAATCTGTAAATGCAAGGCGTTTTGGTATGGCTTGTCGTTTCAGCCTCTCGACAACACGTTCAGCGCTACCTTCACGTTGAAGCATTACATTGAAAAGGGCGCCGTAGGCGGTTGAGGCAACCTGTACAGAGCGTTCGTAAGTTATGCGGTCTTGTTCTTTGACGGTATGGATACGAAGAGCACGTCCAGATACCCAAGACATACAAGGGTAAGCACCAGCCACATATTCACCCGGATGCAATAAAACATCGAATGGGATTACGCGATCTTTTGCATGAAATTCAACTTCCCACCGAACCCAAGGGCTTGATGGAGCACCAAGTTGTTTGCCTTTCTCATAAATCCGGATAAGTTTGCCATTTTTGCGATTGCCAACTTCAAACGTGCGTCCCAAATCGTCGGCAGTAATCCAGTTTCCATGTTGCCGTGGTTTAGGATTTCTGCCGCCTTGCTTGAAGCCGCCACTTTTATAAAGTTCAACAGCATGGTCTACTGAATGATTGCCGAGAAAGTCATCAACTGCCCCGTCCCAGCGGGTTATACGCGCATGCAGCTTATTTTCAAGATATGAAGCAAAAGATTGCCAGTTAGAAATAAACGCGCACCCTTCGCCGGACAGCGATAAGAAAGCAGAATTGTTTTGACCGCCATAAGCAAAAATGACGCAACCATGATCAAATTTAAAGGAATGTTTCCAACCGTGTAATCCGCGCTCTTGATCAGTCATGCCTCCAAAAACACAGCTAGTTGCTTCGCTAAAAGCAATAAAAAAATCTTTTGGATTATTATTTTCAGGACGAAAAGGAAATGAAATATTTAGCCAATCTGTTAAAGCTGCTTGAGATTTATTTCTTTCTTCGATTGGACTTTCCCCCCGTATTACCGTACGGGGGTAATCAGTAGTGTGATTGGTATCTGATGGTGCCTGAACATCGCACACTAAAGCGCCAGTGCATGCTGCGCTGGCGGCTGGCGCCGCCATCAGCGCATTAGCACTGGCATTATCTTGGGTAACAGGTATTGCAAAAGGATTTTTCATACCCCTTAATATAAAGGGTATTGATTATCCTTGTCAAGGGTATTTGTTACCCTTTATTCTGATCCGATCTCCCGGCGATTATCAATTTTTATATCACCACTCACAGCCTTCCAGAAGTTACTAAGTTTAGAAGCAATTTTGTAACCAAGTGACTTATGAGCAAGAGGACCTTCAGGAGGAAACATTTCGCGTATGTTTATATCAAGAATTGTTTCATATTTCTTTATAGTGCGTTTATTATGAACAATTACTAATACTCTCCAACCATAGATGCGCCCAATCATTAGCATGCCAATAGCATTTTCAAGCTCATCAGCTTGTCCGCGAAAATTTTCGACAGCTTTATCGATAATCGCAACATATCGCACAGCTTCTTCAGGAGTTAAAGGAGGGATTGGTTGTATTTTAAAATCAGACATTATTTATTTTTCCTTAACCGGGGTATAAAGCATAATAGATTGAGGGGTAATAAACAACCTCTTTTGATTGCATGAAAGAGAATAGGAACAAGCAAGTCAGATTTGTTTAGCAGGATGGACTAAGGGGTTTAAACACGGTAGTAGCGCGGGATCGGCCAGCATGCCCGTCAAGTCCGGACATGGCCTTGCGCCGGGCCGACCGGCGCACCCGGGTAACAGTTTCTTTTCAATTTACATCAAGTAAAAGATACTTCTCAAGTCATTTTATAAATGCTATTTCTTTATAATTGAGATGTATTAAGGTCGGAATCGACTAAAGCCTTATACTTGGGTTAGTAAAAATACAGTATAACCAGCAAGAACGCTTAATATAAACGAAATGGTGTTGGCTATTATTAGTTTGATAGTACTATTTTTCGAATCTGCAATAAACTTTGTTTGTTGATTTGCATCGCCACCAGTTAAATCAAATATGCTAAATGAAGAACTAGTTCTATTCCATCGATCTACTCTTGAATTAAGAGAAGATGCAAGCCTTCTTAGATATTCATGTCCTATAATGCCAAGCAGTAAGAGTGGAATCATATTTTCTATTGACTGTTCTTTCAAAAAGAGAAAATACGCAGTAATACAGAGTATTGGGAATAACCAATAATTCAAAAATTCGATTTTTCCATGATGCTTTCTTAGAAACCTATTGAAGGTTATAAATGGTTGCGGTTGTATGCAACCTTCTATCCATTTCCCAATTATCGAGAAAATTTCTTCAGCGAACATTTGTGTTGCACCTGTTATGGATACTGAAACTGATGATCCATGCTCAAATTCAAAATTATCTAGTTCGCTAGGAGATTTAGAAAGAGCTGCTTGGATTACCAGTAAAGGATTTACTGGATTAGACAATCTGACAATTACAGATAATTCATTGGGTATGTCGCCTATTTTATGACTGATGGCCCAGTTAAGTATCAAACGCTCTGTACATTTTTCACTATGATTAATGGTATTGTTTAAATATTGAAAGTCATTATGCTCAAAGTGAGTCCTATCCGTGAAACTAACAATGTATTGCAAGCCATTAGAACTTGGGTGCAATGTCCCAAGTTTTTCACAAATTTGACTATGTATTCTTAATATTGCTTTTTCATTGCATATAAATTTGTCAGTGTATAATTTTGTTACGGCACCTAATTTCGACGTTGAAACAGAATATGGCTTCGCAATTAACGAAGATGGACTATTTTTGACTAACGTTTGGTTCATTTTAAATATCCCATTAGACCCAGGTATTATCAGTTAGAATTCTTTATTTTTCTTTTGTAGAATTGGATGTAGATTGATCTAGGATTTTACAGTATATCGAGCAATGAGTTATAAGTCTAAAGTTGTAGATATTGTGACAAATTTGTGTCATGGTGCGCCATAAATGATGCAAATTCACGCTGTGTGAGATAGGTTTTAAATGCAGAAATCGGTGTAACTAATTGTTATATATTAATAAATTGTTTTGTGGTTGCGTCTCATAATCCCTTGGTTGCAATTTTTGTAGCTAACTCAACTTTCTGAATAGTGATTTTGTATAACAAAAAATGTGATGTGACAATTTTGTGTCAAATTTTTCCACAAACAACAGTGAGATAAAGCACTCTGAGGTTGATTTTGGTTTGGGCAAGCATTGCAAGCAACTGATTATTAAATATACTTATATATGGTTATGTGCTTTGTAATCAGAAGGTCCCGAGTTCGATTCTTGGTGTCGGCACCATAAAAACAATAGCTTAAGTTGTATTAGCTCCGATCAAATCTTACACACCACTTGCAAAAGTGAGAGTTACCCGTTTTGATAAAGGTATCGAATCTTAATCAAAACAAAAAAGGTAACTCTCAATGACACATACTAAC
>NZ_QAAE01000024.1 GCF_003046585.1 Nitrosomonas aestuarii | reverse complement strand
ACGCGCTATCCTCTCAACTCCCCGCGCAAACTCTGTGCATTCAAGTACAAAGCAAGATTTGCAGCACCTCTCTTCTTCTTTACTTCCGCTCGGCAAGACTACTCAGTCAACTCTTCACTGTCAAGCAGTTTTATCTACTCCAATCAATCTTACACGGCAGTAAAAAGGGCAGCACGTATTTACATGCGCGATCTAATGAACAGTTAAGATTTACTTTCGTCGCCGACTTTTTTGCGACGCATAAAATAAAATGCGGCACCTCCTGCAGCGATAACTAGCAAACCAATCTCCATCATACCGAATCCTCCACCATGTCCAGCATGCCCCCCACCACTACCACCTACTACAAATGGCACACGCCCCGCTACAACGATATCACCACCATCATTTTTTCTTTCCAACAATATTTCGTAACTCCCTTTTTGTAAATCCGCTGAAACCACAACGATTCCCGAACTATGCGCCGCATACGGCATATACACGATATCATTCGCGCTCGGATCGCCCTCTGCCTTACTCTCGTGTCCCTCATGGTCGTGCATATCATGATCACTGTGCCCCCCTTCACCTTCAGCCGCTTCACTGGCTACCGACTGAGTGTTATCAGCTTCTTTATTATGTTTCTTATGATCACTATGACCACCATGGCCTTTATGTCCAGCTGCAACTAAACGCACAGCCAAAGGTATCTCGCGAGAATCCCAGTCAGGTAATTCTACAGTTAACTGTACTTTGCCAGGTGTTGGTATATTTGAACAGAATGAATGCATAGGCGGTATATCTCCTTTCGGTACTTCATAACCACTGAATGTGATTGGAAATTCACCCCCCTTTATTTCGCATCCACCCGCATCATGATGCCCTTCATGAGCAAGCATTAACTGTGCATATACCGGCAGCGCCATAAACAAAACCAGAATAGCTCCCCCGAATTTCATTGCCCATCCACACCCAGATACTTCCTTCATATTCTCTCCAATTTTTGTCTGTAAACGATTATTTTTTTGTATATGCTCAGCAATCCTGCTCGAACAATTCGACATCGAATTGTATAACAAATAATTCAGAATATTAAACCAATTAAATGGATGCAACTTGTGTGTACCCACGGTTTACTGACTGGATAACACTGTGCACCGACCTTACAGTTAATATACAACCCTTTTATTCAGACCCTCAAACGCTGCATTTTTTCATAAGGAATCACAAAAAAAACCGATTGATTTAGCAAAACTTGCGATAGCTTTTCTAAATCGATCGGCAGTATTACTCTTAGAAACACATCCGTAAATTGATATTTCTTAATACCTGAAAAATACGAATCCGTTAACTACATGCGTGCATTGTGCTTCATCACTTCCTCTATATTGACTCCAACTTCTGATTCACCGCTAAATACTGTACCCACTTTTTTCTTTTTCATGTTCATGAGATTATTATCGTAAATTTTGGGTGACAACGGGAAATATTTTACCTCAGCAACCAGTTCCGCGGCGTTTTCCATAAAGAATTTTACAAAATCCTGAACTTCAGATTTGCCAGTAGATTGCGCATTCACATATATAAAAACCGGCCTGGATAAGGGTTGATAACTGCCATTTTCTACTGTTTCCGCAGATGGAATAACACCACCACTTCCACTATCGATAGCAACTGCTTTAATTTTATTTTTATTCTCAATGTAATAGGCAAATCCAAAAAAACCAAGTGCATACTTATCACTCGCAACACCTTGCACTAGAACATTATCATCCTCTGAAGCAGTAAAATCACCTCGGCTGGATTTTGCCCTGCCGACAATTGCCTCAGTAAAATATTCAAACGTTCCAGAATCAGCACCAGCACCATAAAGTTTTATTTTTTTATCAGGCCAATCAGAATTAATTTGACGCCAATTATTAATTTCACCCTGTGCTCCCGGCTCCCAAATTTGCTTCAATTCATCAATTTTCATAGTTTCACTCCAATTATTTCTTGGATTGATTGCTACTGTTAAAGCATCGAATGCGATAGGCATTTCTATATATTGCACACCTGTTTTTTTACATACCTGCATTTCCAGCTCAGTGATCGCCCGAGACGCGTTGACAATATCCAGTTCACCTCTACAGAACTTCTTGAAACCGCCACCCGTTCCAGAAATACCCACTGTGACACGCACCGAACCACGCTTTGCAATTTGAAAATCTTCCGCCACCGCTTCTATGATAGGATATACTGTGCTAGAGCCATCAATTCTGACGATGGGGTTAGCACTAACATTTGTATTTAAACAAAAGAAGCATACGGCAATTACAACCACAAACACTTTCAAACGTAATAAACTCAACATTCACGCACTCCAAATTAGAGATTTTTAGAGAAATTATATAAATATTCTTATTATACCGGGTCGAATTGTATGACAACATTGTTACAATTTCGTGACAGGTAAGTCAAACAGGTTACGGCAGAGCGTCATTGAGACAGAAAAGATAACATCTAGCGACAAAACTGAAATAAGCAGATTTTAAGCGACCGTAAATCTATCCGAAAACAAAACACATAATGTGTCACGTGAAAAGCCGAGTTCAGGCGTAATAAACGCGCGTTTGTACTTTTACTAATACCTCGAAGGCAACGCAGAAAAATTTTCTATATTTTTCTGTTAACAGGTAATCGCAAATAATCCACAAAATCAGTCTATAGCTTATTTACAAATATTCCGGATCACACCTGAAATTTGTTCGGCCCAAAAATTAACTTTTTTATCAGACTCACCTTCCACCATGACGCGTATTAATGGTTCAGTACCGGAAGCACGCAATAAAATACGTCCTTGTGTACTCAAATCGGATTCAGCATTTTTAACAACTGTCCTGACTTCACTATGATTCGCAAAATCGAATGGTTGCAAAATTTTCACATTCACCAGCCGCGACGGATAAAGCGCAATGTCTTGCAATGACTCAGCCAAAGTGAGTTGCATATCACAAAGAGCATGTAATACCTGCAAAGCTGAAATAATCCCATCACCGGTGGTATGTTTATCCATACAAATAATATGCCCGGAGCTCTCCCCACCTAAATACCAATTATTCTCCCGCAGAAGTTCCATTACATAGCGATCACCCACTTTAGCGCGCTGAAACGGAATACCCATACCTTCAAATCCATTTTCAATCGCCATATTGGTCATTAACGTACCAACAACGCCGCCTTGCATAAAACCGGCCTGTTGACGATGCCTGGCAATAAGATAAATTAACTGGTCGCCATCATACAGCGTACCTTTTTCATCAACCATTGCAACACGGTCACCATCTCCATCCAACGCAATACCCAAATCGGCCTGGTGTAATTTAACTGCTTCTTGCAATGTCGAGCAATGTGTTGCTCCACAGTCAAGATTAATATTCAATCCATTTGGTTCGTTGCCTATAGTTACCACATCAGCACCGAGTTCATGAAATACGTGACCAGCAATGTGATAAGCGGCTCCGTTCGCGCAGTCGACTACGATTCGCAAACCCCGCAAATCCAGATGATAAGGAAAAGTGCTTTTACAAAACTCAATATAGCGTCCGCTAGCATCTCTCAACCGCTGTACTTTACCCAATTGCGAGGAAGGCATCGTTACAATTGGGACATTAATCCCGGCTTCAATCTGGCGCTCTATTTCATCTGGCAGCTTGGTTCCATCAGCAGAAAAAAATTTGACACCATTATCTTCAAACAGATTATGTGAAGCTGAGATAACAATCCCTGCTTGCAGTCTAAGCGCACGGATCAAATATGCAATTGCAGATGTTGGCATCGGACCCGACAAAAGCACATCAACTCCTGCTGCAGATAAACCAGCTTGCAGTGCAGATTCCAGCATATATCCTGATACGCGGGTATCTTTTCCAATTAACACTACAGGACGTTCACCTTCCATAAGGTGCCAGTCCTTAGCCGCCAACACCTTGCCAGCAGAATAACCTAAACTCAAAATACGATTCGGGGTGATCGGATCCTCCCCGACACGTCCTCTTATACCATCAGTTCCAAAAAATTTCTTAGTCAATGATTTACAGTTTAAAGTGTAAGTTAATAAATACTGCTCTTTCTTGTATACTGCTATAGAAATATTATAATTCAGCAAATATTGATTCTAACTATTTTCCTGCATAGCAGTGAAAATAGATAATGCATCTTTAGTTGCTTTTACATCATGAACACGTACGATTCTTGCACCATTAATCACCGCAAGTAAAGCTGCAGCGACGCTTTCATGGATACGTTGATCTACGGCGTTACCTGTCATGGCACCTAACATTGATTTTCTTGATAACCCAGCCAGAATAGGTACATTTAATTGTGTAAAACATTTCAATTTATTCAACAATGCAAGATTATGCTGCAATGTTTTGCCAAAGCCAAAACCTGGATCGATAATCAGGCGATGTTTTAAAATACCCGCCGCAACCGACACTTGAATGCGATCTTGCAAAAAATCGTAAACATCCTGCACGGTATTTATATATTGAGGATTTTTTTGCATATTAGCAGGACTGCCTTGCATATGCATTAAACATACAAACACACGATCATTTTCTGCTACTGTTTCCAATGCTTTGCAAGCACGCAATGCGTTGACATCATTAATCATATCAACGCCTGCATCAATTGCTTGTCGCATAACTTCCGCTTTGGAAGTATCTACTGAAATAAGGACATCCTTATTTGCAAATGCCTCTACAACCGGTATCACACGCTTCAATTCTTCGTCAATGCTGACTGGCGAACTGCCCGGACGAGTTGATTCACCCCCGATATCCAGAATATCAGCACCCGCCTCAACTAGCTTTTTTGCATAAGCTACAGCATCGCTTGTCGAGGAAAACATCCCACCGTCTGAAAAAGAGTCTGGCGTTACATTGACTATCCCCATCACAAGCGGTCGTCTGGAAGTATGAATTTGATGCCGCATTAACAGAGTAATTAAAAGATGTCGGAATAAAAAACGGGATACGTTTATTAATCGTATCCCGTCCTGGCGACTTAGTCGAGAATTAATTGAAGCAAAAGTTCCTATTCTGTACTTTCTTTTGCAACTCCTTGCGGTGGAATATCTGTTTCATCTGTTTCTTCTTCCGCAGAAGGTGCTTCTTCAGTTGCTTTTTCCACCGTAGATTGCGGTGCCTTGGGCGGGCGCGGAGGGCGTCCTTCCATGATATCTTTAATCTGTTCGCTGTCTATGGTTTCATATTCCAGCAAAGCTTGCGTCATGGCTTCGATCTTATCTTTATTTTCCTCAATCAATTTACGCGCTAATGCATATTGCTCATCAACGATACGGCGTATCTCAGCATCAACCTTTTGCATTGTCGCCTCACTCATGTTCTTATGAGTGGTTACAGATCGGCCAAGAAAAACCTCACCTTCATTTTCACCGTAAACCATTGGACCAAGCGAGTCAGTCATCCCCCACTGGGTAACCATCTGCCGAGCTAATTCAGTCGCACGTTCAAAGTCATTTGATGCACCTGTTGTCATTTGATGCATAAAAACTTCCTCAGCGATACGACCTCCAAACATAACCGCCAGTCTTTGTAGAATCTCTTCTTTTTCCATACTAAAGCGATCTTCAGTCGGCAACTGCATTGTGACACCCAATGCACGTCCTCTTGGAATAATAGTCACCTTATGAACTGGGTCGGTTTTAGGTAACAGATACGCCACTACTGCATGCCCTGATTCGTGATAAGCCGTATTCTTGCGTTCATTCTCAGGCATAACCATTGACTTTCTTTCGGCCCCCATAAATATCTTATCTTTGGCACTTTCAAAGTCGTCCATATCCACTAGCCGCTTATTTTTACGTGCCGCAAACAAGGCTGCTTCGTTAACCAGATTAGCCAAATCCGCACCTGACATACCCGGCGTTCCACGCGCCAGAACACCAGCTTTGACATCAGGTGCTAACGGTACTTTGCGCATATGAACATTAAGAATCTGTTCACGCCCACGAATATCAGGTAACGGTACAGTTACTTGTCGATCAAAACGCCCAGGGCGAAGGAGTGCCGGATCAAGAACATCAGGGCGGTTAGTTGCCGCAATCACAATAACACCCATCGCACCTTCAAAACCATCCATTTCGACGAGCAATTGATTGAGCGTCTGTTCACGTTCATCATTACCGCCACCCAGGCCTGCGCCACGTTGACGTCCAACCGCATCAATCTCATCAATAAAGATGATGCACGGTGCATGTTTTTTGGCCTGCTCAAACATATCGCGCACTCTTGATGCACCAACACCGACAAACATTTCCACAAAATCAGAACCAGAAATACTGAAGAAAGGCACTCCAGCCTCACCAGCAATGGCGCGCGCCAAAAGTGTTTTACCTGTTCCGGGACTGCCCACCATCAAGACACCACGCGGTATGCGGCCTCCCAGTTTTTGGAATTTGGTAGGGTCACGCAAAAATTCTACGAGCTCGGAAACTTCTTCCTTTGCTTCCTCACAACCAGCGACATCATTAAAAGTCACTGGGTTCTGAGATTTATCGAGCATACGTGCTTTGCTTTTACCAAAAGAGAATGCACCGCCATTACGGCCACCTCCTTGCATTTGACGCATGAAGAATATCCATACCGCGATGAGCAACAACATTGGAAACCATGAAATGAAAATGCTCATTAACATGGAGGGTTCTTCCTCTGGTTTTGCTTCAATAACAACGCCTGATTTAAGCAAATCACTTACCAGCCATGGATCCGACGGAGCATATGTAGTAAAACGTGCGCCATCCGTATTTGTACCTCTCAATGTACGGCCATCAATGACCACCTTTGCTATACGGCCTCGGTTTAATTCGGAAATAAATTGTGAGTATTCAATCGGCACCTGTGCTTGTTGTCGCACACTGAATTGGTTAAATACCGTCATCAAAATGAGTGCAATTACAAGCCAAATGGCCATATTTTTAATCAGATTATTCAAAATAGCTCCTTGGTTTGCACCTGTAGAAATATTATCTTTTTACGCCAACTCGCTTTAAATTTCAACTCTCGAGTAAAACAAAAAAAAACAACGCAATATAATTAGAACAACTATAATATAAGTTTGGCTTGTGTTATCAACTACTTATATATTAATTTATCAGGTATTTAATTATTAGAATTCAGTATTTTTAGTTTCTTTCAAGCCCTAACAAATACACTTCACTACTACGGTCACGAGAAGCCTTTGGTTTTCGTACCAAGACTTTCTTAAATCCGCCCCGCATCTCATATAAAAACTGATCAAACCCACTTCCTTGAAAAGCTTTGACCAAAAAACTGCCGCCGTAGTTCAGTTTCTCCATCGCGAAGCTTAATGCCAGTTCTGCCAAATATATGCTGCGCGCCTGATCGCTCACGCCTATACCACTTATGTTAGGCGCCATATCTGAAATAACCACATCAGGACAATGCCCCGCCAACTCACGATCCAGCATCATAATAGCACTTTCTTCTCGAAAATCACCTTTAATAAAGGTTACGCCCGGCAATGGTTGCATATCAAGAATATCAAATGCAACAACTTTACCCTTCTCGCCTACTTTAAAGAGGGCAACTTGAGACCAACTGCCCGGCGCAGCACCCAAGTCTACAACAACCATACCTGCTTTTAGTATATGATCGCGTTCATTAATTTCAAGTAATTTATATGCAGCACGTGAACGATAATTTTCTTTTTTTGCCTGTTTTACAAAAAAATCGCTCACATGTTCTTTCATCCATGGATTACTGGTTTTAGTTCGCGCCATCAAGTAGAATAGATATTTTGATAAGTAAAATTTATGTTGACGCTTAGTGTTACACAACGCCGCCGATTTTCTGCACAGGGACATGCGCTCAATCCAGTAGTAATCATTGGAAAAGCGGGATTAACTAACAACGTCTTGTGCGAACTGGATAGAGGACTACTTAGTCACGAATTAATTAAGATTAAAGTGCAAGTGGACGACCGCAATGCCAGAGAATCAATGCTCGAAGATATTTGCCAACGACTCAATGCAGCATCAATTCAGCATATCGGTAAAACTTTTGTAATTTATCGCCCCAGACCGGAAGAAATCAATCAAAAAAAATCAACTAAAAAACAAAAGCGCGAGCCACGTCGCACCAAACGCAGCTATCAAAACTGACACATCTATAACATTCAAATATACTTAACACTCAATATCTCGTATTCCCGAACACCACCCGGTGCTTGCACTTCTGCAATATCGCCTTCATATTTACCAATTAAAGCGCGCGCAGTCGGAGAACTAATCGAAATTTTTCCATTCTTGATATTAGCCTCATCATCACCCACAATCTGATACGTGACCGATTCGCCATTTTGTAGATCTTCTAACGCTACAGTTGCACCAAAAACACAAGCACCATCAGCATTAATAAGCGCCGGATTAATGATTTGCGCAATTGATAATTTGCTTTCCAACTCAGCAATACGTCCTTCAATAAAACCTTGCTTCTCCTTGGCTGCATCATATTCAGCATTTTCCGAAAGATCGCCGTGAGAGCGTGCTTCAGCTATTGCTGCGATGACCGCAGGACGATGCACCGTTTTCATTTCATGCAGTTCATTTCGAAGCGCTTCTGCGCCAGTCACAGTTAAAGGAATTGTACCCATTATTGCTATTTATCCCTGTTGTCCTAAAATTTTTTAATTCACACTATTCAATCAGAAATTACTCTTCTCATTAAAGTCATGAATGCAGTTTTTGCAGATTATACGCTTTTAATTCCTGTATATTGATCATACCAACGCATGCAGCGCGCGCACCAGCCAAAGTCGTGTAGTAGGTCACTCTCGCTTGCAGCGCTGCATGACGAATCGAATAAGAATCACGTATCGCGCTGCGTTTATTTTTAACAGTATTAATGATCAAGCTGATTTCACCATTTTTAATCATGTCCACAATATGTGGACGCCCTTCTGCTACCTTATTGACAATAACCACCTGCAAACCTGCTCCAACTAGTGTTGCTGCTGTTCCTCTTGTAGCATAAAGCGTAAACCCAAGCTTCGCAAGATCGTGTGCGATTTCGATTGCATGAAATTTATCCGATTGACGCACACTAATGAAAGCTCTGCCTGATTTTGGCAAACGGATATCTGATGCCAGTTGAGATTTAACAAATGCTTCTGCGAAAGTACTGCCCATGCCCATGACTTCACCCGTAGATTTCATTTCCGGTCCCAATATCGTATCTACACCTGGCAGCTTAATAAAAGGGAAAACAGCCTCTTTTACCGAAAAAAATGAAGGTACAATTTCACGCGTAACATTCTGTTGAATAAGTGTTTTTCCGACCATGCAACGCGCAGATATCTTTGCTAACTGCAAACCCGTCGCTTTGGATACAAATGGTACCGTCCGAGATGCTCGCGGATTGACTTCCAAAACATAAACTGTGCCATCTTGTATAGCAAATTGTACATTCATCAAACCCACCACATGTAACGCACGCGCCATGGCCGCAGTCTGGCGACGCAATTCTCCCTGCATTTCCGGCGACAAACTGAAAGGAGGTAAAGAACAGGCTGAATCGCCCGAATGAACACCTGCCTGTTCAATATGCTCCATGATGCCGCCAATTAATACAGTTTCACCATCATGTATAGCATCAATATCGACCTCCGCTGCATTGGTCAGAAAACGATCAAGCAAAACAGGCGAATCGTTGGATACCTTGACGGCTTCGCGCATATACCGCTCCAAGTCGCCTTGCTCGTGCACTATTTCCATTGCACGACCTCCTAACACATAACTAGGCCGAACTACTAACGGGTAGCCAATTTCTTCAGCAGCAACCAGAGCCGCTTCAGCATTACGTGCAGTACGATTAGGCGGTTGCTTTAATCCCAAGACCTGCAGCATTTTCTGAAAACGCTCGCGATCTTCCGCACAATCAATCATATCAGGACTGGTACCGATAATCGGCACGCCATTAGCCTCTAGATCACGCGCCAGTTTAAGCGGTGTTTGTCCACCGTACTGCACGATTACACCTTCCGGCTTTTCTACTGCAACGATCTCCAGCACATCCTCCAGTGTCAACGGCTCAAAATATAACCGATCCGAAGTATCATAGTCGGTTGAAACCGTTTCGGGGTTGCAGTTGACCATAATCGTTTCATACCCATCTTCCCGCAGCGCCAAGGCGGCATGCACGCAACAATAATCAAACTCAATACCCTGACCGATACGATTAGGACCGCCACCCAGCACCATGATTTTCTTATTGTTCGTCGACTGCGCCTCGCACTCTTCTTCATAAGTGGAATACATATATGCCGTACTTGTGGCAAATTCGGCAGCGCAGGTATCGACACGCTTATAAACCGGTCGCAGATTAAACCGGTGACGATAAATACGCACCGCGGTTTGGTCTGTTTTCAGAAGCTTTGCCAGCCTACGATCAGAAAATCCATTGCGCTTAAATCTGCGTAATGTTTGTTCATCCAGTGTTTCCAGTCTTTTTTTAGACAGCAACTGCTCCTGCTTGACCAAGTCTTCGATTTGCACCAGAAACCAAGGGTCAATGTGCGTGAGCTGAAAAATTTCCTCATGCGTCATACCACAGCGAAAAGCATCAGCAACATACCAGATGCGATTCGAGCCGGGATTGGCCAACTCGGATTGAATCTTTTCCAGGTTATCCGTTATTTCGTCCAGACCATCAACACCTGTTTCCAATCCCCGCAAAGCTTTTTGCAGCGACTCCTGGAAGGTTCTGCCGATTGCCATCACTTCACCGACCGATTTCATTTGTGTCGTCAGGCGATCATTGGTCTGCGGAAATTTCTCAAAGGCAAAACGCGGCACCTTGGTGACGACATAATCGATTGCCGGCTCGAATGATGCCGGCGTAACGCCGCCGGTAATATCATTACCAAGCTCATTCAAGGTATAGCCCACTGCAAGCTTGGCTGCAATTTTCGCAATAGGAAAACCGGTTGCTTTTGAAGCCAAGGCTGACGAACGGGATACGCGCGGATTCATTTCTATGACCAACATGCGTCCGTCTTCCGGGTTAATGGCAAACTGTACATTTGAGCCGCCTGTTTCAACCCCGATCTCACGCAGCACTGCAATGGAAGCATCGCGCATAAGTTGATACTCCTTATCAGTCAACGTTTGCGCTGGTGCGACGGTAATTGAATCACCCGTGTGAATACCCATGGGATCCAGATTCTCGATGGAACAGATAATGATACAGTTATCCTGTTTATCACGAACCACTTCCATCTCAAATTCTTTCCAACCTATAACAGATTCTTCAATCAGCAATTCTCTGGTCGGTGAAGCATCCAATCCACGTTCACAGATATCGACAAATTCTTCACGGTTATAGGCAATCCCCCCACCACTGCCTCCCATTGTAAAAGAAGGGCGGATAATAACCGGATAACCCACCATCGCCTGCACTTGCATTGCTTCTTCCATACTGTGCGCCATAGCCGAACGTGCTGAGTTAAGTCCAATATGCGACATCGCCTGTTTAAATTTTTCCCGATCTTCTGCTTTATCGATCGCCTCACGTGAAGCGCCAATCAATTCAACCTGATATTTATCGAGAACACCATGTTTGACCAGATCGAGTGCACAGTTGAGCGCCGTCTGCCCACCCATGGTCGGCAACAACGCGTCCGGGCGTTCCAGCTCTATGATTTTTTCCAGCATCCTCCACGTTATTGGCTCAATATAGGTTGCGTCGGCCATTTCTGGATCGGTCATGATGGTGGCCGGATTAGAATTTACCAATATGATGCGATAGCCTTCCTCACGCAAGGCCTTACAGGCCTGCACCCCAGAATAATCGAATTCGCACGCCTGGCCAATAATAATTGGTCCAGCACCTATGATGAGAATGGATTGAATGTCGACACGTTTAGGCATTGTCAGATGAGAATTTTTGTTTGATTTTTATAAGAATTATTAATTTGCTTTAATTTTTAGAGCTTTGCATTATTTCAATAAAGCGGTCAAATAGATAGTCAGCTTCATGTGGTCCGGGACTCGCCTCAGGATGACCCTGAAAACAGAATGCTGGCTTGTCAAGCAACTCAAATCCCTGCAGACTGCCGTCAAAGAGCGAAACATGTGTAATACGAATATTACTGGGCAAAGTATCCATGTCCACAGCAAAGCCATGGTTCTGACTTGTAATAAAAACTTTTTCACGTTTAACATCCTGCACCGGGTGATTGGCGCCATGATGCCCGAATTTCATTTTGACGGTTTTCGCGCCACTTGCCAGTGCAAGCAACTGATGGCCCAGGCAAATCCCGAATATTGGAATATTTTTATCCAGTAATGCGCGCGTTGCAGTAATTGCATAACTACAGGGCTCCGGGTCTCCCGGTCCGTTTGATAAGAAGACCCCATCCGGTTGCAGTGCCATTACTTCTTCAGCGGATGTCTGCGCTGGCACTACAGTTATTTTGCAGCCACGTTGCGCCAATTTACGCAGAATATTGCGTTTTATCCCAAAATCAAATGCGATCACATGAAAACATATGTTCGCCTGCACTTTATAACCTGACTCCAGTGACCATTCACCCTCATCCCAGGTGTATGGTTTTCGGCAAGAAACAACTCTGGCCAAGTCCATGCCAGCCAAACCCGGATAAGAACGCGCATGCTCGATTGCTTCGTGCTCATCAATCCTTCCGGCCATAATACAGCCTGACTGCGCACCTTTTTCACGTAATATTCGTGTAAGCTTGCGTGTATCAATTTCGGCGATAGCCACCACTTGCTGGTCTGCAAGAAAACCGGCCAAAGACTGCGTTTTACGCCAATTGCTTGCCGTCAATGGCAAATCACGAATCACTAGTCCAGCCGCATAAACTTTGTCAATATTTCCGGATTCAAAATCTTGTAAATTGATGCCCGTATTGCCAATATGCGGGTAAGTCAGTGTGATAATCTGCTGGCAGTAAGATGGATCGGTTAATATTTCTTGATAACCGGTCATCGCAGTGTTAAAAGCAACTTCGCCCGTCGTAACGCCGTCAAAACCTATAGAAACGCCATAAAAAACAGTTCCATCTGCGAGTGCGAGAATGGCATGCGGGCGTTGTGACACAAGAACTCCTTGGATTTTGACTCGATTAGGAAATCGGGCAGAAAATACTGATTTGCCCTGCTTTTGAAAGACGAATTATACGTGAAATAGTTTTGAGTTTCTATGCAAATACATCATATATATGATCTCAGTCCGATGTAATACTTGCGCTATGAAGCAAGCACGCCTGCATTTTTATGCGGAACTTAAAGATTTTATCGCGCCAAATGGACAAAACAAGACCATCGTTCATAACTTTAAACATCGAACTTCTATAAAGGATATCATTGAATCTTACAATGTTCCACATCCCGAAATAGATTTGATAATCGTCAACGGTGTTTCAGTCGACTTCAATTATATTGTCCAAAATGGTGATGATATCCATGTGCACCCAGCAAACGCATCAATCAAACAAATCAACATCGCACCGCTACGCCACCTCTCTCCACAAGTATCAGGTGAACCAAGATTTGTCGTGGACGTCAATTTGGGCAGATTAGCTCGCTATCTCAGACTACTTGGCTTTGACAGCCTTTACTGTAATAATTTCGATGACAAAGCGATAGCGGAAATCTCCAGCATCACCCAGCGTATTGTCCTCACCCGGGACCGAAAGTTATTGCATCGAAAAATAATTAATCATGGATACTTTGTTCGCGTTGAAACCCCCAAAATTCAAGTCAGGGAAGTACTGGCCAGATTCAATATGTACAGTTTTTTCAAGCCATTGACACGTTGCACTTTTTGCAATGGAAAACTGAAGCAAACCGAGAAGCAAAACATCGCACAACGCTTAAAACCACTGACAAAAAAGCATTATGAAAAATTCTTGGTTTGCTCCGATTGCAACCATATTTACTGGCAAGGTAGCCATAGCATCCGTGTTGCACGTTTAATCAGAGAGTTTTCCAAAACCGACAGTCCGCTTTCATGAACCACCCCTCTATCTCTTGACGGCCTGGATAGATAAGATTGAAGGGTAGTTTCATCAGCAGAGCACGTTTAAGATTCTGGTTTTGGCCGGAGTGTCTCAACCGACTGCGCATCTTTAATTTCTTTTTCTAATGATTCGATTTGAGTTTCCAATCCCGTGACTACCCCTCTCATCTCAAGCGATTTGTCTTCAGACTGCATGGTAAGTAAAGCGATTTTCTTTTCCAAAGACTCAATACGTGCCTGCATTTGTCCAGACGCCTGTTCACTTTCTGGCCCCGCCATGTGGGTAAACTCGACACTATCCTCATAAGGTTCGCGTGTCGTACCGGTAATTTTAATAATGATACCAGCCACAAGCCCGCCCACAACTGCAATGCAAAGTGTAATGCCAATACCAGTTAATTGTGCCGTAGCAACTCCAGGCACAACCAGCAACGCACTGAATCCGCCCAGTAGTCCGGGCATACCATGTAAGTTATGGACACCACAGGTATCGAGAAGCTTAAATTTGCTTTCGAGCTTAGGCAGCAAAAAAACATATCCCAGTACAGAGATCGCGCCTGCCAGCAACCCGATACCAAATGCACCTGTCGGCGATACAATATCGCATACCGATCCAATGCCGACTCCACCCGCGAGCGCAGCATTCGCCATGTCAACCATCGACGTTTTGCCGCCGTTCAACTTATAACTCAGAAAGTAAGTTGCAATCGTTGCACCTGACAGCGCCAGCAAAGTATTCGCGACTGTCTGCGGCATGTCCTCGAGTGGCGCAAGTGCTGTCGCAAAGCTTGGCCAGAAAAGCCATAGCACCATGGAACCCAGCATCGCAAAACGATCCGAAGTATGATCTGACTCAATCGGTTTGGTGCGCTGATATTCTGTAGTTAACACAATCGACATGGCCAAACCGAAATAAGCGCCAAATGCATGAATCACAACTGACCCGGCGGTATCCTGAAAACCAGGTGTCAAACCAAGCGCGTCATCCAATACAATCCATTCATTAAGCAAATAAAGCGGTACCAGTAACAACGCCAGCAACGCATATTGAAATACACGCAAACGACCAAGCACCGCTCCCATGGCGATTAATGCTGTTGCCACCGACAATTCAGCAAACAATATTGCATCCAGCGTATGCGGATCTAAATGGTGTCCAAAAATGCCATTGGCGCGCAATAAAATATACAATGGCAACCCGACAGCAACAACCAGGTATGTGCCTGTCACAGCACCAAAACCATATCGGCGCACAAAAACCATCAAAAAGCCAAAACCAATCAACAACATCGCCAAAATATGGATAATGTAGTTATATTGCGCGACCGTACGCGCTTCACTCATGACTGGCGCAGCCTCTGCGCTTACCCAACTGCTAAAAACCAGGAGAAACAAACTCACTGCCCATAGCAGCATCAAGCTAAAGCCTTTTTTCATATGATTCTTCCTTATGTAAATTAATCTTTTTCGGTTATTCAGTGGAATATTCCGCACAGGGGAAAGCGTTTATCGCCTGCTCGCAGGTTACCCCCAGCAGAGTTTGAACCCTAATTACCATAAATTCAATAGGGTTTTGCAAATAACCTGTATTGGCGCAATTGGAGAATATCAGAAAACAGAGAGAATCAGAGTCGAATTAGATTTCGATAAATACACAGAACGCCAGTGATAAGCGCAGCAAGATGATACAAGAAGAAAAAGAGGAGGCGGGTGCTAACAGTTAGATTGCGCATATGCTGCAAAACGCAATCTAACCTTTTTTATGTCTATCACACTATTATCCTAAACAAACAACTCGATGAAATCAGTCTTGGTCAGGAAATAACCCTCGACCGCGATCAAAAGGAAGCCGTCATAAGAGTCAAAACATTTCCGTGAGCTCACGTTGGATTTCAGTTTCATCAAAATAATCCAATTCATCTTCGACAAACTCCATTTCATCGATTATTTTAACAACGCGGCTTTCAGCGAACAGTTCATCAACATCTTCAGCTTCGTCAAAAGAAAATTCCATATTCATCGCTGGATTCCTCCATTAAAGTTAGCGGGAAGTCATATTAAACAACATGCAGCGTAACAGTAAAAGCAAAGACAGTTAGTGATTTATCCCACAATTCCTTGTTTATAAGAAAACAAACGCGCAAACAACTCTCAGCGTAAGATTAATTCATATGACATTATTATTCTTCGATAGATCCTGATAGAATCAATTCGACCGGATTCTGCGGCGAGTCTCTGTTTTAGAACTCTGCGCACTGTACCACCTGCGCTACAAAACATTTATGGCACTGCTATTGACACAAAAACACCCGCGTGATCGGAAACACCTGACTGACTTCCATCAACAAGATCATTAAATACCACACGACTCGTAATAATATTTTTTATCTCTTTAACAAAAATATAATCTATACGCCTGGCGGAGTCACCCGCATCCAAAGTTGAAACGCCAACTGTACAATGTTCGTCAGCTATCGCTGTGTTTGAACACAACCTCTCCAAAGATCTGCCTTCAGCATAGGCGTCAGTAAAACCGGCATTGATAATTTTGTTATAAAAGATACCTTCCGCAAAGGGATTATCTCGAAAACGGTCGATATTAAAATCTCCGCCCACAACAACAGGATTTGTTTGAGGGTAAAATGTTTCTGCTTCATCAACAAATAACAATAATGCTTCTAGCTGGGCATTCTGTTCATCGGCACTGCATTTTGCACACAGATGCGTGTTATAGACGTTGAGCTTTCCAAATTCAGGGATATTTAAGCGAATCATCATCGCGTTTCTTGGCAGCTTGATATCGTGCCCTTTAAACTCAAACTCAGAGGCCTTCGGCAAACGCTTAACCATTTTATAATCAATTTCGCAGCGGGTTAAAACCGCATTAGCCACCGCCAGGAGTCCCGGCAAACCCGTTTCAAACGCTGTTTGTAAGTCATAGCCATGTCCACGATCACGCAGTTTTTCCTGAAGATCAAAAGCACTGTTGGTTGTACCCACCAATACACCACCAGCAACTTCCTGGAGAAGAATTACGTCTACCGGAACATCTGATACAAATTGTGCAATCGTGTCCAACCGACGATCGCGCGTTTCGGTTTCAGAAAATAACAGATTGATGGATAAAAAATTGAGATGTCCGCGATCCGCTACGTCATTACAGTGAATAGGCTGGATAACCTCACCACTACCAGTATGTATTCCCGAACAACCAGACAAGACCAAAACATTCAGAGTTACGATGAAGAATAAACGTTTCACACTTTACCTCCCTGTTGGTGCAGCTGAAAGTTACACAACTATATAATCGCCAGGTTAATTACATCTCTAAATCGCATTTTCCAAGCAGTATCAAATACAGGCATCAGTTTATCGCAATGAATTCATTATGAAAACTGCTGTTATCATGGACTGATGGTGCGTCACCAGTTTTTTCCTATACATTTGTTCTTGCCGAACCATAATTATTAAAACGGCCATCATACATATAACCCGTGATGGTGACCTGCAGGTTAACGATCACTCAGGCAATAATATTTACGAACGCCAAGTTCTTCAAGCAGAGGGCGTTGAACTTTAACTTGCTCCCTCCACTTAACGAAGCACTCTAACTTCTGAAGACAAAAAAGTTTGCGGCCTAATCTTTGACATAAGCAGAAAAGAAGAATCACAAGAAAGTTATGTTCTTCTCGACAAACTTCATTTCCCAAGGATACAACTCCATTTGTTATTTCTGCTAGCTTGAATATGCCACACTATAAGAGGCGAGCAATAGAGTATGGAACCGTTGAATCGACAAACCCGTACAGAAGAAATCATCCAACTTGCCATAGGCGCCACATCATCCAATTCATGACATGTTAGACCACTACAACAAATGAACACACAACTACAACGGATCACCGGCACAAATATCACAATAAGTGGTATCTTCCAGATGCCGAGTATAGTTATTAAGAATCCGTGTACCCTCCGTTGGCTTAATGCATCCCGCATTGATCTGCCGACGGATAAATTCCGACATACGCCGATCCAGATCATTGGGAAAGTATTGCACTTGGCTCAGCATTTCCTTAACACTGATTCCCTTCAGTAACTCTTCTATCCAGAAGCCCTCCTTTTCTTCTGCTCTCGCATAAATATGCACTTCATCCACTCGCCCGAACAGATTGTGCGCATCGCCCAAAATCTCCTGATAGGCCCCGACAAGAAATACACCTAGATAGTAAGGTTCATCTTGACGAAAATCATGCAAGGGCAAACAGTCAACAGTACCAGCCGAAGATACATATTGACTGATTTTACCGTCTGAATCACAAGTCAGATCCACCACTTGTCCGCGCCGCTCAGGTTTTTCATGCAGTCGGTGCAACGGCATCACTGGAAACACCTGTCCGATAGCCCAGTGATCGATAATCGAATGAAAAACCGAAAAATCCCCCAGATATAGATCCGTGAGCTGTTTTTCCAGCTCCAGTTGCTCGGCCGGCACCGGATTTAGTTCAGCCGCTGCCAGCTTGTGCAGCACCTCGCGGCAAACACTCCAGTAAAATCTATCCGATTGCGCCATGTTTTCAACTGAGAGGTATCCCAATCGTGCCAGCTGTTCGGTTTCCCGACGGATTTCCTGGGCATCGTGATAGCATTCCAGCAATATGCCACTTTTCTCCGCCGACAACACATTGTTGTACACCGCTTTCATGCGTAACACCACAGTGTGCAATTCAAGCGGCAAGTCCGTTGCAGGTGGGCTATCCGGTCTGTGCACCCCCAGAACGGGAACTACCAACATGGAATGGTGCGCGGTTAGTGCGCGACCACTTTCTGACAAAAGATCAGGCATAGGTACCTGCCGTTCATCACAGACTTCCTTGACTGTATATACCACCACATTGGCATATTCACGCAATCCATAATTGATGGAGCAATCCGGGTTATTGTAATCAGCACCATAATTTACGCCAAGTCCGCCACCGACATCCAGATATCTAATCTGCAACCCCCGCAATACCAG
The DNA here is from genome assembly GCF_003046585.1 of Nitrosomonas aestuarii. Classification (GTDB taxonomy): domain Bacteria; phylum Pseudomonadota; class Gammaproteobacteria; order Burkholderiales; family Nitrosomonadaceae; genus Nitrosomonas; species Nitrosomonas aestuarii. Next base: position 23,134 of record NZ_QAAE01000024.1, on the reverse strand, counting down.
ATCTGCATAAATCTGCGTAATTTCCTTGACCGCACTGCGCAGCACTTGAATATCGGAAAGCTGGCTCCCCAGATGAAAGTGCAGCAACTCAAGCTGTCCGGTTATTTCGCGATTTTCCAATGTCCGCACCAACTTTACCAGTTCTGGAATCGTCAGCCCGAACTTGGAACTGGCTCCACCGGACTCAAACCAACGCCCCGAACCCCTTGTATTCAGTTTCACCCGCACGCCCATCCGCGGTTTGATCTGACGTGCATCAATAAGGGACATGAGTTGATCAAATTCTGAATATTTTTCTATAATCGGCACCACCTGCTGGCCAAGCTGCTGGGCATTCAACATCAGGTTCAGCATCGTGGCATCCTTCACCCCATTGCAAAGCAGCAGTGTCTCATCACCAACCAGCGGCAGCGCGGCCAGCAATTCTGCTTTGGAACCACATTCCAATCCAATGTTGAATTCCTGTCCAGCCTCAAGAACTTCCGCAACCACTTCATGTAGCTGATTAACTTTAATTGGAAAAATGCTGCGATAGGTCCCTTCGTATCCGCATTCTCGAATCGCATCCTGAAACTTCAGATTCAGGCGCCGCACACGGGAACTGATAACATCCTGAAAACGAATCAGCATGGGCAGCGAGGCGCCTTCAGCACGCGCAGCACGAATCACTTTCATCACATCTATATGCAGCGTCTGTCCCTCTATGGGACAAACTGAAACATGACCTTGCCTGTTCACCGCATAAAACCCATCCGCCCAACTTTCCATGGCATATAGTGCTTGCGAATCGGCACAGCTCCATTCATGTTTTATTGTGCTATCATTCATCGCGGGTTTCTTCTCCCCCTGTGACTCTCGGCAAAAAGGCACAGCAACTCAATAGCAATCTGCGCCGCTGCCAGCGCGGTGACTTCAGCATGATCATAGGCGGGAGCGACTTCAACAACATCCATACCTACCAGATGAATACCCGAGAGCTCTCTTATAATACTCAGCGCCTGGAAGGTTGACAGCCCACCCGGCACCGGAGTACCCGTACCGGGTGCAAAAGCCGGATCCAGACAGTCGATATCAAAAGTGAAGTAAACTGGTGAATTTCCCACCCGCTCGCGTATCTGCCTGGCTATATCGCGACTGGACGACTGGTGCACATCCGCCGCAGAAACAATTTGGAAACCCAGCGTATCCTCATTGATGGTGCGGATACCGATCTGTATGGAAGATGCAGGATTTACAATCCCTTCCAGCGCTGCACAGTGAAACATGGTACCGTGATTGACAGTATTGCCGGAGGAAGGCCATGTGTCGGTATGGGCATCAAAATGAATCAGGCTGATAGGACCATATACGGCAGCATGCGCCTTCAAGCTGGGGAAAGTAACAAAATGATCTCCTCCAAGCATCAAAGTCGCAGCGCCAGAATTGATAATTTTGGCGATATGCGTTTCGATATGCGATACGCTCAGTAAGTCACCATCTACAGGCTCACAGTCTCCATAATCGATCACGCGCAACGCAGCCATCGGGTCCGTGCGCCATGGCCACGGGCGTTCCCAGGCCAGCGACAGCGATGCATTTCGAATGGCACGCGGCCCTAATCGCGCACCGGGTCGGTTAGTAGTAGCGACATCGAGCGGCACCCCGGTCACCGCCACATCGACATCTGTCAATTTGTTCTGATAAGGTACGCGAAAAAAACTGGCCGCTCCCCCGAAACTCAGCGTATGCGACATACCCTGTCCCGGCGCACCTCGAAACCCGCTATCCCAACTATCCATAAATATCCTTGTAGAATAATGATACTATTAACTGTCGCATGGTAATTACCTGCTTAACGTGTCACCTTATCCTCGAAGCTTTCAACCGTAAGCATACATTTCTTTACTTTTGCTGTGCAACACGCGCGAAAACTTTGCCTATGATTTTACAAATAACAAATGTACCGTCTAGCATTCAAAATTTACCACATTCAGCTCTTATTACAGTCATGTTGATAATAAACCTACCAGGTAAGGCCAGAGAGGAATTCATGTAAAAACAATCGAGGCCGTTGCAGGACAATTTCCAGACATGAAAATGCTATTCTGCACAAAAATACATGATAAATAAAACAAACGAATAATTCATTTGTCCAGACTATTATTCAATGCATAAAACAGCGCATATCGGCAATACAAAACCCAAGGCCGCATCCAACAAACGTAAACGAAAGGCGGCAACACGCGCAGGCTACAACCTGCCTCTCAAACGACAGAAAAAAGACCAGTCGAGCGCTTTCAAACGAAAGCTATTGATGGCAAGTCTGGAAATTCTTTGCCTAGGTATTACCGCAATTCTCATCATCATGATACTGCTTGGTTATTCCGCAAACCGACTTACAGGTACCAGTTTTTTTAGCAATCTGCTGCCATTCGCGGTCGGCGTACTGGCATTGATCGTAGCTGCCTGCATTTTTATTATCGGTTGGTGGAAATTGCGAAAATGGTTGCAACTTCATTCGGAATTATGGACACCGATGTTATCTATTGTGTTGGCTTTGCTACTTGCCTCGTCTGTCACCCATGATCAATTTGCTCAGGCTTATGGAAATTTCCGCACGTTGGTTGGCGGCAAGAAAGAAGCAGGCCGTGTAACACTTGCGCATCAGGTCTACGCGGCTTATCGCAGGCACAATTTAACGCAACTACAAAAAATGATTGGACGGGCACAGGCCTATCAGCAGGCCATTGAGGACGCATCCAAAGCTTTCGGTGTTGATGTTCAGCTTTTACAAGGCATTGCTGCAGCAGAATCGTCTTTCATACCGCGAAACAGCCATGATGGTGGACGCGGATTATTCCAGATCACCCACCCCCCAAAAACAGCCGTCGACCAAACTTTTAAGCAGTTGAACACCGACAGACTTTCACTGAATAATCCTCGACATAACGCCTTCATAGCTGCCGCCACATTCAAGCACTATCTGTCCGAAATGAAAGGCGATCCTTTTCTGGGCCTATTAGCTTATAACATTGGTCCCGCTAACGGCGGCTTACGTTTCATCATGCAGCAATATGGCGCTACCGACTTCATAACCGTTCAACCCTATCTGCAGACGCTGCCGCGTGATTATCCGATCCGAGTACTATCGTATGCTCTCGCATTCCGCCTCTGGCAAAAAGAAGGTAAATTGCTCGCTTATGAAAAAGACAACAACGCTATCCATATACAGCGCATCGGCATCCCGGGACTGCATACTGAGTTGTAATGCGAATAATTGAACATATGACAGGGTGTATTTTCAATTCTAAGAACGCCGCTACTGTTTCTCTCCCTTATAATAGTTTACTATCCAAGGACATTGCCGCCTCCTTAACCCCCTCCACAACAGTCGGGTAACGTAACTTTACAAATAATTCTTTTTTCATACGAACATTGCTGATCCGTCTGGATTCATTCATAAAAGACAGCATTCCAGGCGAAAGACTGCCTGCTGCCTGATCACGCCGAATTCGCGGTGGGCGTGACAAATTGAAATGGTCGGCTACCAGGTCGAAATAATCACCCATCTTTATTTGCGTATCATCCGTAGTGTTATAGACTCTTCCAGGTTTTCCGTACTGTATTACAGCGCAAATAATTTGTGCCAAATCGGTTGCGTGAATATGGTTGGTAAAGCCATCTTCCGATTCCATAAATGCTGGCAAGCCATCTTGAATGCGCTTTAATGGTAAACGGTCAGTGGCATAAATACCGGGCACACGCAAGATTGAAACCGATATATGGTTGCGAATACCCCATTTGCATATTTGTTTTTCGGCATCAACCCGACGTTTGGCGCGATCGTTGCATGGGTTCAATGGGCGCGTTTCGTCTATCAACGCACCTTCGCAATCGCCATAAACACCGCTGGTACTGATATAGATAAACCGTTGTGGTAAAATGCCCTGCTTGCCTTTTGTCTGTTTAGACAGTGCAGCGAGCAGATGCGCAGTGCGTAAATCCTGGGTACCTTGATTAGGTGGCGGGGCCAAATGAATGATAATTTGTGCAATGCCAGTCAGTTTATCGAGACTGGACGGACAATCAAGATCACCTTGAATCGGCGTCACGCCGAGAACGCGAAATTGCTGAGTATTGCTCGAATTGCGAAACAAACCAAAAATTCGATATTTTGTCCGTAAAAGCCGCACAGTACGTAAAGCAATGTCACCACAACCTACGATGAGCAATGTTTTTTTCATATAAACGTTTTTTCTTCCCATTCAATTATTTTTTTAGTTCTTCAGCAACCTCATGTCGCATCAAATCATTATAAAACCGAGCGGGCATGTTATAAACAACGCCGCACCGGATGAAACTATTTTACAATCAACTCTTCAAGCGGGCTTTTCTTTGCCATATGGTTGCCGCAATGGTTCCTGCGGCATCTGTAAAGGTAAAATTCTATCCGGCACAGTCAACTATGGCCGCTACACTGATGAAACGCTTACCGAAGAAGAGAAACAGGCAGGCCTAGCATTATTTTGCTGCGCTTCTCCATTGTCAGATCTGGTCATTGAATGTCATGAAATCAGTGCAATCAAAGATATTGAAATCAAAACATTGCCTGCTCGTGTTGAGAAACTTGAACGCGTCGCTCCGGATGTAATGATTATTTCCCTGAAGCTGCCGACGAATCAGCGATTACAATTTCTTGCCGGGCAGTATATCGACATTCTGCTCAAAGATGGCAAACGACGCAGCTTTTCCCTGGCAAACGCGCCTCATGATGATGAAGTTCTGCAGTTACATGCACGCAACTATCCAGGCGGTGTATTTGCTGAGCATGTATTTACCAAAATGAAAGTGAAAGACATTCTCCGTTTTGAGGGACCACTGGGATCATTCTTTCTACGTGACACGCCGGAGGAGATTCCAATCATTTTCTTAGCCAGCGGAACTGGTTTTGCGCCGATTAAAAGTATACTTGAGCATGTGTTTTATCATAAAAATAACAGGTACAACATGACGCTTTATTGGGGTGTACGCACCAAAGCGGATCTATATTTAGGCGACTTAGCCAAGCAATGGCAACAACTCCATGACAATTTCACTTTTATCCCAGTATTATCTGATGCATTGCCTGAAGATAACTGGAAAGGTAGAGAAGGTTTCGTACATGAAGCCGTCCTAAACGATTTCTGTACACTTAAAAATCACCAAGTCTATGCTTGTGGCTCTCCTGTAATGGTGAAAGCCGCCTATCAGGATTTTACCGCTCTGCGTAATCTTCCGAAAGACGGCTTTTTTTCCGATGTTTTTACACCTTCAACAAGCAACAACCAATAGTGAAATTACCAGAAAATTGCTTAGAATCCGTTACTAGAACAATATAAATTGACAAGCTGTTAGGCAACAGAAGTGCAAGCACGCTGCTTAGACTGCTAAACTGGTTCTTAATGTCAGTTCAAGCGCCTTGTTATAATGATCCATTGCCAACTCATGCTTACCGAGTTTTTCATTTAATTGCGCCAGCGAAAAATGCGCGGTCGCGCTGGGTTCTACAGAAACACTGGCTTCCAGGTAACTCTGTGCCTTGCCCCATAATTCACAATGAGCACATAATTTACCCAGCATCAAAAGCAAATCGGCATTATTAGGCTGCGCTTTCAGCCAGACTTCAGCACATTCAATTTGTCTGCTGACATGATAATTAAGACACTCCGCATAAAGTAAAATTAATTCAGAATCCCAGTCTGTTTGCACGTTTCGCTCGACAATTTTATGTGCGGTCGCACAATCACCCAATGAAATATAGGCGCGTGTCGCAGCCGCAGCCAAACGGCTATTGCCTTGTTCATGCTCGGATAAGCTGTGCCAGTATTTGCTTAGCGACTTTAGGTTCGTTGCTTTAATCTTGAAATTTTGCAGATGCGCCTCATGTCTGATCTTCTCGAAATTATCTCTGCTAAGCGGATGACGGCGCCTTAATACGTCAGCTATTTCAAGAACAGCATCCCAGTTTTTGACTTGTTTTTGTGCTTCCAGCTCCAATCGTAAAACGGCTGTCGGCTGTAAGCCGCCTGTGGAGTACAAATCCTGCAGCGCTTCCAGCGCCTCCTGAGGGCGACCAGCACTCAGCAACAACTCAGCTTTGGTAACCAGTCGCAACGCTCTTTCATCCTGCACTTCCTGCTCCGTTTTGGCGAGCAATGCATCTCGTGTAAAAGTGTCCGCAACATAATGCGCAGAACGTGTAGCGACCACCGAATTAATTGTTTTGATAAGCGGTGTTTTTGCCAGTTTGAATCCTTTTGTCGCACTTTTCTTGGCCTTATCATAATCACCTTCAAAGAAAGCTTTCAAGCCTGTCAACATCAACGATTCTGCTCTGATATTTCGGCGATCAAATAAACCAATAAGCATTCGAACCAGAATATAAAATACAACAAATGCAGCAACAAGACCCGCCACAGCATAATCAAGTGACAGCTCTATTTTTTCAAAAGACGGTATCTCCACTATGAGATGACCTGTACTATATTCTTCGACAGCAAGTGCAACAGCAACAGCAGCAGCAAACAGTACTAACACCCAAAGTATCAGTCTCATATCCTCTCCTTGTTAATGTTGGAGCCAGTAATCGAAATTGCATTCATATCTGCTGATACCGCTGACAGTATAATTAAAATACCATCTACGATAGTGCAATAGTTGAAGCATCCTAATTTAAAGGTCCAGACTTTTTCATTATAGTATCAATTCATCAACAACTTTCTGACGCTCCCCGGTTTGATGGTATGTATTATTATGGTTTGATACCATCAAAATGTTCTTAAACTTTGGTTTTACAAAAATAATCCTGCATACTTTGCAATATACCCTGATCGCCGGTATCCACTGATCGCACAACTTTTTTGAGCCCAGCATCCCGTGCATTACAGGCAATTCGTTCATAAGCAGTAAATACAGGTGTTATTTTCAGCAATTGTTGGCCATATGAGCCAATTATGTCAAATAAATTTTGCAAACCTTCACTACTTGTGATAATGACAGCATTGATTCTCCCATGGGACCAGTTTGATATTAACTCATCCGGATCAACATTGGGTTTGCCTCGATAGTAGCATTCAGCATAATCAATCAATGCGCCGCGCTGCATCAAGGTATCACCCAGTAATGGCCTGCCACCGTTACCACGAAAAATAATGACGCGTTTTCCCGACACGTGTTGAAGCGCTGCGTGCTCAAGTAACGCTTCGCTGTCAAAACGTTCTTTTGGAATAATTACTTGATCAACACCGTATTCTTTTAAAGCATCTGCGCTGCCTTTACCAACCGCAGCGATTTTGGTGTGTGCAGGCAATAGTTGATGGATTGAGCGGTGTGTGCGAATGAACTGCATAGCCTTATGCACAGCATTCGGACTCACGAAAACAGCCAGATCATATTCATCAAGCCGCCGGATCAATTCAAGCAAAGGCGCTTTGTTCTTAATATCCGATATTTCTAATACCGGGAAAATAATTGGATTACCGCCCAGATTCCGAATACTTTCAGTCAGAAAAAGACTTTGGTGTTCAGGCCTGGTAACCAATACATTGATTCCTTGCAAAGGCCTGACCGCCTGATTCGTAATCACCAGCCGTGTTCCGAAACAATTGCCGCGAGAATTTTATCAGCACCTTGTGCGATCAGGTTTTGCGCCATGCTTTTCCCCATATCTTCCCCGCTTTCCGGTTTGCCTTTTAATTCATTACTCACTATCTGTTTGCCATCAGGACTGGCGACAAATCCACGCAGCTTCAATTGATCATTCGCAATTTCAGCGAAAGCACCTAACGGAATCTGACAACTGCCCCCCAGCACACGACTCATGGCTCGCTCGGCTTTGACACAACAAGCTGTTTCCTGATGATGTAGCGGTTGCAAAAGACCAACCAGGTCGAACCGGTCTTCCCGACACTCTATGCCTAAGGCGCCCTGACCGACCGCGGGCAAGCTTTGCTCAGGACTCAACAACGCAGTGATACGGTCGGATAATTCCAATCGCTTTAAACCAGCGGCAGCCAAAATAATAGCAGCATACTGCCCTTCATCCAGCTTACGCAATCGGGTTTGCACATTGCCGCGTAATGGTTTGACAGTTAGATGCGGAAATTGCGCACGCAGCTGACTTTCGCGCCGCAAGCTGGATGTGCCGACAACGCTGTCTGGTGGTAATTCTTCAAGACTTTTATACTGATTGGAAACAAATGCATCGCGCGGATCTTCACGTTCAGTAATAGCAGCCAACGCAAACCCTTCAGGTACATTCATGGGCATATCTTTCATGGAATGAACAGCGATATCTGCTCGCCCATCTTCCAACGCCTGCTCCAACTCTTTGATAAAAAGTCCTTTTCCTCCAATTTTTGATAAGGATTTATCTAGTATCTGATCTCCCTGGGTTGTCATGCCGAGTATGCTAACTTCGGTTTGCGGGTATAATTGGATTAAACGTTTCCGAATAAACTTGGCTTGCCACATTGCAAGTAGGCTTTCTCGAGAAGCAATAATTATGCTTTGAGGAATATGAAATGAGTTGGACATTAAATAAAAAAAATAATAAAAATGACAAAATTTTCTATAAAAGCGAAACGATCATTCTAGCATGACCCATGCTGACTTGGACAAACACGAACCAGGTACGGCTTGGATTAAAGGAAGTATAAATAACAAATTTTAAACTAGAGGCGAAGTAACACTATGCATATTGTAGGCTTGGAAAATCATTCCGAAAATGAATCCGCTGACGTTAAGGATTTACCGCTTCGAGAAGATATTCGCTTATTAGGTCGTATGTTGGGAGATATCCTGCGCGAACAGGAAGGAGAGGCGTCTTTCGAGCTGGTTGAGAAAATCAGACAAACAGCCATACGCTTCCATAGAGAGCAAGACCCGCAAGCACGTCAGGAACTTGACCGCATACTTGCTGAACTCAGTAACGCGGCAACGGTAGTTGTCGTACGTGCTTTTAGTTATTTTTCTCAACTTTCAAATATTGCTGAAGATGTACATCATAATCGCCGCCGCCGTGCGCACCTGTGTGCCGGCTCGTCGCCTCAAGCCGGCAGTGTAACATTGGCATTGAGGCGCGTTTTTGAAAGCGGTATCGACAGCGAATCACTTGCCAATTTTTTTGCCAAAGCAATAGTTTCGCCGGTTCTAACCGCACACCCGACTGAGGTCCAGCGTAGAAGCATTCTCGACTGCCAGCTTACTATAGAACGCTTGTTACGAGAGCGCGCACTCACCCAGCTGACACCCAATGAAAAACGGCAAAATGAAGAAAATTTACACGCCATGATCCAAATTTTGTGGCTTACGCGCATGTTACGCTCTGTACGCTTATCAGTACATGACGAAATCGATAATGGGCTAGCGTATTACAGCTACACGTTTCTGTCTCAGGTACCTTATATCTACGCAAAAATTGAAAACCTGCTGGAACGTCACATGGGCGACAAAGCGCCTCGTGTCAATTCATTTCTTCGCATTGGAAGCTGGATTGGGGGCGACAGAGATGGCAACCCGTTTGTCACGGATCAGGTCATGCTATATGCAGCCGAACGACAATCCGCATTAGCGCTGGATTATTATATTGACGAAGTAGAAAGAATTGGCCACACCATGAGTCTGGCCGAGCGTCTAGTAAATATTACAGATGAACTGGAAGAACTGGCGGCAGCTTCTCCGGATATCCCAGCCTGCCGTATTGATGAACCCTACCGGCGCGCATTTATCGGTATCGGCGCACGACTTGTCGCAACCACCCAAAAACTGGGGCATACTCCCAAGCAGACAGAGATACACGAAAGTACTCAAGCCTACACTGACAGCAGTGAATTTGTGCATGACCTCGACATTGTTATCAAATCGCTCAAAAAGCATAATGCAAACTGGATTGCGCGCGGACCACTACGTAATTTACGGCGCGCAGCGGATGTCTTTGGCTTTCACCTGGCGCCTCTGGACATGCGTCAGCATAGTAAGGTTCATGAACAGGTCGTTGCAGAACTTTTTGAATTGGGTACAGATCGGAACGATTACCTGGAGATGCCAGAAGATAAACGCATTGAATGGTTACTCAACGAAATCAGCAGTCCACGTCCGTTACTTTCACCCTATCTGGAATATTCGGAATCAACCAATAGTGAATTGCGCATCTTGCAAAAAGCTGCAGAAATCCAAACCCGTTTTGGCCATGCGGCTATACCCAATTACATCATTTCCATGACAACACATATTATTAATGTACTGGAAGTGGCGCTATTACTCAAAGAAGTCGGTCTATTGCAGGCTGGAGAAAAACCGTATCTTGGGCTCAATATTATTCCACTGTTTGAGACCATATCGGATTTGCGCAGTTGCGGCGTAGTCATGGATCAGCTGTTTTCCCTGCCTTACTACAAAACACTGTTAGTTTCGCGCGGCAATGTACAGGAAGTTATGCTGGGGTATTCAGACAGCAACAAAGACGGTGGATTCATCACATCCAACTGGGAGATTTATAAAGCTGAAATTGAATTGACTAAGGTGTTTGCTAAACATAATATCGAGTTAAGGCTTTTTCATGGACGGGGCGGCACAGTCGGACGCGGCGGCGGCCCCAGCTACCAGGGCATCTTGGCACAGCCACCCGGTAGCGTAAATGGCCAGATACGCGTTACCGAACAAGGTGAGGTTATCAGCAGTAAATATGCTGAACCGGAAATTGGCAGACGCAATCTTGAAACGCTGGTCGCTGCAACGATTGAATCTACATTATTAGGTCATGATCCGATTGGAGACAATGCTGGACGGTATTATCGGGCCATGGATAATCTCGCCGTTCATTCATTTGCGGCTTATCAAAACCTAGTATTTGAAACACCGGGATTCAAGCAGTTTTTTCAGGAATCGACACCCATTCGCGAGATTTCCGGCTTACATATCGGCAGTCGTCCGGCCTCACGCAAATCATCAGATGAGATTGAAGATTTGCGTGCTATTCCATGGGTTTTCAGCTGGGGCCTGAATCGTGTCATGATTCCCGGATGGTATGGTTTTGGGCATGCGGTTGAAGCTTTTGTGCAAGAGGATCAAACAGGAACAGGATTGGAATTATTGCAGGAAATGTACCGAACATGGCCATTTATGCAGACCTTGTTGTCGAACATGGATATGGTACTGGCCAAAACCGATATGGGTATTGCTTCCCGATATGCTGAACTGGTAACGGATATTATTTTACGGGATCAGATTTTTGGACGCATTCACGAAGAATGGAAACGCTGCAAAAAATGGCTTTTTGCGATAACAGGCAATACCGAGTTATTACAGGATAATCCGACGCTTGCGCGCAGTATTCAGAACCGAAGACCTTATATTGACCCGCTCAATCATTTGCAAGTGGAATTGTTGCGCCGTTATCGCTCCGGAGAAGACAGTGACGAAATAAAACGATCTATTCATCTGACCATTAATGGCGTGACCGCAGGGCTGCGAAATAGCGGTTAACCGGCAAGTACTTTATTATGTATAAACATTCCGCGAGAAAAATATTATGCACCTAAAGCAATATGTCTTTGTCTTCCTGATTTGCATTTATTCCCAATCGTTATCTGCATCGCTTTCTATCCAATTCTGGCAGACATCTTCCGGTGCGCGTGTCTATTTTGTCGAAAGTAATGAACTGCCCATACTGGATATTCGTATGGAATTTGCCGCAGGCAGTAGTAAAAACAGCTCTGATAAATCCGGTCTAGCAAATTTGACACGGCATTTGCTGAATCTAGGAGCAGGCGGTCTGTCTGAGGATGAGATTGCCAAAGCATTAGCCGATGTGGGCGCTCAATTGGGTGGAAGCTTTGATGTGGATCGCGCCGGGTTTACACTGCGCACTTTAAGTAACAAGCGTGAACGTGAACAGGCATTGGATATGTTTTCCAGAATTATTCAAAGTCCGGAATTTCCACAGGATATTTTGCAACGTGAAAAAACAAGAATCATCGCAAGCATTAAAGAATCGAGTACCAAACCGAGCTACATCGCAGACCGCGCACTGATGGAAATGCTCTACAGCGATCATCCCTATGGATTAAACGAGGCAGGAGAGATCGAAACAGTTGAAAAAATACAGCGAGATGATCTGATCACGTTTTATCAATCCCACTATACTGCAGCCAATGCGGTTGTTGCTATCATAGGCGATATAGACAAAAAAGAAGCAGCAAAAATAGCGGAGTCACTGACAGGTAATCTCCCCAAAGATGCAAATAACCATCATATTCCACCAGTTGAAAATCCAACCGGCCAAATAAAAAAAATCGCACATCCCGCATCACAAAGCCATATCCAACTGGCCTATCCGGGGATGCGTAGAAGTGATCCAGATTACTTTCCACTCCTGGTCGGCAATTACATCCTGGGCGGCGGTGGCTTCGTGTCACGCCTGATGGAAGAGATTCGCCAACAAAGAGGGTTGGCTTACAGTGTTTACAGTTTTTTCTCTCCGCTCAGAGAAAAAGGACCCTTCCAAATCGGCTTGCAAACAAAAAAAGAACAATCAGATGAAGCGCTTGTATTGACACAAACTGTACTGAAAGACTTTATTGAAAAGGGCCCCAGCGAACAAGAACTCATTTCTGCCAAGCAAAACATTATTGGCGGCTTTCCCTTGAGACTTGACAGCAACAAAAAAATATTGGGATATCTTGCCATGATAGGCTTTTATAACCTCCCTTTAACATATCTGGATGATTATTTAAAATCGGTTGAAGCAGTCACCACAGCACAAATCAAAAATGCATTTCAACGCCGTATTCATTCAGAAAATATAGTCACTGTGATTGTCGGAGCAATTCCGCAATAAAAATCAAATCTTTTTTTCTCTATGGCGCTCACTCAAGGTAAGCTTCGCATCATAGGCGGGTGCTGGCGTAGCCGCATGATTACTTTTCCATACCTACCTGACTTGCGTCCCACACCCGACCGGGTACGCGAGACGCTCTTTAACTGGCTTGGTCAGGATCTGGACGGTATGTGTTGCCTGGATCTTTTTGCCGGCAGCGGCGCACTGGGATTTGAAGCGGCTTCTCGTGGTGCTGCGAAGGTGATAATGGTAGAATCGGACAACAGCGTGTATAAAGCGCTGCAGGAAAACAGAGACAAATTAAAGGCAAACCAGATTGAACTGGTAAATATGGACGCAACAGTATTTTTAGCTTCTGACAAACGTCAATTTGATGTTGTTTTTCTTGATCCGCCCTATCGGCTGCAATTAGTACCTGAAATAATGTCTCTGTTACCACCGCTTCTTACCAAAAGGGGGCAGGTTTATCTTGAAACCAAAACTCCTTGGATACCAGATCAACAGTGGCAGATATGGCGCAAAGGAAAAGCAGGCAAAGTGAATTATCAATTATTGGAATTGCACACGGTATTGGACAACCATGGATAAAGCCGTTTATCCGGGGACCTTTGATCCCGTAACGCGTGGACATGAAGACCTTGTGCGGCGCGCTGCTCGCATTTTTAATCAAGTAACTGTTGCCATTGCGGCCAGCAGTGCAAAAAAACCATTCTTTACTCTGGACGAACGCGTCTATATGGCAGAACAAGTGCTGTCAGATTGCCCAAATGTAATAGTGACATCATTTTCGGGTTTGTTAATGGAATTCCTGCAACAACAAAATGCAAGAGTCATTCTGCGCGGGTTACGTGCCGCATCCGATTTTGAATATGAATTTCAAATGGCGGGTATGAATCGCAGCATGTACCCGGATGTTGAGACGCTATTTATGACGCCAAGTGAACAATATATGTTTGTCTCAGCAACAATAGTTCGCGAGATTGCTTTGCTGGGCGGCAAAGCTGATAAATTTGTACATCCTATCGTAGCGCAACGCTTGCACAATAAAATAGCAAAATAGTTTTAGAGGTAAAAAATGGCTTTAATCATAACGGATGAATGTATCAATTGCGATGTTTGCGAGCCCGAGTGCCCAAACAGCGCCATTTCTCAGGGTGAGGAAATTTACGTCATTGATCCGAAAAAATGCACCGAATGCGTCGGACACTATGACGTTCCACAGTGTGTTGAAGTCTGTCCGGTTGACTGTATTATCCTTAATCCTGATGTAGTCGAGAGCAAAGAACAGTTGCGCGCAAAATATGAGTCGCTTATCGCCAAAAAATAAACCGGTTTTGTTGGGCTCTCAGCGTTCAATTGCTCACTAGCCGTCAATTGTCTCGGCCAGATTCCATCGGGCTCGAACAGTAAAAGTACCCGTTGAAATACTTTCCCTTTTATCCATTGCCTGTAACCGCAACGCGCCCGCCAACGCAATCATGGCGCCATTGTCGGTACAAAACTCCAGTTGCGGATAAAAAACAGTTGCGCCCATCAAAGCCGTTTTTTCAGCGAGATGTTGGCGCAATTGTTGATTTGCCCCCACGCCACCTGCAACAACCAACTGATTTAAATTGGAGCGCGATAGCGCAGCTAATGATTTCTCAGTTAATACGGTGACAACAGCTTCCTGAAACGCTAAAGCAATATCGGCGCGTACTTGTTGATCCATTTTCTGCTTGTTTGTTAAGGTCAGTACCGCTGTTTTAAGTCCGCTAAAACTGAAATTAAGATCACCGCTTTTAAGCATAGGGCAAGGTAATTTAAATCGTCCTGGACGCCCTTGTCCGGCAAGCTTCGACAAAGCCGCACCTCCCGGATAACCCAGCCCCAATAGTTTAGCTGTTTTATCGAAAGCTTCACCAGCAGCATCATCTACGGTTTCACCCAACAATTGATATTGTCCGACACCGCCAACCTGCATCAATTGAGTATGGCCACCTGACACCAGTAATGCAATAAAAGGAAACTCAGGCGCAGGCGTCGACAGCAGTGGCGAAAGCAAATGCCCCTCAAGATGGTGAATACCCAACGCCGGAATTTTCAAGACAAAACTAAGTGCAGCACCCACACTGGCTCCAACCAGCAACGCACCGGCCAGACCGGGTCCTTGCGTAAACGCAAGCGCATCGATGTCAGCAAGCTCGCAGTGGGCAACATTTAGTGCTTCTTTAATGAGCGGCAAAATACGCCGGATATGGTCCCGGGACGCGAGCTCTGGCACAACGCCACCATATTCGCTATGCATTTCAATTTGGGAATAAAGTGCATGACTGAGTAATCCGCGTTCAGTGTCGTACAGCGCAATTCCGGTCTCATCACAGGATGTTTCTATACCTAAAATAATCATGAGGAAATGGTTTTTTTACAGAGAGATCAAATATTGTGATAATATGAAAGGCTTTTTGTTGAATTGAGCGCAGTCAGAAAAAAAGCGCTCATCACAAATATTTAAAGCTTATTTTATATTAAATTTTAATTGTTAATTAGGAGATTCTGGATATTTATGACTACGATCAAAGTCAAAGAAAATGAGCCTTTTGAAGTTGCAATGCGTCGTTTTAAACGCTCAATTGAAAAAACCGGTTTACTGACAGAGTTACGTGCACGTGAATTTTATGAAAAGCCGACAGCAGAACGCAAACGCAAATTGGCGGCAGCAGTAAAACGTAACTACAAACGACTTCGTAGTCAACTCTTACCACCAAAACTCTATTAAGCAGCGTTTTATAACTTTGTTACAACACTCTGCATACATTAAGTTTAATACCGTGCTTGTGCAGGATATACATTAATTTTCACCATGAATTTAAAACAGAAAATTACTGATGATATGAAAGCTGCCATGCGCGCAGGCAATACTAAACAGCGCGATACAATTCGTCTTTTGCAAGCCGCCATCAAACAAAAGGAAGTAGACGAGCGTATCG
The DNA here is from genome assembly GCF_003046585.1 of Nitrosomonas aestuarii. Taxonomy (GTDB): domain Bacteria; phylum Pseudomonadota; class Gammaproteobacteria; order Burkholderiales; family Nitrosomonadaceae; genus Nitrosomonas; species Nitrosomonas aestuarii. Next base: position 7,309 of record NZ_QAAE01000024.1, on the reverse strand, counting down.
AGCTGGATGATACAGCTGTCGTTGCTGTGATTGAGAAAATGCTCAAACAACGCAAAGACTCAATTGAGCAGTATGAAGCCGCACAACGCCATGACCTGGCTGCCGCCGAGAAAGATGAAATCAATATACTCAGCGTCTATATGCCCAAAGGATTTTCAGATGAGGAGGTTGATATGTTGGTTAATGAAGCCATCTCAGCTGCAACAGCCAAAGGAATGCAAGATATGGGCAAAGTCATGGCTATATTGAAACCTAAACTTGCAGGTCGCGCCGACATGGGCAAAGTTTCTGCACTCGTCAAAGCAAAAATTTCTGTTTGATTTAAAACAGATAAGTTTCTATCATTTTCTGAGGCCGCATTTTGCTTTAGTTATGCGCTTTGTTGGGCATTATTTAATTGTTTCGAACAATGATACCGCAATCTTTCATCCATGATTTATTGACCCATATTAACATCATAGATGCGATAGATCGTCATGTCACCCTCAAAAAGGCAGGTGCTAATTATATTGCATGCTGCCCCTTCCACGGCGAAAAAACCCCTTCATTTACAGTCAGTCCAACCAAACAATTTTATCATTGCTTTGGTTGCGGCGCACATGGTAACGCAATCAATTTCCTGATGGAATACAACGGCCTCAGTTTTATTGAAGCTGTTGAAAATCTGGCCTCCTCTATTGGCATGCAGATTCCAGAGCAACAATCCAGCACACCTGCAAACTTGCGTTCATTGCATAATGCACGGGATAAAGAAGCGATTTGCACTGTGCAAGAACTATTCGAAGCGATGCGTGCAGCCACTCAATTTTATCGTGAACAGCTAAAACGATCAGAAAAACCAATTGCCTATCTAAAAAAGCGCGGCCTTACAGGGAAAACTGCGGCACGCTTCGGAATAGGTTATGCACCCGATGATTGGCAGCATCTTTCCACACTCTTTACCGATTACAACTCCAAAAAAACAAGCCAAACACTGGCACGCGCCGGTCTGGTGATCGCCGGTAAGGACGGAAAGCAATACGACCGCTTCAGAGATCGCATTATGTTTCCAATTTTAAATCAAAAAGGACAGGTCATAGCGTTTGGCGGACGCGTCATTGACCAAGGCGAACCCAAATATCTTAATTCGCCAGAAACGGAATTGTTTGTGAAAGGACAGGAAATTTACAATCTGTTTTCTGCACGCAAATCGATTCGTGATGCAGAGTGCGTAATCGTCGTGGAAGGATATATGGATGTTGTATCGCTATCACAACATGGCATTGATTATGTTGTTGCAACACTGGGAACAGCAATCACCGATATTCATATACAAAAATTACTACGCCATACCGACAAAATTATTTTTTGTTTTGATGGAGACAGCGCCGGTAACAAGGCAGCCTGGCGAGCACTTAAAAACAGTCTTGCGCAATTAACAGACGGCAAAGCAATTAATTTTCTTTTTTTACCCGAGAATGAAGACCCGGATAGCTTTATCAGTCAAAATGGAAAAGAAGCATTCGAACAACAAATTATGCAATCGTTACCGTTATCAGAGTTTTTGTTGCGGGGATTATCACGTAATCTGAATCTCCAAACCGATGAAGATCGCGCCAAATTAATTCGTGACGCAAAGCCATTATTACAACTCGTTAAAGCACCCGCATTGGCATTGATGCTACTCAAACGATTGTCAACACTATGCAGTCTGGATCAACGTGAATTAGAAACGCTGTTGCAGATAAAACAAACCGCCCCGGCACACGCGCAAAAGAATCTTCCCAGAAAACAACCCACATCGCTCTATCATCGATTAATATTACTTTTGCTCTATAATCCAAAATACTGTTTGGGCTTGAATAAAGCACTATTGACGCAATGCAAAGACAGTAACGAAGAGCTTGGCATGTTGAAAATACTGGTTGATTTTCTGGATAACAACCCCGATATTGTCAACAGTGCATCAACAGTTTCGATCATACCTCATTTGCAAGACCACCACTATCGATCGCGATTGGAAAAAATAGAAAGTGAAATACTCGACTGGGATAATGACATGGACTTAGAAACCGAGTTCACAGATACTGTAAAAAAACTGCAGGAAATGCAGCACAAAATGCGCATGACGGAACTACATAACAAGCCTTTGAGTTTATTAACAGATGAAGAAAAGCGCGAACTTCAACGCTTGGCTATGTACTAATCATCTACTTATACAAACACCTCCGCCAGATCGGAAGTTAGTAAGATTTACACAATGCAATGAAATGGATTGCTAACAAATAAAAAAACAAAAAGAGACTTTTTGTGGCTTCTGTAAATACGCCATAACTATTCTAACGTGGTAATCATCGACAATCCACGACTGACGTTGATAGCTAAAATGCCAGCAGGCAAGAATTTTGCTATAATTCAGCACCTGCTTTTATATTTTTAATTAATACATCCTATTCTGGAATTAAATATATGCCAAAGACAAAACAAGTCAAAACCAGAGATACAGAATTTAAAAAGTCTACCGCAAAAGCGGAAGAAAAAAAAGAAAATTTAAAACAGGCTAAATCACAAAACACCACAAAAAATACAGAAGCAACTGAAACGGTAAAAAAAATACATAAAAAAAACAATACCGTATCTGAAATTACCGATGCCATAATTACCTCACAAGACACGAAACTCAAAATGATTAAAAAACCTAAAACGCGTGCCGGTAAAAAATCAAAAGCTGCGGCAATAACAGAACAACTTAACAACCTTGAATCCGCAGCTTCTGCCGCTCCTGAAAGTATGCAGGCACAGGATATTGAAGCAAGGCGCATGCGCCTAAAAAGACTAATCGTGCTGGGTAAGGAACGGGGTTACCTGACATATGCGGAAATAAACGATCATCTGCCTGATGACATGCTGGATGCCGAACAAATTGAAGGTATTATCAGCATGATCAACGACATGGGCATTTCTGTCCATGATGAGGCTCCTGATGCTGAAACATTATTGATGTCAGATGCGGCAACTGCTGTTGCCGATGAAGATGTTGCCGAAGAAGCAGAAGCTGCACTGTCCTCTGTAGATTCCGAGTTTGGACGCACAACCGATCCCGTGCGCATGTATATGCGTGAAATGGGTTCAGTCGGCCTGTTAACGCGCGAAAGTGAAATTGAGATAGCCAAGCGTATTGAAGGTGGGTTGCGGCATATGATTCAGGCGATTTCTGCCTGTCCGCCTATTATTGCCGAAATAATCAGACTTGCATCGGAAGTAGAAAATGACAATCTACGTATTGATGAAGTAGTAGACGGATTAGTAGATACAGATGACCAGGATATTGTCAACAGTGACATGCCAGGAGAATCACTAGTTGCAGAACTTGATTCCGATGACATTGAAGATGATGACACCGATGATGATTCTGATGAGAGCGCGATTGCCAGTGCCGACTTGCTGAAACTCAAGACTGATGCATTGGAACATTTTGTCGCTGTCCGCGAGTTATACACACAAATGCAAACGGTTCTCAATGAAGATGGCCCCAGTAGCAGTAAATATCAGGATTTACAGGAAAAAATTTCCAATGAACTTATGTGTATCCGTTTTTCGGCAAAAATGGTCGAAAAACTCTGCGATACGCAACGCACATTAGTTCAGGATGTTCGCAGATACGAACGTAAAATTATGGAATTATGTGTTTCCAAGTCAAAAATGCCACGCAGTTATTTCATCAAGGTATTTCCCGGTAACGAGACAAACTTTGACTGGATTACTAAAGAAGTTAATGCAGAAAAACAATATAGCCAGGCGTTGGAACACTATAAACCGGAAATTATCGAGCAACAGCAAAAATTGCTTTCACTCAAAGAAACTATTGGTATCTCAATTAGAGACTTAAGAGAAATTAACAGGAAAATGTCGACAGGCGAAGCCAAAGCGCGGCGTGCAAAACGAGAAATGACAGAAGCAAATTTACGTTTGGTTATTTCTATCGCCAAGAAATATACCAACCGTGGCCTGCAATTTCTTGATTTAATCCAAGAAGGCAATATTGGCTTAATGAAAGCAGTCGACAAATTCGAATATCGCCGTGGTTACAAATTCTCCACCTATGCAACATGGTGGATACGACAAGCAATTACACGGTCCATTGCCGACCAGGCACGTACTATTCGGATACCCGTGCATATGATTGAAACCATTAACAAAATGAACCGTATTTCGCGTCAGATTTTGCAAGAAACCGGGCAAGAACCTGAACCGGCAGTGCTAGCAGAAAAAATGGAAATGCCTGAAGAAAAAATCCGTAAAATACTGAAGATTTCGAAAGAACCCATTTCTATGGAAACACCTATTGGCGACGACGAAGATTCTCATCTGGGTGACTTTATTGAAGATGCGGCAACGATGGCACCCTCCGACGCAGCAGTTTATGCTAGCCTAAGAGGGGTTACAAAGGATATACTAGACTCTTTGACACCACGTGAAGCCAAAGTATTACGCATGCGGTTTGGCATCGAAATGAACACCGACCATACACTTGAAGAAGTCGGCAAACAATTCGATGTAACGCGTGAACGAATCCGGCAGATCGAAGCGAAAGCTTTACGGAAGCTGCGCCACCCAGCGCGCTCCGAGCGACTGCGCAGCTTTCTTGATACAGGGAACGGCTAATTATATTTCGAAGGGTCTGTAGCTCAGTTGGTTAGAGCAGGGGACTCATAATCCCTTGGTCGTTGGTTCGAGTCCAACCAGACCCACCAAATAATCAAGCGCTTAGTTAGATAATAACTAGGTGCTTTTTCTTTTGTGGGACATTGGTGGGGCACTAGTAAAAATAAATGCATACTTTTTCGAATTAATGGCTGCATAGCCGTCAAAAGCGACAATCTTTAAAAAATTAAAAAAATGAGAGCACCGGACAGGTTGGTTGCAATTCAAACTAATACTGTTGGCCATTCAATAAGCGGTATGACTTAATGAAATCGACGGTCTGCTCACGACTTGGAGGGGACGGTGGGATAGGTAAAAATTCATTTTTATGCAGTAATCGACCATCTACCGCAAGGCGTTTAAAAGAAACACGATGAAGTTGGCCAATGGATATTTTTATATGTACTAGCTCAGACCTGATCTAACAGTTACCCGTTTTTTTAAGGTGTCTGTCAGTTTAGATTTGAGTTAAATTCTTTTCCGCCCAAACCGATTGCCCATCAAGCATTGTTTCAATGGTGTGCGCCCACAGCACATTTTTCCTTGATGTGTTCGTTCATTATTATAGTAATGTACCCATTGGTAATCACACTAATACATCTAATTTACAAAACGTCGATTCTTGCGAAATATCTTTGCTAGTTCTTTGCGTTCATCCTGATTGAGCTGAGAGACAAGCTCTGTCATGATTTCTATTTGGTCGTTCTTATTCTGGCTACGCTCTACACGTCTCTTTTCCAATTGTGCACGATATGCATCAACATCAAACTCTTTTGCTGTAAGGATGGCAAGCGTTTTATCACGCCATTCTTGTTTATCTTTTCTCTTGTTTTCGTTGGGTAACACATCCCGAAGTTTTTTCTTTAAGCTATTACGTTTTTCCTCAGGTAACGAAGAGTTGTCCAGCAAAGAAATGATCTCATCGCCACGTTCTAAACCGAAATGCTGAAAACTATATCCCGCAATGATTCCTATCAGAATAACATTCAGGATAACTGATATAAGTATGAATAATTTTAATTTCTTACTCATAATAATGTCTCATCTTCACCCATAAACTGGTAAATACTCTCATCAGAGGCCACATAGGCATCCCCAATAATAGTAATATCAACATAGTCATAGGTGAGGAAGCCTACCAGGAATCCAATAGCAAGTAATGAAGTAAGGCTGTAGCAAGGTAGAGGTAGTTTAAACTCTTCGAATACCCTACCAATCCAGTCCCATATATTTTGTCGCTGTCTAACATGTGTCGCTGCCAGAATAATTCTATCTGCCAAGCTGGCGCTTACAAGTGGAACGTTGTACATGTTCATTAGCCGCTCGAGTTGTTTATCCTTATTCATGTGTATCCCACAAATAATCTTTCATTCTTGTTTTCAGCCTTTCTTTTGCTCTCATTAACAAGGACTGAAGCGCCTTAACACTTACTGCCAATATTTCTGCTGCTTCCTTGTGACTCATACCCTCGTAAAAACATAAAATTAGTGCTGATTTTTGCCTGTCCGGTAAGGAAGCAATTTCTGCCGCCAATAATGATTGTGCTTCTAGCGTTAGTGCGTCTTCTTCCTGATGGGGCCTATCATCACTTATCTCAAATATTTCAGGCAACTGTATCTCTTTATATTTCTTCTTGTTATCTAAACACAGGTTTACCACAATACGATAAAACCATGTCGTGAATTTCACTCCCTTTTTCGGATTCCATATGCTCGGGTTTTCAAATAGTTTTAAAAATGCTGTTTGCACAATATCTTCTGCTGCTTCACGGTTTATCATATAACGAAAAGCAAGGTTGTAATATTTTGTACTATGCTTTTTAACTAATGTAGCAAAAGCTGTATTATCACCTTCCTGTATTTGAAGTAGCAGATATTCATCATCTGGTGACTCTGGAGCCATTTAGTTTCCTTTGTTACAGGTATATGACTACAGGGCCACCTTAACCACTACTCCTGGTTCGTATTTTCCTGTTTTTTGTGGTACTGTCTTTTGTGCTTCTCTTTCTTTGCAGCAAAATGATTTTTGGCTTCTTCTTTCGTTATTTTCCCGTCACCATCAGTATCCATTTTAACAAAGCTTTTTTCCGCTTTAGCCAAAACTTCTTCAAGCGTAATTACTCCATCTGCATTAGCATCCATTCTCTCAAACTTTTTTCCTTTGTCATGACTGCAGTTTTTACCATCATTCCCTCCAGCAAATGATGGTGATATGCTCCCAAAAGAAATAACAATTAAGGCTATGCAAGTAAAGATTGCAGTAAACATATTTTGCGATAATACTTTTTTCATAGTAACTTCCTTATAATATATTGTGAATATCTCAGTACTTCTTTATCAAAATGAGTTTCCTCATTCTGAACATTTATACGAATGAAAATGTGAAAGTATTCGCATGAAAGGAAATTTATTAATATCAGAGTGATTAATAAATAACTAAAATTACGTAATATATTTTTTGCAGAAGATATTCATAAGGACATGCAATCAATCTTTTAGAGAGTTTATTTATGTGTTTGCACGGTGAAATAGTGTTCTGGTCAAGTCGAACCGGACACTTTAATCAGAGACATTTCATATTTAGCCGGAGACATTCCACTATTAGCTGTGTGCAACCGGTCATTGTT
>NZ_QAAE01000023.1 GCF_003046585.1 Nitrosomonas aestuarii | reverse complement strand
AGGCGCCTTTTTCACTGTAACCAACAGGCTAGTCGACCTTGATATATAAAGTCAAGTCATTTGTCATAAAATCTCCACCTGTAGTGTAGGGATTTCGTTCATTCATCTTCAATTGTCATTAATAATCACGTGGTTATTTTTTCGCAAAAGCTTGCATGCAATTTTAAACAAATTAATACTATTTATACCAACATACCAACTTTAAAATCTTACGTATTTTACTTCGAGCACTCATCAATTGTTGTTGATTTACAACACATGCCTTTGAATAACGTCAATCAATTCTTTCCTGGCAAAGGGTTTGGTCAGATATCCATTTGAACCAGCCATATGACCCCTTGCTTTATCAAATATTCCATTTTTACTGGACAACATGATGACTGGCGTTGCATGAAAGCATGAATTCTTTTTAATCAACCGACACGCCTGATAACCATCAAGCCGCGGCATAATAACATCAATAAAAATTATATCCGGATGATTATCAACAATTTTAGCCATTGCATCAAAACCGTCTGCTGCCAAAATAACTTCACACCCGGTATTATTTAAAAAAATTTCCGCACTTCTTCGAATAGTACTGCTATCGTCAACTATTAACACCTTGATACCACATAATGCGTCAAGATCATCCACCTAAAAACTCCTTCTGTTTTTATTCATGAATGCATTAACTTTCATAATTTTAAACCTTTCCAATAGGCACTATTTTCTCCAGAAAGCGGGTGTAAATACTACCAGTAATGTAAAAAACTCTAACCTTCCAAGCAGCATGGCAAAGCTGCAAATCCATGTCTGAAATTCCGTTAATGAAGCATAAGTAGTGCCTGGACCTATTCCCCCCAAACCGGGACCTAGATTATTGATACAGGCTACAGCTGCTGAGAAAGCCGTCATTTCATCCAATCCACTCAATGTTAAAACCAATGTCATCAGCACAATACTGACGATATAAACGAATATAAATACTAAAACAGCAAAAACAACTCGACTAGATATAACCGTTTTACCTAATTTTGCAGGTGTTACCGCATTTGGGTGCATCATGGTAATTAACTCACGATATACTTGCTGGTATAAAATCCTTGCCCGCATCATTTTGATCCCACCACCTGTAGAACCGGACGACGTACAGAAAGCAGAGAGAAACAACATCCAGAAAGGAATAAAGATAGGCCATAAACTGTAATCTGTGCTGCTATAACCGGTTGTTGTCGCCACTGAAATGATATTAAAGCTGGCATAACGCAAAGCGGTTAATGGATCTGTATATATGTTAAAAAACCACAGATAGAGGGCGAACCCCAGACAACTTGCGAGCACAATAAATAAAAACCACCCTAACTCAGGGTCAAAACGGTAAGAAATAAAATTTTTTGCGCGCCATGCGACAAAATGCGTCGCAAAATTAATTCCGGCTATCAACATAAAAATTATGGCAACAAGCTCAATCAAGGGAGAATCCCAATAACCAAAACTTGCGTCATGCGAGGAAAAACCTCCTAAACCAAGAGTAGTAAAAGCATGCATGACCGCGTCAAACCAGTCCATACCGGCCCACCGATAGGCCAACATACAGACCATTGTCAAACTTGCATATATCAACCACAATCCTTTGGCAGTTTCGGCTATACGCGGTGTTAATTTGCTTTCTTTCATGGGTCCCGGGGTCTCAGCTTTAAAGATTTGTCGTCCACCTACACCCAGTAACGGTAAAATGGCAACTGCAAGTACAATAAGACCCATACCCCCCAACCAAACAATTTCACCGCGCCACAAATTTATTGAAAGGGGCAGATTATCCAACCCAGTCAACACCGTCCCCCCGGTCGCTGTTAATCCAGAGACCGCTTCAAAATAAGCCATACTCAGACTCAGGTCCGGCAAACAAAACAAAAACGGCAGCATGGCAAAAGCAGGCAAAACTGCCCATATCAGTACGACCAATAAAAATCCATCCCGCGTTTGCAATTCACGCTTGTAGCGCCGCGTAAGCAACCACATAATTAGACCGCAACTTAATGTAACCAGGATAGACTCTTGAAACACCCAACCTGCTCCATCATCAAGCCAGAGCGCCAGGCACAATGGAATCAGCATTGTCAGTCCGAATACCGCAATCATTTTGCCTAGCACATTAACAACCACAAGAAGTCGATTCATAGAATCATCAAACAACTATAAAAAACCGACCTTTACCTGGAACAATTTCTCCACTTCGCGAATCATCTTTCTGTTTACAACGAATAAAATCACATGATCTTCTGATTCAATCACCGTGTCATGATGCGCGATGATTACCTTGACTTCAGCGGACACATTTTTTTGTTCATCCAAAGTTTCGTCATAAACACTGTTCTGCGCTGGCAAACCGCGAACAATTGCACCGATTGTTGCACCTTTCGGCAGTTCAATGTCTTCTATTTTTCTGTCGACAACATTAGAAGACTGCGCATCTCCGTGCGCTACCAATTCAAGCGCTTCGGCCGCTCCTCGCCGCAGACTATGAACAGCCACCACATCACCTTGACGTACATAAGCTAACAATGAGCCAATTGTTACTTGCGCCGGGGAAATCGCGATATCAATGCCGCCACTTTGCACCAGATCGACGTAGGCGCGCCGGTTGATCAACGCGATAACTTTGCGTGCCCCCATACGTTTGGCGAGTAACGCCGCCATAATATTGTTTTCATCGTCATTGGTTAGTGCACAAAACATATCCATCTCGGCAATATTTTCGCTTTCTAACAATTTTTCATCCGTAGCGTCACCGTTTAACACCAATGTATGGTGTAATTCTGCAGCAAGACGTTCACTAGCCTTATAATTGCGTTCGATGATTCTGACCTGATAATCCTTTTCCAATGTTTTACCAAGACGCCTGCCGATCTTACCGCCGCCCGCAATCATTACACGTTTGACCGGCTTATCCATATTTCGTAACTCACGCATGACCGCTCGAATATTTTCAGCTGCTGCAATGAAAAAAACTTCATCCTCTACTTCTATAATGGTGTTACCCTCTGGAATAATAGGGCGATTCTTACGAAAGATTGCAGCAACACGCGTATCCACATTGGGCACATGTATACGTAATTCCTGCAACTGTTGTCCCACAAGCAGACCACCATATAAAGCCCTTACAGCAACCAAGCTGACTTTCCCTTCAGCAAAATCGAGGACCTGTAATGCTTCGGGAAATTCAATTAAGTTTTCGATATATTCAGTCAAAATTTGCTCTGGACAAATAGCAAAATCAACACAGAAATTATCCGTCGAAAATATTTCAGGATGAGCAAGATACTCAGAAGAACGAATACGCGCAATTTTGGTGGGCGTATTGAACATTGATGCAGCAAGTTTACAAGCTACAAGATTTGTTTCATCGTGTTCCGTAACTGCCAGAATCATATCCGCATCTTCCGCACCTGCACTAACCAAAACAGAAGGATGCGAAGCATTACCCACCACTGCGCGCAAATCCAAGCGATCCTGTAACAGAGACAAACGCTCCGAATCAACATCAACCATTGTAATGTCGTTGGCCTCGCTAACCAGACTTTCTGCTACGGATGAACCCACCTGGCCCGCGCCAAGAATGATAATTTTCAATTGTGTTCTACCTACCTGCCTACAACATAATGCGATTGGTCATTCTTACCTTTCAAGGTTTATTTATGTTCCCGGACCCAATCGCGCCACTGTTCAAACAAAGCCGCATCCAGCGCAGCAATAACTGAACGTCGCCACGGAGAACCTGCCCAATAATCATCATACTCAAAACCCGACATATGACCGCCTGCCTCCTCCAATATCAGACTACCTGCCGCATAATCCCACGGTTTCTGTCCGCCATGCAGATACAGATCAAAAAAACCGGCGGCGGTATAACACCATTCCAATGCACAGGCGCCGTAATTTCTCTGTGAAGCATAAGGAGGATTGGCTGCAACTTCAATTGCCAGTTTTTTGTGCAATCTTTTTAAATCAACATTTGCTATGGCACTGGACAGAACAGAAGCATTTCGTTTGATTGGCAGCGGCTTATTGTTCAGAAATGCACCGCACCCTTTTTCTGCGTAAAACATTTCATCTGTAACCGGGTTATAAATGACACCCAGCTCACTTTTGCCTTGCACCATCCAAGCTACCGAAATAGCAAAATATGGCAATCCATTTAGAAAATTAGACGTACCATCAATGGGATCCACACTCCACAAACCTTCCGCCTCGCCATTTATTCCTTTGAGCCACTGCACTTCCTGCGCTTCCTGAGACATCTCTTCTCCCATCACAGCGCCTGGACGAATTGTTTGAAGTGCTTGCAGCAATACTTTCTGTGCTGCAATATCTGCTTCGGTAAAACTACTGCCGTCCGCTTTTACTTGCCGAGCAACCCGCATATAACGTGGCATAACTTCTTGTTGAGCGACCTCTCTAACAATCGCTATAATGTCTTTTAACACTGTTATTCGGAACGCCACTTAATAGAACAGCCAATACTTGGTATCTGATCTTTAGGACCTTGACCGGTCTCGGCAACCTGAAGCATACCTTCAAACAAGTCACGACGCACATCAGGTGCTGCAGCCTCTTTGCGTGAAGCATCCAGACGCCCGCGATACTGCAGTTCAAGTTTATTATTGAAACCAAAAAAATCAGGCGTGCACACAGCACCATAGGCTTTGGCAACTTGCTGCGTTTCATCCCATACATAAGGAAAAGGATAATTGAGTTTCTTAGCAACCAATGCCATATTTTCAAAAGAATCCTCAGGATATTCATCCGGATCATTTGACATAACTGCAATCGCATTGACGCCATGCTGCTTTAGTTGATTGACATCTCGAATAAGCTTGTCCTGTATTGCTTTAACGTAAGGACAATGGTTACAAATAAACATCACCAACAACCCATTCTCTCCTTTAGCCGAAGCTAAATTATGGCGCTTTCCATCAACACCCAACAGGTCAAAATCAATCGCTTTCCAGCCAAAGTCACAAACAGGCGTTTCCAAACTTGCCATATCTATATATCTCCTTACAAGTGCTATTTCAATTCAAAGTGTCATTTTGTTATTACTACGCGACCATTTACCATACCAATCAGTTAATCACATCTAATTATCTGGACAGTAACGATCATTACTTGTCATGGTATATTAGCATGAGTAGACACAGTGATTTTGTTACTTACCTATCAAACCTTGGTTATGCCACCTCGTTTATTTCATGATGGCGAAATTTGCGCCGGAAAAACCGTTGAATTAGAAATGAACACCGGACATCATGCAACTCGCGTACTACGAATCAAAGCCGGTGATTCGGTCATTTTATTTAACGGAAAAGGTGGAGAATTTTCTGGCCGCATTGAGCGTATCCAGAAAACCTCTACTCAGGTTATCATTGATCAATTCAATGCTATCGAACGTGAGTCACCACTAGCCATTGAGCTTGTGCAAGCAATATGCGTTAATGAGAAAATGGATCTAATTATACAAAAATCTGTTGAATTGGGTGTCACCTGCATTCAGCCTGTTACGACAGCCCGGAGTATTGTCCGCCTTTCCGAAGAACGTGCAATGAAGCGACTACGGCACTGGCAACGCGTAATTATTTCAGCTTGCGAACAATGCGGTAGAAATTTTATACCAACCATCTTTCCCCTGGTTGCGTTAACCCATTGGATTAACAACAGAGATACCAAACCGGCCCATCACCTAAACTTTATGCTCTCAACAACTGGCAACGAAAGTTTAAAAAATTTAACCAGACCATCAGTGAACACACATTTGACATTAACCGTAGGCCCGGAAGGCGGCTTGACTTCAGAGGAAGAAATCATTTTGCAACAAGCAGATTTTACTCCCCTTCGGGTTGGCAAACGAACTTTGCGAACGGAAACAGCCGCACTGGCAACAATTGCTGCTTTGCAAATGCGTTGGGGTGATTTTTAAATTCATCTATGATCTACGTATCCAAGCGCTGGAATAAGATAATCAGTGCAATTTTTAACTGCTCTCTCGAAGTAATAAAACTTTATAGTTGCCGATGAATTCTACTGCAGATTTTGTTGCCTGGTTTCGCTCTGTAGCTCCCTATGTAAACACATTCAGAGGGAAAGTCTTTGTGATTGGTTTTAGCGGAGATATGGTCACTGATGAGAATTTCCTCAGTTTTATTCATGATATCAATTTATTAGCCAGCCTGGGCGTTCGACTGGTATTGGTCTATGGCGCTCGCCCGCAAATACATCAACGATTGCGCGAATGCCACTTGGAACACAAGTCTGCAATGGGTATCGATATAACTGATACAGCTTCATTGCAATGCGCTAAAGAAGCCATTGGGCGCATTCATTTTGAAATTGAGGCGCAACTATCCATGGGATTACCTAATTCTCCCATGGCAAACGCGGCAATTCGTGTTGCCAGTGGCAATTTCGTCACTGCCTGTCCATTTGGAATTATTGAAGGTGTTGATTTCATGCATACCGGCAAAGTACGTAAAGTAAATGTACCTGCCATCAAAACCTGTCTGGAACAAGGCAATGTTGTCTTGATTTCACCATTGGGCTATTCGCCCACAGGTGAAATTTTTAATCTGACTCTTGAAAATACTGCAACCGAAGTCGCAATTGCATTGAACGCTGAAAAGCTTATTTTTCTTTTGGATTCACTCAAAGATAATCTTTCTGCATTGAATAATGAGAAACTCCTTCCCCGTGAATTAACCGTTGCACAAAGTAAACTATTCTTACAAAGCAAAAAAAACAATGCATGCGCTTTGCCCGACGAGATTCAGAAATCACTTGCTTGCGCCATAAAAGCCTGCGAAGGTAATGTTGCACGCACACACCTTATTAACCGTCACACGGATGGCGCCATATTAAAAGAATTGTTTACACATTATGGTATCGGCTGCATGATTTCACGAGAAGCCTTGGAATCACTTAGAAAAGCCAGGATTGAAGATGTGGGAACCATATTGCAGTTGATTGAGCCTCTAGAAACCGATGGTATATTGGTCAGAAGAAACCGCGAGTTACTGGAAATTGAAATTGATCGTTTTATCGTTTTTGAACATGACGGCATGATTATTGGCTGCGCTGCTATGTATCCATTTCCGCAGGAAAATATTTGTGAATTGGCATGTCTGGCTATCCATCCGTCTTACCGTAATCTAGGTCATGGCAATCAATTACTAAAAACGATTGAAGAAATCACACTTTCGCAAGGAAACAATAAACTATTTGTACTGACCACCCATGCGACACATTGGTTTATTGAGCATGGGTTTATCGAAGTGTCATTGGCTGAATTGCCCAAACTCAAACAAGATTTATATAATTACAAACGCAGATCAAAAGTTTTTATGAAAACATTAAAAGCATGACTGAATTTCAGATTCGAGCATATTCATGTTTACTCTCGCGCAATGAGTCGCCATAATTGCAAGCTTTATGATTTCTTGAGGTTTCCAGATGACGAGAACAGTTGAATGCATCAAACTTGGGCGTGAGGCTGAAGGCCTTGATTTTCCACCCTATCCTGGTGAGTTAGGAAAACGTATATATGACAATATTTCAAAAGAAGCATGGCGCGAATGGATCAATCATCAAACCATGATAATCAACGAAAATCGTCTCAATCTTTCCGACAGCAAAGCACGTAAATACCTTGCCGAACAAATGGAAGCGCATTTTTTTGGCGAAGGTGCGGAGCAACCTAAAGGCTATGTTTCACCTGAGAACTAGAACGCTTTTCAGATCGCGTGTCTACTGAAGTCGAACTTAAATTACGCTTCCCGCCTCGATACTCTTGTTATATTAAACAACTGCAGCTTCTAAATGATTACGAGATCAAAACACCAATTAAGCAAAAACTTCATAGCATCTACTACGACTCGCCTGATTTTATACTCCGACAACATCGTATCGGGCTACGCATGCGCAAAATCGAGAACCAATGGATACAAACTATTAAGAATAATGGCACAATTTATGACGGCCTGCATCGACACAACGAGTGGGAATATCCAGTTACCCATGAAAATCCAGATTTTTCACACATTACGGATCAGGATTTAAAAAAATTCTTTGCTGATGAAGCGCTTCGTAAGTCATTACAATCCATATTTGTTACTGACTTTCAACGAACCACCTATTTTCTGAAACCCGGAAAAGACTTCATACTCGAGTTCTGTATTGATGAAGGAAGCATCACTGCCAATCAATTAACGCAGCCTATTTGTGAAATTGAGCTCGAACTCAAATCGGGCGGCACATCGCAACTGCTTCAGTTCTCGGCAACACTTCAGAAACAATGTTCCTTTTCGTTGATTCCGGAAAATACAAACAAAGCCATGCGCGGTTATGCCCTACTTACACAGTCTCTTAAAAAGCGAAACGCATATGGAGAATCAGACAATTAACCTTGTCTGATTCTCCATTTCTATTTGTGGTATTCAAAAAGTATGATTAGTTGAATAAACCTATCAATCCTTGTGCAGGACAGAACAATTTTTTATTTATTGTCAACTATTTAACGACCGGATCTAGCTCACCTTTTGCATACCGTACCGCCATGTCGTCCAACTGAATAACTTTAATCTTACTGGCCTGACCGGCACAGCCGAAAGATTCAAATCTTGCTCTACAGATATCTTTTGCTGCCGCGGTTGCTTCTTTAAGAAACTTGCGTGGATCAAAGTTACTTTTATCTTGACTCATATGTCGGCGGATTGCACCCGTCATAGCCAAACGTATATCTGTATCGATATTGACTTTACGTACGCCATTTTTGATACCCTCCCGAATTTCCTCAACCGGTACGCCGTAGGTTTCTTTCATTTCACCGCCATATTGACGGATAATTTCCAGCCATTCCTGTGGCACTGAACTAGAACCATGCATGACTAAATGTGTATTCGGTATACGCTGGTGAATTTCCTTGATCCGCTCAATCGCCAAAATATCACCCGTTGGCTTACGCGTAAATTTATAGGCACCATGTGATGTGCCGATTGCAATGGCCAACGCATCCACACCTGTTTTCTTGACAAAATCGGCTGCTTCTTCGGGATCTGTTAACAGCTGATCATGAGACAGTTTACCCTCAGCACCATGTCCGTCTTCCGCCTCTCCCATACCGGATTCCAGTGAACCCAGACAACCTAATTCGCCTTCAACCGAAACACCAACCGAATGCGCAATACCCACAACCTCTGATGTTACTTTTACATTATATTCATAGGTTGAGGGTGTTTTAGCATCCGCTTCTAGAGAACCATCCATCATGACGCTTGAAAATCCGCTACGAATAGCATTCACACAAACTGAAGGTGACGCACCGTGATCCTGATGCATCACAATCGGAATATGTGGATACGCTTCAACTGCAGCTGCAATCAAATGACGCAGAAAAGGCTCGCCTGCATATTTCCGCGCACCTGCAGACCCTTGCATAATCACTGGACTATCGCATTCGTCAGCTGCTTGCATAATGGCGTGAATTTGCTCCAGATTGTTTACATTGAACGCCGGCAATCCATAATCGTTCTCTGCAGCGTGATCCAAAAGTTGTCTTAATGATACAAGTGCCATATACGTCTCCTTAAAATATTAATTTGATATGTTTATGTTTCCAATACGTTAATCATTCTTAGCATTAATGGATTCGGCAAAATCAACTGTGCCGGATTGATATGCAATCATGTACTTTCTACGGCATTGTCGTCTTCATTTGCTTTACACTCACCCACCCTGATGATTTTCATGGTATTTGTGCCACCCGTTTTCCCAATAGGTTCGCCAATTGTCATTATCATTATGTCCCCACTGCGCACAATTCCTCTTTCGAGCAATTCATCCTCTGCAAGCTCCAAGATCATTTCAGTATCACTGAGTCCTTCGCCAAACTCCACAGGATAAACGCCTCTGAAAAGAGTCACTTTCCGGCGCGTGCTTTCGTGTGGGCTCAGTGCGACAATCGGCACCTTCGAGCTTCTACGGGACATGAGCAATGCGGTTTCCCCGCTTTGAGTCAAGGCGGCAATTGCACGAATCTGCAAACTTGTCGCTGTAAACATGGTTGCTCTGGCAATAGCCTCTTCAATAGAAGCAGGATGATTAGAAGGTTGCCGCCTGTCCACATTAACTAAATATTCCTTTTCAGCTTCCTGACAAACTCTTGCCATTGCCGCGACAGATTCAACAGGGTATTCTCCAGCAGCTGATTCAGCCGACAACATAACAGCATCGGTGCCATCCAACACTGCATTTGCCACGTCCGAAACCTCTGCACGCGTCGGAATTGGACTAGTTATCATAGATTCCATCATCTGAGTTGCCGTCACAACCAGTTTATTGTTGATGCGCGCAGATCGTATCATTTTTTTTTGTAATGCTGGGACTGCAGCATCACCTACTTCAATCGCCAAATCACCTCTGGCCACCATAATCGCATCCGAGGCTTCAATAATATCATCCAAGGCAAGAATCGCCTCTGAGCGCTCTATTTTTGCCATAACGAGGCTTTTACCACCTGAAGCAAGCATCATTTCTCGTGCTTGCCTAATGTCATCGCCAGATCGTACAAAAGAAACTGCCAAGTAGTCCGCACTCATTTCAGCAGCTATTTTAATATCTTCTATATCCTTACTGGTTAGAGCTGGCGCACCTAATCCGCCACCCTTGCGGTTGATCCCTTTATTATTCGACAACATGCCGCCTTGTTCAACTACGCATAAGATCTGGTCACCTGTTACCATGGATACACCCAATACAATGCGCCCGTCATCCAGCATAAGTGTCGCCCCTGTTTCTACATCATTGGGCAATTCCTTGTAATCCAGACCCACTCTTTCCTGATTGCCCAATTCACAAGCAGCATCCAGTATAAATTTATCTCCTATTTCCAGCTTGATTCTGCCTTGCTCAAATTTTCCAATACGTATTTTTGGGCCTTGCAGATCAGCCAGCACACCCACTGTTCGTCCAAGCGATTGGGCGACTGAACGCGTCATCTCAGCATATTTCATATGCTGTTCACATGTTCCATGCGAAAAATTAATCCGTACCACGTCCACGCCTGCACGTAACATTCTTTCAAGTACTTTTGGATTTGTGCAGCTCGCCGGGCCTAGAATTGCAACAATTTTTGTTCGCCGGATCATTTCAATTTATTTGGAAAAATTATTTTGCGCGTGCTTCAAGTATTTCAACTGCCGGCAGTTTTTTGCCTTCTAAAAACTCAAGAAACGCCCCCCCTGCTGTTGATATATACGACACTTTGTCATATATGTCATATTTTTGAATAGCTGCGATCGTATCGCCGCCGCCTGCTAATGTAAAAGCTTCTGTCTCGGCAATGGCACGGGCAATTTTTTCGGTACCTGCACCAAATTGATCAAATTCAAAAACACCTACGGGTCCGTTCCAGACCACTGTACCCGCTTTCATAATAATATCCACTAATTCTTGCGCGCTTTTGGGCCCAATATCGAAAATCATTTCATCATCTGCGACTGTATCCGCGCCTTTCAAGATAGCAGGCTCATTAGCATCAAACTTTTTCCCAACAACTACATCCACCGCAATAGGTATGGAAGCATTTCGGTTGATCATTTTTTCCATGAGCGATTTCGCTGTAGGAACAAGATCATCTTCGCATAATGATTTACCAATATTCTTTCCAGCTGCTTTAAGAAAGGTATTGGCAATACCGCCACCTACGACCAGTTGATCTACCTTTTCTGAAAGCGACTCAAGCACAGTCAGTTTTGTCGATACTTTTGAACCTCCCACTATCGCCACCATAGGCCTTGCGGGATCGTGCAAAGCTTTAGTCAACGCTTCGAGCTCTTCGGTCAATAAAATACCTGCACACGCAACAGTCGCGAATTGCGCTATACCATGGGTCGATGCTTGCGCGCGATGCGCGGTACCAAATGCATCCATGACAAAAATATCGCATAAACTTGCATATTTCCGGGCGGTCTCTTCTGAGTTTTTCTTTTCGCCCTTGTTGATGCGACAATTTTCTAACACAACCAATTCACCATCTGCCACATCAAAACCACCATCAACCCAGTTCTTGATTAAACGAACCGGTTTATTCAAGCGCACTGCAATATTATCCGCAACAGGCTTCAATGAATTTTCTTCTGACCACTCTCCTTCCTCTGGTCGGCCCAAGTGCGAAGTGACCATCACCTTCGCTCCTGCTTTCAGGCAATGGACGATAGTAGCCATTGAGGCTGTAATGCGTGCATCCGACGTCACTTGACCCTCTTTTACAGGGACATTTAAATCGGAACGAATAAAAACACGCTTACCTTTGAGATCCAGGTCTACAAGCTTGATAACAGACACGGTGCACTCCAAATTTGTCTTAAAATAAATAAAGGATAGCGTGTGCTACCCTTTATTTATTGTTGTTTAATTAAATAGACTATTGTTGAATGGCAAAAGGTACCCGGCCTTGATCAGCCGTGACTCCTGCACCATTCCAATCACCCTCATTAACTATGAGGATACCACAAATTAATTTCCGGCGACGGTACGGACCATTTCTAGGACTTTGGTAGAGTAGCCCCATTCGTTATCGTACCACGCCACCACTTTCACAAAACTACCATCAAGCGCCATACCGGCTTCTGCATCAAAAATAGAAGTGCAGCTCTCACCGCGGAAGTCGGTAGAAACCACTTTTTGATCGGTATATCCAAGAACGCCCTTCATTTCTCCTTCTGACGCATCTTTCATAGCTTTACAAATTTCTTCATAAGCCACATCCTTGTTCAGTTCAACAGTTAGATCAACTACTGACACATCAGATGTAGGCACACGAAACGCCATACCGGTTAACTTTTTGTTCAACTCAGGAATAACAACACCGACCGCTTTGGCTGCACCTGTTGAAGAAGGAATAATATTTTCCAAAATGCCACGACCGCCACGCCAATCTTTATTGGATGGCCCATCAACCGTCTTTTGTGTCGCCGTTGCCGCATGTACTGTAGTCATCAGGCCACGTTTAATACCAAACTTGTCATTCAATACTTTTGCCACCGGCGCCAGACAGTTAGTTGTACATGATGCGTTTGAAATAATTGTCTCACCTTTATAAGTTTTATCATTAACCCCATAAACAAACATCGGTGTGTCATCTTTGGACGGTGCTGACATTATCACTTTCTTGGCGCCCGCTGCCAGATGTTTTTCACATGTTTCTTTGGTCAAGAAAAGACCGGTTGATTCTACTACCACCTCTGCGCCTACGTCATTCCATTTCAGTTCGGCAGGATCCTTAATGGCTGTCAGTCGAATTCTGTTACCATTTACGACAAGCGTGTCACCATCTATCGAAATCTCACCCTGGAAACGGCCATGCACCGAGTCATGTTTTAACATATATGCTAAATAGTCCGGTTCCAGCAAATCGTTTATAGCGACGATTTCAATGTCCGGAAAATTTTGAACCGCGGAACGAAAAACCATGCGTCCAATACGACCAAATCCATTAATACCCACCTTAATTGTCATATAAAAACTCCTTAAATAAAAATCTTTTAGTGTGTAAATCTATTTGCTTTGCTGATCAAATACTATTTGATCACTTCCTTTACAGTTTTAACCACATTTGCAACGGTAAAACCGAAGTGCTCAAATAAAACATTGGCAGGTGCCGACTCGCCAAAGGTATCAATCCCAACGACCGCACCATCCAGGCCTACGTATTTACGCCAATAATCGGTGACACCGGCTTCAATCGCAACGCGCACCACGCCACGTGGCAAGACACTTTCCTTATATGCTCGATCCTGACGATCAAACACGTTTGTACAGGGCATTGAAACAACTCTTGCCTGAATACCATCTTTAGTCAATATGCTCTGGGCTTGCATTGCCAAATCAACTTCAGACCCCGTCGCAATTAAAATCACCTGTGGTTCTCCGCTACTCACCTCGGACAAAATATAACCACCCTTATCAATCAACTTGATTGTAGCTGTATCACGCTTTTGGAATGGCAGGTTTTGACGACTGAAAATTAATATAGATGGTCCGTCTGTTCGTTCAATTGAGCGTGCCCACGCAACGGTAGATTCAACAGTGTCGCAGGGTCGCCATACATCCATATTGGGAATCAACCGTAAGGTCGCGGTTTGTTCAACAGGTTGATGTGTAGGTCCATCTTCACCTAAACCAATGGAATCATGTGTAAAAACAAATAAATTACGTATCTTCATTAATGCAGCCATGCGTAAAGCATTACGTGCATATTCGGAGAACATCAGAAAGGTGGCACCATACGGAATCAATCCACCATGTAATGATATGCCGTTCATCATGGCACTCATGCCAAATTCACGCACACCATAGTAAACATAATTGCCACCTGTTTCGCGGTCCACGGCTTTCGACCCTGACCATAAAGTTAGATTGGAGCCCGCCAAATCCGCTGACCCTCCGATCAATTCAGGTAACATAGGCGCCAACCCTTCAATCGCATTTTGTGAAGCTTTACGACTAGCGATATTTTCCGCTTTACCATTTACCTCATTTACAACCGCTTCGACATGGGTCGCCCAGTTAGCAGGCAATTCACCCGCCATACGACGTTTAAACTCAGCAGCTTCAGTTGGATACTTGTTCGCATATTCTGCAAATTTCTGATTCCACTCACCTTCAAGCAGCTTTCCTTTGTCCTTCGCATCCCAAGCATTGTAGATTTCATCCGGAATGTCAAAAGGAGGATGATGCCAGCCGATATGGGGACGTGCAGCCGCAATTTCGGCATCACCCAATGCAGCTCCATGCACAGCATGCGTGTTAGCCATATTCGGAGAACCCAAGCCAATGACCGTTTTACAGCATATCATGGTCGGCTTGTCATTTGCTCGCTTTGCCTCTTCAATAGCCGCCTCAATAGCAACCGGGTCATGACCGTTGACATTGGGGACCACATGCCAACCATATGACTCAAACCGCTTAGGCGTGTCATCAGTAAACCAACCTTCAACATGGCCATCAATTGAGATGCCATTGTCATCATAGAAGCATATTAATTTACCCAGACCCAATGTGCCCGCAAGAGAACATGCCTCATGTGAAATACCTTCCATCAGACAGCCATCGCCCAGAAAAACATAGGTATGATGGTTAACAATATCAAACCCTGGGCGATTAAATTCAGCAGCCAACACTTTTTCAGCTAAAGCCATGCCTACTGCGTTGGTAATTCCCTGGCCCAACGGTCCAGTTGTTGTCTCGACGCCCGGTGTATAGCCATATTCAGGATGTCCGGGTGTTTTAGAGTGGAACTGACGGAATTTTTTTATTTCTTCCATTGGCAGATCGTAACCGGTCAGGTGTAATAGCGCATAGATCAACATGGATCCATGGCCATTCGAAAGCACAAATCGATCACGGTCAAACCATTCTGGGTTACCAGGATTATGCCGGAGATGATGTATCCACAGTACCTCAGCGATTTCAGCCATACCCATCGGCATACCTGGGTGACCAGAATTGGCCTTTTGCACGGCATCCATAGCCAATGCACGTACGGCACTGGTCAAATTCTTAAATACCGGCTCTTCAAAATCTTTGAATGTATCCATTGATACTCACTCCCTTATTCCTTTTATTTATAAATTTTTTAAATCAAATCTTAAATTTTTCTGAAAATGCCTGATCAGCGATTATCTTTAACTGATATGATCATAAGGTTAAACACAAAAACAGAATATTATCCCTTAAGATGATTTTTGAGACAACAACTGATACTTTATTTAACAAATATATAAAGTATCAGTTTCTTTAAAAAACGACGATTCTTTTGTTGGCATTTTACAACGGTACATATATAGAAATGTAACAAAAATTTCTCGCTGCAAACTACAAATTCCGGATCAAACTTTAAACAGAATATGCACCACTATCGATAGTCACTTGATCACTCAAATAGTTGAATGAATTATTTTACGGAGAGAAATTGAATATGAGACGATTAATTTTGCTGTGCGCAGTTAATGCTCGTTTCTACAATATGCTCTTTGTTTAACGCAAAGCAACCAATCGCTTAATGCAGCCCGCATCCGAACAGGGTAACTGACACGCTATTTTTTTGCATCAGTTTTACGCGGCGTTGTAAGAATTGTCAGCATGACGCCGAGTGCAAAAAAAATTAATAACAGGACACTCAGCGGCAGCTCTAACGATTGATTCTGATAATAAAATAAAGTTGTATTTTCTAAATTAATTGCCGCAAAACCAACCAGAAAGACAAATACGATTAAACGCAGTAGCCATATTATTAGTTGCATGATAGATAAAACTCAAAGGATTTAAACAAGTTTCCATTCCATACTATAAGTTACTACGTGTAACCTGTTGTAACAAGCAGGCGCAAAGATAAACACATAATGTACTTATCAAACCGCCCACTTCTTCGTTAACCAATTTTTATATTGTTTATCTCATAGAATAAGAATAATTAATTCTTGTAATCAACACGCTCTCTCATTTCTTTACCAGCTTTGAAGTGCGGAACATATTTTGCAGGAACTTGCACCTTTTCACCAGATTTAGGGTTCCGTCCAAGTCTCGGCGGACGGTAATTCAAATCGAAACTACCAAAACCACGAATTTCTATACGCTGACCCTCAGCCAAGCTCTTTGCCATTGCATCTATGATCATTTTAACGGAAAGCTCAGCATCTTTTGCCACAAGTTGCGGAAAACGGGCCGCAAGCCGGGAAATCAATTCAGATTTCGTCATGAATATTCCTTATTGCTCTGTATTTTTACTATCCATTTTAGCTTTAAGTAACGCGCCCAGGCTTGTTGTTCCTGCATTTGCCGGCGCTTTAATTTTTTGCATTGCGCTGGTTTCATCAGATTTGTCTTTAGCCTTGATTGAAAGATTAATAGCGCGGTTTTTACGATCAACATTGATCACCATGGTTTCCACTTTCTCACCCTCTTTCAAGTGAGCACGAATATCTTCAACACGGTCGCGTGAAATTTCAGATGCGCGCAAGTATCCATCAATTTCATCAGTTAACGCAATAACAGCACCTTTTGCATCAATGGATTTTACAGTTCCCTCAACAATACTATTTTTATCATATTCAGCGACAAAATTGTTAAATGGGTCATCCTCTAGCTGTTTGATACCTAACGAAATACGTTCACGTTCCACATCAATGGAGAGTATGACAGCTTCAACCTCATCACCTTTTTTATAATTACAAACCGCATCTTCACCAGGTTGATTCCACGACAAATCAGACAAGTGCACCAAACCATCAATATTACCTGGCAATCCAATGAAAACACCAAAATCAGTAATAGATTTGATTTGCCCCTTGACCTTATCGTTTTTTTCATGATTCATTGAGAATTCATCCCAAGGATTTACCTGACATTGTTTCATTCCCAGCGAAATACGGCGGCGTTCTTCATCAATCTCAAGTATCATCACCTCAACTTCATCACCCAGCTGCACAACTTTGGACGGATAAACATTCTTGTTCGTCCAATCCATTTCAGAAACATGCACAAGCCCTTCGATGCCTTGTTCAATTTCAATAAATGCACCATAGTCTGTCAGATTGGTTACTTTACCGAACAGGCGCGTACGCGGGGGATAGCGGCGCGACAGACCCACCCATGGATCCTCAGTCAATTGTTTCATACCAAGTGAAACGCGGTTTTTTTCTTGATCAAATTTAAGCACTTTTGCAGTTACTTCGTCCCCTATATTGACAACTTCAGATGGATGCTTAACGCGTCTCCATGCCAAGTCTGTAATATGCAGCAGGCCATCAATACCACCCAAATCCACAAACGCACCATAATCAGTGATATTCTTGACAATGCCCTGCACTACCGAACCTTCTTCAAGACTTGCCAGTAATGATTCACGATCCGCCCCTTGCGTTTCTTCAAGAACAGCACGACGCGAAACAACTACGTTGTTACGTTTGCGATCAAGCTTGATAACCTTGAACTCCATTTCCTTATTTTCATAAGGTGTTGTGTCTTTAACAGGGCGGATATCAACCAGCGAGCCAGGCAAAAAAGCGCGAATACCATTGATCATAGCCGTCAAACCACCTTTCACTTTACCATTGACCATACCGGTTACAACTGCCCCACTTTCCATAGCTTCTTCTAGATCATGCCATGCAGTCAGGCGCTTAGCTTTATCACGGGATAAACGCGTTTCTCCATAACCATCTTCTAACGTTTCGATAGCGACACTGACAAAGTCACCTGGTTCAACCTCGATCTCACCTTTATCATTTTTAAATTCCTCTACGGGAATAAAACTTTCCGATTTCAAACCAGCATTAACCACAACTATATTGTAGTCGACGCGCACAACTTCAGCTGTGATGACTTCACCCGCACGCATTTCTTGACGCGCAAGGCTTTCTTCAAACAGCTCGGCAAAACTTTCTGTGGACTTTGTTACAGTGGAAACAGTAGTCATTATAAAAAATACCTGATATTTTCCTTTTTTAAAAAAGGATGGGTTAGTTAAAAAATTGCTTGAAAAATATACGCTCTTCTTTTCCGAACGCTACATTTCAAACCCGCTTACTTGCACAGCATTCTCTGTACCATTCAAGCACGCTATTCTGCGCTTGCAAAATAGAAAGCGAGGTTGTATCAAGCAACCTCGCATCTGCGTTTTGCTGCAGAGGTGCAACACCGCGATTACTGTCTCGTTGATCACGTTTTTGGATATCCCTCTGCAATTCGTGAATATTAGCACTCATTCCTTTCTCTATCAACTGCTTATATCGCCTTTGCGCACGTATCTCAGCACTAGCGGTGAGAAAGACTTTGAGCAACGCGTCCGGAAAAATAACAGACCCCATGTCACGGCCATCTGCAACCAGACCAGGAAATTGACGAAAAGCACGTTGACGCATGACCAGAAATTTTCTGACCAGCGGATATGAAGCAAGCCTTGAAGCCATTAAACCACATTCCTCGGTCCGAATTTCATCAGTGACCGGAACATTATCCAAAAAGATTTGCTCATCCTTAAAAGCAACATCGAGATTTGCCGCTATTTCCGCAAGTTTATTTTCTTCAGAAACAGCAGCGCCTATCTGTAATGCTTTTAATGCAACCAGCCGATACAAAGCACCACTGTCCAGATAATGGAATTCTA
Source organism: Nitrosomonas aestuarii (assembly GCF_003046585.1). Lineage (GTDB taxonomy): Bacteria > Pseudomonadota > Gammaproteobacteria > Burkholderiales > Nitrosomonadaceae > Nitrosomonas > Nitrosomonas aestuarii. The sequence continues at coordinate 28,365 of NZ_QAAE01000023.1, read as the reverse complement.
GTTCTTTTGCTACCAACTGAGCGATTGTTCCCTTTCCCGATGCCGAAGGACCATCAATCGCGATTACCGGGACTTCGTCTAAGCGGCACATTATCAATTGCTTCATCCAGACTGAACAATTCGACTGAACTGATCAAAGTAATCAGGAAAAGTTTTAGACACACAACCCGGATCATTAATACGCACGGGGGCTCCAAAAGCCACCAAGGAAAAGCACATCGCCATGCGATGGTCATCATATGTATCAATGGCAACATCGGGGGTTAAGCCATTTTCCGGCGGATTGATACGCAGATAATCTTCACCCATTTCAATTTGAGCACCCAGTTTTTGAAGTTCTTTGGTCATTGCCGCCAGTCTATCCGTTTCTTTTAAGCGCCAACTTGCGATATTTCGAAGTGTTGTAACTCCTTTTGCAAACAGCGCAACGACAGCCAGTGTCATGGCCGCATCCGGTATATGATTACAGTCCAGATCAATTGCCCGTAGAGACTGATTGGAAAGTATACAATCAGATTCAATCCAGTTTTCACTCATACTGACATGCGCCCCCATTTTTTCCAATGCATCTACAAAACGAACGTCGCCTTGTGCGCTTTCACTGCCGACACCCAGCACACGCACAGGACCACCGCCTATGGCACCAGCGGCCAGAAAATATGAAGCCGAAGATGCATCACCCTCAACCGTAATATGACCAGGACTACGATAATATTGTTGCGCAGGAAGCGTAAATCTTTGCCATGAATCATGTTCAACAACAACACCAAAACGCTGCATCTGGGCTAGCGTCAATGCAATATAAGGCTGTGAAATTAATGTGCCAGACACGTCAATAACTGCTTTTTTTCCAGTAATCGGTAGCGCCATCAGCAATCCAGTTAAAAATTGACTGGATACATCGCCTTTTACAGTAAGGTGAATGCTATCATGATTAAATTTAACCGGCTTTATTTCCAGCGGCGGATAACCTTGGTCTTCCAAATAGTTAATATCTGCTCCGAGTTGGCGCAATGCGTCAACCAAGTCGCCTATAGGGCGCTCATGCATACGCGCAACACCCGACATTTGATAGCGCCCTTGCATCAGCGCCAGCACTGCCACCAGCGGACGAAAAGCAGTACCTGCATTGCCCAGAAACAAACGAGCATCGCGCACATGAAACTGGCCTTCGGCACCAATGATCTGATAGCTGTTTTCGCCCGTAGACGCAATACTGACACCCAGAGAAACCAGCGCCTTCAACATAAAATCGGTATCATCTGAAGCAAGCAAATCAATAACCTGGGTTGTCCCTTTCGCCAATGCTGCCAGCAACAGTATCCGGTTGGAAATACTCTTGGATCCAGGTAACTGAATAATGCCCTGCGCTTTTTTGGCAACCGGCAAATCAAGCCATTTCATGAAATTTTATATAAAAGTGAAAATGAATAATAATGTTGTGTGTTTACTTCGCATGAAATGCCTGCTCACCCACTACCGAACAACAACTTCAAAGTTGCGCAATAAAAAAATTTTATCAATATTTCTGTTTAAGGTAATCTAATACTGATGGTTGATATAATATTATAAGTTTTCTTTTTGTAAAAAAAGAAAATGTTATTTTAGCAGTTGTATACAAACTCAGGGATGATTCATAAAATGAAATCTCATAAAATACAACAAATGCAAATGCACAATGAAACAGACCAAAATAGGCCTCTACGCCATAACATCATGATATATAAGGAAGGGATTCACAAATGGAAGATGCAGAAATTGCTTTAATGTTTTCTCTACTGATGATTCCGGTCATTGTCTGGTTACAAGTTTGGGTAAAAAACCGCAGGGAAAATCGCAGAAATGAGTTAGGTGATGAAGAATTTGAAACTACAGGGCGCGCATTCTTCTCCATCATAGTTGAGGGTACGGCTGTTGTCGGCGGCCTGATAATGATTATTGTTTCATCTGGTGTTGTCGTTAAATACATCATCAATTTTTATACTTAACATACTTCGTGAATATAAAACCCGATGCTCAACATTTGACAGGTCGTTTGGATATCGGGTTTTTATTGCAAAAGAAATACAACCCAAGTAATCAGGTACGACTCATGTTGCCTTTGTTTTTTTAGCCGTTGATTTTTCATTAGCCTGTTTTGCATTCGCTTTAGGCTCGGCTTCCGTTTCTTTTTTAGATTTTTTCTGCTCGAATTCAAATGCAATTTTTCCATCAGCGTTTCTTACAAGATAAGCTGAAAAAGGCCTGCCTTTCTTGGAAATAAATTTTGTGAGCAAATCCGTTTTTCCTGCTTCAAGCAATTTTGCAACCTGTTCTTGTTCAATAGAGCGCTTCAGAATAATTTTTCCTATTTTGAAGTTGCAAGAACGTGATACGCCAACAGCCTTTTCACACGTATAGTGCATACCATGCTCATACACAGAATGTTGACACAAGGGACATTTTCCCAAAGCCACCTGCTCTGAAAAATCAACAGGCACTTGATCTTCATCATCATTGCCGAAATCAAACTTCATCTCGAAATCTTCGGTAAGCTTGATATTGGCATCAAACAATCGTCCCATTTTACTTCGAAAGCCTTGTAGCGGTCCAACCTCTCTTTGCGTAATGAGCGTCTCCATCTCTTCAACTTCGAACTGACGCCCGGCAAGTATCTTCCAGACTGCAAAGTCGCAATGCTGGCACTTAAATTTTTTGTAAGTCTCATGCACGACCCCGCCACATTTAGGGCAAGGCGACTTGAGAGTGGAAAAATCACCTTCGATCGTCTCACCGCGATGGCTTTTTGCCTGCTCAACAATATGCCGCGTCATCTCTGCAATTTTTTCCATAAATGCACTGCGTTTCAACTCACCTTTTTCGATCTGTCGCAGCTGAAATTCCCAATTACCCGTCAATTCCGGTGAGATCAATTCAGGAACCCTAAGACCACGTAACAATGTAATGAGCGAGAAGGCTTTGGCAGTTGGATGCAGTTCGCGACCTACTCTTAACAGATAATTTTCCGAAACCAAACCTTCGATGATTGCAGCACGCGTGGCAGGGGTACCCAGTCCTTTTGCGCTCATAGCAGCGCGCAGCTCTTCATCTTCTACCAGCTTACCGGCACTCTCCATGGCCGACAACAGAGTTGCTTCATTGAATCGGGCGGGTGGACGCGTCTGATAAGCAATCGTTTTAACTTCTTTTGTTGTCGCGGCTTTTTCAGGCCCAATCGCAATCAGCGAAGCATCATCTTCGACTCGATTATGCGCCGCCTTTCCATAGACAATTTGCCACCCCGGGTTAACCATTACTTTTCCTTCCGTCTTAAATGGCTCATTTTCTACCCGAGTAATACGCGTGGTAATCAAAAATTCTGCTGCAGGATAGAAAATGGCTAAAAATCGCTTGGTAACCAGATCATAAAGTTTGGCTTCCGCTTCATTCAGTTTCTTGGGGTTCAGCAATGTCGGAATAATGGCAAAATGATCAGAAATTTTGCCATTATTAAAAATGCGCTTATTAGGCTTTACCCAGTCTGATACCAATATCTTCCTGGAAAACTCTTCATAAACGGTTCCTCCAAGATTTTGCAAGGTATCTTTAACCGTAGCAATATAATCCTCCGGCAAGGCGCGTGAATCAGTACGCGGATATGTCAGCACTTTATGTTTTTCATATAAAGCTTGTGCCAGCCCCAGTGTTGCCTTTGCTGAAAACCCAAAACGACTGTTAGCATCGCGCTGCAAGCTGGTCAAGTCATAAAGTAACGGACAAGTTTCCTTGGACGGTTTACTTTCTTCACTGATAATACCCGGTTTTCCCTGGCATTTGATACGTATCGACTCAGCTTTATCTCGTTCCCAAATACGCTCTGCCTTTAATTCAATATTAGTTTTATCTTTTTTAAAATGTTCATTGAACCATTTGCCATGATAGCTTCCATTTTCAATGGCAAATTCACCATGCACTTCCCAATAATCTTTAGGTTTAAATTTCTTGATCTTTTCTTCGCGCTCAACAAGAATTGCCAGAGTCGGTGTTTGCACACGCCCAACAGTTGTTTTATGAAACCCGCCTTCCTGAGAATTAAAGGCGGTCATGGCGCGCGTACCGTTAATCCCAACCAACCAGTCTGATTCCGAACGACTGACGGCGGCCTCCGCCAGTGAATGAACCTCCGAATTGTCTAAGAGTTTTGCAAAGCCTTCCCGGATAGCATCCGGTGTCATAGACTGCAACCAAAGTCGTTTGACCGGTTTCTTGGTACCCGTATGGCGTACAATATAGTTAAAAATCAACTCACCTTCACGTCCTGCATCACAGGCGTTTATTAGAGTATCAACCTCTTTGCGCTTGATAAGCTTTGTTAAAAGCTTTAATCGCGCAGCGGTTTTCTCAATTGGGTTTAAATCAAAATGAGGCGGAATCACCGGAAGATTCGCAAAACTCCATTTGCCACGCTTAACTTCGTATTTTTCAGGCACAACGAGTTCGAGCAAATGACCAATTGCTGATGAGACGATATACTCGTCGCTCTCAAAATAATCAGTATGCTTTGTAAAGTTACCCAATGCACGCGTAATATCCGTTGCCACAGAAGGTTTTTCTGCTATTATCAATGACTTACTCATTATTTTTCTCTAAATAAAGAAGAATTAGTCATATTTTCAGCAGCAAGCGCGGCAATCATTGATTTAATATTTATTTTTGGCAAAACAGGCCTGTTTTTTTGGAATAATTTTGAAAAATTCATTTCTGGAAAAGTGATCTTTTGTGAAATTGCAATCAATGAATACGCAAGATCTTAATGCTTATAGTGCGAATCACTCACAACCAATAATTTTTCCAGAATAGCGTCATCAGAAAGCTGGTTATGTATCCAGAGTTCTGTCAGAACGATTAATTTGATTTTCTCCAGACTTGAAGAATCTTCGTCCATAGCGATAACACGGTCAATTAACAGTTCGCGCTGCAAGGGATTAATAATCTTAGATTGCTCAAGAAAAGTGATGAATCCACGCCCCTCCGTATCAATATTTTCCATTTCAAGCGCACTAAAGCAACGGAAAGATTTGTTGTCGGCAAGCGTGGCAGGATAACTCCCAATGTCCTGGCGCGCCAATTCTGATAACCAGTCAAGCGCCTGATGAATATCCTCATCATTAAAACCGGCCATAGTCAGTTTACGTGTAAGCGTCGCTGAATCAGGATAACTTCCTGAGTCAAAATAATTTTCAAATAAATAGTAAAGTATGTCAAACATCATATTTTTTAAAATTTATAAATATGTTTACGGTACAAACCGATCAATGACTAGACCGCAGATCCGTTTCATATCAGTTATACGATCTGTAACATAATGGAATTTAATGATTTAACTGTATTATATTATTTTTATTATGTAATTTTTTGATAACATCCACCTGGAAGGCTGGCGATCTGACCATCAAGTTCAAGCGTTAATAGCATGGCGGATACAGACTCAACCGTCAAGCCACTACGCACACATAAAGTATCCACATCTACAACATCATGACCCAGGCACATGAGTAGCCTTGTATTTTCATTAGACAGTTCATTATCCACTGGTTCGGTTGTGCTTGGATTTTTTTGAGCGGCAGAATAATTCAATTCGTCAAGAACATCCTGGGTGCTTTCAACCAGCTTAGCGCCTTCTTTGATGAGCGCATGACAGCCCTTTGACAGTGGAGAGTGAATAGAACCCGGTATTGCCAAAACTTCCCGCCCTTGTTCCAGTGCTTGCCTGGCTGTTATCAATGATCCACTTCGCAGTGCCGCTTCAACCACCAGACAGCCTTGGCTCATGCCACTGATAATCCTGTTTCTTCTGGGAAAATTCCTGCCAATAGCTGGCATACCAAGCGGCAACTCCGATATCAACGCCCCTTTTTTTGCCAGTTTATGTGCCAGTTGATGATTTCTTGCTGGATAGACGATATCCAGCCCCGTGCCAACAACAGCAATACTTGCGGAAGCCCCGCGCAAACCACCTTGATGCGCAGCAGTATCTATTCCGAGGGCCATGCCACTGATAATACAAATCCCTGCATTACTGATTGATTCAGCAAAAGCCTCCGCATTGGATAATCCTTGCGGTGTCGCATTGCGGCTACCAACAACTGCAAGTGCAGGTGCATTCAGAAGCTCACGTCTGCCCTTTAAATAAAGCAAAGGCGGTGGGTCTGAAATATTGAGCAATTGAGACGGATAATCAGAGTCTGCCAGAGTAATAATCGAATTAGTTGGATCCCTAAGCCAATCAATCGTGACATTAATTCTATCTGGGTCGGCGCCAAACTTTAGATGCTTTGCAATTGATTTTCCGACTATCCGCTCAAGTGCCGCTACAGGTGCAGTTAACACTGCGGCAGGAGCGCCGAAGGCGACTAACAGCCGCCGTATGGACTCATCGCCCACACCCTTAATAAGACAGAGTTGAAGCCAGGACTCAATGTCTGCTTCATGTTTCATATAATTTTTTAATAAAACGCTGATCCGCCTGAATATTCAGTTTTTTAGTATTCCTGTAACAAATATCAACTGTCAAGCGAATATTATTGTATTGCAATTGAAAAATTTATTTTTAATTTTATATCAGGTTTATGGGTTTTTGACCGCATCCAGAATCTGAATTGCGCTTGTGCTTTGCACAACAAGCGCATAGGAAACATGATCAAATACTCTAAATACAAAAACCAACCCATTGCGTTCATCTGGCAACGCTACCATTTTCCCATCCGGCATTCGAGTCAGGCTTCTCCGATATACTGCGAGAACATGCCCCATTTCCAAGCCGTCCAGCATACCTTTGTTAAGCGTGACAATAGAACCTTTACCGATTTCTGTAACTCCGCCATATACAGATATTATTCGACCATTGATAGATAAATCGGGCGCATGTGGCGCATAATTATTGAAAATAATACCGGGCGCGGGAATAAGACGGTCACCCTTTAAAATTTCCTGTGTCGAATACGTAATGACTGCCGTACTGATTTCATCAAAAGCTTTAACACTCGCATTGCCTAGATATTCTGCTTCATAGCCAATCACCTGATTGTTCCGGTCGGGGTCCTTTAATGCCTTACCTGTTCTAAAAATCTGCCATGCCTTACCCAAATCAAATGGCATGTTACTTATATATACTGTGTTGCCAGCACTCAGAATAACACGGTTATCACTTGTACCCAGTAAATGGGGTGCCAATGCAAGACCACCTTTCTCAACGACTAGTGGTTGACTGAGAAATGGCTCGATGACAGATGCCGGAATGCTTGGAATGGCGCCAGATTTAACTTGCTCAATACGTATTTGAGGCGATAACTTAACAGTTCTCTGATCCCCCTTACCCTTAATGAGTTGCAGGCGGTTGCCTTTCAGTGTTTTTTCCAAAACAATGATATCACCCGGATAAATTTTATGGGGATTTTTCAATTGATCACGGTTAAGCCCCCAAATTTCAGGCCAATGCCATGGCTCTTTCAAAAATCGCGCAGCAATTCCCCACAATGTATCACCCTTTACAACCTCATACCGATCGGGTGTATCACTTCTCAACATACCAGTATCAACCGCGCTGACTGGCAGCGTAGAAAGCAGGCCTAGAAACAGGATTATGGATATAATAAGCTTACGCATAAATAACCTCGAATACAGAAATAGTTTTAGTGAGCGCAGAATTACTCGTCAATGATACGGTCTATACAGGTCGTTTAGTTTATTAAATTAGATAATTTTTTTATGGCTATTCTAAAAATTTTACAATACCCGGATGAAAGACTTCACACTGTCGCCACACCTGTAACTCATGTAAATGACAAAACACGCACACTGATTCAGGATATGGCTGAAACAATGTATGCCGCCCCAGGTATTGGTCTTGCAGCGACACAGGTCGATGTTCATGAACGTATTATCGTCATTGATACTTCTGAAACGCATGATCAGCTACATGTCTTTATTAATCCAAAAATCATTGTGCGTAACGGATCGCATGAGTATGAAGAAGGCTGCTTATCCGTGCCCGGAATTTTCGGCAAAGTAAATCGGGCAGAATCAATAACGGTAAAAGCACTGGATATCGAAGGAAAATCCTTTACGCTTGAGGCTACAGGACTATTGGCCGTGTGTATTCAGCATGAAATGGACCATCTCGAGGGCAAGGTCTTTGTGGAATACTGGTCTAAGTTTAAACAATCCAGGGTTCTGGCAAAATTAAAAAAACATCAACGCAGCGCAATGTAACCGAAAAAATATTTTTTAATTATTGCCATGATTTAAAATCCATTTCTACTGATTGAAGAACGAACAGCATAATGAAAATAATTTTTGCAGGGACACCGGTTTTTGCAGCAACCGCGCTGGATGCATTGTTGAAAACAAAACATGAAATTGCATTGGTACTCACACAACCGGATCGGCCCGCCGGCAGAGGGATGAAAATGGTTGCTAGCGCAGTCAAGCAATCAGCTGACATGCATGGATTATCGATACTGCAACCACAATCACTGAAAGAACATGCATTACATACGCAACTAAGCGCGATAAATGCGGATGTCATGATTGTAGCCGCATATGGCCTTATTTTACCCGAAGCCGTATTAAAAATACCGCGTTATGGATGTCTCAATATTCACGCGTCCATACTGCCTCGCTGGCGTGGTGCAGCACCCATACAAAGAGCCATTCTGGCAGGCGACAAAGACACAGGTATTACCATTATGCAAATGGACACCGGCTTAGATACCGGCGCCATGCTTTTAAAGGAAAACTTAGATATTTCACAAGATGATACAACCCAGACGCTGCATGACAAACTGTGCAGGCTGGGGGCACATACCATTATCAAGGCTTTGAGCCTGTACGAACAACAAAAACTAACACCCGTTCAGCAGGATGAATCACAGGCTTGCTATGCTGCCAAAATCAAAAAAACAGAAGCACAAATCAACTGGCAGCAGTCAGCTGAAGAAATTGAACGCAAGGTTCGCGCCTTTAATCCAGCACCTGGTGCTTATAGTCTTTTCCGGGGAAATAAAATCAAGATCTGGCAAGCAAAAGTAATACCGGAGATTTCCGGTCGATGCGGAACAATAATGGCAACCGAACGTGATGGTATTACTGTCGCTTGCGGAGCAGATTCACTGCTCCTTGAAATCATACAAAAGCCGGGTGGAAAACGATTGACCGCAACTGAATTTCTAGCTGGATTTAATATGCACACAGGTGATTATTTTGATGTCATCGACAAGACACTTGAAACATGATCAAAACACAGCTTATCGCTGTATCGGTTGTCAGTAAGGTTTTAGCCGGATCCAGTTTAACAGCTGTACTCCTTGAATGTTGGCAACAACATGCAACACTTTCTGGTCAACAAAAAGGCGCCATTCAGGATTTCAGTTATGGCGTGCTGCGTTTTTATGGACAGCTCTCTGAAATTCTGGCAATTCTGCTCAGCAAGCCACCCCAGGATAAGAAAATATATTACCTGTTGCTAATAAGCCTATATCAATTGCTTTATAGCAAGTTGCCGGCGTATACGATAGTCAACCAGGCTGTTGCCGCCTCGCGAACACTTACCAGGAGTATAAAAATACAGGGACTGGTCAATGCAGTGTTGCGCAACTTCATCCGGCAGAAAGAAATGCTGTTAACAAAGGCAGCAGAAAAAGAAGTGGGTCTTTATTCCCACCCGCAATGGTGGATAGACAAGTTGCGTGCCCAATACCCACATCATTTTCATGCAGTCCTGAATGCAGATAATAAGCGCCCTCCCATGACCTTACGTGTCAATCAAAGCAAAATCAATATAGCAGCCTATCAGCAACTGCTTGCAAATAGCGGCATGGAATCAAGGCTGATATGGCCTGAGGCATTAATGCTCAATAAACCTGTTGGTGTTGAAAAGCTACCCGGGTTTAATGACGGACTGGTCTCCATACAAGATGCCGGCGCTCAGTTAGCTGCGCCATTGCTTGATGTGCAACAGGGTATGCGCGTGTTGGATGCATGCGCCGCACCGGGCGGCAAGAGCGGCCATTTGTTAGAACTGGCAGACATTTCCCTAACGGTACTTGATAATAATAAAAGCAGGCTTATTCAGGTTAAACAGAATCTTGAGCGCCTACAAAAGCGTGCGGCATGCATCGTCTGCGCTGATGCGGCTCACCCCGACGTATGGTGGGATGGAAAATTATTTGATCGTATTCTAGCTGATGTACCATGCTCATCCTCGGGAGTGGTATGTCGACACCCTGATATTAAATGGCTGCGGCGTGAAAGTGATTTGCAAAAATTTTCTGTTCAGCAACAGGCAATCTTGCATGCTTTATGGCAAATTTTAGCAAGAAATGGTAAGTTGCTTTATGCCACCTGTTCAATATTCCCAGAAGAGAACAAATTGCTAATAAAACAATTTTTACAACAGCATTCCGATGCTCGAATTGAACCGCTCTCAGAACCCAAAATACAGGATGGTCAGCTATTACCAGATATTCAACATGATGGTTTTTTCTATACGCGCTTGCATAAACGATAAACATGTCATGAAACAATCAGGGTTTTTACAATTCGTTCTCATATGCACGCTTTCGTCTGCATGGTTATGTGCCTCAAATGCGCTCGCCTACGGCAGTATTCAAGTAAACTCATTCAAGCTCGCTGCTGTGGAAAACGGTTATGCAGTCAGCATCGACTCCAAGATTGAATTAAATCCGACGCTTGAAAAAGCACTTGAAAAAGGCGTTGTGCTTTACTTTGTCAACAAGTTTACCCTTGTTGAACCACGCTGGTATTGGTTCGACAAGGAAGTCGCGCGCATAAAAACACGCATTGGCTTAAGATACCATGCCCTTACACGACAGTATCACCTCAGCGATAGCACATTTTCAAAAAATTTCACTACACTGAAAGATGCGTTACGATCATTGGAACAGCTGCGTGACCACCCGCTGACGATCAAACACGAACTAAAATCCAATGTTCATTATGACGCAATACTAAGATTATGGCTCGATTTAACGCGCATGCCCAAACCTTTCCAAGTTGAAGCACTTGGTTCAAACGCATGGAATTTGAGTTCCGATCGCTTGGAATGGCATATGAAGCTGCCATCACCGGAACAACCATTTCAGATATCAGGTGATCAATGAAATATGTCTTGATCACCGGTGCCGGGCTCGGCGCAGTCATGCTGTTTTTACTGGCAACAGCCGGCGCCAATACCGACTTTTTTGAACGCCGTTACCAGTTACTGCTGATCATTAATATCGTTTTCGTATTGCTTTTTATGTTCGTTGTCGGATATCTATTGCTGCGATTCAGACGGCGACTCAAATCGGGCGTATTCGGTTCTAGATTAGCTTTGCGTTTATTGTTGATTTTTTCGTTAATGGCCATTTTACCCGGTGTACTGGTATATACAGTCTCTGTGCAGTTCCTTGAAAAAAGTATTGAATCATGGTTTGATGTCAAAGTCGATCGGGCGCTTGAGAGCGGTCTGCACTTGGGACAGACAATGCTGGAAAATTTACTGGAGGATCTGCAGAAAAAAGCTAAAGTTGCGGCCCTGACATTATCCGAACCATCTACTTCGCATGTGGCGGCATTGAACGAATTATTATTGCAATCCCAGATAGAAGCCGCCACTTTATTTAATCAGGACGGCAAAGTGATTGCTTTCTCAAGTGAAACCAATCTGGCATCATTTCCTCAGGTTCCCAGCAGAACAGTCATGCGCCATATAAGAACCCAGAAAGTATACGGCGCCATTGAACCGATAGCTGACAAAGGATTGTATCTACGTGTACTGGCACCTGTAAATGTGCTAAGTTTGGATGATGACATTAGGATTCTTCAGTTACTACAGCCAGTTCCGGATTATTTAGCCAGGAATGCCGAAAAAGTGCAAGCAGGCTATTGGGATTACCAGGAGCTTTCACTGTCAAGGCAGGGTTTGACTCGACTGTATAGTGTAACCTTAACGTTAGCGCTCTTATTATCCCTTTTTTCGGCATTGGCAACAGCTTCACTGTTGAGTGAAAATTTAAGCGCGCCACTTGGTATGCTGGCTGAAGGCACCAGAGCAATCGCGCAGGGCGATTACAGTCGCCGCCATCTGGTGCAAACCCGGGATGAGCTGGGCGTCCTGACAGAATCCTTTAATTTAATGACGCAACAACTGGAAGAAGCACGTGCAATCGCTCAGCATAATCAGTACGAAGTGGAAAGTGCACGCACACATTTAGAAAGCATTCTTGCAAATCTTTCATCAGGCGTACTGGTATTTGATGAACACTTAACTCTGATTAAGGCTAATCGTAGCGCTGAACAAATTTTGCAAGCACCTTTAATCAGTCTGGACGGTTCGGTTATTGACGGTTGTGTTGAAAAAGAACCTCAGGTGAACGCCCTGGTGACAGAAATTCGTGCAGGCTTCAATTCGGGTGAAACGGGCATGTGGCAGCGACAAATGACGCGCACAAATAGCGGCAACAATCAGGTTCTGTTATTGCGCGGCACACGATTACCCGAAATATCAGGCGGCGGTGGTGTCGTCGTATTTGATGATATTACCAGTCTTCTGCAAGTACAACGCGCCGTAGCCTGGAGTGAAATCGCTCGACGACTTGCCCATGAAATTAAAAACCCTCTTACCCCTATTCAACTTTCAGCTGAACGGATGGTGCATAAACTGGTTAAAAAGCTTGATGCGCAAGATGCCATATTTCTGCAGCGATCAACTGAAACGATTGTCAATCAGGTTGAAGCACTCAAGCGGATGGTTAATGAGTTTAACCAGTATGCACGTGCACCCGCGCTGGAAATGTGCAAACTCGATATTAATAATCTGGTGTTAGAAATACTCTCACTATATGAGACAGCGAATGTCGCAAATGCGAAGAAAGAGCATATACACATTAAACGGACGTTAGCAGACAACCTGCCTCCCATTAATGGAGATTCCGCACAGTTACGCCAAGTTTTGCATAACCTGTTGCTCAATGCACAAGATGCTTTGACCGGAATTGAAAAACCTTACATAGAAATTAAAACAGAAATTGCGCCAAACGGTATACAGTTGACTGTGCGGGATAATGGGTGCGGTTTTTCAGATGAAGTCAGATCGCGGGTTTTTGAACCCTATGTTACGACCAAAGCTAAGGGCACCGGATTGGGTTTACCCATTGTCAAAAAAATAGTAGAAGAGCATGAAGGAACGATCCATGTAGAAAATTTGAAACCTCATGGTGCCCAGATAATAATCACTATGCCGGCGGCAAAGAATTTAGAATCACTTAGCTAAAGACTAAGGATAAAATTAGAATGATGACGAATAATACGATATTGGTAGTTGACGACGAAATCGGAATACGCGAATTATTATCCGAAATTTTACGTGATGAGGGCTATCGCGTTGCACTAGCTGAAAACGCTGAGCAGGCGCGTGTATGGCGAAATCAGACACGACCCGAACTAGTATTACTGGACATATGGATGCCTGATACAGATGGTATAACTCTGTTGAAAGACTGGGCAAGTAGCGGCATGCTAACCATGCCGGTCATCATGATGTCAGGCCATGGCACTATAGATACAGCTGTAGAAGCAACGCGCATTGGCGCATTTGGTTATCTGGAAAAACCCATACCATTACAAAAACTATTAAGTACCGTCGGCAAAGCGATGCGTGGCGGCCAGAACAAACAACAAGCTGCGCTCTCACTGGCAAGTCTGGGCAAGGGTGCATTAATTATTGATCTGAAAAAGAAATTGGAAAAAGTAGCTAATCTGAAAACACCCTTACTTTTGATGGGTGAACCGGGCGTAGGCATGGAAGTCTGCGCACGCTTTTTGCATCGTCCCAATACCTCATGGATCGAACCAGAGTCACTGGCCATTTTAGCTGAGAAACCCCTGGATTTGCTAGAACAAGCCAAGAACGGATTATTATTTCTGAAAGATATTGGTGAAATTAATAAACTAGCGCAAAAAGGTTTATTATTAATAGTAAGCAAACTTGAAAAATATAATGTGCGCCTGATTTGCGCTACTTCTCAGCCACTTGCCGAACTCGCTTCACAAGGCAGCTATCATGCAAAACTATATGAATCATTGAGCGGACTTAGCATCGGTGTTCCATCACTCAGAGCCCACCGGGAAGATATTCCAGATCTTGCTAATCAGATTTTATCAAGTTTTGCTGAATCAGGAGAAGTCTCGCCAATTCTACAGTTTAGTACGGCTGCATTAAATTGCCTGCGAAATTATGATTGGCCGGGTAATCTGACACAATTGACAGGTGTTGTACATTCTTTAGCTTTGACCTGCACCGGGGATGAAATTACTGCAGACATGGTACAACAAGCCATGGTTTTCCCAGAATCCACCTCAACATCATCTGCACCTGACATTCCTTTTGATCTCTCATTACGAGAAGCGCGTGATTTATTTGAAAAAACCTATTTTGAAAGACTAATTGAAGAAGAAAATGGCAATATGACGCGCGTAGCCGAACGCGCCGGACTTGAACGCACACATTTATACCGGAAGATTAAATTACTCGGAATAAAGTTAAGAGGAAATTGATTTTTTACATTTATCGCACGGAACGCTTAAGCAAAAAAAAGCACGCCTAAATGGCGTGCTTTTTTACGAATTCAACCGACAGCAACTTATAGCAGTGGAATAATCATCAATGCCACAATGTTGATAATCTTGATCAACGGGTTAATGGCCGGCCCAGCGGTATCCTTGTAAGGATCACCTACAGTATCACCGGTAACAGAAGCTTTGTGCGCTTCACTGTTTTTACCACCGAAATTACCATCTTCAATGTACTTTTTGGCATTATCCCACGCACCACCGCCGGTAGTCATGGAAATTGCTACAAACAATCCAGTCACAATAGAACCCATCAGTACACCACCCAGTGCTTGCGGTCCAAGCAGAACACCTACCAACAATGGCGCCAGGACTGGCAAGAGTGATGGAATCATCATTTCTTTAATCGCAGCTTTAGTCAACATATCAACCGCGCGAGAATAATCAGGCTTTGCCGTACCTTCCATAATTCCTGGAATCTCATTGAACTGGCGGCGCACCTCAATCACCACAGAGCTGGCAGCACGTCCGACTGCTTCCATCGACATAGCAGCAAACAAATACGGAATTAAACCACCAATAAACAAACCAATGATCACCATATGATTGGATAGGTCAAATGACAACAAATGACCAGCAGCTTCAAGCCCATGCGTATAATCCGCAAATAACACCAACGCAGCAAGACCGGCAGATCCGATTGCATAACCTTTGGTTACCGCCTTTGTGGTATTACCTACCGCATCAAGCGGATCAGTAATCGCGCGAACAGACTCAGGCATTTCCGCCATTTCCGCGATACCACCCGCATTATCGGTAATCGGACCATAAGCGTCCAGTGCCACGATAATACCGGTCATCGACAGCATAGCAGTCGCTGCAATGGCGATCCCATACAGACCTGCTAATGAATAGGCCATAAGGATGCTCAAGCAAACCGCCAATACCGGCGCTGCCGTTGCACGCATGGAAACACCCAGACCAGCAATAATGTTAGTAGCATGTCCGGTTGTAGATGCTTCAGCAATATGTTGCACGGGAGGATAGTCAGTGGAAGTGTAATATTCAGTAATCACAACCATAGCACCTGTCAGTAACAAACCAATCGCAGCAGCGAGAAATACGCGCATAACCAGTGCACCACCCGCTACTTCAACACCTGAAACTTCGAGTGTCATATCAGCCATAAACCAGACCGTCACAGGCAAATAAGCAAGCAACGCAATACCCCCCGCAACAATAAGTCCACGGTATAGTGCCTTCATGATCGTTCCGCCATCTTGTATTTTGACGTAGTAGCACCCGATAATTGAAGCAACGATAGAAGCGGCGCCCAGCATGAGTGGATATACCACGGCACTCATCGCATTGCTGGTAAACAGTAATGCACCCAGCAACATGGTAGCGATAATTGTCACCGCATAGGTTTCAAATAAGTCAGCTGCCATACCCGCACAATCACCGACATTATCACCCACGTTATCTGCAATTACAGCCGGATTACGTGGGTCATCTTCTGGAATTCCGGCCTCAACTTTACCGACCAGATCTGCGCCAACATCTGCACCCTTGGTAAAGATACCGCCACCCAAACGCGCAAAAATGGAGATCAGTGAACCACCAAAAGCAAAACCAATCAATGGCTTGATTACATCACTCACCGGTGTGTCCGGATCTGCACCGCTGAATAACCAGGCACAGTAACCGGCAACACCCAGAAGACCTAAGCCGACTACCAGCATGCCTGTTACCGCGCCACCGCGGAATGCGACGGCTAGCGCCTCATTCAATCCTGTACGTGCGGCTTCGGCAGTGCGTACATTTGATTGAACAGAGACATTCATTCCCAGATAACCAGCGGCACCGGATAGCACGGCACCCAGTGCAAAACCGATTGCAGTGTCCCATGTCAATGCCAAGCCAATGGCCAGGAATAGAATCAAACCCACTATACCAATGGTTGTATATTGACGATTGAGATATGCCGAAGCACCTTCCTGTATTGCAGAAGCAATTTCCTGCATGCGAGCATTGCCGGTAGACTGGATATAAATACCCCTAATCCATATGCCGCTGTATACCAGGGCCAGAATCGCGCTACCAATTGCGATAATTAAACCGTTAGACATAAAGAACTCCACTTAAAGTCAGACCATCAAAATTATACGTAGAATATTGGCCTAATAATTCCACATAATTAAACACTTGTTCAAAATCCTGCACAAAAGGCGCATATTTTATATGCACTTGCTGTTTAAATGCATCTTTTTTTATGCAACCTAAATTTCGAATTTTTCCAGTTTCTTTTCTATTGCAACATTTTTCAACCGCACGTAATCAGGCAAACCATTTTTATACGGCGGATAATCTTCTCCCTCTATGAGCGGCAACAGATACTCACGGCATGCTTCACTGATACCAAATCCATCTTCACTGATATAGTCGGCCGGCATCATTTTTTCGACATTTGCGACATTCGCAAGCTGCGCCATACCCACTTTCCACGTGTAAGGCGCGCTGGAAACGCGATCAATTGTCGGCATGACTGAGTTATGACCGGCAATGGCGTACTCCACTGCAGCCTTACCCATCGCGTAAGCTTGCTCGACATCAGTTTTGGAAGCAATATGGCGTGCGGCACGTTGCAAATAATCAGCCACACCCCAGTGATACTTAAGCCCCAGACCATCCTTGATAATATTGGCCACAACCGGCGCAACACCACCCAGTTGCGCATGCCCGAAAGCATCACGCAGCCCTTGATCGGATAGAAAATTCCCATCCTCACCCTTGACACCTTCCGATACTACGACAGAACAATAGCCAAATTGCTTGACATAACCATCCACTTTGGCAAGAAATTTTGCCTTATCAAATGTTATTTCCGGAAACAGAATAACAATCGGAATTTCACAATCCTGGCTGGAAGCCAGACCACCGGCTGCAGCAATCCAACCAGCATGGCGTCCCATGACTTCAAGAACGAAAACCTTGGTGGATGTCTTCGCCATACTGGCCACATCAAAGCTTGCTTCACGCGTGGATACCGCAATATATTTAGCTACAGAACCGAACCCCGGACAACAATCTGTAACAGGCAAATCGTTATCTACTGTTTTAGGCACGTGAATCGCCTGAATCGGGTAACCCAGCGTATCGGAAATCTGCGACACTTTGAGACAGGTGTCGGCAGAATCACCACCGCCATTATAAAAAAAGTATCCGATATTATGCGCTTTAAAAACTTCAATCAAACGTTCGTATTCACGGCGGTTTTGTTCAATGCTTTTCAGCTTGTAGCGACATGAACCGAATCCACCGGATGGTGTATGGCGCAATGCGGCAATCGCTTCGGCTGAATCGGCACTGGTATCTATCAAATCTTCAGTCAGCGCACCAATAATACCGTTGCGGCCCGCGTAAACATCGCCAATTTTATCGGCATGCTGGCGCGCTGTTTCTATGACACCAGCTGCTGATGCATTAATAACAGCAGTTACACCACCCGACTGGGCATAAAATGCATTTTTTATTGACATATTTTTATTTCTCCTGATTAATCAAATCGTAAGCAAAACTATACTGTCAAAAGATACAATTATTAAAATCCAGCAAAACAAAAATCACAGCACAACAAAATCATAACCAGCATAATGTTGTCGCTCTAATTTTGGAAAGTATTACGATGAAACGATACAGATAAACTAATAGTGATTAGTTCAGTGCCGTCAGTATCCTGTCACGAATTTCTTCAACATTCCCTACTCCGGCAACCTTGATATAGCGGGGAGCACTGTTTGTGCCCTCTTCAGACCAATTTGAGTAATAGGAAATGAGCGGCTCAGTTTGTTCATGATAGACCGCCAGTCTTTTTTTGACAGTCTCTTCCCTATCGTCATCACGCTGTATGAGCAGTTCACCGGTTTCGTCATCCAGATTGTCAACTTTTGGGGGATTGAATTCGATATGATAGGTGCGGCCTGAAGCAGGATGCACTCTTCGACCCGACATGCGCCGGATGATTTCATCATCTGCAACATCAATCTCTACCACATAATCAATTTGCACGTCTGCCGCCTTCATGGCATCAGCCTGCGGGATAGTACGTGGAAAACCATCAAACAAAAAGCCCTGGGCACAGTCAGGTTGAGCGATGCGCTCTTTAACTAGATTAATAATAATTTCATCAGATACCAGTCCACCGGAATCCATGATTTTTTTGGCCAGCATGCCAAGCTCGGTGCCTTCCTTGACAGCATTACGCAGCATATCACCCGTAGAAATTTGCGGAATACCGAAATGTTCCTTGATATAATTTGCTTGCGTTCCTTTACCTGCACCGGGACCGCCTAGTAATATAACTCGGATAGCTGTTCTCCCTATTCTTTTATCAGTATGTTTTACAATAAATGCATAGTTAGCAGCAAAAAAGCAAATCCAGAACGAATTTAAAACGCACACGCCCTGCGCCTGACGTCATCTTTCAATGCCATATCACGCGCCTGATGTGTGCTTAATGCGCTGCCACTTCAACCTTAATACGTTATTATATCGTAGGCTGACGAGATACTCGAGTTTTGTTTTATTTTATTTTATTTTTTTAGAACCCAGCAATCTCCAAAAAGAATTTTGAAAACAACAAGCTTCATTGAAGTAATTCCGAATATGCGATAATGCGCCGAATCTTCACAGGAAAAAACATGGACGAAAACAGAAGTAAAGCACTGGCTGTAGCACTTTCCCAAATTGAAAAACAGTTCGGCAAAGGATCCATCATGCGTTTGGGCGCCAACGATGTCGCCAATGACATACAAGTTGTGTCCACCGGATCACTCAGCCTGGACATAGCTTTAGGAGTTGGCGGTTTGCCGCGCGGCCGTGTCATTGAAATCTACGGCCCCGAATCATCAGGCAAAACCACGCTTACACTTCAGGTGATTGCCGAAATGCAGAAACTCGGCGGAACTGCAGCTTTTATTGACGCTGAACATGCCCTCGACCCCCAATATGCACAAAAAATTGGAGTCAATGTGCAGGAACTATTAATCTCACAACCGGACAACGGTGAGCAGGCATTGGAAATCGCCGATATGCTGGTGCGCTCCAGTTCCGTTGATATTGTCGTTATCGATTCTGTCGCCGCCCTGACGCCACGCGCTGAAATTGAAGGCGAAATGGGCGACCCACAAATGGGTTTACAGGCCAGGCTGATGTCGCAGGCGCTCAGAAAGCTGACCGCTAACATCAAACGCAGCAACACCATGGTGATTTTCATTAACCAGATACGCATGAAAATCGGTGTTATTTTTGGTAATCCGGAGACAACCACTGGCGGAAACGCACTCAAGTTCTATGCCTCCATACGCCTTGAAATACGCCGCACAGGCGCCATCAAGAAAGGCGAAGAAACAATCGGCAACGAAACTCGCGTCAAAGTAGTTAAGAACAAGGTGGCGCCACCCTTCAAACAAGCCGAATTTGATATTCTATATGGCGAAGGCATTTCCCGCGAAAGCGAAATCATCGAACTCGGCGTACAACATAAACTAATCGACAAAGCAGGCGCCTGGTATTCCTACAACGGCGAAAAAATTGGCCAGGGAAAAGATAATGTGCGCGAATACCTTAGAGAGCATTCTAAAATAGCCCAGGAGATTGAACAGAAAATTCGCACTGCCGTCAGTATCATAGACAAAAGTAAAAAAACCGGAAAACCAGCAGGTGAACCGACAAATGATGAGAAATAACCAACACTTTTACCACCGCAATTGTAACTATAATGAACGACAAACCGACATTGGAAACACGCGCACTGCGTTACCTGGCAAGACGTGAATATTCCCGGTTTGAGCTGGAAAAAAAATTGTCCGCACACGCATCTTCACCGCAGTCATTGATCAACCTGCTGGATCAGCTCGAACTTGATGGCTGCTTGTCAGCAGAACGCTTTGTCGAACAAGCCACACGTACCCGTAGAGCGCGGTTTGGCAGTCGGCGCATTGTGCGCGAACTAAAAGACAAAGGCATTGAAGAACATTTAATTGCACAGATCTTACCTGACCTTAAAGAAACTGACTTCGAAACAGCCTTGCATATCTGGCAAAAAAAATTCGGTGCACCACCCGATGATTTAAAAGCACGCGGCAGACAGATACGCTTTCTGATCAATAGAGGTTTTTCGTCGGACATTATTCGTCAGGTATTATTACAAGCTGAAAAGGAAAGAATATGAAAACAATTTCAGCACTCATCGTATGCCTGCTCATACTGTTCCCATTAGCAGGCTTCGTTCATGCCAGCGAAATTACCGCTATTCATGAAATCAATACATCACCTGCCGATTTCGACGGTAAATTAGTGACACTCAGAGGCATCACAAAAGATCCGACACGTATTCCTGTCATTGATCTCAAAGCCTATGTACTGGAAGATGACAGCGGTGAATTAATCATACTCACCAGCTCCAATCTGCCAAGAATGGATAAGGAAATCACTGTTCGCGTACGCATCGAAAGTTTGGCGATTATCAAGGGTGAAGCCTTAGGCACGACGGTTGTAGAATTACAAAGATACGAATAATCATTAACAGATATGAAAAGCAGCGAAATAAGACAAAAATTCCTGGAATTCTTTGAATCACACGGTCATACCATTGTTTCCTCCAGCCCGCTGGTACCCGGCAATGACCCGACATTATTGTTCACCAACGCCGGGATGGTGCAATTCAAGGACGTTTTTCTGGGGCAAGATCAAAGAAGCTATACACGTGCAGCCAGCTCGCAGCGTTGTGTACGTGCCGGCGGCAAGCACAATGATCTGGAAAATGTTGGCTATACGGCGCGCCACCACACCTTCTTCGAGATGCTCGGCAACTTCAGTTTTGGTGATTATTTCAAACGTAATGCCATTCAGTTCGCCTGGGAATTTCTGACTGTGACCCTCAAAATACCGCAGGAAAAATTATGGATAACCGTGTACGCTGAAGACGACGAAGCGGCCGACATCTGGCTCAATGAAATTGGCGTGAACGCAGCACGTTTTGTGCGCATCGACACTTCGGACAATTTCTGGCAAATGGGCGATACCGGACCTTGCGGCCCCTGTTCCGAAATTTTTTACGATCATGGCCCGGATGTGGCTGGCGGCCCTCCGGGTTCCGTCACGGCTGAAGGAGATCGTTATATCGAAATCTGGAATCTGGTTTTTATGCAGTACAACCGCGACAGCAACGGCGAATTACACCCGCTTCCCAAACCATCCGTCGATACCGGCATGGGTCTGGAACGCATCTCCGCTGTCATGCAACAGGTTCACAGTAACTATGAAATCGACCTGTTCCAGAAATTGATCAAGGCCGCTGCACGCGTCACCAATACGCAAAATCTCAACGATAATTCACTCAAGGTCATTGCCGATCATATCCGCGCCTGCGCTTTTTTGATTACCGACGGCGTCATTCCAAGCAGCGAAGGACGCGGCTATGTGCTGCGGCGCATCATTCGCCGCGCCATTCGTCATGGTTATCGTCTCGGACAAAACGAACCTTTTTTTTACCGGCTCGTAGCAGACTTGAGTCGGAGCATGGGCGACGCCTATCCTGAACTGATAGCTGCCAATGAGCGTGTTGCCAGTGTTTTGAGACAAGAGGAAGAACGTTTTGCCGAAACCCTGGAACATGGCATGCAAGTACTGGAAAATGCACTGAGCCAGAAAATAAAAGTACTGGATGGTGAAACAGCATTTCGACTATACGACACTTTCGGATTTCCATTGGATTTAACCGCTGACATCGCCCGTGAACGTGACATCAGTATTGACACCGCCGGTTTTGAGCAAGCCATGGCACGCCAACGTGAACAGGCACGCGCAGCCAACAAATTCACCATGACCGAAGGATTCAACTACAGCGGCGACCAAACCGTCTTTCATGGCTATGACGCATTACAACATGAAGGAAAAATCCTTGCGATCTACAAGCAAGGTACTCCTGTCGACTTTATCGAGGCCGGTGATGAAGCCGTCATCGTACTGGACCATACACCCTTCTACGCCGAGTCCGGCGGACAAGTGGGCGACAGCGGCGAGCTCATGGCCGCCAACGGTACCTTTACCGTCTCGGATACACAAAAAATCCAGGCGGATGTATTTGGTCACAAAGGATTATTGCAAAGCGGCCGGCTAATCGTCAAAGATCATGTTCAGGCCAGAGTCAATCCGCTCACGCGCACCAGCACCGCAAATAATCATTCAGCCACCCATCTCCTGCATGCCGCGTTGCGCAAAGTGCTCGGCAACCATGTTACACAAAAAGGCTCGCTGGTTGACGCCAACCGGTTGCGTTTTGACTTTTCGCACAACACGCCGCTCACAGCCGAAGAAACCCGTGAAATCGAGCGCCTGGTCAATGAACAAATCCGCCATAACTGGCAAGTCACAACCGAACATATTAAATATGATGAGGCCATCAAACAAGGCGCGATGGCGTTATTCGGCGAAAAATATACCGATGTCGTGCGCGTCATCGGCATGGGCGAATTCTCGACAGAACTCTGTGGCGGCACCCATGTCGCGCAAATTGGGCAGATTGGTTTTTTTAAAATTATCAGCGAAACAGGCGTTGCTGCAGGCATCCGCCGCGTTGAAGCCGTGACCGGTAAAGCAGCGCTCGATCATGTGCAGCAGCGCGAAGCACAATTACAGACAATCGCACAAACACTCAAAACCAGCCCGCAGGAAATCAATCAGAAAATTGCCCAGATTATCGACAACGTCAAACAAACCGAAAAAGAGCTGACACAAATCAAAGCCAAACTGGCCGCTTATCAAAGCTCTGGGCTAGCCGATCAGGCACAGGAAATTAATGGTATCAAAGTGCTCACTGCCAACCTCGAAGGCGCCAACGCCAAATCGCTACGTGAAACCCTGGACAAACTGAAAGATAAACTCAAAACCTGCGTCATTGTATTAGGTACTGTAGAAGCCGAAAAAATCACTTTGATCGCAGGCGTCAGTGATGATTTAACAAAACAGGTCAAGGCCGGTGAACTGGTCAACTTCGTCGCCCAGCAAGTAGGCGGTAAAGGCGGCGGGCGGCCGGATATGGCGCAAGCAGGCGGCACACAGCCGAATCAGTTGCCTGCGGCACTTAAAAGTGTAATTGGCTGGGTTGAGAATAAATTATAGAATTGAGAAAACTGAAAGATAAATAAACACTCCTTGCTTATAAGGCGAGGGGTTCGACCCTTCCCCCGGAAGAAACACCCATCTTAACCCTGTTGGTTCATTCACATTCCAAATTTTTTTAACAAAACCACACCATCAGAATTCTGAAAATTGATATGCGGCAATTCAATTGCTGTCAATGGCAAAAATATTGACCATATCGTTCATACTATATGTTCATACTTGCCGTGTAATATATTCAACTCTATCGTACTATTAAACAATACGATGGCATGTTTTGAAGTGATAAAATGCATCCCGGAGCTGCCGTAAAATATTAAAAAACAGAAACTTAAATAAAATAGAATATCAATTAATCATTATGTTGGAAATTGAATTTTTCTCAAAAAAGCTATTTTTCGACAGCTCCATCCTATAATAGCGCTTGCTAACATCTGCTTTCGCATATTGTATGGCAAGATCAAACCTCAATGTTCGTTAATTTTTTTACGACGGGCAACTGCGAATCCTGCAAGACCAATACCCAACAGAACAAGAATAGGAGACTCGGGTACGGGACGCGGATTGTCAGGGTTGCTAGCTTTGTTATCCGAACCTGATCCCACGATATTACTACCAAAACCAAACGAATTAGGTTGAGAATTACTCAAACGGTTGGTATCAGTCAGCATGTCATTCAGACTTCCATAGGTAACATAACTGGCTGAAATCGATGATTCACCTTCAATGTTGAAAAGATTCCAGTAGGTTGTGCCATCCGAACCTGACCCCACGATGTTACTGCCAAAACCAAACGAATTAGGTTGAGAATTACTCAAACGGTTGGTATCAGTCAGCATGTCATTCAGACTTCCATAGGTAACATAACTGGCTGAAATCGATGATTCACCTTCAATGTTGAAAAGATTCCAGTAGGTTGTGCCATCCGAACCTGACCCCACGATGTTACTGCCAAAACCAAACGAATTAGGTTGAGAATTACTCAAACGGTTGGTATCAGTCAGCATGTCATTCAGACTTCCATAGGTAACATAACTGGCTGAAATCGATGATTCACCTTCAATGTTGAAAAGATTCCAGTAGGTTGCATGTACAGTGCTCGCCATCGCCATAAAAACCGTGACAGCTACCAACCCGATCAACCTGATTTTATTTTGCATAATAATCTCCAAAGGAATATTGATAAGGAAAAATTCCTTATCCACCAAACAAAAGGAAGCAATAATTGCGCCACCATTCTAGCCATGACAATTCATGAAAAATTATTATTAAAATACATACGGTTAGATTGTTGTTAACAAGACATTCTTTTTCACTGTGCTCACCTTAATTTTCATTGTAAAATTCCTCGACAAATAATGAAAAAATTGACCTAAGCAAATCATTGAGAGGTTAATTACTGCGTTGCTACATTACCAGAAGATTGTTACAGATAATGAACCACTGAGACATAAGCTCCTCTATTGCCAGACTCTCAGAAACATGACAAAAAAATGCTTACAGATTGGGTTGAAAACGCAATAGTACCCCCCCCAAATGACAACCGAAGTCAAAAGTAGAATTTTCTTGTAATTGATAAACAGGCATTTGAGCAGCCTCTACCGGTACATAAAACTTACCTTGCGCTGTGGTCATGAAACCATATTCATCTTTCATTGCTTAATCTCCGGGTGTATAACTTTGATTACTGCGAATAGCTTTGCGAATTGTCGATTTTTTATCGGCATGATACGTATACAATGCGCAATTTGGTGTCGTTGACAACAATTCTTGTCGATTTGAGGTGAGATGATGAAAAAAATTCTAATTGTTTTCTGTTGTGTCTTATTACTGTTAATACTGTCATCCTGTGCATGGGTTAAGGTAAGTCCGAAAGGAGAAGGTGTTCGCCTGGTGCAATCGACCCGAACAATTGAATCGTGCAAAAAGCTGGGAAATGTGAATGCCAAGGTTGTTGGTAAAGTTGTGTTTGACCGTGATGCGGAAAAAGTCGCGGGTGAACTTGCAGCGCTTGCACGTAATGAGGCCGCTTTAATAGGCGGCGATACAATTATTCCCATTTCCGAAATTAGCGACGGAAGACGCACTTTCGCTGTTTATCAGTGCTTCCAATCCAATCGCAATTATTGAAGTTTCCATTATAAAAGCCTTGTGAAAGTTCAGATTTGATTGAAGTTGCTGCTAACCATCAATGTCCACGGCAAACAGAGGGACCAGATCTTGCATGAACACAGCTACAAAAAGCACTGAAAAATGAAGTCAAGTCTTACAACCTAGAAATGACGGACACGGCATTCACAGGGTGTTTCGTCATAAGTCGCAGCTTTGCAGGTAATGGCCGGCACTTGGCAAGCACTGCAACGAGATGACGAAGCATTCTGTGATCGCTCTTCGGTGGATTAGCTTTTCTAAGTTGCTAGAGTACTAGCCACTTCCGTTGGATAACGAGAATTTTGTGCATGCTATCGACTCAAAGCGACTAACAGGCGACCTGGCACGCACATGTTGAAAAATAGAAAAATGTACCAAGATACGTAGTCGTTGCAATCAGTATTCAAAATTCAACGAACAAAATGAAGGAGTATGAATTATGAAATTTAATACATTTTCATTGTTGATAAATATAATTTTAGTATCAGTTATTTTGTGGACACTGCCGCTTACTGCAAAAGACAGCAAATCAACTACCCAATCGACTGGTCTGGCTAGCGCAAAGGTTATAAGTGAAACTGAGCGGGCAAAAGTTGATGATCAAGTTAATAAAAAAGAAAAAGAAATTATTAACGAAGCAGTCGCAGCAATTAATAAGACAAAAAAGCCGTAAACGCACTTAAAAATGAGAAAAAACAGGAAGCTCTAGAAGCATTAGAGGACGCATTGGGTGAGCTTGAAATCGTGCTCGCACGCGAACCGAGCCTGGCTTTTGCGCCTGTTGATACACACATCACCATTCATCATTTAAATCCAAGCCTGGCTGATATTGAACTGGCCAGAAAACAGGCTATAGATTATCTTAAAGACAAGGAAATTCAGAAAGCACGGGCCATTTTAACCGGTCTGGCAAGTGAAGTCGTTCTCAGTGTCACCAGTATCCCATTGGCGACATATCCAGATGTAATCAAACGTGTCATTCCACTGATTGATGCGAATAAGCTTGAAAATGCGCAAGCAGCTCTGCAAACTGCATTGAATTCACTGACGGTAACCAACTATGTTTCTCCGTTGCCCATTATACGGGCCGACGAAATACTTGAAAACGCACAGGCATTGACAAAGAAAACCAATCGCACCAATGCTGAAAATGAAGCGCTTGTACGTTCCATTGGCGACGCGCGTTTGCAGCTGGAAACAGCTGAGGCGCTTGGATATGGCAATCAAGATAACTATCGTGTGCTTTATGAACGATTGGATACGCTTGAGGAAAGAATCGGTGGAAATGCGCCCGGCACTGGCTATTTTGAAGAAATCCGCAATTTTATTTCGGATTATATGGAACCGTTCGACAAGGAATAACTGGTCAACCAACAAGTACACTATCACGCTATTCATTCTTGTTTGATAAGCGTACTTGTCCCGCAATTTTTGGCATTATTATCCGAATCCGCCTACAATGATATCTCGTATTTTTGCCAAAAGGATAAAACAATGCTATGAACAAATTAATATTGATTTTAATGCTACTTTTCTTCAGCACGGATTCAATGGCTGTTGAATGGATCAAGATAACTGAAAGGGAAGAAGATGGCGGTTATACAATTTACGCTGACTTAACCTCTATTAGCATGGCAGATGACCGGGTTAAGATGTGGACTTTGTTTGATTATAAAATCGAACAGGAAGATACCGGCGCTTACTTTTTGTCAAAAAAAGTCCGGCGAAAATATGACTGCCGGGGCAAGCATGTTAAAGAGCTTGCGTTCAAGTTATACAACTGGAATATGGGGCGGGGGGAACTTATCCGTTCTTACAGTCAACCTCAGGAATGGGAAAAAATCGAGCCCGGTAGCGTAAGAGAGGCTGAATGGAAAATGGCCTGTAATCATCCCGCATTAAATGACTAAATAGTTATCGACTTTTCCCGTTTAGGCCAGACCGGATGAAAGCCATGAATGAACTGACAATCAATGCTATCCTGCCAGACAGTTTAATATCCGTTCATCTGACCGTTTCATGAATAGGACACCAACTCATTCAAAGTCACAACTTGCGCGGCAATTGACTGAGTTGGTTTCACAGTCTTCCGCTATCAGACTGGTGATATTGTTCGGCTCTCAGGCAAACACCGAACAACAAAAGCACTTCGGCAGTGACATTGATCTGGCAATAGTAGTTCCATAATCAATCAATACTACCGTCATCAAATGACCGACTTGAATCAGAAAATAACTTTTGCGAGTTCTGCGGATAAAATAATAATCTGAGAAGCTCATACTAATCTAACTAACTAAATGCTTTAAAACAATATTACATGTACTAGTGTGATTACCAAGGGAAACTGTCGGTCTAATTACCGAGCGACTTTGTCATAATCACTTTAGCAAGTCGTGCCTCATTCCACAATTACTTTTTTAT
>NZ_QAAE01000022.1 GCF_003046585.1 Nitrosomonas aestuarii | reverse complement strand
GCGTTGACCATGACTTCAACCGTTTCAGGGTCCTGCAACGCAGACACGATATCGCGGGCATCGCGTTCAAGCTTTCTTTTGGCGCGGTCCCTGACGGTCGACGCGGCCGTGAGCGGGGCTGTGAGTGGAGCAACTGCAATATCTTGCATGGGCTTGTTTACACCAGTCGGTTAAGATGGGTGTAACAATATAACCATTTTATAGTTAATGCAAGAACTATTTTATTGTTTCTTTAATTTTTGTATTAATTTCTTGTTGGCTGCGTCCCACTGCCTTACCTGAAAATCCTGAAAGTCATTGAGAATTGCATACGTTCTTTTATAGCCTGCCGGCAGATCAGAGAATTTCTGTTTATTGCCGGGCAACAACGCTTCCAGCTCACCGTCTGTTACGTCATTTATTTCCAGCAGGACCTGGATCGGCGTTTCCAGTGCATCTGCAATCGCCTCCATTGTTTTTAGCGAAGGATTGCCTCTGCCCTGAGTAAGGTCTTGCATGAACGCAATAGATATGCCTGACTTCTCGGAAAGCTGTTTTTTAGTCATCCCCTTCTCTTCAAGGATGCGCAAAATATTTGTCAGCAGGATTTGATTGTACAAAATAGGATTGGTCTAAATTATTGATGTTTACCTGATAAATGGCAGATAATTAAAATATCATAGATAAGTATCACCCAAATGGCAATTGGGAATTTATAGGGCTATCACTTTGACTGAAAAACATAAACATGAAACCAGCAAATCCGCCAAGGCACATACCTTAAGTGAAATGGATCTGGATTCGATTATTGAAGACCCGAATCAACCCAGAAAGGTGTTTGATACTGCGTCCCTGGAAGAACTGGCCAACACCATTAAAACACGGGGCGTTAAAACGCCCATATCGGTGCGTCCCAACCCGGACAAATCCGGGACCTACATCATTAATCATGGCGCAAGACGTTACCGGGCGTCCAGAATAGCGGGCAAAAAGACCATCCCCGCTTTTATAGATCATGATTATACGGAAATTGACCAGGTCATTGAAAACATCCAGCGCGATAACCTGTCTTCCAGAGAGGTGGCCGACTTTATCGGCCAGCAACTCTCCGCCGGCAAGAAGAATCATGAAATTGCCGTGATGATCGGCAAGTCCAAAGCGTATGTTTCTCAACACACAACGCTGCTTGATCTGCCGCCGGTCATCTCTGATCTGGTCAATAACGGCCGTATCAACGATCTGGGCGGCATTAACGAACTGGTTAAAATATACAGACAGTTTCCAGATGAAGTTACCCGGTGGGTTTCTGATGAAAACACGGAATTGACGCGTGCCGCGATCTTACTCATGCGTGACTGCCTGACCGATATGCAGCACCAGCGTTTAAGCAGTAACCCTGTTGAGAATGCAATGTTTCTGCCTAAAACCCGACCAGGCAACAAAAGCAAAAGCAAAAACAAAAAAGAAACCGAACAGAAAATTGAATTGAAAGCACTGGTCGTCAATATTGCAGAGAAGGTTGGTACTGATGATAAATCAGACGCCATATTTGATCATTTAAATCCTGGCGAACAAAAACAATTACAAAGACTGCTGCAAAAGGTGCTTAATGTCGCTCTATTTCAGGAATCGATCAAGTAGAGAGCACAATAAATGTTGAAACAAAGACTGCTGGTAATGAACGGCCAGAAATTGCTGCAGCATGAAGTCAATGGCGAATGGAAAATCGATAAAATCAGTAAAGCCGGTGATATCAGGGCCGGTATTTATAATATCTATCTGGCCAAAGAAGCGGTCAAAGAAGAAGCAATCAAATACGAAGGTGAGATTGTTCACGCAGATAACGATTTTGTGTATCAGAAAACCGGCAGGGATTTCATTAAACATGAAAGAGGATTGTTTTCTGAACTACCCGTCTTTGGAAAAAACATGATGATCCGGTATAACGATAAGCAGGCGTCAATACAACAACTGGCTGCAAGAAAAACCAGAAAACTGACGCGCTGAATACATCGCCCCGTATGTTACACAGTTAAATACTAACCCTCCCCTGTCACAACTGGAATCAATAATCTTTACCGCAAGACAAATTGATTTATTTTTACAGCAAATGTGAACAGAAAACCGGGCTATGTACAGTATCTCAAACCAAACCAGACGTTCGTTTCATGGTATTTTAGCTCCTTTTAGTTGCACCACCGCCTTATCAAAACTGTAAAAAGCTGACAAAGAAGTCCCTCTGCTTTCTGCGACAAAGTGTGAATTATTAGAAATGAGTAAATCAACGAAATCAAGCTCTTTGCCGCACACCGGTTCGACTTCCTCGAAATCACACAACGAAGACCAAACCACCTGGGCACTTTCAAAGATAAAACCTCATCGGTTTGAGGACTCGGACACATTCCAACAGCTTACTAACTACTAGAGATCAGGCATCTCGCCTTTAGCTTCACGAGCCTTGCGAGCTTGCTCTGCAAGTCCGTCCACCCATTCATTTGCTGCCAATTCACCGTTAGCTATGCCCGCAACGTCAACCATGATTGCTCGAGCTTCCGTAACAGGACTATTATCACCACTTGGCATTGAGTATGTAAGATAACTAGCACAATCTGAGAGTGACTTTACCTTTGAATTATGAAAAATACCATCTCTACTTCCAACATTTGCGCTGTATATTTTTTTCAGAATACTGGGGTGCGTCGGTTGGTAAGCCCCAATGGCACCAACTAAGCACTGTATTTTCCCTGCTGGAAAATCCCAATGAACTGTACTTATGTCTTCTGATGTAGGCTGTCCGTATTTTTTCTTCAGCGCACTCAGGTATTGGCCGCGCGTAGGGGGTTGAGCCTTATTTTCCAAAGTCCGGGTAACAGCCACTACACGTCCCCCTTGAGGACCAGGAGAAAAGAAAATGGACAAGTAGTCATTATTTTCCTTTCTTTTTATTGCATCAATATAATAAACAAAATCATCTGTTTTAAAGTGCTCAACGCCATCACTATAGTTGTAGTATTGTCGATGCTCTTTAATATTTGATTCCACATCGTAATCCTTTAGCACCTTGTGAACTTCTTCTACGGTCATGCCAAGTTTAAGCCCAATAACATCAAAATCTTGGGCATGCACATAATTTCCACAGATACAAAGCATAATGGTCAAAAGTATTTTAACTTTGAATGACTTCATATTGACATTTCCTTTATATAGTTTCATCGTTCAGAAACAAAGATTTTCATTTCTGTAGCTTGAATTACTTCGATATTTTAGTTTTAACAATTTGTGTAATATACTCGATTTGCTAACTATCATTCAAAAATATGAGCGTATAAAGCTGTAAATCAGCATTGAATTTTTTCCATTGTCAGCGTCTATTGTGAAAATAACTGGTACAACTTTAATGTTGATGGACACTACGGAAAGCTGCACTTGCGGCAAGTGTTTTTACTCATTTAAACAATAACTCCCAACTAAGAAAGAACATATCATATGAACATCATACCATCTTATCATATCTTCACACCATCATATCAATACATCGTCACACTGCCATATTGCCATGCAATAAAAACATATTAATAACATAACGTATTTCCTCATATTATATTACGATATAATCATACCATATGAGGATATGATTATATGAGGTCACCCAAGCTTATTGATTTAAACACAAAGACTCCCACAGCCAGATCGATTGATGACCAGTTCAATAACGAAGCGTACTATCTCATATTGTATTACGATATGATCATATCGTATAATAGTATAATCATAATACTAATATCACCGTAATTGTATTCATGCGCATAATACATATTACGATATGATCATACTATATGAGGATAAGATTATATGAAGGCACCCAAGCTTATTGATTTAAACACAAAGACTCCTACAGCCAAACCGATTGATGATCAATTCAAAAAGGCCGTTATACAACAAACAGAAGTAGAAAATGAAACAGTGCGCCGTACTTTCAGTATAGAAAAGTTTTATTCATCATATATCGATAAGATCGCTACTGATCTGACTCAAAAACAAGGAAAACCTGTAAACGCATCACAAGCGCTTAGAATAATAATTAAGCGTGATATGGAAAGGGCAGGGCAATGAAAGGTGTTGCAATTACAGCTAGTAAAGGTGGGGTTGGTAAAACGTCACTGGCTCATGCACTAGCTCTTGGCGCGGCGTGGCATCAAGTTCCGTCCTATTTCATGCATACAGACAATCGTCCACCTATTAAAGTTAATGGACGACCATACGCTTATTATGACGCAAGAGAACCAAAAATACTGACAACATTGATCGAAGCAGCTATGAATAATGATGGTTTATGCATCATTGACAGCGGCGGCAATCGTCCAGAATTTGATCAATGGATCGCCAAAAGTGTGGATTTGGTCATTATACCGATTACGCCTGACCCTGAAGCCGTGACCGAAGGATTAGAGCATATGAAACGGTTGGAAGAAGCGGGCGCTCAAAATATTCGCCTTTTTATCAATATGTATCCATCTGGACACACAGAACGAGAATATGTCTATCGTGAATTCTTATCTAAACTACCACAAGCTAAGATCATGGGAAAAATAGGTGAGGTTAGAGCTATCAGGACACTTAGAATGGCAGATAATCCGAAATGGCAAACTCCTACAACACGATTAAATAACATGACAAGAGATTTGTACCGCCAAGTTATCGGCGTACTCGAAAATAAAGACATTCATTTAGATGAATAATCCAGGAATGATGCTCAAATTAAAACATAAAAAATTCTATTACTCGTTCCATCTTTTCTCAAATAAATATAATAAATCTGGTTTAAACCTTATGCTCAGTAACAATTAGAGTTGAAGCATAAAAATAAGATGATATGAAGATATGATCATATCTTCATATCTTAAGCATTATTTTAGCTGTAGATTGTTACTTGCAAGTTGTCTGAATTCCTTCTCATTGTGTGAAAGCTAAGTATTTCAATACTTACTTGCTTTTGGAATTATGCCGGCAAAGCAAAACCCTTAATCTGTCCCATCACACTTTTCCAGCAGCAGTCAGTACCGCATGGATAGTCTTGAAAGGCAATAGCAATGATAAAGGTGCATCCAGTAGTGGAACAGCGCCATAGCCAGCATACCACTGAGCAACCTTCTTATTCTTAGCATCAATCAGGAACGCTACGCCGCCAGCCTGCGTTGCAACCAAAAGGCAACGTCGTCCTGCCGCAAGTAACAGCTGTCCTCCTAGTCCTTGTTTTTGCACTGACACGTCCACCGCTAGACGTCCAAGCCTGAATACTGGCACTTCATACCTGGCCAAACCACGTTTAATCACTTCCGGCGCTCGCTCGTAAGCAATGGAAGCTGGGCTAAGACAGTAGTATCCAAGTACTTTTTTATTGTCGTTATCAGGAACAGTAACATAAGATTTTGCTCCTCCCTTCTCATGACTCTGCCTTGCATGACAATGTAAAAACTGATTCAACGCTTCATCACCGCAGTTGAAAGCGATACGGTCATGATGCTTGCCGATAGGTTCTTCGTGCCAGGCCGGCAGCGTCATTCTTGTTTTGGCAAGGAGAATGCAGCAGCCATCAATTTTTCATTGGGTGCCGGGGGATTATCCAGAAGATCCAGAACGTGCAAACTGTCTCTCTCGGTCAGTTCCAGTCTTTCATTCTCATTGATGATCTTACGAGCCACCGATACAGCATTGCTGATAACAAACTCGGTTAAGTTAGTATGCTGTAGAGCAGCTGCCCGTATCAACAGCGATTTCTCTTCTGAAGCAATACGTAATGACATACGATCATTGTTTTCTACTGGGATTCGAGGCATGGTCAAAATCCAATAATTGTACACATTAAAATAGTACATAAAAATTTACGTATAAGCAACATGTACGTTTTGAAAATGTACAGCACCTATTCCAAAAACGATCGTTTTTGGAACAACTCAAACAGATTGATAAATTCGAAAGAAAACGCGTAATAATCTGTTCCAATACTTTGTTCCTAATCATATGTTCTGTTAATATCTCTAAATATCGTTTTAGGAACACAAAATATGCTGATTGGATATGCGCGGGTTTCAACGCTGGATCAAAATCCAGAATTGCAAATAGATGCTTTGAATGAAGCCGGGTGCAAAAAGATATTCACGGAAAAAGTCTCCGGGGCGAGTAAAGACCGTAAACAATTGCAACAAGCGCTCGATTTCATGCGTAAAGGAGATACACTTGTCATCTGGAAACTGTCGCGCCTGGCGCGATCACTCACTCAGATTATCAATACAGTGAAGGATCTGGAAGAGCGCCAAATTGGTTTGAAGGTTCTGACTCAGAATATTGATACCGCCACGCCTGAAGGCAGACTGTTCTTCCACATGAATGCAGCTTTTGACCAGTTTCAACGCGAAATCATCGTTGAAAACACGCGGGCAGGGTTGAAATCGGCCCGCAAAAATGGCCGGATTGGTGGTAGACCAACACTCATGACAGATGAAAAAATCCGCACCGCTCAAGCTATGCTCAAAGACACGGAGAATTATCTGTTCGTTTCCGATATTATCAAAGCACTCGGCATCGGAAGAACCACTTTCTACCGCCATTTTACGCCAGAGAAAATTGAGCAACTCAGACCACAGCAATAAAAAGGGCCCTGTTGCAAATAATAGTAAGAAACATGAAATAGAAACCACATTTATTATGGTTTTTCTGGCGTAATAACGTGTAATGTCGGGAAATAAGTATTAAAGCGACCATTGTCTCGAGTCAGAATAGACCATCCCCGTACTGCAGCATGTGCGCCAATATAAAAATCTGGTAGTGGTGCGTTTTTAACGCCACCTGACTTCCGGTATTTCAGAAAACATTTGCCCGCCAGAAAGGCGGCTTCATAAGGTAGATTTTCTCGAAGAATATAATCACCAGGCAAAGCCAGTTCCAATTCCTCAATACGTTTAAAACCAATCGAGATTTCAGAATAAACGATAGGATTAATATAAAGCAGCTCACGCTCAGCATAATAGGTGAGTGTCTTTGATGACCAGTCAAACCATTGCGGATCCCTGGTAAAGACATCCAGAATGACGTTACTGTCAATTAGAACCGGCATTACTCACTGCGCGTCAATTTCATAATCTCATCGGTACTCATTGAAACCGTGCTTTTCCCGGCCATTATTTCAATCATTCTTTGGCCACGGGTAACCTGCTTTGCTTTCTTGATGCGCAACTCATCACCGACACACTCGAACTCGATATGCGTATGCGGCAACAGGCCCAATGCTTCTCTATATTTCTTGGGAATAGTGACTTGACCTTTTGATGTAATGAGCATTATTGAATGCTTCCTCTTTAAGTAAGATTAATATCGGTATTACCATTACTTTAAAGCAAATCTGTTCAAAACTCAAACTGCCAATTCACAGCTAAACCAGATTTGCCTTTGCGGGTTGATTGATACCCTGGCGTGGCCGGAAACTTACAAGCCCGTTATAGGTGCACAATACGAAATCTTACGCAAGCCAGGTTATTCTGTTTACTCTTAATAGGGACAGTAGACACTTTCCATCATCGGGAAATGTTTCACATTGCAGGTAGCAAGGATAAGATTTTTACATTCAGCAGAAGAAGCAAGCAATGCATAGACAATACCGACACCATGACTTTTACCATACTGGCGACGATACAAACCGCCTTTAGTAGCCGCTTCATCAGTCAAAGGGATCACAGGGAAGTGTTGCACCAAATTATCGAGCAGGGTACGTTCTTTGCCATCCCGAACACCTGCATATAACTCGGCAACAGTGAGGGCTGAAAGGAAAGGGGGGTTCTCTAGTTCTTCCAGAAACTGCGCGGCTTTTTCATTGCCACGAAAAAAATCAATTAAGATGCAGGTATCTATCAGGTAGTGCGCCATTTTTTAACGGTCGAATTCCTCACGAATCGTTTGCATACGCTGCTTGGCGGTTTTGTCATCTGCCCATATACCTTTCATGTCATGCAGGGCCTGTTTCCACTGGCCCTGCAGGGCATTCTTTTCTGACAGCAACAAATCAACCGCTTCACGAATAAGCTCGCTTTGGCGTGTTCCGGAAGTCAGGGCAAGAGATTTGAGAGCTTGCTCTTGTTCCTTGGATAGATAAACTTGTGTACGCACCATAGTATCTTGTTTCATATACATTACTGTATATGTTTAAAACATATAATGCAAATCTATTTAATGTACAAAAGACAAGTTTATGAAACTTTGGTTTGGAAGCGTAACCGTCCAATCTTACCGTTTATAAAAAGACTTTCTATAGGCATCTGTTGCCCATTGACTGACGCGAGCTGACATTTAAGAACTTAAATCACGTTCGAATCTACAGATGCTAAAAGCTACTGAGCGAAACAACGTAACTATTAGCAGTCCGAGTACATGTGCCTTGTTAAGCTTCAATCTTTACTGACAATAGACCTGATTACCGTATCGAGAACACGACGATCCATCTGAACCATAGGTTGTATTACCGTATGTCGAATATGAATTGCCATTATTGTCGTATGTGGTATTACCGTATGTACTGTACGAACTACCATCAGAGCCATAAGTGGTATTGCCATATGTGCTGTATGAACTCCCGTCATTACCATACAAAGTATTACCATGCTGACTATAAGAACTACCATCAGAGCCATAAATGGTATTGCCGTATATGCCATACGACTCAGCACTGGCTGTATTTGCTGCTAGAACTCCGACTACTGACAAAACAGCTACCAACATCATTTTGGTTTTCATAGATACTCTCTCCATCATTTAGCCACTAATTTGATAAGAACAACAGGCTCTAGGCAGATTTCAGCAGCCTAACAGAGATAACACGAGCCTCAGCGACAGTAAAAATGGTTTTCCTTGTCGCTCCGCCTTTTGCTATCCGCTGAAGCTATTCGTTAAGTTAGTCAACCGATGCTTCTTCCAAAAAGTTTGGCTATAAAAGCGGCTAGACTCCGCTCATTACGACCTGCTGTGTTGACGAAATAGTAATTACGCAACGAGAAAAACAGACCGACAAGTCCACACGCAATCCCTATCCATTGAAGCCAGTGCACCCGTCTTGCGAGTACAGCTTCAAGTATTGGATAGAACGTACTATTTTGCCTCTCATTTAAGAGAGACTCAATACTTGCAGGCAATGCAAAATAAAACAGTCCAAATGAGATCGTACCTAACAACAATGCTCTCTGCCAGCTTACTTTGGAGCCGATGTACGCCATATCACTGACCACTGCTGAAGCAGAACTCCTACGATAACGTCGTTTGTAACCCATTTCTGATTCGTAATCCTGTCATCCTGTCAAAGTAATTAACGCTAGAATTGTGAAACACTCGTCAGCACACCCAGTTCCGAAGGGGGGTGCTCGAATGACTTGTTAGACTTATACTTACCTCGGATACTGGACACAATTATTTTCCGTAATGCTTATATGACCGTTGTCCAATAGTTCGGATAATATTTTTTCCTTGTCACTCTCAGACACACCCCCCTGAAATTGGAACATTGCTCCGATTGAGTTAAGTAACGTTCTTCTTTTCGCTGGTCTTAATTTATTCAGTCTATCAACGACGTATTGAATAAGATCAGGATCAGATGAACAAGAAGTGGCCTCATCTGCGCGCTTTTCCGGGTTTTCTTCTTCTTCCTCTTTTCGAGCTAATTGAATCAACAACTGAGCCAATCGGAGCTTATCTCGATAATTAAGTTTCTCTGCTTGTTCGGATATTTTCTCGTATCCCATAAAGTACTCGCTCCTTTACAATGCACCTGGTCGCTGACAAACCTAACATTCTCAATATCTTCCCCGTATTCGTATAAACGGCAAAATAATTACTATCTTTATAAGATTTACTAACTGTAATCAACCTAAATGAAACGATATACAGATCTGAAGATCATGACAGTACCGGCTGCCTCATATTCTTTGGCTAGATTACCGGAGATTTACTGAAAGAAATTGACTGGCCACTTTCAGCGAAAAGCGACCCGATGCAGTCATGCGATGCCTAATGATCGACAGCGACCTCTCGCCTAAAACTGCCATATATCCACCTAGCTTTGGCTGCAGACAACTTTGATCTTCGATAATTTTCCGAATGAATTTCAAATTAGTTTATAATATCTATTCACTAATGTATTCATATATTAATTCATACGCATGTTACAGCACGCTGAGAAAATCCGTATACAACTATCACGTGGACCGCTATCTGCCCGCCAACTATCTGTAAATATTGGTGTAAGTCAGCCGACTATTTCTCGCGCGGTGAGCAAACTTGGCAGTGAAGTCGTACGTATAGGAGCTGCACGATCAATTCAATACACCCTACGCGATAACTTGCGCGGATTATCAGACATCCCGATTTACCGGGTCAATGCAGAGGGCCTACTCCGACAACTGGGAACTCTGGTCCCAGTCCGTCCAGAAGGGTTCGTCATGCGCCAGGAAGACGGTGTGACCCTGCACAGCAACGGCCTACCATGGTGGTTGTTTGACATGCGCCCCCAAGGATATCTTGGCAGGGCGTACGCCGCTCGTCATGGTGCTGAACTCGGGCTTCCGGTGCGACTTAAAGACTGGACCGATACTCACGCTTTACGAGCACTGCTTGTGCATGGGCATGATGTGGTAGGAAATCTACTTTTAGGCGAAATTACAAAAGACCGATTTCTCGCTGCTCCCGTCCCCGATCCAATCACAGAGAGACAGAAGGGCGAGGAATATGCTCGATTGGCAGCCGCCTACGGTGAAATACCTGGATCGTCAGCCGGGGGCGAGCAGCCAAAATTCACCGCCTATGCCATGACGCCAGATGGACCTCGGTACGTTATCGTGAAATTCAGCGAGCTGACGGAAGAGTCCGTGAGCGAGCGTTGGCGAGATCTTCTGCTGGCCGAACACCTCGCGCTAGAAACGCTGCGCGAAGCTGATATCCCTTCCGCCAAAACACGGATAGTCGATCATGGCGGTCAACGCTTCCTCGAAGTGGAACGTTTTGATCGCATCGGCAACCTGGGCCGCTATGCGCTGCACTCCTTGGCTGCATTGGATGCCGAATTCGTCGGAATAGAAGGTGACTGGCCCGTCATTGCCAGACATTTGGCGGATGGCAACCATATCCGTCCGGAAGCAGTGGGCTTCGCAGATCTCCTGTGGGCATTTGGCACTCTGATCGGCAACACGGATATGCACTGCGGCAACCTATCATTCGTCTCTGAACATGGTCGGCCTTATTACATTGCACCAGCCTATGACATGACGCCAATGGCTTTCGCGCCTAATACTGGTGGCAGACTGCTTGAAACCATACCCGAAGCGACCTTTCGCGTTAATGTACCCAACGAAACCTGGCGACACGCACAAGATTTGGCACGCGCGTTCCTCACTCGGGTCATGGCGGCAATAGGGTTTAGCCGTCGATTTGAACCGTGCATCGCCGCACTAAAGTATCACATCGAGACGACCAGCGCTAAGATCGAACGACTGGGGTGAATCTGTAGCAGGGAACCATTCCCGCCGTCTCCACCATCTTCCGGTCTAACACAGACCAACCTATACCACCCAAGACCATTGAAAAACAGGGTCTTAGTACCGGTTCTTCCAAACACCACTTTGTCTCGACTGGTCTCAATTGTGGCACAAATTTGACACAAGTCGTCCAAGCGGATGAACTGACTGCCCACTTTGGCACTTCAAATTGCAGGCGATTACGGCGGCATGTTTTTTCTGTTCTCACTTCTATCGCCGGTGACCATTAAGCCAGAACAAAGCCTCTAATTATTTATTCTATATATTACGAAACTAACAAACAAAATATTTAAAAAATTTGTTGACAATATGAATTTGACTATAGTAGTGTTAACGTCGTTAACGTTAACGACGTTAACACTTGATATATTTTCGATCACATGAAAATCTTTGCAAGCTTAGGATTTTGAATAACAGTCAAAATCCTTACATCAATGTCGTTTTCAGGAGGGAATTCAAATGGACAGGCTCTGTAGTAAATGTCAGAAACCTATACCCACCCATAGAAATGGTAGGGCACATTTTGATATTGGAATCACATTACCGCAAGAAATATATGCTCAACATCTCCTTATTGTTCTTGGTCGGGATTGTAATGAGATAAATAATAAATTTTCAGAAATAGAATTTTTCTGTCGGAATGCCGGACGCAGTCAAACAACTGATTTAGCTGGTAAAATATTCTCAGATTTTATTGATGAATTAGAATCTGAAATAACAATCGAAATAATTCTAGCTCAAAAGATTTATGACAAGCTTAAAGTTAATGACCAACTCGGCGTCGTTCAAAAAAGATTTAAAGCCGAACATGAGGGTTACTGGGAAGATTTTATAAATAATCTAAAAGAAATTTATTTAAACAACTTATTTAACAGCGATATAAAAAGAGCAAATTTTGCTTTAATAATTGAAATATATACATCTGATAGTGGGGCAATTTCCAGCAAGTTAATTGATAAGGTGGTCGGATCAGCTGCACTTCTCTATATTCTCAAAAAACTTATTGGTTATTAAATGTCACTTTCTAAGTGAACATATATCAATAAAGATGACTGTTCACTTCAGACTGATATGAGACATTGCCGTAAAAAGGAGTGCATATGAATATGAGTATTCTCTTTAAACAAGAAATTTCCAGAAAAAATTTAATTGATATGTATTTTAAATTTCTAATTAAAAACAGAAAGCGTAGGAAAATTCTTTCTAAACTATATTTTTTTCGGATTATTAGAAGAACGAATTTTATTCAAAATAAGATGATTATATTTAAAGCAAAAGGGCAAGAAATTATGAGTCTATTATTTAGAAGAAACCTACAGATTTTATTACTCGACACATTAAATGACTTAAATAGAGCCGCTTATGCATCTGAGATACAATCTTCAGTATCTACCGCTGATGGGGCGAAAAAACCATCTTTAGGCGCTATTGTAATGACATTAAGCAGGTTAGATGATAAGGGATTAATAAGTATCCTTAACCCAAAGGACAAAAATCCTAAAACAAAAAATGAGCAGAGAAGGAAATATACGATTACTCTTGCCGGTAAGAGAGAAGCTGAAAAGTATCATCAACTTTCTCAATCATTACCCAAAAATCGGAGCTCTTTAATGCCGGAAACTAACAACACTCCTGTACCTGGGTCTCCTATATCCAATGGATAAAGAGTTAGTATTTTAGGCTTGACGGTTATCATAAATATTATGATAACCGTCAGAAATAAATAATTAAAATCATTTTCTTGTAAAGAAACGAGTCTGAATCAATAAAAACCTAAACAATCTCGAAAAATATCAATAGATTCTGTTCTAGATAAAATCTATATTAATTAGTTACTTAAGAAGTATATAATGATACAGATTAAACACAGGATAAAATTAAATGACTGATTTATCAGAAATAGACTACGGCTCGATTCCCGGAATCCGGCGGGACTTTGCTGTTTCATCTCATTAGCCAATTGTATGAGAAAACCTATCTGATTATTACCACGAATCTCAATTTTGCTGAGTGGGTGCAAGTTTTTGGCGATGAAAAAATGACCACCGCCTTACTCGATCGCATCACTGCGACATCCTCGAGACCGGTAACGATTCCCATCGATTCAAGCACCGTAACATCCTACGATTAGCGATCAGCCAACACGATTGCCACTTTTTTCTACCTAAGTGGCCGCAGGTTTACCAAGCCCAGCAGACGATCATGTCGAGAAACGTCTTGATATCAGTGAATTTCTAATTGACCACGCCGATTCAACCTTCTTCGTTACTATTAAGGGAGAATCGATGATTGATCTGGGTTTGTTACCGGATGACAAAGTTGTGGTAGATCGATCCAAAAAGCCAGTCATCGGTGACATTGTGCTTGCAGTGGTGGATCGAGAATTCACCATCAAGATCCTTGATTACGGTGCAAACAAGATGCCAAGGCTTATGCCGGCTAATTCATCAGGTGCTTTCAGACCCATTTACATTCGTCCAGATACACAGTTTGAGATTTTTGGCGTAGTAACAGGATCATTCAGACGTTTCAAATAAGCGCGTTGTTGCCATATTATGTATTCTTGATTTGAAAATAACCGGTTATTACCGGCTTTGTGACTATTAAAATAAATATTTCTTCATTCTACTATCGTAGTTTGAGTGCTTGGCTGTCACTGACAGACCACTTTTCAAGGTTGACCAGCCGTTCATTGGAAACTGGTGACTGACTGTTGATGGCCCAGACTAATGGAATGGTCGCCTCTAACTAAAACGGCATTTAATTTAAAATTATAGAAATATAGGACTCATTCATTAGATTCGTTTATGAATATAACACGGTTTGTTATGATGAAAGCTTGTACCCCGTTGACACAAGTTGTACAGAATAGTCTGATTGCCTAAGAGACTGTTTTAGTTCATCGTTACTACTAAAAAAGAAGAATGACGCAAAACACAGCACTGAAAAAACGGCGCGGGATATTCGAAGCGCAACACGCCGAAATTACTCAACCGAAGAAAAAATTGGCTGGATATATTACCCGTGAAGTCACTTCGGACGAAGCACCTACGACCAAAGTGTAAATTACATTTTGATCCTCGGCGTCTTCGTCGTTTAACTAGGTGTTAGCTTTACATGGAGATTCAAGTAATGGGGAAACTTATATTCAGTATTATCTTTACCGCTGTAGCTGGATATTTCACGTATCATGAAGCAGGAACGACAATTTCTATAATTCTATCTATGATTGTATTTTCTGTATTAGCCCAAGATATACTTCGCCAAAGAAATGAGTCGCAAATTAAATTTCTCGCCAAAGAGATTGAGTCACAGCTAGAAATAATATCAAAGCTAGAGCAACAATTAAATAGCGTGGAGAGTGAGACAAAAGACCTCCGAATTTATTCGGATCGCCACGAAAAGTGGCTTGATAATATAGATCGCAATGTCGATTACAGTCAAAGCTAACAGGGCAATCCAGAGACACACAAAAGAGCCACCGCTTCGTTCTAGTTTGCGTGCCGCTGCTGGTGGCGTTACCACTGTAAATATGAAATTTCGTTCTATCTCGCCGCCCGCTTTGAGTCGCTTTCGACCAATGGCGGACGTTCTCTGCGGGTGCAATGTAGCAGCCGAGCAAGCTTTAAGCGGTCATTTAGAAGTCGTGCCGTCGCTTGAAAGTTTGAAGCAAAATGGCTTCCGAATAATTGAAGATTCTATAACACTCACAGCACGATCGTGGCTCCACATTCTCGCAATTGGAAACGGACCCAACTATATGTGAGTAGTAAGCATTGAGAGTGAGCACTTTTTGATTGATCGGCTGAAAATCTGGATAAGTTCCAGGTCTTGGTTTTGGAAGTTTCGAACATGGCTAGGAAAGATTGGCTTTGTCTTCGAGCGCAACGCGTACAAGAGGAGCGCCTCAGTCACCAAAGCAAAGGCAAACGCCCGTATTTTAGGCTCTTTCGCATGGATCGGGATGAAAAGCCTTTTTTTGGTTGTTTTGGCTTTGGCAGCACTGAATTTCGTTGAGGGTAATATCAGAAGTAACCTGTCTTGGCCCCTGCCACTCAGTGTAGAAGACAAAGATTTTAACATCGAGCAGCTCAGGCTGTACGCCCAACTGCTCACTGCGATATTCTCGATCTACTTCGCTACAATTGGCATCATACTGAGCGCTGGTTACACTAGGCTTCGCCAGGATATTATCC
The DNA here is from genome assembly GCF_003046585.1 of Nitrosomonas aestuarii. Taxonomy (GTDB): domain Bacteria; phylum Pseudomonadota; class Gammaproteobacteria; order Burkholderiales; family Nitrosomonadaceae; genus Nitrosomonas; species Nitrosomonas aestuarii. The sequence continues at coordinate 34,264 of NZ_QAAE01000022.1, read as the reverse complement.
AAATGCTCACCAATGAGCAGGTGGGCAGCGTGTATTCTCGGGTTTTGGTGCTTGCAGCTATTTTCTGTTTAGTAGCAACCGCCTCGCCTCTGTTTGGATTCGAACCCGGCCTGTTCGTTTATGTTGTCGGTACGACTTTGACTTTGTTGAGTGCTTTGGCCTTGTTTCCTTTGGGCCAGAGGCTGTTCAATTTCTTTGACCTCCTTCCGCTGGTTCACAGCGAGATACTCCCCAGCATCGCTCATCACATCGAAGGTGCAGCAAACCCTCGGAATTCAATTGCTTTATCCAACTATCACTCGAGGGCGGCACGACAGGCCCTTGAGCAACTCGCCTATATTGATGATCGTGTCAAAGCGGACAAGGAGGGACTGGAAGACAAGCTGCCTACGCTGTCCCATGACTATACGGCCTTGCTGCTGCACTACCTCCAACGGAAACATACAATCGACCAAAATAGCTATTGGTTTCCAAGGCGAAGAAAGCACAAGCAATGGTTTTTAGCTGGTGACAGTGCGACGTCTATGGCGCTGCAACAGAGCAGCCAGCAAATGCTGGTTGAGGAAAACCCAGATCACCAATGGCTTGAAAACAAGATCGTGGACAGATTGGCAGGCCACATTGAGCTCGCATTTCAAGTCGGTGACTTCGATCTTACGTTGAAACTCATCGGCCGCTTTTCAAGCCGAGTTTTAGCGTATGCGGAAAGGTTTCAGTTCGACGTCGGCATACAAGAACTCAAAAGATTCAAGGAAATCATTGAACAGGCTTTCGGCTTATCGGACGCTGTAGTGGATGATGAAACAGCGAATATAAAGATTAGCATAGCAGACACATGGGCTGCGCTGGGGAGCAATCTCTGCATAGAAACTCTGCGTCGAATGATGACCTTTGAAAAAGTGCTGAAACAATTCTTTGAGACGGACGAGTGGAGCGAAAAGTCCTTGCGCTGTCTACCCGCTTTTCTGCAAGTGGAGCTCGCCTTCATCGTCGAACGCATTGAGTTTGAGCAAGAGATTGAGGGGCGACGCCTATCCAAGCCAAAATACGTTCAACAGTTGGCAGTCCAAAAGCTGTTGCAGCACTACGCAGAAGTCCTTCCTGCGGTATGCGACTTTTACCAAAATATGGTTCCAGATTTTGTGGAGTCACTGACAAAGTTGAAAATGTCAAAGGCCGCAACGCAGGTCGTCCTAGCAAGCTTACATAGCCATTGGAAACTACCACGCTGGTTCGATGAACTCGCCCAGCTCCTAGATCGGTATCAGGGGTATGGGCACTACACCGAAGAGCCGTACAAACTGCCTGAGATAAACATTGTTGAGATGACCCAGCAGCTCGCTTCTGCGCGAGATGATGCAATTAGCAGGCTCGGTAGCAAAGCTATGGTCGGACATATATTTGAATCAAAACACAACGATGAACTGCCGGATCATTTTGGGCAGATCTACTTCGAACTGGCAGAAGCATGCATAAGCGCGCTCGAACAAAACGATGAAAGTAGGTTGGACAAGGTTCTCCCGATGTTCTTGTCCCTAGCGTTTCTGGCGGCAGATTCGAAGTTCACGGATCCTTCACTCGACGTAAACGATGAGTTCCGACTTCATCTTATTTCAACGGTTATCAATGACTTGGCGTCAGTCTTAGGCTTTGCCATCCTCTACGGGGCATACTTCGACAATGAGAAGTTGTCGGAGAGTGCCCTTGCCAAATTCGATACTTGGATTGAGCATGCTACCGACAAGCAACAATACTTAAAACGAATGGTGCTCCTTTCAAACCCGTACAGCTTCAGTATACATTTGTCACCGCGTGGTCTAATCCGGACAAAATGGAAAATCTCATTCGAACATCGAATGAGAAGCGATGGATTTAAAGGCCAAATCAGTATGGGGCAAGGGAAACAGCACCCAAATAAAATCGTGAGGGAGTTTTTAAGATCACTTTCTGAAGCATCTCATCTGTTTTTTGCAAAACAAGTTGTGCCGCAACTCGAGCCAATTAACTTCAATATCGACCAACACATCACCGCCCTTGCTCGCCGGATACGTGAAGACGACGAAGAGTTGCAACATGAAGATTTTCAGGGCTGAGCCTTCACTCTGGTATCGCTTTTGCGATGAGCAGATTGGGTTAGTTGATAGCCTTTTCGTCAAGCGCGAACGGCAGGAACAAGACTTCAATCGCCGGATGTTTGATGAGGATTTTGCGAGATTGTTCCACTTGATGAATAGTCGAAGCAGTAATCTATTCGAGATCGTGTCGAATGACGGCGAACTCATGCAAAAGCTACTTGGTAACGTTAAGACGAGATGCGCACCACATCAGGTTGACGACACGATACGTGAGTTGGTGGAGGAAATAGCTCATTCGCTAATTTGCTTCGGAAGAGCGTACTATTTCCTTCACGACGATACAGAACAGGAAGTAATCCACGTAACTTCGTTCAGTTCAGTCGGCGTTGTACGCCTCTTTGGTGCGCATATTCAGTGGGTGCCCAATCGCAGGGAAAGACACTGGAATCGAGATGACGAGGAACTTCCGAGAGAAATACGTATCTTGGATGCAGCCAAAGTAATGCGCTTCAACATGCCAACATCAATCAAACGCATGCTATCCGCACAGAACAGAACTTTGGCTGTCCTTGACAAACACCAATTTGGGGAAACCAATTTCCATCCACAGGCCACATACGAGAACCCGAATCCGACCAACTATTTCGATTTCAGTGTGTGGAGAGATACGCAAGATCGCGCTTTGTATCGTGCCACGCGAAGTACCGGCTGGAACGGTAGAAAATATGACTCGTCAAAGCGCTCAGACTTCTTCTTTTGTCACAGACTGATCCGCTTCCGACGAAACCAACTCTTGCTAAGAGACAACATCTTGAGCCAGCTCAGCGGTGAGTTCTCGAGAGTTGGAAAAGGTTACAAAACCGAATTCTCGGTTGAAATATTGGGAACTAATGAATTGCCCAGCATCGCACACCTGAACGAATTGGAAGTGAGACTGGCGCGTGAAGAGGTGGGGTTCAACGAAATCATCGACTATTGCTACAAGCGCTGAATTGCCAGTTCGAAGGGCCGCAGTACAGTATGCTGCAAACCTGATGAATGTCCGGAATGGGCCGCTTTTGACCAACAACCAACCGTCAGGCCATATCGAATTAATTCAGCGCAGTACCGCCCAGTTGCTTTAAACAAACCTGACCGCAACCAGTTCATTAAGCCGCTTGCGCCTCAATTCCCAGTCCTTCATCACGCTCGTCAGTAATTTATAAAATGCCGGGCTGTGATTACGCTCTTTCAAATGACAAAGCTCATGCGTAATTACATAATCAATGCAGTCTTTTGGCGCCGCAACCAGTTCGGGATTCAGAATAATATTGCCTCGTCCGGTGCAGCTTCCCCAACGCTTAGACATAAAGCGAAGCTGGATGCCCAAATGATGGGTTATGCCTAGTTTTGCAACCTGCTGAACACAGGCATCATAACGCTCCCAAAATACCACCCTGGCTCGCAGGCGAATCCAGTGCTGCAAAAGTGCTTTCACCTGTAACCGGTTTTCCGGATCGGTTGTTTCTATCAGTAGATGGCCATGCAACAGCTTGACACACTCATTGTTTCCTTTTGTCACCTTGAGCCGGTATTGCCGCCCTAAATAACGGTGTGTTTCTCCAGAGACATATTGGCGTTGCGACAGGGCAGGGGGGTAGGACGCAAACTTCAGTTGTTGTTTAAATATCCAGCGGGCTTTTTTCTTTACCTTGTCCGCAATAGCTTGATTGCTGGCCGCAATGGGCGCATCAACAATCACATTGCCATCAGGATAAACATGGATCGCCAGGGTTTTGCGTTCACAGAAATGGATGGCGTAATTAATTTCTGTCTGGCCAAAGAAAACAGAAGACGGCTGTCCCTGACGGGCCTTATTGTTACGCGCTTTCATCATCATGGGGCCAATGCCCATTAGCCACGGCGCTCTGCGATGGCCAGCACCTGCTGGGTGATCTGTTCAATCATGTCCATACCCAGTGCCAGTTCATAACGCCCTTTAAGACTGTAGAGATAGTCTTCAATCTCATTCATCATGGTGTTTTTAACATCCTGGTTTTTGGTCCAGTCGCGTATTTTATGATCGCGAATAATATCTTCTAACCGCACCGCAGTTTCCGCAGCAAAATCATCCGGTAAATAGCCAGGTACATTAAAGCCGGACATCGGCGCTTGAATCACACCATAATAGGCTTTGGCTTCATCACGATGGTTTAAAACATCCGGCAGATCCGAATGCGCTTTTCCACGCAGTTCATCCAGGGATTTGCGTATCTTTCTCAGGAATTCAGCATCGGAGAGCCGTTTGGCCCGATGCTCGGCTATGGCTTCGTCAATCAGCTCAGACAGGCGTTTATACAAGGCCGGATCTTCTTCCATCTTTTCGGTGATGGTCTTCTTCATTCGAGACGCAATGGCATCCGCTTTTGCGGCATCACCGTCGATGGATTCTATCTCCTTCTCAAATTCGTCAATGGCAAACACATTGACAGGTTCAATCAGCTGTTTGACTGCATCAGCACCAATATATTTATTGACCATGTTGCGGATTTGCTTTTCATAGGCGGAATAATCAACCGCCTCACCATAGCGCTGTTTGACCGCCTGGCGCAGGTTCAGGAAATATTTCAGGTCATCCTTGTAGCGGGCAATTCTGTGCTCGGGTGTTTCATCCTGGAATCTGGCATTGGACAACGCGATCTGCAGCGTTTTGGCAAAACGGGCAAGTGCTTCATAAAAGCGCTGCCGGCGGTCTTCCGGTTCCAGATGGCGCTGCATCGCTTCCAGGTCCTGCCGGTTCTCAACTGCTTTGAACACTTCCCAGGTGTTGGTATGCCGCTGCGGCAATAACCTGATCTCTTCGGTCACATCGGTCAGTGTGCCTTCGATATCTTCCGGATCAAAGCCTTCATTCTCCAGTGCCGCGTAGGTATCAATGGCATCATTCAGTTCACCAAAGATTCCCCGGTAATCGAGAATCAGTCCATAATCCTTGCCTTCAAACAAACGGTTCACGCGGGCAATGGCTTGCAGGATGTTATGTTCTTTTAACCGTTTATCCAGATACAGCACGCTGTTTCTGGGCGCATCAAAGCCGGTGAGCAGCTTATCCACTACAATCAGTATTTCCGGTTCTTCAGAATGTTTAAAAGCGTGGATGATGCTTTTCTGGTATTTCTCATCGCTGCCGTATCTGGCCATCATTGCTTTCCAGAAGGCCTGTACTGCTTCGAGCGTATCTTCATCGACTGTTTTATTGCCTTCGCGGGTATCCGGTGGTGAAATCACCACTTCTGCGGTCACATCGCCAAATTCATCAAAATAGCGTTTATACCGCAGCGCCATCGCTTTGCTGGAAACGGCGAACTGGCCTTTTTTTCCGGTGCCGCTGAAGTTGGTTTTGAAATGCTGGCCGATATCATAGGCAATCTCAGCCAAACGCTGTTCGGATTTGCTGAGCTCTTCTTCACGACGGAATTTGTTCTTTAAGTCCGCCTGTTGTTCTGTCGTCAGGTCTTTGGTAATGCGCTCAAACCATCGATCAATCTGTGTTTTATCGCCATGCAGCTCGCTCATGCGGCCTTCGTAGAGCAAGGGCGTGACGGCACCATCGGCGACCGCCTGGTTCATGGTGTATTTGTGAATGAAGCTGCCCCCGAATTTCATCAGGGTGGTTTTTTCTTTTCGAAGCAGGGGTGTGCCGGTAAAGCCGATATAGCAGGCGTTCGGAAAGACATTCTGCATTTTGGCATGAGAGATACCGTATTGAGAGCGGTGCGATTCATCGACCAGGACAAAGATGTTACTGCTTTCATCGCTGATTCTGCGTTTGCGGCTGGCCGATTCAAATTTGTCAATAATCGTGGTGATAATGCCCGCTTTGTTATGCGCAATCAGTTCAATCAGATGTTCGCCGGTTTTGGCCTGCACCACTGGCTTACCGCACGCATGGAAAGTTTTATAAATCTGATCATCCAGGTCCACCCGGTCGGTCACCAGCACAATCCTGGGGTTGGGAATATCGGGTGCCAATGCAAGTGCTTTGGCGAGCATGACCATGGTTAAAGACTTTCCGGAACCGGTGGTATGCCAGATCACGCCGCCGGGGCGTTGTGTATCGCCTTTTCTGTGTGCGATCCGTGCAAACGTTGCGGCAACGGCAAAATACTGCTGGTACCGGCAGATCTTCTTTTCCTTGTTATCAAAGACGATGTATTGATAAACGAGCTCTAATAATCGCTCGGGTCGCAACAGGCTGTGAATGGCTTTATCCTGCGGCGAAGGCAGGCGCTCACCGGATTGCCAGACTGTTTCCATATACCGGTGTTGCTGCGGATCGCGTTCGGCAAAGAGAAGGGCTTTAAAATCGTTATTAGCGGGCAGATTAACCAGTTCATGCAATTGCTGTTCCTGTGTATCTGTATTTTCTTCTTTCCAGATGGCCCAGAACCTGGCCGGTGTGCCGGTGGTACCGTATTGCGCTTTGTTCTGACTGACTGACAACAGAATCTGGGCATAGGTAAACAGTTCCGGGATTTCATCGCTGCGCTGATTGCGCAAATGCTGGCTGATGCCTTCGAGGGCCGCCTCTTTCAGGTCTGGCCGCTTGCATTCAATGACTGCCAGGGGAATGCCATTGACGAACAGCACAATGTCCGGCCTGCGGGTCAGTTTACTGTTGCGGCGCTCCAGCACAAACTCATCGCAGACGTGATAGACATTGTTTTGCGGATGTTTCCAGTCGATGTAGTGCAGGGAAAAGCTCTTGGTATAGCCATCAATGGTCTGTTCCAGGCTTTTGCCCAGGGTCAGCAGGTCGTACACCTGCTCACTGGTATTCATCAGGCTGTCAAAAGGAATATCGGCCAGGGCCTGTACCGCTTTTTGGATATTGCTGTCACTGAAGGCGTATTGCTTGCCTTTGAAGGTAATAGCGTTGAATTTCTGCAGCTGTTCTTTCAAAACACTTTCCAGGATCAGTCTGGAGGTTCTGCCACCGCGCAGGGCCAGGTTTTGTGAAGGAGTGAGGTAGGTAAACCCAAGCGTGTTCAGTAAGCTGACAGCGGGCAGTAAAGAGGACAGGTCTTCGAGATAATCATGTGCAGGCATTCATTATGCCCCGGCTGCGGCCATTTGGACCGGCTCATCAATTTTAACGCGCTTCTTGCCGGTCAGAAGCTGTTGCATCAGGCCTTTCTTTTGTTGCTTTAACGCAGAAAGTTCTTTTTGGTGGGTTTCGATTTCTTTGTCGGCTGCGGAGAGGACTGAGGCTATTTTTTGTTGTTCTTTATAAGGTGGTGACGGCAATTTCACTGAGAAAAAATTTACCTTACTAAGATTAAGAAGACCATCTGATCGTGCTCCGCTTGTAATGTGCTTTCTTAATTCCCTAGCGCAATAATCCGCAATAAAATATTGCTCATAAAACTCATTGCAAACATTATCTTTATGGCGTTCAAAGCTAATAAATACATTCGGTACGGCTATTTCGTCTGCATGTTTAAGTAAATACATACACCCGCAGGCATATTTTTTTGAATTACCTTTGTTGTAAGAAAATTGATTTCTTTTAAGCAGCGTATAATTTTCGTATTGAGAACCTGAAATATCCTTTCCCCATTTTTCTTCATGAGAAACAAATCCGGCACCAGCAGTAATGCTGTGAGGAATAGCGGTTTTCTCTCCTACCTTTTCTTTTACTTCTTTAAACAAACTGCCAAGTTCTACTTCTGCCCACTCCCCAAAAAATCCAGCAAACCGCTTCTTCCCAGTCAACAGCTGCTGCATCAGGGCTTTTTTGCGTTTTTGTTTGGCGGTGATTAGGGTGTGGAGTTTTTCAATGGCTTTGTCCCAGGTGGAGAGGATTTGGGCAATTTTTTGTTGTTCGGGGAGGGGGGCAATTGGTATTTGAACTTTCCGCAGCTCTTCTAATGATATTTCTTTAAATGTGCTCCCCTTACTCAGGGTAGTAATTCGATTCAATATCAAGGTGCTAGAAAGCTGATATAAAACAAACCAACGATCATGGATTAGATCGACAGAGATGCGTGCAGTACCTTGAGTTAGATTGGCATCAGAAAGATGGTCTGGAACAATGCTAACTTCGCCAATATTTCCCCTTAGTGAAAATATAATATCGCCTGGGTGAACGGAAGAACGCCGGTATTTATGATGAATCTCTTTACTAGTTTTTTGGAGTGAGTCTATGTCAATTTTCCCTCCGACATCAGAGCTTCTAATATAGGGTATGCCATCTTCAACATGCGGTCCAGCTTGAACAATCCCGTATGAAATTTTCTCTTTTGTAATTTCACTTAAAGAGAAAATATTCCACCCCTCAGGCACGTGCATAACCCAGCTCCTCCAAATACCCAGCCATTTCCTGCTTCACTTCGATCAGTTCCTTCTCAAGCCGACTAATTTCCGCCTGCACCCCATCAATATCAATCTCTTCCTCTTCTTCAAAGGTATCGACATAGCGCGGAATATTGAGATTAAAATCGTTTTCCCTGATTTCCTCAAAACTGGCCAGATAAGCGTATTTATCGACGTTTTCTCTGGCCTGATAGGTTGCCACGATCTTATCAATGTCCGATTGCCGCAGCTTGTTTTGATTTTTGCCGTCTTTGTATTCCCGGCTGGCATCAATGAACATCACGTTCGTGTCGGCTTTGTTGCGTTTAAACACCAGAACCGCCGCCGGTATACCGGTGCCATAGAACAAGTTAGAAGGTAGGCCAATGACGGCATCGAGTAGGTTTTCTTCGATCAATTGCTGGCGGATTTTGCCTTCACTGGAACCTCTGAATAACACGCCATGCGGCACCACCACGCCAACCCGACCGGAGTCCCGAGTGGTGGTCTCGATCATGTGTGAAATAAACGCGTAATCGCCCTTGGATTTGGGCGGCAGGCCGCGATGAAAGCGTTGATAAGGATCATTGCCCGCATCGTCATACCCCCATTTATCGAGTGAAAACGGTGGATTGGCCACCACCACTTCAAACTTCATGGTGCTGTCATCCTCGATAAGCTTGGGACTGCGAATAGTGTCGCCCCATTCAATGCGGGCATTATCCATGCCGTGCAGAAACATATTCATTTTTGCCAGTGCCCAGGTCGAACCGGTAATTTCCTGGCCGTACAATGCAAAGTCTTTTGTTCCGTTCTTCAATAACTGATTGCCGCATTTAATCAGCAAAGAACCCGAACCACAGGCCGGATCACTGATCCGCTCGCCGGCTTGCGGATTAACCAGCTCAGCAATCAGTTCGGAGACTTCGGCAGGGGTATAAAATTCCCCGGCTTTTTTACCGGCACCGGCTGCAAACTTTGCAATCAGATATTCATACGCATTACCAATCACATCCAGATTACCGACACGGGAAGGACTTAAATCCAGCCGGGTATCGTTAAAATCTTCCAACAGGTGCTTTAAGCGGGCATTACGGTCTTTGGTCTGACCGAGATTGGCCTCAGAGTTAAAATCGATGTTTCTGAACACCCCGGAGAGCTTTTGTTTATTACTTTCTTCGATATGTTCCAGGGCGATATTGATGATCTCGCCGATATTGGCTTCATTGCGCTGGTTATAAAGGTTCTGAAAACTGCACCCTTTGGGTAACACAAAACGCTCACGCTGCATGCGGCGCAGGATCATGGCCTCATCATCACCGTATTTTTCTCTTAAAGACTGATAGTGTTCCTGCCAGACATCAGAGATATATTTCACAAACAGCATCACCAGAATATAATTCTTATATTCCGACGCATCGACAGCCCCGCGAAACGTATCGCAGGCCTTCCAAAGAATGCTGTTAATTTCGTCCTGATTGATCTTCGTGCTCATGCATTTTCCTTTTCAATATAATGCGCCAGGGTCTGGTCCAGTACTTTATCTAAAAACTGCGTTTTTTTCTGGATTAATGCCGCTAACAACGCTTTTTCCTTCATGCTGCAACGATATGCCTGCATTATCTGTGCCTGCACCGCTAGAGGCGGTAACACAACCGGTAAATGCTCAAGCGTACGGCGATTGACATGAGGCAATGCTGTACCCGCCACATGCCTGGAAAAATACTTCTGCGCGCGGTTATGGTTGATATACCAGGTTAAATAATCGGCGCTTACAGCGTGCTTATTTGGTTTGATTCTGAGAATAAAGAAATGTGATCCGGCAACGGTGTGTTCCAGGTCCTGATCAACCAGAACTGCAAATAACCGATAACCGCGACCCATAAACAAAATATCGCCCCGTTTCAGATAATCCGGTTGTTTGCGCCCCGTCACATTCACTCGAATAAGATTGGAGTGATCAATCCCTTTCTTCGGGTCAACATCCCGCATCTGCACAACAGCCACTGCGCCGCCGGGTGTGTTTTCGATACTGCCGCGAAAAGGATGCCCGGCCATCAATGACGTGATGTGTTTGAGTGTAATAGTTCCTGTGCATTTTCCCATTTAACGCAAATGTAAAAAGAAATAGTACAAATGTCAATTGATACTACGTTAAAAGGAAAAATGCAGGTTATAGAAAGTGATGTGTGGAAAGTATCGGTTTAGCCGTATTAACAAGTGTGAGGGGAATCTGGTATTCATTCGTTGCTTAACAATTGAATACAACGACAGACCAGTAGCCGATCTTACAGAGGCTCAAAATTTCCCGTAGGGAAATAGTTTACGGTTTGAGGGCGGTAAGTCGGCGTAAACGGGTATTTTCATGGTGTGCGACGTTCATTTTGAATATCTTTCAATCAATTTCTCCTTTATAAGACAAAAAGAGATCGTAAAAGTATATGAGCTGTTTTCTTGCGATGTTATTTCAATGGAATAGAGAGGAGTGTATGTTCGTATTTTTGTGAGCGTAGCGATCTCGATGGGTTTTATTCTGTTTTTTCTGGCGCGTAAGCGCCTAAATTTTGTTTTTGATGAGTTATACACATATCCACAGGCATGATTAAACAAAGATTAAATATATAAAGACTAAAAGAAGAAAAGAATAGGTAACTTTGGGCATAGGATTAATGTTTATTAATCATTAATTTAGAGTGATTATGCTATTTTAAGTGATCGTTATACCTTCTACTTTTAGTAAAGTGGTCGGTATACCTTCTACATATGGCCACTATACCTACTACTTATTTGCTTATGTGGTCGTTGTACCTACTACATATGATCGCTATACCTTCTACATGTGGTCACTTTACCTATTACTTTTTGGTTTTGGTAATTACAATATTTACTATTAAGATATAGTGTGGTCGTTATACCTACTACTTTTCGGTCGTTATACCTTCTACATGTGGTCGTTATACCTACTACCTTCCGGTCACTATACCTACTACTTTAGAGAGTTTTATCAACAAACAAATTGTCACTTATTTTTTCTGATTGATATGAGCGTTTGTTTGCTGCTTTTTGCTCGGAAATAAATTCTTGAGATGGGTATATTGTGTATTTGACGTTTGTAATTGTTCGGCCTGTTTTTCGTTGGTCAGTTTCATATTTGGCCACTATATTTTTTTCTACAAGTTCATTAAGTGCAGAAAGTACCTTTTGTCTGTTTTTTCTTTCTGTTTCCCTTTGTAATAACCCACTACTTTTTAAATCAGTATATAAAAAATGATAGTTATTTAGAATGTTGGCTTGACGATAACGATTGATAAGCTTTTTGTATATCCACCGTGTCAATTGTTCATTACAACTCATTAATCGGTTGTAGTTAAATTGTCTGTACCCAAGTTGATTGATTGCATGGCTTATAAAAAGTGGTAGTCGGCTTACATGGAGTGAATCCGTGTTTTCAATATATTCTTCGCGACCTACTGTAACAAGGTCTTGTAAAAGAGAGCCACTCCATATTTCTTTATTATTTCTGAATAAAGAAATATTGCATTTGTTCATTACTTGGATGGCGTGTTTGATTTCATCTCTACTTCGGGTCCGCCCAATGGATTTGAGTTCACGATGTAACATGCTGAGAGAAAAACGTACCCATGTTTCGGCTTTATCCGGATCATGGATGCCATGATTTTGAATGGTTAGAAATTTCTTGAGTGATTCTTCTACAAGTTCCTCGGTTACACCCGGAAAAAAAGCTTTATAAGTCCCATTAGATTGTTCAATTAAAGCTGGCTGGATTTTTACTAAGCAGGAAACACCTTCGTACATATATTCAAATTTATAGGGGTCTGCATGACCTGCTTTTGTTCTTAATTTTGTTACTTGGGCTGGTGTGAGGAAGTATTTTGGAATACTTTCCCAAATTTCAACAGTATTTGAAACCCCTTTTTTGTTATTAGTCACAAACTGGGAGAACAAATCAAGCTGAAGACTTTTGATATATTTTTCCGGTGGTTCTTTCACAGGCTTGTACTTATGGCTTTGACAACGGACATTTAGTTTTTTAACAGAATTCTGGGTTATTGTACTATCAATTAACGGAGTGTCCATATCAAAACCTTGAATTAAATTGTTGATTTATCAGAAAACAACTAAAGCAACTAAAATAGCGATCATACAAACCACTGCGGCCAGCAGATTGATAATGGCCGCTTGCCTGGCGTATTTACACACAACAGAAACAGCATTGATTTTTTCAGCAAGACGCGTATTAATTTCCTGATCAGCCGATTCAATAAAACGCTGCAGGAATTGCCGGTTTGCAAGTATGTTTTTGTTGCCGGGAGAGGGCAGGGCGCAGGTTTTTGTATTCGCTGATTCCAGACGACCGATAGACTCCTCCAGCACAGACCTGAAATCATTTAATAACAGCTGATGCGCTCTGGCGTTTTCTTCGAGCAGAATCTCATTGAGCGTGTGCACCATGAGCACAGGATCATCATCTGACAGGGCAATACCGTGCTTCGCGGCAACCCTCTCGATGACTTTATGCAACGGATCTGAATCGTTGCCGGTCATGTAAGGACTGCGGCCACACTTTCAATGCTGGTGAACAACTGTTTCTTGATGATAGTGAGCCGCTGCCTGACCATGATAGGCAGTGTTTTACTCTCCAACGCTTCACTGAAAGTCAGTTTCGCCTGCAGGATTTCGCTCAAATCCTTGCCAAATGTATCAGCTTTGTACTCGGGTATTCTGATAATGGCCGAGACGCGCGATTTGTTGTCCAGATAGATCTTCATTTCTTCAAACCGTTTGCCATCCATCGTAATCGCGCCCCAATAGGGGTTGAGCCAGACAACAAACCGCGTTTCATCGGGGAACTGGCTGACCAGGTTCTTAAATCCAGTCAACGTATCCATCAACGCCTGGCTGCCGGTAATAACGGTATGCACGATCAGCTCATGTCCCATGTCGGTAAGCAGCGCCGGAATCTGGTTACTGATCAGGTAGTGCGACATCGGCACAAAGGTGCTGGCGCCATTGTCAATCACAACATCGGTTTGGGTGCCGGCGATGAGTTCGATGAGATCGTCAAACTTTCTGGGATCAATTTCATCACCGGACATGACGTTGATTTGCCGAACATTCAGTTTCTTGAACCCTTTAAACGTCGCATTGACCGGATCGGTATCAATGCATAACGGTTTTTTACCTTTGGCGTATTGATGTTGTGCCAGCGTTGACGCAATAAACGATTTACCAACGCCGCCTTTACCTTGCAGAACCATGTGGATTTTTGCCATTAGATGAGCTCCTCTTTGTTATATGAAGCATGGTAGTTAAACCCGTTACTGTTCGAATCCGCACCCTGCCTGTTCGGCATGGCGCCGGCTCTGTTTCTTTCAACCGGATCATCAGCAACATATCGCCTGCACAGATTAAGAAACCAGACATAGGAGCAAACCAGTTTGTTTTCTTCATACAGCGTCGACCATATCTGATGCTTGGTCCAGCCATCATTAATGGCCTGTCTGATTTCTTCTTTCAAGGCCAGGAAAGCGGGTAAGTGGAGGTTGGAACGAGAAGGATTCCGGGCCTGATTCATTGAAAGCCGTTCTGACAAAGTTAGTTTCATAGCAAATACCGTTTATTTTCTGGTGAAAAATTTTTTTCCCTTGGTTTCAGTGGATTTTACTGATGGAGCAGTTACTCTTCAGTTAAGCAGTTGTTAACTAAAGAACACTATAACAATGTTTTAATGCAATATTCAATGACTGTAAACCATTCGTTTAGTGTTTGCAAGAAAAATATTAAATGCTATTATCAACTCATAAACCCGAATCTTGGGGCAGGATATGTGAAGTTAGCTAACTTTTAAAAGTTATCAAATTTCACATGTATCTTATTCGCACAGTTCTGTGCTCAACGAATCCTGCTCTGCGAGGGCATAGCGCCAACAAAGGAGAATAAATGACCGGCAAACGCAGCAAACATCTTCGGGTACCTGTCAGCGCCGAAGAAGAGCGGGTCATTAAAAGAAAAGCGCAGGACACAGGCCTGCCGGTTGCCAGGTATATGCGCCTGGTCAGTCAGGGATACATGGTGCAAAGCACCATTGATCTTTGCCAGGTTGAGAAACTGCTCAAGATCAACGGTGATCTTGGCAGGGCAGGGGGGTTACTTAAGTTATGGCTAAGCGACGACAGGCGTGCGGCAGGCCTGGACAGAAAAGCGATCTTTGGCGTGCTGCAGGAGATCAGGGAAACGCAGGGGTTAATGAGCCGGGTTCTTAAAAGGGTAGTTGCGAGGGGTTGATGGATTCGTCACGTTTATCAGGTAAACTATGATAGTCAAACATGTAGCGGTCAGAACGGAAAGCAAAAGCCGGTTCTCCCGGCTGGTTGAATATCTCACCGACACACAGCGTAAAACCGAGCGTGTTGGCGAAGTAAGCATATCGAACTGTTATTCAGATGATATAGAAAGCGCGGCCATAGAAATACTGGCGACGCAATACATGAATACACGCGCAACATCCGATAAAACATACCACCTGATTATCAGCTTTCGTGCCGGCGAGCATGTGCGCAATGAAGACATGGCCGGGATCGAAGAACGGATATGCACAGGACTCGGATTTGCAGGTCATCAGCGCATCAGCGTGGTGCACCATGATACTGACAACATGCATATTCATGTTGCGATCAACAAGATTCATCCACAGCGATTCACCATCCACAATCCTTATTATGATTACATCAAGATTGCCGGTCTTTGCGAGCAGCTGGAAGCTGAGTTTAATTTAGCGCACGACAACCACACCACAACCAATAGCACAGTCAGCGACATTGAAAGCAGAACAGGTATCGAAAGCCTGCCCGGCTGGATCAGGCGCGAATGTTTGGATACCATCAAAAGCGCTGACAGCTGGCAGGATTTGCATGCGGTTCTTCAAAGCCACGGCCTTGAAATCAGGGAACGCGGCAACGGCCTGGTGTTTGTTTCCGGCAGCGGTATCACGGTTAAAGCCAGTTCCGTTGACCGGTCATTGTCCAAAAACAGCCTTGTGAAACGGCTGGGTACATTTGAACAGGCTGCGCATACTCAAAAAACCGCAAAAACATCCCAGAAGCGCAAACACTACCAACCCAGACCACTGCAAGGCCGCATCGATACGTCAAAGCTTTATGCACGCTACCAGCAGGCACAAAGCCAGGCAGCCGGTGTACGCCAAACTGCGTGGGTGATGCTGCGCAATCAACGTGACCGGCTGATTGACCGCGCCACACAAAAAGCCAGGCTCAAGCGCAGCATCATCAGAAACCTTGCTGCCGGCAAACTGGGCAAGAAAGCGCTGTATGCAACGGTCAGCCTGCAGTTCAAAACATCTCTGGCCATCATCAAGCGCGACTACCGCCGCGATTATGCCAGCTCCAAAGCCCGTTATCCCAAAATGGCCTGGCTTGACTGGCTGGCTATTGAAGCGAACAACGGCAATGATGAAGCGCTTGCGGTGCTGCGCGCCAGAAAGGCCAACAGCGATGTGACCGGCAATTCTATTTGCGGCAAACAAGTACGAGGCAATTCATCCAGCATGGGCCGTATCGAATCGATCACTAAAAGCGGTACCGTGATTTACCGAATGGGTAGCACAACGGTACGCGATGACGGCAGGCGACTGCATATTCCATCCAATGCTGCAGACGCCTCCTTTGCCGACATTCTGCGAGTAGCCGTCAAACGATACGGCAACCGGTTGGCAATTAACGGTGACGATGATTTTAAAAAAGCGATTGCGCAGGCTGCCGTGCAGCACAACATTCACGTCACATTTGATGATCCAGCGCTTGAGCAGTACCGCCAGCAGTGCATGCAACAGCAGCGCTTCACTAAAACCCGTACTTCCAGAGGAATATCGCTATGAGTCCAGACAACAGGCACAATCCCCATTTCGATCAGCACAGGGATACGTCAAGCAATAGCTGGATGATTCGCCTGCTCGCCGCTGTCTTTCTGATTGGCGGGTTTCAGGTTGCCACCCAGTATTTTGCACACCAGTTTCATTATCAGGCGCAACTGGGTGCACAGTTCAATCAACTCTATGCACCCTGGTCGATTCTGGTGTGGCGCAATCAATGGTATGACAGGCATTCAGACATCTTTGATCTGGCGGCCGGTTACGGGGTGTTGTTTTCCAGTGTCGGGTTGATACTGGTGCTGGTCATCAAGATGGTGATGGCCAATTCTTCGAGAACCAATCAAAAACTGTATGGTTCAGCCCGATGGGCAATCAAAGACGACATTGAGGCGGCAGGATTATTGCCCACCCGGCAGAATGCGCGTCATGATGCTGTCTATGTCGGCGCCTGGCGTGACAAATCCGGTAAAACGCATTATCTCAAACACAGCGGGCCGGAACATGTATTGTGTTTTGCTCCGACGCGTTCGGGTAAAGGTGTTAGCCTGGTAATCCCTACCTTGTTATCCTGGACGCAAAGCGCGGTTATTACCGATCTTAAAGGCGAACTGTGGGCATTGACCGCCGGATGGCGCAAACAGCATGCTAACAACAAGGTACTGCGCTTTGATCCGGCATCCACAATAAGCTGTCACTGGAATCCGCTTGATGAAATCATCATCGGCAGCGGCACTGAAGTGGCCGATGTACAGAATCTGACCAATCTGATTGTTGACCCGGACGGCAAGGGGTTGGAGACACACTGGCAGAAGACCGCGCAGGCGCTGCTGGTCGGCCTGATCCTGCATGTACTGTACAAGTCAGTACGCGAAGATATACCGGCAACATTGCCTGCTGTCGATGCATTATTGTCCGATCCTGACCGCGACATTCAGGAACTGTGGATGGAAATGGTAACGCAGGATTATCTGGATGGCCAGACACATCCGGTAATCGCGGCCGCTGCCCGCGATATGCTTGACCGTCCCGAAGAAGAAGCAGGTTCGGTATTATCCACCGCCAAGTCCTATCTGTCCTTGTACCGCGATCCCATCGTGGCCGGCAATATCGGCGATTCGGATTTCTGTATTCGCGATCTGATGCACCATGACAACCCTGTCAGTCTGTACATTGTGTCACACCCGAATGACAAATCACGGCTGCGCCCGCTAATCCGGATCCTGCTTAATATGATCGTGCGTAAACTCGCAGATCAGATGACGTTCAGGAATGGCGAGCCGGTCGCACACTACAGACACCGGTTGCTGCTGATGCTTGATGAATTCCCAGGCCTTGGCAAACTGGAGATCTTTCAGGAGTCACTGGCATTTATCGCCGGCTACGGTATCAAGGCCTATCTGATCTGCCAGGACATCAACCAGCTTAAAAGCCGCGAGTCCGGTTACGGACATGATGAAGCGATTACATCGAACTGTCATATCCAGTCAGCGTTTGCCCCGAACCGTATTGAAACGGCCGAACACTTATCCAAACTCACGGGACAGACCACGGTGATCAGGGAGCAGATTACCACCAGCGGCAAACGTGCCTCAATGATGCATGGTCATGTCACACGCACGCTGCAGGAGACGCAGCGCGCGTTACTGACACCCGATGAATGCATGCGCCTGCCCGGCGCCGCCAAAGACGCCAGCGGCAGGATTACAAAGCCTGGCGACATGATCATTTATGCCGCAGGCTATCCGGCGATCTACGGCGTGCAACCGTTGTATTTCCAGGATGAAACCTTTGCAGCCCGTGCAAAGGTAAATCCACCAAATTTTAGCGACCAGTTGACAGACGCCGATACTGCCGGATTGCTGTCATGACAAAACCGCTCAAAATGCTGGCTGTTTCTGTACTCGCCATCAGCGCGGGTTTGTTTGTACTGAGTATTGGTTTGCGTATTTCGGGTATTTATCTCAACACCACGGCAAGTCTGCCGGTGGGGTTTTACAAGATTGTGGATGCACCCATCACAAAAGGTGCTTACGTTGCCTTCTGTCCACCGCAGATGGACGGTTTTAGCAAGGCTGTGGCCCGCGGTGTATTGTTCTCAGGGGATTGTCCGGGTGGTTACGGCCAATTACTCAAACAGGTTTATGCAGTTGAAAATGATCATGTTCGCATCGATCGAGAAGGCATTCGTATCAATGGCGAACTGCTGCCCAACACTGCGCAGGTAACAACCAATCCGGCAGTCATCCAGTTACCGCAATACACGCTGGATACGGTACTCGATGCATTCGAATACCTGCTGCTGGCAGACCTGCATCCCCATTCACTCGATGCACGCTATTTCGGCCCATCGCATCAGTCACAGATTCTGCATGTCGTGCGTGCGCAATTCACCTGGCATTCCCACAACAAGGAGTCATCACCATGAAAAAACCCGTCAATGATGAAACAAATCCCGATCACCTGAATGACTCGGCTACTCAGGACCCGGTTGTCCTTGAAAAGTTAGTTGACGCGCAAACACCGGGATTCCAGGCTGAGTTTGATCCCGATGAAGCGCAACTGCTTGGTGCATTCACAGAAGACGCCTTGACTGAGACCGATGCACTGGAGAGCTGCATCGATCAACCGCAATCAACGGCTGGAGGGCACTGACATGGATAAATCCAGAAAGGCCTATCATCAAACCGTCGCCGAAAACCTGATTGCACAGTTAAAGCAAGGCACAGCCCCCTGGCAAAAGCCGTGGCAGCCCGGCGATCCTTTATTGTCGTTTCCGAACAACCCGACTACAAAAAAACGTTACCGGGGCATTAATGCGCTGTATCTGATGAGTCAGGGATATCAGGACCCGCGTTGGCTGACCTATAAACAGGCATCCAATATGGGCGCACAGGTACGTAAAGGTGAAAAAAGCACCCTGATTCAGTACTGGAAGTTCACTGATGAGCGCATCAAAAAGGATGAACATGGCAAGCCCGTTTTGAACAATGACGGCAAACCGGTCAAGGAGCAGTTTAAGCTTGAGCGCCCCAGAGTATTTTATGCCACTGTTTTTAATGCCGGCCAGATTGATAACCTGCCGGACCTGATTATCGATCCGCCGCACTGGCATCCAATTGAGCGTGCTGAAGCAATCCTGCAGGCATCCGGTGCTGTGATTCAACATGGCGAACATGACCAGGCATTTTACCGGTCCAAGACTGACAGCATTCACCTGCCACACCAGCACCAGTTTGAAACGCCGGATCGCTATTACGCCACCGCCTTGCATGAACTTGGACACTGGACGGGCCATGCGTCGCGCCTGAATCGCGATCTGGTGCATCCCTTTGGCAGTGAAGGCTATGCCAGGGAAGAATTACGTGCGGAGATTGCCAGCATGCTGCTTGGGGCGGAGCTTGGCATTGGTCATGATCCCGGCCAGCATGTGGCGTATGTCGGCGCGTGGATCAAAGCATTGGAGGAAGACCCTTTAGAGATATTCCGTGCGGCAGCCGATGCAGAAAAGATTCAGGAATATGTACTAGGGTTTGTACAGCAGCAGGATATCGTAGAACAGGAGGCCATCAGAATGGATGCAATCAAACAGGACATCGCACGCTATACAGCAAACCTGGCGCCCGATCTGGCGACCGTGGCACAGCAAAATATCCAGCAGTTACAAAAACTGACAGAAAGCCTCACAGCAAAGGACCAGGACGCCATCTACCTTGTTGCCGACGCACTCAGATTCTACAGAAACGCCAGTATCGGCAATTTCGAATTTGAACACATCGCAGCGGATAAGCTGGGATTTACAATTCCTGCCGGCTGGAACGGGCGTATTGAGATACAAGGCAGTGCGGTTGAAATGAATGATAAGGGTAGCGGCCATGTGGTTGCGGCAGAAAAACCGGGAGTTGAGCCTGAGTTCTGGAATATCAGTGTCCAGCTTCTAGATCGTACCTGGGCCTGGGTGGAAGATTTTGAAGTGGCACTGCATGCGCAAGATGCTGCAGAAAAGCTTACCTTGATTGATACCGTGGCAGAACGCGATGAGCATGAAAAGGCGGCCAAACTTGCACGCATTGATGCAGTGAGGAGCGGCCACAATCCGAACACTGAAAACAGGCAACCGCAAAACACACAACCCAATATCCGCACACCCAAAAAACAGGACCCGCTGGCCGACAATACCCGTCAATACCTGGCTGTCCCTTACGCTGAGAAAGACCAGGCCAAGGCAGCCGGTGCACGCTGGGATAAAGTGGCCAAAGCATGGTATGTAGGCGAGAACGCAGATATTCGGGCATTGCAGCGCTGGTTTCCTGAAAATATCACCCGGCAACAGCAACCCGCCCTATCGCCGCAAGTGGAGTTTGCCGAGCTGCTGCGCGCCAACGGTTGCGTTGTTGACGGCAATCATCCGCTGATGGATGGTCACAAGCACCGCATCAAGGTGGCCGGCGACAAGGGGGGGCAGAAGTCCGGTTTTTATGTCGCGCACCTGGACAATCACCCTGCCGGCTATTTTATCAATAACCGTACCAAATCCGAGATACGCTGGAAGGCGAAAGGATATACCCTGACTGACGCACAAAAGGCCGCGTTTGCCGCGCAGGTTGCGATCAAACAACAGGAACGGCAAGCGGCGCTTCATGCGCAGCAGATCAAAGTGGCTGATGCCATCGGGGAACTGCTCACCATCGCACCACAGGCTGACGCTAATCATCCTTATCTGCAGGACAAGAATGCCAGACCGGGTGGTTTGAAGGTCGTGCCTGAAAGTGTGACAGGTTTACCGAAAGACTCGATCATTAAAATCGCACAGGATTGGCAGGCAGTCAAAACAGTACGCGAACAACATCCTGACAGCCTGGTATTTGTCGTCGGTGATCTGTTGTTGCCGATTTATGATGTGGATGGCCATATCCGCAGTGCGCAGACCATACAACCGAACGGCGCCAAGTTGTTTGCGGCAGGCAGTCAGAAGGAAGGCCACTTTCATGTGATCGATAGCAATAATCAAGGCCTGGCTGCACTGGATGACGCAAAAGCCATTATTATTGCAGAAGGTTATGCGACAGCAGATACGGTATCAAGCGCCTTAAATTGCCCGGTGGTGGCGGCATTTGATTCAGGCAATCTTGTGCCGGTTGCAAAGCTTCTACATGAGCGCTATACAGACAAGGCGATTGTGATTGCCGGTGATGACGATCAGCACCTGGAGTCGATTAATGAAATCAATGCCGGCAAGGACAAAGCGATTGAAGCGGCCGGACTGGTTGATGGTGTTGCGGTGTTTCCGGTATTCGCACCCGGTGAACAAGTATCGCAGAAATTGAGCGACTTTAACGATCTGGCCAGTAAAAGCACATTGGGAATCGATGCGGTCAAACGCCAGGTTGGTTCGGTCGTTGAAAAGGCCATTGTTCAGGCCAAAGTTGAAAAGCTGCAGACCCGTGCGGATAGTCAACAGCCAGGTTTGGCGGGCAGACAACAACAACGGGCGGTAACCCGATAAATGAACAGTCACGGCAGGCAAGCAAATTATGTGCGGCGGCATTGAATACCAGGGTGAGAAAATTTACTTCCCGAACCCACAGGCGCGGTTGCCGGTGCGTAACCGCAGCGGCGATGTGACCTGGGGCAACCGCAAGCAGGAAGCAAACAGCAATTTCCCGAATGGCGGCTGGGCGCGACTAAATTCCATCTATGCCGGCAAATGGAAGCCGTGGCATCCAAGACCGGTACTGATTGCCGCCGACCAGTTCATGGAAAAGGACCAGGACGCGCAATCGCACTGGATACCACTGGATCAGAGGATGGTGATTCAGGGATTACTAGCCGAGCGAAAAAAAGAACAGCGGGTTTATGTGGTCACCATCGATACACCACCTGAATATGCCTGGATACATGACCGCTGGCCAAGGCTGCTGCGATTAAAGCAATAAAATGCTCAAGAAACATTTTTGACTGCCGATGCATTAATTATAGATACCAGTCTATGAAAATAAATTAGCAGTCCCTAGCTGTAACACCTAGCAGTACTCCCTCAGGGTTGATACTCCATTGCCCTTTCAGACCCTGGGGGATTTTATCTGTCAATCAAGCCGCACTATTGCTTGTCTTTGCCGATTTTAGCGATCACAACCAGATCGGCCTGCAGTTTGCTGTAATCATCCCGTAACTGATTCCATGCGCTGTCACGATCCGCCAGGCGTGTTTCCAGTGCTATTTTATGCGTGTTCAGCTGGGCAATCTCGCTTGTTGCTATGGACAGGCGTTTTTCTGCCAGCGCCAGCGATTGCCGGTTTTTATCCAGTTGTTGTTCCAGGCTGGCAATAGCGTCCATGTATTCTGACAATTCCGATCTGGATTGCGCTATTGCTTCCTGCGCTTCGGTGCGCACACGCTCAATTCTCTCGTGGGCCAGACTGGCTGCGGCTTCCCAGACCACGGCGGTAGCCTGATACATGGCATTGGTAATGGATTGCGGCATATCAATGGCCGGCTCAGCTTTTTTTTGCTGTTCCGTGCGCCAGGCCTTGACCATTGCACCGACAGTCGAAAAAGAGCCGCCTGAGATCGCAATGACAGCGTTTACAGTGGCATTCTTGCCAGCTTGCTGTAATTCTTCGCAGGCTGCGTCAACCGCCTGTTGTGTGACCTTGGGCTTACGTTCCATGGGATTTAAGATGTGTGTGTTGGAAAAAGGAGGGTCAGGCGGCGTTTTCGGCCTCAACCGGCGATATTTCCTGATAGCCTCTGCGTAGCCGTCTGGCGGTTATCCGTTGGTATGCTTTCAGTGCTTCATGCCAGTCATGACAGGGTTGCTGTTTATGGCCACCCCGGTTATTGTGCAATCCATACCAGCATCGCACCACAGACAATTCACCGAACAGGTCGCGTGCGATCAGCAGGGTATAGCCGCGAGCATTTGTTTTGAAGTCGGTTCTGAGGAGTATGTTCATGGTAAATATGCAGTATTAGTAAAATAAATATCAGTTGTTGCAGTTAAATACCATTAATAGTATTACTACTATCATTATACTATATAACACTGCAATGAATGTTGAAAAAATATGCGCATACGAACAGCCTGTCGCCTTGTCCACAATATCTGTGGATAAGGCTGTGTGCAACAGACTTAAGTGAATCAGGTGAAATGGATTCAGCTGGTTGCCCTAAATAGAGGCAGAACATTATCTGCTACAATTCTGGAATTCGCGGTTGTATGTAACGTTCTCTACTATAAGGAAAAGATTGATTTGCAGATAGGGCATGAATTACTGGAATGGTGGAAGGCATTGCGTACACGCGAAAAGATTGTATTATTAATGTTGTTGGTTACATCAATAGGTGTTCTTGGCACCTGGCTTGGCAATCAGGGTGACACTACAAATCCAAGTACAAATGGCGGTACGGCTAATGTTCATACGGTCATTGGTAACATCCATGCTAACGTTACCAACAATGCTCATATCCAAAATCAAACCATACACATTGGCATAACCCTTGAGCAACATGAACAAAGACTGAAGCGCCGCGAGGCAGAAATCCGCGCTGAACTGGAACAGGCGCATGCAGCAGACCGACAATTACTTGAAATTGAACTAAGAGATATTGAGCTGCGGCTACAAGACACGGAAGCGAGTTATGAAGCATATATTGCCGATCTAAAAGAACGTATTGCGCAATTGGAACAACTGCGTGGTGAATTTCCTGATGGATTGCTGGATCAGGCGATTGAAGCCTTGCAGCAGGGTGAAACCGATAAAGCGGATAGCCTGTTTCAGCAAATCGTAGATGAAGGGGAAAGCCATATCAAGCGGGTTACCGAAGCAGCCTTTCAGCGCGGTAAGATTGCACAAGACGCTATTCGATATACAGACGCACTTGGGCATTATGAAAATGCGGTTCGGCTGCAACCTTATAATACGCTGCATTTAAATGAAGCGGGCTTATTACATCACACGTTCGCCAATTACAAGAAAGCCATTGCGTATTTAGAGCGCGCGCTGGCCAGCGACCTCAAAACCTATGGTGAGCATCATCCCAGTATCGCAACAACCCGAAACAACCTGGGTGCGGCGTGGAATTCATTAGGTGAATACCACAAGGCTATTACGTATTATGAGTTGGCGCTGGCAAGCGGCCTCAAGACCTATGGTGAGCATCATCCCAGTATCGCAACAACCCGAAACAACCTGGGCGGGGCGTGGAATTCATTAGGCGAATACCACAAGGCCATTGAATATTTTGAACAGGCGCTGGTAAGCGGCCTCAAGACCTATGGGGAGCATCATCCCAATGTTGCAACAACCCGAAACAACCTGGGCGGGGCGTGGAATTCATTAGGCGAATACCACAAGGCCATTGAATATTTTGAACAGGCGCTGGTAAGCGGCCTCAAGACCTATGGGGAGCATCATCCCAATGTTGCAGCAACCCGAAATAACCTGGGATCAGCGTGGCGTCAATTGGACGAATACCACAGAGCCATCGAATATTATGAACAGGCGCTGGCAAGCGGCCTCAAGACCTATGGGGAGCATCATCCCAGTGTCGCAGCAACCCGAAACAACCTGGGCGGGGCGTGGGATTCATTAGGCGAATACCACAAGGCCATTGCGTATTTTGAGCTGGTACTGGCTACACTTGAAAAATTCCTAGGCAAAGACCACCCCAATACCCGGACTGTGCAAACCAATCTGGATGCTGCACAGACTGCATTAAGTCAGTCTCAACGAGATTAGCAGCAAAGCATTTTTTTCTAATAAGTTGTAAACTCAGAAGCTTCTGATAATTTCTCTATCAAAATGGACGCCAAAATTAAGCAAGTAGCGGAAAATTCCATTTCCTTGTTGTGGACTATTAATTTACCCCCCCATGCTTGAAGGTCTCGATTTAGACCTGTTCAAAAAGGATCGCTATTGGACAGGCTGTTTATATATGCCCAAACAATAGTGTTTTATAGTTTTGCACATGTGTTGATATACGAACACCCATTTTGGACAGCTTCTGCCCCTTGTAACATTATTGAGCAACTTTCAATCTATTACGACCTTCTCGGAACACCTAATGGTATTCATTAGATAAGAATAATAGTCTCCCCAATATACTTCAGATGTTGACTTGTTTAGAGTTATATTCAAGTCAACAGTCAATTCAAGGAGTCACTATCATGAAAACAGAAACCATTAAATATTTTACAATATTGTCAATTTTTGCTTTTATGGTCATTGCTATGCCGGTGAGCTCCATTGCCGCAGAACAAGGTGAAGAAATAAATGTGACTGTACTAAGTGGTAAAGGCAATGTTGATCATAATGCATTGGCACATTACTATGAAGATCAAGCCAAAGAAATGCAGGCTAAAATAGAAGAACAGGTAGAAGCGTTCAATCATAAGCCTAGTACTAGTTTCTTAGGTAGGAATGGACAGCGTATCAAAAAACATGTGATTTATAAAATTCACGAATTCGAAAAAGCTGCAGAAGAAAATCTGCAAAAAGCTGCGTACCATAACAAAATGGCCGAGGAACAAGCATACCAACAGAAATTTGCTGAATCAGGCAAGATTAAAGGCTAGACCGGATCGTTAAAATTTGCCAAACAACCCAACAGAAACCTGACACTCCCTGTTAAATGGTAGTAACCCTCAAAACCCACTTCGGTGGGTTTTTTTATTGACTATTCTAAGCCAAAGAGCGCTACACCCTTCCCAACAGGTCGCTTTTTATCGAACAAGCGCGGATCATTCGTCACATACTCCTCGTCAATATGTTGACGGATGATATTCTCTTTCTTGTCCACAAATATGCACAGCAGCCTCTTCGCAAGCTCGGTGTGACTGATGAGAAAATCAAGCGTTATCGTTCTGAATTCTACGATCAGGTTATTCAGGAAATCGCTAAGCTGGGCGTAGAAAGGAAAGACGACTACATTTCACGAGTGGTTGAAATTGGTTACCCGCCGACCATAATACAGAGGTGGACAGAGAAGTTTCATTGCTACAAATGGATATATTTGCCTTTCCAACGCACTTCCAAAATGATAAAAGGGGTCGGTAGCGTACTATCGTGAAAAATTTTCTAGAATATAATGAACTCTGAAACCACACCTAACTGCGCGGCCCTTGGATTTGACTGCGCACGAATCCAGAAAACTATTTCATTATTGGGATTAGAGGCGGAATACGGTAAGCACGCGGAGCATCTTCGGAGCGAGTTCATATATGAGAAAGTTGATGCTTTGGTAAGTTCTTGTCTTGATAAGCTTGTGCTCTATCAAGACTTTTCACTGATAAAGAAAAATATTGGCGTCGAATCCTTTAAGCAATCCTGGATTGATTACTTGAGTTGCTTCGGACAAAATTTCGACACCCCCCGGTATTTTGAAAATCAATTAGGTGTTGCTGTGGCATGGGCCCGCACAAAAACCCCGTTGAGTATTTTGCAATTACAACATTGCCTTATACAGCAAGTTCTGGTCGATAGTATATCGGTTCAATGCAATCGCGATCCAGAGACTGTATGGTCGTTAGTGGACTGTGTATTCAAACTCACTTCTCTAAACTTGTATCTGACTGCGAAAGGCTACCGTCTAGGTGAGGTTGACGAGTTGCAGAAGGCGCTGGACAGACTGAGCGAAGAAGCATCCCAGCTACACCAAAAAGTCGCAACCGATCAACTCACCGGCGTGTTGAGTTATAGCAGTCTCATGGATATTCTCGAGCACCAGGCCAATAAGGCGAAGCAAAACGACAGTCCCTTGTGCGTGATGATGGCGGATCTCGATTTATTCAAAAAAGTCAACGACACCTATGGCCATCTCGTCGGCGATATCGTACTCCAGCATACGGCAAAGCGAATTCAAACGGCAATTCGCGGATTCGACATGATTGGTCGGTTCGGCGGAGAAGAGTTCGTCATTATTCTGAAAAATACCGACTTAGCGCTGGCGAGAGTCATCGCGGAACGAATACGTAAAGAGGTTGCTGACACTCCCTTTCACGCAAAAAATTTCAGCATCGAAATAACAATTAGTCTTGGGGTGGCGATGCTAAGAAATAATGAGTACTTCGAAACATTGCTTGAGCGTGCAGACTCGGCAATGTATGAAGCAAAGAAAAATGGCCGCAACCGAGTAGTAATCGCCGATAATTGTGATGCAGCTCCCTAGACGTTTTCTGGCGGAAAATTTGTTGGCAACAAACATATATATTCGGTGTTTATCAGAAAAAAGATGGATACTAGACATGAAGACGAGTACCCTAACCAACAATTCTGCAGAAATTACGGGCGGAGGGTTATACGCGAATGAAACCGTAACCGGGAATATAAAATATGGGTAACACACCAGGTAATTGGGCTGGTGGTGCTTTAGTATGCCCGAAAAATGGGATTGTTAAGCCTAACCGTCGAAATCCGAGGGTCAGAGGTGCTGTTCAATATTCTGCGCCAGTAGTATTAGATTATTGAAAGAATATTTCTCTTATCCCAAGTAAATCATTGCTTAAAAATAGTATTCTAGAGGTCAGGAAGAACTTAACCACGACAAACTCTATGTTAGAAAATATACTGAGGTTTTCGATACAATTCAATTCTGAAGAGGGATTTTTACTCCCCTCATAAAACTAAGTTTAATTTCATAAGGCGGATACTATTATGCGCATCATAAAATTTACACTCACTACTATTTGTGTTGTGTTGATATCATTCGTTACCTTCGCGGCGGACACGAAAGAAAAACAAAATGTGGATCCACAGGCCATGATGGAACTCTACACCAAGCTAGCTATGCCAGGCGAACCTCATCAACTGTTTGCCAGTCTTGCTGGAAGCTGGACTACAGAAACCAAGGAATGGATGGAACCCAACAAGCCACCTGTGGAATCGACCGGCTCCGCTGAAATGAAAATGCTGCTAGGCGGCCGCTTTCTCCAACAGGAATACAACGGCCTAATGCATGGACAACCTTACGCTGGGATAGTAATCAATGCCTATGACAATATTCTTAAGCGCTATGTTTCGGCGTGGATGAGTACTATGGGTACCGGGATATTCACTATGGAAGGAACTGCAAGCGCGGATGGCAAAACCATCACGCTACATGGACAACATGCCGAACCAGGAGGCGGCCACATGACACATCGCGCTATTTGGAAGATTGTTGACAAGAATACCCAGACATTTGATATGTACGGCGCTCATCACGGTAGCGAGGAAATGAAGATGATGGAGATTGTTTACACAAGAACATAATACACAGCAATTAGTAACGCCGCGTTGAAGAGTGTGAAGCGCAGCGTAGTTGCCGTCCTGGAATGATTTAGCCATAACCTCCTTTACAAGTCTTCTGTAGGCTCTAATCCTACAAAAATATGTAATGCGGCACCTAGCTTTCTCTAAGAGATTGAATATAGATCAATATTGCATATTCTAAGAATCCAAATTTAGACACAAAAATCTGCCAAGTTTTGGGGTTAGGGAGCATCTATTTTTTTTAAATTCATTGCATTAGAAATATTCTCATGTACGTGGATTCAGAAAACGCTGACTAAATGGGGGCAAAACACAAGCGGCAGTTTTAATGTAACTCGCCGTTTTAATTAAAAAAGGTAGTCAATGGATTGGAATGAATACACACGCATGTTTGTCGGCTTGTTTGCGATCGTTAGTCCGATAGGCGTAGTACCACTTTACCTTAGCTTCACGGAAAATATTAAACATCGGCGCCTAGCAGTAGCCCGCACTACTGCATTTTCGGTTGCCTGTGTCTTCATCGTGACCATGTTGTTAGGCCAATCAATTTTATCCTTCTTCAGTATCAGCGTCGATGCTTTCAGAGTAGCAGGGGGCATACTGCTTATGTCTATTGCCTTCGGAATGCTGCAGGTGACAATCAATCGAACCGGACACACTCCTGAGGAAGACGAAGAGGCTGTCGATAGCAAGTCGGCGTCGGTTGCGGTTGTTCCCCTTGCGATACCTTTACTAGCGGGACCCGGTTCGATCAGTACTATTATCTTATTTAGCAATCAAACAGAAGGAGCAATAAACAATCTGGCTCTTCTTATTATCTGTCTGCTAGTGGCGCTAATTATTTGGGGTATATTGCATTTCGCACCGCAAATTGGGAATCGTATGAGCCAAACCGCAATGAATGTAACAACGCGTGTCATGGGACTGATACTGGCAGCCATGTCGGTGGAGTTTATTGTGGATGGGTTGCGCAATCTATTGCCGGGGTTAGCTTGACAAATAAGTCTCATTTTTCATTTTTTGCCACTGCTGCCCCGTTAACAGACAAACAAGGGGGCCCAATTCAGCCAAAATTGTTACAATGACGTTTTCCATAACTTATTGAATAAAATTGGAGAATCAGCCCATGGCACATTGCAATACATTAATTAATCCCAAGGTAGAAGATGATTTTTTAAATGCCTATCTGGCGGACCATGTCGAAGTAGAGGAAGATTTCCGCGTGCATGCTGCGTATCCCGACGAGGAAAACTTGATTAAACCTGAATTTGCCGCCGAGATGATTGATCGGCTAGTCGATGTTGATGCAATCTTCACTGCAGATACTGGCATGAATACAGTATGAGCGGCACGCTATCTGCAAGGCACCAGTAAGCGCACATTAATGGGTAGCTTTTCGCACGGACCCATGGCAATGCTATGCCGCAATCTATCGGTGCTGCACTGCGCTCACCCGAGCGCCAAGTCATGGCATTTTGTGGCGACGGAGGTATTTCGATGCTCAGGGGAGATCTGATGACTATTACCCATATAAATTGCCAATAATACTGATTGTCTTTAACAATAATAGTCTGGACATGGTCAATCTGGCACTAAGAGATCGGAAAGGCGAAGTCTGGGATGCGTTTAGAACAAATATCAAATATATCAGAGATCTGTGATATGCAATTAAATCATGCGTCTCTGATTATGTGCCTCTGAAATTCTTAGATCACAAAAAGGTAGAAATTATGGATAGTTTAAACGTTGTACAAAAGCTCATTAAATCTCATCTCGTGAAAGGAGAGATGATTGCTGGTTCTGAAATCGGTCTTAAAATAGATCAAGCGTTACTTCAAGATGCCACAGGGACATTAGTCCAGTTGGAGCTTGAAGCCATGAGAGTAAAGAAAGCTATGACAGAAGTGGCTGTCCAGTATATTGACCATAACCTTCTTCAGACTGACTTCAAAAATGCTGATGATCATCTTTTCCTGCAATCTGCAGCTGCTAAATTCGGCATATGGTTTTCGCGTCCCGGAAATGGCGTCAGCCATCCAGTGCATCAACAACATTTTGGAAAGCCAGGAAAAACCCTAATAGGAAGTGACAGCCACACTCCAGCAGCAGGTGCCCTAGGAATGCTTGCGTTGGGGTCCGGCGGGCTCGATGTTGCGTTCGCGATTGCAGGAGAACCGTTGTACATTGATATGCCTAAAGTCTTTGGTGTAAGGCTAACAGGAAAACTTTCTGACTGGGTTAGCGCAAAGGATGTAGTTCTTGAGATGCTAAGAAGATATGACGTAAATGGATGCAGAGGAATGATCATTGAGTACCATGGTGAAGGTCTTAGTATGCTAAGCACAATGGATAGGCATGTCATAGCCAATATGGGAACAGAAATGGGCGCCACCTCTACAGTATTCCCAAGTGACGATGAAACAAGAAGATACCTAAAGATTCAGGGACGAGAAAAGGACTGGGTTGAGCTTAAAGCAGATAATGAATGCATTTATGATTTTGAAGACGAAATAGACTTATCTAAAGTTGAACCGTTGATAGCCTGCCCTTCAAGTCCTGGAAATGTGATTCCAGTAAAGGAAATTGAGGGAAAAGAAGTGCATCAATGTGTTATCGGGTCTTCAGCTAATCCTGGAGTGAGAGATTTCTGGGTCGTAGCTGAGATAGTCAGGGGACGAAAGGTCCATGATAGAGTTTCTTTGGATGTAAACCCAAGCTCAAGACAAATGCTTGAAAATCTTACGAGCATGGGCTCTTTCAAGAATCTTGTCCATGCTGGTGCAAGGTCGCATCAGACGGGATGTATGGGCTGCATCGGAATGGGGCAGGCGCCTGCAACAAACACAGTAAGCTTAAGAACAATGCCAAGAAACTTTCCAGGACGTTCCGGCACACTTGACGATCAGGTATATCTTTGCAGTCCTGAGACTGCGGCAGCATCAGCACTTACCGGAGCAATAACTGATCCAAGAAATCTTGAGAAGATATATGGTATGAATTATCCTAAATTCCAACAGCCTGAGACTGAGATAATCAATACTGATCTGTTGATTGCTCCCATTGAAGACGGAAGCAAAGTTAAATTGCGTAAAGGGCCTAATATTAAAGAGCTTCCTTATCTTGAACCTTTGAAGGATACATACAATGTTCCTGTCGTGATAAAAGTGGCGGACAATATTTCAACAGACGAGATACTTCGAGCTGGAGCAGAGGTGCTGCCATTGAGAAGCAATATTCCAGAAATAAGCAAATGGACTTATTTTATTCTTGACGAAAAATATTATGATCGTGCTCTTGAGGCGAAAAATAAGAATGGTGGGCATATTACGATTGCTGGTGAAAATTATGCACAGGGATCGAGTCGTGAGCACGCAGCACTCGCGCCAAGATATTTGGGACAAGTAGCTGTTGTTGCTAAGAGCTATGCACGCATAGGTTGGCAGAATCTTGCCAACTTCGGAATACTACCTCTTGAGTTTGAAAATCCTGAAGATTATGACAAAATAAATCAGGAAGATGATTTGGTTTTGGAGAACTTACATGAATCATTGAAGAGAAATCTTGCTATAGTGTTAAAAAACAAGACCTCAGGTAATGATATCAAGGTAAAACATAATTTAAGCGAAAGACAGGCTGATATCGTGATTCAAGGCGGAGTGATAAACCACTTCAATATTTGCAACGGCGGGAAGATTTGCTAATTAGTTGTACTAGCTCAAACTTCCAGAAAGCTATCCAGCGATCGACGTCTTCCAGTTGTCATTCAGCTGAAAACTTGCCAGTTTTTTAAAAAACCAGCATGTATATTTATCAGGTGAGTTTTATATTTCATTGCTTTATATGGCCTAATGACTGGAAAATATTGAAAGCTGATTTACAGCCTATGAAACATTCCGTCGTTTGTTTAAACACACCCTATATCAGTTGCCGGTTGTCGAGATGCGAAATTCACGGACTGATTCCATTTCATTCATTGCAACCGCAAGAACTGAATTTCTATCGAGACTTGTGGTGCGAATATCCGTACGGTATTCAAAAAGGCCTGCCGAGGTGATGCGATAACTCATAGTGACAACCTCAAACCCGTGCGCAGCCAGGAGTTTTCTGACTTCACTTTCCGACATGACCTTGCTTCGATCAAAGCTGACATGATATTGGATATATAACTGACGAGGCAGTCTGTTCTCTATCTTACGAAATAAAGAGAGAATACCGAGAGTAAGAATGGTTCCAAGAATGCCGACAAGAAAAAATCCTATACCCATCAAAATACCAATACCTGCCGTGATCCAGATCGAAGCGGCGGTGGTTAAGCCGCGAACATTCAAACCCTCTTTGAAAATTACGCCCGCACCCAGGAAACCTATCCCCGTCATAATTCCCTGAGCCATTCGGGTCGGATCCATTCTTATGGCGTCGACTGGAATATTCGGGAGCCATTTCCATTGATATAGTGTGATTAGCATCAGTAAACCGGATGCGAGACTGACGAGTGCATGTGTTCTGAGACCGGCAGGGTGACCGTGTAGGCTTCTTTCCATGCCAATGGCACTCCCTGCTACTAGCGCTGCGATAAGATGCATGACGATTGTCAGAAAATCGTCATCAATGTTCATAATGGACTCCACGATCGCAATCCTTAATTCGGTTAACTAGCTGAGTGAACAGTCCCAGACTTCACTGGGACGACAGGCATTATATCTAAACAACCCGCATCTAATGCTAAATTATCGACCATTATCGCTGTAAATCAACAAGATATTAGAATAGTACGTAAATTTCTTGAACATTAAAAAATAGTGAAGAAGCATTTTAAAATTGGACAAAGTAACAAGGTCATCAAGTCAGATAAAATTTATGACTTGCATAATCTATATGATTTTATTGATCTAATTTTAAGCTCAAAAAAACGTAATTTATTATTATTGTCCGAGCCTTCCTTTGATAGCAAATTTATCATGCGAACATGAATGCCAATTTTGGATCCAATCAAACACATCAGCAGCAGGCATAGGATGTGCAATAAAATAACCTTGTACCAGAAGTTCATAATGTGCGGCACATAAAAAATTCCAGTCATCAATATCTTCCACACCTTCAGCAACCACATCTAGTCCAAGTCGACTAGAAAGCTGCAGCATATTCTCAAAAATCGCGCATACTCGCGGATTCAACATGGCACGATGTATGAAACTGAAGTGGCCCTGGTTATTTGGACACCGGGAGGGGTAAGTTAAGGAGTTATTTTCTGTATGATTGACACTCATGTCACTTCCCTCATTTCATTTATTCCCAATTTTATAAAATTGTAATTAATTTGCGTCAATTCTTTGCTGCTTTCTTTTTTCCTGAAATTGCAGGACTAAACTGTAGATAACTGGGAAAACCAGTAGAGTCAACAATAATACTGTGAACATACCACCTAATACCGGCGCCGCAATGCGGTGGGTGACGTCTGCACCGCTGCCAGTGGCCATCATGATGGGAATTAATCCGATCATGGTAGAAAACGCTGTAATCGACACAGGCCGCACACGCATTGCAGTCGCAGACTCAACCGCCTCTTTAATTTCTGTGGAAGACAAGAGTGCTTGTTTTTCTTTGCGCAATCTGGAAATTTCAATGTCAATAAAATTTAATACCATGACGCCAGTTTCAGCAGCCGTTCCAGCCAACGCTATAAAACCTACATAAACCGC
>NZ_QAAE01000021.1 GCF_003046585.1 Nitrosomonas aestuarii | reverse complement strand
CCACGACCATAGAAAACGCCACCAACTCCGGCAGCAAGTCAGTGGCGACCATAACCGATACCGCGGCAGCCATAGCAGGTTCATCCAATGCAGTGCTGGCAAACGCAGCAGGTGCGGTCACCGCCAGCACCGCAGCAACCATTGCCCAGGCAAACACCATTGCAGGTTTTATAACCAGTGTCACCTACAGCATCAGCGATGTCGCCGCGAATATAGCCGCTGGCGCCGGCCTGAATGAAGCGGTCAATATTACTATTACCGATGATGTCACCATCGCGCAGGCCACGACCATAGAAAACGCCACCAACTCCGGCAGCAAGTCAGTAGCGACCATAACCGATACCGCGGTAGCCATAGCAGGTTCATCCAATGCAGTGATTGCAAATGCAGCAGGTGCGGTCACCGCCAGCACCGCAGCAACCATTGCCCAGGCAAACACCATTGCAGGCTTTGCAACCAGTGTCACTTACAGCATCAGCGATGTAGCCGCGAATATAGCCGCTGGTGCCGGCCTGAATGAAGCAGTCAATATCACCATTACCGATAATGTGACAGCAACACAAGCTAAAACCATTGATGACGCAGGAAACAGTGGTGTTAATTCATATGCTGTGACTGATACTTTCACTAATATAACCATGGCAACCAATAATGCTGCAATTGCAGCGGCTACAGCAATTACAGCAACTGGAGATGCATCGATAACTGATTCTCAACATGACACAATTGCTCCCAAAACTACAGCAACAGGTTCAAACACACTTACATTTACAGATGCCGCATCAATTACTGTAATTCCTTCGGTTGAAAGCTATATTTTAGCTAATTTCACAAATAGCATAACATTATCTGATTCGGGTCATACTATAACCGGTGGAAGTGGAGCTGACACAATTGTTGGCGGTGGAGGAGTCGATACAATTACAGGTGGCGTCGGTGCAGACATCATGAGTGGTGGAGGTGGTACTGACACGTTTATAATAGGAGCCGCGGATTCACTGAATACGTCTTTGGATAAAATTTCCGACTATACAGCGGGTACAGACATACTTGACCTGGAAATTATACCGACGTCATTGGCAGCAACGACTGGTAGTGACTTTAGTACAGCAAACAATGTTAACTCAACAGGAGCCACGTCTGGTAGTTTAGCGACTGATATTGCTACGGCTATTACAGCGCAAAGAGCTGTTAATACAAATTTCTGGAAGCAAACAGGCGATACAATTGCTTTTAAATTATTAGGAACATCTGTTGCCGGTACCGATGTAACCTATGTTGTTCAGCACCAAACAGGTGGTAATAGTAATATATATATTGATACACGCGATACTGTTGTTGCATTGGTAGGCACGTCAACGGCACCTACTACCCTTGCAGATTTGAGCGGGATTTAATTCGTAAAGTTAACGCTGGAAGTAGAGAGCATTTTGTTTAACTACTACTTTTTGGGCTTGTCGAACTTTGGAATTCAACTGCTGAATGAGTGCAATAGTCCTCATTTAGTTACTTGTTATTTCAGTAAGTCCAAAAATGTTAGTTTTTTTAGATCAAAAATACTTTATATGAAGCGCAATAGACAGTTTTATTTTATCGCCTAAACAATCAACAATCCAGAGTGAATATGTGTCTAATTCACGTGTCTGTCCATCAAAATAGCAAAGGTAATTCTTGATGACATGTATTGGATTCGTCGTTTAATTTAAAAAAGCAGGGGCTACGTACTCAGCAAATCAGCGAATTACAAAATAACGCTATTTCAAAGATATGAAAACTATGTTTGCCTTAAATTTTCGTATTTTGACAATTTGAGACAGAATGTATTCTGTATAGGCTGAAGTAGAATTAGCGTCCAACCCGATGTCATCAATCATATGAAATAAAATAGTAACCAGAAAGCAGTAACGAAGGAGTTTAAATTAGATGCAATCAGACTGGTTCTAGATCAGTGATATGCGTGAGTAGAAGCGGCACGCAGCCCTGAAATGAGTACCACTAGCAAAAAAAATGTAAAAAAGTTGCTCAACAGTTATTTGACGTGGCCAGCTAGCAAAGTGCGTTAGCCGTAATGCTTATCTGGCACAGAATATAAACTGCCTCGTTAGTACTCTCCATCAACTTTGAAATGATGGGTACTGATAGTCGATTAAAGCTGATAAAACCGATTGGCAGTCCCGTTTAATTTTATAGTCGGCAAAATCATCAGCACGGGTTTTGCCGCGATTAATAATCATTAACGGTTTACCATCCTGTTTCGCCAGTTTGCAGAAACGAAAGCCGGAGTACACCATTAACGACGAACCAACGACTAACACCCCGTTGCTTTGTTCATATAATTGTGCAGTGGCGAGATTGGTTTTTTTGGGAACCGTACCCCCAAAAAAAACGACATCGGGCATTAAGATGCCGTCGCATGACATACAGTTAACCGGTGTAATTTTCTCAATAGTTTTATCTTCCACATGGGCATCTCCATCGGGTGCCAATTCTGCGGTGAGTGGCGTTAAAAATGGATTGCGCTCCAGTAAACGAACTTGAAGCTGCCAACGCTCTTCATATTGTCCGCAGTTTAAACAGCGTACCCGATCAAGTCGCCCGTGCAGGTCAATCACATTTTGTTGCCCTGCTTTTTGATGTAATCGATCAACATTTTGTGTAATAAGGCCAGTGATGTAGCCGCGCTTCTCCAGTTCTGCGAGCGCATAATGCACATCATTGGGTTGCGCCCGTTCAACCGGAGGCCAGCCAACTGCGCTTCGAGCCCAGTAGCGTTTCCGCTTGTTTTCATATTGGATAAATTCGTGATGCTTAATGGGGTCGCTGCGCAGCCAGTTCCCTTTGTCATCGCGATAAGTCGGAATTCCGGAGTTTAAGCTGATCCCGGCCCCCGTAATTACCAGCCACGGTTTGTGGCGATCTATAATAGATTGCAGTTCGTCAGTTAGCATGATTGATAGCAGCTCATAATAAGGATGCAAGGTTTATCTGGAGCTTTGCAGTTTTTGCAGTCGAGGTATTTTGTTGGCACTTGTTCATTTTGCGCCAACCGTTCTATGTCGTGTTTATACGTTGATTCTGTTTTAGCATGTTTATGTTTTGTCGAACCCTTTCACGCCAGGTATCGATGGGTAATTAAGTGTGATCCAGTGATTTTATGTGGCGAGAATTCAGGGAATTAATCCTTTGATGGCTTTTTTGCTTCTTCCATTGGGTGCGGCCAGAAATGTTTCATGGCAAGAAAGGTAAAGGAGGCCGACCAGGTAATCATGGCCAGTCCAACCAGACCTTCAGCGGCACTCAACATACGCACGGCGCCGACAGGTAATAAATCACCGAACCCAACTGTTGTATACACAACCGATGAGTAGTAAATATAATCTAGGAAATTGCCTTCATCTATGTTGGTAATATGCCCTAATCCAAAAACTTGCTGCATTAACATATAGCCTGAAGCGAAAACGATAATTTC
Organism: Nitrosomonas aestuarii; assembly: GCF_003046585.1. Classification (GTDB taxonomy): domain Bacteria; phylum Pseudomonadota; class Gammaproteobacteria; order Burkholderiales; family Nitrosomonadaceae; genus Nitrosomonas; species Nitrosomonas aestuarii. Next base: position 46,787 of record NZ_QAAE01000021.1, on the reverse strand, counting down.
AAGGACGTGCGCGGCCAGTAAACCCAGCATGACGACGAGTACGCCTATGCGTTTATGAACATGAATGCCGATGGTGCGACTTAAAAATCGCAACGCTTCATAATGTAAAACTACGCAGAATATGACTATGACGCTTGAAATCAGCAAAGCATTGAAATGATCGGCGTATTCATTCATATTTAATCGTTAAAAAAGATGGGTTTTTGTGAATCTCCGGCTAAGTTTACCAGTTTGAAGGTGTCCCGGAGCGCGGGAAAGTCATGATCGATATACAGGATCCTTTTTCGCGTACGCTTCGTTCCATAAGTGTTTCGGTTTATTGCGGCTCTTTTTGGTAAGCGCCGGAATTGTAAGTCCGGTAAACGTTGAATGATGCTATTGCACTTTTTGCTGGTTTTGCAATGTTGCTCAGTTTGCTGTTTAATGGTTGGGAACGATTTGCCTGCGTTGATTGTTACATGACAAAAATTGTCGTTTAAATCTTTTTTCAGTAAAGTTGTCTTACAATTATGAAAATACAATGGAAAACTTAAATTGTGGGATCTGATCGTTCATCATCCGGGTATTCAAAAAAATTTCTTATTGAAGAAACCAATCGCTGCGTTTCGTGCGGGTTGTGTTTGCCGCACTGTCCGACCTATCGTTTATTGAAATCCGAAGCGGATTCTCCGCGCGGGCGTATTGCCTTGATGAGTGGCGTTGTTAATGGCCGTATTCCTTCGAATGAGAAATTCATTGAGCACATGGACCGCTGTCTGACTTGTCGTGCCTGTGAATCTGTGTGCCCGAATAATGTGGCGTATGGATTACTGATTGATGAGACACGCAAAATGATCCGTGAATCTGAGTCATGCCGGGATGAAACAGGGGCTGAAAAATTAACACAGCGACAACGGTTTCTTTCGCAATTGCTGGAAGCGTTGGTTGTTCAACCGGCGCGACTGGACCGATTGCGCTGGTTGCTTTATTTGTTTCAGAAAAGCGGCATGTTGCGATTGTTGCGATGGCTGAATTCATTGCCATGGCTGCAAAAATTCAGTTTCTGGAAGCAATCCGGAATGGATAAAATGGTGATGCAATTGCCGCCGGTCGTATTTCCCTATGCGGGCAGTCATAGAAAAATGTTTTTTTCACATACCTGGCGAAGTTTTTATCCGGCAGTTGGAGAAGAAAAAGGAAGGATCGGCTTGTTTCTGGGGTGTGTTGCGCGGTTAACGGACACGGCAACATTGAATGCCAGTATTTTTGTGTTAAATCGGCTTGGTTACAGCGTGTATATACCAGAAAAGCAAACCTGTTGCGGCGCGTTGCATCAACACGCCGGCGATGCTCAAACAGCTGTGCGGATGATGAAAAGCAATCAACAGGCTTTTGGTGAGCTGGGTTTGAATCGCGTTGGATGTACAGCTTCCGGTTGTTGTGTGCAATTGAGCGAATTCGATAGATGTGAGGCCAAAAAGAAACTGAAGGAAGATCAGATAAAGCAGCCAAGTGTGATGGATATCAGTAAATTTCTGGTCGGTGCTGAAGGCTGGGACCAAATATCCATTCGGCCGCTAGCAAAAAAAATAGCCGTGCAGGATCCCTGCAGTTTACGAAATGTATTGGGTGATCAGGATTATCCTTATCAGCTGATACAATATATTCCGGATGCACAGGTGGTTTTTTTGGCGGATAATGATCAATGTTGTGGCGCTGCAGGTATATATTTTATTCAACAACCGGAGTTAGCAGGCAGGTTGCTAGATAATAAAATTAACGCAATTATCCAAAGTGGTGCACAATTGTTGCTAACCTCAAATGTGGGCTGTTCAATGCATATCGCTGGTAAATTACGTGAAATCGATTCTGATATAGAAGTCTTGCATCCGGTTACATTGCTGGCGCGGCAAATGGGTATGCCATGAACATTGAAATAAAATTGCGAGTATGGTTCATTTTTTTACTATTCATATAAGAAGACTATGATTAATATTGATAAAATAATCATCGGTTTTGATGGTGCCTTACGTACGCTGTTAACACCGGCGCATACGGTCAGGCCTGTGCCAGGCAGCGATCTGCCGGAAACCGATTTGACCGTGCCCGAAAAGGATTTATCAGCGGCGCTCATGCGTATCAATCACGTAGGTGAAGTCTGCGCACAGGCGCTATACCAGGGACAGAGTTTGACTGCACGCAATGAAATGGTGCAACAAACACTCATACAGGCAGCCCGCGAGGAAACCGAACATCTGGCATGGACTGAACGACGTATAGAGGAGTTGGGGGGGCGTAAAAGCTTATTGAATCCAGTATGGTATGGTGGTTCTTTTGTAATTGGCATGCTCGCCGGCGTAATGGGTGACAAATGGAATTTGGGTTTTCTGGCTGAGACCGAGAAACAGGTGGGTGACCATCTATCCGGTCACTTGCTGCGTTTGCCGCAAAATGATGGAAAAAGCAGAGCCATTGTTTCACAGATGCATATTGATGAAGCCTCTCATGCAACGATGGCATTATCGCATGGCGGGGCTGAATTACCGCTGCCAGTCAAGTTTGCCATGAAACTAAGCTCCAAGGTAATGACTCAAACAGCTTATTGGATTTGATTACATAGACATGTATTGCATGTAAACATGCGATACAGGTTGCGTTTCATATAACAACGGGAAGCTGAATTCGCCATGGAAAATATCAATTTAACGCATCATTTTTTGATCGCTATGCCAGCAATGGAGAATTCATTTTTTTCCAAAACGGTTACCTATATATGCGAGCATAATGAACAGGGTGCATTAGGGCTGGTGATCAACCGGCCTATGGACTTATCGCTGGCCGGCTTGTTTAAGCAGCTTGGTATCGCATCAAAAGAATCATTAGGCAATGAATCAGCAGTTCTTTTTGGCGGTCCGGTTCAGCTCGATTGTGGTTTTGTGTTACATCAGCCAATAGGCAATTGGCAATCCACGTTGACGATAAATCAGAAATTGGGACTCACTACTTCACTCGATATACTCAAGGCGATTGCCAATGCAGAAGGACCGGATCAGATTCTGGTTGCCTTAGGCTACGCAGGGTGGGCGGCCGGACAGATTGAGCATGAAATGGCGCAGAATGCGTGGTTGTCTGTACCTGCTTCTTTGGAAGTTATTTTCGATTTGCCATCGGAAGCAAGGCTGCAGGCTGCAATGGAATTGCTTGGCGTTGATTTCACGCGTTTGTCCAACGATATCGGACATGCTTGACAGACAGTTGAGCTACGCAAGAATGCAGCAGGATGGAGAATCAGTCGCTAGCCTGCCAACAAGCTAATATGTCAACAGAGAATCAATCGACAGGTTTCTCAATCCAGGGCACTGTGCTGGCTTTTGACTTTGGTAAAAAACGCATTGGCGTTGCGGTGGGCGATACCGTAATGAATCTGGCGCATCCGCTGACAACAATTCATAGCGAGAAAACCGATCAGCGTTTTTCAATTATTCAGGAACTGATAGCGAACTGGAATCCGGTGCTGCTGATTGTCGGATTGCCTTATCATGCGGATGGTTCTGAACATGAAATGACGCGGTTGAGCCAACGTTTTGCACGGCGTCTGACCGGGCGATTTAATATCAAAGTATGCCTTGTGGATGAGCGCTATACGTCCCAAACGGCCAGTGCAGCATTACGGCAAGCGGGTGTAGCGGGAAAAAAACAGAAACAATTCTTGGATCAGATCGCGGCACAACATATACTCCAGTCTTTTTTTGATGAACAAAATGTGTAATATTTCACTGCCTGACGCAGAAATCTTATTCGAACAGCTGGTTAACAAAATTCAAGCAGAGAGCGATAAGCAATTTGCTGTGGTGGGTATTCATACCGGTGGGGTGTGGCTGGCTGAGCGCCTGTATCAAGTACTGTCAACATCTCAGCACATGGAGCCACTGGGTATCCTCAGTGTGTCCTTTTATCGTGATGATTTCGATAAGATTGGCTTGCATGCACAGGTGAAGCCCTCTGAAATTCCTTTTACTGTGGATGGCGCACATATTCTGCTGGTTGACGATGTATTGCAGACCGGGCGCACTATTCGGGCAGCTATTAATGAATTGTTTGATTACGGCAGACCGGCTTCGATCAGTTTGGCTACCCTGGTGGACCGAGGCGACAGAGAGTTACCGATTTGTGCGCAATATATCGGCGCGCAGTTGCAGTTACCCAAAGAAAAAATACTGGCCTTCAATCGGGATGATGACGGGAAATTTAAGCTGAGCCTGAAGAATAAGAAGGGTGCCGAAAACGATGAGGAAGGCTTGTCGGCATGATCAATAGAAATCCGCAATTGGATAAAAATCGTGTTTTACAGCATTTGTTGACAATGGAAGGTCTGCCTGCGGCGATTTTACTGCAGATACTGGATACCGCGGAGTCATTCGTGGGCGTCACCGAACGTGACGTTAAAATAGTACCGCTGCTCCGGGGTAAGTCTATATTCAATCTCTTTTTTGAACCGAGTACGCGCACCCGAACAACTTTTGAGATTGCTGCAAAACGCTTGTCTGCGGATGTTTTCAATCTGAATATTGCCGTTTCCGCTCAATCCAAGGGCGAAACTCTACTGGATACAGTTGATAATCTTTCGGCAATGAATGCAGATATGCTGATAGTTCGGCATGCGCAAAGTGGCGCCGCACATCTGATTGCAAAACATGTACGTCCGGGCATTCATGTCATTAATGCCGGGGATGGTCGCCATGCGCATCCGACGCAGGCTTTGTTGGATATGTTCACTATTCGTCGTTATAAGCAGCAATTTCATAACTTACGGGTTGCCATTATTGGCGATATCATGCACTCAAGAGTCGCACGTTCCCAGATTCATGCGCTGACTACGCTGGGGGTGCCCGAAGTACGCGTTATTGCACCAAAAACCTTGTTGCCGAGTAAGGTGGAGCGTTTAGGGGTGCATGTTTTTCATGATATGAATGAAGGGCTGAAGGATGTTGATGTGTTGGTGATGTTACGTTTGCAAAAAGAGCGCATGCAAGGCGCGCATCTGCCGAGTTCAGAAGAATACTTCAAGTACTATGGACTGACGCCGGAGAAATTATTGCTGGCCAGGCCGGATGCCATTGTTATGCATCCGGGGCCCATGAATCGTGGCGTGGAAATTGATTCATCGGTGGCCGACGGTCATCAATCGGTTATTTTGCCGCAAGTGACATTTGGAATCGCAGTGCGTATGGCGGTGATGTCTATACTCGCGGGTCATCAGGTTTAGCAGCGGCGCAGATGGCGCAAAGCGTATGAATATTTATATTAAAAATGGGCGTTTGATTGATCCGAAAAATGAGCTGGATGTGATCCAGGATATTTATATTGCCGGCGGTAAAATTCTTGCCATCGGCGATAAACCGGATGTTTTTCGAATCGACCATGTGCTGGATGCCAGCAACTTAGTGGTTTGCCCGGGTTTGGTTGATTTGTCGGTACGACTGCGTGAACCAGGTCTGGAATATATGGCTACACTTGAATCTGAGATGAATGCTGCCGTAGCGGGCGGCGTTACCAGCTTTGCCTGTCCACCGGATACCGATCCGCCGCTTGATGAACCTGGTTTGGTGGAGATGGTGAAGCATCGTGCCCGAAACCTGAATCAGGCAAATGTGTATCCAATAGGTGCGCTGACACAAGGCTTGCATGGGGAGCATTTAACTGAGATGGCTGAGCTGCGTGACGCCGGGTGCATTGTTTTCGGACAGCCCAATGGGCTTCTTGGCAATTTAAGAATTTTAATGCAGGCGATGCAATATGCATCGACATATGGTTTCAGTGTCTGGCTCAGTCCTCAGGATAAGAATCTGGCATATGATGGCGTGGCGCATGATGGTGAAGTGGCGACCCGGCTGGGGCTGCCGGCGATACCGGTCTGTGCGGAAACCATCGCTATATCCAATATTATTTTATTGGCGAATGAAGTTGATGTGCATATACATTTGTGCCGGATATCCAGTGCTAAAGGACTGGCAATGGTGCGTACGGCCAGACAGCAGGGTTTGTCGATGACATGCGATGTGTCAATGAACCATATTCATATGTCGGATATGGACATTGGGTTTTTTGATTCCAATTGCCACATCATGCCGCCATTGAGAAGTATCAGTGATCGTGATGCATTACGCAGCGGCTTGCTGGACGGTACAATTGATGCGATTTGTTCCGATCATGCGCCTGTTGATGAAGACGCTAAACTACTGCCTTTTGGTCAGGCGGAGATCGGTGCTACAGGGGTGGAATTGTTGCTGTCACTCACTTTAAAATATGGCATGGAAATGAAACAGCCGCTTGTTAAAGTGTTGGCCGGAATCACTTCTAAACCGGCAAAAGTTTTGGGCATTGATGCAGGGCACTTGTCACCAGGAGCAGCTGCGGATATTTGCATTTTCGACCCTGATATTTATTGGAAGGTAACTTCACCCGCGCTGTTGAGTCAGGGAAAGAATACGCCTTTTCTGGGTATGGAAGTACCCGGGAAAGTAAGATATACATTAATCAATGGTAAAATCGTCTACGAATCTTAACGTTAACGAAACTTAATTTCCAACTTATGAATACACCATCAAATCCATTACTAGACTTTTCAGGGCTGCCGCGTTTTTCAGAGATAAATGCTGCACATATTACGCCTGCAATTGAAACATTGCTTAATGAAAACAAGGCAACTATCGATAACATTCGTCATGATCCGCAAACGCCGACCTGGCAATCATTTGTGCAGCCTATGGTGGATGCTAACGAACGCATGTCACGGGCATGGGGGCAGGTATCACATTTGAATGCTGTCATGAATACGCCGGAATTGCGCGAAATCTATAATCAAAACCTGCCACTGATAACCCAGTTTTATGCCGAACTCTCGCAGGATCAAAAATTGTTCGAGAAATTTAAACAATTGCGCGCAAGTACCGAGTATGAAACGCTTAGTTCGGCGCGAAAGAAAATTGTTGATAATGAACTCAGGGATTTTCGCCTGGGGGGAGCTGAACTGCCGCCGGAAAAAAAACAGCGTTTTCTCAAGATTCAGGAAGCTTTGTCAGAACACGCATCAAAATTTAATGATAATTTACTGGATGCAACCAATGCCTTTTCATTATTGATTGAGAATGCCGAAGAAGTCTCGGGCATTCCGGAAGATGTCTTACATACTGCTCAGCAACTGGCCGAGAAAGATGGCAAGCATGGCTGGAAATTTACACTGCATATGCCGTCTTATTTGCCCGTGCAACAGTATGCCGATAATCGCACTTTGCGCGAAAAAATGTACCATGCGTTCTATACCCGTGCGAGTGAGTACAATGCGGCAGATGATAAGAGCGGCCAAAAAAACTGGGATAATATGCCCCTGATCAATAAAATACTCGAACTGCGTGAAGAAGAGGCAAAATTGCTGGGTTATAAAAATTATGCAGAAATTTCATTGGCTACCAAAATGGCATCATCGCCACAACAAGTACTTGATTTTCTCAGGGAACTGGCCGCTAAAGCCAAACCTTACGCACAAAAGGATTTGCAGGAATTACAGCAATTTGCCACCGAACAGCTGAATCTGCCGAAACTCGAAGCCTGGGATATTCCTTATGCCAGTGAAAAACTGAGGCAGGCGCGTTATGCCTTTTCGGACCAGGAAGTTAAACAGTATTTTCCTGAGAATAAAGTTTTGCCGGGCATGTTTAAACTGGTTGAAAAGCTTTATCATATCTCCATTGTTCCAGCTGACTCCATTGAACTCGAACATCAAATTCAATACTGGCATCCGGATGTTAAGCTATTCGATATTTTTGATGCCAGTGGTGCATTGATCGGGCGGTTTTATGTTGATTTGTATGCACGTTCGACCAAACGCGGCGGCGCATGGATGGATGGCGCTATTTCGCGTCGGCGCATTGGCTGTGAGCAAGGCGGCAGCGTTGTACAAATACCCGTTGCTTATCTGACGTGTAATTTCTCAGCGCCGGTGGAAATCAAAGGCAAACCGAGGCCTGCTTTATTTACCCATAATGAGGTGATCGTGTTGTTTCACGAATTCGGTCATGGGCTGCACCACCTGCTGACCCAGATTGATGATCTCAATGTCTCCGGTATCAATGGCGTAGAATGGGATGCGGTGGAACTCCCCAGTCAGTTTATGGAAAATTTTTGTTGGGAATGGGATGTGCTTACAGAAATGACTGAGCATGTCGAAGCCAAGGAATCCCTGCCCAGAACGCTGTTCGATAAAATGCTTGCTGCCAAGAATTTCCAGAGCGGCATGCAGATGGTGCGTCAGATTGAATTTGCTTTGTTTGATATGCACCTGCACTATGACTTTGATCCGCATGGCGACAAAACAGTGCTGCAGCTGCTCGACGAAGTGCGTGATGAGGTCGCTGTTATCATGCCGCCCGACTATAATCGCTTTCCCAACAGCTTTGCGCATATTTTTGGCGGCGGCTACGCGGCTGGCTATTACAGCTACAAATGGGCGGAGGTTTTATCGGCAGACGCTTATGGCCTGTTTGAAGAAAATGCCTCAAGCAGTACCGCAGGCGTGATGGATGCTGATACCGGTTCGCGTTTCAAACAGGAAATCCTCGCCATGGGCGGCAGCCGTCCGGCGCTGGACTCATTTGTCGCGTTTCGCGGGCGCGAACCGCAAATGGACGCCTTGTTGCGTCATAATGGGATGACTGCCTGATTATACAGGCCATTTCCAGGTCTGTTAGCACAACTGAATGCCTGATTGCACGCCGGCATTCAGTTGTCGGCGTTACAGGGAATGCCATATCCAACCCGATACCAGGCCCTGGTTTTGTCGGTTGAATTGGGTGTAAACGGGTAGTAAAAGCCTGATGATTTACGGCAAGTGTGCCGACTACTATGATGTTACATACCGTACCAACGCCATACCTGCAAATAACGCGCTAATCGACAGAACAACGGAAGCCATTCCATAAAAACCCGCAGATAACATTTCTCCACGCTCGTACAGCGTGACGATATCCAACGAAAATGTAGAAAATGTGGTAAATCCACCGAGAAAGCCGGTTACAAAAAACAGTCGCCAGGTTTCGGGTGGGTGCCAGATATGTGCGAATACGGCGATTAACATGCCCATCAAAAATGACCCGGTGATATTGACGGTCAACGTTCCCCATGGAAAACCATGTCCCATCCAATGTGTTGCAGCCAGACTGACGCTGTAACGCGAAATAGCTCCTAAAGCGCCGCCTGTGCCGACTGCAGCGAGTGTGTTTAGCAATTCTTATCCTGATGTTTCTTTGATGTTTGTTGTTTTGATTTGGGTTTGATGCAACTGTTGCGTGCATGACAACCATCATATCGCATAATTAGTTAACTGACGTGCAAAATTCGTTGGGGCTGTGGATGGAATGGTTCTTAAAATCATGCTCTTCAGGTGTTTATATAGTTGAAGTTCAGTTTGTGAAGCCAAGTGTGGTGACATTGGCAGGCCTTTGAAATACGTTTCTGAAGCAGGCGATTCATTTATTTATCGAGCGCCAAACAATGATACCGCTTATATCAATCCATGTATTGTTGACGCATAACCCCACTTAATGCGTTGGATTGACTCGAATTTTATTCGAGTCAAGAAAAAATCAGTTGTTCAAATCTTTTATTCCCTACTCTCATGTAGGTATTTATACGTATATTCGTATCCTAAGGGTTACGATACCCTGTTAACTAATCGGGTAACGTAAAGAAAAACGTACGAGGCAAGAAGCGATAACCAGCTATGTTGCGCCGATTAATCTATAAATTCGTATTAAAGGGGAGAAAAAAATGAAAAAAATACTGCGAATTTTTTTGTTTTGCTTTGTAATCTCAGCGACCACTCAGGCTTTTGCAACCATTTCTATCACACTTGACCAGCAGTCTAAGTTACATGCGCCGGGGAATGTATTTATTGATATCAAAATATCAGGGCTTCAGTCGGGTGGCGTAAATGCTTTGCTTGGCGCTTGGGAACTGGATTTTTTGTATGATCCGAATGTTTTTCAGTTTGTTGCAGCCCCACCGGCAGGATTAGGAACGTTCTTGGGTGATGAATCATTGGGTCAGGCTATCAGTCTTGCTCAGCCAGTAATCACGCCAGGTATTTTTCATGTCGGGGTGCTCTCTTTATTGGAAGCTGATGCGGCTACCTGTGTGTTTTGTGATCCGCTGAACCCCGATCCTTTAAATCCTTTATTAGAAGATCTGCAAGGGGATAGTTTTACGTTGGCAACTGTGGGTCTTTTTGCACCAACAGCAGGGGGAGCCGGAATAATAAACTCAATGCTCAGAACTGAAAACATCATCCTCAGTGACGCCTTCGGTAATGTGCTTTCGCCGTTTGCGCACCCGCCAAAACTTACTAATGTAGTGCCGATACCGGCAACCATTGCGCTGGTTGGCATTGGATTGTTCGGATGGCTAACTGCACGGCGTTCACGCGGATTATTTCCCGTATCAGCCTATTAGTGAATGTTCAGTTGCGACGTCTCTTAAGAAGGATTGATAAAGCTATCGTGGGATTGCCATTGCTGCTTGAGGTATGTGAATCATGAGATGCATGTATTTAACATTTTGTATGATATTTCTGGCAATGAGATATTCTTTTGCAATGAGTGCAGCTGTGCAAACAGACTACCCTCCCCAGTCGCTTCTTCAGTTACTTAAAGAACATGTACTGATGGAAGCACTGGATGGGAAAATTGTGTACATATTAAACCAGCCGTTGCATGCAAATTCACTTGTAACGAGTTGGCAGGATACGTATAGCGTGCCAGGTCAATTTGAGAAGGCATGGTTTATATTTGTCGATGATTTGCCCAATGCCAACTGGGAGCATGCCTGTCGTTACGTATTCATAGATGTTGAAACAAAAGATTACACAATCGAACAAGGACGAACCCCGCCGACTGTGCTGGGCGATATGATTCTGCTGTATCCCTAAAGATGAATGATACAAATATCTAATTCCAGGAGACTCCATTATGAGAATGTTCGAACAGAAATCAATTGCTATCACGGTGGCCTGTCTCGTTTGTTTTATTGTGCTTGTATTTTCTTCCAACACAAGCAGGAGCGAAGGAATCAGCTTAAATGACGCTGCTGATAAGGTTATTAATGAGATATTTAGTGGTGAGTTAGGCGAAAGGGCCATGTTTGCCGCTCCCGAGTCAAAACAGGCGGGTGACGAAATTATTGCCGATTTTAGTGGCGCGCGCGTTGATGTGACTACGGATTCATGGTTCTTCTTTATCGACGAGCAACCTGCTGCCGGATGGGAGCATCCGGCGCAGTATATATTCGTCGATATCGTAACCGGAGCAATCAGGACGAATTCTCTAACGGCTCCTCCCCAGGAACTGTCAAGTTTGATACCAATCAATGCAGTTGCTCAGGCGCAGCTCGTGATTATTGATCAGAACGCGATTTCAGTAGAGGATGTGCCGGCAACCAATCCTATTATTACGATTCCGGTTAAAAAGAATTATGCAGTCTTGGTGAGTGGCGGATTTAATGCTTTTAATAATTATTCACGGTATTGGAATGATATTGCTTTTATATATCGAGCACTTAAAGATAAATACAATTTTGATGATGAAGAAATTATCGTGTTGTTTGCAAATGGAACGCATCTTCCGACTGCGGATTTGGACGATGATGGTCGTGATGATATCGATTTTGCTGCGACAAAAGCAAATCTTGCCAATGTCTTGAATCAAGTCGCGGGTAATATGGATGGAACCGGAAAATTCTTCTTCTATTCCACCAATCATGGTGGGCAGGAGTCTGGTCAGGATGCAAAACTCTATCTTTGGGGAGAATCCATTAGAGACGATGAACTGGCCGATCTCATTAAAAACATACGCGCCAAACAATCGATCTATACCATGGAGCAATGTTATAGCGGCGGTATGATGGATGATATTCTGGCGGCAACTATGGAAACGGGTACTTCGGCTTGCGTAATGACCGCAGCGAATTTTGATGAAGTATCCTACGCCGCAGACACCGAAGGAAATTACGATGAGTATGTATTTCACTGGACTTCGGCTGTTTACGGTAAAGACCCGGATAACAACCCGGTAAACGCTGATATGAATGGCGATGGAAGAGTGACCATGAGAGAAGCGCATGAATATGCAAGAACGATGGATAGTGCTTCTGAGACGCCACAGATTGGAGAATCGATTGTCGGTGCCTGCGATGCTGTTTTATTCAATAAGCCTGCATCCATCAAAAGCAGTGGCGTGTGGCGGTCAAACGATGTGGTTTTTCCAGGCTGGGAGACTGTAGCTTTCTCTGACGATAACTGGCCTTTTGCTCGATCTCCTTATCCGAGCTCCGCTCATCCCACGGATCTTGTCCCGGGCACCAATGCCTCATTTATGTGGCATGATCCGGCCGCGACTTCAGATGGTACAAAGGGATCTGATGTGGCGTTTTTCAGGTTCAGCTTTAATCTTGATTTGCGGCCAGGGACTGTTTTGTCAGCGGGTGCAGGCACTGCACGAATATCTGCTGATGATGACTATGAGTTTTATGTCAACGGTCAGCTTGTTTTTGAAAACAAAGATAACGGATTTGCAGATAAAGTTGACACCGTTGATTTCTCCAGTCATCTGCAAGACGGTCAGAATGTATTCGCGATTCATGCTGTTGACGGCGGATGGGGCAGTCCTTTTGACCGGCTTTATGAACGTGTGCTATTTGATGCAGCCATTTTACTGCCGGGCGACCTCAACAAAGATCTTTGCGTGGATCGGTCTGACCTGGCTATTCTCCTGACCGAGATTAGAAAGTCGTTGCCGCATAATCTTACTTACGATCTTAATGCCGATGGCATCGTAAATATTGCCGATGCGAGAAAACTTGTGACGTTGTTCACCCATGACAGGGGTGCTGCGTGTGGTCAATGATGGGAGATTGATGCTTACCGTAATTAGCGTGTAAATATTCTTATGACAGTTGAAAAAATGGATCAATTACTATTCCACACAGCAATACCATTAGGAGACCAAAAATGAATATCAAGAAATTTGTAATCGATTGTTTGCTGTTGGTGGGATTTTTAGTAATTCCTTATTCTCAGGCACATAGCGTGAGTATTCCACCTGGTGTCAAACCCTGCCCAGGTGGTCCCGTTCTTCCACCCTGCGGATCAGTGCCTCCTGGATGTCCGTGTAGGACAGTCGATCCTGAGCCTGAACCAGTGACTATAAGTATATCTAGTTTAACTCCTCAAGAGGCATCATTTATTGAAAATGAGACTGATATCCTTATAGGCGCAAACATTTCGTTTTCGAGTGGCATAGCTAGAGTAAAGTTAACGGTGGATGATTTTTCTCCTCTTGAAAAAACCTTAAGTTCCTCTGGATTTGTTGGTAAAAGATTTACAATTACCGAGACGGGGAGTCACACAGCAAAAATAGAAGCAACACTTGTAAATGCTGTCGGTAAAACGATAGATATGGATAGCACCGAGTGGGAGTTTACTACTGATTTAACAACAGGCATTGAAGTTCCAGGTGGCCCTAAACCACCAAATATTTTTTTTACTTCTCTTTCTCCTGAACCTGGTCCCGCATCAGTATTTGAGAGTGTGATGCCAATTCTGATTGTTGGCGAGGCTGGATTTTCCTTAGGATCGGATCAGATAGCTGAACTTGTTTTATTCATAGATGGGCAGAAAGTATTATCTCAGTTGTCTCAGGGGTCGCCTATCTTTATCGCCGATCAGTTCAATACTGGCCCTGGTATCCATACGATAAGAATAGAAGCTTCAGTGCGTGAAATAACAGATAGCGGTATGCCTGGCGGTATTCTAGCAAGTGATGTTGCAGAATGGGATATTGAGCTTAAGTCCAATCCTGTAAGTATTATTTTAGACGCACAAACAGATACATATATCCGAACAGATTTAGATATCAGACGCAATGATAACTATGGAATGCAAGAATTCATTATGGTTGGAACAGGGCGTGGCGGAGATAGTAAGCCGTTTGGCGCTGCAGATGCAATGAGAGCGCTGATACGATTCGATAATTCCTTGATTCCTCGCGTTCAGTTTACAAGCGCGTTATTAGAAGCAACGTTGCATAGTTTTGATGGCTCACAATTTTCCTCTTTTACAGTGGACATTCATCGCATTCTTGACTCAGGGCCAAGAACGCCTTGGGTTGAAGGAACCGGATTTGAAGGTACTGAAACAATTGGTAAACTGATGAATGCGGTAGATCCTGATACTGCGTCTGGTGTGGCGTGGGCAGGTGGCAATGACAACCCTGATCCAGAGGGGGCGAATAATCTAAGTCAGCCGGATTTCGATCCAATGGTAATAGCGAGTAATACCATAAATAATATTTATTTTAATGCAAATCCGTTGGGGTCGATTTTTCAGTGGGATATCACATCACTTGTTCAGGGTTGGTCGGATAGAAATGTTCCTAATGCAGGCCTACTGATGCGTGATGCTACAACTGACGGCGAATTTCGTGGCTTACGACTTGGCGCAAATGAAGGTTTGAAATTTATGGTTCCGGGTGCTGTAAAGGGACCTAGGCTTGTACTAAGCTGGAGCATTGGGTCAATTCCTGGTGATATAACCGGTAATAACTGTGTTGACCTAGATGACTTGAATATTGTATTGGCCGTAATTCGTGGTCAGGCAAAAACTGGCCCGAACTTGGATTTGGATTTTAATTCGGATGGCGCGGTGAATATTGCAGATGCTCGCAAGCTGATTACCCTTTTCAGCAATCCGAGAGGTGCTCCATGTGGCCCATTATGAGCATCGATTTCCTCGCTGTAATCTCTTCTCTATTAATGAGCAGGTGTATTGGCAATAATTTATTGGTTGCCTAGTATACTGGTACAAGTGAGATATTTTATGATTGTATCCATTAAATTATGTAGCTATGTCACGTCGTCTAATCGAGTGATGCTGTTCAGAATTTGAGTGATGAATGCGTGGGTGAATCAACGCGTTTTGAACCTTGAGTAATTAGGTTTCCGTTGACTGCGAGAGCGTCGTAAAAGGGGTCATATTTTTTAAGGGGAGATCAAATCTATTATCATTGATTAACTCCCTCCTTATTTTTCTGCCATTAATTAGTAGACTTGACCTGATTGCTTGTGGCGTATTGTTATTTCAATAGAAGTCAAATTGGAGCATATCATGATACATAATATTTTCAGGAATGACAGGCAAGTCTATAATTTCTCCTGGTCAATACAGGCTACATTGATTGCGGGTTTATTAGCCAGTCTGGTATGGGCGCCGTTGGTGCGGGCCGATTGCGACCGTGCGACCATTATGCCTGTCGGTGATTCTATGACGCTTGGCTATAATGACGAGCTCCGGTTTGCTGTAAAACCGGGTTATCGGGGAGATCAAGGAGGTCTTCGTGCTTTACTTGCAGATAGAGGATTATTGATCGATTATGTTGGGTCGGGAGATGAAAACACAGCTGATCCGTGTAATGATTTGGCGCATGAGAGCGAGGAGGGGCGAACAATTACAGCTATTGATAAGCTAAGAATCTCAGACATTACTCCCTGGAAGACATATACACCTGATATCGTTCTTTTGATGGCGGGTACAAACGATTTTTTGAATAGTTATACCTACTGCGAGGCAACTCCCAGAACAAGATTTGAGGCATTTGCTAACGTATTATTGAAGATTGATGCTGTAACTAAAGCAAAAACCGGATTGATTGAAAATATCCTTAGAGAATCTCCCGCTACGCAATTATTTGTTTCTTCAATTCCACCAATTAATGTAATCAACTTTACTATGGCATGTCAGTTACCAGATGATGAGCCTGACCCTTCGGCATGGTTGGCAACCAGACAGGGTAATCTGAATGCAGAAATCGATAAATTTAATCAAGCCGTTAAGCAAAGGATAACAGATTACGGACTTGCAAACCTGCGTTTTGTGGACGTCGGTTCAACGTTGAGTCTTTCTGATTATGAAGATGGTGTTCATCCAAAAGATCTGGCTACTTTTCATAAAATGGCGCCAGCATGGTTTTCTGGAATCATAAGCCATATTCAACAAAAGATTGATGTTGTGGGTGACAGGGATAATTTCCAGGGTGGAGATGCCGTTGACTCGCCGGACAAGTCAGTTTTTGTGATGAGTGTTCTGGATCATATCGCTACTGACCCGGGCCAGAATCCTGCGGCTGATTTGGATACTGCTGGTTCGGGCGGTTTCGATACTAACCGACCAGTTGGGTTTACACATTCCTTCGCGCTCCCGCCAGGTGCGCTGGTTACCGCCGCGACCCTTGCGCTTCGGGTGAAAGGATCTGCTGAGAACTACAATGACAGTATTATTTACGACCAGTCAGTTCTGGATCCGCTCAATGAATGCGCATCATCTTGCTTAAGAAAACAATACTCGCCGCAGATAGCCTTTAAAGATCTGTTGGGTCGTGAGCCTGCGCAGCAAGAAGTTTTGAATCTCAGGATTAATCTTGCCAAAGTGCCAGTACGTATTCATACCCAGTTTAATGCCGGAGACCGTTGGCCTGGTGGGGCTGATGCGCACCATAATCTTCTCGGATTGCTTCGTGATGGTGAATTCAATATCATCGTCGTCGATGACACGACTGTGGATTATTCGCAATTAACGATCACTTATGTGCTTGCAGGTACCAGAGCGGGTGAGTTCAATGGTGATGGCGTGATTGATATAAAAGATCTCGACATTCTTCGAAATGCCCTGAATACCGATGCCTATAGTGACCTGGATCCCAGGGACATTGACGGCGACGGACGCATCACAATTCTGGATATGCGCAAATTGGTGCTTCAGTGTGACCATCCCCGTTGTGCTGCGAACTGAAATAAGTTGCCTTTTATTAAGAAAGCAGTGCATAACGCATGCACTGAAATGTGACATTGTCGCAGCTGACAATATTATTTTGCAAGGCGTCTGGACGCGGTACTGGATTTATAAATTGATTACGAATTTTTATAATGCGGCTAAAACGGTCGGTCCATCGACACGCACGGTGCCGGACGGTTACCGATTGATGTGGCCCAACAAGCAAAGTCTGTGAGGCAAACTGCACGTTGACACAGAATTTTGAACGCCCGCAACGTGGAAGCTGATTTGCGTGATTGAAGTAATCGACAAACCATACTCCGTCAGTACACGTTGCAAAATAGCGCAATTGGTTTGAAGATAGCGGTAACCGTGATGTCCGGCAAATAAGAAACCGTGCCGATTTACATTCACACTGTTGTCTAGTTTTTTATACGATAGTTGATACGGCCTTTGCTTAGGTCGTAAGGAGACATTTCTAATATAACCTTGTCACCCAGCACTATCCGTATCCGAAAACGCCGCATTTTGCCTGATGTATAAGCATGAACTTCTTTGCCGTTCTCCAGTTCAACACGATAACATTGGTTACGTAAAACATTGGTTACTTTTCCTTCCATTTCAATAAGCTCTTCTTTAGCCATAATAATACCTCCATGCTGATAAATGGCGAGTGAAAACATCTGTCCCAGTGACGATGTTTTAAAAATAACGAAGCTCTAAATAAGTCAGGTAGTGAAGTGAGAGCAAACTAAAATCTGGTTTTGTACGCAGTAAATGAGCGTTTTAAGTTTGCTTTCGGCTGCTATCGCTTGTTAGAAGACTTATTCAGCAGCTTCCTAAAATAATAATCTTTTGCATCGAATAGATGGTAGCGTCACGCATGTGCCATCTATATTGATACTAAACGACCACTATTCTCAGATGTATATTAATGTGGGGAATTGCTGGCTTGTGCCAACATCTATGAATATTTTTGAAAGTGAAAAAAACATACCCGTGCAACGAGTCTGCTTCAATCAATTCAAACGTTGATGCTACGCTGAGACAACACTTGTTGCAGTTGAACCCTACAAAGGGCTCTATTATACATCAAAAATGACCCGTTTGCCCTGGTTCGGTTTGTCTGGCCTCCGCCACTTTTGATTGCAGAGTAATAAACCAAAACCTTTCGTGGTATTAAACCATTTTACTGTTACATTTTTTCAAACATAAATCATACGAATATAACATAGGATTGTGCTTATGAATTTAAGTTCCAGTGTCAGTTGTTCAGTCATGCACGATTGCAACATTAAAAACACTGGCAACTGGTTATAATAAAGAAAAGGGATCAGAAATGGGATTCAATCTATTATTAGTTTTAGAACTGTCTCTTGTTGTTTTTTGTAATTAACAGACTAGGCCCGTGTTGCCCGTGTTGGCTATTTTTATTTTCTTTCATATCTTAATGAATGCGTTTAAATGTGTTAAGGCATTCTAAAAATTGGAGCATAAAATGACAGATCAAAATGAAAAAGCAAAAAAGCCGGATCAAACTAATTCGACTGAAAATTCTGAGCAACAAAGTGATGTGGCAGATGTGGCCCAGCAAATTGATGCTGACTTGGGTGAATCCGTTGAGCGTATCGATAACTGGATTGATAGCGGCATTGAGTTATTGCCGAATATTATTTTAGGCATAATCCTGTTTTTTGTGTTTTATGGTGTTGGTGTATTTGTAAAACGACTTGTCAAACGTCAATTATTGCGGCGTGATAGAGATAACCTTGGTGAAATGCTAGGCAGTTTATTAAAATGGATAGTAATTTTGCTGGGTTTTTTACTTGCGGCAACCATTGTAGTACCCACATTGAACCCCGGTGATTTGATAGCTGGGCTCGGTGTCAGTTCCGTTGCAATTGGCTTTGCTTTCAAGGACATTTTGCAAAATTGGCTTGCAGGCCTGCTCCTTTTGTTACGCAAGCCATTCGAAGTGAACGATCAGATTGAAGCGAGTGGTTTTGTAGGTATTGTTGAACGTATTGAAACTCGTGCCACTTTGATTAAAACTTTCGATGGGCAGCGAGTTGTTATTCCAAACAGCGATATTTATACCAATGCGGTATTGGTCAAAACAGCCTTTGATAAGCGTCGTAGTCAATACGAAGTTGGTATTGGCTATGGTGACGATATTGAGGAAGCGTGCGAGATAATACGGAAGGCTATTGAACAGATTGAAGAGATTGAAAAAGATCCCGCTCCGAGCGTACTGGCCTGGGAACTGGCTGCGAGCTGGGTTACCATCCGAATTCAATGGTGGACAAATATTCATCGGTCAGATATGGCTGAAGTTCGTGCATCTGTCATTATAGCGATCAAACGGGCTTTAGATGGCGCTCATATCGATATGCCTTATAACACTCAGGTAACGTTATTGCACGATCAAACAGAAACAACCGATGGAGACCGGGGTGCACAACGCGAAGGGTGGCCAGCGCCGAAAGAGGGGACAACACAACCACGCTGGAGAATGCAACAAAATACTTCAAACTTAAACCATGATAAATCTGATTAATTGTAGTTTCGATCTAATGTGACAGATTATTGGAAAAAGTGAGGGTTGCCGATTTTGATCAGGGTATCGGAATTTTAGTCAACACAGAGGCGATGCATAAGTTAGTTGTTGAATTTTCCAGTACTCTGATCATTAATGATTTTTGTTAACTAAAAGTTATATAACTAGTTTACTGCAAATAAAAAATATGATTTTACAAATCATTTTCAATAGTTCATTGTGACATAGCCAACACAAAAGTTAACTCTCACTGGGGCATGTTGGGAATCCATTTATCCAGTACTAAGTTGACTTATTCAATTTGGCCGAAGCACCGGGCAATGTATTCATTGCCTGTAAAGGGATGGGTTCCAATCGCTATTAATACGGGTAGAACATCGTGGCCCATATACTGATTGACAAGCATCGAAGAATTCCAGAAATCAAAAGCCGTGTTGATTGGTTACCGGTTGAAGTGGCTCAACAGGGAAAGCCCGTTAGGCAATTTGCAGGTGACACAGAAGTTTGAACACCCTCGGGTAAAATGTGTATCTGTCAGATTAAGTTTGAGCTAATATACATGACAATTAGTCCGCCAGTTTCCCATGGTAATGACACCCGTCCAGCTGGTGAGTGAGTAATTTTCCATTTGCTACCAATGTTTTTTTGCTCTATTCCATTTGTAGAGAATAGCTGCAAATATATTGTAACTGACACGGCACAATTGTTTGATAATGGGTAATCCAAAAATCTTTGATTTCCAGATTTCTGACGGTGAGTTACGCCAAATCGCGAGAAATGCATCAAAACCAATCTGCAACTGCCCGTTTTCATCGACAACGTGCAAACGCTCTCTTACATACTCAAGATCAGAGCCGACCTCAGAGGCAAGCTGATTTTCTTTATGTACATCATTCCATTGAATCTCACAGGTATTATCCTTATCCATTTGACCTTCTATTCCGGCCTTGCAAACAGGACAAGCAGAGTTGTAATAAACCTTCATTTTTGATTTGTCGTTCATGATGAAATTTTTTAATGCATAGCAAGTAATTATAAAGTTTCAGTATATCTTCTAAATTCCTGAGATTATTGTCAACTGAGCGAAATGTTTGCTGGGTTTTCTTTAACAGCACAGTATCCTAAAATGTAGCGATATAAGGTTGTTCAGAAGATCATGGTACCACTGCCAGAGCTAATATAGATTATATAAAATTACAGCACGTTAACCATGAATAGAACAGGCCAGTACGTAAACACGCCCTGATTCATTGGTTTCTTTGCATGCAGCTGTTACTGCATCTTCAAGTTTCGTAGACTTGAACATCCCGATAAAAATTTGCAATGATAATATCTGTGTTCATGTCTCGAGCATTTTCAGCTGATTGGATAGCTTGATTCTCCATATATCACCTTCGACCATAGCACGATTCAAGGAGACACTCACTAAACTCTTTACCAGACCTGATCAGACAATAAGAGCCAAATAAGATATTTGTAGCCTGAACAGGGTGAATGGTTTATTGTTACTGTTGGATTCTGGCTGATGCTTGACGGAGGAAGGTGTGCTTGAATAGGTTCCACGCGATTTCTAAATCTGGAAAAACAACTGATACACTCGGGTCGGAAGAGAATGGAGTGTGGACATTCGTTTCTCCACCGGATTACGAGATTCCTGGTTTGCCTGCACACAGTGCGATGGCAAATGCATGGGTGACCTTCAAACAGATCTTCAGAAGGGTTGATGAATCATCGCAGACGCTTGTCAAACAGGAGTCTGATCTGCGCAGTTTATCTCACGTTCGATTGGAACATCTGGTACCTTTTCTGGATTTACGCATCGTATCAGAAGCGCTTAATGCGTCTGTGGTTGACTGGTTGGCGACTGATGACTCAGGCAGGTCTGTCAAATGGATTATTGGTCAGCCCTATACCGATCATGCCCAAACTGTACGGTTATGGGGAGAACGGCATCAGGCAATAACGATAGCTTCCCCCTCCTGTGAGCAAATCCTCGCCGGCAAAGTTTCATGGTTAGATGACTGGCCGAAAAACGGTCAGCTCTGGGTGCTGCCGAATCTGGAACATTGTTTTCTGCGTCATCCTGATGGATTGAAGTTTGTGCGGTTATTGTTTGAGCGTATAGACAGTGGACGATTTGGCAGGGGTATGATCGGTTGCGACAGCTGGGCATGGTCGTTTCTGCAGCGTATCTGGCCGGTATCTCAGGCAGATGTCCTGACCTTACAGGCTTTCGATGGTTTGCGGTTGGTTCAGCTTCTATCTGGTATGACGGCTTCGCGGTCAGACAAGCGAGTTCGATTTCGCAGTGCTGCAAATGGCGAAGATATACTTACCGTGCCAAGTGACGCAGATCAGGTGCATTCGGAGATCACTCGGCTTGCCGCACATTGTCGCGGTAATGTTGGCATAGCTTTGCACTACTGGCGAAGGTGTTTGCGCTCCGAAGCTGAAACAGATACACGTAAACCAAACGATCAAGAAGAAACTGAGCAAAAGAACGAACTGAGTGAGGAAAGTGTCTGGGTTGCCTCGGTACTTCCGGAACCTGTGCTACCGGTTGGTATGGAAGAGGACAGTACGCTCCTTTTACATGTATTGTTGATTCACGGTGGCTTGCCTGGGTCAGTTCTGTCAGAATTGCTGCCATTGTCGTATCCTTTGTGTATGATGCTGCTCCAGCGGTTGCAAAGAATAGGGTTTGTACAATACCGGAATGATCGTTGGAGTATCCATGAGCTGGCATATTCGTTTGTACGCAATTTGCTGCACGGGCGCGCTTATCTGGTTGACGACTTCTAATTTGATGAATGAAGAGACCCAATCATATGACTGATGAAACTCAAGTAGTGCAGATTTTTAAAACAATAGATGCCACTGTTGGTTTGGAGCTTCTGGTGATCATTGTTACGGCTATCATACTGATTGTCGCCGTTCAGCGGACATTATCCTGGGTTGGCAACCGGCTTCAGGGTAAAAAACGGCTGAATTTGCTAGTCATGGTGCCTTTTATCCGTTTGGCCATTATTCTGATAACGTTTGTGGTGATTGTGCCGCTGCTGATTGAACCTTCCATTCAAAATATGGTGGCTTTACTCGGGACCGTTGCAGTTGCGCTGGGTTTTGCACTCAAGGACTATGTCAGCAGTCTTATCGCCGGTATCGTGGCGATTGGGGAGCGAAACTATCGCAATGGTGACTGGATCAGGGTTGGAGATATTTATGGTGAAGTGTGTCACGTGGGCATGCGAACGGTCGAAGTGGTTACACCAGACGATGACAGAGTGTTGATTCCACATGCACTCTTATGGAATCAGGCCATTTTTAATTCCAATAATGGTGATGCACGACTTCAATGCGCGGCCGATTTTTATCTGCATCCCCAGCATGACGGGATCCGAGTAAAGCAATTGTTGGAAGATGTGGCGCTGACAAGCCCATTTCTTTACATTGATAAACCTATCATTGTGATTGTAAAGGAAGAACCATGGGGAACACATTACCGGTTAAAAGCTTATCCAGTTGACGCAGCCCAGCAGTTTCGTTTTACTTCAGATCTGACAGTGCGTGGAAAGACCATGCTGCTTAAGTGTGATGTACGGTTTGCTGTGGTGCCTGCAGTATCTGATTCAGAATGAATTGGTCTGGCTTTGCCAGAGACTTTTTTGAGTCAGGTTGCATCAACTGACTCTTCCAGTTGGCGATAAAACCTTAATTGTCTTTTTATCACGCCACTCTCTTAAGTAATAGTTACCTGTTAACCTTGGGTGAGCCAATCTTTACGCTACCATGACTGATTCTCAATTTTTAAAAAGTTTTTTATTGAAGTTTTGATTGACTTAGGTGCTAAGTAGGTTTGTAATAGAAGCAAATCAATGAAATATTTGACAAATGGATATGTTTGGTATAGGGCTTGAAGCCTTGTGCTTATTGGGATTTTAAATCTTACTTCATAATAAGATTGAATATGCTGAATTGTTGCCATTCAATACCAACGAATATGGTTTTTTGAACACTGCCTTCATGGACAACTGACTGGATCCTGCCTGTACACCAAACAAGGGATTTACGCTTAATTATTATCTATAAGGAGCAACTTATATGATTAAAAGCGCCAGA
Organism: Nitrosomonas aestuarii; assembly: GCF_003046585.1. GTDB lineage: Bacteria > Pseudomonadota > Gammaproteobacteria > Burkholderiales > Nitrosomonadaceae > Nitrosomonas > Nitrosomonas aestuarii. Next base: position 23,259 of record NZ_QAAE01000021.1, on the reverse strand, counting down.
ATACTGATTGCGGTAACTTTTTGCTTCATTTTCGCTAGTGTTGTGTGTGGAAGTCAAGAAAGTGAGTTGGGTTCAGATGATAAGCACTTGCATCTGCCAGTAGTTTTACAAGCTGGATCCGCAGTGATTACAACAGCTAAGGATGTGGTGCCCAATTTTGTGGCCAGGCCAACAATAGTTTCAAAACAAAGCGGAAGTTGGTTCGATGCTGCCACATGGCAGCAAAACCGTATACCAGGTGCTGAAGACGTTGTTAAAGTAGAGCGAGGACACGCTGTTCACTATAACGGCATGAGTGATGCTTCACTGGCTGCTTTGGGAATCAGGGGAACATTAACGTTTGATACCGGTGTAAATACCAGAATCAAAGTAGGAACCATCCTAGTATATCGACAGGGTAAATTAGATATTGGCACATTGTCCAACCCTGTGGCACCGCATGCAAAAGCCGAAATAATTATTGCAAATCGTCCGCTTGCCGTTTTCTCGCCTGATCCAGTGACGGGAATTTATGATCCCCAGCAATTTGGCACCGGTATCGTCGCTTTTGGCGAAGTCAACATGCACGGCAAAGGAATGACGCCAGCCTGGGTAAGGCTGGCGCAGGAACCGAGGGCAGGACAAAATACACTCACGCTTGAGGCCAGTCCTTCCGGTTGGTCGGTAGGAGATAAGCTTGTACTTCCAGATACCAGACAAACCCCTCTGATCAGAAAATGGCAGATTGAACCAGTAACGCCCATTGATCTTCAACTAGAAGAACTCATTATTGCTGACATTTCTGACAATACTGTAACTTTATTTCAACCACTCCTGTATGACCACCTGGGTGGCCGTGATACTGGCGGCAACATATTTGCTATGCCGCATATTGGCAATTTGACTAGAAACATTGTAGTCCGTTCAGAAAACCCCAATGGTGTCAGAGGCCACGTAATGTTTACTGAACGAGCGAATGTAGACGTTAGATACGTGGCATTTGTTGACATGGGAAGAACTACGGCGGCGCCATTGGATAATACATTGATTGAAGATGGCGCAGTTACCCACGTTGGTATAAACCAAATTGGTCGTTACCCTGTGCATATGCATCATCTTATGGGGCCGGTAAACGAGGCGAACAATGGGTATCAATTCATTCTTGTTGGTAACTCGGTTGAGAATGGCGCCAAGTGGGGCATAGCCGTGCATAATTCGCATTTTGGCCTGGTGGATGGAAACGTGGTCTATGATGTTGAAGGCGCAGGCATCATCACCGAAGAAGGAAATGAAAGAGAAAACGTTTTCAGCAATAATTTTGTGGTCAAAATAGGCACTATCATAGCCAGTATTTACGAACCAACATATGGAGGCGTGGCTGGGGCTGGCAGACCTCTCAAATTCGCTGATTTTGGCTATGAAGGTTCTGCACTGTGGTTTACAGGGAACGATGATTATGTAACCGGCAACGTAGCCGCCAATGCCGCTTTTGCGGGCGTGATGTATAATGCGCGATCAAAAGGTTTCTGGGCTAATCAACCCCTTGTTCCGAATTTCAGAGGCGCTGACATTGACGACTTGACTCAATGGACGCGTTATCAAGATACATTTGCGCCAGAAATCAGAGTGTCAAGAAACAATGAAGTATACGCCAGCAGTGTCGGTATATGGGTTGGTTTTGCAGGTGTCGTCGGGAACATCAGTGATTCTTTGCTTTGGAATATTAAACAAACCGGATTATATTCTCAACGAAATGTTTCTGCTTTTTATAGCAACATTACGATTATCAGTAATCAATCAGTTTCTAATCAAAATTTCTTCGGTTCGATTAACAAGGGTATCGATCTGACAAACCCCAACTATCAATCCGGGCATACGGTGTTTAAAAATACCAGAGTCGAGGGCTTTAATCTGGGCGTCGATTTGCCTGCATTCCTGCAGCCTGAGGATCCGAAGTTAGGTGAGTTGCCGGCGAAAGTTACCTTTTTTGATAATAGTTATTTACATAATTATGTCAATGTAAGAGAGCATTCCCCAATCATGGCGGCTAAGTATACGCTATTGAAAGATGTGGAATTTGTTCAAAACGCAGGACCTGCAAATGAATACCTGTCATTAACGCCTGCCGCCATAATCACCCTGATGGAACGTACGTTTTCACTGACAAGGGCTACCAGTCTGTCACGCTTTTTTGTTTGGAATTATAACAAACAACCGGGCGATAATTTTGAGATGTTTTTTTATGAGCAAGCGCCCGGCTATGTAATGGAAGAAAGAAAGTACCCATTAAATGCCGAAGATGCACATCCATATGACAATTGCCCGACAATCGGCTTGACCAATCAGCAATGCTGGGAACAGCACAGGGTTGCGATGCTGCGTAAGGTTGCAACATGCGAGGATACATATCGTTCTGAAATTCGCGGATTTACATGTCCGGTTGATTTTTCTGATGAATTGCAGTAAATCTGACGAAAAATTTCTGATACCCGATATTTGATTTGCAAAGGTCAAAAGTAATGAAATCCTTATAAATTATCGGGCACTTTAACCATTGATGATCAAACTGCATCATATTTTTTAAATATCCGATTAAAATCAGAACTGTTATTCAACATTTGAATGATGATTGGCCGCAGCGGTCTTTCGGTCTTTGTTTATTCAGCTGGAAACTGACAGAGGTCGAGATTTCACGGCTTTGGGTGTTGACCCATGCACGCGGTTCGACGCATGACCTGATGCAATATGCTGTTCAAGTTCTGCTGCTAGCACATATGAACGCTGTTGTTTGCGGCTTATAGATGAAAGCCCCACGCCTGTATGAACGGCGGTCAACCAGCAGTATAGACCGTCGACTGTGTGGCTACGAATTGGATGATTTCTCGCCTATCTAAAGTTAGATTGGTATTACACGGTTACTTCTATACCAGCTTTGAAAGGCACTCCAGGATCGAATTATGGAAAGCCATTCGGTGATAGGTTGATACTGGATTTTATTTTTCCTATACGTCAGACTCTCGAGTCATCACTTGTTACATTTTTATTCCTAATGCGAAAATACGTTTATTGAGAGACGAATGAATTATCAGGCGCTGTTAGATGAAATTTATACAGAAGTTCAGCCGCTATTTGGACAAGGTCATGTGGCGGACTATATTCCGGAACTGGCAAAAATTGATGGGCGAAAATTTGGAATCGCACTCGAAACTGTGGAAGGCGAATGTTTTAAAATAGGCGATGCAACGGAAAGATTTTCGATCCAGAGCATTTCTAAAGTTTTTAACCTTGCGCTCGGAATAAGAATTGTCGGCGATCAGGTCTGGGAGCGTGTCGGTGTCGAGCCGTCCGGAAACCCTTTCAACTCACTTGTTCAACTGGAGTACGAGAAAGGAATTCCGCGAAATCCTTTTATCAATGCTGGTGCGCTTGTTATTACCGATATTTTGCTTGATCACCTGGATCACCCCAACGAAGAAATGCTTGCCTTTGTAGAAAAGCTGCGTTGTTTGGATATCAACTACAATGAAGAAGTAGCGCAGTCCGAGATACAGACTGGTTACACCAATCTTGCCCTGGCCAATTTTATGAAGGCCTACCAGAACATAAACCACGGTGTGGAACAGGTGCTCAATGCGTATTCACATCAATGTTCAATAGAGATGAGTTGCGTTGGGTTGGCAAAATCCTTCTTGTTTCTGGCCAATGGTGGCATCGTCCCCAAAACGGGCGAGCGGATTATAACAGCAATTCAGGCCAAAAGAATTAATGCCATTATGTTAACTTGTGGCTTCTACGATGAAGCCGGGGCATTCGCTTATCTGGTTGGTTTGCCGGGAAAGAGTGGCGTTGGCGGCGGCATTGTCGCAGTCATTCCGAAGAAACTCGCAATCGCTGTCTGGAGTCCTGAACTCAACGAACGAGGAAATTCAATCCGGGGAATCAGAGCACTGGAACTCTTTGCGACACGAACCGGTATGTCAGTTTTTTAATATATTTCAATTTCGTAAACAAGGTATTTTTTTCTAGACGCAGAATTTATAATTTAATCTGGGAGTTAGCGGTGAGTATAATCAAAAGGATCAAACTATTAGTTTTGGGAGCTGTAGTTGCCGGATGCAGCACGACAGCCCCAATCGATAAGGCCGAAACACTCGACCAACTCGGTCACTACAGCGCTGGCCATCTTATTGCCTGCGATGCTGTGCAATGGGTCAGTCCCGAAATGGCCATCAAACACACTATGGATTTTGCACGTGCACGCGAAGAACTCCAACATCCAGGCCGGTGCGGGCCGGGGTGCACGAAGGATTTAGAAGTTTGGAAGCAGGGAGCTGAGAAAGGTGCCTCTTGCCGATGACTAAAGCAAAAGCAAAAGGCTCAGACCTGCAGTGGGTTACCCGGTCAAATTTCAAACGGCATCAATATATGCCAGTTGCTTTGGGTGGTGTTTCTTTTTTAGGTTTCTTTGCTTCCTTATTTTTTCGTTGCTGTCCTTTTGCCATGATCGTACTCCATTATGATTGTTACTGCTGCTATTATGTACGAGTTTATTGAAGTGTGTTGTTAAATTTGAGTTCATTGAATAGCGGCGCGTATCTCATCAACACAAAATGAACAAACTAGCCTGATCACCTAAAAAGACGGTAATGATTAGTCATTGTTGTAACGAAAGATAAACGATGTTAATCGTCAGCTAAAGCTGCAGTATTGAGAGAAAAACATGGCGCAATATGTCGCAGTTATTCCAATTGCAGCATAATAGGCTTAGCGTCATCATCACTCCTCCGCAAAATCCAACAGTACGATGATCAGGGTGTATCAGTGTAAGCCTAGAAAAGGCTATATAACAGTCAAATTACATCCGGCACAGCCGGAGGCTTATAGCTGGAGTCCTGCGAAGAGTCTGTTTGTGCGCCTTATTTTAAGTTTGATTCATACCCTTCAGATGAAACGTGATACGACTTTATTGCTTATAATTTATAAATATGGATAAAGCCAAATGAAGGTAATTGCAAATACTGTTAGCAAAGAGATAAAGAGCTCACTACATATAAATCGATAGGATTTAATGGTATAGGCATCTGCAAGCTCTGTGCTTGTTTTTTTTGATACCTCCATTTCCAGAAATCTTATACGACGATAAATTGGACTATTGATAAACCAACGAAAACATTCAAGTAGCAACAATATACAGGTTAATCCAATTTGTATAAAAAGCTCTTCTTTTATAAGCAGATGTATTTGTTCAGAAGAAAATAACCAGCCGAGTACAACCAAATGTATGCTGGTAGATATCCAGACATTTTCAATATATTGTTTAGTGAGAAATTTAAGCGCATTTAACTTACCTGTTTCTAAGTCCATGATTGTTATTCCTTACCTTGAAGTTAGACGACGTTTCTTCTTTCATTAAATTTCATTCAATATGCAAAGATTAGCAGGACAAAGATAAATGAGCTATGATCATTTACGGTAAATGGCGGGAGAAGAAATCGGTGTAACCTGTTGGTAGAGTTCTTGGCAGATCAGCCAATAAAAAGGAAAATTCCGCATGACAGATAGTAATGTTTTTAAGCTGAACAACCAGAGCAAAATGATCCGTTGCAGGAAGTATTCGAGAAGGCGCACGAAAATGCTTGCTGCAGCGATTGAAGTGGAAGTACCCATTTTTATCGAGCAGTACGATACTTTAAAAACGGACGAAGGTAAGATGGCAGTAGTCGGAAATGGCTATTTTCCTGTATGCTTGATTCAAACAGGACTTGGAGACATTTCAGTCAAAGTTCCGAAGGTTCGAAATCGTTCCAAGTCGGGTATCAAGTTCAACAACAGTCTGATACCACCCTATTTGAAGCGTATCCGGAACATTGATGCGTTTTTGTCTGGTTATATCTGAGAGGAATTTCAACGGGATATTTTTCCGAAATACTGAAACACCTGTTAGGTTCAGATGCGCCGGGATTGTCACCAGCCACGATCAGCCGCCTGAAACAGGGTAGTAAATCACGTTTCAAAGGCATTTTTCGGTAATTTTTTCTTGAGTCAATTCTTTTTTTTAGAATTCGCTGGACTTTCAGTCACAATCAGAGTATAAGAGTTCAAGGTATTTGTTTCAAAGCTTTTGCAGTACTGGTAATCCATGTGCAATCTTCGATTCAAGTAGTTTCTCGGGGGATTCCCCGTTATTTTTAAAAAGGAAGTAATCACATGGCAGCAGGTACAGTTAAATGGTTTAACGATGCAAAAGGTTTTGGGTTTGTTACACCTGAAGATGGCGGAGAGGATTTGTTCGCCCATTTTTCCGAAATTAATATGAGCGGCTTCAAGACACTGACAGAAGGCCAAAAGGTTACCTTTGATGTAACGCAAGGTCAAAAGGGCAAGCAGGCGTCGAATATCCAGGCTCCTTGATCGGCTCTTGATTTGATAAAAAGCCCAGCGCTAAAATGCTGGGCTTTTTGTTTGATGGAAAGCGCTCATGCGGGTCAACTGATCCAGGCAGCCTTTTCGTGATCCAACACGCTTACGCCGTTACTAACGAAAACAGATCAGGGTCGTATTCTATATAGTGCATTACGTTCACAATACTGCCCCCACGCCGTACACTAAGAATCTTCTCTTAATGCACGCCTGGATGTTTGGTCTACCAGACCAAATAGTCTGTCGATCTTATCTTTCTTGCTAGATGCCTGATGGCCTGCTACCTTAACAAATTCACAATTTATCCTGGTGATAAATCGGTAAAATTTTTGGTATAGCTCATAATTACGCAGCCTTCTGTTTTTTCCGGAAAAATAATTGCTTTGCTCAAGACGGGTACGTCTTCCGGGTAAACCAATAATATTTTGAGAATCTGTGTAAACCGTCAAAGTAATATCATCGCTCCCGTTAGCCAAAGCAATCATCTCTTCCAGTGACCACAACAAAGTTTGCAATTCCAATTTAGTTGAACTGGTTTGTTCAAAACGCTTTACTTTCACAGTATCTTTAAGCGAGTCTATAGATGTATTCAGATCAGACACCACTAGATAAGCGCCATATCCCACCTTTAACTGAGTATCAACACTACCGTCAGTAAAAACCCGCAAGTGAGGCATTTTTTAAATCCGTTCAAAACCAAAGTGTTATTTCATCATAAAAAAGGTATCCAGAGGATACCTTTATTTCGATTATGGATTCTTACCAGCCGAAGGCTGAATAGTGACCATTTCCATCATGCCATTGTCTTCATGAAAAACATTATGGCAATGCATAACCAGGATACCGGTAAAGTCTAACGGTTTTTGTAAAAACTGTACAATCTCACCGGATCCGGATTTATCCGGAGCATTGATTAACAAAGTGTCCCGCCATACTGGGAACGGATAATTCATCTCGCCACGGGAAACCAGCTGGAAGGAATTAATGTGGATATGGTACATATGTACACCCTCTGCACTTTGAACCGACCATAAATCAACTTGTCCCAGTTCCAGATTACGTTGGCTTCGCATCGGGTTAAAAACGCGCGCGTTAATCGCCGATGCACCGCCAATTTTTGGTGCAAAGGTGCTATTGGTAAAGCCAAATAAAGCACCTTGCGTTGGTAACTTAGGGCTTTCAGCGGCAGTAATCGTTACAGGAGTTTGCAATTTATTCAAAGCTTGCTGCGTTGGCACTGATGTGTTGTAAGCAATGTCACTGGCGGTTTCTTTCACCGAAACGGTCAAGATAGGCGCTTTACCCTGATAAGTTGCTGCCTGGCACTGTTTATCAATGGCGTCATCATTGGAATTATAAAGCGCATATGTACCTGGTCTGGCAGGGGCTTTAACCATCAAATCCAACCGTTGCCCTGACGCTAATAATGACAATTCATTGTTCAATAGCTCAATGCCATTGGTCGGTTGGCTAACAGGATTCGTCAATAGCACTGGGGAATCATTCTTGCCGGCGCCTGGATTTTGTAATGGAATGCCATCAGCTGCCAGAACATATGCCTTAGGGCCAGTAGCGGTATCTGTTGCACCATCGTCTACAGGCACTAAACACATCGTTGTAACATTACCGATGCTGCCGTTAATGACGCGCCAGAGTTGTGCTTCTTCCGTCCACATTGAAATGGTTGGTTGAAATTGTCCATTCACTGACAAGGTTTTGTTGGTTACCTTGGGTGTTGCCGGTTTTGTGTCATCAAAATCACAATTTGCCGAATCCTGATAAACACTCATGCAGTCCACAAGATAGGGGTCACTTTGCGTGCCCGATCCTCTGTTTTGACTATCGGAATAACTTCCACCATAAGAAATATGTTGCAGCATAATAATCTTTTCACGCGCTGCTTGCACAGCAGGAAGGCTTTCAAGGCCGTTAACGGGGTCTTCAATGATTAACGCGCCTGCTATAGCATCAGCCAGGTGCATGGAAACCGCGCCATGCTTATGCGCGTGATACCAGAAGGTTCCGGCAGGATGCGTGTCTGGTATCTGGTAAGAATAGGCAAACTCTCCGGTAACACAATTGCCTGCGCCATATTCTTGATTACATTGCTGTAATGGTTTTTGTGGTGTTTTGTCAGGGAAAATACTGGTCAATACATTATCACCCGGACTCTGCGGTGAGACATGCAAACCATGTGTATGCAGATTAATCACATCAAATCCGTGTGGAATAGTAGTGCTGTGACCACTATCACCGGCGGAGGGTTTATAGTCAAGGCTGTTTCTAAAAACAACATTCAGCGCATCTCCTGGACGAATACGCAATGTTGGCCCTGCCAGGAGATTGTTGGCAACAGGTGTTGTTGCGTCTGGATTGTGGCTGATCAAGCCCACGCCACGTGCTTTGACTACCGGGTCCTTGATTGGCCCGCCTTCGGGTGTTGGTGAGATGCCCGGCATGGTGTATGTGTCCGATTTAACATCCAGTGTGACACTTAACGATTTTGTTGAGTCTGAACTGACTGATACGGGCATCGTTAATTCAGATGAACTGCCAAGCTGGGTTGTTGCATGGGTGAGTGAAACACCCAGACCCAGGAAAATCCAAAGAACCAAATTTGTTTTTGCCAACTTGTTGCTTTTTCTGTTCATTTTTTATCCCTGATTAATAGATTGTCAACCAGCCTTGCAGAACCACGACAATGGCCGATTCAACGAGAAATGAAGATTTGCTTGCATAAAAAAGTTTCAATCATCATTCAAGCCCTACCATTTTAAGAACTATTTTTATTTCTTATTGAAGAAACTAGAGACAATAAATGGTGCATTAACTTGATATGTGGCGGAATCATTGTAAATTGGCAGCAGGGTACTTGTTACCTACCAGATGGGATTGGCGTGATAAGGTGCAACAATATACACCCAGAAGATTAGTTGACAATATCATTCTTTACAGTCACCCAAACAGAGAAGTGGTCTACAATTTCTGGACAAATATATTAGGAGTTATTCCCTTAGGCATCATGACAGGCTGATGGACTCATATTAGACTATGTCATTTTTCAATGTATGAGCTTTGCAACCTTAGTAGACAATGTCGAGGAGCCCAGTTGATTTAATATGCTGACCAGGTGATTGGCATCGATTGGTTCGCTGTAAAAATACCCCTGCATTTCGGTGCATCCGTAACCTTCCAGTAATTTAGCCTGATTGATATTCTCAACACCTTCCGCAACGAGCCCAATTCCGAGATTGTGAGCCAGTGCTGAAATGGCCTCTACAATTGCGGCATCCTTGGCATTGCTGGCAATGTCAGTAATGAAACTACGATCAATTTTAAGACAATCAATCGGAAAGCGCTTAAGATAACTGAGTGACGAGTAGCCGGTGTCAAAGTCATCAATGGACAGGGCAATGCCAAGTTCCTTCAGGGCGTGCATAAGCGAAATAGCATGTTCAGTATTATCTGCCAGCAGACTTTCTGTCAGTTCCAGTTCAAGATAGCGCGGTTCCAGTCCGGAATCGGCAAGGGCGGAGCTTACGGTATTTACCAGAGATTCGCTTCGAAACTGCCGCGAGGAAAGGTTGACTGATACACATAGCGGTTCGAACCCCATATCCTGCCATAATTTTTTTTGGCGACGACACACTGAAAAAGATCGCCCATGAACTGGTTGAGAAACTGCGAAAAAGTACGACTGTTGACTGGAAAGTCCGTGACAGCGTGCGTGCACGAATAAGAAATATAGTGCGAGTTCTATTGCGTCGCTATAAAAATCCGCCGGATAAAACGGATGAAGCGGTGGAGTTGGTACTGAAACAGGTCGAAGTGCTTTCTGAAGCGTGGGCAAATTAGTTATGGATTCTTCAATTATTTCTTAGCAAGAGGATATCGAGGGTGAAAGGGCAGCCCCCAGCAAAATGCTTGCATAAAACGCTACAACAGAACTGTACGCTATGACTGGTTAAACTTTCACTGCTTTGAATCAATAAACGAGGTTCAGGGCTGTGCAACAAAATGGTTGTGGACCTATAATCATGAACGGCCTAACACGGCCATTGGAGGAATAACACCGAAACAACAGCTTGCTCTATTGGCTCATTAACCTCTACTTCTAACTTCGGTTAATAATGGGGAGTTACTCTTTGATTATCATGTTCTTTTACTAAATTAAATTTATTATCGCAAGCTGTCTGCCGTTATGGTCTTCTGAGTATTTTTATATTTTCCCCGTATAATTTATAACTTATGAAATTTACTACCTTGCTGTTCCTGGCATTAATTCCATCAATAGCCGCTGCAGAGAATTTTCTAATCAATAGCAATAAGTTATTTAATTTTGCTGAGGAATCTTATCCTGAGTTTTTTAGTCCTGCTGGAGTAGCAACTACTATCCTGGATGCATATCTGGTTCGTTACTATCCCAGTACTGATACTTATATCGGTACTAGAAGCGAATAATTTTATGCCTATGGTGATAATTTTAATGGGTTGTTGAGGGCGGGAGTAATTGCCGACTACATTGAGTTAGAAGCCGATGGAGATAAATTATTAGCTCAATTATTTGCCAATGTGCAAAGTAATATTCAGGTTTCCGGGACAGGTGTCGTGATTTCTATTTTGTCAGATGATCTTAGTGGCAGCCGTCATCAGAGATTCATCATTGAATTAAAGTCAAAGCAAACACTACTGATAGCTCACAATATAGATTTGGCGCCAAGAATTGATACGTTAGCAGTAAATGATCAAATTGAATTCTTTGGTGAATACGAATGGAATGATAAAGGTGGAGTCATCCACTGGACGTATCGTGATCCTGAAGAAATGCATGAGAATGGCTGGATTTTTCATAATAATATTATCTACCAATGACCTTGTATTGATAGTCGCAATATTAAAAAATTAGCCTTTTGCAATCACACCGATTCAAAATCCAAAAGTCCGATGATCAGTATGCATAGCTGTAAGTCTAAGAAAACTATGGCTCGCCAAAATGGGTAAATCTGGTAACTGGAATTGAGTCATATCTTTTCCATAGTTGTAGTGTTTCGTAGATATGATAGTCTTCATTTGATCTAACATCACAATTTTTTTGCTTCTTTTTCTTACGTGTGGTAAATATAAGGTAGCTGTATAATTACCTGTTAGAGAGTAAATTAGTATGGCATCTTTTGTTTCAATAGACCGCATCCGCTTTATTATCAACCGGCTTCGCGAACGGCTCTGGGTGAGGCCATTGGTAGTTTGCTTGCTGTCAATCAGCGCGGTTTTCGTTGCGAAACTCGCTGATGGTACCCAGCTGGCGCAGCTCTTGCCTGCGATTGCGCTAGACTCGATTGAAACACTGCTGTCCGTCATGGCGGCCAGCATGTTGGTCATTGCTACTTTTTCTGTGTCGTCAATGGTGTCAGCTTACGCCTCGGCAGGCAGTACAGCGACTCCACGGGCTTTCACCTTGGTCGTCGCCGATGATGCATCCCAAAATGCCCTTTCGACATTTGTTGGCGCGTTCATTTTTAGCATCGTGGCACTAACGGCGGTCAAAAACGCCTACTTTGACGAGGCAGGTCTTTTTATTCTTTTTGCCCTCACGGTGTTTATATTTGGCTTGGTAATCGTTACCTTTGTGGGTTGGGTTGACGGTATTGCCCGGCTCGGACGATTGGGATCGACGATTGAAAAGGTTGAGAAAGCTACGGCAGACGCTCTGAAGCGTCGGCGGGATGCACCAACTCTACACGGAATACCGAAAAAAAAATCTCAAGCAGTTGGACAAGCTTTATTCGCGCAGAGCATTGGTTACGTGCAGCATATTGACATGACCGCCATTCAATCGTGGGCGGAAGAAGTGGATGCACGGGTGGTTGTGGAAGCTTTGCCCGGTGCATTTGCCACTCCCGATCGGATTCTGGCGTACGTGAGCACCCCATCGGGTGACCAGTCCAAAATTGACTATACATGCATTGTCGAATCATTCCAAATAGGAGACCATCGTCTTTTTGAAGACGATCCCCGGTTTGGGCTTGTTGTGCTATCGGAGATCGCGGGTCGCGCCCTATCGCCAGCCGTCAATGATCCCGGCACGGCCATAAACGTTATCGGTAAACTGATACGGCTATTTGTTCTGTGGAATGAGCCAACGCAAGGTACAGAAGAAAAAACACCAGAGTATGACCGAATAGAAGTGCCTCTGATCTCGGTGGGCGATATGTTCGATGATGCTTTCACGGCGATTGCCCGTGATGGAGCCGGAGTGGTCGAGGTGTCCGTGCGTCTGCAAAAAGCATTGCGTTCGCTGGCATTGACCGGTAATGCCGAAATCCGTGATGCTGCCAACTATCACGGACATTTAGCTCTTGAGCGTTCCCGCAAAGCGCTTGATCTTAAAGAAGATCTGGCGGCCGTTGAAGCTGCGGCCCAGCTGCACGTAGTCACCCATTTTCGTAGATAATGATTCCTCTATCTCATTGGACCAGGACTAAGCGTGTTTCGTTAATATCGTATTTCGCCTAACCAAACGATGCACCGGATGGGCTTCACCCACCACTGATCGGGATCGTTACAGAAATATTTTTCAACTAGAAATAATTTCTGCCAATATGCATTCGTACTTACCGTTCGAGTAACATACATGGACGCCCACGTTATGCCAAACTTTTAGTCAATGATTTTGAGCAGGTAAAGATTGCAGCCATACATTCGCATTTTATGCGAGACTATGTCTCTGTCCCTGATGGAATTAGCTGAGCAGATCCGATCACGGGGTCGCACTTCGCTATACCACCGACCCAAAACCTATAAGTCCGATGGTCAGTGGCATTAGCAGTAAATCCAAGAAAATAATGGCTCGCCAAAACGGACAAATCTGGGTGCTGAAAAGTACCAGTCAATTTACTTAAACTCACTTTATGATTAAGGCAAGAACTAGATACCTACGGATTGATGCTTTTCCAGATTCTGCTTTCAATCTCAGGGGCCGGTAGCGGTTTGCTAAAAAAATATCCTTGGAAACGAAAGCATCCATGAGATGCTAGAAAAAACAGCTGTTCCTCAGTTTCCACACCTTCGGCGACAACATTTATCTTCAGGTTGTCTGCCATGGCGAGGATAGCAGCGATGATCGCGGTATCTTCTGGATTATCACTAATATCACGCACGAATGAGCGATCAATCTTCAGCGTGTTGATCTGGTAGCGTTTCAGATAACTCAGGCTAGAATAACCGGTACCAAAGTCATCTACTGAAATCTCAATTCCTAATGCACGAAGTTGTTGCAGTGTTCTGACCACCTCCTCAACATTTTCTATCAATTGACTTTCTGTGATTTCTAAAATCAAACAGTGTCCTTCCACCTCGGTCTCATCCAAAATGCGTGTAATGTCCGCCACTAGGGTTTTCTGCCGGAATTGTAGAGCAGAGAGATTAATTGCTAGCTTCGGAACCTCATAACCTTGTTCACGCCAAGCCTTAATTTGCAGGCACGATTGTCGCATCACCCATTCCCCGATCAACACGATCATTCCAGTCTCTTCAGCAAGTCGGATAAATTTTGTCGGACAAATCAATCCGTTCTTAGGATGACGCCAGCGTAACAATGCCTCCATACTGTAAACCTTGGTGTCATCTATGTTAACAATCGGTTGATAATGAAGCAGCAGTTCGCTGCACTTTAATGCATTACGCAAATCGACTTCCATGGAATGTCGCTCATTTGCCCGCTTGTTCATCTCTGACTTAAAGAATTGGCAGTTGTTACGGCCCTTCTTCTTAGCATGGTACATGGCAATATCACTGTTCTTCAGTAACATCCAAATATTCTTTCAATCATCCGGGAACAGGGAAATACCGATACTGCCACTGACGTGAAGTTCCGCGTCATCAATCTGAAAAGGAAGGTTTAATACATCCAGTATTTTCTGAGCTACCACTTCCGCATCCATGGCTTTGTAAAGATTGGACAGCAGCACTATAAACTCATCCCCACCATGGCGTGCCACTGTGTCTTCTCTACGCACTACGGTCACAAACCTTGCTGCTACTTCTTGCAATAGTAGATCACCAACATCGTGCCCTAAGGAATCATTGATCACTTTAAAGTGATCCAAGTCAATGAACAAAACAGCTACATGTTTCTGGTTACGACGGCCCTGTTCAAGTGCCTGTTTAATGCGGTCCATGAGTAAAGTGCGATTGGGCAAACCTGTTAGCATATCGTAAGTAGCCATCTCCATGATGCGATGTTCCGCCTTTTTGCGTTCAGTGATGTCAACGGACATGCCAACCAAATACAGCGGTTTTCCAGAACTGCTGCAAAAAGGTTTTTTGAATGTGTGAACAATACGATTTTCCTTAAGTGAGGAATTCCAAATTATTTCTTCAAAATCAATTTGGCTAGCACTCTCAAATACTTCTTTGTCTTTGGCGAGAAAAAACTTCATTTGTTCGGGTGGAAAAAACTGGCTGGCGTCCGTCTCATAAAGGTCTTTAAAACGCAAGCCCCATTGCAATTCGCAAGCGTTGTTCATCATCAATATTCTACTATCGGCATCTTTTATAAAAATAGCTATAGGTAATAAATCAATAAACTCTTTTAATTCTGGTGTGTTATCAAAAAATGGGAACTGGGAATTCATACTTATAGATTCTATCCATCACAAGACGGTGACTCATATGAGTGTTATCCCCGTCCAAGTAACACGGGGGGCTACAAATACATACCATTAATAATTAACTGTCGAATATAGATGTTTTGCGTTTTTTATACAAGCGCTTGGACTCTATCCATAAAAGCCGCCTATCCGAGCAGCCGTGCGCAGTACGGGTGCGGAGGCTAAACGGCGTTCTTGATATCCTGACCCACTAGGCGCATAAATCCATAGGAGGGACCGCCGACGCACCATACGCCAAAGAGCAGGAGGTGCCTGTGGAGTTATGCGCGCTTTCAATAACTGATGTAATATTACTCATTACTCAGATTGAAATAGTCAAGGAATCAGATCTATGCGCATTGCATTATGTGCTTGCGTTTCCAAGGTCAAGCAAGCAGACAAAGAATTGTCCATTCCCGGTCAATTGCGGTAAATGTGCGACTGGTATAAGGCCACGGTTGCACTTTAATCACGGAATACATTGAGCCGGGCGCATCCGCTACCGGTGGTAATCGCTTAATTTAGTGCGCTTCATTGGTACAGTCTTACTCCGCTATATACAAAAGAGGAGAATGAACTGAGCGAAAATAAAATGAAAGCGCAATTACAAGCTGAAGTGGAAAACATGCAGTCAATGGTTGATGAAGTCAAATTGCAAATGCACCTGGGAGCAAAGGAAGCGCAGTATAAAATTCAACCACACCTTGATGAGCTCGAGCAGGGATTGAGACAGGCGAAGGAAAAATGGGGCCAGTTTGAAAACAGTACAGAAAGCGCTTGGGAAGATATTCAAAATGGGCTTAGATTGTCTCTAAAATCCATGCACCAGGCATTTGAAAAGGCAAAAAAACATTTTCCAGAACAAGAATAAAAATGACTCTTTTTCTGTAGAATTTGAACTGCTGTAGTTATTCGATTGCAGCCAAAATGGTGGCTCAGCATCCCACAGACCCAAAACCTTTAAGTCCGGCGATCAGTGTCGTCAAAAGTAAGTCCAAGAAAATAATGGCTCCCTGACCAGGGCTCGAACCTGGGACCTGCGGATTAACAGGTCTAATTAACCACTGTTTTTATTGATTTTATTACCGCCAATGCTCGCCAAAATACGCCAATGATCGTCAGATTTGTCACGTTTTGTTTTTTGCTGTTAGTTAGAATGTTTGAAAGCAAATTTTGCTTTTGGATTATGTCGGTTCAGCTTCAAGGAATACAGCAAACTGACTCAGCTGGGTTGCTCGCCACAGTCTGGCGTAACAAATCTGTCCTATATCCCATACAAGAGCGAAGCTGTTGTATCTTTTTTTGAAGTGATGGCAAACATCCTTTTGCCTTTAGCGTCATTGTTCCATAGGGTTATGCTGCATTGCAAAATCTGTATCTTTGTTCTGCGAGAGTTACTTTGGTAATATCATTCATGAGATTGATTTCAATTTTGATCAGGATTATTCCCCTGAAAATTGGATAGTTTCTGCTCCGCTACTTCATGATTCTTGAGGATAACGGGATGATTCGGCGCCCGGTTGAGTGCCTGCCGATAGCTTTCTATCGATTGTTGGTAGTTTTTCAGCGCTTCGTTGTGCTGTGAAAGATTCGCCTGCAAATTCGCCAGGCTTAGCAGAGTATTACCCAGGTTATTATGCGCGAAGACATAATCCGGCGCCCGGTTGAGTGCCTGCCGATAGCTTTCTCTCGATTGCTGGTAGTTTTCCAGCGCTTCGTTGTGCTGTGAAAGATTCGCCTGCAAATCCGCCAGGCTTTGCAGGGCAAGTCCCAGATTATTATGCGCGAAGACATAATCCGGCGCCCGGTCGAGTGCCTGCCGATAGCTTTCTCTCGATTGCTGGTAGTTTTCCAGCGCTTCGTTGTGCTGTGAAAGATTCGCCTGCAAATTCGCCAGGCTTAGCAGAGTACTACCCAGATTATTATGCGCGGAGACATCATCCGGCGCCCGGTCGAGTGCCTGCCGATAGCTTTCTATCGATTGCTGGTAGTTTTCCAGCGCTTCGTTGTGCTGTGAAAGATTCGCCTGCAAATCCGCCAGTTTTGCTAGGGTATTACCCAGGTTATTATGCGCGAAGACATAATCCGGCTTTGCCTGCAGGTCTGCGTTGTAATACTGGATGGCTTCACTCAAGGCAGTCATTGCCTGACTATGCCGCGACAGACTAATGGCATAGCTACCGATTTGATAAGCAGCAGTACCCCGGCTAAAATTACTTTCCAGTTTCATTTCACTTTGCAGCGCCTGCAGATTCTCGCAAAGGACATGCTGGCTTTTTTCTATGGCCGATCCAAACAAGGTATTCCACTCATCAAATCCGCGCTGCCAGTCCTGCTGATTCGCATGATAAATCGCGTGAACGATAGCCAATTCGTTTCCTTGGTTGTGTTGGTCACGATAGTATGTTTCCAGAGCAGCGTGCGCCTGCATGGTTTCAGTTTCATTGAGTGCGCCCAAAGCTCTGCGCAGCAGATCATGAACGCGATACCAGCCTTCATCCCTGTCAGGCATCGGCCAGACAAAGGAAAACTGCACCAGTTGCTGAAAAAACGGTACGGTCGCTTGATAATGCATTGCATTGCCGAGTGCAAAGAAAAGATTGCGGTCAAAACCGCGTGCTGCGGCCAGTGTCTTGACCGCATAGGATAGATCGGTATCGCAATAACGCAGCAGTCGCGTTACCAGGCTGCGTGTTTTGTCTTCGGTTTTTTCCGGGTCGGTTAAATCTGCGGGATTAAGTTTCTCGCCACGACGTGCCGCAGCCAGCGCGATGTCGCCACATAAACCGATATAAAGGGGGTGGATCTGTCCGGATGCCACTTCGCTCATGGCAATCAGCGCATTGCGCAGAACCGAATCTTTGATGCTAGCTTTGATCAGATAGGCGTCGGCGTCTTCCGCAGACAGGTGGCCTATAAGCCAGACATCCAGATAAGCTTCAGGAATAATAGTTTGGATCGGCGCATCAGACCAGCGCGGTGCTTCACGCCCGGCGACAACAGCGACAATACCGGCGTCCAGATCAAGCGCACGCAACAAACGGCGCAGCCATTCATCGCGGCTAAAGTAACTTTCTTCAGATTCACGGTGCTTATCGGTGCCCCAGAACGATTCATGCGTGTCGAATAACAATGCCACACGCGGTGGCGCATCGTCCACTGCCATCGCCGCATTCAAATCGCGAGCGAACAAGTCGGGCAACTGTTCAAATAACTGCGAATTGGGATCAAGCCGCTCGAGTTGCTGCCAGGCAGTTTCATCAATTTTGCGTTTTTTCAGGTAAAGCGTAAGGAAATTTTTGCTTTTGTCTTTATCTAAATATTTATTCAGAAAATTGAAAACCGATCTTGCCTGATCGGCAACCCTGTTTTCTGTAAAAATGTTTATAAGCATATCGACGAAGTCGGTTTCTGCTTCCGGTAATAATTGCTTCAAGCTTTCGGGTGCCATGCCACGTCCGCGGATTTGATACACTGCCATCGCATAATCAAACAGAGGAAACCGAAACCCTTGCCGCCCGAGTTGCTCGCGCAGCTTGACCAGACCATCAAACGCCAGACGCGGCTGTACGTTGCGTTTATCTTTATCTTTTCCAAAGTCGAGATAAGCGCAAGGCACCGCTGTTGCTTCAGCGGCGTTTTCAAAATTAAACGCAAAATCTTCATCGCTGGCCTGGGTTTTGACAAAATTCCAGGAATCCGCAGGTAAATACCGGCAATAACGCTCTTGCAGCATACGCAAAAGCCAGGATTTACCATTGCCACCGTCGCCATGAAAAAACAGGATGGACTTGCACGCCGGATCGTTCAAGTAGCTTGCAAACAATCGCCGCTCCTGCATGCGATCGGTAAACAACTCGATGGCGCGGTTGATCTCGGTAATGCTTGGGTCTTGTTCCAGTTCGTCGTTAATGCTCATGGATTAACTCCTGCGTATAAAAAAGCTAAATCGCTTCGCTTATATAATACCTTGATCATGTTTGCAAATCGGACTGTACATTCCTATAACGTGCCTATGGCCAGTTCGATGTAAAAAAATCCGATGGATTTAAATCTACTTGTTAATTTGTTCACTAAAGAATACCCATGTTGTGGCGAAAAATAAATATCAGCTGTTTTTTTATTCAGAATTCTTAAGGATAAATATTTTTTAATGCTCGTACATGTAAAAACTTTGTCTTTATGGGAAATTGCTCATTACTGGCATGATTATGATCCAAGATCGTGTGAAACTCACAACATACCGTTAAAAGTACGTGACACATTGCTTGTACTTACCAAAGCATCCATTAACAGTGCGAAATTTAGTGTATATACTGAAAAGCATAGAGCTTTCTTATTAAAGCTACTCCGGCCTATTCAACAGATCACCACAGAATGCTTTCTTGAGAGTTTACAAAAATCCATTGATAAGAAAGTGTTCGAGAAACGTCTTTTTAACAGCATGTTATTGTCGCGTAATGGGTTGGCCCGCTGGTGCATTGAAAATAATGAACCGTTGCCTGAATTCTGGTTTCCCGACAATGACAGATATCCTTATGATTTGGATGATAACGAAATAGAACATACTGAGCGTTATGAATATCTTTTGGTTTATGATGGTACAAAAAAAGCGAGTTTTGAACCAATAAAACAAGCCATTATTGTTTCAGTAGCCAGCAATGCTACCAAAGCCGCAAATGCAAAACATGCCGCAACAAATGCCATCAACAATAAATTTATTACTTTTTATCAAGAAAAAGGCGCTCAACATTCCAGCAAAGCCGCTGCTGCAAGACATTTCTTTGATTCCCTGGTAGAGAAAGAACAGCTTCAATTTAATAGCCGTGATACAGCCACTCGGACTTTTTTGGGTGCGCTTCGCAAACACACGAAGAAAAATAAATCTGCCTGATTCGAACATCTGCATGTAGACGTATATTAACTCCTGATTCCTGAAGTGCTCTTTTACCGTGGGGGTTTTGTGCAAAAGTATATTCCTTCTGCATGCAGCGGTAATGGGCAATTGAGTTTTTAAGCCCGATAGTGCCTCCATCATCAATAACTTATGGAGGTTCCGATGAAAGACGCTAAATTATTTACACATGAAGTAAATTCACAGATTTTTGACGTTAGAAAGCAGGATAATATTCAATCCGCTGAGCCACCACACCGCACAACGAGCGCAAGCGAGGCAGTGCGGCGTGATGGCGAAGTGGAACAGGATTTGACGGATGCATTGCATCAGTCTGAATCATCCCCACAAGGTACGCCGCCTAGTAACACAGTACCTAATAACTGCAATAATACAGAATACTTCAAGCTGTTAAGGTTTGGGGTTGATAGTCTGTATCTATCCTATCCAGGTGAATTATCTGCTGAGGTGGATGATGAATTAAAAGAACTGAAGCAAATCGCGCAATCACCTGAACCACATCAACAGGTAAAAGCGCAGTATCTAGTCGATGACCACATCTTTGAGGTCAAGGATAAGGGCAAAGGCTTCTTTCTTTATCGCCTGCAAGATAATACCTTTCATATTCAATTATCCCGCAGCCGTTCGCTGCCATTTGCGTATGTACAGCTATCCAGCGAGTATTTGACTTATAGAAGGCCACTGGAAGCAGAAAAAGCCCTGCGCCGCGTTCTGGATCAATTGGGCACTGTTCATGAATCAGCCAATGTCAGCCGCATTGATCTGTTTATTGATTACGTCAGTTCCGAGAATATGGAAAGCTGGAACCGCCATGCCTGGGTAACGCGTGCATCTGCAATCAATGCTTATTCGGTTGAACGTGAATTCTCCGGCTGGACGATTGGTGCGGGTGGCGTGATCAGTTGCCGCCTTTATGACAAAACACTGGAAATTAACAAACAGTCGAAAAAGTTTTACCTGCATGAATTGTGGAAAAAAACAGGCTGGAACGGTCAAGATAAAGTCTGGCGGCTTGAGTTTCAGTTAAAACGGGAAGTGTTGACACAGAAAGGGCTGAGTAAGCTTGCCGAAGTGCTGGATAACCTCAACGGCCTGTGGAGCTATGCCACAACGGAATGGCTGCGCTTGACCCTGCCTAACCCGGATGATCAAACCCGTTCACGCTGGCCGATTCATCCCTTATGGGGCTACCTGTCATCGGTTGACTGGCATACCGACGGCGGGCCTTTATCGTCGCGTTTCAATAACGCACGCATACCGGGTGATGACTGGCTGTGCCGGAATGGATTCAGTGCGCTGATTTCATTCATGGCGCGTGAAGGTGTCCAGGATTTTGATGCAGGCGTTGAGGCGTTTAAGAATGCGTTATACGGCTATCACGAACGCAAAAGCTTTTATCTGGGGCTGACTTTTGATGATTATGTGCAGGAAAAAATTGCCATCAAAGCGCGTCAGTTCAATTCCATCCTGAACAAAACCGAAGCCGATGAGCAGGCCAGACTGGATAAGCTTGCCCGAGAATACCGGAAACAGTCAGAAGGCAGCTAACAATGGAAAAAATTAGCCTGCCACTGCCTGCAATTCGCTGCCTGTCCAGGAAAGAAGCCGCTGTCTATCTCGGTATCGGGGTCACGCTGCTGACTGAACTGGATATTCCTTGTATTAAACTGGGCCGCCGTTGTGTATACGACAGGGTTGATTTAGATGCCTGGATAGAGGATTATAAGCAACGCGAGCATGGGCGGGCTAAGGAGGAACACATATGGCCCAAACACAAGAAGGCGTCTACCGGAGAAAAGATTCCCGTTTCTGGTGGATTGCAACAACGCTCCCAAACGGCAAAAGAATACGCCAAAGCGCTGGGACAGAAAGCCGTCAGGATGCCGAAGCACTGCTAGCCAAAATCAGGCTGGAAGCGTTCCGGGAACATCATTTCGGCATTAAGCCGCAACGCACCTGGCAGGAAGCCGTGGTACGGTATCTCACAGTTAAAGCAAGCCTGAAAAGCTATCGCGATGTGCAACGGATTTGCCGCATGCTTGATCCTTATCTGGGCAAACTGACATTGAATCAGATTAATGGTGACATGATCTGGTTTATTGTTCAGGAACGGCTCAAGACAGGGAATACACCGGCAACCGTGAATCGTTATCTGGCCTTGATTCGTAATTTGCTGAAAATGGCGCGCGATGAATGGCAATGGATCGACAGCATTCCTAAAATCCGGTTAATGCCGGGTGAAGTGGAACGAGATCGCTGGCTGACCCGTGAAGAAGCAGGCCGTTTGATTGATGCTGCACCGGATCACCTGGCGGCATTGATTCGCTTTGCTTTGGCAACGGGTTGCCGGGCGCGTGAGATTACCGGATTGGAGTGGAACCGCGTCGATTTAAATCGGCGCACAGCATGGTTGAATAAAACCAAGAATGGCACACCGCGAGGTGTTCCGCTGAATAAGGATGCAATCGCTGTATTGGAAGCGCAAATCGGCAAACATGCGCAATACTGTTTTACCTATCGTGGCAAACCTATCCTTTGGGATTTAACCAATACGGCCTGGGGAAACGCGGTTAAAAAAGCAGGGATTGACGATTTCCGCTTTCATGATTTGCGGCATACCTGGGCTTCATGGCATCGGCAGGCTGGCACCAGCTGTGATGAACTGAAGGATTTAGGGGGCTGGAAGTCGCGCAATATGGTGGATCGTTACGCCAAGTTTGCAACCGAGAATCTGGCGTTTGCTGCATCCAGGATCGAATCGACCCGTGACAGCAAGGTCATTCCGTTGTCACGTATTTGTCACGTTAAACAGGCAGTTGATGAGGGCGAGTCGAATAAGTCTTTGAATATTTTGGCTCCCTGACCAGGGCTCGAACCTGGGACCTGCGGATTAACAGTCCGTCGCTCTACCAACTGAGCTATCAGGGATTTGGTGAAGGTGTGAATCTTAACGGTTTGCGTCTTTCCGGTCAACTGTCATTGGCTTTCATAATGAAAAAAATCGGCGGTGTTAGGTATTTGAAAAAAATGTAACTGAAAAATGTCACGATTTTATTCTTGCGCAGCGTTTTTAAAACTTACGAAAACAAAACTGTTAACACCAAGCGACTTTGTCGTATCTTAATTACCAGGCGATTCTGTCGTAATCGCTAATTACCAAGGGAAACTGTCGGTCTCTTTTTTACATGTTTGTTAGTGTTCTTTTTTTGAATACTGGAGGCATGTTGAGGATGATTGTGATGGATTCTAAAGCTCAACTCACCGTTGATATAATTGCTAAAATTGTTGAAGGCAGAA
>NZ_QAAE01000020.1 GCF_003046585.1 Nitrosomonas aestuarii | reverse complement strand
TCCATGCCATGTGAGTACGCAAACGTGCGCTGATACCAGATCCAGAATATCGCGACCGCCAGCATGATACCCATGCCCAGTTTGTAGTACTTGGAGTCGTACCACAATGACATGTCGTAGCCGGCACTTGCCGCACTGCTCGTTCCCATTGTTGTTGCCATGATAATCTCTCCTTGTGATTTTATAATTCTAAATGGTTAGTATTAGAAGAAAGTATCCAGTACTCAGTTTCTATAAAAACCATATAAATAAGATGGCCAATTATTAGAAAAGTTTCGAATCATTTTTTTGAAATATTTTTTGTAACGTTCCGAAAATTATTGAAATTTAAGCGTGTGCATCCATGTATGTTATTTGGATTGGTGAAATAATTTTAATTAGCTGCATTTGCATACATAGAAATTTTAGCTGGCTGTTGATAAACATTTTTTAGGCAGGTGAGGTAAAGCAAAGACAGGCCATAAGACCAAGGCGGAGTTTATGCACAATAAACGAGTTTTTTGAGTTCATTTTTAATGCCCTGGCGGGAGCGCAGATGGTTATTCAGCAGCTGGTTGGATATTCCGAATAACACAACTTGAGATTTAATAATTGATTTTCAATAACTCGGAAATTTCTCCAGATCTTTTCACAAATTATTGTCGCGCTGTCTATCAAGTTGGCATCGGAGTTGATGCGTTCATTTTGCGCATTGATCAATATTCCAAACCTCTGCATGAACTTCTCGTTTTAAAGAATGTATCCAGTGCGGTGATCGTTTCTGCATATAATCCTTTCAGCCAAATACAAAGCCATGAAAGAAACTTAACTGCGCATGCTGCGCTTCTTGAGATACTGCGACGCGACGCAGTATCCATTATTGAAAGTAAGAATATTGATCCGTCCGGAATTTGGACAGATGAGAAAAGTATATGTATTTTTGGCATGAGTATTGACACTGCTCGGGCACTTGGTCGGCAATTCAGCCAGAATGCCATTGTTTGGACTGGATGCGATGCTGTCCCGCGAATAGTTTTGCTTCGATAGTCGATAATAGCGTTAGCACATACTCTTACTTTAACTATGATGCTAAAGGCAATGCTATACTCATCTTTTTAGCAACAACTTGGGAGATCAGTTATGAAAAAAATGCTTACCTTCCTGACATTGGCTTTCTTCACGATTAGTTTAATTGCAGTTGATGCAGAAGCCAGGCGTATGGGGGGCGGTAAAAGCTTTGGTAAACAGCGTCAATCCTTGAACCAGCAGTCTACTCCAAATCAACAACAGCAAGCGCCTGCCCCGGCCCAAACGCCAGCTTCACCAGCCGGCGGCGGCAGTAAGTGGGGGGGCGCATTAGCGGGTTTGGCGGCTGGTGGTTTATTAGCCGCGCTGTTTATGGGTGGCGCCTTTGAAGGGATCAATATGATGGATATTGTTATGTTGATTCTGATTGCAGGGGTTATCTTTTTCATTATTCGTATGATGCGTAAACCGCGAACTGAATCGTCATCGCAACCAATGCAATACTCGAGTGTTAATACGACTACGCAAGGTGGGGCAACATCTCCACCGTTCGGTCAAACAACCGCTTCTTCGTTTGAAAGTGCTGATATAGATCAATCGAATATTCCCGCTGACTTCAAGGTAGAGCCATTTTTGCGCAATGCTAAAATGTCTTTTATTCGACTGCAGGCAGCGAACGACATTGGTGATGTCAATGATATACGTGAATATACGACGCCAGAAATGTTTGCTGAAATCAGTATGCAGATTCAGGAACGCGGCGATTTGCCACAAAAATCTGAAGTCATGTTTCTTGATGCAAACTTACTTGATGTCGAAACAAGCAATGACTCGGCGATTGCAAGTGTTCGTTTCACCGGTCAAATACGTGAATTGCCCGATGGAGAACCTGAGGCTTTTGATGAAGTCTGGCATGTAGAGAAAAATTTGAAAGATCCAGACTCTGTCTGGTTGCTGGCAGGTATTCAGCAGGTTTCTGATACTGATCTAGCAGATCGTTGAAAGCCGTTCTCGAGGCGAGTGATACAAGAAAAAAACAGACGACAAAATTGCTGCAGGCAGGTTTTGAACAGCTGAAAGCCGGCAGCAAAGGGCGACGCGCATAATGTACCGGGTAAGAGTGGATTTATGCAAAAAAGAGTATTTTGAATCTGTTTTTAACGCCACAGCGGCAACCGCAGATAGTGCTTAAACAGCCTGCTAACAGGTAGTTAATATTCAAAACCCTGCCTGGTATGAAAGCCAACTGGGCCAGGGTTTTTATTTTAATTCACTTCTTTTTGAATCTCATTCTTAAATGGACCGTGCATAATTTATAGATTAGCGATTGCTTATATTCATGTATACGAGACTTTCAAAGATTGCCTTGGTCTGGGCTGTCGCCTTCTTTGCAACATTGGCTGCCTTCAGTAATGTGGCGGATTATGGCTCAAATTTCACTGTTATCGGGCATGTGCTCAAAATGGATACCACATTTCCTGATAACAATGGTATGTGGCGCGCGATCGAAGCTGCCTGGGTTCATCACTTGGTTTTTTATTTAATTATTTTTATCGAAGCGGCCGTGGCTGTATATTGTTGGTTGGGCGGTTTTTATTTATACAAGTCCAGGCATGATCTTGTGCAATTCAGCCAAGCAAAAAAACTTGCAATTCTCGGTTTAACTTTGGGTATTTTGTTATGGCTTGTCGGGTTTATGGCAATTGGTGGCGAATGGTTCTTGATGTGGCAGTCACAGGTAGCCAACGGTCAGCAGGCTGCTTTTCGATTGGTTGTTATTCTGTCTGTCATATTGATATATTTGATTCAGCCGGATGAAGAAAAAAGCATCTAATCATATAAAAACAAATGGTTCTTTTAATTACGACAAAGTTAACGGCGATTTGTTGTATTTTTGACGCATCGTATTAATTGTACTCAGAATGATAGGTTGCTTAATTATTTTGGCTTCAAGCAGACGTTTATTTGGAAAATCCAAAAAAGATAGACCTACTAACATCGTTAGGATGCCCTGGCCGGGTAAAAAAAGCATGATAAAACCCGCAATCAAAAAGACCCCGCCTATAATGTTTTTTGCAATTAGTCCCAAAATTCTCAAAATAGGGTGATGATTTTTCATCCAGTTGCGGGGAGCGCGCGTATCAAAATAGTCGTGCGGTAAGCGAACCAAGATCACGGGAATAATAGCCAATGATGCAACAAAACTGATAATAGAAATAATAGTCAACTTGAATAGAAAATCAACAGAAATCCATTGCTCAACAGTTATCAATAAATTATCCATTTTTTAATTCCTCAGATGGTTAAATAAGATATCGATGAAATAAAATTTCAAGCGGTTGTGCTCAGTCCGTTGGCAAAGCCTTTTAGGCTTCTTACTTGTCATAGTAAAGCAGCCTTACTGAATGAAATAATTTAAATTATGTCACAGACATTTTTTAAGAACATTTTGCTGCGTGTTTTGCCAACGTCCGCATTTGAACCTGCTGTCATATAATGTTCGGACGATCGACGTAATTTACTAACAGACTGTGGAAAGACTGTCTGCATTGTCGTTGTGGCGTTAAAAACAGATTCAAAATACTCTTTTTTGCATAAATCCACTTTTTACCCGGTACATTATGCGCGTCGCCCTTTGCTGCCGGCTTTCAGCTGTTCAAAACCTGCCTGCAGCAATTTTGTCGTCTGTTTTTTTCTTGTATCACTCGCCTCGAGAACGTTCTTCAACAATTTGGTAACGATTGCTTCTCGCCTGTTTCAATATTTAGCATGCAAAGCTTGAGTAACAGCGGGAATGTATCGTATGGTTGCTTCATATGATCCGAACCAAAATGTCCTTCTCCGGACATGACGACCAGGGTTCCGCCCAGATTTTGTCGCATCAATTCGCCCTGTTCCTGGCCGCAACTCCATGGATCGTTATCAGAATGAATGAATGTGAATGCATCGCAGTTCTTTTGAATTGCACCAATGTCAAATCCAACAGGAAAAGTCATATCATTCAGTTGGTCGCCTGGTATCGGCTTGATAAATCCGGCCACTGAAATCGCATGCTTTACAGTGAAATCTGAGCGGGAAAGTAGTCTGAAGATCAATGACCCGCCCGCAGAGTGGCCTACCATCAAATCATAGTCACGATGTGTTGATGGTGATGTTGCGACTATCTCTTGTGCCCACTTATCCAGGTCTTCAAAACTGCTGCATTCAGATAAAGAAGGCGCCCATACGTGAAATCCATCGGCCTCCAAAGAAGTCTTTAACCATGGAATCCAATAGCTCGTTTTTGAACCACCCAGACCATGAAACAACGCAGCCTTTTTTTTCATATAGATTATATTGCTCATTTAAATCAAAGCAGTAAATTATCATAAAATGAAATAGGTGAATACCGCTTCTTTTTTTGAGAAAAGGCCAGTTTAAGAATTGCCAAGAGCAGGCTATAATAATCATTTTCCATATATATTCATGAAACGCTTACTTCCAATATTGATATATCTGGTTGTATCACTACCAGTGCTTCCGGTGCCAGTATCAGCTCAACAACCCGCAATATCGATTGCCGCCAAAGCGTATATGTTGTCGGATTATCAGTCCGGCCAGGTGCTGGCCAGTCAAAATGTGCATGAGCGTGTTGAACCGGCATCATTAACCAAGCTGATGACAGCCTATATTGTTTTTTCTGCACTAAAGCAGAATCGTATACAGTTGGATCAGATTGTGCCGGTGTCAAATAAAGCATGGCGTATGATCGGTTCGCGCATGTTTATCGAGCCTAACAAGGAAGTAACGGTCGAAGAACTAATTCGCGGCATGATAGTGCAATCTGGTAATGATGCGTGCATTGCGTTAGCCGAGATTATTGCCGGTTCTGAAGAAATTTTCGTACAAATGATGAATCAGGAAGCGCAACGTCTGGGAATGAAAAATACGCATTTCATGAACACGACGGGCTTGCCTGACCCTAATCACTATACTTCTGTGCATGACTTGACTTTGCTTGCCGCTGCGATCATTCGCGACTTCCCCGGGTTTTATCCTTTGTATTCACTCAAGGAGTACACATACAATAATATTACGCAGCCTAATCGTAATCGTCTGCTATGGCTCGACCCGCATGTCGACGGTATGAAAACGGGTTGGACGAAATCGGCTGGCTATTGTCTGATCACTTCAGCAAAACGCGATAAAAGACGTTTGATATCCGTAATCATGGGCGCCAAGTCAGCCAATGCGCGGAGTATGGAGAGTCAGCGGTTGTTAAATTATGGTTTCCAATTTTACGATACCGTGCACTTATATAAAAAAGGTGAAGTGTTGACTTCGATTGAACTTTGGAAGGGCGCTCAAGATGTGCTTAAGGCGGGTTTTAATAATGATGTTTATTTTTCGATACCCAAAGGGCAGGCTGATAACCTCAAGGCAACAATGGCATATAAACAGCCTTTAATTGCGCCCATTACCGTGGGACAAGAAGTGGGAACAGTAAAATTCACCTTA
Source organism: Nitrosomonas aestuarii (assembly GCF_003046585.1). GTDB lineage: Bacteria > Pseudomonadota > Gammaproteobacteria > Burkholderiales > Nitrosomonadaceae > Nitrosomonas > Nitrosomonas aestuarii. The sequence goes on along the minus strand of NZ_QAAE01000020.1, from coordinate 46,632 downwards.
AATGGTCAATTGGTGGAGAGCTATCCGTTGGTCGCGCTGGAAAACGTGGATATGGGAAATTTCATTGGCCGCGCCTGGGACAGCTTCATGCTGCTTTTTAACTAATCGTATTTCGTATTTACGTTTTTAAGATAGGGCATTATGATATTTTTGAATGGACATTTCATGCCAATTGAGAAAGCTTGCATCTCTGTGCTGGATCGCGGTTTTATTTTTGGCGATGGTGTGTATGAAGTGATTCCTGTTTATTCACACAAGCCTTTCCGGTTGACGGAGCATTTGCATCGTTTACAGCATAGTCTGGACGGCATTCGGTTAAAAAATCCGTATACGAATAAGGAATGGCATGATCTGCTCGAGCAAATCATTGCCAAGAACAAAGGCGAGGATCAGTCAGTTTACCTTCACATCACCCGTGGTGTGGCCAAGCGCGATCATGCTTTCCCTGATACGCCGCCTACGGTATTTATCATGAGTAATCCATTGTTGCCGCCACCGCAGGAATGGCTAACGAATGGTGTCGCAGCCGTTACTGCAAGTGATAATCGCTGGATTCGTTGTGATATCAAGTCTATTTCCTTGTTGCCAAATGTATTGCTGCGTCAGATTGCGGTTGATGCAGGTGCGATTGAAACGATTCTGATCAGGGACGGTTTTCTTACGGAAGGATCAGCGAGCAATATTTTTGTTGTGAGAGATCAGGTGCTGCTTACCCCGCCCAAGAGCCATTTAATGCTCCCGGGTATCACATATGACGTGACGCTTGAGCTGGCAGTCGCCAGCAATACCATTCATGAGGTTAGAGAAATTACTGAAAATGAATTGTTTTCCGCTGAGGAAGTCATGCTGACTTCCTCTACCAGAGAAATCATGGCGATTACCCGTTTAAATGACCAGCCTGTCGGTAATGGCAAACCCGGACCAAAGTTTAGACAGTTACATCAGCTATATCAACAGTATAAGGCAACGCACATGCGTGCTGGCGCAGTGAATTAAAAACTGCGTATTAAATCATAACAGCAATTTTTTAATATCTGCATGTCTGAAGATTCCTTAATTGAATATCCCTGCGATTTCCCGATTAAAATTATGGGCAAAGCGGAACAGGATTTTGCACCGATAACGCTGGCGATTGTTAAACATCATGCGCCTGATTTCGATGAAACTACCATGGAGGTTCGCTCAAGCAAGAGTGGCAATTATCTCAGTATTACCTGCACTATTCACGCGACATCACGCAGTCAACTGGATGCGCTTTATCGTGCATTGACCAGTCATCCGATGGTGTCGGTCGTTCTCTGATATTAGCTTGAATCAAGGTTCGGCACGTATGGCACTGAATGATAAAACTGCGCTTGGTCATCGTTTTATTATCAGACAAAAGGGGCTGGCGGATTATGATTCGACCTGGAAGGCTATGAAGGATTTTACTGATACGCGCACATCACAAACATGTGATGAAATATGGTTATTACAGCATCCTGCTGTTTATACACAAGGTGTTGCTGGCAAACCGGAACATTTATTGATTGAAAATGATATTGCCGTGATAAAAACAGATCGTGGAGGGCAGATTACTTATCACGGCACAGGACAGTTAGTTGCCTATTTGCTATTGGATATCAAACGGTTAAGGTTGGGTGTACGTGAGCTGGTCAGAAGAATGGAAAACGCTGTGATAAACTTGTTGGGCGAATACCAGGTCAAAGCGCATGGACGTATTGATGCACCGGGTGTCTATGTTGGCAAAGCTAAAATTGCATCGCTAGGGTTGAAAATAAAAAAAAATTTCTGTTACCACGGGATTGCATTGAATGTTGATATGGATTTGCGGCCGTTTTCTGCTATTAACCCATGTGGCTATGCGGGTATGCGGGTGACGCAAACAAAGGATCAGGGGATCACGGATGGATTGGAGGCACTCAGCTTAAAGTTGGCCGATCATTTGCAAAATGAATTAACTCATTAAGAAAAGGAAATAATAAACATCATATGACTTCTGAAATACGTCAGAAAGGTGCTGACAAAACAGCACGTAATCCAGTTAAAATCAGTCCGCAATCTCGAGAGAATTTGCTGCGCAAACCATCCTGGATTCGAGTACGATCTTCCAACAGCCAGGCATTCTATGAAGTCAAACGCATCCTGAGAGAGCAAAAGCTGCACACTGTTTGTGAAGAGGCTTCTTGTCCTAATATTGGTGAATGTTTTGGTAAAGGAACGGCTACATTCATGATCCTGGGTGATCTCTGTACACGACGTTGTCCTTTTTGCGATGTAGCCCATGGTCGGCCCAAACCACCGGATTCTGAGGAACCGTTGCATCTGGCGCAATCCATTTCCGCCATGAAACTGAAGTATGTGGTTATTACGAGTGTAGATCGTGACGATTTGCGCGATGGCGGTGCACAGCATTTTGCCGACTGCATCCATGAAATACGTCAGCATGCACCGCAAACAAAAATTGAAATACTGGTACCCGATTTCAGGGGCAGGCTGGAAGTTGCGCTGGAAAAACTGGCTGCATGTCCGCCTGATGTGTTGAATCATAATTTGGAGACCGTGCCGAGGCTGTATAAACAATGCCGCCCTGGTGCTGATTACGAGCATTCATTGAAGCTTTTGATGGATTTTAAAGCTCGGTTCCCTGAGATCCCTACAAAGTCCGGATTGATGGTAGGGCTCGGTGAAACCGATGAGGAAATCCTGCAAGTACTGCACGACTTACGTGCCCATAATGTGGAAATGCTGACCATTGGTCAATACTTGCAACCCAGTATTGGTCATTTGCCGGTTCTGCGTTACGTTACCCCTAAAGGATTCAAAGCATTTGAACAGGCTGCGGTTAAAATAGGATTTACTCATGCTGCATGCGGGCCTATGGTACGCTCCAGCTATCATGCCGATCAGCAGGCACACGAAGCGGGCGTGGTTTGATGAAATATAAAAATCCTACATAGGATAATTCATTATATGCAGTAGTATGCGCGATGGAGAAAATAGGTGTGATAGGTTGAATATTTCCAGCTTAAGAGTTGCTGCGCATTGCGAGGGTGGCTTGTAAAAACAGAGAACTGGTGGGGCATTATGCCTTTGCGTTTGTCAGTTAATTATAAATGTACCATCTGTTGGGATTGTAGATTGGCGCGAGAAATTTCGTTTCCGATATTGTTGGGTTCACGGTGTGTTCGTCTGTCTACTTCGCCGACAAAACGCTATTCAGCTTTTGATTAAAACCGGTTGTACAGGTAGGAATAGCGCTCATATTTTCTCGTTTCATAGTCCACTATGTGACTCTAAATCATGAAAATTCTCCATACCTCCGACTGGCATATCGGCCGAACACTATATGGCCGTAAACGTTACGCTGAATTTGAGGCATTTCTATCCTGGTTGGTAGAAACAATCCAACGTGAAGAAATTGATGCTTTGCTGGTCGCAGGCGATGTGTTTGATACCACTACGCCTAGTAACGCTTCACAGACGCTTTATTATCGTTTCCTGTGCCGAGTTGCGGCTTCCTGTTGCCGGCATGTTGTGGTGATTGCGGGTAATCATGATTCGCCTTCGTTTCTCAATGCGCCGAGAGAACTGCTGAAAACGCTTGATGTACACGTTGTTGGCAGCGTGTCTGAGTATCTAAACGATGAAGTGCTTGTGCTCAAAAACGAAAATGGGGTACCGGAATTGATTGTTTGTGCTGTCCCTTATCTGCGGGACCGCGATATTCGCTTAGTGGAAGTAGGCGAAAGCGTTGAAGACAAGGAACGTAAATTGATTGAAGGGATTCGCAGTCATTACAGCGAAGTGGTTGCCATTGCAATACGAAAGCGAGATGAGCTTTTGAAACAGCTGCGGAAACGTGCGCAATTGATAAAACAGACGATACCAATCGTTGCCTTGGGGCATCTTTTTACTGCCGGAGGACAAACCGTAGAAGGCGACGGGGTGCGGGAACTGTATGTTGGGTCACTGGCGCATGTTTCGTCGGGTATTTTTCCGGATAGTCTGGATTATCTGGCGCTCGGGCATTTGCATGTGCCGCAGAAAGTGGGGGGTTCTGAAATCAGACGTTACAGCGGTTCGCCGTTATCGATGGGATTTGGTGAGGCAAGGCAACAAAAAAGTGTAGTAATTGTAGAATTTGATGCTCATAAAGAGCAGGGCAGTCAGTCAATCGAAAATCTTCAAGCAAAAATCACGCTCATTCCAGTACCTGCTTTCCAGATGCTCGAACGTGTCGAAGGCGACTGGAAGGCCATTTCAAACAGAATTCTGGAATTATCAGCAACCGAATCTCAGGTCTGGCTCGAAGTCATATTCAAAGGTAATGAAATTCAGAAGAACCTGCGCGAGCGTCTGGATGCAATCATTGCGGGATCAAAGCTGGAAGTGCTGCGCGTTAAAAATACACGTATCATTGATCGGGTGCTTAATCAGATACATGATGAAGAAACGCTGGATGATATCGATGTCAATGAGGTGTTCGAGCGTTGTCTGGCTGCTAACAATGTGTCAAATACGCAACGTCCGGAATTAATTCAAGCTTACAAGGAAGTAATGATGTCTCTTTATGAAGACGAGCGCGCACACAGATAGAGAGGCAGCTTGTGCGTATTCTCCAGGTAAGGTTTCAAAATCTTAATTCACTGATCGGTGAATGGGCGATTGATTTTACGCACCCCGCATTTGTATCAGACGGGATTTTTGTGATTACCGGTCCAACCGGTGCGGGTAAGACAACAATCCTCGATGCCATATGCCTGGCACTTTATGGACGCACGCCGCGGCTGAATAAAGTTACCAAAGGCAATAATGAAATCATGTCCCGTCAGATGGGGGAATGTTTTTCCGAAGTGACTTTTGCAACCCAGGCGGGTCGTTATCGGTGTCACTGGAGTCAGCATCGAGCCCGGAAGAAACAGGATGGCGAATTGCAGGCGCCCCGGCATGAAATTGCCGAAGCCGATTCAGGAAAAGTGCTGGAAACAAAAATGATTGAAGTCGCCAAACAGATCGAGAAGGTGACCGGGATGGATTTTGATCGTTTTACCCGTTCGATGTTACTTGCGCAGGGTGGTTTTGCGGCATTTTTACAGGCAGATTCCGACGAACGGGCGCCACTACTGGAGCAAATCACTGGTACTGACATTTACAGCCGGATATCCATTAAAGTACATGAACGCCAGCGTGTTGAGCGTGAAAAATTAAACCTGTTGCAGGCAGAAATATCATGTATAACAATTCTGACCGGTGAACAGGTAATCGAAATGAACCGTGAACTGCATGAGAAACAAAAACAGGAAACTGAAATTGCCGCAAAAATACTGCAAACAGTTGGTGCACTTGCTTGGTTAAAAAATATTGATGACTTGCAATCGGAAGTCAACACCTTGTCTGCAGCGATTGAAAAGCTGAATGTTGAGTTTGCAGTTTTTAAACCGGAGCAGGAACGATTGCGCCGTGCTGAAAAAGCGGCTGAATTCGATGGTCATTACGCCACATTGATTTCTCTCAGACAACAGCAGCTTGAAGACCGTCAATCGCTTAAAACTGAGGAATCCAAACTGCCTGAAGTAGCATCCTACGTTCAGAAAACAGAACAGATGCTGAAAGGTGCCGAACAGATAACCGTGAAGACCAGAAAAGCACAGAAAGCCGCAGCACCGTTAATCCAGAAAATACGTAGCCTTGATCAGCAACTTCTTGACAGAAAAAAAATAATAGAAGCTGCAGCTGAACAGCGTGAAAACATTGCAGAGCAGATTGCGTTGGACAAACGCATTCTGACGCAGGAACAAAAGAAACTGGAGGCGGCCCGAAATGATTTAAGGCAGATACAGGAATATTTGCAAAAGAATGCCCGGGATGAGCGGCTTGTCAGTGATCTGACCGGCATTGAGGAACGGCTGAACACGCTGATTTCAGTTCAGAAAGATATCGCTGAAAAAAAAGCAACGCTCGAAAAAGTGATAGAGCAACTGCAATCGACTCGAAAGAATCTCACTGTTCAAGCAGATTTACTTACCGTTCGTAGGCAGGATCTGTTGGCTGTACAAAAAAAGATTGAACGCAGCAAGAACGATTTAAATACATTGCTGGATAATCGATTGCTGCGTGAGTATCGTGCAGAAAAAGACACTTTATTGCACGAGATGACTTTATTGCGCAGGATTGCTGATCTTGAATCTGAGAGAATCAGACTCGAAGACGGCAAACCTTGTCCACTCTGTGGATCCACAGAGCATCCATTTGCAGCGGGTAATGTCCCGCAGATGGATGAAACCGAGAAAAAAATTATGAAACTGGCTGCGTTTATCGAAAAGGCTGAGCGACTTGAGGCTGAAATTAAGGTGTTGGAGGCAGCAGAGAAGCAGACGCTTAAGGAAGTGACAGTATATGAAAAACTTGAAACAGATGCGGCGAATGAACAAAGAAATGTCGAAAAAAGCCTGCAGGATATGACGCTGGCGCTTGAGAAAAGCAGTCAATATTTTGTTGAATTGAATCGATCTGCGTTGGCCAGATTGCAGCCATTGGATATTCAGGAAATGCCCGATACAGACTTGCCCTTGTTTCTGGAATCTCTGAAAAAACGGCTGGATAACTGGCGGAATCGAATAGCACAGCAAGCTGTCATAGAAAAACGAATTGCTCAGCTTGAGAGCAATCTGAAAAAGCTCACAGCGGTTATTGACACCCAGGACAAAGCGCTGCTTGAAAAACAATCTGTACTGAAGACGCTCAAAAAGGAATTTGAGATGCTAAGTGTTGAGCGTGAGAATTTGTTTGGAATCCGGAATCCGGATGCAGAGGAAGTTCGGTTGGAAAAGGCTGTGCTGGATGCGCAATTGAAGGAAAAAACCGAACGGTTGTCTTGGGATGAAGCCAGGCAACTGCACCACACGATCACAACGCATATTGCTTCGCAGAAAGCGCGAATTGATAAAAAAGAGCCCGAACTCCAAAAGCTCGAGGCTGCGTTTTTGAATACCTTGCAATCAGCCGGATTTGATCATGAACAGCTGTTTGTTGCCGAACGCTTAACGTTACAGGAAAGAGAGAAAATAAAGACCGAAGCAAAGGCGCTTGATGACCGGTATGCTGATTTGCAGACGCGAAAAAAAGATCGAGAGCATCGTCTGATGATAGAAATTGGCAAGAAGATGACGGCATCCAAACGAGAAACGCTGGAGCATGAAAGCAAATTATCCGAGCAAACATTAAAGCTGCTCCGGGAAGACATTGCCGGATTAAACCATAAGCTGATGTATAACAGAGCAGCTATAAAAAAAATCAAGGAAAAGCAGGTGTTAGTTGAAGCACAAAAATCAGAATGTGATCGATGGGATCAGTTGCATAGTCTGATTGGCTCGGCTGACGGAAAGAAATATCGTAACTTTGCACAAGGATTGACTTTTGAAATCATGATCGGCCACGCTAATCGACAGTTGCAGAAACTAACCGATCGTTATTTGCTGATGCGTGATGATGCGCAGCCACTCGAGTTAAATGTAATAGACAATTATCAGAATGGTGAAATCAGATCTACCAAGAATCTTTCGGGCGGGGAAAGTTTCATCGTAAGCTTGTCGCTGGCATTGGGGCTATCGCATATGGCCAGTAAAAACGTTCGGGTTGATTCGTTATTTTTGGATGAGGGTTTTGGGACGCTGGATGAAGATGTGCTCGATACAGCGCTCGAGGCACTTGCAAGCCTACAACAAAACGGCAAATTGATCGGCGTAATCTCACATGTGCCAATGCTCAAGGAGCGCATCAATACACAGATACAGATTACCCCGGGGACCGGAGGGAGAAGTCGGATTGATGGGCCTGGCGTTGTGAGTATGTCGTAAGTTTCTATAAGTCTGGCACTTTATCATTACTCAGTTGATGGAGTACTAGGTATTCTCGGGAAGCATTTTGTATAATTACCGCTCAATTCAATCGGACAATCATTGATTAAAGCCGGAGGCTGTTTGATTATTGTCTGGATAACCTGGTGCAAAAATGAATAAAAATTATCAAAATCTGGTAGAGAAACTGGAAGAAATTTCACGTTTAAACGGCGTGTTGAGCACGATTGCGTGGGATCAGGAAGTGATGATGCCGTCGGGTGCTGCGCACGCACGGGCAAAGCAGATTGGCGCGCTATCCGGTGTAATTCATGCGCGCATGACAGATCCATTTTTGGGTGAATGTCTGGAACAATTGCAAGACCAAACTGAGCATTTTAACGCAATTGAGCAATGCAATATTGAGGAAGCGCGCCGGAATTACGATTTGATGACTAAAATTCCCAGGCAATTGGTCCAGGCGCTGGCTGAACTGGGGTCTCACGGACATGCTGTCTGGGTGCAGGCGCGCCAGGAAAACAAATTTTCTGATTTTGCGCCGGTTATTAAAGAGTTCCTGAAGCTAAAGAAAGAATGGGCGGCCTGCGCTTTTCCGGACATGTCTGCCTATGATGCCAATATCGATCTATTCGAGCGCGGCACAACAACCGCAGAAATTACCGTTATTTTTGATCAATTAAAAGCGGCCCTGATACCGCTCATTCATCGCATAGAACAGCATTCCTATCATCCGGATACCTCCTTTCTGCAAGGTCATTTTCCGATAGAGAGGCAGGCTGCGCTGGCGCGTAAAATCAGTGAAAATATTGGCTTTCAGTTTGACAAAGGGCGCATGGATATTTCTGTGCATCCATTTTGTGGCGGCAGCCACCCGACAGATGTGCGTATCACAACGCGTTACAACACGCATGATTTTGTTGAGTCATTATATGCCATCATCCATGAAACAGGGCATGCGCTCTATGAACAGGGGCGTATGCTTGAATACAGCGACTTGCCAGTTTCAGAGTCATTGACAATGGGTATACATGAATCGCAGTCATTATTCTGGGAACGCATGATTGCGCAAAGCAGAGTATTCTGTGCGCATTATTTTGAAACGATTTGTGAAACTTTTCCAGGCAGTCTGCAAAGAGCTACGGTAGATACATTTTATCAGGCTATCAATGCCTGCAAACCCGGGTTTATCCGGGTAGAGGCCGATGAATTAACGTATCCATTACATATCATCCTGCGATTTGAGATTGAAAAGGGATTGTTCGAGGGCAGCATTGCAGTTGACGATTTGCCTCAAGTCTGGAATGAAAAAATGGCGACGTATTTAGGAATAAAGCCACCCACAGATACGCTGGGAGTGTTGCAGGATTCCCACTGGAGCAGCGGTGCTTTTGGGTATTTTCCTTCGTATACACTGGGTGCTATTTATGCATGCCAGTTTTTTATGACGATGCAGAAAGCATTACCGGATACGGATAAAAATATAGAAGCTGGAAATTTTAAACCCGTCAAAAACTGGTTAAATGAGAAAATTCACAGCCAGGGCAGGCTCTATACGCCGCAAGAGTTAGTGTTAAGGGTAACGGGCGAATCATTGAATCCACAACATTTGATTAATTATCTCAAAACCAAATACAGTGCGCTCTACAAATTAGATGACTAAATAAATGATGAAGGTGTGAAAGCTTGGGCAAGCGATGATCAGTATTTGTTTTTATTCACCCAAGTAATTTCCTGCTGCCTTCTGAGCAAATTCTGATACAAGCGTTTTGTGTTGATGATGAAAGGAGGAGGGTAAAGAAATATGCGGCGTATCCGCGAGACCGCGACTAAATCAACTATTTTTGCAAGTTATTACGATATCAATTTTGCTAATCCAGAACAAACTTTTAATAACTTATATATAAATTACAATAACTTATATTTATTATTGGGATTTGTTTCAGTACTTCATAGTTTCTTTATAAATTCTTCACGGATTCTTCACATTTGCTGTGTTAAATTTTCGTTGCGAAATCAAAACAAACAATATATTTAGATTCTTAATTGAGGGGAATGTTTTATATGAGTTCTGAAACAGAAGCAGTAAAAGGAAATAATCCTGCATCGAGCGGGACAGCTACAGGTGGTGAGAATCTGGCGCCTGATGGATCAGTTGTAAAGACTGCCGATAAGCATTTCGGTGCCGCCGCATTCCAGGCGAAATATGCACTTCGCGATGCGGCAGCGGGTACCATTACGGGAACGATGGCGATTCCATTGTCCATCGGTATCGCGATGATGTCCGATTATCCCATCAAAGTAGGTCTGGCCACTGTGGTTTTTGCCAGCTTTGTTGGCTGGTTCATGGCGTGGTTTAGGCCTGGTAACTATATCGGTAGTGCCGGTATTGCTGCAGGCCTGGCACCTGCGTTAGCACTGGGTGTGGCCTCGTTTGGCATGGAAAACATGGCGTTTTGTATTTTTCTGACGGCGGCGATGCAGGCAGTTTGCTGGCATTTCAACTGGCAAAAGTATTTACTTGTTGCGGTGCCGGTCTATCTGGTTGAGGGGTTGTTGGCTGGTATTGGTCTGAAGATTTTCTTGAAATTCTTTGAATTTACTTATGAGATACCTGAGCCGGCCGTCACAGAAGAGTTCTGGAATACTGCGCGGATAACAATGTGCGCCATTTCAGCTGCCGGTATGGGAGTGTTTGTGGTGTTATTTGCCAAATTTAAGGATATACAGCCGGCCATTCCTTATTTTGTGTTAATTATTGGCGGCATTTTGGTTTCGTTGTTTGTGCCGGTGCCGATGATCGTGGTTGAAGATGTCGATCTTTATCTGAGATTGCCTGTGCCTTCAGCGGATGTCACCATTATGATGATGGTGTTGATGATACTATTCTGCGCCATGTTGGCAACGATTGACGTCATTGAGCAGGTGATGAGTAACGCCGCGATTGAAAAAATTGACCCATTAAAGCGCAAATGTAACAGTAACAACAGTTTGCTGGCGATCTGGATTGCCAATATGGGCTCAAGTTTCTTTGGTGGTATGACCAATCTGGATGGTCTGGCGAAAAGTACCACTAACCGTCTGGCGGGCGCCTACACCAAGTTCTCGCTGGTCTTCATTGGGTCGGTGGTTTGTTTCTTTTTGTTTAATTCCGAATATCTGGAATACCTGCCGAAATTTGCATTGGCAGCGATTATGATGTTCTCAGGCTATAAAATGATTGCCGGTCTGGTGCATGTGACCCACTATGGGCCTTATGCAATGATGCTGGCGATAGCGACAGGCCTGTTGGTGTTTGAGTTAGGTATTTTCGAGGGGTTGGTTATTGCACTGGTTGCACATGCGATTATTCATTACATGGTTTATACCAAGCATGACAATATGCCGGGTAGAGACGTTATCAAACGTTACTTCGAAAATCTAAAACGTGATAGTGGTAACTTGCAATAACAGATTGATGTTTTATAATTTAAAATGAGTAGCGAAGAGCAGGCCGGATTAGATCAAATTTGACCAATGAAGGTCTGCCCTTCAAGACCAATAACACGATCAAAAGGATTTTATAATGTATAAAAAAATCATGGTAGCGGTAGACGGTAGTCAGACAGCGCAGAAAGCGTTGGAAGAAGCGGAAAATATTGCCACTTCTTATAATGCAGGATTGTGTATTGTGCATTGCATAACAGGCGAAGAAGAGGCTGATAAGGCTGCGGGTAATGCCATATTGGAGAAAGCTAAAGAATCCGTTGATGCGTTAAGTATTGAGTCCCGCTTACTGGAAGCAAATATTGCCTATGGCACAAATGGCATTTCAGAAGCGATCAGCGAGGCTGTCAAAAACTGGGGTGCTGATTTGCTGGTTGTTGGGACCGCTAATCGCAGAGGCCTTGAACGATTTGTGGTTGGTTCAGTAGCAGAGCAATTGGTCAGCCTTGTCGAGGCTTCTATTCTTTTAGTGCGTCCAAATAGCTAACGGACTGAATATTCGCTTGTTTAAATAGTAATTAGCTCGTAAAAGAAATAAGAAAAATGTTCATGCGTTAGTATGTTCTTGGCCAATTAGTTACTTCTTGCCTGATGGCAAGAAGATCCCGGGTTTTTAATCGCGCTGCATGCATATGTCTTTAGTAGTAATTAGCGGTTGGGTTGCTGGATGATAATTACCAAACAGCACTCGTCTCATTGTAATTGCTGAGAAACTGCCTTTAACTGACTAAAATATATTTGCAACGTGTCTGGTTTTTTTTATTGGTCAGAAACCGTTTGTTGGCTCATTCAAAGCAACTTTGCAATTGAATATCCAGGCGTGCTGATTCCTCAAATCTCAATTTCTTTAGCGGAGCAATTGCTTTTAGCATAAAGGTAAATTTATATAATGGGGATACTCAGTACACTATTATTGACGCCGTTGTTAGGTATTCTGATTCTGGCCATCATGCCCGGAGGAAATACCAGTCAAATTCGTTTTACTGCAAATATTTTTGCTACAGTAGCTTTCCTATTCAGTTGCTGGCTGGTTGTTGACTACAATCAGCTTTATGGCGAAATACAATACTACGAACAATTTATTTATAACCCTAACTTCAACTCGGCCTTTGCCCTGGGTGTGGATGGATTGTCGTTGCCGATGGTTGTTTTGGCGTCTTTGCTCACCTTAATTGCCTTACTTGCATCCTTCAGCATTGTTCATAATGTTAAGAGCTATTATATCAGTGTCTTATTACTCGAATTAGGTATGTTGGGTGTGTTCCTTTCCCAGGATTGGTCGTTGTTTTATATTTTTTGGGAATTAACGCTCATACCTCTCTTTATTCTGATTGCCCGCTGGGGTGGTGTTCGCCGCAGTGTCGCCAGTATTAACTTCGTGTTGTATACCATGGGCGGATCGATATTCATGTTGATCAGTTTGATGGCAATCAGTCAATATATGCCCGAGCATGGCGGTACGCTGATGGCTGATATGGCCGAGGCAGCGCAAAGGATGCCGAGGGATGAACAGCTCTGGGTATTGTTGGGTTTTCTGATTGGCTTTGGCGTTAAAATGCCTGTTTTTCCTTTACATGGATGGTTGCCACTGGCTCACGTGGAAGCGCCCAGTCCGGTGAGTATCCTTCTGTCCGGAATTTTACTCAAAATGGGCGCGTATGGCTTGATACGTGTTGTGGTTATGTTGCCTGAAGCAACACTAATTATGCAACCGTATCTGGTTTTTATAGCACTGTTTGGCATGATTTACGGTGGTGTACTTGCATGGCGTCAATCCGATCTTAAAGCAATGGTGGCTTACTCATCGGTGAGCCATATGGGAATCGTTCTGCTCGGCATCGCCACCTTGAATCTAACCGGCCTGACAGGAGCGGTGCTGCAGATGACAGCGCACGGTCTTGTTGCCGGAGCGCTGTTTCTGCTGGTGGGCTTGTTATATGAGCGCACACATACTCGAAACATACTTGATTATAGTTCTTTGGTGCAAGTGATGCCGCGTTTTGCTCTCTTTATGACCATTACTTTGTTTGCTGCCATGGGTTTGCCGGGTACCGTTGGTTTCGTGGCGGAATTACACGCAGTCATCGGGGGATATCAGCAGTGGGGCAATTTAATGCTGTTTCTAGGTTTGAGTATTCTCATTAGTGCGGCTTATGCAATGCGGACAGTCGGAATGTTGTTTACAGGTCCTGTCAAGCCGCAAATGCGCGATATCGAAGATTTACAATTATACGAATTGACTGCAGCCATAATCTTGGTTGCGGCCATTGTGTTGTTAGGTTTGTGGCCCACACCTTTAATAGATTTGTCCGTGGCGACCATAACTCAGATGAACGACATTATCAGTCAAAGTATTCAATAGGATTGATGCACATGACCTCACAATCAACTGACCCACGCGAACGAATAATTGAAGCAATAGATCATTTGGATCATGTCCTGCCAGGGCAAGGCCCCATTCATGAATTTGTTCACCACAATACAATACATGGTTTCCAGTACCTGCCGTTCGAGCAGGCTTTGGCCGAATACGAGGATTTGACGGGAGTTTTTGGTTATCAGCCGGAATCCCAGAATCGAGCGCTTTATCAACAGAACAGAATTACGGATGAAGATTTATTTGCAGTGCTTTCGCATCAAAAAGATCTGCAATCTGAACAAGTCGTATTTCAGTCAAAACATTTAACGCTCAAAAATAAAGACATCTATCGTGTTGCACTGGTGCATGAATTGCCAACGCTGTCAATAAGCCAATTGAACTGGCAGATTGAAGAAAATGGCGCACTTGAGTTAGTGCAGGAAGATGTGACTGAACAATCGCGCGCTCGAATGCTTGCTACAACGAATGATCAAGGTATTGTAGTCAGGCAACTGTGGGAAAGCATCTTAAAAAAACTGGATATCGAATTGGTGGATTTACATCCGGAGAACATGCTTGACTTGTCTGAAGAAGAGGCCAAGCTTTGGTTGGAGAAGATTAATAACAGCCTGGCAAGTGCTGAAGATGTGCCGGTCCACCAAAAAACACGTTTGGAAGCAGAAGCAAAGCTCGAGGAGCTTTTGTCACAAATTGGCGACCAGATTACTTTGCGTGGCTTTGTCAAAGCATTGAGCGGTATTGATATTCTGTATTCCATTCGACCGCAGATCATACGTATTTGTGCTTCTGTTTTGGATGAAGGCGTTGCCGCCTGGCAGTTGCCTGAGCGGGGAAATTTAGGACTTTTTGCTGCCTGGCGGTCAACAGTACAGTTTGATGTGAATCCATTCTTGCATGACTTGCCCGATTGGCAGCGAATAGTCAGTGAAACTCCGGAAGATCCGATCGAATGCATTATGATGCAATTAACTCATATGGAGATTCCTGACGAGAAGTGGGAGGGTTATTTGCGGCGTCTGGCACTTGAGTTGCCAGGCTGGTCAGGATTGATCAATTGGCGTCAACATCATCCGGAGTATCAAACAGAAAATAACGCGAAACTTCATTTAGCGGATTATCTGGCAATCCGTTTAACTCTGGATAGATTATGGTTGAATCAGGCCTGTAAAGATAATTGGAAAATCGATGCCCGACTAGGCACTATCGATTATTATTTTCGCAAAAATTTATCTGAGTTTATGGTTAGAAAGCTGTTGTATCAGGGTGATTTACCAGAATATTTAACGACACTGGCAAACGACTTGATAGAGCGAACCGGGTCTGAGCGTCAACAGCAGGAAGAGTGGCAGGATTTGGCCGATCTGATATGGACGTGGCAGTTAAGCCCGCTGGTTGAGAATGATCTGGAGCATGCCGCATTCAATAGCGGTTGGCGGCTATTTCGATTAAGTCAACATCTGGGACTGACAGCAGACGATATTCAAGCGATGCAAAAAACTGATTTGCTGCATATTTTATCCATACTCGATAAGTTTACTGTTACAGAGAGAAGTAAAGTATGGCTTTACGCTTATGAACATCATTACAGAGAAGACTTTTTGCAAGCAATCCGTGCCAATCTGAAACGCGGCAGGTGGGCTACACGCGATCAACGGCCTCATGCACAAATTGTATTTTGTATAGATGAACGTGAAGAAAGCATTCGCCGTCAGCTTGAAGAAATTAACCCGGCAATTGAGACGCTGGGTGCGGCAGGCTTTTATGGTTTGCCGATGAACTACAAAGGACTCGATGATCATCACCGAACAGCGTTGTGTCCAATTGTTGTCGTACCTGCACATGATGTAAATGAGGTGCCCAGAAAGGGAATGGAATCAATCTATGAAGAGCATCTTAAAGGACATGGTTTTTATCATAAACTCGCGTATTTACTGAATCAATCGTTGCGGCGAAGTTTGGTATTATCTCATGCTGTGATAGATGCATTGGCACCGATTATTTTTATTGGACTGCTCGGCAGAACGTTTGTACCAAAACAAATACTGGCATTTAACAGCGGGCTGCGGGAAAGAATTGATAAAAAAGTACCTACAGAACTGTTATTTAATGCGCCTGAACCTGATAAACCGGCTACGCCGGAGACGCCTAGACTAGGTTTTACGGATCAGGAGCAAGTCGACCGGCTGACAGCTTTTATGAAAGGAACGGGTTTAACCTATGGGTTTGCTAAGATAGTATCTTTAATGGCGCATGGCTCAACAAGTCAGAATAATCCGCATGAAGCAGCACATGATTGTGGTGCATGCAGTGGTAAACGCGGCGGTCCGAATGCGCGACTTTTTGCAGCAATGGCCAATCGTCCGAAAATACGTAAGCTCCTGGCCGAACGCGGCATAAATATTCCCGATGACACTTGGTTTGTAGGTGCAGAGCATGACACATGTAGTGATGTGATTACCTGGTACGATGTAGAAGATATACCGGAAAGCCTGCAACCGCATTTTGAATCGGTTAAGGCTAATCTTATCAGTGCGCGGAATGCTTCCGCGCATGAGCGCTGCCGACGTTTTTATTCAGCGAAGAATCCAAAAACACCGTCTGGTGGGATTGATCACGTACATTTGCGATCCAATGACTTAAGTCAGGTGCGGCCCGAATACGGCCATGCGACGAATGCTTCAGCAATTGTCGGGCGTCGATCAATATCTCAGGGCGTTTTTCTAGACAGACGCGCTTTTCTGATTTCATATGATCCTACTCAAGATCCTGAAGGAAAAGCGCTGGAAAATATTTTGCTGGCAGTCGGTCCGGTGGGTGCAGGTATTAATCTGGAATATTATTTTTCCACGATTGATAATGAGCGCTTCGGTTGTAGTACAAAAATTCCGCACAATATAACAGGTTTGTTCGGCGTGATGGAAGGCACCAGTAGCGATATACGAACGGGATTGCCGAAGCAAATGGTTGAGATACATGAAGCGGTGCGTTTGCAAATTCTGGTGGAAGCCAAAACAGAAATTCTCGGTGAAATTTACGGTCGTCAACCCAGTATTCAAGAGTTGGTGGGCGGGGGTTGGGTATTGCTGAGTGCGATTGATCCGGATACAGGTGAAATATCGTATTTTGAACGCGGTGTTGGTTTTGTACCTTGGCAGCCGGAAGTAAAAGTGATTCCTGAGGTTGAATCATCGAGTACATACTATCAGGATATTGATGTTCCGTTGCCACCTGTTTTGATAAAACAACCCAAGATGACAGGAGTTTAGAATGGACTATTTGGCCATTGTCATACCATTATTGCCATTTATTGCTGCTGCAATCATCGGTTTTGGACATTTGTTTGACCAGATTAGTGGTCAGCGAGGTGAAGCGATCAGCGCTGATATTGCGAAAAATGCAATATACCTTTCTTGTGTTGCATCCATTGCGTTATTAGTGGCAGATTGGATGGATATGAATGATGGAATTTTAATTGCAGGAAAGTGGTTAAACAGTGGTGATCTTATTGTAGAGCTCAACTTTATAACGACCGGGTTTAATGTAATAGTCGCTGCGTTATTTTCGATTATTCTGGTTGTTATTACACGTTTTTCAACGAACTACATCCATAAGGAATCGGGATTTCATCGTTTCTTTTTTGTTTTAAGCCTGTTTTCATCATCAATGTTATTGCTGGTGTTATCCGGAAATGCAGCTGGAACGTTCATTGGATGGGAAGTGGCTGGCTTATGCTCATATTTATTAATCTCCTTTGCCTATGACCGGCCTATTGCAGGCATTAATGCAACGCGCGTTTTTGTGACCAATCGTATTGGTGACACCGGGTTTATTTTAGGGATAGCGCTTTCTTATTATTTTGGCGGAACTATCGACTGGACCAGTCTGAATAATCTGGCAGAAAGTTTGACAACACCTACTGTTACAGTAATCAGTCTATGTTTTGTGGTTGCTGCAATGGCTAAATCAGCTCAACTTCCCTTTACACCGTGGCTGGCAAGAGCAATGGAGGGACCGACACCTTCAAGTGCCGTGTTTTATGGTGCAGTGATGATACATGCAGGCGTTTTTCTGATTATTTTATTGCGACCAGTTATCGAGCAAGCGCCACTGACTATGGGGCTTTTGGTTGTTGTCGGCTTATTTACCGCAATATACAGCGTTATTGTAGGGCTGACTCAGACAGACGTTAAAAGCTCATTATGCTTTGCTATATCCGGACAACTAGGATTGATGTTTCTTGAATGTGGTTTGGGTTTATGGGAATTGGCGATGTGGCACCTGTGTGCGCATGCAATTGTCAGGAGCTATCAAGTTTTAACAGCCCCATCATTGTTACATTATGTGCATGGTAATCCGATGAAACCGGTGTCAGCTGCGATGGTTAATAAGCGTTGGTTATATGTGGCCTCACTACAACGATTCTGGCTTGATCCGATCACTGATAGAACATTGGTGCGGCCTGTAAACGGACTAGGGTATGATCTTGATCGTTTTGATAAAAATATTATTGATCGTGCAATGGGAGATCCGGCTTCATCTTTTACAGCAATTACTTCGTTGACACAATTGGAGAAAGATACGCAAAAAAATCGATTGGCCGACATGAGTGACGAGTTCGCGAGAGGTAAAGGAATCGTTGGTAAGCTTCTGGAGTGGGTGGCGAATATCATGAGTTGGTTCGAAGAGCGGTTAGTGCTTCGTGGTATCGGTATGGATATGGTGGAAATAGGAGGTAAGCTTGGGCAGGCCGCGATTACCTTTGAACAACTCATCCTTAAGCCGCGCTACCTCGTGTTGTTTGTATTCATTGTGTTAATGCTTGCTGCTTCAATTTGAGGGATTCATGAATATCGAAAATATAACTCTGTGGTCTGAAACAGTAGCGATCCCTTTGTTGTCAGCTATCACGCTGGTGCCATTGGTAGCTATGGTTTTAGTAATTTTGGTGAAATCATCTACTGTAGCACTGCGCCTCGGTTTCATTGGCACAATCCTGACATTTTTGCTCAGTATTTATTTGTTGATGGCTTTTGATACTGTAGGAAGCGGCATTCAATTCTATGAGCGATATCAGGTAATAGGACTAACCTATAGCGTGGGTGTTGATGGCACCAATATACTATTTGTGCTGCTGACTGCAGTTTTATCGCTGCTGGCACTTGTTTATACGTTAACGACGCGACGTGTGGCAGACAGAACGCATATTGCTTGTTTGCTTGGGTATGAAGCGATACTCGTCGGCGCATTTGTAGCCATGAATGCAATGCAGTTTTGGTTCTGGTGTTTTCTTGAATTGATCCCTGTAGTGCTGATGACGCTTAGAGCAGGCTCAGGCCAAAATCGGCGGTGGGTGGTTGCATTGCTGCTACAGCACTGGGGAAGCGGGTTATTTATGGTATTGGCTGGCTTCCTGATGTTGGGATTTGGCACCATGGTATCAACGGATGTTCTCTCGTTTGATTGGCTGGATCTGAAAGACAGTAGTGTAAAGCTGGAATACGCGACACTTATTTTCTTTCTGTTATTCTTTGGTTTTGCGATACGTATGCCTTTGTTTCCATTTCACGGGTGGCTACCTGTGTTGGCCGAGCAAGGCACGGTTGCAAGTGTGGGCATATTCCTGGTCAGTTTAAAACTTGGCATCTATGCGGCGATGCGTTTTTTGGTCCCACTTCTTCCTGAAGTTGCCGAACAGTGGGCCTGGTTTGTTGTGACACTTGGACTGATCGGTATTTTCTATGGCGCGCTGCTGGCGTTAATGCAGATTAATATGCGCCGTTTACTCGCATTTGCCATTATCAGCCAAACAGGCTTGCTGGTGATTGGAATATTTGACTTTAATAAGCATGGTATGGAAGGCAGTATTCTGCTTTCAATCGCATATGGACTGGCGACGGCAGGTATGTTGTTTAGTATTGGTATGATTTATAAACGAACACATACCGCCTTTATCCCGCGCTTGGGTGGTATGTATGATGCCAATGCTGCCATTGCGGTTTTATTTGTTATCTGTGCACTAAGTACGATGGTAATGCCGGGAACACCAGGTTTTGATGGTATTCATTTGTTGCTTGAAGGCACTATTAAAGGTCAAGGCTGGATTGTTTCGATTGCTATTTTAATTGGTAACGTATTGGCGGTTGGATTGTTATTACGTGCTTTCCAACAAATATTTATTGCTGCTCCCAAACGTCATCAGGGACCTTATAAGAATACGTTGTATGTGAGTAGCACACAACCGTCACCAAGAAATGAATGGATTATTGCTATCGTGATCTGTGGCATACTGATTTCAGCCGGTATTCATACTTCTCCTTGGATTGACATTATTGATCAGAATCTTCAGCTGCTTAACAGCAGTTATTCCAGCATAGAAACAATCAAAGCGGATACGTTGGCTGCGCAATAAATTATAACAAAGGACAATTAGCATGATCGAAGCAAGTTTTCCATTTTTGAGTCTTATTATTATTATTCCTCTATTTGGTGCAGTGCTGGCTGGTTCGATACGGAATATTGATATCGCAAAACATATCGCACTATTTGTAGCGATACTTACATTACTATTGTCTATCTTTGCATTAATTCTATTTGATGCGGACAAAAGCTCATTTCAGTTAGTGGAACGTTATGCCTGGATACCTTTGTTAAATATTGAATACCTGGTCGGGGTTGACGGTATTTCAATCCTGTTTTTGCCCATGACCGCATTGCTAACCTTAATTGCAATGCTAGCCTCATGGAATTCTGTTTCGAATTTGCCACGTTTTTATTTTTCATTACTGCTGGCATTGGAAGGTGTAAGTTTTGGTATTTTTTGTGCTTTGGATACAGTATTGTTTTACTTGTTCTGGGAGTTAACGTTGCCGCCATTTTTCTTTCTAATCGGTCTTTGGGGCATTGGTTCTCATCGACGAAGTGCGGCCATGAAATATATTCTGTACATGATTGCAGGCGGCGTGCCCATTTTGCTTGCTTTCATATTGCTGGCATCAAATCATGCGTTACATATCGACAGAGTTATACCGTATGGACTGTCTTTCAGTCTGCCGGTATTGTTGAGTACGCCACTCCCGGATAATTTGCAAACCATTGTTTTCCTGCTCTTGTTATTTGGTTTCGCTGTGAAAGCACCTTTGGTTCCACTGCATACATGGATGCCAACCGTTTCTATGGAAGGCCCCACTCATGTGGTAGCCTTATTAATGGGTTTAAAATTAGGTGTTTATGGAATTTTGCGTTTTGCGATGCCTTTGGCGCCCGCTGCGGCAGTCGATTATAGCTGGTTGTTGAGTGTTATCGGTGCGGTTACACTGATTTATGCTGCACTGATTGCACTGCAGCAAACAAATTTAAGGCGCCTTCTTGCTTATGCCAGTGTAAGTCACGTGGGGCTCGTGATTGTTGGGATTGCTTCATTAACGATGCAAGGTTTACAAGGTGCTATTTTTCAGTTGCTCAACTTTACTTTCATAGCAAGTTCTTTGATGTTGATCGCAGGTTTTATTCATAATAGAATTGGCAGCACCGAGACTATTCATTTAGGTGGGCTCGCTAAGGTAATGCCTAAGTTAACTTTTTTTTATTTTTTGTTTTTATTATCGAGTATCGGACTACCAGGAACCAGTGGCTTTCCAGCAGAGTTGTTAATGATAGTCGGTGCGCTTAATACGCATTCGATTCTTGGTTTCGCAGCTTTATCCGGTGCAATCTTGAGTGCCGCTTATATGTTTTCTTATACACGTAAAGCTTTCTTAGGCCCTATTATTCAAAGCGATGTCAAGCAGGTTGTTGATATAAAATCCAGAGAAATGGCTTTACTCTTTATACCTGCGTTGTTGGCTCTGATATTCGGTTTGTTTCCTGACTATATACTGAATATTAATCAAGCCGCCTCTGAAGCTTGGCTGTCGAGATTAACGATTCAATCGCCTTAAAATTTCTAATAATTTGGATATAACTATTATGCATAATACCGGTATAGACTACTTACTTGATTTGAATGCCCGCCATTCGCAGGCTTTCATGGACCTGTCATCCGAACGCCGAAGATACAGAGGCGAGCATCCCACTGAGATAGCTGCGCTCAAGTGTATGGATGGCAGACTACACTTGCCTGTGATGACACAGACTGCACTCGGAATTATTCAACCCTTTCGAAACTTGGGGGGTAAATTTGATCTGGGTTGGCCATTTTTTCAGAACATCATTGATCAATGGGTGCAGTATTCAATCGGTCGTGGCAGGCATTGTCTGGTTTTTGTAACGTATCACTATGCACGTGGAGATACGCACCGTGGATGCAGAGGATACAATTATGAGACGAACTCAGCCAGAGATGCCGCAATTAAATTAAAGAATCAATTTATAGGTGTTTATGGGAAGGGTGCAGTAATGCCTATTGTCTGTGGAATTGAAACGGATCTTGATGCACTGATTTTACACGGTGAAGATGATGACACCGTAGTCGATCTGGCTAAAATCAAACAATCTTCACAAATAGAACTGGAGGAATTACTCTCTTCCTTGTATCCAACCATGCCAGAGCGAATTGTGCGCGATATGATTCCATTAGTACGTGGAAATATCAGACATATTGCGGAGATTCGTGCGTCTAACAGACCTATTGCCGATGCTGAACATAAAGAATGGGTTTTAGGTGTTGGGCGTGGTTTTGACTGGTTGCATGCAATTAATACCGCCTTTATTGTCGGACCCTTCGATCCAAATTTGTCAGTAGCAATTGAAACAGCTGCAAAACTCCTTAAGGGTAATATCGATGATGGCCGTGTAGATCCCAATGGGATTGTTTTGTTGACGTCAGCAGCATTTCGTGACGAGGCAGGGCCAGAATATCATCTGGCTAGGGAGAAAGCATTGTTTCTCAGTGGCTTTGCACAGAATATCATCAAGGATAAAGTGCCTGATCTTTTGCCGCACCTGCAAATACTCACAGGCTTTACTGATATGGATACACGAAAGTTTGAAGTAATTGAAAGGCTGGATGCTGCGCCCGCTAAAAAGAAAAAAATTGCATAATGGCTTTTCCGGACAATTTAATTACAAAAATCCCTTAATGATCAATGCTAACAATTTGCTAGTCTGTCTTTTTGGGATTTTTGTAAGTTCTTACAACGGTTTTCTGGAATTGTCGTAGTCAAAGACGCCAATTGATTAGTCTTTATCGACTGGATAATGACGCGTAAAAAGCGTGCACAGAATATTGCGTCATAAGTCACAGCGGTGAAGGCACTGGGGTGGTCTTAGGCAAGAAGACTGCCGCGCCAGTTACGCCCAGAAACTAACTGAACATATTATTTCTCAGTTAACGAGATGCTAGAATGATGGCGCAAGTCTTTGTTTGTATTCTTCAGTTGTTTTAATCAGTGCGGATAAAATTCCGGGTTCCCAGACCGAGTGACCTGCGTCATCTATAATGATATATTCAGCTTGCGGCCACGCTCGATGTAAATCGTCCGCGCTGATAATCGGGCAGACAGCGTCATAACGGCCCTGCACAATCGTAGCTGGAATACCGTGCAGTTTTTGAACATTATCCAGTAATGCGTTTTCTGGCAGAAATATGTCATGACTAAAATAATGCGTTTCCATGCGCGCCAAACCCAAAGCAACCGTATCGTCCGAAAAATAATTGACTGTTTCGGGGCTTGGCAGAAGCGTTGAACAAGTGCCCTCATAAATGCTCCAGCTACGTGCAGCGGGCATATGTATAGCCGGATCAACGTTCTTTATTCGTTGATAATACGCTGCTAAAATATCATTTCGTTCTGTGGCGTCAAGTGCTTCAATAAATTTCTGCCATGCCTCCGGAAAGAAAATTTGTAATCCATAAAGAAACCAATCGATTTCTTTTTTACGGCATAGAAAGATTCCGCGCAAAATAAATCCAAGGCAGCGATCCGGATGTGCTTCGCCATATGCAAGGCCCAGTGTACTGCCCCAGGAGCCACCGAATATTAACCATTTTTCAATTTCGAGTTGTTGCCTTAATTGTTCGAGATCGCTTATCAGAAGCGGGGTTGTATTATCACGCAATTCACCTAATGGCGTTGATCGCCCAGCCCCACGCTGGTCAAAAATGATAATCCTGTAACAGGACGGGTCAAAAAAACGACGATGGGTCGGTGTTGAACCTGCCCCCGGTCCGCCATGTAAAAAAACAACCGGAATACCTGCGGGGTTACCTGATTGCTCCCAGTAGATCGTATGGATGGAGTCGACAGGCAGCATTCCAGATTGATAGGGTTCAATCCTGGGAAATAATTTGAAAGAAGTGTCAGTTTGCATAGTGTTAAATGTCAGCGTAGTTTGTTTGAAAATTGAGAGAAAAAGGTGATAAATAGCACTGAGTTCGAAATATGTCTGATCTAGGGTTCTGGTATATTCATTCATATATTTTAACTGTATCTACAATTTAAAGGTAATATCATGCATCATACAATTTTAAAAAAACAGGAAGTATCCATGTTGCGCACTGAAATCGAGATGTTGATGGTTGAGCGCCAGAGTTTGCTGAATACAGTTGGTGCCGCGGCAAGATTTGTCGTCTGCCTGGATAGCAGAAAATTACCAAAAGAGGCCTGTGAAACAGCTAGGGTGTTATCTAAATCTTTAAATCAGTTGAATGAGGATACGCTGCAGGATGCACTGGAAAAAGTAAAGGCATAATTCGTTGTCAAGAACAGTTAAACTAAAATCAAAAAATGATAAGCCTAAAGTCGGACTGGTTTTGACGGGTGGCGGCGCACGCGCAGCGTACCAGGTGGGTGTCTTACGTGCAATAGCTCAAATGTTGCCCGACGGTGCCAGCAATCCCTTTCCCGTTATTTGTGGTACATCGGCGGGTGCGATCAACGCTGCCAGTCTGGCTGTCGCTGCGAATGATTTTCAAGCAGGTGTACGTCAGCTGGAGGACGTATGGGCCAACTTTCATGTAGGCCAAGTGTATCGCTCAGATTGCCTGGGCGTATTGAAAAACAGTTTTCGTTGTTTAATATCGTTGTTTTCGCAGGAGTATGGTCGCCATAGAGCAATTTCTTTGTTAGATAATGCGCCACTGGAATCGTTATTATTCCGGAAGATTCCTTTTCGGATGTTGCATCATTGTATCCGCTCCGGATCATTACATGCGTTGGGCATAACTGCATGGGGCTATACTTCCAGTCAATCTGTAACGTTCTATCAGGCTGCAAAAGGAATAGCGCCGTGGAAACGTGCGCAACGTGTTGGCGTTACTACGCATATTGACGTAAAACATCTGATGGCTTCTTCAGCGATCCCATTTTTTTTTCCACCTGTCAAATTACATCGTGAGTTTTTTGGCGATGGTTCAATGCGTCAAATGACCCCTATTAGTCCCGCGCTTCATTTGGGTGCGGATAAAGTGCTGATTCTTGGGATGCATAAAGAAACTGACGATTTACCTGGGCGCGTTAGTGCATCCAATCCGCCTTCTTTTGCGCAAATCGCCGGGCATGCTATGAATAGCATTTTTGTCGATAGTCTGGATGTGGATCTTGAACGTTTGCGGCGGATTAATGAAACATTGAAGCTGATACCGCCAGAGACGCGGCAAGAGAAAAATATCTTATTGCGCCCTGTTGAATCTATGATGATTTCGCCAAGTGTGGAAATTAACGAGATTGCACAGCAGTATGCGAAATCATTGCCTTTGACAATGCGTTATCTCTACAAGGCGGTCGGTGCGATGAGCCCAAACGGTTCGACATTGTTAAGTTATGTATTGTTTGAAGCGCCATTTTGTCAGGCACTGATTGAATTGGGTCATAATGATACGCTACAGCAAAAGGAAAAAATTTTGCAGTTTATCAATAGTTGATTGGGACTAATAAAGCAAAGCGCAAATCATGTTTTTTTATTTTCGAATAATGATAAGAGGTAAATATTAAATGGGCTTTGACAGTCCGCAGTTTTGGATAGCGGTTGTACAAATTATTGCGATTGATATCGTATTGGGTGGAGATAATGCCGTTGTTATCGCACTGGCTTGCCGCCGCTTACCAGAAAAACAACGTAATCTCGGTATTTTCTGGGGTGTTTTTGGCGCTATTGCATTGCGTGTCATTCTTATCTTTTTTGCACTGAGCCTGCTGGCCGTGCCTTATTTGAAAATTGTCGGCGCATGTTTATTGGTGTGGATTGGCATCAAGTTGTTGCAGCCGGAGCCAGTCGGTGACGGGCATGAGGTTGCAGCCAGCACGACATTGGTCGGGGCGATTAAAACTATTATTATCGCAGATGCTGTAATGAGTCTGGATAATGTGATTGCTATTGCCGGGGCCGCCAAGGACAGTATGGGTCTGGTTATTTTTGGATTAGCTTTTAGCGTACCTATTATTGTATGGGGTAGCAAACTGGTTATGAAACTCATGGATCGTTATCCGATAACAATTGTTATCGGTGCAGGGCTGCTGGGTTGGATTGCCGGAGATATGGCCGTAACTGATGAAGTCACAAGGGAGTGGGTAATACAAAATGCTATTTATTTGCAGTGGTTAATGCCTGTATTGGCCGCATTTATGGTAGTGATGATCGGCAAGAGACTGGCATCCCGCGCTCAAGCGAGAATGGCGCCAGTTGTTGATCTCGTTGATGATGAGAAGCAAACGCGTTAGTTGAATTGATTGCTCAAATATAACCGAGGAATTGAAAAATGCTGAAAATTTTATTGCCCATTGATGGCTCTGAGCGTTCTAGTAAAGCAGTCAGAAAAACGGTTGAAATGACGAGCTGGTATAAAGAAATACCGGAAGTTCATTTGCTGAATGTTCAATTTCCACTGGATGGAAATGTTTCTTTATTCATTAATCAAAGTGATATCAAGCAATATCACCAGGAAGAGGGCATGAAGTGCCTGCAGAATGCATGCGAACTATTCGAGCAGGCGAAAATTACATATCACTGTCATATCACGCTGGGTGATCCGGCGGATATGATTGAGCGATTTGCAACAGCCCAACAATGTGACTTAATAGTCATTAGCGCGCGCGGCCATGGTGTCATCAAAAATCTGCTGCTGGGCTCGGTGGTTAATAAAGTGATGCAGTTGTCGTCAATACCTGTGTTACTTGTTAAATAGCAAGTAAATTTGGGGCGAAATGTGAAGCTCAGGATATTAGGCTGTAGCGGTGGCATCGGCAGTGATTCCGATACAACATCAATGTTAGTTGATTCAGATATCTTGATTGATGCGGGAACCGGCGTGGGTAATTTGACATTGGATGAGTTGATTCAAATTGATCATATTTTTGTGACACATTCTCATCTGGACCACATCGTATACATTC
This sequence comes from Nitrosomonas aestuarii, assembly GCF_003046585.1. GTDB lineage: Bacteria > Pseudomonadota > Gammaproteobacteria > Burkholderiales > Nitrosomonadaceae > Nitrosomonas > Nitrosomonas aestuarii. The sequence continues at coordinate 19,582 of NZ_QAAE01000020.1, read as the reverse complement.
CTTTCCTGGTGGATACTGTTGGTTTTATACGCCAGAAACCTGTGACGGTTTATGCGACTCAGGCTACGCTTAAAATTTTACGACAACATTTGTTTAACTGGCATATTTGGCCGGATTTTACAAAAATTCCTGACACGAAAAATCCGTACATGCGTTATGAGGTGATTTCGCAAGGAACGGTAACAGAACTGAATGGAAGAAAAATAATACCATTACCCGCTAATCATGTCGTGCCGTCAGTTGGTTATCAGCTTGATTCGGGTAATGCAAGTCTGGTGTTTACAGGAGATACAACGACTAATGATGCGTTATGGTCTGTCGTAAACACAATTGAAAACCTGGAATATTTGATTATAGAAGCAGCCTTTAGTGAAAAGAGAAGGGATATTGCGATAAGATCAAAGCATCTTTGTCCCAGTTTGTTATGTGCTGAACTGGAAAAACTAACATCGAAAGCTGAAATATATATCACGCATTTGAAGCAAGGAGAAGATGAACTGACGATGCGGGAAATTTTAGCCTGCGCAGGGAAATTCAAACCCAGTCGGCTATTGAAGAATCAGATATTCGAATTCTAGAATGTCTTGGAGAAGTTTTGAATGAATACTACGATTGTAGTTAAACCCACCGGTATAGAGTCTTCTGACATCAGCAATAGACTCGATTTTTCTAAAAATTTGCAAACAGTAACCAATAAGATTCATGCGACCAGTGACATTGATGAAATTATGCTGGAGGTCAGCAAGGATATCTGTGGTTTATTCAATGCAGATCGATTAACGATATATACCTTGAGTGAAGACAAATCATTTCTGACTTCCAGAGTGAAAACTGGCCTGGATTCTTTTCAGGATTTGAAACTGCCGATAAACGAACGGAGTATTGCCGGTTTTGTGGGTTTGAAAAAAGAAATTGTAAATATCGAAGATGTCTACAATAAACGTGAGTTAATTCAATATGACGAAAAACTGACTTTCTTGCAGGAAGTTGATAAGCGTACGGGTTATCGAACAAAGCAAATGCTGGTGGCCCCGATATTGAGCGTCGATGATAGCGCATTGGTAGGCGTAATGCAGGTTATCAACAATAAGAATGACCACGCTTTTTCTTCAGTAGTGGTTGATGGTGCAGCGGAGGTTGCACGGACACTGGCAATTGCGCTTAAACAACGGCAAAAATCTTTCAAACTACTCAAGTCAAAATATGATTATCTGATTTTTGATGCCATTATATCTGCCGCTGAATTTGAGTTGGCAACACGATCTGCGCGAAAAAAAGGGTGTGATCTGGAAGATGTTTTAATTGATGAATTTCAGATTGCTGTCCCTTCGATTGGTAAAGCATTGGCATCATTCTTTGACGTCAAATATGAGCCGTTTAAGTCGGATCGTATAAGACCGATGGAATTGCTGCGCAATCTGAAAAGAGATTATATAGAGACGAATGCCTGGTTGCCGATTGATGATAGCAAAGATGGTCTTGTGGTGTTGACGCTTGATCCAGAGCGTATCAGATCGCTTCGTATTGTTAAAAACATCTTTCCCAAGTATAAAGTCATTTATACGGTGACTACTAAACGCGAATTCCAGCAGACAGTTAATCTATTTTACGGCGGTAATCCTGGCGAATTAGATTCCGGCAACATTAATGAAATGCTGGTAGATTTGGAAGATCCAGGTGAAGAAGATGTTCAAGAGATAGATGAAACTTCTGCTGCATCGGATAATGAACTCGTCAAGCTGGTAAATAAAATTATTATTGACGCTTATAAAAAAGGCGTGTCAGATATTCATGTAGAACCCTATCCGGGTAAGGAAAGAACCAAGATTCGCTTCCGCAAGGATGGCTCACTGATGCCGTATATCGAAATTCCAGCCAGTTATCGTAATCCATTGGTGACGAGAATCAAGATCATGTGCGATTTGGATATTTCAGAAAAACGGCGTCCGCAGGATGGTAAAATAAAATTCAGAAAGTTTGCGCCACTGGATATCGAGCTTAGGGTGGCGACGATACCTTCAGCGGGCGGAATGGAAGATGTCGTGATGCGTATATTGGCTGCCGGAGAACCTATTCCACTCGATAAGATGGGTTTTACGCCGCATAATCTGACTGAGCTCAAAAATATTATCAGCAAGCCTTACGGCCTGTTTTTTGTCTGCGGACCGACAGGTTCAGGTAAAACTACCACACTGCACTCCATTTTGAAACATCTTAATCGTGCAGAAACCAAAATATGGACGGCGGAAGACCCGGTGGAAATTACCCAGAAAGGGTTACGTCAAGTGCAAATGAATGTCAAAGCAGGACTGACCTTTCCTGTTGTGATGAAGTCTTTTTTACGTGCAGACCCCGATATCATCATGGTGGGCGAGATGCGTGACAAGGAAACCACCAGTATTGGCATCGAGGCGTCTTTAACCGGTCACCTGGTATTTGCCACATTGCATACCAATAGTGCACCGGAATCGATAATACGGTTATTGGATATGGGCATGGATCCGTTTAATTTTGCTGATGCGCTACTGGGGGTTCTGGCGCAGCGCCTGGCCAAGCGTTTATGTAACAAATGTAAAGAACCTCATGTGGCCAGCGAGCGCGAGATTAAATCACTACTCACAGAATATTGTGAGGAACTCAGGCATATTGATCGTTTTAAAAATAATTCGGAAGCTGCCATAGCAGAAATACGCAGCAACTGGATAAAACAATATGGCGATGAAAATAATCAGATTACCTTGTATAAATCGGTTGGTTGTGATGATTGTGCTGGAACGGGTTATAGTGGTCGTGTTGGTTTGCATGAATTGCTGACCGCATCGGATGTTTTGAAGAAGAATATCCAGGAACACGCAAGGGTTGCGGAAATGCTGATAACTGCATTAGACGAAGGCATGAGAACATTAAAACAGGATGGGATTGAGAAAGTGCTGCAGGGTATTACTGATATTCATCAAGTTAGAGTTGTATGTATCAAGTAGGGTGGTTGTAGAAGCTTTGATTTATTGATTTACTTTATAAGATTCTGCATGCGGGTGGACACATCAAAGTGTCGCTTTCTCGTGTTGGTCTGAATCTGATATGATATTGCCTCATCCTCCCTTGGATGATAAGTCAGGCAATTTAAGGCTCATATTTTTCAATCGATTAGTCAACAAAATGTTTTTATTAATTAAGACACAAATTTTCACCTTGGTCGGTGCTTTGTTTTTTGGATTCGCAACTACATCTGAGGCTGCGCAGCAGCTGGATATTCGTCCCTATGAAGCACCAGATGAATGCAATCCGGATATTTCACAGATCAGAGTGACTGTTAATGGCGTCAGTTACGGCGGCATGCTGACAGTCGGTTTATACGATGATCCCAATCATTTTCTGATAAAACAGGGACGAAAACGGCATATTCGTGTTCCAGCGACCGATGCGCAACATACTGTCTGTTTTAATCTGGACCAACACGGCACATACGCCGTATCAGCCTACCATGACAAAAATGCAGACCGTAAGTTAAAACGGCATAGGAACTTGTTTCCGGGGGAGCCTTTCGGACTATCCAATAATCCGAAACCTGTAATGGGTTTTCCAAAATTCAGTGATTCGGCTTTTACGACCGAGGGCTTGGGTACTGATATCATCATTAATCTGCGGCAACCGTAGTTGTATAGATACACCGCTTGCATTAGCGGTTGTAACAGTGTCACGAGCACAGGTATGAATTCACTGCTCTGCTGAAAAATCTGTAAGCATAATAAAAACCACCGAATATCGCTAAAATTTCCTCGCATTGGTGTATTTGAGTAACCAAGAATTATAGTTTATGTGCTGTCTGTCATTTATAGGCAGTCTATTTCTCTCTTGAGTTTGTAGATATTTCGCAGCTTGGTGTAGTTCAAACCATCTGTTTTTCAGTTATTTCAGTCATATGCGGCAATATGCCGCATTCACATTCTTTGATCAGTGTGGATAATAAATGCATAATTTAATTCCGACTGCAAAAAGTGCCGCTTATAAAACACAAATTCATTGTTGCTGTTCGTCAAAACCATACTTCCTTTTTTTCAGAATTCGCTTGGTGGTTTTATTTCGGCCATGCGTCAGTTATCGAAAAATCACATGAAATATGGTCAGAACGAGATGCCAGTATTACATCTAGAAGAAAGGGTGATGAGGAATATTTCTGCATAGTATCAGTTTTTCCGATCACAATATTTTTCAATGTGATCAAAAAACTGGTATCACATAAGGCTTTGTTTGTTTCTGCTATTTTTGCAAGTACCAGTATTCAAGCAAAGAATACGGAAAACACGCCGCTCAAACCTGATCGGATCGCGGTTCAAGAAGTATTTAAAAAAATACCCAGTTACGCGTTGTATTCAGTGAAGTACTGGTTACTGGGCGTGCAGATACCCTGGTAGGTATTGCAGATAGTGCTTCTCAGGGTAACGTGGGGCAGGCGCAACTTAAATACCGCCCAATAATTCGCCCGGGCGAAGTGCTTGAAGCAGTGCCAGGTTTAATTGCTACTCAGCATAGTGGCGAAGGCAAAGCGAATCAATATTTTTTACGTGGATTTAATCTGGACCACGGTACTGATTTTCTGACACAGATTGAAGGCGTGCCCGTAAACCAGACAGCACATTCACATGGACAAGGGTGGACGGACACTAATTTTCTGATTCCCGAGCTTATAGAAACGCTTGAGTTCAAAAAAGGTAACTATTATGCCGATACTGGCGATTTTTCAAGTGCCGGCTCGGCAAATATTCGTTATTTTAATCGACTGCCTGAAAACATTATACGATTTACCGGAGGCAGTTTTAATTACTACCGCGGATTGATTGCCGGCTCGCGCCGATCGGGGAAGGGTGAATTACTGTATGCGGGTGAAGTAGTCCATAATGACGGTCCCTGGACGACAGGAAATAACTATCTGAAACTCAATGGTGTGTTGCGGTATAGTCGAGAATACCAAAATCACAGTTGGCATGTTACGGCTATGGCGACTCAATCTGATTGGCGGTCGACCGATCAAATCCCAAGACGTAAATTCAAACAGGGTGCGATTGGCCGTTTCGATGCGCTTGATCCAACTGATGGTGGCAACAGTCAACGCTACAGCCTGACAGGAGAGTGGAATCTTCGAGGTGAGAACAGTTTAACTGCATTCATGGCTTACGGGGTGTACTCCAAACTGAATCTTTATTCAAATTTTTCATTTTTTCTGGATGATAATGAAACTGTCAATCCTGTTGGATGCGGAGGATTAAGCGGGTTATCGGTCAATAACAGGGTCGATCCAGTGTTGTTTAATACTTGTGGTGATCAGTTTGGCCAGCCCGATGATCGTTGGACCACAGGATTCAAAGGCAGCCATACGCTGTTTCATAAAATTGGCTCTTTTGATTCAGAAACTACACTGGGCATACAAATGCGTAACGATAATATCCGTAATGCATTGACAAGAACACATGCACAGAAGACCTTTGATATTACCCGGCGCGATGCTATCTGGGTAACCAGTATCAGCCCCTATTTTGAGAATAAAACAAACTGGAGCAGCTGGTTGCGAACCAGCCTCGGTTTGCGTTTTGACGGTTTTCGTTTTGAAGTCAGTAATAGCAATTTGAATCAAAATAACGGTACACGTTATGATGGTCTGCTGAGTCCCAAACTGGCTATTGTTATGGGCCCCTGGATGAATACCGAACTGTATCTGAATGGCGGCCTGGGTTTTCATAGTAATGATGCGCGCGGCATTAATACCCGACTCGATCCTGCAAACGGAGAGACTGTTCATCGTGCTGATCCACTGGCTAGAACATACAGCGCGGAAACCGGCATTCGTTCCACCTGGGTTGACAGGTTGCAGAGTACTTTGGCTGTCTGGTGGATGGATCTTGAATCGGAGCTTGTTTTTGTCGGTGATGCAGGCGCTACGGTTGCCAGCCGCCCCAGTCGGCGCTATGGATTGGAATTTGCCAATTATTATCATCCTGTGCACTGGTTAACACTTGATGCAGATTTCAGCTTTTCCCATTCACGTTTTCGTGACAGCGTTGCCGGAGAAGGCAATCATGTTCCTAATGCAGTGGAAACGGTGATCGCTACCGGCGCAACTTTTCATAAGGTTTTTAACGGATTTTATGGCGGCCCGCGATTACGTTATCTGGGTCCGCGCGCACTTAATGAAGATAATACACAACGTTCGGACAGCACTATTTTGCTGTCAGCAATGCTGGGCTATAAATTGAATAAATCCCTGCGTATTCAGGCGGAAGTTTTTAACGTATTGAATCGTAAAGATGATGCCATAATTTATTTTTATACATCGAGAATGCCGGGTGAAGTCAACAGGGGAGTGGATGATTTTCATTTCCATCCCGTTGAGCCGGTGAGTTTCCGGATTGGTTTTGTAATGAATTATTGATGAACAGATGGCAATTGACTTGAGTTTCTAATGTGAGAAGGAGTCTACGATGATCACGAGAATATTGATAATCTCATTATTTGTATCAGCCGGAATCACCATGTCTGTACAGGCGGAAAAAGTCGATCTCAAGCTTTTTACACCAGGCAGTTACCAGCAATTACTGAGTAATCATGAAAACAAACCGGTTATGTTGGCGATTTGGTCAATCACATGTGCTTCATGCATGGAAAAAATGCCTTTATTGCATGCGCTGCAAAAAAGTCGGCCGGGTGTCAATATAGTGATGCTGGCTGTCGATGATTTGTCAGATCAGGCGCATGTAGAAGCAGTTCTGGCGGAACATAGATTGGCGGACGTCGAGAATTGGATATTTGCGGATGACAACGCACAGCGGCTTCGTTATGAGATTGATCCGGCATGGTTTGGAGAGTTGCCGCGCACATATTTTCTGAACGGAAATCATGATCGGCAAGGTATTAGTGGTGCATTGTCTTATGACGATTATCAATCTATTTTTAAAGTGCTTTTGAATTGATTATTTCCTGGCTTGCAATCCATGAACAGAAATAGACGCAGATATACATGCCGATGGATAGTTCACGTAGCTGTTCAGGTATGTTTGTTCAATTTAATTTTAGTAATGCCGGTTTATGCCACTGATCCTCATGTTACGGATTATTCAAAATCGACATTGGGTTTGTATGATATTTCAACGTTCGATGTGTATGCGGATAGGCAGACGGTTCATATTATTGCCGGTGGCAAACAAACAAAAGGCGACCGCCAGCTAACCGTTCAATATATGCAGTCGAAAGACGGCGGCCGTAACTGGACGAATCCGATTACGATCAATGAAAAAAAGACTGCAATCAGCGCCAAACGCGGTAATGACATTCAGTTGGCGGCTAGCGGAAGTCAGTTGGTGGCATTGATGCAGGAAAAAAGTGAATTGCCGGGTATGGGGCCCATAATCAGTCTGTATTCCAGTGATCATGGTAAAACCTGGCAACTTGGCGCCAACCCGGCGCACGATGACGACGGTAACCAGGCGCATATCGAGCTGATTGCTGATCAGAGGGGGGTTTTTCATGCTGTCTGGCTGGAAGATCCTGAAGAAAATGGTTATCAGAGTATACGGTATGCGCAATCTATCGATGGTGGCAAACAATGGCAGCAGCCTAAGACACTCGACGATACAACCTGTTCATGTTGTTGGAATACCATGGTGCTTTCTTCTCAGGGCCTGTTAAATGTACTTTATCGCGACATGGTTCCCAGAGATATGACATTGATTCAATCTGCAGACAACGGTTCAAGCTGGCAGCATGTCGGTACTGTGGGTGAATTTGGCTGGCAATTGAATGGTTGCCCGCAAACCGGAGGCAGTCTTGCTTATGTGCGGCAGAATAAAGTTGAGCTGTTGCATAGCCTGGTTTGGACGGGCATGAATGAAAAAGCGGGCTTATATTACTTGGTTTCTTCTGATAACGGGCGCAACTGGTCTGCTCCGAAACGATTGGGTGTTGCCGCTATCAATGGCGATCTAGCAGGGCATGATGGCCGTGGGGTTATGGCAGTCTGGAATGAAATGGAAGCCGTAGGAATGAGTGTTATATATGCTGAAACAAAAGATAACGGCGTTACCTGGTCCAGTCCGGTGCGCATTGCCAAAGCGGACAATGCGGCAACACAGCCCAGACTTGTCGCGACTACGGGTAGTAATGCATTGGTGTTATGGACCGAGAAACTGGCCGGCTGGCCTGGAAAATCCTTTTATCAAAGGATAATCGTTAACAGGCAGTTGAACAACATTTTCGAGGCAGGCAATACAAGACAAAAATATGCGGCAAATTTGCTGCAAGCACATTTTGAGCCCGGTTTAGCGCCGCGATAACGGGCAGATAGTTTTTTTAATCTGCTAATGAGTCCAAAAGGAGGATGCTATGTATTATTTTTAGGGATAAGTTTTGCAGGCTATTGCCACTGAGTTTGATTAATAAACCACTATTGATTGTTTGCATTCCGGGGCTATCGTGCTGACAAGCAATGAAATATTCAGGAGAAAAAATGAAACATCATAGTGTTATATCATCAAAACTATTTTTGCTAAGGCAGATATTTTTTATCAGTTTATGGGTGTCTTCGTCGGTTTCTGCACATGCTATCCTGGCGCAATCCGAGCCAAAAGTCGACAGTACTATTGATGTATCTCCCCAACAGATCGGCATCTGGTTTAATGAAAATGTGGCCAGTGAATTCAAAGCACTGGCTGTTATCAATAGTGCAGGTAAGCGCGTTGACAATCAGGATGTCAAGCAGGCGGCGCTGGATCGCACACATATTTATGCGACTGTTCCCCGTTTGTTACCTGATAAATATACCGTCCGTTATCGCGTGATGTCAGCCGATACCCATATTGTTACCGGTAGATTTACATTTACCGTCACGCCTCCTGAGACAGCCGCGATTGAAACAAACTAGAAAAGGGGATCAAGTTATGACCAAGTTGTATGTGACAGCTAAATTACGTTTGTTATTCCTGATGGTATGCGTTCTGATGCTAACGGCTTGTAACCGGGTGAGCCCCGTGCAGCATCACTACAGTACAAATGTTGGTTGCATCGTTGCGAATGATTTTTATGCGATCTATTTCAGTGCTTATGTCGAGCCCGAAGATAACACCAGCGACTCGACTGAAAACAGGGAAGCATTGTTCAAGTCGCATTGCAGAAATATTCCGAGTACGGGTACAGTTTATTTTACTGCTGATCTTGTTGATGAAGATCTCAGAGAAACTCCAATCAGACTTCGCCTGGTTGAACAGGAATTTATCGGTGAAGATGAGAATCTGGCTTCGGATTATCGAGATATCCGCACTATTGAGGAAGTCAATTCCAAAATTTACTCACAAGGTACTATTGAGATGCAAACTGTAATTGAAAGCAAGGGACATTACGCATTGTACCTTATAGTTGGCGGAGACAAGCCGTTATTTGAAGATGATATCTTGAGAGTGCCACTCAATGTTGGTATGGGAACGGATGCAACGCCTATATGGCTTTATATTTTAAAAGTGACCGAAATCATAATGACCTTTATGTTCCCGGCGTTTGTGCTACTGCTCATCACGCTGCCAATGTTGCCAAAATTGCGCCTGGCAGTGTTATCAAAAATATTATCCGGTGCTCAAAGCCGGTGGAGTTGATTGCGCACGCCTCACAACAGCGCATTAATTAACGGAACATCATATGGCTTGGTGTTCCGTTAATCAAACAAATAATGACGACTTCCAGATTGAATTAATTTTGCAGGGAAAAAGCTGAAGCGCAAGTGCCGGATTGAATAGACTTTCTTTTTTTGCAAAAATGGCAGGTATAATACGAAAAGCGTGCTGTTACTCGAAAAATCGACTCTTCTGTTATTCTATCGGTCATGTCAATGGTATTATCCCATGAAAATGTTGTTTAATCTGGTTGCCATGCTTGCAAGTGCATATTTGGCAATTGTGCTGCTGGTGTTTTTCTTGCAGTCGTATCTGATTTATTTTCCGCAAACAGGGCGCGATATTGCGGTGACGCCTGAACATACCGGCTTGGCGTATGAATCGGTCGAAATTGAGACAGGTGATAAAGAGACACTGCACGGCTGGTTTGTACCGGCACCTGATGCGGTGGGCACAGTATTATTTTTTCACGGTAATGCTGGCAATATTTCGCATCGGCTGGATTACTTGCCGATGTTTCGCGCCCTCAAGCTGAATACATTTATTTTTGATTATCGGGGCTATGGACAGAGCAGTGGTACACCTACTGAGACGGGTACTTATGAGGATGCCATTGCAGTATGGCAATTTTTAACAGAGTCAAAAGGAATAGCCTCACAAGAAATAATTTTATACGGTGAGTCGTTGGGCGGCGCTGTGGCGGCTTGGCTTGCAGCGCAAAAAGATCCGGCTATGCTGGTGCTGACTTCCGTCTTTACTTCTGTGCCCGATCTGGCAGAAACGATTTATCCCTGGTTGCCAGTAAGGTGGATTGCCCGCTTTGACTACAATACACTGAGACATTTGGAATCAATTAATTGTCCGGTATTCGTTGCGCATAGTCCGCATGACGAAATTGTGCCATTTTCCCATGGACGGCATTTGTTTCATGCTGCGGCTGAGCCCAAGCAATTTCTGACTTTAGCTGGCGGCCATAATGACGGATTTATTTTTATGCGGGCAGAGTGGATAAATACGCTCGGTTCATTCATTGCCGCACATTTGAAGTCGCTGTGACGATCGTCATTTATATGCGAATCCACGATCAGTTATTATCGCTAAAACAATCTTATATACAACACCGTACCGCAAGTAAGCACTCAGTTCAACATTTCACAACTGGTACTCGCTCAACCTGGGAATGATGGGACTGGTTAGTTTTACAACGTTACTGAGGAGACGGGAGTCAGATTCCAGTAATAAGGGTTTTTTTCTTGTCAAGTAGCCTGGTGCGACGAGAGGCGTTGAAAGTTCAAATCGTCGGGCGATCACAGGGTGCTCTTGCAACCGCATTGCAGGATTTGAATAGCTGCAGCCATTTCCTGCATGTATGCGTCATACAACGAATCATCATGTGAACGGTACCCATTCCTGCCAAAGTTGATAAAGTACCTCGTCCCATCTTGGAGTTTTCCTCCAGATGAGACTGAGTTTTAACATTCGGCAGAGCTTAACCAACAATTCTTAAACGACGAAATAATGCGAGTATGCCAATAAAAACCAGACCCAGCGTGCCTGTCACCGGCACTGTGGTAGGCTGACATTCAGGTAAATTTGGATTTTGCTGACAGGGAAAGACTTGATCGGCAGTACCTTGGATCCCAACTGTAAACCCATTCCAGAATTCATTACTGGAGCTGCGCCATGTGACAGCGTCAAAAGCACCGGTAAATCGAATAACACCATGGGGCTCAGTGCCACCGTTGTTATTTGAATTCAGTTGGTACTCGAAATTTCCGCCACCAAGGTCGACGACAACTTTTTCTGCACCGCCGCACCCCCAATAACCACAGTCATTACCATCTACACCGCCAAGACTTAAGATTTCAAAGTCTTGATCAAAGGCATAACCATTACCATTTAGACTCACAAATGCGAAAACGGGATTTGCAATAGCCTGTGTAAAGTTAAGTGTTTGAGAGCCTTGGCGGCTTAAAGCCAGAATATCGGTGCCTGTGGGTATGTTGTCGACTCCATTAGGCCCTGTGCTGGTGTAAGGCGAAGTGGCTGGATCTCTTCCTGCGCGGTTATTTTGCCAGTAGTCAGTACCGCCACCATTCATCTGTGAAAATCCAATACCTTGTGCATTAGTATAGGTAACGCCAACAGTTTGACTACCCGAGGTGATTGAACCTAATGCTGTATAAACAGAATTAACAGTTGAGTCACTTGTCCAGTCTGTCCAGTTAATTGGAACAGCCATAACTGGAAAACTAATGCAGCCAACTATTACTGCAACCGATAAACGTTTTAGATTGGTAATTTTATTGTTATTCATTGTTCATTCCTCATTTAATTAACATGCGTTCAAAAATAATAAGCAAGAATTATGCCGTATAATATATTAATATTAATTACAATCTGTTATAGAAATTATATTGCTCTAGAATGAAACAATAGTAAGAAATATCGACACTTGCAGGCTCTTGCAGTTTTTAATCCTGATACCATGATGCTCAACCAAATTTTTTCATATCTGACATTGACAGAACAACAGTAATGCTTGAGCAGGCTGCCAAAATCGTCATATATTATCAGTCAGTATTTGGACTATAACCCCTTTATTCTTGATTCTACGCCACAATCAAATACGTTCACATAAAGAAATATCAAATAACTTGACGCACAAGGATAAAATTTTCATCACAATAAGAGTGGAGAGCTAAATAATTAAAAGTGGCATACAATTTTTTTATCGTTATTATATTGCCTGACCTTTCAGGTAGTAACTCAATTGTTGTTTAAATAAAAGGATTAAGTCATGGTGCAGGTTTTTGGAATTAATCACGTGGCGCTGGATGTCAATGACCTTGAAAAAGCCATTGCGTTTTATACAGATATATTGGGTGTGCAGGTGATGAAACGCAAAGGCAAGAATGCAATGCTGGATTTAAACGGCAGATTTGACTTTTTGGCTTTGTTTGAGGATCCGTCTATCAATCCGAATGTGCCAAAAGATGGCCACTGGGGCGTGGTTGTTGATAATCTTGAGGAAGTGCGGGAGCGGGCTGCAAAATGGGACGTAACGTTTTATCCCGAATTTGAGTGTGATTTCAGAGATCCTTTTGGTTACCGGGTTCAGGTAATTCGTAAAGCGGATATCAGCAAACAGCCAATGCCTGACGATTCTGATAATATTTGATTTTGCAATGTTACCCGATCATTCTATTATCTTATATGTCGGGTAGATCTACCCGCTATCAATCACTGCTTGCTCAGGTTCGGTCATAAGCCATAAATAACTGGTTGAGTCCGTCTGGGGTCGTTGGGTCCAGATAAGCACTGTTCAAGGACAGATCGACGGCCGGTTTTAATAATGCGCCATCAACGCTTTCGCTGACGCCTGCATTGATAACCTCCTGACCGGCTTTTTTTCTATTGCGCTTACACGTTTTGGATCGGGATTCGCAGCTGTATAGACGATTACTTTTCTTCCATCGGCCGTGAGTATATCGGGAATTGGAAAGTCCAGGCTCGCGCTGACGATGGCAATGTCTGCATGGGGTGGTAGGTTACGCGCCCGGCGCCAGTCGCGCAATTCGGCAAAACGGGGGGCATCTGTTTGCAAAATTTCTTGAACATTACCTTGATCTCAATCCTGTAGATAACGCCCACTGCTGATCATCACATCCGCTTGAGTGGCCAGTTCCTGAAATAATCACCAGTCGCGGTTGTTAGCAATCGATTGTAGAATTTTCATCCCTTCCGTGTCCCCCGATTGACAGCTATACGGCCATCCAGGCTTGCAACAAAATTGGTGTAAACAAACGCCCGGCTTTCAACAGCAAATTGACGCAGATCGTGCGCCAGATAAGTGTCCTTCAATGGTTGTTCTCCACCAGGTTGCGGATAAAGCTTGATTTGCATATTTCTTTTTCCATTAAGACGCTATCAAGTATCGCTATTCCAACAGCTTCTTTGCCAGGAAATAAGCAAGCTGTTGTTAACGAGTCTGGTTTTTTTAGTTACGCAAGTCTGCCGCGCCATATTCAGTAATCAAAATATCCCGCAGATGCCGGGGTATGGTTTCGTGACTGTAGGACCATACAATATTGGATACTGTTTTTCCATTAGACCAGCGAGTGGCGTTTACAGTAATTACTGAACGTGCATTCCGTAACGAAAAAGGCGTAATGCATGATGGCACCGTCAATTTTTCGTTTGAGTATGCCATTTTCCGCCAGTTTCAAAAATCCTTCCGAAAATATCTCGCTCATGCCTAAATGCCATCTTCAAACGGAAAATTGTGGGAAAGTTCCGGGGAATATCCAGACTTCAAACGCTGAATCAGATTCTTGAAGGTTGCATTTTTCTTGTGGTGCAGAATCAGGGCGTTCGTTACCGCATCGCCCACCGAACCGATTCCGATTTGTAATGTGCCGCCATCACGGACCCGTTGCGCAGCATGTGGCCCGATTGGCTGAACCGCAAGACTCACGGGTCTTTCTGGAATGCTATACAGTTTAAACTCAGATTCAGGGCGCTCAAAAACCAGATCGATTTCCTTTTGCTACGACTTGGGCGTCACTATATATACATGAAAGGTAGATTACGATTCGTCTGAACAGCGAAAATAAAACGGGTACGGCCTTCCTTGTGTCTGAATTTTAAAAGGTCTGCGGTGATATCCGGGTTGCAGCTTAAACTGTAGTGATGCTCTTTGCGCGTGACCAGACCAGTTGTGCTACGACATTGACGCCGTTTTCTATAAGGCAATCCAGAACATGTGAATAAAATAGCTGGAATATAATTTTACTGTGCTGCAGGAGTTTTCAACCATTGGTCGGCCAGAAAAAAGAATTCATTCACCACAATGTTCTGCGGTAACTTGTCTGTTCTTATCAATTTCGCATACGCCAACTCCGGATAGTCACCAAACAGCCGTTTGAGTGCGGGTGCCAGAAATCGTCGTTGCAGCTCAGAATTCAGTGGATATTCGAGTGTCAGCGCGGTGAGAATAGGTAATTGAACGGTTTTGCCTTCAATCGCGCGTGCACCAACGCGTTGGCGATATGGTTCGCTTTGCCCAACTCAAGCGGCATCGCCAGGTAAATATGTTTGCCAACCCCGTCGATGATTGCGTTAGTAATTGCTTCTGCGCGGGTGTAGAAAACAGGTTTTTTTTGTCAATAGATTACAAATCTTTCCAGCCTGGATCGGGTGAAAAACGATCACCGTATTGATGGGAGAATTTGTCAAGTGTTTTGACGATGTCATCAATTCCTCGTGCCCGGGCATAATGGATAGGGCCTCCCCGGAAAGGGGCAAAACCGGTTGCAAAAATCATGGCACCATCCAGATGGTCGATATTTTTGACCACACCCTTACGGCGACATTCAACGCAGGCATCAAGCATCGGCAGGATGAGCCTGTCAGTTATTTGATCGTCAAGATTCTGTTCGACGATGCCATCGTGTTCAGCTTTTCCATTTTTCCAGCGATAAAATCCCTGGCCTGATTTTTTTCCTAATTCGCCATTATTGATTTTTTTTCGCACACTATCGGGAATTTTGACCATCGGCTTGTCAAGCGAGTCAGCCATCATATCTGCGACATGCACACATACATCCAGTCCGATCTGGTCAGCCAGTTCGATCGGTCCCATCGGCATACCGAATTTTTTGGCGGCCGCGTCAACATGTTTTTTATCAATGCCTTCTTCTACTATTGTAATGGCCTCCAATAAGTAAGGTGTCAGTGCACGGTTCACCAGAAAGCCCGGATAGCTTGCGACCGTCACCGGTACTTTTCCTATGCTGCGGGTAAATGAAAGCATTTGCGCCATGACATCATCGCTTGTGTGTGTATGATGAATGGTTTCTACTATCAGCATTTTGGATACCGGATTAAAGAAATGCAAACCCATAAATCGTGCTGGATTTTCCAGACTCTCAGCCAATTGTCCTATTAAAATACTGGATGTGTTGGTTGCCAGAATGGCTCCATTTTTCATTTTCGATTCAATCGATTGATATAACTGTTGTTTGATTTCGATGTTCTCAGGCACTGCTTCAATGATCAAATCCGCTTTGCACACACCCTTGCCTTGCAAATCCGGGATTAATCGATCCAGAGTGGCACGTGTTTCTATTTCCGATTTGTGTTTTTCCAGGCACAGCTTTTCGGTATTTTTTACAGCGTTAGCGATCGGTTCTTTTTTCTGATCGGACAAAGTAACCGTTAGTCCCTGCATGGCACACCAGCCCGCAATATCACCACCCATCGATCCTGCACCGATCACATGCACATGTCTGATACTGGAATGATTGCCTGCTGCGCTTTTTAAAGATTGATGTAAGAAGAATACACGAATCAGATTCTGTGCCGTATCGCTTTTTAATAGCCTGGCAAAAGACTTTACTTCTTCTGCCTGCATTTTCTTTATGCTGCCACCAAATGTTTCCCAGAGATCGATCAATGCATAGGGCGCGGGATAATGGTCTGACGGTGCTTTTTTTTCACTCAATACGCGCATTTTTTTTGACGCAAATTTGCGCGCTGCTGATATGTTTAGAATAAAGCTTTTGAAACTGTGCTTATGCTTTTTCAAATCACCGGAAATGGCTGCCTGAACAGCATTTTCGATATGTCTTTGTTCAACCAGATCATCAATCAGTCCGCGTTTTTTGGCTTGTCCGTTATAAACTGATTTTCCCGTGAGCATCATGGTCATGGCGTCAACCGGATTAATCAAACGTGTTAGACGAAAGGTGCCTCCCAGTCCTGGATGTACGCCGAGTTTTATTTCCGGGAAACCAATTTCCAGATCATTTTTTACACCAATCCGCTGATCGCAGGCCAGCGCCAGCTCGAGCCCACCTCCAAGACAATGGCCATGAATAACAGCAATCGTCGGAATTTTGAGGCTTGCCAAACGGTCCAGCACAGCATGTCCGCGGTTTAATATGTCAATCATTCCAGATTCATCAATGTTCTTGAATTCTTTGATATCTGCACCGGCGCAAAATCCGCCGGATTTTGCGGAGCTTATGACGAGTGCATGGGGAAGGGTTGCTTCAATATTATTTAGTATTTCATCCAGTTCTTGAAGTACGTCAGCCGATAACGTGTTTGTGCTGCTATCTTTTTTGTCCAGCAACAGGCGCACCACGTTATCGTTGTCATGCAAGATTTTCCAATGTGTTTTTTCAGATATGGATTTGTAGGAGGATTTGTTGAAATCCAGCGCTTCGATTTTTTGAAGTACGTTGATTGTCATTGTTATACTCTCTCAATCAGCATCGCACCAGCTTGACCACCGCCGATACATTCGGTGGCGATCCCTTGTTTCTTGTCCAAACGATGCATTGCGTTCATCAGATGCAAAACGATACGGTTACCGCTTGTGCCGACAGGATGACCCATGCTGATGGCGCCGCCGTCAACATTAAGTTTGTCCCGATCCATTTCGCCCATTGACTGTTCCAGTCCCAGTACATTTTTGCAGAATTCAACGTCGTTCCAGGCTTTCAGGCAGGCCAGCACCTGTGCTGCAAAAGCTTCGTTGATCTCCCACAAATCGATATGATCAAGGCTGAGGTTATGACGTTTCATGATCGCCGTTGAAG
Organism: Nitrosomonas aestuarii; assembly: GCF_003046585.1. GTDB lineage: Bacteria > Pseudomonadota > Gammaproteobacteria > Burkholderiales > Nitrosomonadaceae > Nitrosomonas > Nitrosomonas aestuarii. The sequence continues at coordinate 2,322 of NZ_QAAE01000020.1, read as the reverse complement.
ATAAGACTGGCCCCAGCCCCATAATGGATGGATCAAGTGCAGACCATTCACTGTCTTTGATAGCAGCCCTGGGCTCCAGCTTGTATTGCTTTACTGCTTCTTCAGAAGCCAGAATCACCCATGATGCGCCATCCGTAATTTGCGAGCTGTTTCCCGCGGTGATTTTGCCGTAGGGCGGTTCAAATGCGGGCGAAAGTTTTGCCAGTTTTTCGAGCGATGAATCGGGGCGTACGCCGTCATCATTTTCATATAATTGGCCGTAACGGCTGAATAAAGGTTCGACTTCATTCGCCAGAAAATTCTCTTGTTGTGCCCGGTGCAGTCTCTTGTGACTGGATACGGCGTACTGATCGGCCTGTTCGCGTGTGATATTAAATAAATACGCCAGTTTTTCGGCAGTCTGTCCCATATTCATATCGACAATCGGATCAGTTAAACCATGCTTCAGGCTAATCTCAGGTTTGAAATATTTTGGGTTAAATCGGAACATTTTTTTTATCTTGTCAATCAAGGCGCCCCGGCTTAGCGAAGCGAACCAAGCAACCGCTTCCTGTCCAAAAAACAGGGGGGCATGACTGAGTGCCTCTGCACCGCCAGCCAGTATCAGATTGGATTCTCCCGATCGGATATACTTATATGCAGTGTCGATTGACTGCATACCCGATCCGCAGTTAATCTGAACCGTAAACGCCGGCATGTCTACGCCCATTCCGAGCCGCAACGCGGCAATGCGTGCGGGATTCATCTCTTTCGAAATAACATTTACACAGCCCAGAATAACCTGATCAAAATCGCTGGCCCGGAAAGGCTGGCGTAGTAAAAGTGAACGGCCGCATTGTACGGCAAGATCAACCGGGGTAAATGGACCGGGTTTTCCACGTGCTTTGATAAAGGGTGTGCGGGCACCATCGATGATATATACAGGTCGGCTTTCAGTTGCGCTTGAACTGTTTCCGTTTTGTGTAAGGGTCTCGTTCATCGCTATTCTTCCTTTTATATGCGCTTTAATTTATCGAGTTCTAGTAAGCGGTCGCCACTAAAAATTTAATAAAGCAAGTACTCAAAATATACTGTTGAATATCAGGTTGAAAATAAGTGGAGATTTTTGTCAGGATCGGGTTTCATTTTTCGCTGCCTGTTTGTTAGTGCGTTGGGTGAAATTCGTGCACAATGAATTGAAGAATTTGTCAGACATCTTAGGTGGCCAGTGTATGTAAGTTTACCGGACTCATGTATTCAATGCCAGAGCGAAACTTGATGCGATTGCATATTATGTTTAAGGGATTTCGGCCGAACCAGCACCGGTAACAGTATCAGACGCGATTTGGATGGACTGACACAGTTATCCGGGTTTTGATCGGTAGTCGATCTTGAAGTTATGGTAAATGATGGTGTGATTCAAAAAAACCTTCGGCTAAGCCGAAGGTCGTTTAACACATGTCAATTCATTTATTGTTATAGTTATTGGAAATATTTAAAGAGACCCTTCGTGAATTTAAAGCCATACTAACCACTATTGCGAAAGTTTATTAATCAGTTATCGATTAATGCAGCAATTGACGGCGTTTTAAATACTTGTCAGTTAAGAAAGCGATTAACATGAACGCAATGATGTAGGGTAAAGCTGCAACAAGCATGTCTTTATAATTAGCCGTTTGTATATGCAATGGATATTCATAATGCAATGAAGGAATGCCTATGCCTGTAACAAATAGAGTATAGTCTCCTTTTTTCAGGTTGAATGCGCCTTTAATGACTCCATCTGAATGATCAGTGGAGTACAGGGATGCGACTGTATCGCTTGATGAATCACCGTTGCCCCGCACGACTTTTATATCAATTGGCATACTGCGCAGTGCATGATCTATGAGATCCAGCACCCAGAAAGTTTCACCTTCATGTGGAATTTCAGTGCAGTATTCTGCCTGCGGGTCATACTGGGGCTGATATGTGCTCAAATGCACCATGCTGCCGGACATATTACGCACACAAACATCTGATTCCAACGTAACGTTGCCATGAGCTGTTACTAATCCTGTATAAAAAAATGTGGAAAGTATCACTCCCAAAGTCAATATTTTTTTGACATATTGAGTCATTCAAGTCTCCTTCAGTTACTACCCTATAACCCCTGAGTATTGTTATATTTTTTAAACCCCATGGTCTACATGCGCGAACCATGGGGCGAATTATTGAAATATGAAAGTAAAATTAAGGAACAATCCGATTGTTGAGTATTTCTTTACTTTGACCATTCCAGATCACGTCTGTCAGGTTAGAGTAACGGGTGATAATCTGTGCTGCAATACCACCTGAGAACAA
>NZ_QAAE01000019.1 GCF_003046585.1 Nitrosomonas aestuarii | reverse complement strand
GAAGCGCCGATGACTGACCTTGATGCGAGTCGTGCTGAGGGTAAGCTGGTATTAAAGGCTGACGACTGGGACGACTGGGATAATGAGGACGACGACGATGACGACGATGACGACGATTATTAAATTTATCGCAAGATTCAGTTTAAATGGGATAATCGAAGTGATTATTCGACGGGTTGTACTTTAATAAGAAAAGATTGCAAACGATCGCATTAATTAAGTGTTAATTTCGGGCTTTTTAGTTTTTTACAGCGCTGATATTGCATCATAGGCTGCCAGCTTGGTCTGGCAGCCATTAGCGATACAAAATTGAAATGTAGTTTTATTTTTAATTTTTATGACCCGCCGCTGGCGGGTTTTTTGTTTAACATAGAGACTTGACATGTTGCAACATTTACCACAACAAGGCGTTGCCTACCCGCATCGGAGCCGTGATTACTTTATCGCTGGATTTACCTTTTTTTGTGTTGGAGTCAGCTTAGTTATAGATGGTAGTGCAAGCTTAACGATGCAAAATATTCTTGGGGTAATAGCTTGGATTTTTTTGCTGGGTTTATTAATTGGGGAGAATAAAGAAGTAAGAATGCAGGTTTTTATTGCTGTAGCCTTTGCTACCGCGGGAGAGCATTTTGCTTCGATTTACATGGAAGGGTATACCTACCGCTTTGAAAATGTTCCGCACTATGTACCTCCAGGACATGGTATGGTTTATTTAACAGCTGTTGCCTTGGCACGTTCTGGTTTTTTTCAAATGTATGCGAGAAAAATTGCTATTTTTGTGTTTATTACAGGTGGGCTGTGGTCCCTATGGGGTATTAGTGGAATTCCTGAGCAAGGTGATCAGGTTGGTGCATTCTTGTTTGTTATTTTTGTGATTTGTGTTCTTAAGGGTCGATCACCACTAGTATATCTGGGCGCTTTTTTTATATGTACTTGGCTTGAGATAATTGGTACAGCTGCAGGCACTTGGAAATGGGCTGCAATTGAACCTGTATTTGATTGGACACAAGGAAATCCACCTAGTGGGGTTGCAGCATGGTATTGTCTGGTTGATGCAGTTGCAATTGGTTTTGCACCTAAATTATTGATGGGGTTGCAGAAGCTTAATTATTGGTATAAAACTACCATTGCAAATTAAATTTTTGTTATTTTGTGTGCCCGATTTGACATTATAATTCATGGCTATTTAAATTAAGGAAAGTTCGTGACAGTAATTCGATTGCCGGATGGCTCGGAACGGGTTTTTGATCAACCTGTAACCGTTCTTGATGTTGCTTCTTCAATAGGTCCTGGGCTAGCGCGAGCCGCATTAGCTGGTAAGGTCAATGGTAAATTAGTTGACGTTGACAGCTTGATAGACAGGGATAGCGAGCTAGAGATCATTACAGAAAATGACTCTGAAGGATTGGAAATTATACGACATTCAAGTGCGCACTTGTTGGCACATGCAGTTAAGGAGTTGTTTCCAGAAGCGCAGGTCACAATTGGCCCTGTGATAGAAGATGGCTTTTATTATGATTTTTCCTATACACGGCCTTTTACTCCAGAGGATCTTGAAGCCATTGAAAAAAGAATGCTGGAGATTAGTAAGCGGAACATTAAGATAGAGCGAAAGATTTATGATCGATCTGAGGCGATTAATTTTTTTAAACAACAAGGCGAATATTATAAGGCGCAGATTATTGAATCTATTCCGGGTGATGAAGAACTGTCACTCTATTCTCAAGGTAATTTTACCGATTTGTGCCGAGGTCCGCATGTACCCACAACTTCTAAATTAAAGGTTTTTAAATTGATGAAAGTTGCCGGGGCTTATTGGCGCGGTAATTCCAACAATGAAATGTTGCAAAGAATTTATGGAACCGCATGGTCGAAAAAAGATGATCAAAAACATTACCTGAATAGACTTGAAGAAGCGGAAAAGAGAGATCATCGCAAAATCGGTAAGCAATTAGATTTATTTCATACCCAGGAAGAAGCCCCTGGAATGGTATTCTGGCATTCTAAAGGCTGGACGCTCTGGCAGCAAATTGAGCAATATATGCGGAAAATACAAAATAGTAATGCGTATTTGGAAATACGCACGCCACAGATAATTGATAAAGAGCTGTGGAAACAATCCGGGCACTGGGATAATTTTCGCGAAAATATGTTTGTAACTGATGCGGATGAACGTAGTTTTGCAATAAAACCAATGAATTGTCCCGGTCATGTTCAAGTATTTAAACAGGGACTGAGAAGCTATCGCGATTTGCCAATCAGACTGGCAGAGTTTGGCTCATGCCATCGTAATGAAGCCTCAGGTGCTTTGCATGGGATTATGCGTGTTCGTGCATTTACTCAGGATGATGCACATATTTTTTGTACCGAAAACCAAACCCAAGAAGAAGTTGTTAAATTCATAAACTTGTTAAAACGGGTGTATGACGACTTTGGATTTAAAGAGCTTCTGGTGAAATTATCGACAAGACCGGCCAAACGTGTAGGGACAGATGCACAATGGGATAAGTCAGAGGCCGCATTAGAAGCAGCTTTGAAAGAGGCAAAACTTGAATGGGAACTTCAGCCAGGTGAAGGGGCGTTTTATGGACCTAAAATAGAATTCTCATTAAAAGATTGCATTGGTCGTATTTGGCAATGTGGTACATTACAGTTAGATTTTTCTATGCCTGAACGACTGGGCGCCGAATATGTGGCTGAGGATAACTCAAGGCAAGTGCCCGTAATGCTACATAGAGCGATTTTAGGATCGTTTGAACGTTTTATAGGTATATTAATCGAAAATTACGCGGGCGCATTCCCATTGTGGTTGGCGCCAGTGCAGGCTGTTGTATTAAATATATCGAAGGGACAGATAAATTATGCAAAAAAAATAACCGATGAGCTGAATCGTTATGGTTTTAGAGTTAGCCAAGACTTGAGAAATGAGAAAATAACCTATAAAATTCGTGAGCATAGTATGCAGAAGCTTCCTTACCAGATAATTGTGGGTGATGCGGAAGTGAGTACGAGTCAAGTTTCAGTTCGAAATCGTGCAGGACAAGATTTAGGTCAAATGACTTTGTTGAAACTGGTTGAGCACCTTAAAGAAGAAGTAGCTTTAAAGGTATAATATTTTTTATTTGGAGAATTGCCATAGCACAAGAGAAAACAGCGCGCATTAATGATGAAATAGATGTGCCAGAGGTACGCTTAATCGGTGTTGATGGAGAACAAATAGGCATAGTTAAACTTGCCCAGGCAAGTGAATTGGCTGAAGAGGCAGGTGTAGACTTAGTCGAGATAGCACCTACTGCGCAACCGCCTGTATGCCGATTAATGGATTATGGTAAGTTCCGCTATCAAGAAAGCAAACGAAAGCATGATGCTAAGCTGAAACAAAAGCAGGTTCAAATTAAAGAAATCAAGTTCAGACCGAATACGGATGAAGGTGATTATCGTATTAAGTTGCGTAACTTGACTCATTTCTTGGATGATGGAGATAAGGTTAAAGTTACATTACGCTTTCGCGGTCGTGAAATGGCCCACCAAGAATTTGGAGTCCGATTGCTTGAACGTGTACGGGATGATCTCGAATCGCAAGCTGTGGTTGAGCAATTTCCAAAGATGGAGGGCCGTCAAATGGTGATGGTGTTGTCGCCTAAGAAAAAAGATATAAAACCGGGAAAAACAAAAGCAACAGAAAGTGGATCCACAACCACATCTTAGCCATTTTTTGAGATGTTTTTTACTGTCGGCTTTGGCAAAAAACAAAGTAAAATGTATCACTTATACAAACATCATGCAGTAGTAAACAAGTGAACCTGGGTTTTTAAGAAGATTTCTGTTATAGAAACACCCTGAGTCATATTAAAAAGGAGAGTTAAATGCCTAAAATGAAAACTAAAAGTGGAGCAGCGAAACGCTTTAGAGTACGCGCAAATGGTAGCATCAAACGCGCAAAAGCCTTCAAGCGCCATATTTTAACAAAAAAAACAACTAAAAATAAGCGCCAGTTAAGAGGGATAGTGACGGTTCATCCAAGTGATGCGGCGGCGGTTCATTCGATGTTGCCATATGCTTAAAGGAGATAATAATGCCTAGAGTAAAACGTGGCGTAACGGCACATGCGCGACACAAAAAGATACTGAATTTAGCCAAGGGTTATCGGGGGCGCCGCAAAAATGTATACCGTATTGCCAAGCAAGCGGTTATGAAAGCAGGGCAGTATGCATATAGAGACAGACGTCAGCGAAAACGTCAGTTTAGAGCTCTATGGATTACACGTATTAACGCTGCTGCACGTGAATGTGGATTATCTTACAGTGTATTCATGAATGGCTTGAAGAAAGCAAGTATCGAAATCGATAGAAAAGTTTTGGCTGATCTGGCTGTATTTGATAAAACTGCTTTTGGAAAAATTGCTGAACAGGCTAAAGCCAGTTTGGCAGCTTAACTGACTGAAATCATGTGTACAGGGAGGTTGGGTTGTAGCCCATACCTCCCTTTTTGTTGTTAAGTAAAATATTTTTACTGAAATTAAATTCGAGTCCAAATTTTCATGAGAGATTTAGATGAAATCCTGGGAGAGGCAACCAGCTTATTCAGTTCTATAAATAATGCGACAGAACTTGAACAGGTAAAAGCGCGCTATCTTGGTAAACAAGGTGAGTTAACTAATATGCTAAAAGGATTGGGTAATTTACCCGAGGAACAACGTCCAGCCATGGGTTCGCGTATTAATCTGGCCAAAAATCAATTAGAAACATTACTAAATAACCGTCGGTCATTCCTTCAGGAAAAAAAACTTGAAGAGAAGCTGAAAGAGCAAGCGCTCGATGTTACCCTACCAGGCAGAGGGTATGGTAAAGGTGGACTGCATCCTGTGACGCAAACGTTAATGCGGATCGAATCACTCTTTCATTCTATCGGCTACGAGGTGGCTACCGGTCCGGAAATTGAAACTGATTTTTATAATTTTACCGCGCTTAATATTCCTGAGAATCATCCGGCACGTGCAATGCATGATACGTTTTATATTGATAATGGAGATTTGCTCCGCACACATACTTCGCCGGTTCAAATACGTTTTATGCTGGAAAATCAACCGCCTATAAAATTAATTGCGCCAGGGCGTGTATATCGGTGTGATTCGGATGTAACACACACACCGATGTTTCATCAGGTTGAGGGCTTGTGGATTGACGAGCAGGCGAACTTTGCCGCACTTAAAGGTGTACTGGAGAACTTTATGGCTCACTTTTTTGAGCGGAATGATTTGTCAGTGCGTTTTAGACCATCCTTTTTTCCATTTACAGAGCCATCTGCTGAAATGGATATCAGCTGTGTGAGATGCAATGGGAACGGGTGTCGTATATGTAGTCAGTCCGGTTGGCTGGAGGTATTGGGATGTGGCATGGTGCATCCTAACGTGCTAAAGCATGTCAACATTGATCAAGAGCGTTATATTGGTTTTGCATTTGGTATGGGCGTTGAAAGACTCACAATGCTGAGATATGGTGTCAGTGACTTGCGTTTATTTTTTGAAAATGATTTGCGTTTTTTGAAACAATTTAATTAATTTAACCTGAATATTAATCATACATTCTCATGAAATTTTCAGAAAACTGGTTGCGCACTTTTGTTAATCCAAGCTGTTCAAGTAACGAACTCGCACATATTTTAACCATGGCCGGTATAGAAGTCGAAAATGTCGAATCTATTTCGATACCATTTGAAAGAGTTGTTGTTGCCGAGGTGTTGAGCGTAGAAAGACATCCTGATGCAGATCGTTTGAGCGTTTGCTTGGTTAATGCTGGTGAGCTGGCAGAAAACCCATTGCAAATTGTTTGCGGTGCACCAAATGTTCAAGTCGGCATTAAAGTACCATGTGCATTAGTAGGTTCGCAGTTGTCAGGTATCGTAATTAAAAAAACAAAATTGCGTGGTATTGAATCATTCGGCATGCTTTGTTCTGCGCGTGAACTCGGTATCAGTGAAGATGCTGCTGGATTACTACTATTGCCTGAAACAGCGCCAGTGGGTCAAGATTTTCGTAAATATTTTGCATTGGATGACAACGTCTTTACATTAAGCCTTACGCCGAACAGAGCGGATTGTTTGGGCGTTTATGGTGTAGCGCGTGAAATATCTGCAGTTACCAATACAAAACTCACTCCTTTAAGGATTGAACCTGTACAAGAGGAAATAGAAGACAGGCTCGATATAAATATTCATGCATCGAAGGCATGTCCCTTATATTGTGGTCGAATCATTCGCGGTATTAAATCGAATGTGGAAACGCCATTGTGGATGGAGCAGCGGTTGGAACGTAGTGGCTTGCGTTCAATTAATGCAGTGGTGGATATTACCAATTATGTGTTACTGGAAACCGGACAGCCGATGCATGCTTTTGATCTGGCAAAGCTTGATGGCCACATTCATGTACGCTACGCAAAGATTGATGAAACAATACAATTGCTTAATGAGAATCGAGTAGAATTGACTTCCGATATGTTATTGATATCTGATGATCGAAAGCCGCTGGCGCTTGCTGGTATTATGGGGGGTTCCAGTACTGGTGTAGCAGAAGGAACGGTTGATATTTTTTTGGAATGCGCTTTTTTTGATCCAGATGTGATTTCAGGTAAATCTTTTCTCCTTGGGTTTAGTTCTGATTCTGCTTATCGATTTGAACGGGGCGTGGACTTTGCAGCAACGCACAGTGTACTGGAACACGCAACAGCATTGATAAAGTCCATTTGTGGCGGAAAAGCTGGCCCAATAAATGAAATAAGGCATCAGTTACCACAGCGTCGTTCAGTTTCAGTCCGAACCAGTCGAGTACAACGGGTATTAGGAATTACTCTGGATAGAGATCAGATTTCTGAATATTTTACGCGCCAGCAGTTTGATTACTCGGAAACTGACGATGTGTTTACTGTTATACCCCCAAGTTATCGTTTTGATCTTGCTATCGAAGAAGACTTTATTGAAGAATTGGCCAGAATTCATGGCTACGATGAAATTGCTGCACAATTGCCGTCAGCTGGATTGACTATGCTTGCTGCGCCTGAATCGCTACGTGTGCCTGCACAGATAAAACAAATGCTTGTAATGCGCGATTATCAGGAAGTAGTTAATTATGCTTTTGTTGATAAAGTTTGGGAAACTGATCTGATTCAGAATAAGGATCCAATTGCGTTAAAAAACCCTATTGCAAGTAATCTGAATGTTATGCGCAGTAGTTTGCTAGGCGGGCTTATAGCGAATCTACAGTTTAATTTAAATCGCAAGCAGGACCGGGTGCGTTTGTTTGAAATGGGTTGTTGCTTTGAAAGAAACTCGACCGGCCACTGTCAGCAGATTGAAAGGTTGGCGGGACTTGGATATGGTGATGTGCATATTGAGCAATGGGGAGAACCATCACGCACGATAGATTTTTATGATGTAAAATCTGATATAGAAGTGCTTTATCGCTCAAAAGAAGTAGAATTTCAAGCAATTTCTCATCCGGCTTTTCATCCGGGTAAATCTGCTCAGGTTATGATGGGTGCCAAACCTGTTGGGTGGTTAGGAGAATTACATCCACACTGGCAGAAAAAATATGATATTGCGAAGCCAGTGATATTGTTTGAGTTGATACTGGACAGCTTATTGCCAATGCAATTAATGCAAGTAAAGGAAACGGCCAAATTTCCACCTGTAAGACGGGACATTGCAGTGGTTGTTGACAATCAGATTAATGTACAGTCAATCATATCTAGTTTGTATGAAAAAAAACCTGCAGTTGTAACTGAGATTGCATTGTTTGACATCTATCGTGGTAAGTCCGTTGGTGAAAATAAAAAAAGCCTGGCATTCAGGGTGATATTGCAAGATGTGGGAAGAACATTAACTGATGAAGATGCTGACATAATAATAGCCAATTTACTTCAAGTTCTGGCAACAAAATTCGACGCAATATTGAGGAACTGAAACTATTATGATTTTATAACACAAAATCAGAGATCTAATGAAGTATAAAGCCAGTATTAATTAATCATTTTAATTGTAATTGGTATAATATGAAAAATGGCCTATGGTGTTGTGTTAAAAGAACAAGCTGAAATAACAAATAACGTGGAGCTTGGATAAAAAATCAATTTCAATAATTGTAAGTCATAGTAAGCACTATCATTATAAAAAATAAAAATTTTAATCTAATAACTTGCGGAGAATAATATGGCTCTTACAAAAGCTGAACTAGCTGATTTGTTATTTGAAAATGTAGGACTAAATAAACGTGAGGCCAAAGATATGGTGGAGTCTTTTTACGAAGAAGTTCGGGCAGCACTTGAAAAGGGAGAAGGCGTGAAGCTATCGGGCTTTGGGAATTTTCATTTGCGAACAAAGCCGCAGCGGCCAGGAAGGAATCCTAAAACAGGAGAGGAAATACCGATCACCGCCCGGCGTGTTGTTACGTTTCATGCTAGTCAGAAACTAAAAAACATGGTTGAACAAAACTACCATGGAAAACAAGAAGATAAATAATAGCTTCCCACCAATTCCAGCAAAACGCTATTTTACAATTGGTGAAGTGGGTATATTGTGTGGCGTCAAGCCGCATGTATTGCGTTATTGGGAACAAGAATTTACTCAGTTGAGGCCGGTTAAGCGTCGCGGTAACCGCCGGTACTATCAGCATCAGGAAGTTTTATTAATTCGGAGAATCAGGGAACTCCTTTACGATCAGGGATTTACAATTAATGGAGCTCGGAACCGTCTCGAACAAAATGCAGCGCATTCGTGGTCCTTTCACGAAACAGGAGAAGATTCAATATCACAGTCTTCAGTTGACGTGAATTATGTTCGACGCGAAATTAAAAGTATCTTGTCTATTCTGCATTCCACTTCATAATAGTTATTGCATCTGCTGTTTTTTATGTTTGGCTTGTTTGCTATAATCTCCAGTTGACGGGGCGTAGCGCAGCCTGGTAGCGTACTTGCATGGGGTGCAAGTGGTCGGAGGTTCAAATCCTCTCGCCCCGACCATGATATATATCACTGGTTTTAAATGAATTTACATGGTTCACTATTGATAAGATCTATTGATCTTTCTTATTTTGACTGATTCAGAGCGCTTTTCAGATTATTTTTAATTATATTTTATTGATGCGTATTTTTTGTGGTTCCGCTCTTGTTAACTTGAAAGCATTTTAGAAAATGCGCATTTTACTTAGTAATGATGATGGATATTTTGCGCCGGGCCTTGCGTGCTTGGCAGAAGCATTGGCAAGTGTTGCAGAAATTATTGTCGTAGCCCCTGAACGCGACAGAAGCGGTTCAAGTAATTCCTTAACGCTTGATCGTCCGTTAAGTCTGCACCGTTCACACAATGGTTTTTATTATGTGAACGGGACACCAACTGATTGTGTTCATCTGGCTGTAACAGGTATGCTTGATGTGTTGCCGGATATGGTTGTTTCGGGCATCAATCATGGCGCGAATATGGGTGATGATACTATTTATTCTGGAACAGTGGCTGCGGCAACAGAAGGGTTTTTGTTAGGTGTACCTTCCTTGGCAGTATCTTTGGCCAGTGCATCGAATGGATACTACGTGTCAGCAGCGCGCGTAGTAGTTGACCTCGTTAAACGCTTCAATAGAAATCAATCAAAAATTCCTATCTTACTGAATATTAATGTACCTGACGTCGAGTATGCACAGATAGAAGGTTTTCGCGTAACTCGATTGGGTCGCAGGCACAAAGCTGAACCTGTAATAAAATCCTCAAGTCCGCGCGGTGAAACGGTGTATTGGGTAGGCGCGGCTGGAGCTGCGCAAGACGCGGGAGAAGGAACGGATTTTCATGCCGTGCAGTTTAACCATGTTTCGATTACACCATTACAAATCGATTTAACGCGGTTTGATCAAATGGAATTCGTTACCAAGTGGCTGAAAGAATAGCATCTTGAAATTTTGGTAGGGTAGTGGGGTGTCAAGCACCTTCACTTATCAGAGGAAGTTGGAAGTCGCATTTAACGTTAGAAGTGGTCATAAATTGAATGGATAGTAAGCTGTGAGTACTCATGTTTCAGGAATTGGCATGACTTCGCAACGCACACGCATGCGTATGATTGAGCGATTGCGTGATCAAGGAATAGCTGATGAAGTTGTTCTGTCGGTTATGAACACTATTCCGCGTCATCTTTTTATTGAAGAAGCATTGGCTAGCCGTGCCTATGAGGATGTTTCTCTGCCTATCAATTTCGGACAAACTATTTCCAGTCCTTGGATTGTTGCTCGTATGAGTGAGTTATTACGTGCCAATTCAAATCTGGGCAATGTGTTGGAAATTGGAACGGGCTGCGGATACCAAACAGCTATACTGGCACAACTTGCGCGCCAGGTTTACTCAATTGAGCGCATTGGTCCGTTATTGACACGTACACGTATTCGTTTGCATAAATTACAAATTCGAAACATTTTCTTGAAACATGCGGATGGTATGCTCGGATTGTCCGAATCAGGCCCATTTGACGGTATTATTATAACTGCGGTGACTGCACATATTCCCCCCGTTTTGTTAAATCAACTGGCTTTAGGTGGTCGTATAGTATTCCCTAAAGGGAGCCGCAAACAAAACTTGTGTATCATTGAAAGAAATACGCAGGGATTTATTGAAACAGTATTGGAAGAAGTAAATTTTGTGCCCATACTATCCGGTGTTATAAAAAAATAATGATGCCGAGAAAACTGCAATGAATAATGACCAAGTACAATTGAAAACATACGTTGGTATCAGGAAGACAGCACTGAGTGCTTGCTGGTTATTTGTTTTTTTATTTTTACTTATCGGCTGTGAGACAACCAAAGGCCCAGCTCCAGTGGTTGAACGAACAATAACGCCTGAGAAGACGGCAGATATTTCAAACGCAAAGCAAATCGATCAATTCTACATCGTTCAAAAAGGCGATACGTTTTATAGCATTGCACTCAATCATGGTATTGATCAGAAAGAACTGGCTGATTGGAACAATATCACCGATCCAGAGACAATCAAACCTGGTCAACGAATTAATCTGTCAGTACCTTCAAAAGAAGCTGAACCAACACTGTTTGCTGTGCCGCAACATGCTGTAATGTCGGTTGTCGATCCTGCATTGGATTTGGCTGATGGCGCGCCGAACTCTGCGGTAAGTTCAACGCAGGATTTCGCGATAGAAAAAGTTAAAACATCCCCTAAGGCATTGAAGTTGCCATATTCTGAACAGAATGTGGCGCGATTACAATATTCAGTCAACCCGTCATTTAATAAGCAGACTACTGATTATTCAACTGTTGCTGTAACGGGTACTCGTATTGAAGATGCGCCAAAGCCAGTTGAGCAAGAGACGAAAGTTTCTTTAGATTCATCTAAAACAGATTGGATATGGCCTGTAACGGGAAAGATACTGTCTGCTTTCTCAAATAATTCAAAAGGGGTGAAAATATCCGGACAATTAGGACAATCAATCTTGGCCACTGCTGCAGGTGAAGTTGTTTATAGTGGGAATGGTTTGCGTGGATACGGCAATCTTATTATTATTAAACATGATGATGCGCTTCTCAGTGCCTATGCGCATAACAGTAAGTTACTCGTAAAAGAAGGAGAAGCTGTCGTACAAGGTCAGAAAATAGCGGAAATGGGTGATACGGACACCAATATGCCTCAATTACATTTTGAAATCAGGAGGCATGGTAAGCCGGTAGATCCCTTGAAATTTTTACCTGCGAATCCGGATTAACTGCACATTGGGGGTTGCACGGATTATCTATTTTATTTCTGATGCGCTGTTATTCCAGTAATTGAATATATAGATGATAGCTAACATGTGGCGATAATAATAGCTGCTTGAGTATTGTACGTTTTGCGGCGAACCTCTTTATAGCTGCCTATTATATTATTACCGTTATGTCCAAGTTAACCGTCCATCTTAAGTCTTCTAAACAACTTGCCGCCATACTCTTGGTAACGCACTGCGCGGCTGCGTTAATATTATGTTTTTTGACGGTATCGATTAATGTTAAGTGGGTTGGCTTGTTGTTATTGATTGTTAGTTTGTGCTTTTACTTCGGCCATGCTGTGCGACTGAGTTTTGCAAATTCCGCCGTGTTATTAAAATTCTCTGATAAAGCCGATTGTGAGTTATATACAGCCAGTGGTAGGGTCATTGATTGTACCGTACTGAGTTCAACTTTTGTATCATCTTATTTAACAGTATTAATTTTGCAGCCGGCGCATTGCTGGCCCACACGTAGTGTGATTATTATGTCCGATACTCTTGATGTTGAAGAATTTAGGCAATTAAGAGTGTTATTGCGCTGGCAGTGGAAGCAAACCTATGAGTGAGACGCATGAAATAACCACGGGATTATTTCATGCGGAAGGGGTTAAACTTAATATCCTGATTAAAAATGATATGAATGTTTAACGCATCTGCCATGCACTGTAAGATGTTTCCCGATCAAAATTATCCCAGATATAGTTGGGTCTGACGATCGGTGTTGTCGGTACCAAAAATGTTGCTATGTCAAGTGCGCCAGTGACACTACGTCCGACAGCGTGAAACAGACCAGTAAAAAAACCGGCTGTCATGCCATAAGTAGCGCCATGTCTACGGCCGGTTATGATCATGGTTTTAGGGATTTCCACAACACCAGTGACTGCATTGGCAATTCCGTTACCTAGTTTTTCACCCACTTTTGTCGGATAGTTATGTGCTAGCGCCACATTTGGTAAGAGCAATAATGTGACTAGAATGATCAGTATTTGGATCGTTTTTTTCATGGATTAGCCTCTTAAATTTATGGGGAGTCGTGTTTCATGATGACATTATCTCGATTATACGCTTGTGAGACCCTATGCAGATACAGTAGAAAACCTCGTTAATTTTTCCTGTTGTTATCACCTCCCAGAATTCTGATTATTCAGTCAGGTTTTTGTTTCAAGAAACGCATGATTCTATTAATTTCCGAGCTGATTTGGTGCGATGGATGCTCTTGTTTTTCCAATTCTAGTTCGATTATCTGAGTCATTTCCATAGTTAAAATATCTAATGTAATTTTATCTTTGTTCTGCAGTGCTTCCTGGTATTCTTTCTGGAAGCGAGTAATAGTATTCAACATTCTGGCATTGTTTTGATCGTTTGGCAAAATGGTTTCAAGTTCATATCTTAAATTGCTGGATACACCTATCACTGCTTGAGTGGATTCAGATTGTATGGACTCGGGCGGTAAAAGTTTATGTGTATAAATTGATAACATGATGAGCGCCATGCCCGATGAAGTTGTAGTAAATACAAAGCGCCATAAACGATATTCCTTGCCAAAAAATTTGATTGTTTTGGTTTTTTTGACGGTGAGCCTGGCTAGAACAATTACTCCAACAAGAAATAAAACAGCGCCGAATGCCATTATGATCGGTACAATTGGATTCACGGTTTTCGTACTCCCTGAATATTATATTTATAGTTAAAATTGTGTCAGTTAAAAATTGAGATGCGTTAAATCCGCATGTTCTTTGCATATATTATTGTCAAATTACGGATGTATATCAATGTTGTATTTTAGCTTAAAACCATATTTAGGGAAGTACTGATTAAATTGCTTAAGCAGAAAGCACAGTTTTACCAAATAGTTACGGTATCTAAAGATATTCAGCAGCTTGTTTGCTGGCATTATTTATCGAGATTCTGGTTGTCCTGTATGGCTTTTGCTTCATTTTTCTTCATTATATTAAGCAATGCTACTTCAAAATGCGTAAATTATATGCAAAATAGAATTTAGATATGCTCCAGATTTGCTTGAAAAAGTTGCAAAAAATGTCAAGCAACCCTGGATAAATTTATTGTGGCGGTGCAGGTGGTGGATTTCCTGGCGGTGGTGGTGGCGGTGTAAAACCTGGAGGGGAGGGTAAAATTTTAGCTGGTTTTTGGTTGATTGTGGTTTGGTCGCTTGTGATTCTGCCGGATACAGGAACACGGTGACCTTTTGCATACATACATTGAATATAACCGACATCATAACGGTACTGGTTCTCGTAGCCGGATGTTCTGGAGGCCCCCGATCCTGCTAAACCACCCGCCAATAAGCCAGCGCCTGCACCTATGGCAGCCCCCTCGCCACCACCAAATGCAGCTCCAGCTGCGGCGCCAAGCCCTGTGCCAACAGCGGCGCTTTCAACGCCGCTGGATATAGATGCAGCCCTTGGCGTTGTTCCACCTACTTGCTGATAAGCGTAGCGTCTGCAATCATAATCATCATAGCGAAACTGTTCGAAGCTTTTACTGGAGCCTGGCAGAACCATGACACTTGGACCTGTTGGCAAACTTACACAAGCAGCCAGCACAGTTGTTAATAATGGCAGGGATAGTAGGCGTGATTTTGAAATTTTAAACATATTATACCTCGTGATATTTATTGTGCAGGTGGGTGAGGGCTTACACGCAACCAGCCGCCGGGACACTGTTTAACATATGGATAATAGCCATTCGGATCTTGGCAGTAGTACCAGTCATTAGTTTGTGGTTGAGCTGCGGCAGGCTCCTCTTGTTGTTGAATGTAAACAGGTGGTGTCGGTGGCACGACTACTGGCGGTACTAAAGGGACAACAACAGGTGGATAATTATAAAAAGGCGGATAGAAGAAAGGGTCGTAGAAAGGATCGTAGTAGTTGTATCCATAGTAACCCGGATAGCCTAAGTGTATTCCAAAATTAAACCTGTCGATTCGCCCACCATGCGCTGATAACAGATTAGGGGTGCCGACAGCGGGTAGCACAATTATCAGATAGAATAAAATTGATTTTTTCATACGTGTATCCCGTTGAGAAGAGTAACAGAAGCTCCTATAAGTATTGAAAAAAAGATTTCTGTTTTCGTGTCATTTGGGGAATCTTAAAACAAACCTTGTTTTTGTACAATGAAGTCATGTCGGTGATCAATCAATATCGAAAAGGAGACGGGTAACCGGGTGGCGGTGGTGGCGTTGAAACGCTATTGTTATGATTATATAAGTCTGAATTATTTCTGATGCTTCCGGAGACCGGGACATTATGGCCTTTTGCATACATACATTGTATATATCCGTTGTCATAGCGCTCTTGACCGATATGTCCAGATGTTCTGGCCGTTCCTGAACCGGAAAGCCCGCCAGCCAACAGGCCTGCGCCGGCACCGATGGCTGCACCCTCGCCACCGCCGATAGCTAGACCGGCTATTGCGCCAAGTCCCGCACCAATTGCCGCACTGTTTAATCCGCTACTCACTGCGGCGTCTTTTGCTGTAGTTCCGCCTGCCTGTTCATGGGCGTATTGCCTACATTCATAATCATCATAACGAAACTGTTCGAAATTTTTGCCTGCGCCCGGTAAAACCATAACACTTGGACCCGTAGGCATGGTGACGCAAGCTGTAAGAACCAACAAAACAGATAGCAAAGCTGACTTTCGTAGTCCGGATATCATTATTTTCTCGTCTGCATCAGTGTCATCGCGGTGTTGGCTGAGGTGCTACTTGAAGCCAACCCTCGGGGCATTGTTTAATATATGGATAATAGCCTTCCGGGTTACGGCAGTAATGCCAGTAATTCGTCTGTGGCTGAGTGGATGCTGTCACAGGAGTTTCTCGCTGTATATAGACAGGTGGCGTTCTGGGAATAATCACTGGTGATGGGTAGGCATATGCGCGCGGATAATAGTAAGGACTGCGGTACCCATAGCGGTAAGGGTAGCTGTAAAATCCCGATCCATAATAACCGGGGCCATAAAACCCACCAAAGTTAAATCCGAAGTTAAATCGATTATGACTATGTCCGTGTCCGAAATGCCCATGGCCGCCGCCAAGGTGACGACGTCCACCCCCAAAATGGCTGCCTCCGCCGCCGCCTCTGAAGTGTCCCCCACCACCGCTACCACCACCGCTGATACTGCTTCCGCCACCGCTACCCCCACGTGCCCATGCCGAATTGTGCGCAGCTAAAACCAGTAATGCTAAAATCAATAATGTTCCTGTTAGTTTTTTCATGTTTATCCTCTATCTGAGGTTATGTGGCGCATATTATTTTTTTAATTTTTGCGCACTTTTACAAAAAAATAATTTAATTGTAAGGTGTTCAACCTGAATAAAAACTGAACGAATTTTTCAATCTGCCCAATTACATCGAAAGCAGGTATCATATTAGCGTAAAATCGCCGTCGATAGTTTTTACCAGTACCGGTAATTATTTATTTTGTTTTTTATTTTTTTAGGAGAAATTTAATATGTCGCAGAAACACCCGGTTATTGCTGTTACCGGATCATCTGGCGCAGGCACATCAACGGTTAAAAATAGCTTTGAACATATTTTCAGGCGTGAAAATTTAAAGGCAGCTGTCGTTGAAGGTGATAGTTTTCATCGCTATGATCGTGAAGCAATGAAACAGGCAGTTGCGGAATCTGAAAAAGATAACGGTCGGGCTATCAGTCATTTTGGTCCTGAAGCAAATGAATTTGAAAAACTGGAAACGTTATTCAGAGAATATGGTGAAAGTGGCTCAGGCCAAACCCGTTTGTATTTGCATAATGAAGAAGAAGCAGCACCTTGGGATCAGAAACCAGGCACTTTTACACCCTGGTCCCCGATTCCCCCTGGATCTGATTTACTTTTTTATGAAGGATTGCATGGTGGTGTTAAGAGCGACACCGCTGATGTTGCAAAATATGTAGATTTGTTGGTCGGCGTAGTGCCGATTGTCAACTTGGAATGGATACAGAAAATATTCCGTGATACCAGTGCACGTGGATATTCCGCTGAAGCTGTTACACATACTATTTTGCGCCGTATGCATGATTATGTGCATTTCATAACTCCGCAGTTTTCCCGTACACATATCAATTTTCAGCGAGTGCCGACAGTGGATACTTCAAATCCATTCATAGCACGGGAAATCCCGACACTCGATGAAAGCATGGTAGTGATTCGTTTCAAAAACCCAAGAAACGTGGATTTTACCAATCTGTTGGCTATGATTCATGACTCCTTCATGTCTCGCCGGAATACAATTGTCGTTCCGGGTGGGAAAATGGGGATGGCGATCGAATTAATATTGACACCGCTCTTGTTGGAGATTGTCGCTAAGAGCAGAGCTTAGCTTCAGTCAATTTGTAGTGATTAATTCATGAGTCAGATTTAAGTGGTGCCGGTATTATTGTCATTGGTCTGATTCAGAATTAATCAGTGATTTTATTTCTAAATCAAAAGTTGTATTTAGTTTCTTGGTCTGCAATACACAGTGGTTCTAGAGCATATAGTATGGCGCGAAAACTTCCATTTTGAAGTTGTTCAGTTTATCGATTAATTTAAAGTAACGCATTTCATGTCTTCTTCGTTGCTCGCAGATCTGAATACTCAACAGCTAGAAGCGATTACACTGCCGCATCAATCGGTACTCGTATTGGCGGGTGCTGGTAGTGGCAAGACGCGTGTGTTAACCACGCGTATTGCGTATTTGATTCAGTCAGGTCAGGTTAGTCCTTTTAGTATTCTGGCAGTAACTTTTACCAACAAGGCTGCTAAAGAAATGCTGACGCGTATTCATGCCCTGCTGCCAGTCAATACACGCGGTATGTGGATGGGTACATTCCACGGCTTATGTCATCGGTTGCTGCGCGCACATTATCAGGAAGCCGGGTTGCCGCAGACATTCCAGATTCTCGATACGGCCGATCAGTTAGCCACGATCAAGCGCATTTTGAAAAGCCTTTCAGTCGATGACAAACGGTTTCCACCAAGGCAAGTACAGTGGTTTATCAATAATGCGAAAGAATCTGGTCAGCGTGCAGCCGATGTAATTGTGGATGATCCATTTTCCAGTCATTTGCTGGATTTTTATCTGGCCTATGAACAGCAATGTAACCGGGAAGGCGTGGTAGATTTTGCCGAATTACTGTTACGTAGTTATGAACTGCTCACTCGAAATGAAATCCTGCGTAATCACTATCGCGAGCGTTTTGATTATATCCTGGTGGATGAATTTCAGGATACGAATCGGTTGCAGTATAACTGGCTTAAGCTGTTGGCGGGTGTAGGCACCAAGCATGCTGCAGCTGTGTTTGTTGTCGGTGATGACGACCAGAGTATTTATGCATTCCGGGGAGCGGATACCGGAAACATGAAGGATTTTGAGCGCGATTTTGGTATATCTAAAGTGATCAAACTGGAACAGAACTACCGCTCGCATGGGAATATACTGGATGCCGCCAATGCACTGATCGAAAACAATACCGAACGCCTGGGAAAAAATTTATGGACAGCGGAGGGTATGGGTGAGCCGCTGCGTGTCTATCGTGCATTCAATGATTTTGACGAGGCCAGCTTCATCGTTGATGAAATCAGGGCATTGCATGTAGATGGTGTTCCGCTATCACAAATTGCGCTGTTATATCGTGCCAATGCGCAGTCCAGAGTGCTTGAGCACACCCTGTTCAAGGCGGCATTGCCGTATCGTGTGTATGGTGGTATGCGCTTTTTTGAACGCATGGAAGTCAAACATGCACTGGCTTATTTGCGTTTGATTGCTAATCCTGAAGATGATAATGCATTACTGCGTGTTATTAATTTTCCTGCGCGGGGTATCGGCGCGCGTAGCCTGGAGCAATTACAGGATGAAGCGCGCCAGCAAAATAGTAGCCTGTGGGCGGCCGCCCTTCACCGATGTGGTGAAGCTGCAACAGCTGTCGAAAGCGACGCGAAAAATAAAAGAGGTGTGGCGGGGTTTGTCGGATTGATTCAAGTTATGCGTCAAGGTTGGGAAAATTTACCGTTGGCGGAAATTGTAGAGCGTATGTTGGTTCAAAGTGGGTTAATGGGGCATTATCAGACAGTGCGCGAAAGCGCGGACAGGCTGGAAAATCTGCATGAACTTGTCAACGCGGCAATCAGTTTTGTACATGAAGCTGAAGATGGCAGTCTGACGGCATTTCTTGCCCATGCTTCGCTTGAGGCAGGTGAACACCAGGCAGGCAGTGGCCAGGATGCGCTGCAACTGATGACTATACACGCTTCCAAAGGTCTTGAATTTCATTCTGTATTTTTGAGCGGATTGGAAGAAGGGTTGTTTCCACATGAAAATAGTCTGAACGAAAAAAACGGTCTTGAAGAAGAACGGCGCTTGATGTACGTTGCCATGACGCGTGCGCGCCGCCGCCTGTATCTGAGTCTTGCGCAAAGCCGTATGCTGCACGGACAAACGCGTTACAACATTCCTTCCCGGTTTTTAGATGAAATTCCGGAAAAATTTTTGAAATGGCTCAGATCGCCTGCTGGGGATGGTTTCAGTTTTGATCGTTCGTTTACCACTAAGGATTTGGGTACACGATCAGCAGTCGAGGTTAGAAAAAAAGATCCATTCAACCGGGAATTACCGGTAGAGGGGCAATGGCGTATTGGTCAGACTGTGGCGCATATCAAATTTGGAGAGGGTGTTATTCTTGATTATGAAGGCAGTGGCAGTGATGCGCGGGTACAAGTGAATTTTGGTCGTGCTGGCACCAAATGGTTGATGCTGGAGTATGCGCGACTAACGCCGGTTTAGACCAGTTTATATTTGTCGCGATGTCTATTCATATTTGAGGATGGCAGTTATAAGACTCTGAAGCATGTTTTTATATAAGGGCAGTGCTGCAGAATTGCAACGGAGCATAAATAAGCGAGACTGTTAACTGACAGTTTGGTCTGAGTGGTTTAGCCAGTGTTCGAGGCCCATAGTGTTCAATCGAATATCGGCGCTTAACAGGCTGACGATTTCTGTTTGTGGCATTTGGCAACCATGTTTCTTGAGGCGTTGTAACAGTAGTGATTCCAGTGCTGTTGAGATTGCATTAAATCTGTTCGCGTTGCTTCTGCGACTATTGATTTCATCAGCATTACGGGCAATTTCGACATGTGCATCAATCAAGTTATGCATGCATTCAGCATGCTGGATCAGGTTACCGATGCGACTGTAATGTGTGAGGAAAGCGTATTCCGGCTTGAAGTGCATGATACGGTTTAATGAAGCGTGTGCAGCATCAGGGTCAAATTGTACAGGCGTGGTGGTCGGAAAGACAAATTCCTTGCCGTTGACATCCAGTTCGCGATAGGACACGCCGAATGTGTCTCCTGTAAAAAAAGCATTGCTTTGTTCATCGTAAATACAGTTGTGGTGGCGTGCATGCCCTGGCGTATCAATAAATAGCAAAGAACGTCCGTTCAGATTGATACGGCTTTCATCAGGCGCTTCGATAATGCGTTTTTCATCAATGGCATGTATATCTCCGTAGACACGTTTAAATTCAGCCTCACCGTAAACCGAGATTGCCCCGGCGATTAGCTTGGTGGGGTCAGCCATGTGGCGTGCGCCACGCGGATGTACGACCAGTTTTGCATTGGGAAAACAACGCATACATTCGCTGGCGCCACCCGCATGATCAAGATGGATGTGGGTGAGTATGACATAGTCAACATCTTCAATAGCCAGGTTTTTTTCTTCAAGAACGCTCAGTACACCCGGGATCGAAAAAGCAGTACCAGTATCAACTAGCGCCATCTTGCCATTTTCTTCAATCAGGTGAATGGCGGCGCGTTGGGGTCGATGAAACTGGGCATCAATAGCACTGATGCCATGGGTAAAGTCAGTAGAGAGTGAAGAAGTCATGCTGTTTTAGTTTTAAATGTTTTATTCAGTGAAGCGTGTATATATAGGCAATTAATTTGTTTGTTTTAATTGATCCATAATGGCGGGGTTTTCAAGTGTGGAAATATCCTGTGTGATTTCTTCACCTTTGGCCAATGCACGTAATAAACGTCGCATAATTTTACCGGAGCGTGTTTTGGGTAGATTCTCACCGAATCGTATTTCTTCGGGTTTGGCGATGGGTCCAATTTCCTGAGCAACCCAGTTCCGCAGTTCAGTAGTAATGCGCGTTTTATCGTCCCCTTGTGGATAGTCTCCCTTCAGCACAACAAAGGCAACAATTACTTCACCTTTAATATCATGTGGTTTGCCAATCACGGCGGCTTCTGCTACCAGCGGGTTTGCTACTAGCGCAGATTCAATTTCCATCGTGCCCAGGCGATGGCCTGAAACATTGAGTACATCGTCAGTGCGGCCCATGATCCAGAAATAACCCTGTTCATCACGGTAGGCAGAGTCTCCTGCCAGATAATATTTACCCTTGCCGATATCCTCGGGAAAATAAGCTTTCTTAAAGCGTTCAGGATCGTTCCAAAGTGTGCGGATTTGAGATGGGAAAGGTTTTTTGATTACCAGAAAACCACCTTTTCCGTTTTCAACATCCTGGCCAGTTTCGTCTACAACTGCGGCAACAATGCCGGGTAACGGCAAAGTACAGGAACCGGGTATAAGTGAGACCGCACCGGGTATCGGCGCAATCATATGACTGCCGGTTTCAGTTTGCCACCATGTGTCCACGATCGGGCAGCGGGAATGGCCTACTTTTTCATAAAACCACATCCACGCTTCCGGGTTAATGGGTTCGCCAACTGAACCCAGTAAACGTAGTGAAGATAAATTGTATTTTTCAGGTAAATCCGCTCCGAGTTTGATCAGTGAACGAATCGCTGTCGGTGCTGTGTAAAATGTGGTTACCTGATGTTTGTCGATTATTTCCCAGAATCTTCCTGCATGTGGAAAAGTCGGGACACCTTCAAAAATAACCTGTGTTGCGCCCACGGCAAGCGGTCCGTAAGCAACATAGCTGTGACCGGTAATCCATCCGACATCAGCTGTGCACCAGAAAATATCGGATGGTTTGTAATCAAAAACCCATTGCATACTGATCATTGTACCTAACAAATAGCCGGCGCTGGAATGCTGAACTCCTTTGGGTTTGCCTGTCGATCCCGAAGTGTACAACGTAAACAGCGGATGTTCGGCAGTGACCCACTCCGGCTCGCACTCGGAACTGGCCTTTTGCGTAATTTCATGCCACCAGACATCACGTGGTGGTTCAAAAGGTACCTTGGTGGAACCTGAACGCTGATACACAATGACTGTTTTGACAGTTTCGGTGCCACCCTTATTGATAGCTTCATCCACGGTTGCCTTGAGTGCGTGGTGTTTGCCGCCACGTACCTGTTCGTCAGCAGTGATAATCGCTTTAGCACCTGCATTGATAATGCGTTCGTGCAGACTTTTGGATGAAAACCCGCCGAATACGACCGAATGAATTGCGCCTATGCGTGCACAGGCCTGCATTGCGACCACGGCTTCTATACGCATTGGCATATAAATCACGACACAATCACCTTTTTTTAAGCCTTTCGCTTTCAAAGCATTGGCCAGTTTGCAGACACGCTGGTGAAGATCACGGAAAGTTGCATGAATTACTTCACCTTCGTCGGATTCAAAAATAATGGCGACTTTGTCGGGCTGCTGAGCCAAATGGCGATCAAGACAGTTGTAAGAAATATTTAATTCACCATCATTGAACCATTTGAAAAAAGGCGGATTGCTATCATCGAGTGTTTGTGTGAAGGGTTTGTGCCAGTGGATATGTGCTTTGGCCTGTTCGGCCCAGAAAGCCTGATAGTCTGTTTCGGCCTGATTGCAGAGTGACTGATAAGCTTCCAAACCAGATACATTGGCTTGCTGGACAAAATTTGTACTTGGTGGAAAAATACGAGATTCTTTTAAAATAGATTCAATAGTTGACATAGTGCGACTCCAGTAAGGGATACCTGGCAAGATTGTACCACTGACATTTAACTTGTTATTGATAATGCCTGAGAGACTATCAACAACAATAGCGCAATTCCAGCGTTCATAATTATTGCATGTAGAGTATTATTGTTTGCAGTATACAGGCTGGTTGATTATGGGTAATCAAAAAAACATTCTTCACTATAAAAAATCCATGCGTTTATCATGATAAAAGCTTTTTCAAATTTATGCTAAAAAAGATTGGTATCAATGATATTCGTTTAGGCATGTACATCCATAAAATTGGTGGAGACTGGATGGAGCATCCGTTCTGGACGAATTCGTTTTTGCTGTCGGAACAAAAGGATCTGCATAAACTTAAAAATAGCAAGGTGAAAGAATTGTGGATAGATTCGGATAAAGGTCTGGACGTAATGAACCCCGTTACTTCTGATCGCGCTCAGCCGGACAAACAAACTGATCAGCCGGTACTGGTTGTTACTACAAAAATCATAAAGGTACCGGTTGAAGAGGAACTGCAGACAGCGAAAAAGATCCATGTAAAAACTAAAGAAGCCGTGACCGCCATGTTTAATGAAGTGCGTATGGGTAAGGCAGTTCGGGTTGAAGAAGCAGTTGTTCTGGTCGATGAAATCAACCATTCCATGTCGCGCAATGCCAATGCGATGCTCAGTTTGATTAGATTGAAAACCGCAGATGAGTATACCTATCTGCATTCAGTTGCGGTGTGTGTGCTAATGATCGCACTTGGCAAGCAACTGGGGTTACAAGGCGCTGCGTTAAAACAAGTGGGTGTCGCGGGACTGCTGCATGATATTGGTAAAATGGTAATCCCTGGCAAAGTGCTGAACAAACCGGGGAAGCTGACGGAAGATGAGTTTGCAATTGTTAAAAATCACCCACGCAGAGGGTGGGAAATACTTAAAACAGTATTCCAGGTCAATGAACCTGCACTGGATGTATGTTTACATCACCATGAACGAATGGACGGTAAAGGGTATCCCGAGAAACTGTCAGCGAATAATTTGACATTGTACGCTCGAATGGGGTCTATTTGTGACGTGTACGATGCCATCAGTTCTGAACGCTGCTATAAAAAAGGTTGGGAGCCAGCGGAGGCCATTAAAAAGATGGCGGAATGGAAGGGCGGTCATTTTGATGAAACTGTATTTCATGCATTTGTCAAAACCATTGGTATTTATCCCATTGGGACATTGTTGAAATTAAAATCCGATCGATTGGGTATCGTGATTGAACAATCTGAAAAGAGCCTTGTTATGCCTGTGGTAAAAGTATTTTTTTCTATTCACTCAAATTGCCACATTCCATTTGAAATCGTGGATTTGTCAAAATCAACGGATAGCGTCGTAAGTGCGGAAAATCCTCAGCAGTGGGGACTCGATTTAGAAAAAATCTACCTGATACTCCACCAACTTAGGGACGACAAGTTCGGTTAGCTTTCCCATATTATTAACTGGAGGTATTAAATTCTTTTAACAATTCAATTGCCCAGCTAACACCAAAACCGGTGACATCACTGCCTACCGCACCCAAACCGTCCTTATGGCTGCTGGCTGAGAGGTCCATATGTATCCAGGGTACATCGTTGACAAAGCGATTGAGAAAGCGTGCTGCAAGAATATGATCAAATTCGCCGCCCAGTTCGCATTGTTTAATGTCTGCTATCTTACTTTCCAGACTCTCGTCATAGTCTGAGTCCATCGGAAAAACACAAATACGTTCGCCGCTTTTTTTTCCGGCGGCGATAGCTTTTTGTGCAAGATTTTCCTGATTGCTGAAAATACCACAATAGCGTGAACCCAATGCAGTATGCATGCTGCCAGTCAGTGTTGCAAAGTCAATGATGATATCAGGTTTCTGCTTTTCGGCTAATGTTAGCGTATCTGCCAGTACCAATCGTCCCTCGGCATCGGTATGTACGATTTCAATCGTCAATCCATTTAACGTAGTAATGACATCATTCTGTTTATAGGCATGTGGGCCGATATTATTTTGTGCGATGGCCAGCCAGCAGTCAATTTCGAGAGACAGGTCTGCACGTGTCGCCGCTAATAAAATGCCGAGCGCAACTGCTGAGCCATTCATATCCTCATGCATGCCTTGCATGTAGCGGGGTGGTTTTAAATTATGGCCTCCGGTATCAAAGCAAATACCTTTTCCAACCAGAGAAATATGTTTATGCGGTTTTTCTTTGCTGCCTGTATAGTGTAAGTGAACAATCGCAGCCTCTTCAGGGTCGCTGCCCTGTGCTACTGCTACAAATGCGCCAGCACCCATTTGTCTGAGCTCGTTGAGTGCATGTTCCTGATATGTCCATCCTTCATTTTTGGCCAGTTTTTTGATTTGCTCACAATAAGTTCTAGGGGTAAGTTCGTTTGGCGGTAAAATCGTTAAGCCACGCGCCAGTAGATTACCTTCTGCAAGTGCACGTTGTAATGTAAAATTCCCGGCGTCTTTGTGACCGTACAAATGGATATGAGTAAGTGATGATCTTTCTGGTTTTTGTTTGCGAACAGGCAGTGCCGCGCCATTGACCCAGGCAGTATAAACCGCGACTTCAGAGAAGTGATGTTTTTGGTTGTTGTTGCCATAGACTGCGAGATGTATTTCTTCTGGATTTTCAGTCAGTAATTGTTGAATTGCTTTGCGTACAGCGGTTTGCTGTTCAAATATCTGTTTGTTGGTATCTATCATGACCCATGAACAGAATGCACCATTTTCCAGATTGGCGCTGACCGGTGTTTCACTGATTTTACTCAGTCTTAAGCGACGGCGTTCCAGCAGTTTCTTGAGTGTGTCTTCACCTGGAATAGTATATTTTTTAGGTAATTTCTCCAGTTTGGGTAATATGACCAGTATATGGGAGGCATCCGTTGTCGGATCAAGTAATGAAGAATTCTGGATAAGTGTAGCCAGCATTGATTGCTTTCCTGTTGAATATGAAATTTTGCATGACGAAGTTTGTCATATTGTTGGGATTACGGTTGTTTCTTATGCATATATGACCGAATGATCATGATCAATTTGCTGCACAAAATGATAAAGCAAGTGGTTTAAGAAAAAAAACAAGTCGTCGAGCGTCATTCGAATAGCGATTACGTCAGTGCAAAATAATGCTTAACGGGGAATTGATCAGTGCTTCTTGACTGCGATGGCAGAAGTGAATTGTGCATCATAGTTCGCAAGTTCAAAGTTTATGTCTTTTAATTAAGAATGCTATTATATTATGCTTAGCTTGATTATGTATGTAATTTGCCTGCGAATTACTTGGCTCGATAACGAATTACGAATATTTTTTTATAGAAGCGCTCATGCAGCAGTATCTTCAGTTAATGCGTCATATTTTGGCGGATGGCCATAAAAAAACGGATCGCACCGGTACAGGGACACTTTCTGTCTTTGGTTACCAGATGCGTTTTAATATGGCTGATGGCTTTCCGTTGGTAACAACCAAAAAATGCCACCTGAAATCAATTATTCATGAATTATTATGGTTCTTGCGAGGTGATACGAATATCCAGTATCTAACAGATCATGGCGTTTCCATATGGGATGAATGGGCTGATGAAAGTGGTGATCTGGGACCTGTATATGGGCGGCAATGGCGCGCATGGACGGGCAAGGATGGGCAAGCAGTAGATCAGATACAACAGGTTATTGACCAAATTAAGAAAACACCAGATTCCCGGCGCATGATTGTTTCGGCATGGCATGTGAGCGATTTGAATGAAATGGTACTGCCGCCATGCCATGCGATGTTTCAGTTTTATGTGGCTGCTGGGAAGCTTTCGTGTCAGCTTTATCAAAGAAGTGCTGACGTTTTTCTGGGTGTGCCTTTTAATATTGCATCTTATGCGTTGTTGACAATGATGGTTGCTCAGGTGTGTGATTTGCAGGCAGGGGAGTTTGTGCATACGTTAGGTGACGCGCATCTTTATCTGAATCATATCCAGCAGGCACAAACGCAGCTCACCAGGGAACCGAGAGAATTGCCTGTGATGCAACTAAACCCCGCCGTCACAGATATATTTAACTTTAGATATGAAGATTTTACGCTAAAAGGCTATCATCCGTATCCGGCAATAAAGGCACCGATTGCTGTATGAGCGCACCTTGCTTATCAATACTGGTCGCAATGGCCAAAAACAGGGTAATCGGAAAAAATAATGGTCTTCCCTGGCATTTGCCCGCAGATTTGAAGCGTTTCAAATTGTTGACCATGGGTCATACTATCATAATGGGCCGCAAAACCTATGAATCCATAGGTCGGCCATTGCCTGGACGCCGCAATATTATTGTGACGAATCAGACAGATTATAATGTGGCTGGCGCAACCATTGTTCATTCGCTAGAGGAGGCTCTGAATATAAGCCAACCCTCCGACGCATCAGGTGATAAATGTGAACAGTTTATCATTGGCGGTGCTGATCTCTATCAGCAGACGTTAGCATTATCGCTACGCATGTACATTACGGAAATACAGCAAGTATTTGATGGCGATACTTATTTTCCAGAATTTGATCAGAATGAATGGTTTGAGAAATCACGTGAGCGGCATTTCTCGGAAGTTAAAACGGCAGCTACTTCGCAACTGGAATATCACTTTGTGATATGGGAGCGTAAAAAACATAACTGAAAACATTTCGTTGATATGAACTGGTGAAAAAATTCATTAACTGAATTCTTTCACCAGTTTGGACTGTATTTATATGATTAATTCCGATTGTTAAATCACAACGACATCAGGCAACGGAAATCCATTAAAATTGCTGGCATAGGCTGTTGTATATGCGCCTGTATTGGGTACATAAATCAAGTCACCTTCCTGTATGTCGGCTGGCAGCATGATATCATGCATTAGGATGTCCACTGAATCGCAGGTGGGGCCAGCAATAGACCAGGGTACGGAATTTCCGGTGCGATCAGTAATTACTTCGTAATTAAGACCTTCGGTGACTTCTATCATGCCACCAAACATACCTGCATCCCAATACATCCAGCGTTTACCGTTGCGTGTTGCAGTTCCAACCACCTGACAGACAAAATAGGCTGAGTCAGAAACCAGGTAGCGGCCTGGTTCAGCAATAATTCGAAATGTTTCTGGTAATTCGGCAATCGCCTCATTAATCACTTCTGCGATCACTTCTATGGATGGAATCGGTTTCAGATGGCGAACCGGATAGCCACCGCCAATATTCAACAGACGTGGGTTAAGGCCTGCTTGGCGCATGTCGGTAAAAACTTTGACCGCACGTTCAATACCCACGCGCCAGTTTTGTGGATTGCGGCATTGCGATCCAACGTGAAACGTAACACCAGCCAGGTCAGCTTTCAGTTTGACCGCTGTTTCAATGATGAAGCTGATATCGGCTAGATGTGTGCCGAATTTTCCGGCCAGTGGCCAATCGCTGCCGATATTCGGGGTGTCTATGCGCAGATACATTTTTGCATCCGGTTTGACGCTTACGATTTTTTGTAATTCTTCCACGCTATCAAGTACATACCATTCAACCCCTTTTGATGCAGCATACTCCAGGTAAGCGCGAGATTTCATTGGATTGCTGTAAAAAATTTCTACAGCGGGTACCCCCAGTTCAAGTAAAAGATCGAGTTCAGCAATAGAAGCAATTTCGAAACCGGCGCCTTCTTCTATCAACGTTTTAAGTACCCGGTGGTCCGGATTGGCTTTGACAGCATAGTGTGGTCGCACGCGCGGCATGGCAGCCATGAAACGGCGTGTTTTCTGACGAATGATGCTGCTATCAACCATTAAGAATGGATTGTTATAACCCTGTAATAGTTTTTCTTTAACAAGGTTGAAGTCCAAGCTGACTTCAGGATGGGTGTCAAACAGTACTTCAGGTTGAGACTGCTTTTGAAAAGCGGCGGAAGAGATAGGTATGAGCATGCGAATTTTCCTTTTAAAGAAAGCTATGTTACAGGGATGTGGATATTGGTTAATTCAATGGATATATAAGCATTATTACAACATGTCATGTTATTTCCTCATGGTTACCGTAAATTGAAATTGCCCGCATTATAGTCTGCATTTTTCTGAAATCAAGCTTTTTTTGTCTGCTACAGAAAAACCTTACTCAAATTTCCAGACAACATATAAATTAGCGATATAGCTATCAGTATATTTGGATGATTCTGCATGTGACACTATCCGGTTCAAGTTTTTCGAATCCACATGCGTCATTTCTCACATATGCTCTGAACATATGCGACTAAGCTCCTATCTGAGAGTGAAATTTCTCAAGTGGAAAAGAACCGACAATGTTTTGCCGTGTTGAGAATTTTAAGTGCGTTTATGGTTTGAATATTATTCAAATAAAACCATAAATTGGCCTTATAACTCAGAATTATCTGTAATATGTGCTTTGCAGCATTTACGAGAGGGTCGTCAATTGGTGAAGTGCTAGTACAGTTGACGGGAGTATTAGAAATTCTGTGTCATTCCGTAATGATTAAATTTTAGAGGAGTGACAGATAATCAAAACTACACCAGAATCTGATTATTCGTGGTTAATATTAAATACCTGAGAGCATTTCAACTGCGATTGGACAGGTGTCCGGTAAAATTAAACCACCACAATGTTGTAAGGTCTGTAAGGATAAGACGGAGCTGGCGTTAGGGGGCATCGTCTGGAGCAATCCTGAAAGTGATGAAATACCGGAAATTCTACGGCGTGCCGGTATTAACGATCGGCCATTGTTTGTGCCTGCGTATATAGTCAGAAAACAAATGACGCACATCAGAGCGGATTTGTCTGCAGCGATGACCGAAAATCTGCATATTAGGCCGATGCATTCAGGGTGCGTGCTGGATGTGTACCATGAGGGATGAAGGCGTTAAAAATGAGAAAATTCAATCGTTCAGCTATTACGCTATGAATGTGTTGCGTGATAGTACGCGACATTTATTTGAACATTTTTACCGGGATTATTTGGTAGAACGTATCGAACATGAGGTTGAGAACAGCCCACAACCGGATCTTTATCCGTTATTAGCTCTGGAACCGGAGCAGCGTGCCGTGTCCAAAGGCAAGTATGTGTTGACTCCCGATGAAACCGCAAGAAACGCGCTGAAAGTTGCGGCAGACTGGATCATGCCTTGGTCACAGACACAGTTTTGGGAGCACTGCGTATTTTATGGAATAAGATAGAGCGTTTGTTCTGCTTTTCCGGGTAAAAAGGGTGTCGGATTTTCCGATATCCAGTGAGTATGCCCGCTGCCATAATAAGGTGAGAGCGGATGACCGCTTTGTCCCCCCGGCATATCAAAATAACCTTCCTCTTCTTTGCCGGGCGCAACGACAGATCGTTGTGAGGCGCCAAAATCAGGTGTTTGAATACGTGGCATGTGAAAGTCGCCGGGGAGGGGGTCCGGCGGCATGTTAAGCTGGTTTGCAATCCACGCAGGCAGGTGTTGGCTGAGAGGATGCCTGATATTCGCCGCATTGACTTCTCCCCACGTACGCGTGGTGATATCGCCGGATTGTTTTTGCAATTTTGCGATTACCTGTTGAATACATTGCTGTATCAGTGCATCCCAGTTTTCATAGTTGGCTGGCAACAAATGCATGGGTCGTTCTTCGATGAGTTGCCAGATGGCATGCTCGACCTGGCTTAAACGTGGGAGTTCAAAAGCTGGATGGCGAAGTTTAATTTCAGCCGTAAATGCATTTAATAATGTATTGATCACTTCATGCCGGAAGCTTCGTATAATTTTGTACGCAACAGAATCAACTGCTGCACGGCCGTCCCAGTTCTTCAAAACGCTTGCCATCTGATGAAAAGTTGTCGTGCTTTCCGCATGCTCTAGGCTGGATGTAAGCAAATCATGCCACCGCACAAAGAACAATGCACGGTGATCAAGTTGAATTTGATACAAATCATCTACGGTAAATTGTTCGCGAGCAAATAAATTGTCACGAATCTGCCTTGACCTTGCACCCAGATCGTACCCACCATCACCGAGTATTTTTAATGTTTCGGGGTCTACGGTGCGTGTGTTTGCCGTCCATAAACGGCCCGATTCCGGATTGCGGATATGTGGGTAATCGACAGGTTCCAGCCAGCCCTGCCATCCGGTATCGGGGGCTGTCCAGTCCGAGGGAAGTTTGGAGTCAAAGTCGCCAGAACGTACGGGAATACGGCCGGCAATGGTCCAGTGGATATGGCCGTTTTTGTCGCCAACAATAAAATTTTGTGCGGGAATGCCGGTTTGTTTCGCGATGGCGGCTGCTTCTTCAGCCGTTTGCGCCTGCTCGAGTTCGACCAGGTTCAGATTAAGGCCTCCGGGCTGAAACGCCGTCCACGCCATTGCCAGTGGAACGCCATCATAATCCTGTGTGATAATCGGTCCCCACTCGGTTTCACGTACTGTAATTTTTCTTGCAGCTGCCCCGCGTACGGTGATGATTTCATCGAAAGTCTGAACAGTATGCCAACCCGACGAACCGAGATAAACCGATGTGTCCTTCGGGTCAAGTTTGACGCGTACCCAGTCGATAAAATCGCCGTAACTGTTGGTAAAACTCCAGGCGATATGGCGATTGGATCCGAGCACATTCAATGGCACACCGGGCAGACTGACGCCGCTGACATCGATACGGGTTGCAGCATGGTTTTTGTCTTTGTCATTGTCTTCGGTTTCGATCAATCGTGTGCGAAACCATAGATTGGGTACGCGCAGTGTTAGATGCATATCATTGGCGACGAGCGCGGCGCCGTCAGTCAACGTGCCTGAGACTGCGAAATTGTTGCTGCCCGGGAGGGATTCATCATAAATGAACGTGCGTACCGGTAACGGTGTGTTCTTTTTTCTAAGATCGAGATCATCGGGTGTAGGCATGGGTGGCCATTCAAGTGCTTCTCCAATCAACGGCGCGTCCAATGAACCACCGCTGGCGGTCAGAAATTGATATAGCGCATCGGGCAATTCGGCTTGCATGAAAGATAAACCCAGTTCGCGCCTGCTGTTAAATTCGTTCAGTGTGACGAACATGGAAAAAATAACCAGCAGGCTGTCTTCCTCGCGCCATTTGACAGGTGTAGTGCGTGTGAGCAGATAAGGGTAAGGACGCATCGACAGTGCATCAAGTCCTGCATTCACGCCGGAACGGTACGCGGTCAACAAATGTTGCTGATCATCCGGTAATTGCCGCAGTATTTGCTGGGCACGTGAACGCATGCGGTATTTGCGCGCTTCCAGGTCAAGCGGCACCGCGCTGTCGCCAAATATTTCTGCAAGCTCGCCGGCGGCCTGTCGGCGCATCAAATCCATTTCAAAAAAACGTTCCTGTGCATGCACAAACCCGAGTGTACTGGCGAGGTCCTGCCGATTTTGCCCACGGATCGTCACACTGCCAAGTGTATCGCGTTCAACGGTGGCTGGTGCGCTCAGGCTGGATAAATGCGCTTTCCCCTCATACTGCGGTAGACTGCCGCGTAACAGTGTCCCTGCAAGTATGATTAACAACAGACCACAACATGTCAATACAATGAAGGCATTGCGAAAAAATCTGAAAAATCGTGTCATTACGGATGAATATCAGGTTTGTAAAATAATGAAAACAAATTATCTAAAATAAGTGCTCGAATCATGGTGCCTGCCTACCAGAATCAATACTGTAACACTTTTTTCTTTTGAAAAAAAACGAGGTTACGAGTGTGTCAAGTATGCAAACAGATGTGTGGCGTATTCAATTGGAGTAATCGATTACGCATAATTGAAAATCCGGGATAATGGAAGCAATACTAATTATTTTTCATA
The DNA here is from genome assembly GCF_003046585.1 of Nitrosomonas aestuarii. Classification (GTDB taxonomy): domain Bacteria; phylum Pseudomonadota; class Gammaproteobacteria; order Burkholderiales; family Nitrosomonadaceae; genus Nitrosomonas; species Nitrosomonas aestuarii. The sequence continues at coordinate 28,062 of NZ_QAAE01000019.1, read as the reverse complement.
AAGAAACGAGATAAAAGTGCAGGAAATAAAGGGAAAATGGCAATTCTGGATAGACCGGGGCGGTACCTTTACCGACATTGTTGCCCACTCGCCACAAGGAACGTATTGTACCCAGAAGCTGCTCTCCGAGAATCTGGAGCATTATTCTGATGCGGCACTGGAGGGGATTCGCAGAATTTTAGGCGGAGTCTCGAATGCACCCATACCTTCACAACAGATTGATCATGTCAAAATGGGCACCACCATTGCGACTAATGCTTTGCTGGAGCGTAAAGGCGAGCGGGTTGCCCTGGTGATCACCAAAGGGTTTGCTGACGCTTTGCGTATTGGTTATCAGAATCGCCCGCGATTGTTTGAACTTAATATACAGTTGCCGCAGATGCTGTATGAGACTGTGATCGAGGTAAATGAAAGGATGAGTGCAGACGGTAAGGTATTGCGAGAACTTGATGAAGCGGCGCTCATGGATGCACTGAACAGTGTTTTTCAGCAGGGTATTCGGGCTGTGGCGGTTGTATTTATGCATGGTTATCGATTTTATGCGCATGAACTGGCGGCGGCGCGTGTCGCCGAACAAATCGGCTTTACGCAGATTTCCGTCAGTCATCAGATCAGTCCGTTAGTGAAGTTGATTTCGCGCGGTGATACCACGGTGATGGATGCGTATCTGTCGCCTATACTGCGACGCTATGTCGAACAGGTTGCAGTCACACTGGGCGATACGCGGCTGCTATTTATGCAGTCCAGTGGCGGCCTGATCCAGGCAGACAAGCTGCAAGGTAAAGACAGTATCTTATCGGGTCCAGCGGGTGGTGTGGTGGGTATGGCGCGTACTGCTGTGAAAGCAGGGTTCAGTAAAATTATTGGTTTTGACATGGGAGGAACATCAACCGATGTCAGTCATTATAATCACAATACTGGCGGATTTGAGCGTGTTTTTGACGGTAATGTGGCCGGTGTACGTATCCGTGCACCGATGATGGCGATTCATACTGTCGCCGCAGGCGGCGGCTCCATTTTGCATTTTGACGGCAGTCGTTTCCGTGTTGGTCCCGGCAGTGCGGGTGCCAATCCCGGACCGGCATGTTATCGCCGTGGCGGACCATTGACGGTTACGGATTGCAACGTGATGCTTGGAAAAATCCAGCCGGAATTTTTTCCACGAATTTTTGGACCGGGTGCGAACGAACCGCTGGACGCTGCCGTTGTAAGGCAGCAGTTTAAACAACTGGCTAATGATGTAACAGTGGCAAGCGGGAAAAAATATACGCCTGAGCAAGTGGCGGAAGGTTTTCTCCATATAGCAGTTGAAAATATGGCCAACGCTATCAAGAAGATATCCGTTGAACAAGGTCACGACATTACCCGTTACACACTCAATGGCTTTGGCGGCGCGGCGGGTCAGCATGTTTGTCTGGTGGCTGATGCGCTTGGTATGGAATCCATACTCATCCACCCATTGGCGGGCGTGTTGTCAGCTTATGGCATGGGACTCGCCGATATTTCTACAATCAGAACCGTCACCATAGAAACGTTACTCAACATTGAATCACTGCGGGCTGCTAATTGTATACTTGATGGTCTGGCGAAGGACACTTTTAAAGAAGTTGCTGATCAGGGCGTGGCGGAAAAAAATATTACCTTCATCAAAAAAATTCATTTGCGCTATCAAGGCGCCGATACCGCGTTGGCGCTGCCGATTGCGCCGCTGGAACAATTGCGTACAGATTTTGTCGCATTGCATCTACATCAATTTGGTTTTGTTCAGCCAGAATGCAGCCTTGTTATTGCTACAGCTACGGTTGAGGCAGTTGGCTTAACCCATGATATTAATGATAATACAGTAGATTTTTCTCCGTTGAAAACGGTTGAACGTCAGGAGTTACAATCGATGAAAAACGTCATAATGCTCAGTGGCGGACAAAACCATCAGACGCCTGTATATGCGATGACAGCCTTAGTCGAGGGTGATGGCATTCGAGGTCCGGCGATTATCAGTGACGCAAATGCCACAATTGTAATTGAGTCTGGCTGGCAAGTGAAACGAAAAATGAGTGGCAGTCTGGTGATGACCCGTCATGCACCGCGGCCGCAACGTGAAAGTATCGGCACATGCGCCGATCCTGTGATGCTGGAAGTGTTCAACAACCTGTTTATGTCGATCGCCGAGCAAATGGGTGCAACACTTGCGAATACGGCGTTATCAGTGAATATTAAGGAAAGACTCGATTTTTCCTGTGCTGTATTTGACCGTCTTGGTAATCTGGTGGCTAATGCGCCACATATGCCGGTACATCTCGGTAGCATGGGAGAAAGTGTCAAGGCTGTGATTGAGCGCCACCCTGGAATGAAAACAGGTGATGTCTATGCCATTAATGCGCCCTATAACGGCGGTACGCATTTGCCAGATATTACCGTTGTTACGCCGGTATTCGACGAAAAGAATAGCGATATTATTTTTTATGTTGCGTCACGCGGCCATCATGCCGATCTCGGAGGCATGACACCCGGTTCCATGCCGCCGGACAGTACTACGGTGGAAGAAGAAGGCATTTTATTAGACAATATTCAGATTGTTCGCAACAATCGATTGTTGCGAACTGAAATCCATCGATTACTGACCAGCAAACCCTATCCGGCGCGTAATCCCGAAATGAATATCGCTGATCTCGGCGCACAGATTGCCGCCAATGAAAAGGGTGTGCAGCAACTCAAAAGCATGGCCGATCATTTCGGCCTCAATGTCGTCGAAGCGTATATGCAGCATGTGCAGGATAATGCTGAGGAAAGCGTGCGTCGCGTGCTCAATGTGCTTTCTGATGGAGAATTCACGTATGAAATGGACGACGGTTCCATTATCCGCTTGGCGATTCGTATTGATAAGCATGTACGCAAAGTCATTGTCGACTTCACCGGTACATCTGCACAACGACCCAACAACTTTAATGCGCCGTTACCGGTGTGCTACGCCGCTGTACTGTATGTTTTTCGTACACTGGTTAAGGACGAGATCCCACTCAACGCTGGCTGCCTGAAACCCATTGAAATCATCGTGCCCAAGGGTTGCATGCTTAATCCCGTTTTTCCTGCGGCTGTTGTGGCGGGTAACGTGGAAACCAGTCAATGTGTGACTGATGCGCTTTATGGCGCACTTGGTGTAATGGCTGCTGCGCAGGGTACGATGAATAATTTGACCTTCGGTAACGACCGGTATCAGTATTACGAAACCCTTTGCGGCGGTGCAGGCGCGGGACCGGATTTCGATGGTCAGAGCGCTGTACATACCCACATGACCAATTCACGTCTGACCGATCCGGAAGTACTCGAATCGCGTTATCCTGTGTTGGTTGAAAGCTTTTCGATACGTAAAGGGTCCGGTGGCAACGGCTATTATAAAGGTGGCGACGGCGTCATCCGACGTATACGATTTAACGACAAAATGCACGCCGCGATTTTATCCAATCATCGAAGGATTGCGCCTTTTGGATTGCATGGCGGTGAAAATGGAGTGACAGGCTGTAACCGGGTTGAGCGGAAAAATGCAGTTGTTGAAGAACTGGGTGCTTGCGCAGGTGTGCAGCTTGAGCCAGGTGATGTGATGGTAATTGAAACTCCGGGAGGAGGAGGGTATGGCAAAGCAATTCATAACAAAAAATAATCCGGTGACAACGTTTGTATATGCCGGTTGTGGGTATAAAATGATTTAAGCAATTTTAAAGCGCTGAAGATCTGCTTGAAAAAGTTTTTTGAAGATATGGATAAGAACATCAGCGTAAGGATCATTGATTTAGTAAAAAACTCTTAAACAACACTCTGATGTTTATATGCATTTAGACTTCTCTCATTCTGTCGGTCAAGCAATCAATAATGGCTATTTAGCCGACGAAGCAATATTGATAAAGGAATTGTTGAGGCAGTTGACACACTATCAGGCGGCAGGGGTGATGGATCATGCGCGCCATTTGCTAATGCAAGTGCGTGCAAAGAGAAACCAGTCCCGGCATTCTGTTAAACAATCAGTAATACAAGCGTTTTTGCACGAATACCAGCTAAATAGTGATGAAGGTATTGTGCTCATGAACATTGCCGAAGCGTTATTGCGCATTCCGGATCATGCTACTCAGGACCGGTTTCTGGCAGACCGAATAATAGCAGCCGACTGGCATCAGCACCTGGGCCACAGCAATTCATTGCTGGTAAATCTGGCTTCGGATGCGCTGGCGTTGTCCGGGTCACTTAAGCAGCATCAGCGTCAGTTACAATCGAATCATCCTGTAAGTTTTCAATCAATGTTTGAAAACTTACTCGTGCGTTTGGGACAACCGGTCATTCGTGCAGCTCTCAAGCAGGCAATGTTTTTGCTGAGTGAGCAGTTTGTGATGGCGGAGACAATTGAAGACGCTGTCAACAAGTCCACTGCAGTTAGTGAAACTGAGTCCCGTTCAGGCATACGCTATTCTTTCGATATGCTGGGAGAAGCAGCCATTACGGCAGCTGATGCCGACCGTTTTTTTAATGCATATATGCACGCGATTGGACAACTGGCAACGAAAGTCCAAGCTGGGAATGATAATGACAATTATGATCTTTATATCAGGCCGAGTGTTTCCGTGAAACTATCCGCGCTCTATCCACGCTATGAACCACTACAACACCGACATGCAGTACCTGAATTGACGGCTAAACTGCTTAAACTAGCACAATATGCACGCGCTGGGGATATTTCATTAACCGTTGATGCTGAAGAAAGCGAGCGTTTGGAAATGTCGCTGGATATTTTTAAAGCTGTTTTTGTTCATGAGAAATTGGATGGATGGCCCGGACTTGGATTGGCAGTACAGGCATATCAGAAGCGTGCGACCTATGTTATACAGTGGCTTGCCAAATTGGCGAAAAATAAACAACGTAAAATTCCAGTACGGCTTGTCAAGGGTGCTTACTGGGACAGCGAAATCAAGCGTGCGCAGGAAAATGGTCTGACTGGTTATCCAGTGTTTACGCGCAAATCGGCTACTGATATCAGCTATCTGGTCTGTGCCCGGTTGTTGATCAGCAAGCCGGATTGTTTTTATCCTCAGTTTGCCACACATAATGCACATACGGTTGCTGCTATTTTGCAGATGGTGCGCAATCATTCAAATTATGAGTTCCAACGCCTCTATGGTATGGGTAAGGCGCTTTATCAGGCTGTTCTGGAACAGTACAATCACTCTGTGGTTTGCCGCGTGTATGCACCTGTGGGTTGTTATCAAGATTTGTTGCCTTATCTGGTACGACGTTTGCTTGAAAATGGTGCAAATACTTCATTCATTCACCAAATAGAGAATCCAGATATTGCTGTTGAAGATGTTGTTTGTGACCCGGTGACCACCTGGCAAGACGGTACGCCAATGGGATTATCTTTGCCTGAAGCGCTTTATGGTGAGCATCGTCGCAATTCGCAAGGATGCAACCTGGCAGATTCCAGGGTGCGGCGACAGTTCCAACAGAATCTGGCTGAACTTGCTTATAAACAACATCAAGCTGTGCCGTTAATCAGCGGCACAGCTTATACAGGGAGAACACAGGCAATTATCGCACCGTATGATCGCAGTGAAGTGGTTGGGGAAGTTGTAAATAGTAATCCCCAAGCGATAGTTGATGCACTGGATGCGGCAGCATCTGCTTTTAATGACTGGCGTCTTTACCCGGTGGAGCAGCGTGCCGGATGTTTATTCAAAGCCGCTGATTTGATGGAGCAGCAACGCATGGAGTTGGTAGCACTGAGTGTGCGAGAAGGCGGGCGCACCATCAAAGATGCTTTGGCAGAAGTACGTGAAGCGGTTGATTTTTGCCGTTATTATGCTGTTTCTGCGCTCGAATTGTTTCGATATCCAATTAATTTACCAGGGCCTACTGGTGAAGAAAATAACCTGAGATATTTTGGACGTGGTATTTTTGTGTGTATCAGTCCCTGGAATTTTCCAATTGCTATTTTTGTAGGGCAGGTTGCCGCTGCACTGGCAGCTGGCAATACTGTTATCGCTAAACCGGCGGAAAGCACAACACTCACAGCGATGGCCTGTGTCCGCATTTTGCATCAGGCCGGAATTCCCGAATCGGTATTACAATTTCTGCCGGGTAAAGGTTCGGAAATCGGAGCACAGTTGTTGCAGGATTCTCGAATTGCCGGTGTTGCTTTTACAGGTTCTACCGCGACCGCACATCGGATAAACCGGGAGTTGGCGGGTCATCCAGTTATTGTACCGTTTGTTGCCGAAACCGGTGGGCAGAATTTTATGATTGCAGATACTTCGGCACACAAAGAACAATTGGTTCAAGATGTTATTTTGTCTGCATTCAACAGTGCTGGTCAGCGTTGTTCTGCTTTGCGGGCGTTATTTTTACCCGAAGAAACCGCAGACAAAATTGTTGAACTGGTGGTTGGAGCAATTCAACAACTTCGAATTGGCAATCCTGGTGACTATGCTACGGATATAGGCCCGGTTATTAACCGCGCTGCATTAGAACGACTTGAACAACATGTTGAACATATGCGCACACATGGCAATATAATTTTTCAACTGCCGCCATTTGTTGATGCAACAGGTTGTTATATAGGCAATTATTTTTCACCAACATTGATTGAAATCAATGATTTGAAATATTTACAGGAAGAAGTGTTTGGCCCGATACTTCATGTTATCCGTTATTCTTCGAGTAATCTGGATGCAGTAATCGATACTGTCAATGCAACTGGTTATGGATTGACGCTTGGGATTCACAGCCGTATTCAGAGCACTATTAACAAAATCCAGCAGCAAGTTAGAGTCGGAAATATTTATATCAATCGTAATATGATCGGTGCGGTAGTAGGCGTGCAACCTTTTGGCGGTATGGGCTTGTCCGGTACTGGGCCCAAAGCGGGTGGACCAGATTATTTGCGCCGCTTTGCCGTCGAACAGACGGTGACCAACAATATTGCAGCAATTGGTGGCAATACGGGACTACTTGAGCAAGACTTGCGTTAGGGAAAATTGAGGCACTCCACTCTCCACCGATTACGCAAAGGAGTCTAGTTATATAGGATTTTTGTTCTCTTTAAAGTTTCTTGAAAAAGAACCGTAAAAAACAATATGATAAAACATTGTAAATCTAGTTATGTTACGGATTAATTTAAAGATTTTAATGGTTGGGTATTCAGAAGCTGAAGCTTCTCTTCTGTACGCTGATCTGTCAAAGATTAATATCAGAATACATTATAAAGCGATAACGGATGTAAAAGATATTCGGGCTGTATTTTATGAGAATGACTGGCAAGTACTGATTTGTAATCATACTGAACATTCCTTTAACTTTATGGATGCACTGGAAATCTGGAAGCAGATTGGTCGTAATGTACCTTTTATTATTTATTCAGATGAAATGAATGAAGTGAAAGCCATTTCTGCGATACACCATGGCGTGCATGATTATATTTATAAGGGTCAAGTTGCTAGACTAGTGCTTGCAATCGAAAGAGAGTTAAAGGATGTAGAAACAAGACGGGCAAAGTTGCAGGCTGAGAGTAAAGTTTATAGGCTGGCTTATTATGATGACTTAACGGGTTTTCCTAAACGTAATTTGTTTTGTGAAAAGATTACCAGTATTTTGTCCAAAGAATCTAATACAGACAAGCTGGCGGCAGTATATTTTATAAAGATAGGCCGCCTTCCCTATATCAATAGTACCTATGGATATAATGTTGGCGACATGTTGATTCAACAACTTTCTTATCGCATGTCGGTTTATGCGAATAGTAAATGCCTTTTGTCTCGAATAGAAAGCAGTAAATTTGCTTTTTTCAATTGCGAAGTAAGCAGTTTGGCAGATATTCAGAAGTTTGCAGATCGGATCATGAAAATGGTATCAACACCTATTTTGATTAACGGTTTTGAATTTTGCGCCACAATAAATATTGGCGTAAGTGTGTATCCTGCTCATGGCAGTAATGTTTCAATGTTGTTGGCAATTGCAGAAAAAACGCTTTCTGAATCTCAGGATAACCTGCGTAACAGCTGTCGGTATTTTATGAATAAGGTTGGTGAGACTGCAACAAGGCAACTGAAACTTGGAGAAATATTGCGAAAAGCATTTTTAAATAACGAGTTTGCTGTGTATTACGAACCGATTGTCGATCTTAAAACGGGTGATATAAAGGGAACAGAAGCTATCTTACGATGTAATCACCCAGAAATTGATCTACTGTCGACAAGCAAATTTATTGCGCTGGCTTACGAAACCGGCTTGATTCTCGAAATTGGTAAATGGATGCTTAAACAGGCATGCTTGCAGACTAAGCTATGGAATGAAATGGGGCATGGCGCTTTATCTGTAACAATTGGTATATCGAGCATTGAACTCGATCAGAATCAGTTTGTAAAATATGTCAAGGATGTTCTTGTTGAGACCGGATTTGCCCCTAATTTGCTAGAATTAAAATTTACCGAATCCTTTTTGCAAGACGCTGAAATCAGCATGAATAATTTGCAAGAATTGGGTGGTATGGGTATAAAGCTTTCGATTGATTGCTATGGTACAGGAGGTTCTGCGATCGGATCGTTAATAAAATTGCCAATTAATAGCTTGAAAATTGATAGTGCATTGACTTCAGATTTGGGAATTGATTCAGATAATACTGCTATTGTGACTGCAATCAATGCATTGGCAAGAAGCCTGGGAATATCTGTTATAGCCGAAGGTGTAGCAACCAAGGAACAATTTGAATATTTGTGTGAAATACAATGTGACTATGCGCAGGGAAATCTTTTTAGTGAACCGATTATTGCTGAAGATTTTCTTGCGCTGTTAGAACGGCGAAAAACCGGGACCCTTTCCTAGTTCTATTGGGGGTTTTCTATATAACAATGCATCTGGCTGCAGTCATCAGTATGTCAATAAACTATCAAGCTGTAACAATTTATCTTATAGTTAACCTTAAATATTTAACTTAACATATTAAATTCGTTTGATTATTTTTAGTATGTAGGAAAAATTCCTATAGGGTGATAAGAGATTTTCCTAGTGTTGTTTTGGTTTTGTTTCCATTTACTTATATTCTGTGAGGATCGAAAATACACGCATATTAGTTGTATTGATCGTTGTGTTTTGTAAACAGGAGAAATTTAAGATGGAAACAAAGCAGCTTCTTGATGAAATCAGAGAAATCAATTTAGGTTATTTGTTATTGGCTCAACAATTGATACGTGAAGATAAAGTTGCAGCAATGTATCGACTGGGTGTCAACCAAGATGTCGCTGATATTATTGAGAAACTAACTACAAGTCAACTCCTCAAAATGGCTTCATCCAACAGCCTGCTCTGTCGTTTTAGATTCAATGATACCCTCATTGCTGAATTACTATCCGGTAATAATCGAGATGATAATAATGCGGTTTCTCAATCACATGCTGCGATATTAATGGCTGGACAACTCGCTGAAGCGGTTGCTTAAGTTTTTGGTCGTTCTTCTATGAGGAAGTAGAAATGCGTAATCGAAGCATACTTACCGAAGCTAAGCAGATTCAACTGGCTTCGGATCTGATCAAACTGGGTGCACGTCTGCAGGTGTTGGAAGTAAATTCCAACCTAAGTCGCGAAAGGCTCGTTAAATTATATAAAGAAATCAGAGGAGTATCTCCGCCGAAAGGTATGTTGCCATACTCGGAAGATTGGTTTATGAGTTGGCAGCCTAACATGCACTCTTCATTATTCTTTAATATTTATAATTACATTACTACTTACTCCGATACGAATAGTATTGATACTCTTATAAAGAGTTATAAATTATACTTGGAGCATATTGAGGCAAATAAGCCGGAGCAGGTGTTAAGTCTTACGCGTGCATGGACCTTGATTCGTTTCGTAGAAAGCGAAGTATTATGTGTGACACCCTGTGTACAATGTGGTGGAAAATTCTTAGTACATTCGCTTGATATACATTCAAATCATGTATGCGGATTATGTAATATTCCTTCCAGAGCAGGAAAGACCAAGAAGGCGGCCGCCGAATCGGAGCTGTGTTAATGAGTAAGTTATCAGCAAGGTAATTTTCAATAAGATGTTCGATTGGAAAAAAATTATGGTTTAATAAGATATGATAATTCAGTGGTTTAAAGCATTCCTTATGCGCTCAAGTGCTTTTGTTAAGTTATCCAAGGAGGTCGCGAATGATAATCGCATGTAACCTTCGCTGCCGAATGCTGAACCTGGAACAATCGCCACACCCGATTTTTCCAGAAGGTATTCACTGAATTCCAAGTCGTTTTTATTTTTAATAATCCCTCTTGTATGTAAACGCTCAATCGCTTCACGTGCATCTGCAAAAGCATAAAAAGCGCCATCTGATTTTAAGCATTGAACTCCGTTACATTGATTTAAATGCTCAGTAACAAAATTATTGCGTTCTATGAATGCAGTAATCATGGGCTTAATACAGGATTGATCGCCATTAAGTGCCATTTCGGCAGCAGCTTGTGATACAGAGCATGGATTGGAAGTACTTTGAGACTGTATATTTTCCATCGCTGTAATGATTTCAGCGGGTCCTCCACAATATCCAATCCGCCATCCAGTCATTGAATAGGCTTTAGATACACCATTCAGAACAACTGTTCGTGAGTGTAAATCGGGACAAGCATTCACAATATTGACAAATTGATTATCAGATAAAAGGATATGCTCGTACATATCATCGGTGGCAATCAGAACTTGTGGGTGTTTTCTTAGTATTTCACCTAATGATTTCAGTTCTTCCAGAGTATAAACAGCACCTGTAGGATTGCTGGGGCTGTTGATAACGAACATTTTAGTTCGGGGTGTAATGGCATTCTCGAGTTGCCCGGCTGTAATTTTAAAGCCTTGTTCAATACCTGTCTCGATAAATACTGGTTTGCCTTCGGCGATAAGGACGATATCCGGGTATGAGACCCAATAGGGCGCGGGAATAATGACTTCATCGCCAGGATCGAGTGTGGCTAATACCAGGTTAAAGAAACTTTGTTTGCCGCCACAGGAAACCAATATCTGTTTGGCTTCATATTCAAAGTTATTTTCACGTTTGAATTTTGCAATAATGGCATTTTTCAAGCCCGGTGTTCCACCTACGGCAGTATATTTCGTGAGCCCCTTGTTGATTGCTTCGATCGCAGCATTTTTGATATGTTGGGGTGTATCGAAATCAGGTTCTCCGGCACCTAAACCAATAATGTCCTTACCCTCAGCCTTTAATCGCGCTGCACGGGCTGTAACAGCGAGTGTTGGAGAAGGTTTAATGGCTTGTACGCGGTTAGAAAGTTGCACAACAAATTCCTCACTCTAAAATAGGCAGACCGGCATGTTAGAATAAACTGGTAAACGAAATTCAAGACTTTGGAATTATACCTGTGATTGAGACCTTCCCCAATAGTTTATATAAATTACATCAATCGTTCGAACCAGCCGGCGATCAGCCGAATGCAATTACAAACTTGATTGATGGTATTAACGATGGATTAGCCTATCAAACCTTGTTGGGTGTTACGGGTTCGGGCAAGACATTTACCATTGCGAATGTAATCGCCCGACTGGGTCGACCAGCGATACTGATTGCGCCGAATAAAACGCTGGCGGCGCAGCTGTACGCAGAAATGCGCGAATTTTTCCCGGAAAATGCTGTTGAATATTTTGTCTCCTATTATGATTACTATCAACCCGAAGCATATGTACCATCGCGAGATCTGTTCATAGAAAAAGATTCAAGTATCAATGCGCATATCGAGCAAATGCGATTGTCGGCGACCAAATCGTTACTCGAACGAGAAGACGTCATTATTGTAGCCACCGTTTCCTGCATCTACGGTATAGGCGATCCTGTTGATTATCATGGCATGATTTTGCATTTGCGGGTGAACGAAAAATATTCGCAACGTGACATTATCAAACGTTTGATTGAAATGCAGTACAACCGTAATGAACTGGAATTTTCGCGCGGAATATTTCGTGTCAGAGGGGATGTGTTGGATGTTTTTCCGGCAGAAAGTTCTGAGGCTGCTGTGCGTATTTCGTTATTTGATGATGAAGTCGAAGACCTGTCATTATTTGATCCATTGACCGGGCGTGTTTTGCAAAAATTGTCACGCTATACCGTTTATCCTTCCAGTCATTACGTGACACCTAGAAGCACAACGCTACGCGCAATGGAATCCATTAAGATCGAATTGAGAGCGCGTTTGGATTATCTTTACCAGAATCATCATTTGGTTGAAGCACAACGTCTCGAACAGCGAACTCGTTTTGATCTTGAAATGCTGAACGAACTCGGTTTTTGCAAAGGTATCGAAAATTATTCCCGGCATCTTTCGGGTAAAAAACCAGGCGAACCGCCGCCTACACTAATCGATTATTTACCAAAAAACGCACTCATGTATATCGACGAGAGTCATGTAACAGTGCCTCAGATTGGCGGCATGTACAAAGGAGATCGTTCCCGTAAGGAAAACCTGGTTCAATATGGTTTCCGCTTACCTTCGGCATTGGATAACCGCCCGCTCAAATTTGAAGAATTTGAGAAAATGATGCCGCAAACTATTTTTATATCCGCAACACCAGCGGATTATGAGCACAAACATAGCGGACAAACCGTTGAACAAGTGGTGCGTCCGACAGGGCTTGTCGATCCGGTCATAGAGGTGCGCCCGGTAACCACTCAGGTGGATGATCTTATGTCTGAAGTAAATCTACGCGTTGCCAAGAATGAACGTGTGTTGGTGACAACATTGACTAAGCGAATGGCTGAGGATTTAACTGATTATTTTTCGGACTACCAGATCAAAGTGCGTTATCTTCATTCGGACATCGACACTGTAGAGCGTGTAGAAATTATTCGTGATTTGCGGCTGGGTGAATTTGATGTGCTGGTAGGCATTAATCTGTTGCGCGAGGGGCTGGATATTCCGGAAGTCTCGCTGGTGGCGATACTTGATGCCGACAAAGAAGGTTTTCTACGTTCAGAGCGTTCTTTAATTCAGACCATTGGCAGAGCAGCCCGTCATATTAACGGGACTGCTATTCTGTATGCAGATCGGATTACACGGTCGATACGTTTGGCAATAGATGAAACAAATCGTCGCCGCGAAAAACAATGCGCTTTTAATCAGCAGCATCAAATTACACCCCGTACTGTACACAAGCGTATTAAAGATTTAATTGACGGTGTCTACAGTTTCGATACAGCGCAAAAAGAACTGAAAGCAAGTGAACTGCTGGCAAATTATAAATCAATGGATGCGCGCCAAGTCAGCAAGGAAATTCAACGATTGGAAAAACTCATGCTGAATGCAGCCAAAAACTTGGAGTTCGAACAGGCTTCACAGTATCGGGATGAAATCAAACGTTTGAAGAACAAATTATTTATTGGTGCTGCTGAAATTGAATGAGCTTATTTTTTAATCATTGTAGATGAGACAAAAATAACGCGTCTAAATGTGCGATTTAAAGTTTTGCTTGTAAAATTTTCCATCGACATGCTTTCTACAAAGCGGATATGATCGCCCTTATTGACTTTTGTTGTCGGTGCGGCAATCCAGAAGCGTCTGTCTCCGTTTTCAAGTTCCATATAGGTGTAGCCTGTGGTGTCCAGGACATCAACAACTTTACCCTCATTGTTGGGATATTGTTTATCGGCTGCGGCTGCGGCTGTGCGCGATTCCTCATGATGTAATGCCAGTGTATTAAAGGGATAAAAAAGCAAACTGCTTATTAAAACCGCGATTGATGCAACAGTAAATCTCATGTTTCCTCCAAATTAATGCATAAATGAATCACAGTTATGATACACCGCAACGATTTTAAGTTCCAATCCATATGTCTATGCCGGGTTTGATAATCGGGTTGCTAATATATATCTTGGCGTACTTTCTCGAACAGGCAAATCGTTACGGCGGTTGCGGCATTGAGAGATTCCGTTTTTCCGGGCATCGGAATAGAAATAATCTCATTTGCGGCCCGAAGGATTTCATTTGACAATCCTGCTCCTTCATTCCCGAAAATAAAAGCAGTAGGCTTTGTTAAATCAGATTGATAAAGACTTTTGGGTGCACGGGGTGATGTAGCTAAAATTTGTCCTCGGAAATGCCTGACAATTTCAACGAGATTGCAATCAGTATGAATCCTTAGCAAGAAATGCGCGCCCATTCCTGCGCGTAGCGTTTTGGGAGACCAAGCGTCAGCACAATCTTTGGATAAATAGATATCGGTGACGTTGGCAGCGGCAGCAGAACGCAGTATTGTGCCTAAATTACCAGGATCCTGAATTGCTTCAAGCAAAACGCAGAAAATTGAATCCCGATTAGTGGAAATGGGCGGTTTCTCCGGCTCGGGAATGGTGATCTGTGCCAGGATGCCTGTGGGCGTTTTTACTGGAGATATTCTTTGAAAAAGACTATCAATAACCAAAAACACTTGTGTTTCTTTGTGATATATACAGACTTCCAGCAGCGATTTGATTTCCTTGTTGTTCTGACCGGACTCACTGACCACAAGATAATTCGGCACTACCGGTGTTCCAGCAGTGAAGAGACAAGAATGTATTAGATGCACGCCATCAAGGATGGTGGCGCCACACTTTTTACGTAACTGAGCGGATTTTTGCAGCTTGACGAATTGTTTTACGACCGGGTGTTCGCGAGAAGTTATCAGATGCATTTCTGCTACTGCCGCAGGGTTGTTGTAGGCTACTCAACCTTGAAGCGGTATTCGGCCGATCTGGCATGTGCCGATAGTCCTTCGCCATTGGCCAGAATGGAAGCGATCTTACCCAGCTTGGTGGCGCCTTGCTCGGAAACCTGTATGAGGCTGCTGCGTTTCTGAAAATCATATACACCCAGTGGGGAAGAAAAACGTGCTGTGCGTGAAGTCGGTAACACATGATTGGGGCCCGCACAATAGTCTCCTAATGCTTCGCAAGTATGCCGTCCCATAAATATGGCGCCAGCGTGCCTGATTTTTTCTAGGCATTTATCAGGATTATCAACGGAGAGCTCCAGATGTTCAGGAGAGATTCTGTTGGCAATTGCACACGCCTCATCTAAATCCTGGACCTGTATCAATGCACCTCGGTTCTCGAGCGAAACACGAATTACATTTTTCCGAGGCATGTCATTGATCTGTTTATCAATACTTTGTGCGACTTGATTGAGGAAACCAGCGTCGGGCGACAGCAAAATCGACTGCGCCATTTCGTCATGTTCAGCCTGAGAAAATAAGTCCATTGCTATCCAGTCCGGATTGGTTTTACCATCACAAATAACCAGAATCTCAGATGGACCGGCGATCATGTCGATACCCACAATACCAAAAACGCGGCGTTTAGCGGCAGCGACATAGGCGTTGCCAGGTCCCACGATTTTATCGACTTGTTGTATGGTTTTCGTGCCATAAGCAAGTGCGGCGACGGCCTGAGCACCACCAACGGTGAAAACACGATCGACCTGACTAATTGCCGCTGCTGCCAGAACCAAGTCGCTTTTTTCACCATTGGGTGTTGGTACGACCATAATGAGTTCTTGAACACCTGCAACCTTGGCAGGAATAGCGTTCATCAGTACTGAAGATGGATAAGAAGCTTTGCCACCCGGAACATAGAGTCCGACACGATCCAGTGGGGTGACTTTCTGGCCGAGTATGGTATTGTCAGATTCCTGATAATGCCATGAAGCGGCGACCTGTTTATCGTGGTATGTTTTGATTCGTTCGGCTGCATGTTCAAGCGCCTGGCGTTGTGCTATCGACAAGGATGACAATGATTGTTGCAGATTATCCTGCGTTAACTCCAGTTCTGTCATTGAAGTGACATTTACATGGTCAAACCGATTGGTAAATTCAATCAGCGCTTCATCTCCGCGTTTTTTTATCTCGGACAGAATCTGTGCGACGGTGGTGTCAATTGATTCATCCATCGCATTTTCAAAAGCCAGTAACTGCTGCAGCGCCTGATTAAAGCTGCTGTCGGTTGAATTGAGTCGTTTTATTTGTACCATGCGAATAAGGCGTCCAGATAGGTTAGCGAGAAGCTATATCAAGTCAATTTTTGATGGCATTCGAGAATGCATTCAATATGGGCTGAATCGCTTTGCGTTTCAGTTTTAAGGCTGCTTGATTGATAATCAGCCGGGAGGAAATCGGCATGATTTCTTCCACAGCATGCAGATAGTTAGCCTTCAGTGTGCTACCGGTTGATACCAGATCAACAATAGCATCTGCAAGTCCGACTAATGGCGCAAGCTCCATTGAGCCATATAGTTTGATAAGATCGACATGCACCCCTTTATCGGCAAAGTGCTCACGGGCTGTTTGCAGATACTTGGTAGCGATTCTTAACCGTGCGCCCTGACGAACAGCTGATTCATAATCAAACCCATCGGGTACAGCAACCATCATCCGGCAGCGAGCAATATTTAGATCAAGCGGCTGATAAAGGCCGTCGCCGCCATGTTCAAGTAAAACATCCTTGCCCGCAATGCCCAAATCAGCGGCTCCATACTGTACGTAGGTTGGTACGTCGGAAGCCCGTACAATTACCAACCGCACGTTAGCACGGTTGGTTGAGAGTATCAGTTTGCGTGATGCTTCAGGATCATCTTGAGCTATGATGCCGGCGGCTGCTAATAACGGTGCTGTATCGTCAAAAATTCGCCCCTTTGAAAGAGCGATGGTTATATCAGTCATAAAACCTGTTTTAATTTTATATCGTGCAATTATCCGAGATTAGCTTGCGCAAATTCCCAGTTAATCAGTTTATCCAGGATTGTATTGACATAATCTACGCGGCGGTTCTGGTAATCAAGATAGTACGCATGTTCCCAGACATCAATCGTTAGCAGGGGTCTTATATTTTGTGTAATGGGCGATTCGGCATTGCTGGTTTTGGCGACAGCGATTTTGTCACCGTCCTGTACCAGCCAGGCCCAGCCGCTGCCAAATTGTGTCATGGCAGCATTTGCAAATTCTTTTTTACAGGCGTCTAGGCTGCCGAATGACTGTTCGATTTTTTGCTTAAGATCTGATGAAGGTTCGCCACCGCCATTTGGGCTGAGGCTATGCCAGTAGAACATATGATTCCATACCTGTGCGGCATTGTTAAAAATACCTGTTTTGTCGGCTTTTCCTGCAACCGTACGGATAATCTGTTCAAGTGACTGACCTTCAAAATCGGTACCTGTGACGAGTTTGTTTAAGTTGTCGACATAAGTTTTGTGATGTTTGCCATAGTGAAAGCTGAGTGTGTTTGCAGAGATAACAGGCTCCAATGCATTATCTGCATAGGGCAGGGGGGCTAAAACGTATTGAGAACCCGATAATGCGGCGCTTGAAAAATTATCAAGATTTTGAGTTGACATGCTAATCTCCTATGTTAATAGTTTCAAATTAAAATGTAACGAGCGTTGTTCTTATTGTTATGTCTGTTTTTATGGGTGTTGTTGTTTAATTTTGTTGGTAAGGCCATAATGAAATTAATCATTACGCTTCATTTCTGTAGTAAAGGTGATTTTATTGTATCCTGTGAGACGGGCGGCTTCCATCACAGTAATGACCGATTGATGTGTTGCCTTTGCGTCAGCGTTAATAATAATCAGCGGATCTTGCTGATTTTCAGCGGCGGCGCTTAGCGCATCGCGCAGGTTTTCAATACTGGTTGCTTTAACAGGTATTAAGTTAATAGTGTATTCTCCCATCGCATTGACAGTAATATCAATGGTCTTGGGTTGTTCTATATTTTTGTCGACCTCTTCCGTATTGGCTTCAGGTAACGTGATTTCAAGTTCGGCAAACTTTGAATAAGTTGTAGTAATGACCAGAAAAATCAATATGACCAGTAAGACATCAATCATCGGAACCAGGTTGATTTCCGGTTCCTCTTTTTGTCGGCCACGTTGAAAATTCATAGTAATACGCTTTTATTTATAGATATGGTTTAAAATTATATAGCTTGAAGCAAGTATTATAAACAAGCAAGTTATAAAAGAAATAATTGAAAGATATTTTGCATGTCTTAATACATATAAATTTTCAACTGTTTTTGTTTCATTTTTTCAAATTACTAAACACCGACCTTTTTAATGAAAGATTCACTGATTAGCGTGGTCATGGGCAGTAACAGTGACTGGGACGTTATGCAATATGCTGTCGCCATTTTAAAAGATTTCAATATTTCTTACGAAGCACGCGTGATTTCGGCGCATCGTACGCCGGACACTATGTTTGAATTCGCAGAAAATGCCAGTAAACGCGGGATTCAATGTATCATCGCCGGTGCCGGTGGTGCAGCGCATCTACCGGGTATGATTGCTGCTAAAACAACAGTGCCGGTATTGGGTGTTCCTGTGAATTCACGCTATTTGAAAGGAATGGATTCATTGTTGTCGATTGTGCAGATGCCCAAAGGTATCCCTGTGGCGACCTTCGCAATTGGGGAAGCGGGCGCTGCCAATGCCGGGCTGTTTGCAGTTGCCATCCTCGCAAATAATGATGATCAAATAAGAAAACAATTGAGCGCGTTTCGTGAGAAACAGGCTGACAGTGTTGCGGCTATGCAATTGCCGGAATAACATACAGAAAGAATGAACTGAATGAGGTCTATTTTACCAGGCGCAATGCTGGGATTATTAGGAGGTGGCCAGCTTGGTCGTATGTTTGTCATGGCTGCTCACCAGATGGGGTATCAAGTAACTGTGCTGGATTCTGATCCTGATAGTCCGGCAGGTCGGATAGCCGATCAATTCATCTGCGCCGAATATACTGATCGGGCAGCATTACAACGGCTTGGCAAACAGTGCGCCGCCATTACGACAGAATTTGAAAATATTCCTGCTGCGGTACTTGCACAATTATCAGAATTTTGTATTGTCAGTCCGGATGCAAAAAGTGTGTCAATCGCGCAAAACAGAATTTCCGAAAAACAATTTTTACAGGCAAATAATTTTTCCATTGCATCATTTGCAATCATTGAACAAGCTGGGCAATTCAGGAATTTCACAAATTCTACTGCCGGTCTGTTTCCAGGCATACTGAAAGTCAGCCAGTTTGGCTACGATGGCAAAGGTCAAAAGCATGTAAATAATGAGACCGAGCTAAGTGCAGCATTTGTTGAAATGAAGTCGGTTCCCTGCGTTTTGGAAAAGAAATTACCACTGAAATGTGAAGTATCCGTTGTGTTGACAAGGGGGGGTGACGGCAAAATGGTGTGTTTCCCTGTTGTGGAAAATCAGCATATGAACGGCGTACTCGATATCAGCATTGTGCCGGCCAGGGTTTCTGCAGAAACTGCAAAGCAGGCTCTGGAAATTGCCGGAAATGTAGCCGATACCTTGAATTACCGGGGCGTGTTATGTGTTGAATTTTTTTTGCTTGAAGATGGTCAGCTGGTTATAAACGAAATTGCACCGCGCCCGCATAATAGCGGGCATTTTTCCATTGATGCCTGTATAACCTCGCAGTTTGAACAACAAGTGCGCGCATTATGTGAGTTGCCGTTAGGTAATACAGCATTGCATAAGCCGAGCGTGATGGTTAATCTGCTTGGTGACTTGTGGCAAAATGGCGAACCGGATTGGTTGCTTGTGTTACAGCAACCATCCACTAAACTGCATTTGTATGGTAAGCGGGCAGCGCGGCCGGGACGTAAAATGGGGCATTTCACTGTGCTTGGTGAAACCGCTGATCAGGCGTTAACAAAAGCGTTGCATATTAAACAGGTAATAGAATCTAACTAGATTAAACGCAAAGGAATCTGTATTGATATCCACAAAGGAATGCGCGTTATTTGAAACGCATATCAAAAGTCTGACTTTCCTGCATCGCGGCAAGGTGCGAGATATTTATGCAGTAGACGATGACAAATTATTGATTGTACAGACAGATAGAATTTCAGCATTTGATGTGATATTGCCTAATCCGGTGCCCGGCAAAGGAAAATTGCTAACCGCTTTATCTGCATTCTGGTTTAAGCAATTATCCCACATCATTCCCAACCACCTGACCGGTATTGCACCCGAATCAATTGTGGCGGCAAATGAACGCGAGCAGGTCCTTGACCGCGCTTTTGTCATTCGAAAACTCAAACCGTTACCGGTCGAAGCCATTGTGCGTGGTTATATCGCCGGTTCAGGATGGAAAGATTATCAACAATCCGCTGCAGTCTGCGGTATCCCGTTGCCTCCAGGACTGAAACAGGCGGAAAAATTACCTGGCGGTGCTATTTTTACGCCGTCTACCAAAGCAGCAGTGGGTGCGCATGATGAAAATATTGCATTGCCAGAAGTGGAACGCCAGCTGGGGCAAGCGTTGACCACCCGAGTCAAGAACAAAGCAGTTCAGCTCTACACTGAAGCAGCAGAATATGCTGTACAAAGAGGTATTATCATCGCGGATACCAAATTTGAATTTGGACTCGATGATGCTGGCGAATTATATCTGATAGACGAAGTGCTGACACCGGATTCGTCCCGTTTCTGGCCTGTAAACCAATATCAGACAGGCATCAGTCCTCCCAGCTATGATAAACAGTTTGTACGAGATTGGCTGGAAAAACAGAATTGGAACAAAAAGCCCCCTGTTCCAGTTTTGCCGGATGAGGTGATTCGGCAGACTGTAGAAAAGTATTGGGAAGCGCTTAGATTATTAACCGCATAGAATTACCACTGATCACTGATGCTGCTTCTGACAAAGCTGAGAACTATTGTCGCTATCACTAAACGTTTGCGGCTATACAGTTATTCATTATTGCCTTACATATATTGGCGATGAAGAATAAAATTCTGCTAAAATAGCGGATTCTATTAGTGTCACGCAAGGAATAGTTTCATGGCTTATGTAGTAACAGAAAATTGTATAAAATGTAAATATACTGATTGTGTAGATGTATGTCCTGTTGATTGTTTTCGTGAAGGACCTAATTTTTTGGTAATTGATCCAGATGAATGTATCGATTGCACGTTATGTGTTGCTGAATGTCCGGTTGAGGCGATTTATGCAGAAGATGATGTGCCTGACTCGCAACTGGATTTTATCGCGTTAAATGCTGAGCTATCTAAAGAGTGGCAGCCAATTATTGAAAAAAAAGACGCATTGCCCGATGCTGATGAGTGGGCCAGCGTGACTGATAAACTGGATGAATTGCAGCGTTAACCAGAATTGCGGTATCTTAGTGCCGCATGCTAGACCTATCTCAATTTCCACAACTTCCTTTTGATGCGTTTTTTAAGCGCCTGAATAGCGGTATAACGGTAACAACAACAGTTGTAACGCCAAACCGCAGACTTGCTCAGGCGCTTAAAGACAGCTTTAATCAGCACCAGACCAATCAACACAAAGCAGTCTGGCACTCAGCCGATATACTTCCATTTACATCTTTTCTTGAGCGTATTTATCTGGATGTACTTTATTCCAGCGATTTTCAGGATATACCGCTGCTATTAACATCAGCGCAAGCACATGTGCTGTGGGAAAAGGTGATTCAGTCTTCTGACATTGGCAGAGCATTATTAAATATTACACAGACAGCCCGCCATGCCTATGAAGCCTGGCAGTTGCGTCATGTCTGGCGTTTATCAGCTGAAGGCAAACATTATGTGCTGAATGATGACAGCAAAGTGTTTCAAATATGGGCTGATAATTACGAAACGCTACTTGCAGAAAAACATCTGATTGATCCAGCCTGTCTTGTTGATCTGATTGTCAATTCATTTGAACAGATGAACATGGCAAAATTTAACTACTTGTTTTGCTATGGTTTCGAAAATTTGACGCCGCAACAATTGTTTTTCTTGGATAAATTGCAGAAAGCAGGTTGTGAAGTCATTCAGGTAAAACCCCAGATTATTTTACAGGACCAATCAGGAGTCGCAGGTATTAGCCGTACCTGTTATGTTGACGGGCAGGAAGAAATTTATCGAGCGGCTGTATGGGCGCGATCGCGACTCGAAGCTAATCATGCGGCATCAATCGGTGTAATCGTGCCTGCATTGGGAAATTATCGAAATGCTGTTCTGCGAATTTTTGGTGAGGTAATGCAACCGGATGTGCAGGATGCATTGCCACAAAAAAATTCGCAACAACGGCAGAATATGCCTTTTAATATATCGTTGGGTTTGCCGCTGACTGCTTATCCTCTTGTTGATACCGCTTTTTCGATATTGGAATTGATGGGACAGGGTTTGCCGTTTGATCGTGCTGGTTGTTTGTTGCGTTCCCCTTTTCTGGAAGGTGGTGAGTCTGAATTGAATCATCGGGCTTTATTGGACATGCAACTGTGTCAATACGCTGAGCCGTTCATTACACTGGAACAACTAGTGATGCTCATTCAACAAATAGAGAGCACAGACGAGGGGAGTGCCAAAAGTAGTGGACCCAAGTGCCCGATACTCATCAAAAATCTGTTATCACTTCGCGCTTTCCGTCAGCATAATTTGCCACGCAAGGGTCAGCATGCCGTTTATGCGCAGTTAATTTCCCAAGTATTGCAGATAATGGGGTTTCCAGGAGAGCGTACTCTGGATTCTACAGAGTACCAGACGTTACAAAAATGGCATGAGGTCTTGGCAGATTTTGCAACGCTGGATCGGGTAATATCCACATCGCTATATAAAGAAGCATTCAAACGGTTGAAATATATGGCACAGAATACTTTGTTTCAACCGCAAACACCAAGTGTTCCTATTCAAATATTAGGCGTATTGGAAGCGGCAGGTATGACTTTTGATCATCTATGGGTCATGGGTCTGTCGGACGAGCAATGGCCATTGCGTCCACGACCGAATCCATTTCTGCCATACGAACTACAAAAAAAAGTTCGGATACCCATGGCGTCGACAGCCGAAGCACTGAATTACTCACGCCAATTGAAAGACGGCTGGCTGTCCTGTGCCGGAGAAGTGGTTTTAAGTCACCCTAAGTTCAGTAATCGCGCCGATGCGCAGGAAATGGCGCCGAGTCAGATGATACGGTCAATTCCGGATTGCTCGCTTGATTTGCCTCAATATATGAATCATCTTGACTCAATCATAGCAACAGCATGTCTTGAAAGTATTGTGGATTATGCTGTACAGCCGGCCGGTAAACGGGAAATCAAGGGTGGTGTGACAGTTATTAAAGATTATGCGGCTTGTCCGTTTCGTGCGTGGGCGCGTCACCGAGTGAAAATCAAAAGTAGAGAAGAGCCGCATGTGGGATTTAATGCGATGGAACGTGGAATACTAGTGCATCATGCTTTGTGCCTGATATGGCGACAACTGAAAACAAAAGAATCGCTCGATACTATTGCTTCTGGTGATTTAACGAGGATGCTGACAGATGCGGCCAATAAAGCGATTCTGGTAATAAAACAACGACGGCCTTTTGCTTTGACGGAACGTTTAGCAGCAATTGAACAGCGACGATTAATAAATCTGGTGCGCGAATGGCTGGATAAAGAAAGAAAGCGTGGGGGTTTCAGTGTTGTTGCGACTGAGGAACAAAGCACCGTCCAGGTAGGGCAACTGGTATTGAAAGTGCGATTGGACAGAGTAGACAAACTCGATGATGGGCAGCGGCTCATCATTGATTACAAAACCCGTTTGCATGGAATTAATACAATGCTGGGAGAGCGTCCTGACGAGCCCCAGTTGCCACTTTATCTGGTTATGGTACAGCCTGACATACCTGATGCAGCAGGCGTAGTATTTGCTTCGGTAAAACCAGGGCAAATGGATTTTTCAGGAATTGCGCGCGAACAGGAATTGTTACCGGGTGTAAAAGCATTTAACGAAATAAAAGCATGCGCAAATTTTTCAACGTGGGATAAATTAATCGCAAGATGGAAGCAGGATTTTATAAATCTGGCAGATGGTTTTTTGAATGGTGATGCCAGTGTTTTACCAAAAAATTATCCGCTCACCTGCCAGTATTGCGAAATTAAGCCATTTTGCCGTATTTATGAGCGTATTGAGTCAATCACCGAAGAACAAGATACTGAGCATGACTGAATTTCAAAGCGCACCTGATGCAGCTGATCGTTTGCGCGCACTTGATCCGGCAGGTTCATTTATTGTTCAGGCGCCGGCAGGGTCAGGTAAGACTGGTTTGTTAATACAACGTTACCTTCGTCTCTTAACATGCGTTGACAACCCTGAAGAAATTGTAGCAATTACATTTACCCGGAAAGCTGCCGCCGAGATGCGTGAACGTATTCTGAATGCACTAAAAAAAGCAAACAATACCTTAGCCCGACCCGAGAATGCATTTGATCGATTGACCTGCGAACTTGCCATTGCTGCTATACAGCGGGATCGCAAGGCAGGTTGGCATATAGTTGAAAATCCGGCACGATTGCGGATACAAACCATCGATTCATTATGTGCCTCGTTAACACAGCAAATGCCGGTATTGTCAAAATTTGGCTCGCAACCTGAAACAACAGAAAACCCTGAGGAATACTATCTTGAAGCGGTTCGTGCAACAGTCGCGTTGTTGAATCAAGATCACGACATCGCAGATGATATTGAAATGTTGCTGACGCATCTGGATAACGATATGGCTCGTATTGAGAATCTGTTAGTAGGTATGCTGGCGCGACGCGACCATTGGTTACGGCATATTCACCGAAAAACACGCGATGAATTGGAAACATCACTTAAAAACTTTCGCCAGAATGTTGTTGATCATCTGTGCGGTTTGATTCCCGGTGAAATACAGGATGAACTGCTTGCGTTAGTGCGTTATGCCGCGGCAAATCTCTCAACGCTACAACAATCTTCTGTGATGATTGCTGGCCGTGATCTTATTGCATTGCCGGAAAATGTTGAACAATGGTGTGCTATTGCAGATTTATTGTTACAAGCCAATGGCGAGTGGCGTAAAAAACTGGATACAAGGCAGGGTTTCCCGGCAGGTAAGACCAAAAAGGAGAAAGAAAACGCGCAAGCGTGGAAAATACGCATTATAAATGTAATCAATGCGCTTAAAACGAACAATGTTTTGCAGCAGGCTCTGCAGGATATACGACAGTTGCCATTACCTGTCTACAGTGATAGTCAATGGGAGATACTGGGTGCTATCACACGGTTGCTGCCATATGCAGTGGCGCAACTGAAAATAATATTTCAGTTAACCGGTCAAGTAGACTTTATTGAGGTATCACAAAGTGCGCTTGCAGCGCTTGGCGATTCTGAGATGCCTACAGATCTTGCGCTAGCGCTGGACTATCGTATTAAACATTTATTGATTGATGAGTTTCAGGATACTTCAATTAGTCAATATCAGCTGATTGAAAAACTGGTGGTTGCATGGGAATTTGGTGACAGCCGAAGTTTGTTTGCAGTGGGTGATCCCATGCAATCGATTTATCGATTCCGGGAAGCGGAAGTAGGCCTGTTTTTACAATCACGCCAGACAGGAATCGGAGGTGTGAAACTACATCCGATTACATTACGCAGTAATTTCCGTTCACAACAGGGAATTGTCCATTGGATTAATAATGCTTTCAAGCAAATTATGCCCGCTCATGAGGATATTGCCGTTGGTGCGGTGCCATATACGCCGTCAATAGCAGTACATGCTGAACAGTCTGGCCAGGCGGTTACCGTTCATCCGGCTTTTGAGAAAGAGTCATTTGCTGAGGCAGCCAAAGTACTGACGGTTATATTGCAATCCAGACAAAGTAATCCGACAGATTCAATTGCGGTTTTGGTGCGTAATCGCAGTCATTTGAGTGAAATTGTTACAACTCTGAAATTATCTGGTTTGCGGTTTCATGCAGTGGAAATTGATGCGCTTTACCATAAGCCTATCGTGCAGGACCTGTTGATGCTTACACGTGCATTATCGAACCCGGCTGATCGCCTGGCATGGCTGGCAGTATTACGTGCGCCATGGTGTGGTTTGCAGCTTGACGATTTGCAGTCACTGATATCTGTTCAAACAATTGATCATGATGGGCAATCAACGTGGAAAACAGAGACAATCTGGGAGCTTGTGAGTGATGAAAACTGTTGGCACTCCCTTTCACGTGATGGTATTGAAAGATTGCGGCGTGTCAGTAAAGTATTCGTGCAATGTATGCAAAATCGATATCGTCAATTGCTGCGCACAACGGTTGAGTTCGCCTGGAAGGCGCTGGGTGGGCCCGGTTGCATTGATAAATCTTCCATAAGTCATCTACGAGGCACGAATGTGAATGCGACTGCGGATGCTCAAATTGTGCAGGATAAATCGATTAGAGATTCGCTGAATGACGCAATGATTTTTTTTGAATATCTTGAAAAACATGAGAAAGCTGGAAATATACTGGATTTTGTAAAGTTTGAGGAAAAGTTGGCAAAGCTTTTTGCGTCTGCAGATTTTAATGCGGATGTGCAATTGCAGATTATGACCATCCATAAGTCTAAGGGACTTGAATTTGATACGGTGTTGGTGCCAGGACTAGGTTATACCTCAAAAACAAGAGGTAGACAACTGCTCAATTGGATGGAGCAGCCACGCCGTGAGAACACGGATAATGACGAATTGAATTCACATGACGTCAGCGAAACTGATTTATTTCTGGCACCTATTCAGAAAGTTGGAAAAGAAAATGATTCCATTAATATATGGATGGAATCACTTGAGCGCAAAAAAGAAAACTATGAGGCGGAGCGTTTACTGTATGTCGCGGCAACACGTGCAAAAAAATACTTGCATTTGTTTGGACATACTCAAATCAATGCGAAAGATGGCGAGCCAGAATTGCATCAACCGCGGTCAGGCAGTTTATTAAAAAGACTCTGGCCGGCAGTTGAGCACGTTTATATCAATGCAGCTAGAATGCAGCCGCAGGAATTGCAGCATTGTCAGAGTGAAAAAGCAGGTGATGGCTATAAAAAACAATGTGTTGATCAGTCTATTTTAAGATTGACAACAGCTTGGCAGCTACCGGTGGCGCCAAAAGCGGTTAGCTGGAAGCGATCACATATTATTACAAACTTGAATCATGAAATCGAGTTCTCATGGGCTAGTGAAGTGGCGAAGCATGTCGGCAGTATTGTGCATCGCTGGTTGCAACAAATTGCAGAAGACAAACTGAAAGGATGGGATGCTGAGCGTGTGCAATCAATGCGTAAAAAGTTTGCATATGGGTTGTTAAAGAACGGTCTGAGTGCTGATGATAAAACGCTGGAGCAAGCGGTTGAACGTATTGTGATTGCGCTGACCAATTCCATATCGGATCGACGTGGACGATGGATTCTTGGTGAACAGTATGAGGCCCAGAATGAATTGAGGTTGACAGGCGTGATTGATGGGAATGTAGTTGATTATGTGATAGACCGAACTTTTTGTGATGCAACTAATATTCGATGGATTATCGATTATAAAACAAGCAGTCATGAGGGCTCTGGAGTTGAATCATTTCTTGACAGGGAGCAAGAAAGATACCGACACCAGCTTAATAATTACGCTAATTTTTTTCGAAAAATCGATACGCGGGCCATACGGCTGGGTTTGTTTTTTCCAATGCTGAAAGGGTGGCGTACTTGGAGTAATTGAATTCTTGGATCAACTAAAAATAATGTAGTAAAAAAATTGTAACTGACTAATGGATAATATCTGTATAAATAAAATTCACTGTAAATTTATATTTAGATGTTAAGGCTGATTTAGGATATTGAAAATGCAAATATTATCGAATAATATAATGCAAATCCCTACACTACAGGTGGAGATTTTATGACAAATGACTTGACTTTATATATCAAGGTCGACTAGCCTGTTGGTTACAGTGAAAAAGGCGCCTATGGGGGTGTCAATAGCTGTTGCAAAAAGAGCAGTACTAATTAATTAGTATTAAGAACAAGAGAAGTAGTAGTGTTAATTAACAAGTAAGTAAGGAGGAATAAACATGGCAACAACAATGGGAACGAGCAGTGCGGCAAGTGCCGGCTACGACATGTCATTGTGGTACGACTCCAAGTACTACAAACTGGGCATGGGTATCATGCTGGCGGTCGCGATATTCTGGATCTGGTATCAGCGTACGTTTGCGTACTCACATGGCATGGA
>NZ_QAAE01000018.1 GCF_003046585.1 Nitrosomonas aestuarii | reverse complement strand
TTGTTCTCAGGTGGTATTGCAGCACAGATTATCACCCGTTACTCTAACCTGACAGACGTGATCTGGAATGGTCAAAGTAAAGAAATACTCAACAACCGGATTGTTCCTTGATATTTAGCATTAAATATTTTAACTACTGAATTATTTATTCTCCCAATCCCTGCTACTATCTTAACATTCTAGTAGCAGGGATAATCTACATGCATTAATTTCGCAATACTTTTTACAGTGCCCTGAGCAATACAATCAATTTTCCAATCCAGACACAAACGCCACTTATAATCTGACCCTGAAAGTTAGACGTATTAACTATAAACAAAAAGCGCTGTTAAATTTCGTCCAGTAGATGATACATATGCACCTTAGATGTTATGATCAAAAATAACAAAACGAACAGCAGGAGGCTAAATGAGCAACCCCGAATCCAACAATTCAAATTCGAACGCCCCGGAGTCAAATGACTCTGAAGCAGAAAACCCTGATAAAGAAAAAATGAAATCCAGTACGAATACAAGCTTACTGATGCCTGTTGCATTACTGCTGGTTTTACTGTTAATTCCATTTTCAATTAATTCTTTCATACATTTTCTCTCATCCTCGAATCAATTCGTTCATCCAGTAATTATGAAAATACCCATCGACAGCAGCGCGGTTACAGCACCTGTCGAGGCAAAACAATACGAAGGTTTTGAGGTAAAATTAAATGTAAATACGCAACAACTTTCAGAGTTTATCAACGAGATTGTATCCATTGCATCTGTGGGTACTTCTATACAAGGCATCACTGGTTTCATCTCCCCCAATATGCAGGCCGAAATTACAGGCAAAGACTTCCGCATAGAAAATCCAGGGCCGCAACAACAAATGTATATTTTAGGTAACACAACAGAATGGAAATGGCATGTTGTGCCTAAATCATCCGGCATACAAACAATTAAATTCAAAATGCATGTTACATCAACAGAACTTGATCATCAAAAAGTTGATGTAATTGAACTTGCGCAAGCCAATATTTCGATTGACTCAAATCCCACCATGTGGATGGTACATAACTGGTGGATATTTGCGTTACTGGCATTAGCCTTGTTTGGTGGCTGGAAAGTACTTCGCCGTTATAACGACAACTAAATTGACTTTGAACTTCCTCAGTATTTACCGGAATCAATACACGTTTCTTCCATCTTGAAATAAAAACGAGTTACCCCATATCTTTCTTAAGAGGTTGTAAGTTGTATTTTTTTATTTAAAAGGAGAAAGTGATGGCGATTACACGTTATGAGCCTTGGGGCTTATTAAGTCAATTGCAAAAAGAATTAGAGCGTAACGCAGCGGAAGGCTCTACAGCTACTGCTGAATGGGCACCAGCTGTTGATATTAAAGAAGAAAAAGATAAGTTTGTGATTCATGCCGATATCCCAGGTGTCAAGCCTGAAGATATAGATATCAGCATGGAAAATGGGGTGCTCACTATAAAAGGTGAGAAGAAAACCGAAGCAGAAACGGAAAAAGAAGGCTATAAACGTGTAGAGCGTACGTACGGTTCTTTTTATCGCCGTTTCAGCTTACCCGATTCAGCAAATCCGGATGCCATTTCTGCTTTATCCAAACATGGCGTGCTGGAACTGACTATTCCTAAAAGAGAATCCGTGCAGCCGAAAAAAATTAACGTATCTGCTGAGTAACAACAGAATCTAAATACAGATAAAAACAATGGAGCCGATGGCAAATTGCCGCTACTGATTGTGGCCGATATCAACGGCTCCATTTTTAATCCAGATATTACTTTTGCCATGTACTGTAAACCATGACAGAATGGCGCCTTTCTATTTAACTGCATCTCTTTCCACTAACAAACACACAAATTTTTATGCCCTTAATAACACTGGAAAAAGCTTGCCTGGCTTTTGGCCATCATGCATTGCTTGCCCAGGTTAATCTACAACTTGATCCGGGTGAACGTATAGGGTTAATCGGTAGAAATGGCGGCGGCAAATCCAGTCTGCTGCGAGTGCTATCAGGCAGTATAAAACTGGATGATGGTACACTATGGTGTATCCCCAGTCTGAAAGTAGCGCATGTTGCACAGGAACCCGCTTTAACAGACAGCAATTCGGTTTATCAGGAAGTTTCAAAGGGACTGGGCAATATCAGCCAGTTATTACTTGATTATCATGCCGTTTCGCATACTTTAAGTACTGGAAACCAAGAAACCGAAAACCTGCTCGTCCGATTACAAGAACTGCAAAATGAGCTCGACACCCACGATGGCTGGAACATTCAGGCCAGAATTGAAACCGCTATTGATAAATTGAATCTACCTGCGGATACATGTATTGAGCATTTGTCAGGCGGATTAAGAAAACGTGTTGCGCTGGCGCGCGCACTCGTCATGTCGCCTGACGTATTATTATTGGACGAGCCTACAAACCACTTGGATTTCACATCCATTGAATGGTTGGAAGAATTTTTACAAAACTTCTCAGGCAGTGTCCTATTCGTCACCCATGATCGTCGCTTTCTGGACAATATAGCTACTCGCATTGTTGAGCTTGACCGAGGCAACTTGACAACATTCCCGGGAAATTTCAGCGTGTACCAGCGTAAGAAAATGGAAATGTTAGAAATTGAAGCCACACATAATCAAAAATTTGACAAAATACTGGCACAAGAAGAAATATGGATACGCAAAGGGGTTCAGGCCAGATGTACACGAAATGAAGGACGGGTTCGACGCCTGGAAGCTTTGCGCAAAGAGCGCACATCCAGAAGAGAACGTATTGGCAAAGCCAATATAAATGTTGATACTGGTGACCAATCTGGCAATCTAGTTGCTGAATTAACTCACGTCAGCAAAAAATATGGTGATAATACAATTATTGATGATTTCTCCTGCCGAATAATGCGTGGAGACCGCATTGGATTGCTCGGACCCAATGGTGCAGGAAAATCAACCTTATTAAAATTGATACTCGGAGCACTACAGCCCGATTCAGGCCACATTCGTCAAGGCACGAAACTGTCTATTGCATATTTCGACCAAATGCGTGAACAACTGAATGATGAAATGACATTAGCTGAAACAGTCAGCCAGGGCTCTGAATTTATTGAAATCAATGGCAAACGCAAGCATGTCATCAGCTACCTGGAAGATTTTTTATTTTCGCCACAACGTGCACGCTCACCGGTCAAATCACTCTCCGGTGGCGAACGTAATCGTCTATTATTAGCAAGATTATTCACACGACCGGCAAACGTAATGGTGCTGGATGAACCTACAAACGACCTGGACATTGAGACACTAGAGTTACTGGAAGATTTATTGCAAAATTATACTGGCACACTCTTCTTAGTCAGTCATGATCGCGAATTTCTGGATAATGTCGTCACTCAGGTTATCGCATTCGAAGGAAACGGTATTCTGCGTGAGTATATTGGCGGATACGCTGATTGGATACAGGCAAAAAAACAGGACAAACGGATTAAAGAAAAACAAGCTCAAGATGACACAAATGTTAAACAACCCCAAAGCCTATCAGCAAAAGAAAAAAAATTATCCAAATCATTATCACAAAACAAGAAACTCAGCTATCAAGAAACTCGGGAATTGATCGCATTACCTGATAAGATTGAAACACTGGAACAAGAACAGGCCAATATTGTCCAGCGCTTAAATATTGCAGATATTTACCAGAACAATCCAGACGAAGCAAAAATACTGCAAAAACGTTATTCAGTAATAGAAAAAGAAATAACCGATTGTCTTGCAAGATGGGAAGAATTGGAGTCAAAATCAAGTAAAATAAAAGGGGGGTTGTAACGTCAATTTCCCTATACACAACATGGACATAGTTCACAATTCATTGACCAAATTGAGTACATCGTTTAAAGTTCAACTTTTGAGAGGAGGAGGCTTACAATGAAACAAAAAACACTAATTAATTTATTACTTGCCTCGAGCATGCTGTTTGCATTTTCGAGTACAGTTCAAGCTGGTGACGCAGCTGCGGGAAAAGAAAAGAACTCTATGTGTGTGGGTTGCCATGGAATTGACGGTTACCGCACCGCTTTTCCAACAGCTTATAATGTTCCTAAAATCGGTGGTCAGCATGCTGAATATTTAATCAAATCACTTGAAGGCTATAGAAATGGCACACGCAACCACCCTTCTATGACCGCGCTTGCAAAAACACTTTCTGAGCAAGACATCAAAGATCTCGCAGCCTTTTACGCAGGTAATTAATTCAGTCATTTACATAAGGAACAAGTTATGAAGAAATGTATTATTGCCGCATTGAGTGGCGTTGCCCTGATAATATCGGGACAGGTAGTTGCAGCGGATATTGAAGCTGGCAAAAGCAAAGCTGCTGAAGTATGCGCCTCATGTCATGGCATTGATGGGAACAGTCCAGCACCTAATTTTCCACATATTGGTGGTCAGTACAGAACATATCTAGAAAAAGCACTGAAAGACTATAAATCCGGTAGTCGCACCGACCCAGTTATGAACGGTATGGTAGCAGCATTAAGTAATGACGACATTGAAAATCTCGCATTCTATTATTCAAGTCTGCCAGGCAAACTGAATTCAAACAGATAATAGTTATTCGGTATTCTCACGAATATCAGTATTTCTTATTATTGCTAGTGAACGCTGAATAATTCTGATATTTTTTTATTTTTGAATCAGCCAAGGTTCTTTGTCTAGTTTAGGAACGGGATACGTCAATCATGAAATGAGGTCGTGTCCCGTGTCTATTTATTATTTCCTACTGACATAGTATCTATCCCGAGACTAATACGTGGCAAAAGCAGACCAGAGAACTGCTTGCTTTTGATAACCAATCACAGTTGAGACAATTTAGTCAATAGTCAAGTCTATAGATATAGACAATTATTGCCTTGATCTGATCCGAATATCGTATTTCAGGGTGAATAATAATCACTATTGCCCTGTATACCGGATTAAGTGCGTAACATCTTTAAATAGTATAGGATAGATGATGTTTACCAGACACGTTAATATCAACTATAAATCAGAAATTTTCAATTATTACCTTCAGAATTTCCAGTTTTTTACTTCGTTTTCATCACCAACCGAAACGATTAAGCTAAGATCCTGATTTTGTGGGACAGAAAAGCAACAACTCAAAGTAAAAATTGTCTCAAGAAAGATTTTACATATGGCAAACAAGCATTCCGATAAAATCTTAAACACAGAAATTGCAAGCGATAGCCACTCAATTAGTCCGTTTTACATGGAAATTCAAAATGACAGATTTAAAATATGCCGGTATTGATCAAGACAAGAACAATGGTCTGACACACCTTGGCCGTATTGTGAGAGACGCTTGGGTATTCGGTATTCTGCCGGAAACAGAGACCTGCAAAGGCTGGGATTATGCGAAGATGCAAAATTTATATGAAAGAGTTTACGCTGCTTGGGAACCCTATGCGCACTTACCAAGCCGTCTACCTGAGGAATTACAAAACAAGCATACGCGAATTTATGATCAGGCGATTACAACGGCTAAAGAGAAAGGCTGGAACCCCGAATTGAATGATGAAGACTAAGCATCGATAAGTCATCTCATCAATTGAAAGAAAGATTACCAGACGGAGTATCGGCAACTGCACCCCTTTAATCTATTGAATACGCATAACAGACAGCCAGTTTTTCTTGTTTTCCTTTTACATTAATATAAAACGTATCGCCATATTTAAAATCCATTTTTTCTGCAAGTTCTATCGCTTCACGCATTCTTTCACTTATCAGCACGCCGTCAGGCTGACAACATTTCTCTATGCGTGATGCAGTATTCACAACATCTCCAATT
Organism: Nitrosomonas aestuarii; assembly: GCF_003046585.1. Taxonomy (GTDB): domain Bacteria; phylum Pseudomonadota; class Gammaproteobacteria; order Burkholderiales; family Nitrosomonadaceae; genus Nitrosomonas; species Nitrosomonas aestuarii. The sequence continues at coordinate 55,295 of NZ_QAAE01000018.1, read as the reverse complement.
GTTGTCCAGTCCAATCTTTCCGGAGTGCCGACATTACCAATAATGACTTTCCCCCAGTGAATCCCGATTCGTAACTGTAATTTAGGCTGTTCTGCACGCTGACGTAACAGATTGATATCATAAGAATGTTTCTGCATGTCAAGTGCTGCTATCACCGCATCATGTGGACTGCGAAATAACACCATAATGCAGTCACCCATAAATTTGTCGATATAACCACCATATTTCTTTACCGAAAAGGAAACTCTGCGCAATACTGAGTTGAGTATATGGATAATTGATTCTTCATTTTCATTTTGTTCGACAAATGAAGTAAAGTCCACAATATCACAAAAGAGCACTGCAATATTACATTCTTCGTTGCTGAGCAGATTACTGCCCAGCCTTACCACTTCTCTAGCTTTTTTTTCTACAAGCTGCGGGACGTAATTGCGTGTTATATTATGCACCCTTGCTTCATTCAAAATTCCTCCTTCAGAGAGGTTATCAATATTTCCTCCGTCCAGCGTTATTTTTTGCCATAATGTATGTATTATGGAATTATTGTCACTAAAACCACTGACATTAAAAAGTACCGATTTTTCAGTATTTTTGTGCATCTTAATACGAACTCTGTAGTTCTCAAACTTACCGTCAGGTTCCTGCAAAGCCATACCCCATATCACATCATTATAAAAATGTATGGAAATTGACCGGGCGAATATTTCGATTGACGCATTGCTTTCTTCCAGATTCAACTGAGCCAAAATGGATGGTGATATTGCTTGAATCGTTCCTATACTGGAAAAACAAACAACACTGTAAGATAGCTTTGAAAAAATTGCCTGAGTGCTATTCAACTCATTTTGTAGCGTCATCAAAGTCGGCGATACAACTGCTTGTTGCAGTACTTCATTTTTTACAAGCTTACCTGAGAAATTATTGGAACCCTCGAATATTTTTTGTTCCTGAAATTGGTATCCGAGTGTTTGAATCATTTTATTACTTAAAAGAAACGCATCACTGCAAAAGCTTGGCGCACTTATTGAGACAAAGGCGTCTTCAATATCGTGAAAAGATAACAAAATGTGAAAGTTATTTACTTCACAGAAATTAGCGATATTTTTGTCACCATGCTCAGCCAATTCACAATTGAATAATGCATTCAGATCAGTTTCGCTGTTGATGCCGCCAAAGCCAAAATCAACTTGAACGATTTGTTTAAACACATTTTGGTGCATGGCACTTACCAGATTTGTAACCAGCTGGTGCAGCAGAAAAAAGGTAGGCTCAATCAACTGTTCTATATGAAGTCGATTGAGAGACAAAGCAGTATGCTCTCTAATGTCATCCCAAACGTTTTGCTCTATAGAGGTGACGACAATACTATGAGTTGAGTTTGGTTCGGCCATTACAGCTATCAGTAAGCACTGTATTGTTTTTTTATATTTATCATTCCATCAAACGCACAAACGATAAATTTCGTTTTGAACTAATCGCTGCATGAATGACTCTTCCAACAAGTGAGCAATAAGCTTTTCGCCGGCACCCATACGCATCAATTTTTCTTTGCTACACGGAAGATCTGATGGAGATGCGCCGAAGCCCGCATCCTTTATCAGACTGTTAGCGATAGCAAGAAAATGTAACACCTTATCTTGCGTTTGATCAGGCAAAATCTGTTCCAGACAGATTGCCGTATAATTCTCAAAATACACGGGCAGCTTCCACTCCCAAATGGTTTGCTTACCGACATCGTAATGATCTATTTTTAGGAATTTTTGTTCTGCTTCGGCGCATGCGCATGGTTTTTCCAGAGCATAACCGAGTATTTTAATATAGCCATTTGGGTTATTGTAGAACAACAACACTTTTCCGATATCATGTAACAGACCCGCAACAAAAGCTTCTTCGCTGAGTTCTTTTTCACCCATTGCAATACATATCTGCTGACACGCAAGTGCTGTCAACAGAGAGTGCTGCCAAACATGTTTCTTAATCAGTTTGTTCTTAATCTGTGTAAAAATAGATCGCGAAACGGATAGAATTGCTAAAGAGCGTATAATATTTATACCAAGCAAATTGATAGCATGCGGAATCGTCTTAATATGTCTGCCCCGACTATACATGGCGGAGTTGGCCACTCGGAGTATCAGTGATACCGCCCCCTGATCGGAACGTAAAAGACTATCCATTTCTTGAAAACAATTATCAGAATCCGCATTGATTCCAATAATTCTGGCAAGAAAATCAGGTTGCACAGTGATAACTTTATAATTGATCGAGTCGAGTTTCATTTATAAAAGTGACAGAATAAATAACATGTATTACTCTATTTCGGCTTAAAATGCTATTTATTGACATTATAGAAACTGATATATCAATTAGAGCATACTGATTATTACAATGTTTAGTGTCCGCGCAACACAATATTATACGTGTAAGCCATCAAACCTTCATATCCTCCTGTCTCTTGAGCAATCATTGCCGCCTGTTCCGTTCTATTTTTGTTGTTAAATAATAAATCAGTCGCATTTAGCGATTCATCCGGGAAATACATTTGCGTGATCAGTTTCGGATACCCCTGCCTGGATATCTTGAAATGGATATGCGGAGGACGTGTCCATGTTCTTGTAGCCGGATAAGCGCCGGGCTTTACTGTTTTAATACGATACTGCCCATTATTGTCACTGTGAATAACAGCCCAGCCCTGAAAATACGGATCTAACGGCGCCGAATTAGAATCTCTTGGATGGTCATATCGACCTGCAGCATTCGCCTGCCAGATATCAATAACCGCATTATTTATTGGTTGACCGCTGTCATCCTTAATAAATCCGCTAATGACGATATATTGACCTTTTGCCGAACTGTTCTGACCCGCAACTCGAGTGAGATCAGCATCCTTATCTCGTTGGTCCGCGACCGGATAAAAAGGTCCCTCAACCTCCTGCGGCGTTGGAATGGTAACCATCTCACTCCAGCTTTCCGACGCGCCGAGCGCGCCCGTCACAGTACCCGCCATTCCCAACTTGATCAATTTTCTTCTGGATAATTTGTTCTTATCAGTCATCTCAGCCCCACCATGGCAATCATTTAAATATTACGACACAATGTACATCTTCAATCTTATTGTCATTAAAAGACAAATATAATTCAAAAAAACTGTTCTTTTCTCTTTTTTTTACAAAAATACTGTGCACCTTATGAATTTATTTGGCAGAATGAAGAGTTCAAGAATAACCTTTGTTAAACCGGGGAAATTAAAACATGAAATATAAAAGTTTTCAGGAATTCTGTAACTATGTCGCAGAACGTAATCCAGTTCAACCAGAATTTATACAAGCTGTTAAGGAGGTCATGGAAAGTTTGTGGCCTTTTATTAGTGAACACCCACGTTACGCCGAGCATGGCGTACTTGACCGTCTGGTAGAACCAGAGCGTGCCATCATTTTTCGTGTAGCCTGGGTCGATGATCAAGGTGAAGTCAAAGTCAACCGCGGTTATCGGATCCAGCATAGCTCAGCGATCGGTCCCTATAAAGGCGGCACACGCTTTCACCCATCGGTTAATCTTTCCATTCTTAAATTTCTTGCCTTTGAACAGACTTTCAAAAATGCTTTAACCACGCTACCGATGGGTGGCGGCAAGGGTGGATCTGATTTTGACCCAAAGGGAAAAAGCCCGGGTGAAATTATGCGTTTCTGTCAGGCTTATGCCAGCGAATTGTTCCGACATATCGGTTCGGATACAGACGTACCAGCTGGCGATATAGGTGTTGGTGGACGTGAAGTCGGTTACATGGCCGGCATGGTAAAAAAACTGTCTAATCGTTCTGATTGTATTTTTACGGGCAAGGGTCTAAGTTTTGGGGGCTCATTGGTACGGCCTGAAGCAACCGGATATGGAACTGTTTATTTTGCTCAAGAAGTACTCAAACATGCTGGCCGTTCGCTTGAAGACATGAGAATTTCCATTTCCGGTTCTGGCAATGTAGCGCAATTTGCCATTGAGAAAGCCCTCACGCTAGGCGGCAAAGTTGTCACCGTTTCAGATTCAAGTGGTACTGTTGTGGATGAAGACGGCTTTACTACCGAGAAACTCGCCATATTGTCCGAAGTCAAGAATCATTTATATGAACGCGTCGACGAATACGCCAAACGCGTCAACGCAACCTTTTTACCCAACACCAAACCCTGGCATGTGCCGGTCGATGTCGCCCTGCCTTGTGCGACCCAAAACGAAATCAGTGAAGAAGATGCACAATCATTGGTTAAGAACGGTGTCATTTGTGTTGCCGAAGGCGCCAACATGCCTTCTACCGCTGAAGCCGTTGAATGCTTCGAACAAAATAAAGTGCTTTATGCGCCAGGCAAAGCAAGCAATGCGGGTGGTGTCGCTACTTCAGGCCTGGAAATGAGCCAACATGCAATACGACTTGCCTGGACACATGATGAAGTTGACGCACGTTTATTGGAAATCATGCAGGCTATCCATAAATCCTGTCTGGAATATGGCAGCAAGCCTGACGGCAGCGTAAATTACGTTGATGGCGCGAATATTGCTGGATTCGTAAAAGTTGCTGATGCCATGCTGGGGCAAGGTGTTACCTGATCTGTTATCCCGGAAAGGTACTGAGTCGTAACATGCGCGAGTAAATCCAGCAATCAATTCACTCAGTACTTTTTTGAATTTCAGAATGCAAATACTCTAGCAAGTGCATTCGTAAATAATTGTAAAGATTGCTATGATTTATTAATAGTTGTCGAGACAACTCTATTTTGCTACGGTATTGCCGATACAACCTATGCAGTTTTTTAAAGCGGTTTCATAGCGTTCAGTTTCGATATGTTTAGTTTGTATCTTTATGCCATGATCAAATTCCTGACAAACATAATTTTTCTTTTTTATGCGTGTACGCTGGCAGCCAGCCAAGCTATTCCATCCAATCTATCTGGACTAGATAGTGATTTCATCGCTGCACGTAAAGCATTTCAACAAGGTAATGCCACACAGCTGGCCGATTACGCCAAACGCTTGAACCATCATGCACTGGCTCCATATGTCGAATATTATCAACTTCGTATGTATTTGCGATCGACCAGTATTGAAACGATACAGGCTTTTCTGGCGCGTCACGAAAACAGTTTGGTTGCCGAACGGTTACGTATTGACTGGTTAAGATTACTCGCCAATAATCAGCAGTGGAATCTTTTTGAAAACGAATTTGAGAAACTGGCAAACAAGGACAGCGAGCTGCTCTGTTACGCCTATCAGCACCGCGTTAAAACACATGATAATAACGCACTCAACGAAGCCCGCTTGCTTTGGTTTACTGCCAATAGCATGCCTGACAGCTGCACTCCTGTTTTCAACACATTAATTTCTAGAAAAATCATCACAGTCGAAGATATGTGGGCACGTATCAGACTGGCGCTGGAAGCGGGACAAACCGGCATGGCACGTTATATCAGCCGCAGCATACCTGTCGACGAAGCATTAAATATAGACGAACTCAATGCAGCGGCACAAAATCCACTTTACTATCTCAAAACACGCCAGGGCAAAATAAAAACACGTGCTGATCGTGAAATTGCTCTGTTTGCACTACTGCGCTTACTAAGCAATGATACCAATCCCGCGCTGGTCAAATGGTTGGAAATCAAAGATAAGCTATCCGATTCCGATCAATCCTATTTTTTAGGCAGACTCGGATACCGTGCTGCAATGCGGCATGATTCGCGCGCACTTGGCTGGTTTCAGGCAGCCCAGAATACTAAGAACCCGCATCCCCTGACAGACACACTACTGGCATGGCAAGTTCGTGCGGCACTTCGCTTAGAACGCTGGGACAGCGTGCTGGATAGCATACATCGCATGTCAGCCACAGAGCAGGCAGACAGTACATGGCAGTACTGGAAAGCACGGGCACTCAAGAAAACAGGCAATGTGTCCGGTGCCAACAGCATACTGATTTCACTTAGTAAGGAGCACAATTATTACGGACAATTGGCCAAAGAAGAACTAGGCACAATTCTCACTGCGGCAAAAGAATCCACTCCCGTCAGTAAAGAAGAAGTTATTGCCATGGAAAAAATGCCCGGCGTACAACGTACTTTGGCCTTTTACCGCTTGGATTTACGCACAGAAGCTTATAGAGAATGGGTGTGGACTATCCGTAATTTTAATGATCGGCAATTACTCGCTGCGGCTGAGGTCGCACGGCAACATGGACATTATGACCGTGCCATCAACACAGCCAATCGAACCATACAACAACACGACTTTAGATTACGCTTTCCAACACCACATCGCGAAACATTACAACCCATTTTGAAAGAACAAGCTATTGATGAAGCCTGGGTTTATGGTCTCATCCGCCAAGAAAGCCGCTTTCTGACCGATGTCACATCAAGTGCAGGTGCTAAAGGGCTAATGCAACTGATGCCGGATACAGCGAAATGGGTAGCCAGACAACTCGGCATTGTCAATTTTCAGCAAAATCTGGTCACACAAATTGATATCAACCTAAAACTCGGCACCTATTACTTAAAACATGTGCTTTCAACGCTGGATAATCAACCATTATTAGCATCTGCTGCTTATAACGCCGGCCCGGGACGCGCGAAACGCTGGCGAGACAACGATAAAAATCTGGAAGGCGCGATCTACGCCGAAACAATTCCTTTCAGTGAAACACGTGACTATGTAAAAAAAGTACTTAAAAACTCTGTCTATTATGCAAATGTATTGGAACATGATCACACTGCGCCGACGCTCAAGGATCGCCTGGGCGTTGTTTCAAAAAAATAATCAGTTACAGTAAAATGAAATACGCCAGATGTTCTTTGCATACAAGCAAACGCAATTTATTTATTTGTAATTCTTAGTTTTTCTACCTTGAAAATTTATTTGGTAGGCGGTTCAGTGCGAGACGAATTGCTGGGCCTGCCTGTAAAAGATCATGATTACGTAGTAGTCGGCAGCACGCCGGAAGAAATGGAACAATTAGGTTATCGTCCGGTTGGCAAGGATTTTCCGGTTTTTCTACATCCGAAAACCAAAGAGCAGTATGCGCTGGCCCGAACCGAACGAAAAATTTCGCGTGGTTACAAAGGTTTTGAAGTTTTCACCACACCGAAGGTCTCGCTCCAGGAAGACCTTGTCCGACGGGATTTAACCATTAACGCTATCGCCAAGGACAAAGACGGCAATATCATCGATCCATTCAACGGTGTTGCTGATTTAGAGGCGGGTATCTTACGCCATATTAGTCCGGCTTTCTCAGAAGATCCGGTTCGCATTCTCAGAATCGCACGATTTGCGGCGCGTTTCAGTTTCCGCATTGCACCCGAAACTCTCGCATTAATGAACGACATGGTACATAACGGTGAAGTGGAAGCGCTGGTGCCAGAACGCGTTTGGCAGGAAATTTCCAGAGGATTAATGGAAGATAATCCATCACGCATGTTCTACATGTTACGAGAATGCGGTGCACTGTCTCGTATTTTGCCTGAAGTTGACGTACTATTCGGCGTTCCCCAATCAGCACATACACACCCGGAAATCGATACCGGCTTACATACCATGTTGGCCATTGATTATTCCGCAACAAAAAATTACTCTCTACCGGTTCGTTTTGCCGTACTACTGCATGATCTCGGAAAAGGAACAACGCCACCTGAAGAATGGCCTCACCATATCGACCATGAACAGCGCAGTCTGCAAATTATTATGGATTTATCTGAACGTATCCGCATCCCCAAAGAGTCACGTGATCTTGCCATATTGGTCGCACAATTGCATGATAAGGTGCATCAGGCAGAAGCACTCAATGCAAAGGCTATTGCCGACCTGTTGCAGGCTGTTGATGCTTACCGCAAACCGGATCGTTTTGGAGAATTTTTACTGGCCTGTGCTTGTGACTTTCATGGTTTCCCCGGTTACGCTAACAGAGCTTATCCACAAACAAGGTTATTACACAAAGCGCTCGCCGCAGCACAGAGCATTAACGCTGGCGAAATTGCAGCAGCCCTTCGTGAAAGAATCAACGATAACACGTTACTATCCACCGCCATCAATACCAAAGTACGTGAAGCACGTATCGCCAAAATAAAGCAAGTACTAAACAAAACCGATTAACCTTGAGTGTTCCGTTAAAGTGATACTTACAGAATACTGACTAGAAACTGAGACATCTAAAAAGTGCAAGAGCTGTCCTTGAAATATTCTCAATAACAGCTTACTTATTCACAAGATAGCATTTTCCTCGCTCAAGCATGATTAATGCAACTTTTGCAATTGTTCGTTCAGACTGTCCAGTTTTGTATTAAAGCCTGTCAATCGATCTTTTTCTTGCGCCACGACAGCTGCCGGCGCGCGCTCGACAAAATTAGGATTTGACAACTTCGTTTCAGCCTTGGATTTTTCTGCTGCTATTCGCGCCAGTTCTTTCTTCAGACGTTCACGCTCAGCTTTAACATCAATTTCTATTTTCAGCATGAGCCTGAAATCACCCACAATGGATATCGGCGCATCGACGTCTGGCAAGACATTCTGAATTTCAATATCTGACAATTTAGCCAAGGATATGAGATAAGGTGTATATTCAACCAACGTCTGCGCATTACCGGTGGCCAGCAATGGTACTTTTTGTGCCGGTGACAAGTTCATTTCGCCGCGCAGTGTGCGGCAAGCATTCACAATTTCCTTGAGTAATTGAATTTTCTCAATTGAATTCTGGTCAATTTTTACCGGTTCTGCAAGTGGATAAGGTTGACACATGATGCTAGCACCACTTCTCCCTGCAAGGGGCGCCACTTTTTGCCAAAGTTCCTCAGTGATGAAAGGAATAATCGGGTGTGCAAGACGTAACATCACTTCGAGCACACGCACCAATGTCCGGCGTGTTGCATGTTGCACTGATTCGCGGTCACTGCTCAGCTGAACTTTCGCCAATTCAACGTACCAGTCGCAATATTCATCCCACACCAGTTCATAGATTTCTCTTGCCGCCAGATCAAAACGATAATTTGCAAAATATTTTTCTATTGCATCTTCAGCTTGTTGCAAACGACTGATGATCCATTTATCCGTATTCGAATACTCATACTCCAGACTGGTATCCAACCCTGTATTCTTCCCTTCGCAGTTCATCAGCACATAGCGGGTCGCATTCCATAATTTGTTGCAGAAATTACGATAACCCTCACAACGTTGCAGATCAAACTTGATATCTCGCCCATGTGAAGCCAGACTGGCAAAGGTAAACCGCAGCGCATCCGTACCAAAAGCCGGTATTCCGTTGACAAAATGTTTACGGGTATTTTTTTCGATAGACACTGCCTGTTTGGGATTCATGAGTCCTGTTGTACGTTTAGCAATCAGATCATCAAGCGATATTCCGTCAATCAGATCAAGCGGATCCAGCACATTCCCCTTGGATTTACTCATCTTATGACCTTCCGCGTCTCGAATCAGGCCAGTAATATAAACCTCTTTGAATGGTACTTTACCTGTAAAATGCAGCGACATCATCACCATACGCGCCACCCAGAAAAATATAATATCAAAGCCGGTAATCAAAACAGATGTCGGCAAGAAGGTTTTTAATTCTTGAGTATCGTCAGGCCAACCCAACGTTGAAAAAGGCCACAACGCAGATGAAAACCACGTATCCAGCACATCCTCATCCTGCTTCAATTCTGTTTTACCGGACAGTTTCTGTGCTTCTTCCAAGCTATGGGCTACGATAATATTGCCGTCTTCGTCATACCATGCAGGTATACGATGCCCCCACCAAAGTTGACGCGAAATACACCAGTCCTGAATATTTTCCAGCCATTGGTTGTAAACGTGTGTCCAGTTTTCCGGAGTAAATTTCACTTCACCGGTTGCCACCACATCCAAACCACGCTTGGCCATGCCTTCCATGGACACATACCACTGGTCAGTCAGCATGGGTTCGATAATAGTATTGGTGCGATCACCTCTTGGCGCCATCATTTTATGTGGCTTGGTCTCAATCAGATAGCCATTGATATCAAGATCGGATACGATTTTTTTTCTTGCGTCAAAACGATCCATGCCTTGATATTTTGACGGTGCAAGGTCGTTGATTTTGCCGTCCAACGTAAAAATATTGATAGGAACCAGTTGATGGCGTTGTGCCATCTGATAATCATTAAAGTCATGCGCCGGTGTAATCTTGACGCAACCGGTGCCAAACTCTGGATCAACATAACTGTCCGCGATAACCGGAATACTGCGTTCACATAATGGCAGTCGCACATGTCGCCCAATTAAATGCTGATAACGTGAATCTTCAGGATGCACTGCAACCGCAACATCACCGAGCATTGTTTCCGGGCGGGTAGTTGCCACAGTAATGGTCTCATCTATAGTAATCGAACCATCAGCTTGTTCAAGTGGATACCGAATATGCCATATCGAGCCATTTTCCTCTTTAGATACGACCTCTAGATCAGATACAGCGGTCTGTAAAACCGGATCCCAGTTAACCAGCCGTTTGCCACGATAAATTAGTCCTTCACGATAAAGACGAATAAACACTTCAGTGACTGCACTGGATAATCCCGCGTCCATGGTAAAACGCTCACGTGTCCAGTCACAGGATGTACCCAATCGTCGCATCTGACGAGTTATAGTCGAACCTGACTCTTCTTTCCAATGCCAGACACGCGCTAAAAAAGCATCTCGTCCGAGATCACGACGATCAATACCTTGTTGATCGAGCTGGCGCTCCACTACAATCTGGGTTGCAATCCCGGCATGATCGGTACCCGGTTGCCAGAGTGTATTTTCACCTTTCATACGATGATAACGGGTTAACGCATCCATCAACGTATGCTGAAATGCGTGCCCCATATGCAATGTTCCGGTCACATTCGGTGGCGGCAACATAATGCAGTATGCATCGGTGTGTTCGATATGATTTGGCTTGAAATAACCGGCCGACTCCCAGACTGAATACCACTGGTGCTCTATTAGTTTGGGATCAAAGCTTTTCGCAAGTTCCATGTATTTAAAATAAGAATAGGTTGTCAGTGTTTAAAAATACAAAACAAAAAACCTATTATTATAAAGGAATAACGTGTGATTTGCGTACACTACCTCATAAAACGACATACACGCATCCGAACGTGCCGAGCGCAAACAAAGTCGCTTAAGCTTTAAGTGTCCAATAAAACTTTTTCCTGTACGACAATACGATTTTCAAGTGCATGCACCAAAGCCAGTCTATCCGATGGTTTAAGGTCTATTTTCGCATCAATCAGCGCAGCATCCAGCAGCAAACGCAATGGAGACAGTTCATCAAATTGCGCTTGCAAACTTTTCGATCGCAAGGTGACGCTTTCAGTCAAAACGGGTATTTTGTCAATATCTAGAACGTCTTCTGCAGCAATAATCGCACTATCATAATGATGGTACTTATCGACCAAGAAGTTAAATTTCTCCAGAACCCTGTCATTATCTTCGTCCACTTCTGTTTTGACTGTATCAATCATATGTATCACATATAAGATATCAATATTAGCCTGCTGTTTCCGCCAGATTATGGTGGTACAGCTCATATCCGGCCTGTTTATAAAAACGATAACGCGCACGTGCCGAAAATTTATCCTCGGGAGACTGCCCAGCGACCTCAATCACGCGCTTGAATTGATCAAAAGCAGACGGACAGTGTTCATGCAGATTCACCAACATGTCAAATGTATGTTCATTAACTATCCTGTTACTCAGGACAATCGGCGTTGCATTAACCAGCGTTTCATTTTCATCAATATAGCAGTGCGGCAAAAAACTGGTTGACTGAAAAGTCCAAAGTAGTTTATCCAGTTCATCCAGTTTATCTGCGTCAGGCGTATACACAATCACTCTGTTATCTTGATTTAATGCTTTGGCACACAATCTGCATACCACCCGCAATCTGTCAGCAGCACCCGAGTAAAAATATATTGCTGTCATCATCCAACAAGTGACTTATCATACAAGAAAATAACCAAAAAGACGCTATTTGGACATGTTTGCTTGTGACATCAAAAATTGAGTCAATAACGGCACAGGTCTACCGGTAGACCCTTTCTCTTTGCCTGACTTCCAGGCCGTACCCGCTATATCCAGATGCGCCCATTGATACTTCTTTGTGAACCTAGACAAAAAGCAGGCGGCAGTAATGGTGCCACCCGCACGACCACCAATATTAGCCATATCTGCAAAGTTACTCTTCAACAGATCCTGGTATTCATTCCATAAAGGTAATTGCCACACACGATCAGCCGCCTCCTCGCCTGCTTTGAGCAACTCTTGGGACAATGTTTCATCGTTACTCATTAAGCCAGTTGCCACATTTCCCAATGCAATCACGCATGCACCGGTCAGGGTGGCAATATCAATTACGGCTTTTGGTTCGTAACGTTCCGCATATGTTAGAGCATCACATAAAATCAAGCGACCCTCGGCATCCGTATTCAATATTTCAATAGTCTGGCCGGACATGCTCGTCACCACATCCCCAGGTTTTGTTGCACTGCCGCCAGGCATATTTTCAGTTGCTGGAATAATGGCCACAACATTGATGGGTAAATTCATTTCGCCAATGGCTTTCATTGTTCCAAGCACACTTGCAGCCCCGCTCATATCGTATTTCATTTCATCCATTTCAGCCGCTGGTTTCAATGAAATACCACCAGTATCAAAAGTAACACCCTTACCCACCAAAACAATCGGTTTTTCTTTCCTCCCCTTTCCCTGATATTCCAGTACAATCAATTTTGCCGGTTGGTGGCTACCGCGGGCGACAGCCAATAATGCCCCCATCCCCTGCTTCTCCATATCTTTCTTATCCAAAATCGTGGCCTTGAATTTATATGTTTTAGCAAGTTCTTTTGCCTTATCAGCAAGATAGGTAGGTGTGCAGATATTGGGCGCCAGATTACCCAGATCCTTGGTCAAGCTCATTCCGTGTGCTATAGCAGCGCCTTGTTTGAGCGCTTCTTCCCCGATCGACATATCAATGCGGTCACGAATACAGATTGTTATTTTGCGCAAAGCATTATTGCCTTCATCCGGTTTACTCTTCAGCATGTCAAACCGGTAACTGCAATCAACAGAGAGCCGAGCAAGCTGTGTTACTTTCCAGGCAATATCACGTTCATGAACGGATATATCCGTCAGATAAAATGCGCAATCTGTGGTGCCCGTGTTTTGTAATGCACGAAATGCCGCTTGAACAGCGTTTATAAACGCGCTGTCTTTAAACTCCTGCTCTTTACCTAAACCGACTAGCAACACGCGCTTGCACAACACGTTTGGAACCTTATGCAACAACAAGGCCGTGTTGGCTTTTCCTTCCATATCACCCTGACTGAGAATACTTTTAATATAACCCTCAGAAAGATTATCCAGGTCTTTCGCAGCATCCGTCATTTTTTTTGACTCGAAAACACCCACCACCACACAAGCACCACGCTGCTTATCCGGGGTCGCTACTTTTATCACCAAATCCACGTTTTACTCCTTGTTATCGATAATCTTATTATTACTTGAAATTTTTTAAACACCCTAAACAGCTTGAACATATATTGATATAAATCAAGGTATTTATAAACAACTATAACACTTCATCGCTCATGATTGAAGAAGTGTAAAGTACGTCCTTATAATACTCATGGCATTGTGGTTCTTTACTAAAAATGAACAAATGACACTATCCTTCAATATACCCTTTATTTCATATTGTTATGATAAAAAGTAAACAGTTAAATCGCCAACGACATCAACAAAATATTGTTAATGCTCTCCACGAGTGATTTAACGCCAAAAAGATGTTGTTAGAGTAATGTATTCAGGCGGAAAACAAGTTGGCACCTATCGTCATCAACATAGTACTGATGTGTACCTGAAGCAGACAGGTTTCAATCAAGCAATAATGTTCAAAATTCAATAATAATCTTTAACTCAATCAGAGTCATGCAGAATGACTAACAAAAAATTGGAAGCCATAATTAACACAAACACAGATCCGATAAAATTGTTACATCTTTGCAAGACATTATCCACCTTGCGCCGGGTGTCGCCAATGATCCTGATACCGATATATTGACAGTATGTGGATACACTTCGCTGGATCCTGTGTTTTCAGAAAAAATACTTAAAACTGCCTACTCTCCTTTATTTATAATCAAAAGAACTGCAACAAATATAAGGCAGGCCGTCAACATATTAGAGACACATAATGTTATTGTAATTGTATTATCTTTTTCTCTCTCCAGCTCTTTAATCCAGAATGCGGAGCAATATAGCAAAACATTTGTCAACAATAAATCTGGCGACATTTCAGTACATTGCACTTGCTAGTCGCGCGCTTGGTGAACGTGAAATTTTAGGTATCCGGTGTGATGAACTTGGATACAAACTGCTTTAGCAGTTGCATATCCCGAGTCATATTGCAATAGCCTGTACAGTCAGCCATAACAAATCAGAGTTATTACAAAAAAACCGACTCTGCATGTCTGTGTTGCCATATCACAATATATTGCCAGTTATATTATTAATCTTCAAACTATCGAGAAGATGACTGAGTTACTCAAAGAAGAAGCGCGGTCATGGCTTAAGACTGGAATCCCTTCTTGTTAGAGTTATAGACAAAATGCAAGAAAAACTCCATGCTATTGAAGACTTGTTCGATATCAGTGTATTCCAGCCTGCAAAAGCATCTGATATCATGTCTGAATTTAAAGAGTTGCTTACAATGCACAACTTAGTCAAATGCAGGAATTAGAGCAAAAATCGCAGTGCGACGGCCTTACGGGCCCACCTAACGGGCGCGTATAATCGAGGTTTTTAGAAGAAGTTATTCAACTTGAATTTAACCTATATAAACAACTCGGCGCACCATTGACCATTGCCCTGCTAGACTTGGACCATTTTAAAGGAATCAATGATATTTATAGGCACGCTACGGGCAATACCTTGCTGTTCTGCGTAGCATATACGACTCATAAATTGATTCGTCATAACAATCATCTGTGTCGATACGGCGAAGAAGAATTTACAATGATTTTCCCTGGCATGTTATTAATGGAAACTGAGAACGCTATCAACCGCATAAAAGACGCAATTTCACGCATTTCATTCACATCAGAAGATAATCCTGTTTTTAATGTAACAGCATCGGCAGGTGTTGTGGCTCTTAAAAACCATTCAAATAGTTTCAGTTCCCTACAAGACATGCTGAAAGCAGCAGATCAGGCGCTCTATACTGCAACAATGGTCGCATTCGCGTATTTCTATGGCACAATACGCTTAATCCTTAATAATTAAATAACAAAAACAGCATATGCATTTAATCATACAGGGTTCTGAAATAGAGAACCATGACCTAAGAGAATTGGCAAAACTGGCCTGTGCAGATCAAATTGAAAGAATTACAGGACAAGCTTTCAGACTTAAAAACGCATCACAAAAAGATGGCATCGCACCTTACTGTGCCAAAGTAAATCTTGATTTCGCATTCGTCGATTCCGCACAGTATCTGTCCGATTTCAAACTGATTGCGATGGATATGGACTCAACACTACTGGCTATTGAATCAATTGATGAAGTCGCCGACATCCATCATGTTAAACCACAGGTTGCCGAAATCACACTTAAAACAATGCGGGGAGAAATCAGTTTTGAAGAAAGCCTGACACGGCGAACAGCACTACTTCAAGGACTGCATTCCGACGCACTCCAAAAGGTCTATGACGAACGTGTGCAATTAAGCCCCGGCGCTGAAATCATGCTAAAAAAGGCTAAAAATTCTGGCCTAAAAACCATGGTCATTTCTGGCGGTTTTACATTTTTTACCGACAGAATCAAGGAAAAACTGCATTTGGACTTTGCAGCCGCCAACACACTCGAAATACGAGACAACCAACTTACCGGAAAAGTATTAGGAACAATTTTAGGTCGGGAAGGTAAAGCCGAGGCTTTAAAAAATATATGCAGCGAACTCGGCATTCATCGCGAGCAGGTCATTGCTATCGGTGACGGCGCTAATGATTTAGACATGATGGCAGAGGCAGGTATGAGTATAGCTTACCACGCAAAACCAATCGTACAGGAAAAGGCAACCTACTCAATCAGCCATGTCGGTCTGGATGGCGTTCTTAATTTGTTCAGTGAAGAAAATCTCGATTAGCGAGCAGCATAATAAGCCCTATCATCTTATCTAATAATTGGGATCATACATAAATGACCGGATGTATTCTTCCAGATTCTCCGGCAACTCTTCATCAACAAGCGCTTCTTTTATGGCAACCTGACAAACAGCTTTCGCAATTTCCCTGGAAACTTCGCGAACACGCACAAGAGATGGGTACACCGCTCCTTTAGCGATTTCCTCTTCGGTCACCAGATTAGACAGCACTTTTGCAGCTGACAGAAACATATTTGGCGTGATGAGTCGTGCAGAACTGACACAGACACCGAGACCAATACCTGGGAAAATATAGGCATTATTACCCTGCGCCGGCTCATAGCATTGATTTTTATAGCATACTTTTTCAAATGGGCTGCCACTTGCGAAAATAACACGTCCGTCGCTCCATCTGTAGGCCTCCTCTGCCGTACATTCGGTATGCGATGTTGGATTCGATAATGCAATAATTACAGGTCTCTCATTAACCGCTGCCATTTGCCGCACAACTTGTTCGGTAAAAGTGCCGGCTACCCCTGTGGCGCCAATCAGAACATCAGGCTTGATATCGGCAATTGCGTCAACAAAATCACAAGGCACATGCGCGTGTGCATATGGCTGGATTCGCGGTTTGATGTTTTCATTTGTCGACACAACCAGCCCCTTCCTATCGATGAACCAGAGTCTTTCACGCGCTTGCTGCTCGCCAAGTCCTTGAGCACGAAAGGCTGCCACCATTAATTCAGCTGTACCACCCGCCGCAGACCCCGTTCCCAGAAACATAATCGTTAAATCTGAAAACTTCTTTTTTGTAATACGGCATGATGTATAAACACCTGCCAGTGTCACTGCGGCTGTACCCTGAATATCATCATTAAAACAGCGCACTTCCGTTCCATAATTGTCAAGAAAACTAAACGCGTTTGGCGTCAGAAAATCTTCAAATTGAATCAAAGCCTTTGGAAATCGGGTTTGCACTGTACGCACAAACTCATCAACTAGTGACAAATAGGCTTCCCCTTCCAGGCGCGCAAAAGGATATCCCAAATAGAGTGGATCTTCACGCAATGATTGATTATTTGTGCCCACATCCAGCATAACAGGCATGCAATGAGCCGGTTGAATTCCGGCGCAGGCAACATATAATGCGACTTTACCAATCGGAATACCCATACCATTAGCACCCAAATCACCCAAGCCTAAAATCCGTTCTCCATCTGTAACTACGATGACACGAATATCTTTCTCAGGCCAGTTTCCAAATACGTCCCCGATTCCCCCACGATCTTCCGGCGTAATATAAAGCCCCTGTGGTCTTCTAAAAATATGAGCAAATTCTTTGCAGGCCTCTCCGACCGTCGGCGTATAAACCAATGGCAGAATTTCTTCCATATGATCTATCATGGTCCGATAAAACAGCCTTTGATTACGATCCAGCAACGCGCTTAAAAAAATATACTTTTCAATATTATTGTTTTTACGTCGCATGTTTTCGAGTGCGCGTTCTTTTTGTTTGCTGATACTGGCCACATCGTAAGGCAGCAACCCACGCAAACCAAACCGTATACGCTCTTCCCGCGTGAATGCAGTTGATTTTGTGCAGGCCGGATCATCTAATAACGTTTTACCTACCTTCATATTGCCGTCCTCTAACCAATTTTACCTAATTTTAATTGCTCAATTTTTCGTTGCCACGTTGCCAAATATATTGACATATTTCTTTGCAGGTAACTACAGATGGTACTACTATCACATGCTCGTTTACACCAACTTTATCATTCATCCTTAGTGCAATATGATCGACTATACGAGTCTACCTTGCCGCACACACTAGCTATACAAGCCTGCTATTGAACTTCTTATACATTTCACACTCGATATTGTTTAATCACGACACGGGCAAGCGATAGCATTATGTTTATATCCAGCGCAGACAATATAATAAAATTTCAACAACCAACATGCTCAGTCAATGTTGGACAGTCAGACCTTCGTTAGTTAAACTTGCCAGACTGACGAACTGCTTAATTTTACCTTTATTACATGGCAGCTCTTTTGAAAAACTTTTACTTAATTTAAACAAGCTTCTTTTCTTATTAATCAATTTTATTAATCTTAAATATGAGCCAATCACCTTTTCCAATACCAAGCCCTGACTTATATACTGAAGAAGAGATCTCAAAACTCGTGCATGAATTCTATGGCAAAGCCAGAAAAGATCCTTCGCTCGGACCAATTTTTGAAGAGCATGTTATCGACTGGGATGCACATTTTGTTCAAATGATCAACTTCTGGTCCGCTCAATTACGAGGCACAAGCCGATTTCGTGGCGCCCCCATGCCAAAACATATTGCATTACCTGAGTTATCAGCCAAACTGTTTGAACGCTGGCTTGCACTTTTTAAACAAACAACCCACGAACTGGGTAACACTGCACTTGAACATCACGCCAATACTATCGCCACATTTATTGCAAACAGACTCTGGCAAGGCTATCAAATGAGCCACTACCCTGACAGAGAGCCGGCTGCACTGCATACTGGTTAATTGTTTTCGATTGATCGAATGATTAAAACGACTTTTTCGTATCTTTTTCTACATCTTTTTCTAAAATTGACACTGTAAAATCAAATGATAAAGGACGTTTAACAATTTTCCTGAGCAGGATAGTCTATTGAAAAGCATCAAAAGCAAGATTTTTGTTTTCGCTTTATTATCAACGCTGATTCCTTCACTTGTACTGGGGTTACTTTCGTTTCATCTAAATGAAAATTTAATCAAAGATAATGTCAAGCGCGAATTGCGTATTTTAGCCAGTCATGCCAGTCATGAGCTTGATGCTTGGGTTAATCAAAATATCCATGAAGGAAAATCACTAACCTCGGCTAAAATAATCATCGATGCGCTTTCCACCGCTGCCAACCTTCAAAATGGCTATATTAAGGTATCACCAGAAATTCTCACGCACTACCTAAGTTCCGTTCATAAAAAACTTGAAACCATTCTGGAACTGACCGTAGTCGATATTAACAAAAATGTTTTCGCGAGCAGCTCTGATCAACATATTCTTACAGAACCATTAAAAAACCTTTGGCTGGACAGCAACACATCGCACCAGCCACTGGTTTCACCGCCACTTTGGAGTGAGCAATTTGAAACTATCGTAGTCAGTATCGCTTTACCCATCGTCTCCTATGATGATTATATTTTGGGTCAGTTAGTACTTACCTATGATTTGCAAAACATCAAGCCTTTATTAAAAGGTTCAACAAAGTCACCTCGTGGTGAAATTTATTTATTTGATTCGAATGGTAGTGCGCTGCTAGCCACTCACACTGACGTGTCATACCCATCTTTTTTTGACTCAAGAACTTTCCAGTATTTGCGGAATAACCCGGGAGAATCCCTGACTTTCCGGAGTTTTTCACAAAAAAATGTAATAGGACTGGCATACAAGGCAGAAACTCTGCCAGTTACCATAATTGCTGAGAAAAATCATAAAGATGTTTACGCCGCGTGGACAAAACAGCGCAATCTATATTTTATCTTGGTAAGTGTATCAATTTTCATTGTCGCCATTATTGCAATTTACCTCGGTCACTCCATAGTCACGCCACTGCAGCGTTTGATTAATGCAACAGGACAGATTGTCAAAGGCAACCTCGATATTTCTATAACTGTTGCTACACGACAAAAGGATGAAGTTGGAAAGCTCGCACAAATGTTTAATTTGATGACGGAAAAACTGCGTCGGAGTCAGACAAAAATTTTAGCTGCCAACAAGACCATGCTACAAAAAAATCAACAACTGGAAAAATTATCTATTACTGACGGACTGACGGGATTATACAATCGAAATAAACTCAACCAGATTATTAGTGATCAACTTTTAAGATTTCAACGTAACAAGCGGCCCTTTGCCGTACTCATGATTGATGTCGATTATTTCAAAGTACTCAACGATAAACTTGGTCATGTTATCGGTGATGAAATTTTAGCAGCTACTGCGGGCACCTTGACGCAATCCATTCGAAGCATTGATTTTGCCGCTCGTTATGGTGGCGATGAATTCATTATTATCTTAACTGAAACTACCGTTAAAGAAGCCGTCATTACTGCAGAACGTATTCGCTCTCAAGCTTCCGAAATACACTGCAAAACAATTGACAAGATTATTAATATTACACTGAGTATTGGAATTATACAGTCTGAGCCGAAAGATATCTCTCCCACCGCCCTTATTTCACGCGCTGACCAAGCACTTTACGAAGCTAAGCATGCCGGCCGCAACCAAGCCTATACTATCAGTCCTGACACTGAATACGTCGCAAGTTTAAATTCGGATTAATGCTTCTTGTCCAACATAGTTTCAACCAATGTATTAAATATCCATCCCTCTCTATCATCGTCTGTTTGAACCATCAGCCAATTCCCCTGATAGGCATTCGCTGTCAGAACAGTACCTTTTTCTAACACATCGATAATTAACGCATGCCTTCCGGGCGCGCGGCGTAAATTAGCATCAGCTATCGCCAACAACATAATCGGCGTATTAAATCTAATCGTAACACGATTAGGAAGAGCACGATCCTGATCCGCAATCATATTCATAAACTCAAGCGCTTGAGAAGCATAATACGTTGCGTTGGCATAGTTGTCGCGCCTGTAGTAAAAAACTGCCATATCCAGCAATCGTTTTGCTTGTTCATACAGGTCTGTGTCAGATGGGATTAGAATCGATTGCTGTTTGATATATGCCATAGCAACTTCCGCTTCCGCAATCAAAGAAGCCGAACTCGGTTTTGTTGCCAGTCTGCGTAACCTTACCTGAGTATGGGCTATTTCTTTACTGGATGCTTGTATGATTTGTGTCTGATCCTGCTCTCGGGCGCTGATTTGTTTGATCAGTGCTTCCTTTTCGGCTAGTTTTTCCGCCAATTGCTCTATTATTATCCGCATACTATCAATTTGCTGCTGATGCACGCTAACTGGTATCTGCTCTATATGCTGTTCTGTTAGCGGCTCGGGCGGTTCTTTCATAGCCACGCATCCCGACAAAAAGATGCTTGACAAAGCATACAAATATATACTGAGACGAGAATTATTCACTATCGTTGCAAAAAACAATGACAGGGTCTGTTGTATTAACAAGCGCATAATGAATTACTTAAAAACATGATCAATCGGAACTGCTGCTAACAACCTGAACTGTTATTGCGCATGAGTTTTGCTAAAAATTATAACTCCCCGATCATACGACAAAGAAAAAAATCAAGGCAATGCTTTTTATGTCACTTTAGACAATATATTAAATCCAGTATTACACAATTTGCATCCTGAATTTAACGATTCAATACAATTTCCAAAACAAATTTACTGCCGACATAGGCAAGCAGCAACATGGCAAACCCTACCAACGTCCAACGTATTGCAATCCTGCCTCGCCATCCATAAAATTGCCGCCCAATCAACAATGCGGCAAATGTTCCCCACGAGATAAAACCAAATAACGTCTTATGTGTAAATGTCAGAGGCTGGCCGAACACTTCTTTGGAGAACACAACACCACTGAGCAGCGTGAGCGTCAATAATATAAACCCAACCCAGATGATATTGAATAACAGCTTCTCCATTGCCAGCAATGGCGGCAAATTAGTTAATAGTGAATGTGCTACTGGATGATGCAACTGGCGCTCAACAATCGTCATCAATGCCGCATGCAAAGCCGCAATAGTTAAGAGACTGTACGCCATCATCGCGACAACCAGATGCGCCCTAAATGCGGGCAATTCAGTGTTCTCCAATGGTTTTAACGATGGAAAAATTAACGGCAGCACAACTGCTACAGCAGCAGCAGCGGCAATTGGTGCAAGTAATGTCTGCATTCCCTGGTAGCGGCTAAAAAACCCTGAAAACCAGTAAATTAATGCGGTTAACCATACAATCAACGAAATCGCGCTACCGAATCCAAGATTTAATCCTGCACCTGAAAAAATAGACTGATAAAGTATTATAGCATGCAGCATTAATGGAAACAGCATGGTGTAATGAATGCGCCGGGCAGCGGCTGACGATTTATTATCCTCTTTATTCTTAAATGACGAAGATTGATAATGAATATTACGCCATATCAACCAACCCACCAGTATATAAAGCAAAAATGTCGCAAGATAAGTTAAAATGTCAAGCATCGATATGATCATAAAAAATATAGACAGTTGTTAAGTCTACATGGCGCTTAAACAAATTCAAAGTATCCACCAGCATATTTCGTAAATTTTGCAAAGCAGCATTATCTACATTAATTTATTTTACTGAGGTTCCTAGCATGTTTGAAAATCTGACAGGTCGTCTTTCCGATGTCATTAAAACACTCAAAGGTGAAGCGAGACTCACTGAAAGCAACATCCAGAAAGCGTTGCGTGAAGTGCGTCTGGCTTTACTTGAGGCGGATGTCGCTTTACCCGTTGTAAAAGACTTAATTGCGCGCGTCAAAGAAAAAGCGATTGGGCATGAAGTCATGGGCAGCCTGACTCCTGGGCAAGCCTTTGTTGGCGTTGTTCATCAAGAACTCATATCCATCATGGGCGGCGAGAAGGAAGACCTCAACCTCTCCACAACGCCCCCTGCAGTCATATTAATGGCCGGTTTGCAAGGTGCGGGCAAAACCACCAGTAGCGGAAAACTCGCAAAATGGTTGATAGAACAAAAAAAGAAAAAAGTTTTGCTGGTATCTTGTGATATTTATCGCCCTGCCGCCATTCATCAACTGGAACTGTTGGCAACACAGACTGGTGCTGATTTTTTTCCAGTACAGAATGGACAAAAACCTGGCGAAATTGGAGCAGCTGCATTGGATTATGCCCGTAAACATCACCATGACGTGCTGATTGTTGATACTGCTGGCAGACTGGGCATTGATGAAGCAATGATGAACGAAATCAGCGAACTCGAGACGCTGCTCAATCCGATTGAAACCTTGTTTGTTGTTGACGCCATGCAAGGTCAGGATGCGGTTAATACAGCCAAAGCATTTTCGGAGGCATTACCGCTCACTGGAGTGGTTCTGACCAAACTTGATGGTGATGCACGTGGCGGTGCTGCACTATCTGTCAAACATATAACAGGAAAACCCATCAAGTTTACAGGCATTGCTGAAAAACTAACCGGTCTGGAAACATTTCACCCAGATCGCATGGCCTCCCGAATTTTAGGCATGGGCGATGTCCTTGGTTTGATTGAAGAAGCACAGCGTAGCACTGATGAGCATGAAGCCAAAAAACTCATGCAAAAAGTCAAATCAGGCAAAGGATTTGATCTTAATGACTTTAAAGCACAATTTCAACAAATGAAAAAGATGGGTGGCATGAGCGCCATGCTTGATAAACTGCCCGCTCAATTGAGTCAGGCAGCGCAGAATGTGAATGTGGATGATAAGGTTATCAATCGCACCGAGGCCATTATTAATTCCATGACACAACAAGAGCGTGTCAAGCCGGAGATACTCAAGGCTTCACGTAAAAGGCGTATCGCAGCAGGTGCAGGTGTTTCGGTACAGGAAGTCAATCGACTTCTATCTCAGTTTGATCAGGCTAAAAAAATGATGAAAATGATGAATAAAGGTGGCATGTCAAAAATGATGCGAGGATTGAAAGGCATGTTCCCACGCATGCGTTAATCCTATATCAAGTACAAAGGGCTATTACGGCCAGTGCCCTTCGCGCCACGCTTGAGAAAGGTAACAGTTCTTAAACGCTGCACTTCTCACGACCTAGTAAATGGAATTTTAGTTTGCCGCAGGCGCATGTTCAAGTCCGGAAACCAGATCGCCTGCGCTTATTTTTCTGCTTGCAAACCAGCCGCTACTCATCTCCAGCGCATATTTAGCCGGACCGGCTGAGCGATGTGCCACGAGCGAATCGGGTTCCATGTCTGCAATATTGATGATAGTACCTTTTTCATCAATAAAAGCGACACTTAACGGTAATATCGTGTTCTTCATCCACATGCCGTAATACGCGCTTTTTGGAAACACAAAAAGCATTCCGGTATTTTCGGCCAGCGATTCCCGGAACATCAATCCTTGCGCACGTGTACGATGCGTGGTCGCCATCTCCGCAGAAATCATGTATTTTGATATTTGCAGTGAAATTCGTGGCAGATCTGAAGCATGCGTATGCATAGAATGCGCCATGAACATCATGAGACAATAATTGATTAAAACAATCAAACGCATCATTAATGCTTACCCGTGCTGCCAAAACCATCTTCCCCGCGTTGGCTCTGATCAAAATTTTCCACAATATTAAAACCAACCTGCACAACAGGCACCACGATCAACTGCGCAATACGCTCCATTGGGTCGAGCGTAAAAGATGCCTGTCCCCTATTCCAGCAGGAAACAAAAATCTGTCCTTGATAATCCGAGTCTATTAAGCCGACAAGATTACCTAAAACAATGCCATGTTTATGGCCCAGACCAGAGCGTGGCAGCACCATTGCTGCCAGTCCGGAATCTGCAATATGAATCGCTATACCCGTTGGAATCAAAATTGTTTGCCCCACATTAATGATCTCAGTTTGATCAATACATGCGCGCAAATCCAAACCAGCCGAACCAGGAGTGGCGTAGGATGGCAGTTGATTTAGTAAACGTTTATCCAGAATTTTTACATCAATTTTCGTCATTTCAATGCCTGACTAATTTTTAAGTTGTTGTGTATATAACAATGCTATATGTTTGATCAATTGCCTAGCCTGGACTAGTTTGGACGCCTTCCTGAGACAGTGCTTACCTGCTTCATCGAACAGGATTAACGTTGCTTCATCCGCACCCATTGTTTCCTGCGCTAAATTAGCGACCACCAGCGGCAATTTCTTGTAACGACGTTTTAGCACTGCATTCTTTTCCAAATCGTCTGTTTCAGCCGCAAAACCCACACAAAATGGCGGCTTTGATAAATTGGCGATATGTGACAGAATGTCTGGGTTTGGCACCAACTCCAGTATCAATTTTTGATCGGATTTTTTGATTTTGTTTTGACTGACAGTAGCCGCTCGATAGTCTGCCACAGCTGCTACGCTAATAAAAATATCCGTGTGCATTCGAGTGACTTCTTCATTGACCGCGTTCAGCATTTCCTGCGCACTCAGCACATTGACCAACCGTGATACGGCAGGCGCTTTCAAACAGGTAGGGCCTGATACCAATGTCACCCTGGCACCAGCTTCCAGCGCAGCCTGAGCAATTGCATACCCCATCTTTCCAGAGCTGATATTCGTGATTCCCCTGACAGCGTCGATTGCCTCATAAGTAGGCCCGGCTGTGATTAATACATTTTTGCCTTGTAACTGACTGGCTGATAATATTTCCGTCTGCATTTCCTGTAGTGCCATCAGTAACGCGTCAGTTTCCAGCATTCGTCCTGGGCCAACTTCACCACAGGCCTGTTCTCCATCTGCAGGTCCAGCCACGATAACGCCGTCATCTTGCAACCGGTTGATATTACGCTGCGTAGCCGGATTCTCCCACATCTGTCGATTCATGGCGGGCGCGATCATCATCGGGCAGTTGCGCGCTAAACAAAGTGTCGATAGCAAGTCATCTGCCAGGCCACACGCCAGTTTAGCAATAAAATCAGCGCTTGCAGGGGCAATCAAAATCATCTCTACATTTCTGGAAAGGTTAATATGTGCCATATTACTTGTCACATTTGCCTCCCACAATTCTGTAAATACAGGCAGCCCGGTCAGCGACTGAAAAGTGGCTGGTCCGACAAAACGACACGCTGATTTTGTCATGACAGTCTGCACGACAACGCCCTTTTGTGTGAGCAGGCGTGCCAATTCCGCCACTTTATACGCCGCCACACCACCTGTTACTCCAAGCAGAAGCTTTTTTACATTTACAGTAAAGGAACGTGCATTGTTTTCGTTATTCATCTAATCGGAGAATTTTCAGTATTTAAACACTCAGAAACCGAAGTCTAACTTAAAAACAGCATAATCATGCATGCCTAACGACAATTTTAAAATTTTCATTCAATCACGCAAAATACAATGCCGTAATATTTGAAAACCCCCGATCTAAATTATATTGTATTATTATGGCAATTACTGATTGGCCCATCACTGAACGCCCACGCGAAAAGCTTGTAAAAATAGGTGCCAAAAACCTTTCTGACACTGAGTTACTTGCAATTTTCTTACGCACGGGTATTGCAGGAAAAAGCGCAGTTGATCTTGCAAGAAATCTGCTTAACCACTATGGCAGTCTCTCAAACCTTTTCTCTGCCGACAAGACGTCGCTTTGTAACTTTCCAGGCGTAGGGATTGCCAAATATACACAATTACAAGCTGTTCTTGAGATGTCACGACGTACACTGGGCGAAAAGCTGGAACACGGCAATGCATTAACTACGCCTCAGCTTGTTCGGGATTTTCTGTATCTGCATCTTTCCAACAAACCACACGAAGTTTTTATGGGTATCTTTTTAGATGCAAAACATCACATGATTACAGCGGAAGAGCTGTTTAGCGGAACATTGACTCAAGCGAGTGTATATCCACGCGAAGTCGTCAAACGTGCATTACATCATAATGCCGCTGCACTTATCTTTGCACACAACCATCCTTCTGGAATTGCCGAACCCAGCCATGCTGACAAAGCATTAACAAACACATTAACAAAAGCGCTTGATTTAATCGACATTAAAGTCCTAGATCACTTCATTGTCGGCAAAAGCGAAATATTATCATTTGCTGAGCAAAATTTAATTTAGACTTGAATTTTTTAACGATTTTAGGGGAATCAAACGTCCAAATATATATATTTGAGAAAAAACCCAAAATCGGGATATAATGAGCGTTTTTGTAATTTCGGGGTGCATCAACATGGCACGAGTATGTGAAGTAACAGGTAAAAAACCGTTGACAGGGAATAATGTATCCCACGCTAATAATAAGAACAAGCGGCGTTTTTTACCAAATTTGCAAAGACGTAGATTCTGGCTTGAAAATGAAAATCGATGGATCAATCTGCGCCTATCGAATGCTGCATTACGCACAATCGATAAAAAAGGAATTGATGTGGTCGTAGCTGAAATGCGCTCGCAAGGTAAAAACATTTAAGCTATCAAATCTATTCATTATCTCATTTGATTTAGTCAAGAATAAGGAATCCACCCAATGCGCGAGAAAATTAAGCTTGAATCATCAGCAGGAACTGGACATTTTTATACAACCACAAAAAACAAACGTGCAAATCCTGAGAAACTTGAAATCAATAAGTTTGATCCGGTTGCGCGCAAGCATGTCAAATACAAGGAAACAAAATTAAAATAATCGTTTTAATATTTTAATTTGAATATAAAAAAACCCGCATTAAGCGGGTTTTTTTATTTACATGATCGATTTAACTTTTACGCATAGCAACGCAAACGTTGAGAGAAAGATCTCAGCACTTCAATACCGCTTTCTTCTGCACGTTTACACCAGTCCTCCAGTTGCTTGACCAGCTCATCTTTTGACGCACTTGATCGCTGCCAGATCGCAATCAACTCTTCTCTCATGTTGTAAACCGTATCCAGTGTTTTAGTGTTGCTTAGGACTTGGCTCAATGTCTCCCGCTCATGCGCTTGTAACGTTCTAGCATCGGCCAAAAGCCAGCTTTTAAGCGTTGATTTATCAATATCATAATGTGCTATAGATTCTTTCAAATGCACTATTTCTTCTGCAAAGGTAGCTTTTAATGACTTGGAATACTTCGCCAGCACCTCATAACGATGCGAAATAACTGCATGTAATGTATCCAGATCACACTGCGTTTTACTTTTATTCAAGCGTAATTTAGGCGCAACCTTTTTGACTTTTGCTAACCCCATCATTTCCAAAAGTCGGATATATAACCAGCCAATATCAAATTCATACCACTTATTAGACAAACGTGCAGAAGTTGCATAAGCGTGATGATTATTATGCAATTCTTCTCCGCCGATCAAAATACCCCATGGCACAACGTTTCGACTGGCATCTTCAGCCTGAAAATTACGATACCCCCAGTAATGCCCAACACCATTGATTACACCTGCTGCAAAAATTGGTGCCCACATCATTTGCACAGCCCAAATGGTAAGCCCTATCGGACCAAACAGAATCACATTGATTATCAACATCAAAGCAACACCTTTTGCACTATGCTTATCGTAGACATTACGTTCCATCCAGTCATCAGGTGTACCATACCCATAACGATCCAACGTCTCCTGCTTCTTCGCTTCTATGCGATAAAGTTCGGCACCTTCAGCCAATACTTTCTTAATGCCATAGACCATTGGACTATGCGGATCATTACCGGTCTCACACTTCGCATGATGTTTACGATGAACGGCTGTCCATTCTTTTGTAACCATCCCGGTTGTCAACCAAAGCCAAAAGCGAAAAAAATGGCTGGGGATAGCATGCAGATCCAAAGCCCTGTGAGCTGAATGACGGTGCAAGTATATTGTGATACTGGCAATTGTAATATGCGTCAGAACCAGTGTAACTACAATATATCCCCACCATGGCATATCTACGATACCTGAAATTAAATTAAGAAAATCTGAAATCATATAGAGGCAATCCTTCTAAAAACCTGTAATTTGTATAAGCAAATTCTAATCAACATATCTAATCCTAAAAGCCTAAATCATGACCATGACATTCAATAACATCATCAAGAAACAACTCATGCTGATTAAACGAATTTCGTCAGTAAACAATTAAAAACCAACGATATTAAGGACAAAATAGCTGTTCATAAAATTTAACAAAATCAGAACAGCGCTTGCAAAAAAACCTTCGTTATGCATCTTAACACTTTAATGACCATGACAGTAAAGATTTGTTGCAAGATTGTTGCAAGATTGTTGCAAGATTCTAAATCACAGTCTTTGAAAAACTCAAACAGAACTTAGCAGTGAAGACGTAAAAATCACTCAATTTCATACACATGCGACAAGCTAACATAAACCCAGATAAAGCTTTGCTCGAAGTAAAGGCAATAATAAAGCATACTTTAAGCAGTATTCAGCAAGTGCCAGCCCCCCGGCGCGATATCTGCTATGGTGTAACCGCCAATTGCAAATCGTATTAATCTCAATGTTGGATATCCGACAGCAGCGGTCATGCGTCGCACCTGACGGTTCTTGCCTTCCTTGATACTTAATTGCAGCCATGTCGTCGGAATATGCTTACGAAAACGTACAGGAGGTATCCTGGGCCAGAGATCCGCAGGCTCGTTCATCAAATTGGCTTTTGCCGGAAGCGTTATATAATTTTTAACAGTAACTCCCCGGCATAATTTCTTCATGGCTGTCTGAGTAGGAACACCTTCAACCTGGACCCAGTATGTTTTAGGCAATTTATATTTTGGATTACTGATTTGATTTTGCAGGTCTCCATCATCAGTTAATAAAACCAAGCCTTCACTATCAACATCCAACCGCCCAGCTGGATAAAACCCGGGCAAAGAAATATAATTCTTAAGTGATACATGCCCCAATTCCGCGGTAAACTGACAAATAACCCCGTAAGGTTTATTAAAAAGTATTAGACGAGACATATTAAAATAAAGATCTAAACCTTAAAAATTGACGGGCTTAAAAACTTAAAGCATTTCCGGATATTTAACTGTACATAATTCTGCTACAAACGCACTTTCTTGCTTTTGGCAGGTAATCCACCAGATCGCACCTTGATTGAAAAACAGGCCTGAAGGCATGGTGGATAACAATACACATACTGTTTCGCTCAGTGTGGGCTGATGTCCAACGACCACAACTGCACATTGCGCATAAGGCCAGTCGGCTGCGGCCAATATTTGATTTACACTTGCACCAGGTGCAATCTCTTGCACGATATCAAAATCATGACACAACGCCATCGCGGTTTGCCGCGCTCGTTGTGCAGGGCTTGTTAAAACCAAGGTATTTTCGGGTAGTTTCGTCTTCAACCAGCCTGCCATCGTACGGGCCTGACTCAAACCTCTTTTTGTCAGTTGACGAGACATGTCAGAGACACCCGGAACACCCTCTTCAGCTTCGGCATGACGCCACAGTATGAGTTCCATATGCGTTCAGAATCAATAATATTGATCAATTAATAGTTGATTGTTATTAAATCCATCATGTGCGACAACGCAGCTTTACTCCATTTTGAACACGGCAATAAAGTTAAGGAGGAATGCAGCAGACTGTCAAAAACGAAGCAATGTATCAGGAGAATGTCTGGGCTGTACAATTAAAACCACTTTCCGCCTCGACTTTTCTCCTTGCTGTAATACAACCTGATTACGCGGCACTGCAAAACATTCCGCAAGATATTTTAGCAAGGCAGCATTGGCCTTGCCTTCTATTGGCGCAGCCGCGAGTTTTATTTTCAGTGCACCGCCATGCAATCCAACGACTTCAGTTCGTTTAGCACCCGGCTGAATGTGTAATGTTAAAACAAAATTACGTGCATTATCACGCTGAAACCAACTCATATGGCTGTCAGTCAAGCATCAACCTGACTTCCATGTGCACGCCCGCCACAACCATAAGTAATAATTGAATGATAATCAGCACAAATAACGGAGAAAGATCGACATTCGCAATTGGTGGAATACGGCGACGGAAAACAGACAAAAATGGTTGTGTAAACGTATTCAACAATGGTGCCATGGGGCTAAACGGGTTAACCCATGAAATAATAGCCTGGGCAATAATCATAAATAAAACGATATACAGCGTTATTTTAATGATTTCGATCATGCCCAACAATCCCATAACACCGATTGCAGTCAATATATTTGCCCCGAAATCGAAACCTTGATAAAGATACACGCTGGTCACAATGACGCACTCAGCCAGCCACGCCAATACCAGCGTTGACATATCAAGGCCTCTCCATCCAGGAATGACGCGGCGCGCAGGACGCACAATAAAATCAGTAACCGCAATCAGAAACTGCACAATATTATTGTAATAAGGTACGCGCAATAACTGAAAATAAAAACGCAACAATAACGCTAGAGAAAAAAGCCCCAAAATAGTTTTTAATAGGAATATCATAATCTCGTTAATCATCAGTCGCTCCAAATTCCCTGTAGGATTTAATGTTAATTAAGTGCTTTGGGTACATCGATATTAATTTTAAACTTAAAGCTTACTGAATTCGTCACTCATCTCCCGAGAGCGGACATTGGCCGCATTAATAGCCGCAATAATCTTACTTTTAACCTCATTCATATCCATCGACTGAATCGCCTGCTGCGTCGTTCCACCTGTCGAAGTGACTCTTGCGCGCAAAACCGCTGCATCTTCACTGCTCTCATTAGCAAGCTTTACCGCACCGCAAAATGTTTGCAGTGTGAGTTGCCTGGCTTCATTCGCTGTCAGACCCAATTCCATTCCTGCCTGCTGCAATGATTCAATAAAATAAAACACATATGCCGGACCACTGCCGGAGATCGCGGTTACAGCATGCAACATCTCTTCATCCTCAACCCAAAGTACAGCCCCTACTGCCTGCATAATCAACTCGGCAGCCTGCCTGTCCTGGGCACTCGCATTCGATGAAGCGTAGAGCCCTGTCACTCCGGCGCCCACCAGCGACGGTGTATTGGGCATAGTACGAATAACCCGCCTGTAACCATCCAGCCAGCGCATAATGTCCGTCGTACGAATACCTGCCGCAATAGAAATCACCAAGTGTTGATCAAGCATGCCTTTCAATTGCTGCGCAACTGCATGCAATTGTTGCGGCTTAACAGAAAGCACAATGACATTATCCGCCCCACCTGCTCTATCAGATGGACAAGGTGTTATGCCATTCGCCAGATCAGCTGCGGTTAAGACGCCAAACCGCTCACTGATCCTGATGCGGCTCTCATCATTTATTTCAATTACGCAAATTTGATCAGCTGCATAACCCTGTTTCAACAAGCCACTGATCAGGGCGCAAGCCATATTACCGCCACCAATAAATGTAATCTTCATTATTCGCTTTTCTTTGAAATCATTATCACTAAATTATCCCCAAAGACAAATAGGGCAAACTCGAACACAAATCTTAGATGCCAATGCTGCGCAACTAATGTTGGCAAACCGGACAATAAAAACTTGAGCGTTGATTCTGTTTTATCTGTTTTATCACCGAACCGCATTTTCTACAGGTCATGCCGGCGCGCCCATAAACCAAGTATTGTTGTTGAAAATAACCCGGGTTACCATCGCTGTTGACAAAATCACGCAAGCTGCTGCCACCTGCTTCAATTGCTTTTTGCAAAACTGCTTTAATATTCTGCACAAGTTTCTCGTAGCGGGAAAGCCCTATTCTGCACGCAGCCGTTCGCGGATTGATCTTTGCATGAAACAATGCTTCATTTGCATAAATATTACCGATACCAACAACCACTTGATTATTCATCAATATTGATTTGATACTTGACTTTCGAGCACGTGTACTTTCATATAATCGTGTTGCGCAAAAATCCGGAACCAACGGCTCCGGCCCCAGGTTAACGAGCAAGGGATGCTGCAGTATGTTTCCCGACTGCCACAAAACAGCACCAAAACGACGCGGGTCTCTGAGCCGCAATATAGTGTGATCTTCTACAATCAGATCAAAATGATCATGTTTTCCCGGCCGGTCAACAAGAGAATCTCCTGATTCAGCCCATGGCATACTACCGTTTGATAGCAACCGCAAGCTACCCGACATACCCAGATGCAAAATCAACGTACCGATTCCACACTCGAACAAAAGATATTTTGCTCTCCTGGTAATCGCATGAATTATTTTCCCTTTTAGTCGGTCATTCAGGTCATCAGGTATTGGCCAGCGTAGTCTTGGGTTACGAATGACTACCCCGGTAATGCGGCGCTTTTCCAGGTACGGTGCAATGCCAAGGCGCGTTACTTCTACCTCTGGTAATTCTGGCATTGACTCATATTATATAGAGATTGGCACAATGGCTTAATCAGCCTTGACAGCATACGGACTCAGTAATCGGCGACTAACCGAGTCTGAGAAATAATAACCGACCTGCTCACCACTTCTTAGAAACACCGCACCGGAATTACTTTTGAACACATCAATCCTAATTTGCCGTCCATCCTGCAGGATTATTGTTATTACAGTCTGAATATCGGAATGATCCCGCAGATCAGTTACCAGTTCCGTTGCCTGATGGAATCGCCAAAGATTGGCCCAGCTTTCCAGCAATGTATGGGTCAAACTGCCTGAATTCTCTGAAACAGCAGCCCATTGACCGTTTTGCTGACGAATAACCACACCATCCAATTCAAATTGAACAGGTATTTCATCATCAGCTAATAATTTCGCACTGACCAAATCCAATGGGCTTGCTGGTATCCATATCGCATAACGGGGAGAAACCAGATATATATGGTCATTGATGGCCAAATACTGTTCGTTTGTAACAGGCGCCAATCCGCCAAAAACAAAATGATCGTCATCAAAATACAATTCAATACCAGGATGATCCAGATTGAAGCCTTCCGGATCTTTCAATGGAAAGCGCTGCCGACTATTTGCAGACAAAACATGCAATATTTTCTCGACAAGCGCTGTATCTGCTCTGGCCGAATATGGTTGTACCAGATGCCAGATGTCAGTAATACGCCGCAGTGCTGCTTCTTGTCCATGCCGAACAATACGAATCGTCTGCACCGATTCGGGCTTTCGCAAAGAAACCGAGTATGCTTCATCATTTTCTGACTGAAACCGAGGTGTCAAATAAAGAAAAATCGCCAGGCCAATGACGGTAACCAGCATAATCAAATTAAGTTGTGAATGATAAGTCATGTTTAATTGCGTACTTATTTAACACTTCTCCGGCGCCACCAGATAACAACACCGCTTAACACAAAAATTCCCGGCAAAAAGAACAAAAAAACAATTACGATAGCGGTCAATGTAGTTTCGCCGAGCACCAAATAACTGTCTTGCGTTGCACGCGGTTGAATGGTAATCATTGCTTCATCACCGACCAGCCAGTTGACAAGATTAATGCCAAAATCCAGATTATTACCATTTCCCAAATAGGTATTTGCCAGAAAATGGCCACTCCCTACGACAATTACACGTTGCTCGCGATCATTAACGAAACGGGTCAGTGCAACCGCGACAGTAACCGGTCCGGCAACATCTTCATCCGGATCAAATACAAACGCTTTATCCAGTGGATTTTTTTCCACCCAACCATTTTGCGCGACTTCTACAAGCGGTATGGTGCGCCATTGTTCATTTTCATTAAAAGCAATCTGGCGCGCAAATGGAAAAACTGTAATATAATCAAAACCGCGTGTAATTTCATGCTGTCCATAATTGATACCCAATGCAAATGTTATGGGCGCTTTTAGCTGTTCGGCCTGAGGATCAATCACAAATCCAGGTGTTAAAATCAAGCGTAATTTCTCAGTCAGCGGCAATAATCCCTTTAATGATTCCTGATCAACCAGCCATAACAAATTGCCGCCCGCATCAATGTAATCCAGTAATTTATCCACTTCGCCGGGAAGCAGGTCCGTTTGCGGCGATGCGATGAGCAGCATACTCGCATTAGCCGGAATGTTGGAAACAACCGCCAGATTAAGCGGCTGGCTGACAAATCCATTCATGCGCAACTGTTGCCCAAAGTCCCCCAAATCATAATTGGCAACGCCTTCCAAACTGCGCTCTCCATGGCCACTTAACGCCATAATCAATTTCTCTTCCGGGCGCGCCAAACGCATCAGCGCTTGGGTAAATGCCTGCTCATTGATGGTCGTCAGATGCGCTTGTCTTTGTTGAAAATTGATTACCATCTCGCCATTGACTTTCACGCCGGCTTCTTTTGCCAGGTTCGGGTGCTCTGTCGGGTCAATGAATGTCAGTGATAGATCCGGTTTGACGCGTTGATAGAGTTGTACAAAATTATGAATGATTTCGCGTATATCACCTAACTGTACGTGCTGCTCTGTCGCATAAACTGTTACCTGCACCGGGTCTTCCATTTTTTTCAGTATTTCGATGCTGGTTGGACTCAGGCTATTACGGCCACTCTGACTGACATCCCATTGTTTGCGCGTTTCAAACGCCCAATAGCCCAGTAACGCAAATAAGGATAACAATAACACTACAAAAATGCTCTGTTGTACTTTCAATTGAAAACGAAATTTTTTACTCGCTTGCATCATTGCTTTAAGTTTATCCCATCAACTCGATGTCAAGTCTTGATCAAGTCGAACACATTCTTCAACAGCCTGTTAACCATACAACCGTTCTCCATCCAAACGACGCACGGTCAACAATAAAAATAATGACGTAAATAAAATGAAATACACAACACTCAACGAATCAAGCAACCCGTTATTAAATTGTTCAAAATGTTTGAATATTGAAAAATAGTGTATCCATCCTTCATAATCGCTGGCAACCAGATCAATTAACCAGAAGCCCACCAGTACGCCCAACACGCCTATCGCAGCAATGACGGGTTGCGCAGTCAAGCTGGAAACATAAAGTCCCAGTGCAACAAAACAACAAACCAACAAAAATAATCCCACAGCACCGCTGATCAACAAACCAAAATCCAATGTGCCACCTGCCAGCAATGTCATGGATAATGCAACAATAAGAGCGATAATACTCAACAAAAATACCATGAGACCGAGAAATTTACCCAAAACAATTTCGGTCACCGATATGGGCGCAGAAAGCAGTAATACTAACGTATGATTTTTGCGTTCCTCAGCAAGTTGACGCATTGTCAGCAACGGCGTAATCATTAACAGTAAAATTGCAGCCAGGGCAAATACTGGCATAACAATAATCTCTGTAAAGCCTGGTGGATTAGCAATTTGCACCAACTGAGGCTGCACTTGCAGAAATGCATCCAGCCGACCCAGAAAAACCCATGTCAACAGAATCTGTACCAGGGCCAGCAGTATCCAGGCTAATGGTGAAGAAAACAGCGCTCGCAACTCTTTATGGGCTACAGTAAAAATCATGACGGTTTTTTAAAAATGTGTTCTCAGTGTCTGCTGAGCTTATTGGACAGGCACGGTTTGTTGTGTCAGTTGAGTAAACACAGTTTCCAAATTGATCCCTTTTTGTTTTAATCCAGCCAGTGTTTCACTCAACACCATACGCCCCTCATGCATGATGTGCACCCGGTCGCATGCCCATTCAACTTCAGACAGGATATGCGTTGAAAGAATAATACTGCAGGATTTCCTCAAATCCTGAATTAATTCGCGTAGTTCACGCATCTGGTTCGGATCCAGGCCCACGGTCGGCTCATCCAGAATGATAACATCCGGTTCATGAATAATTGCCTGGGCAATACCAACGCGTTGCTGCAGACCTTTTGACAGAGTACCGATCAATTGCCTGCCCCGATCAGGCAGTCCACAGCGTATTTTACTGCTTTCCAGCAAATGGGGTATGCGCTGTTTTTCAACGCGATGAAGACGCGCGACAAACCGCAAGTATTCATCCACTGTCATATCAAAATACAATGGCGGCATCTCGGGCAAATAACCCAGGTATGCTTTGGCTTCTCGAGGATTATTCAACAAATCAACACCACAAATTTCTATACTGCCAGCACTCGGCGCCAGATTTCCAGTAATCATACGCAAAGTTGTTGTTTTACCGGCTCCATTGGGGCCCAGCAATCCAAGTACTTCACCTCTCCTTAATTCCAGCGTGATGTTCTGCACAGCCTGATGATTGCCATAATTACGCTGCAAATGCTTTGCTGACAAAGTCAATGGTACTGGTTCATTCGTCATATTAATGTATTCTTTGCGTGAATTAAATCCGTTACAACGCACAATATCAATTACACTTCATGGGCGCCATTAAGGGCAAACTGTGTGAGCAGTATTTATAGCACAAAGCCAACACGACAGCACAAGTGTATATAGTATTTTTGATGATGATTACAGCATGATTCAGTTATCAAAGTGTACGTATTATTTTTCCTGAAGATGCTGTTTAAATTTGACAAAGCGTAATACAAGCCCAAGCTGAAAAAGATACTGTATGATTATTGCTACACAATTTAGTCCAATTCACCCTTCAACAGCTTTCGTTATACACCAGACAATTACAATAATGTTGTTTATATTCAATAATATATCATTTTTTGTTGCAATAAAGATACACCTGAATTTGACAAAAATCTGAATATAAACTCATAATCGCGTCAGCACATCATACGTGGAAAGAAAATAAATGGTGGGACGGCATTTTGTTATTTAGTTTTTAAAGACAAAAAACAAATAGCAAATAATCTAAATCTGAAGTTTTCACTTAAAAGGATAACAGCATGAATAAATTGTCAGCCAAGAAAAAACTGATTGGAATGATTCTACTGCCAGCGTTCTTCTCCGGCGCTGTAGTAGCGCAAGAAACAGGCGCATATCATGATCACGACACCAACGTCGCACAACCAAAGGGCTACGCATCTGAAGCAAATGATGGTGACGTATGGCGCAACTCAAACAATCTTGGTAACCATTGCTGGCGCACAGGATACTGGGACGAATCGTTGGCTATAGTAGAAGGTTGCGATGGTTATGAGAAAGTAGCAGAGGCAGAACCAGCACCTGCTCCAGCACCACCACCTGTAGCACCTCCTGAAAAACTGACTTTCTCTGCCGACGCGTTATTTGACTTTGACAGCGCCACATTGAAACCGAACGGCAAAGTTGCACTGGACGAATTTGTCCGTGGCCTGGAAGGTGTCAATTTTGATGTAATCGTCGCCGTCGGGCACGCCGATAGAATCGGTAATCCAGACTATAACCAAAGACTGTCAGTACGTCGTGCTGAATCCGTCAAGGACTATTTGATGTCTAAAGGAATACCTGACAGCCGTATCTTTACAGACGGCAAAGGCGAGACACAACCGGTTACCGGTGATACATGTCAAGGCAAAACAAGCCGTGCGCTCAAAGAATGTCTGGCACCTGATCGCCGCGTTGAAATTGAAGTTGCTGGTACGCGCTAAGAATACAGCTCACGCAAAGCACTTCATTTAATGAAACACTAGAGCCCTGCACCAAGCAGGGCTTTTTTATGCTTTTTCTTTATGCAAGATACAGTTCATATCGATACATTGATCGAAGCCCGCTGGATTATTCCGGTCGATGCACAGCAATCCGTCCTAAACCATCATGCCATTGCCATCAATCAAGGCAAAGTTATCGGTATCCAGCCCATTAATAATGCACACTCACGATTCAAAGCCAGAGAAATTATTGCTTTAAATAATCACGCATTAATTCCGGGGTTGATTAATTTACATACCCATGCCGCGATGATACTGATGCGTGGACTTGCTGACGACTTGCCCCTCATGGAATGGCTTAAAAAGCACATCTGGCCAACAGAGAGCCGCCATGTTAATGCTTCTTTTGTACTTGACGGCACACGCCTGGCTTGTGCTGAGATGCTCAGAGGCGGCATTACCTGCTTTAACGACATGTATTTTTTTCCTGAAGCCAGCGCACAGGCGGTACTTGATAGCGGAATGCGCGCCTCACTCGGTATGATTGCCATCGATTTTCCAACAGCATACGCCAATGATGCCGACGATTATCTGGCCAAAGGCATGGCATTGCGCGACAGACTGCATTCCGAGCCATTATTGTCATTCTGCTTTGCGCCGCACGCGCCTTATACCGTCAGCGATAAAACGCTTACCAACATCCTGACTTATGCAGAACAACTTGAAGTACCCATACATATACATCTGCATGAGACATTAGACGAAATCAATCTCAGCATTGAATCCCACGGCGTGCGTCCTATCGAACGCATGCACCAACTCGGTCTGCTAAGTCCGGGCTTGATAGCGGTGCATATGGTGCACCTCACCGACAATGAAATCCGGCTCATAAAACAGCATGGCTGCCATACAGTTCACTGTCCCTCATCAAACTTAAAGCTTGCCAGCGGTTTTGCACCTGTCACATCACTGCTGGACAACAACATTAATGTCGGACTCGGCACTGACAGTGCCGCCAGCAATAATCGTCTGGACATGTTTGAAGAAATGCGCCTCGCTGCTTTGCTGGCCAAAGCTTCAACTAACAAGGCAGACGCCCTGCCCGCCCACCAGGCGCTTGAAATGGCCACAATCAATAACGCCAGAGCACTCGGCATTGATGAAATTACTGGCACTCTGGCATCCGGCAAAGCCGCCGACATTACTGCCATTGATTTCTCCGACTTACATCTTTCACCCTGCTATGATCCAGTTTCACATCTTGTATACGCAGCTGGACGCGAACAGGTGAGTCATGTCTGGGTAAATGGTAAAATGCTGCTTGAAGATAAAAAATTAACAACCCTGGACAGCACACAATTACACAATCGCGCTGTCTACTGGGAAGAATGCATCAAATCCACTGCATAATCTGACGGATACTGGGAACGGGCTTAAGGACAAATACAATCAAAGGAATCGACATGAAAGACGACGGCATCAATGCAGACCCATTGGAACTGGAGAAATTCAGTCAACTGGCGCACCGCTGGTGGGATCCCAACAGTGAATTCAAACCGCTGCATGAAATCAATCCATTGCGCATGAATTACATTGAAGGACTCGCCGGACTTAGTGACAAAATCGTATTAGATGTCGGCTGTGGCGGCGGCATTCTCTCCGAAGGCATGGCTACGCGGGGGGCAACCGTCACCGGTATTGACCTGAGTGACAAAGCGCTCAAGGTCGCCAAGTTACATCTGCTGGAAACTGGCCAGCAGGTAGAATACCGTAAAATCACAACCGA
The DNA here is from genome assembly GCF_003046585.1 of Nitrosomonas aestuarii. Taxonomy (GTDB): domain Bacteria; phylum Pseudomonadota; class Gammaproteobacteria; order Burkholderiales; family Nitrosomonadaceae; genus Nitrosomonas; species Nitrosomonas aestuarii. The sequence goes on along the minus strand of NZ_QAAE01000018.1, from coordinate 15,281 downwards.
ATCTCTAGCCAAAGAACAACCGCAGCACTACGACATCGTTACCTGCATGGAAATGCTCGAACATGTGCCAGACCCGATGAGCATCATCCGCTCCTGCGCAAAACTCGTCAAACCCGGTGGCTGGGTATTCTTTTCCACCATCAATCGCAACCCGAAATCCTATCTATTCGCCATCATCGGCGCGGAATATATTCTTAAACTGCTGCCACGCGGCACACATGAGTACGCCAACTTTATCAAACCATCTGAACTTGCCCGCATGGCGCGTAATGCCGGACTTTCAGAAGAGAAACTGATCGGCATGACCTATAACCCATTTACAAAAGTATACGCATTGGGACAGGACACCGACGTCAACTACATCATGGCTTATCGTGCTTGATCTACCGAAATTCACAAGACATGCGGCATGTTATTAAGCGCTGTATTTTTTGATTTTGACGGCACGCTCGCCGATACAGCACCGGATCTCGGTCATGCGCTCAACCGTCAACGTACCAACCGTGGTCTCAATCCACTGCCCATCGAGCAAATCCGCACACAGGCTTCAGCAGGTGCACGCGGACTGCTTGGACTCGGATTCAGCATTAAACCTGAAGACCCGGGCTATTTTGAAATGCGCGAAGAATTTCTCGAATTCTATACGCAACGACTCTGCCATGAGACTTGTTTGTTTCCCGGCGTGGAAACACTACTTGAACAACTGAATTTACGCGGCCTGCCCTGGGGCATTGTCACCAACAAACCAGCCCGTTTCACCTACCCGCTTATCGAGCAGCTGGGCCTGCAACAGGGTGTCGCCAGCATCGTCTGCGGCGACGAAGTCACACACACCAAACCACACCCCGAACCGCTACTGATAGCCTGCGATAAAATCAACGTCTCCCCAGCCGAGTGTATTTACCTGGGTGACGACCTGCGCGACGTCAAGGCCAGCCTATCCGCCGGCATGGAACCCATTATCGCTCGCTACGGCTATCTCGGAAACGGTCAGCCGCCCGAAACCTGGGGAGCACGCCACATCATCGACAAACCACAAGACCTGCTCGCCTATATTCCTGCCAAGTGATAGAATGCACAAGTAAGCAAAGTTGAACTTTTGCAGTTCATTACTATCTTAGAAACACCACAAAGAATTTAGCATGCCGGGGACGATCTGGCTTCGACGTGGGTTGCAAAGCAGCGTAGGGCATACCGAGGATCAGATTACCTCGTAAATCCATCTGAAAACAATAGTCGCAAACGACGAAAATTACGCTTTAGCCGCTTAAATGGCTAGCCTCTGCACCGATGGGCCTCAACGTAGGGTCTGGCAACAGACAGCAGAGTCACTAACGAGGATCGCGCTCTGCAGGGTTACTTTGCAGGACGTTAAACTTAAGGTAACTAGCCTGTCATCAGCCTGCCGGTTGGCGGTTGCCAGGTTAAATTAAAGAACACGGCTAAGTATGTAGAACTGCCTGTAGAGGGCTTGCGGACGCGGGTTCGATTCCCGCCGTCTCCACCATCTTCCGGTCTAACACAGACCAACCTAGACCAACTAAGACCCATATAAAACAGGGTCTTAGGACCGGTCCACCCAAACAACATTTAGTCTCGACTGGTCTTCATTGGCCTCGATTGTGGCACAAATTTGACACAAATTTGACACAAGTCGTCCAGGCGGATGAACTGACTGCCAACTTCGGCACACCCGATTGCAGGCAATTCAGGCGGCATGTTTTTTCTGTCCTCTCCCCTATCGCCGGTGACCTGGCATTACGCTATGCCAAAATTTCAGAACAGCATAACTACGAGCAGGCAAACCATGAACTTGAAAAAATTCACGATAGCCTGTGCATTAACGATCTGAATCTATGCGCTGGCGGGGACGAACTTTTCAATGCTGCAAAAAAGTCAGCCAAAAAATGCACAAATGCACGGGAACGCGCAAAAACCGTTGAAGAAGCTTATCAAGCCTGTGCACGGATCGTTCAACACTACCGAATTAAACCGCCGGAATGGAAAGCTGAAAAACCGGAACCCGCATTGAACCGCATGTGCTGTCCGATCTGGTGGCACCGTAAAATTCAGGTTTTACGCCTGCGTACCATTGAAACCATATCCCGCAATATTGAACTGGTGACCCGTTACCGCTCAGCCTATGCAAGCGATTACGCCGTTAATATCAAGCGCAAGCAGAAAGAGAAAAACCGCCAGTATCTGGAATCGACTTTCATCAGTAATGAAGTCGGCGAACAGTTTTCCTTGCAGGAATTATCAGATCGTTCCGTTTCCAATCCGGCAATCCGCCGCGCTGAATTGATGGTGCGCGTCAAAGGTTTTGAAATGGTCGCTAATCATCTGGGCCATGTGGGCGAATTCTATACACTGACAACCCCTTCACGCATGCACGCCAGCCTGCACAGTGGCAAAACTAATCCGCGCTATGACGGCACGACTCCACTGCAAGCGCATGAATACCTGACGCACCTTTGGGCATTGATCCGTGCTGAATTGCACCGCCGCGAAATTCGGCCTTATGGTTTCCGTGTTGTCGAACCGCACCATGATGGTACACCGCATTGGCATTTTTTGTTTTTCATGCCGGAAGAACACTGTAAAACGGTTCGCGAAGTCATGCAGTATTACGCCCTGTTGGACAATGGGAGTGAACCCGGCGCATTGAAACACCGATTCAAGGCCGAGGCCATCGACCCACAGAAAGGCTCGGCTGTGGGTTATATTGCCAAGTACATTGCCAAAAACATTGACGGTCATGCGCTGGAACAGGATTTATACGGTAATGATGCACAAACAGCCGCTGAACGAATCACCGCATGGGCAAATATATGGGGCATACGCCAGTTCCAACAAATCGGCGGCCCAAGCGTTACCGTATGGCGTCAATTGCGAAAACTAAATCACACTGATGATAAGGAACTTGAATCTATCCGCAAATTCGCTACCGCCAGCGATTGGGCTGCGTTCATGCTGGTAATGAGAGGCCCGACGCTACCCGTCCGGCAGCACCCAATAAAACCTCTTTACGATCACAGCCGGACACTCAACCCAGAAACCGGGGAAATTATATCTGTCCAGCATAACCGCTACAAAGACGAAGCAGCCAAACGGGTTGCAGGCGTCGTTTTTAATGGCAAAAACTTTGATGCAAGAATGCATTTCTGGATGGTTTTAACAGGCAACAGCGAGGACGTGACATCACGCGGCGAGGCGCGAGCCGCGCCCGCGTCATGTCATGCCGCAGCTGTTAACCTTGGACCTGTATCAATAACTGTACCGGACACAATTCATCATGAAAAATCAGCATATGAAAGCAAAATTATTCACTGAAAATTTAATAGAAAATAAAATCATGAACGAATTTAGCCTTGAAGAAGCCGTCTCTTTAATCTACCGGCTCGCCACTCTAAAGAAAAATGCAGTCGCCAACAAAAAACCGGATATTACCCAAATCGGACATATCTGCGGCGTTTTAACCATGAACGACCAGATTGAGATCGTCATCAAGTTCCACGATGAACTCAGACAATTCACCAAAGAAGAATTCATGTCTAAGGTTGTTTTATACGATAAATAAAACTATTGACTTTTAAAGTAAGTATACTATTATACGAGTCATTACTAACTTTCATAATATATACTGACTATGACAGACAACCCTAAACAATTACTGGTTTTGAACGAAGAAGACGAACAGATCATATTACACCAGATGCGGGAATTCAGAGGTATCGGCACAACTCTGGAAAGCGCCCTGGGTGCATTAATACTCGGCCAGTATTTTGGCTGGCGCGTCCTTAAGTTGCTCCATAACCCTGCAACCTATCGCCGGTACGAAAAAGCACTGGGCATTGAGTTCAAAAAGGTATGCCCTGAAATTACCGAAATGGGCAAGAAAAAAAGTATTGGTTACGCCATCACCGAAAAACTCGGCAGCTTCTGGGCCGTTGTGATGGGTAAACGCAAAGTCCCTGAAAAAGGCATGATCGCCAACAAGGAAGAAGTTAACAAAGCGGTTGATCAGATTGATAAGGAGGACAAGAAATGAATCACTCCGAACATATCAAAGTAACCATCAAAAAATTCTCTGAACTGACCGGCCTGACTGAGAACGCTATCCGCCAATACATCAAAAAAGGGCAATGGAAATATAAAATCCACTGGCACAAAGCGCCAAACGGCAGAATATTCATCAACGCAAAAGCAGCTTACGCATGGATCGAGGGCATCGGGGCATAACCATTCGTGGCAATAGCGCCCAAATTGCATTCACCTATCAGGGTGTGCGATGCCGTGAATCTATACCCATGCCGCCAACCAAAGCCGCACAAAAAGAACTGGTTCTCAAACGGCAAGCGATTTTGTACGAAATCAAAACCGGCAGCTTCGACTATTGCAAACACTTTCCTCACAGCAAGAAAGCAAAGGAATTCCGCAAAACCCGGCCCGACCAATATACCATCGGTGAAGCCCTGAAAAACTGGTTACAGCGTAACCAATCCAGATGCCAGCCCAGCACACTGCACGATTATTCCAGCGCAATTTATCATCACCTGATTCCCGTCTTTGGCGAACTGGTTATTTCGGAATTGACCGCAATCAAGGTTAAGGCATTTCTTGCTGATCTGTCCTGCTCCAACAAAAGAAAAAGCAATGTACTGATTCCGCTACGTCGGGTATTTGATGAACTCTACCATGATGAAATCATCGACAAAAACCCACTTGAACGCGTAAAAAATCTTCCAGCCAATACAAGAGAACCGTTACCATTCAATACTGATGAAATTTCCAGAATCCTGCAAGAACTCACAGGGCAGGAAAGAAACCTGATTCAGTTTGCATTTTATTCCGGCCTCAGAACTTCCGAGCTGATCGCCCTGCGCTGGCAGGATGTCGACTTTGAGAAAAACTGCATTTATGTCCGCTTTGCCAAAGTGCGCGGCCATTTAAAATGCACCAAAACAAAATCAGGGAAACGGGATGTAACCCTGCAACCCCAAGCCAGAGAAGCTTTACTCAACCAACAAGCATTAACCGACAAACATAACGAAATAGTTTTTCATGACTCACGCACTAACCAGCCGTGGAAAGGAGACCAAGCCATCCGCAAGATTGTCTGGACACCTGCATTGAAAAGAGCAGGCATCAAATACCGAAACCCCTACCAAACCCGCCACACTTTCGCTTCCATGCTGCTATCAAGAGGTGAAAATCTAATGTGGGTTGCCCAGCAAATGGGGCATAAGGATTGGAGTATGATTATTAAGGTTTATGGGCGGTGGATTCCGCAATCGAAATGAACGACCAATCAAGAGCATATCAGCTTTTACCTTTTGGGTATATGTGAATGATCCCATCTAATCTTCACTATCCAGATCATCCAGAATGCTTTGCAATAAATAATCAGACGTACCGCTTTGCTCACCTTCAATTAAAGTATGGCGCAGTGTTTCCAGACTGTTTCCGCGCTCCTCAAGCAAGCGAGGCCCTGTTCGTATCACTACGCTGGCCGAGCCATAACGCCCGGTTTCAACTTGGTGCGCCAGAAATTTCTCAAAATGCTCACCCAATTTCACATTTGTGTTTTTTTGTGCAAGCATAACAACCTCCGTATAAAAATTGCCGACAATTAACTATAATATTTATTGGTATTTTGCAACACATTACCTCCGAGATGCTCGGACTTATTACTCGAGTGGGAATTTAGATTTCTTTTAATTTATACGCCATGTTTTAATTCAGTGCAATTTATTATTTCTTGTAGGAGAAACGAAAAAAATGCAATTTCACAGATACATAATAGGAATTCTTCTAAATAAAAAGATGTTTAAATTGTCCTCAGCCGGTGGAGCCTTAATTGATGGATTGCTTGATCTTAAAGACAACGAAACACGATTAGGGGAAAAATATTTTTCATTAGTAAACATATCAAATAATCCCGATGAACCATTGATTGCACTTATTGATGAAAATAAAACCAATAATCTTATTATTCAAGCTGACAAAGTAGTATTTAAAAAAACATCATTCGGTGAAGTCTCTGCCGTAAGTACTGACAAAGCACATCAAGAATTTGAAATATTATGGAAAAAAGCCGATAGCATTTTGCAATTTTCCGCCATTCGTCGCATTGGAATCGTTGGTCAGTTTAGGTTTAATGAGACCAGTGAAAACTCTGGTGCAAATGATCTTATAAAAAACCTTATTAAACTATCCCCCCCTACACACTCCGGCAGATTTCATCTAACTTATGAAAATCGACAGCTTAACCCGGACAATTCAATACCAGATAAACAAACAGGTGATTACTGGAACACAATTTATACATACTACTTGAGTGAAAATGATGAAACTCCTGAAAATGGAAAAATTAACGCGAACATAGATGTCCAAAAATACTACAACCCAGCCAAATCCAATTTAATGTCTGAATTAAAAAAAGTAAAGGAGCAATTTATCAAAGAAAAAAAGGTATTTAGAGATTCTTTGAGAACAATGGGATTTGAATAGTTATGGCAAGAAAAGGCAAAAAAAATTTTGGACGAGTGAATAATGACATACAAGTCAAAAAAGGAATTATTAAAGCCGATTCTCAACCAACAGAACCACAAAAAGATGACGAAAAAGAAGAATACAAAAATTATAGGACTGCTGAACGCTCTAAAGTACCTGCGGAAACTCCATTTAGTAAAGAAATTATCAATTGGTTAAGCAAATGGAGTCCTTTAGCAGGTTGGATTATCATAATTAGTGCTGTAATAGCTGCTTATTATTCGTTTAACAATAACATCGAAAATGCTAAAAAGGATATAAATAATTTATATGAAGGATCGATAAACAATAAAAAATCTATTCATAATATTGAAAAAGAATTAGTTAAAATTGATACTGATAACAAACACATGGATTCAAGGCTTATAAATTTAGGTGACAAAGTCAATGAAGTTAATTCAAATCTCAAACAAATCGAAATTGAGCACGTAAAACAAAAACTAATGTTAAAGCAGAATAGAGATTAATTCTTTATGAATAACTAAGGATAACGGCCCAATTGAAAAACATAATTTGGTGCTTTATTAAAGAAAAAGTCTGTGATTGAAACTTAATAGATTTCTGTGAAGGATTAGGATAATCAAAACGAATACCTATTACCTAAAATGTTCAATAATTTATAGACTGTAGCCAATGCGAGGACAAGTTAATTGTAAACTTATTGGTGGCCCACAAGGCGACTTAGAACTTACGCTTTCTACTATAGCGTGCAAAGAGCGCATCTCATTGATGGGTGATGTTTGGGTAGCACAAGGGTTGAATGGCGGGGTTCTGATAATGAAAGGTTCGATACCGCCAAGCGCGCCGTGGTTGACTTATATTCGCGATATTTATGAGAAAGTCAAACTGGACAAACCCGGACTCATAACTTATCAGTTTGTTTGCACTGAGGAAGTAAATCGATGTGAAAAGATTCTTGAAGGAAAAGATCGTCGCTGCCGCAACGAGGCAGTCCAAGATGAACGTTTTTGTAAGACTCATATAAAAAATATATGACACAAAACAGTAAAAAGGAGAGCTTAAGTGATTGATATATCAGAAATAGACCAAGGTTCGATTCCCGCCGTCCAATTAGAAGGGCCTGGATATTCTCCGGGCCCTTTTTCTTTGCCCCAAAGCCCACACTGCGCGGCACTTCGGCCTTATGGCTTGCGGGCAACCTCCCAGCTAAATCAGTCAGATTGTGCATTTTCGCTGCCCAAACTGTCTCTGTTCTCTGTTTTGCCTGCGGGTAGTCTCGGGGGGAAACCCTGTATTTATGCGGCTTTGCGGGGCGAGGGTTTGCAGTCTGTGAACTGACACTTGAATCCGGCGTTGTCAATGCCAGTGTGCTGCAAAATGCGATTAGACGTCTGATTGAACCGATTCGTCCCAAGGCACTGAATACCGGCGATACCTTGCAATTGACCGCTGAGCCGCTGGCAGATTACCAGCGTTACGATCATTTACTGGGAAGTCAACATGTCCACTGATCTGCTTACCCAACTCAAAGCATTGCATCTGTATGGCATGGCAGAAGCCTGGTCTGAATTAATCACAGAAATGCCGCAACGCAAGCAAGTATCGCCGGAAGTCACATTAAGCCAATTGATCAACGCCGAAATTGCCGACCGCCAACTACGCAGCCTGAAATACCAGATGAAGGCAGCAAAGTTTCCAATTCACCGCGATCTGGTGAAATTCGACTGGGATGAAACAGCACTTTCACGACAGCAGATAGAACAACTGTCAACGGCCGCTTTTATGGATGAAGCGCATAACCTCATCCTGTTCGGCGGTACCGGTACCGGCAAAACCCATTTGGCCACAGCACTGGGCGTTGCCGCTATTCATCACGGCAAACGCATACGATTCTTCAACGCCGTGGATCTGGTCAACCTGCTGGAACAGGAAAAACAACTGAATAAAACCGGTAACCTGGCAAAAAGACTCATTCAGGTGGACGCCGTCATCCTCGATGAACTGGGCTATCTGCCTTTCCCGGAATCGGGCGGCGCACTTCTGTTTCACTTGATCAGCCAATTGTATGAACGTACTTCACTCATTATAACGACCAACCTGAAATTCAGTGAATGGGTACAGGTTTTTGGTGATGCCAAAATGACCACTGCATTGCTGAACCGCATTACGCATCATTGTAACATCCTGGAAACCGGCAATGATTCTTACCGTTTCAAGCATAGAAAAAAATGTATAAACAACGATTAGCCAACTAAGCAAGGTGGAAACTTTTCGACGCCGATGACTGGAAAATTTTTAATGCCGATTGACAATTTGGTTACAGCAGAATAATTCCTGTAGCAGCCTAACCCTTATTATCGCCTGTATTATTTATTGGCAAGCAAGGAAATACACCGCGTCATTCAAATCTCCACACCGCCGGAACATATTAACCCTAGCGCTTATCAGCAATATAAGTTCCGTTTCTTGGAAAAATGTCATTCTATACGGTGAATACATTCTCAACAGAAACAGAGTCGTGCAGCAAGTATATCCTTGGACCGTATTTCCGTACAAATATGCACAGTATCCTTAAAGGGAAGATGTAGGGTGACGGGAGGCGCACCCTACTAAGCGAGACTACGCTGCGAATCTGCCAACTGTTGGAAAATCAATTTCAGTTCCAAGTACTTCATTGATATAGTTTGTTAGCGTATTCAGTGCGACATGGCCGACAATTTCGACAATTTCTGCATCGCTGTATCCAGCGTCACGAACAGCCTGTACATCAGCGTCAGATACTTGGCCGCGGTCCTTGGTGATTTTCGCTGCGAAACCGACGGCAATTGCGGCTTTAGCATCGTTGGATGTGCCACGACGGTTTGCTTCAATTTCTTCTGCACTCAGTTTAGCCAAGTTGGTACCAAGATAGTTATGCGCAGCAAGGCAATAACCACAACCGTTGATTTCAGCGACAGCCAATGCAATCCGCTCACGCGTTGGCGCGTCTATTGAACCACTGGCAAGCGCGCTGTTCAGGCCCAAGTAGCCTTCCAGGGTTTGTGGACTGTTTCCGATCAATCTGAACATATTAGGAACAGTCCCCAACAGCTTGTTGACTGCTTCGAGAGAAACTTTTGACGCTTCCGGTGCGGCGTCGATGGATACCGGGGTTGGGATTCGAGACATGTTTTTCTCCTAGGTTTATTAAAACTGAGGTTTCAATATACAATTAATTTGTATCGAAATAATTAGACAAATTAAGAATATTCTATTACCTTGGGTGAAAGAATAGAGGCAAACGATTAGCAGGCTCAAACAGTGGACAAACTTGAAACAATACGGGTGTTTTTGGAAGTGGCCGAAGGCCAGAGTTTTGTGGCAGCAAGCCGTAAGCTTGACTTGTCCGCGCCTGCTGTCACTCGTTCGATTGCACAGCTGGAGCACGCCTTGGGTGTACGTTTGTTCAATCGAACTACTCGACAGGTTCGCCTTACTGATTCCGGTGCCCGGTTTTTCGAAGACGCCAAGAAAATCCTGGAAGATCTTGAGCAAGCTGAAGCTGCCGCATCAGGAAGTTACGCCACTCCCAAAGGTGTTTTATCTGTAACTGCGCCCGTTTTATTTGGGCAAAAGCATATAGCGCCCATTTTGACGGAATATCTGGAACAGAATCCATCTGTCGAAGTGAGAGCAATATTCTACGATCGCGTTGGTAATATTCTTGACGAAGGACTGGACGTGGCGATCCGGATCGGACATCTAAAAGATTCAAGCTTATATGCAACCAGAGTTGGGAGTACACAGCGGATTGTGTGTGGTTCGCCTGGCTACTTCGATAAACATGGTGTACCAGAACATCCTGAAGACCTCGCTAACCATGAAATTATTCTTGCGTCCACAGTCGAGCCATCGACGACGTGGCGGTTTGAATCGCCTACTGGCAAAATCTCTGTAAAAGTTTCCCCGCGTCTTTATTGCAGCCAAAACGGTTCTGCTATTGAAGCTGCTAGACAAGGCTTTGGTATTACACGTTTGATGTCCTATCAGGTAGGTGATGAGTTTCAGAAGGGGTCATTGAAACGCATATTGCAAGACTTTGAAGCAGAAGCTCTTCCCGTGAATATTATTCATCTTGAAGGGAGGCAGGCTAACGCTAAGATCAGGTCGTTTATCGATCTGGCTGTTGCCCGCTTAAAGGCTAATCCCCACATCAACTAACAGTTTTAGTTTCACTCATAGCGATAGGCCTTCGATTTATTTCGCCAGGATAATGAAAACTAAATCTCTGACCGTTCCTATTATCGTGATCTCAGCATTTAAATGGTTTTTTCATGAATTCTCAGGTGATCAAAGATCAAAACAGTTGAGGATTCACCGTCAGCCGCTTGCGTGGTCTTAATCCAGTGGAAATTGTGCGTTGAAGATAAAGCGTGTAAGAACCCGCGAGAAGGTGCTTTAGGCCATCCGCTATACCAATATCTATTTGGCTTATCTGTTTGTGCTCCCTTTGTATGGTGCCCATTCAACAGAGTGGAACGGAATTTGAGAATGGTAAAGATTAAACAAAATGTTTCAGGTTGTTTCTGATCAAAAGTCAACAAAGGATATAACCCACTTGTCGCATACAGATTGCTTTGGCAGGCGGAGTTCATGAAATGTGGGGTGAATAGTGACCTTTTAATTTACCAAATGGATGAGTGTGTTTATTTCAATATCTGCAATGAATAATTGTAATGATAACCAATTATTAAACGGCCGCTGAATTATATAATTTTGGTAACTGACGAGTGAACACTATTGCGGGAAATTTCTGAAACCGATTTTGAAGCAAGTGTTTTTCATTTGTCAGTTATCACTTATTTTTAGATGCTGGCGTCGATGTATTAGTCGTTATACGCATCGTTGTAGCTGGATTCTGGTTATCATTTTTTAAGGAGGCAACAATGGCACGTATCGAAATAAATTCAAACTTTGAAAATGGATCCAAGGAAATTCTGGATCGTGTGATGGAACTGCGCGGACAAGTACCCAATATCTTCAAGACAGCCGCACATTCACCGGCTGCCCTGGGATTCTTGCTAGATGGTTACACCGCCCTTGGTCGTAGTAAAATATCCGCTCAGATCAAGGAAAAAATTGCGTTGAGGGTCGCAAGTCTTAACGACTGCGATTACTGTGCTTCAGCTCATGCCGCTATGGGCAGAAGATTGAAATTTGATGAGAATCAAATTCATGATAGCCTTAAAGGCATTGCAGTGGATCCCAAAACTAAAGCGGCCTTGACTCTCAGCGAACAAATTATCGAGAAGCAAGGCAAGCTTTCAGATGACGAACTGGCTAATGCAAGGGATGCCGGTTTTAGCGACGCAGAAATACTGGAAGTTCTAGCTGTGACCTGTATCAATATTTTCACCAATTATTTCAACCACATTGCGGGAACGGATCTGGATTATCCATTTGTTTCGGCTTCAGGAAAATAATGCCTGACAGGCTGTGATTAAGGACAAAGTCAGAGAGGTATTACTACTGACCCGGAAGGGATTCTAAATCTAAACCAGTCAATCGGCATTTAAGTTTTTAAATGCCGATTGACAAAATTCAAACTAAACCCAAATTGTTTAGCGACAGAGCTGCCAATAAAAAACCCACCGAAGTGGGTTCAAGGATTGCTACCATGGGTTCATCTGCATAAAGGCACCAAAAGTCCCATAGGATTTGTTTATTCTTGAGAGTTATCAGCATGCTCGTTTCTGAATTGTTTTGTGCGGTCTGGCAGAAAATATCGGTAGAAAGCGGTGCATCCAATATGGAGCTGGTCGATCACATCACCAACGAAAGGGGAGAGCAAGAGATCGCTGAGGCCTGCAACCGGCTCATTAAAAACAGCATCATCTGCTGGAATTATCACTATCTTGCCCACCAGCTTGAAAAAGCAAACAATGAAGACGAAAGAGAAAATCTACGCCAAATTATCATGCGCCATTCACCTATGACATGGGTACACATCAATATGCTCGGTGAGTACGATTTCTCAGATGAAAAACTTAAAGATTCCATCGTAATTCACCTCTGAAACCAGCCGCCTAAATCATCAATCAATTCGGGAGAACTAAAAACGCCAAAAAAGCTGTAACATCACATCAATGTCCAAATCTCTATGGGACTTTTGGTACCTGTATGCAGATGGAACCTTCATACAGCTAACCGGATTCGTGATGCGGTGAAAAAACTGCCAGACCATCCGCTGATTGGCCGTCCTGTTCATGATATTGTAAGTCCCTTATTCAGGGATATTTTTATTACCTTTGGTCAGTCAGGTTACTGGCTTCGATATACCATCATAGACGATGCGATTATGATTGTTAGAATCTGGCACGGACGTGAAAATAGGGAAACACCAAAATAATCATACAGAAAGTAACTCCTTAACTTCGGCATTCTGGTGTCCAGCTGTCCGGAGCCACTTCATGATCAATCATCCGTGCACTCCGCATCGGGACAAGCGCCTGCTTCTGCCCACAAGGGGCACGTTTCGTTGCGCGAGGATGGGAATTGAAGTCAAACTGGTTCTTGCTTGGAATAGGGCTGATTAGAGAGATTTGGTATAGAGGCGATAGGTTTTGTATATGCTGGCCGTCGACAGGCGTATCATATTCTGCACATCAACATTTAGCTCTAATATCCAGCTCATTTCAACATCGTGTATGCCACGCGGGCGCATCGCCCCATAACAGGCCTCAAACATCGACAGCATCAGCGCGCTGCCAGAGCGTTTCTTCTGGATATCCTGGCGAATGCCCATCAGCGGGATGCGCGCAGATTTAACTCCGGAAACCTTTAACCGCCACAAAAGCTTTGCCCAGTCGAACGGGAAAAGCCGTCCATCCAGGTCGTGCGCCGCTTCGTTCAGGTTCGGCAGCATAAGGACAAAGCCCTTGGCCACGCCATCCACTTCACCAAACCAGAAACCGGCTGGGTCAATCAACAGCTTCATCTCTCTTGCCATGTGCTGGACCTGGGCATCCGAATACGGAATATAATTCCAATTGTTTGACCAAGCATCATTGAAGATATCCATGGCAAGCGTGATCTCCTCCTCGAAGGCATCCTTGCGCATTGGGCGGATGTTCAGGCTGGAGGACTTGTTGATATAGGCCTGCATCTTTTCAACTATGGGTGGGCGCGGATAGCCGTCCTTGGTGTTGCCAAGAAAGGCATAAGTGTCCATCGCCTTGGCATAGCCTGCTGCTTCCATACCTACCGGATAGCGCGCCGCACCATGGGGCATCATCATCATCTGCGGGGTATCAAAGCCATCGACCAGCATGCCGCATTCTTCGTTCACGGAGAAATTATAGGGCCCTCCGATCGTGGTCATGCCTTTCCCGCGTAACCAGTCTTCGGCCTGTTTCAACAACATGGGCTGGGCGTCGGGATAAGCCACATCGGTATCCAGAAACCCAAAATGCCCGCTGCCATCCTTGTGTACTTCCAGATGAACATGGTTTACAAAGCTTGCAATCCGGCCAATCACCTTGTCCCCGGCCTTGGCTAGCCAATAGGCTACATCCAGGCGGGCAAGTCCCACATTCTTCTTGGGGTTGAACTGCTCTTTTTGGAGCATCCGCAACGGCGGACGCCAAGTCGGCTCACCCCGATATAGCCGATAGGGCAACTCCATGAATGCGGTCATATCCGCCGGGCTGGTTGCCTGAACGATGCGTAGCCGATCTGTCATTGAGCCCGGCCCTCTGCGATCAAAGCGCTAGGCCTAGCTTGAACTGGCATTCTCTTGACCGAAGTTGGTAGAAGTTTCAGACAGGTATCCGCGTATCAAGCGATTTTTCACGGGATCGTTTTCTCCAAACCAAATGGCATGACATGGATTTCTTGTTTGTCAATTTCATCGAGTAATTGGTCATCTTCTGGTTCTGTCGCATAAGCTGGAAATATTAGAAATGACACAATAGAAAAAGATATAAACAGCTCTTTCACGTCATACTCCACTGTTTCTTCGGTAAAAAATAAAACAATCAATTCGTTTTTCTGCTCTCTAGGTTAGATAGTTTTTTGGCAACCCGGTTGATGATATTATTCAAAAGCTGAACACTGGCTGAATATGCAGAAATAAATTCAAATTTTGGGGTGGAAAGCTTTGTAGTTAGGATGCCCATCTCACATCAATGCTCCGATCACAACCTGATTAATCGAAGCCGCAAGGCATTGACTATTACGCTGACCGATGACAGTGACATTGCTGCAGCGGCGATGATGGGTGAAAGCAAGACAGCAAAGAGCGGATAAAGAATACCTGCAGCAATAGGTACGCCTGCCGAATTGTAAACAAAAGCAAAAAATAAGTTCTGTCGTATATTTCGCATGGTAGCTACAGACAGTTTGCGAGCACGCACAATACCCATCAGATCGCCTTTAAGCAAGGTGACGCCCGCGCTTTCGATAGCCACGTCTGTACCCGTGCCCATGGCTATGCCCACATCAGCAGCGGCCAGCGCAGGCGCATCATTCGTGCCATCTCCAGCCATGGCGACAATACGTCCTGTATCACGCAGTTTATTAACAATCTTGCCCTTATCCTCGGGAAGAATTTCGGCTTCTACTTCTTCAATGCCCAGTCTTTTGGCCACAGCTTCAGCGGTACGGCGATTATCGCCAGTGAGCATAACAATATGGATGCCCTGTTTCTTAAGCTGATTGATTGCATCCGGTGTTGTCTCCTTAACAGGATCCGCAATCGCCAGAATCCCCGCTACTTGACCGTCTAC
>NZ_QAAE01000017.1 GCF_003046585.1 Nitrosomonas aestuarii | reverse complement strand
TTGGGGTGAGCAATTTCATCGAGTAGACCGCCATTTTCGATATAGAAAACGATTTCTTCGAAAGAAACGCCTCTTTCCGCAATTAACTGCTCATTTTTCTCCGCATTCCAATTGTAGAAATTCATTGAACAAAGAATAGCACAAATGTGTGCATTTTGTCATCACGCGGGAGTTTCTGCAAACGTTTGAAATAAGGGGCCGCCACTTTTCGAAATTGGCTTGACTACACTCATCAGTATCTTTGTCTGTTGCGTTTCTAGCATTCCAAGCCGTGTTTAAACAAAATAAGGGTCTATATTAAAAGCCTCCGCGCATTTGACATCAAACTATCCCCTCTTTTTACCACTATTCGCTTTTGCTGCTCGAACAATTTTACCCACAGTTGTGAAATGCATGTTAAAGAACACAGCAATCTGTGAGTAACTATATTCGTCAGTCGAACTTCTTATATAGACCTGACCCTAATATCTTCTAAAATATCAGGAAAGAGCGGCGCTTTTTACTGTCCGAGTACATGTGATTGTTAGCTCTATAACTCACCACCTTGATCAATACTTCGAAGTAACAACCTACCTAACCCAGTAATGTCGTAGCCTTGAGCTTTAATCATTCCCGTTTTTTCATCAAACTCAGGAAACTCGTTTCGCTTCGGTATTTTGAACCTTGCTTTAAGCAAGCCAAGATTGGCTAAATGTAATTTATGTGTCTGATAAATCGTGTGTTTGTCAATTTCTACCTGTGTTGATCCCATATGCGCTAAAGGTTGTTTCAATGCATCTTCATGAGCAGACCAAAATTCATCATGCTCAGGTTGCCCACGATGCAAAGTTTGAGATTTTAAAATGAGCACCTCAAGATCGTTTAACTCACCAAGAATTGACAGTAACCGCTTATACTCTATGTGTTTTAACTCGTCATCCGTTAAGCTGTTCTTCAATAATGACGCTATATATTCTTTCCGGTCTTCAGATAGTGCGCGAGATGCTTGAACGAAGCTGTCTTCAACTAAATCAACTGATTCTGGAGAAACAATTCTTTGTTCTACCTTCTCCCTATCTTCTTTTGGTATTTTAGATTCTAGTAATTTCAGGAGAGATTCAATTCGGTCTATTCTTTGGTTTGGAATGACCGCACCAATAATCTCAGCAGCCAATGGCCCAACAAATGGAATAGCACCCAAAAGACCTTTTCCAATAATGGTTGCTACATCTGTTCCTTTAGTGCTCATTTGATCCTCTTTTTGGAGCTAACAAGTAATTATATAGTTTCCGTATATCTTCCATACTTTTGGCATTAACAGCAACAAAGTTGTTATGGTTGCCGGGTTTGCTAACTGTATATCATCCCAAATGAAACGATAGTCAGATCTGAAAATGATGACAGCACTGTCTGTCTCATCAGCTATTTAGCCAGATTACTGGAAAAATTATTGAATGCAAAGTTTCGCACTGAAACTACTTTAACGCCGCAGCAGCTCAGAATAGTTTTTCAACGGTATCATCTGCCAAAACACCGCTCAAATTTTTTACTTTACCCCTTGCTTCAAGCTGGCCATAATAAAGCTTTCCAGATCGCCATCCAGCACTGCCTGGGTATTGCCGGTTTCCACGTTCGTGCGCAAATCCTTGATGCGCGACTGATCCAGCACATAGGAGCGTATCTGGTGTCCCCAGCCGATATCGGTTTTTGAATCTTCAATACTCTGTTTTTCTTCGTTACGTTTGCGCAGTTCCGCTTCATACAGTCTGGATTTCAGCATCGACATCGCTTCCGCCTTGTTCTTGTGCTGAGAGCGCCCGCTTTGGCACTGCACCACGATGCCTGTCGGGTTGTGCGTAAGCCGTACCGCAGAATCGGTTTTATTGATATGCTGACCGCCCGCACCCGAAGCACGGAAAGTATCAATTCTCAAATCCGCAGGATTAATCTCAACATCAAACGTTTCATCAACCTCGGGATAAACAAAAATGCTTGCAAACGATGTATGACGGCGATTACCCGAATCAAACGGTGATTTTCTGACCAGACGGTGTATACCGGTTTCCGTTCTCAAATAGCCATAGGCGTATTCACCGGTTACCTTTAAACTGGCGCTTTTGATGCCTGCAATATCGCCTTGCGATTCTTCGAGTATTTCAACCTGCAACCCCTGCCGCTCACAGTACCGCAGATACATGCGCTCCAGCATCGCGGCCCAATCCTGGGCTTCCGTACCGCCCGATCCTGATTGCACATCCACAAAACAGTTACTGGGGTCCATGGGATCCGAAAACATTCGGCGAAACTCCAGCTTCGCGACTATTTCTTCCAGCTCGTTTACGTCAGCCGCAATGCTGCTAAACGTTTCTTCGTCCGACTCTTCTCTTGCCAGTTCAAATAATTCACGCGCATCATTGATTTGATGATCCATCGACTCCAATGTCAAAACCACATCTTCCAGGGATTTTTTTTCGCGCCCTACTTCCTCGGCCTGTTTGGCATCGTTCCAGATACCCGGGTCTTCAAGTAATCTATTTAATTCAAAGAGTTTTAACTTTTTACTATCGTAGTCAAAGATACCTCCGCAGCTCATTCGCACGGATGTTCAGGTCGCCCAGCTGCTCAGCCAGGGCATTAATATGTTCTACTTCCATCGTACCCACCTATATTGATATCGTTCAAAAATACGCATTGTAATCTGAAATGAATCAGTCATGCCTTTAAACTATGCACAGGTCTTCAATGCATAACATTGCATTATTCATTTCGCAACGCGCAATTCTTTATTAAAATACCGGGATAATTGAATTTCAAAAATTCCAACAACCGCTCACAATCAATTTGATGCCGAATTATTTTGCACTTATCCCGGCTGCCGGGTATGGGTCACGAATGGAAAATCAGTTGCCCAAACAGTATTTGACACTTGCCGCCAGGCCCATGATTTATCATGCGGTCAAAACATTATGTCAATCGCATAAAATTACCCGCGTCTTCGTCGTGCTGTCGCCACAGGACCCCGAATGGCAGAAATATGACTGGGATGAATTTTCAGACAAGCTCACTGTGCTTTATTGCGGCGGTGAAACACGCGCGCAAAGCGTACTCAACGGATTAGCGGCTGTACCCAGGCAATTTACCGTTGAACCCAATGACTGGGTTCTGGTCCACGATGCGGCACGTCCGCTACTCATGCAAAGTCAACTCAACCAGCTCATGGATGAACTTGCCGGTGACCCTGTTGGCGGACTGCTGGCGGTACCTGTGGCGGACACACTGAAACGCAGCGATGCAAATAATTATGTCAGACAAACAGAATCACGGGAGCATCTATGGCAGGCCCAGACACCGCAAATGTTTCGCTACCAGACGCTCGTTGATGCGCTGAACAAAACAATCCATATGAATATAACTGATGACGCCAGCGCAATTGAAGCTATGGGGCTTCGTCCCAGGCTTGTTCACTGCAAAGACTATAATTTTAAAATAACCTATCCTCAGGACCTTGAACTTGCTAAGCTCATCATACAAAAAAGGAGACCTCAATGAATGCTATACGAATTGGTCAGGGTTCTGATGTGCACCAGTTAGTTGAAAACCGCAAATTGATCATAGGGGGTGTCACCATTCCGCATGATAAAGGTTTACTGGGCCACTCCGACGCGGATGTGCTGCTTCACGCACTTTGCGACGCTTTACTGGGCGCCGCCGCTTTGGGAGACATTGGCAGACATTTTTCTGACACAGACGCACAGTATGAGAACATTGACAGCCGCGTGTTAATACGCAATGTTCGCCAATTACTCCAGGAACAGGGGTACGAAATCATTAATATCGATGCCACCATTACTGCGCAGTCACCCAGGATGGCGCCGCATATCCCCGCAATGATTTCAAATATTGCACAAGATCTCTCCATGCCCGAAAGCAACATCAATATAAAGGCCAAGACCGCGGAACACCTGGGTGCTATAGGACGCAAAGAAGGCATCATGGCAGAAGCCGTATGCCTGATTAACCGAACCGGCTAATGCGTGAAAACTAAGCTATTAAAAACAGACAATCACAAACCTGCACGTTTATTTTTTGCAGTTCAACCCGCAAATACTATACAAAAACAACTGGGCAATCTGGCAAAAAAACTGGCCATAGAATGGGGTGGACGCTGCATTAAACCGGACAACATCCATCTCACTTTATTATTTCTTGGCGAGACAAAAATGGATAAAATTGATCTGCTGCGCACAGCAGTCACGAATATCACCGGAAAACGTTTTGATCTGACAATCCAAAAAACCAGGTTCTGGAAACGCAATCAAATCATTTACGCACATGCTGACACCTATCCGCCAGAATTATTTTCATTAGTGGATGCAATAAAAAACACGCTGCGCGATGCCGGATTTAAATTTGACGACCGCGCCTACAAACCCCATATTACACTTGTGCGAAAAACCACCCTCTACCCCCCTCCTGAGACACTTCAACCGATTGAATGGCCCGTTAAAGAATGGCTGCTAATGCAATCAAAACAAACCGACCAGGGTATTCGTTATATTATATTAGACCGTTGGCAGTTACACTGAAGCCAGGGTCATTTAATCATTACACCGCATCAAATTGAAAATTCTCGCTTTTGACACCTCAACAGAATACTGCTCGGTTGCACTTTATCTTGATGGTGAAACCGGCAAAACAGAAACACTCGCCGGGCATCGGCATTCTGAATTATTACTTCCGATGATTCGGGAAATATTAAATAAGGGCCGACTCGAACTGACGGATATCGACGGCCTGGCCTTTGGCGCCGGACCCGGCTCATTTACCGGCCTTAGAATTGCGTGTGGTGTTGCGCAGGGGCTTGCATTTGCCGCCAGCTTGCCAGTGATTGGGATCAGCACGCTACAAGCAATTGCGCACCAAAATACACACGATAAAATCATCGTTGCAATAGATGCGCGAATGGGGGAAATTTATCATGCGGCTTATATAAGACAAGAGAACAACTGGCACACCGTCAGCAAACCTATCCTCTGTCAACCGCAGCATGCGCCTGCATTGCCTGGGTCACAGTGGATCGGTTGCGGCAGCGGCTTTGATATTTATGATCGGATATTATCGGAATGCTACAATCAGAATCTTATAAAAATAAATTATACGTGTTATCCCCATGCGCAAGAAATTGCCCAACTTGCAGCAGCCAAGGGTATCAGTGATTTTCATACGGACCCCGCTCAAGCCGCGCCGGTTTATCTGCGAAATAAAGTTGCACTAAAAGAAAGTGAACGATGAACTCCGACACACAACTTAATCCCGACATCAGAGTGATGCGTGAATCCGACTTAAGTCAAATTATACTGCTTGAACGTGAAATTTTCCTGTTTCCATGGTCTCTGGAAAATTTTGCAAGCTCGATAAGAGCAGGTTATCTTTGTCGGGTAATGGAAGAAAAAAGTGCCATTCTTGGTTACAGTATTATGATGGTGGGACCGGACGAGGCACATATTCTGACGTTTGGCATAGGCGCTCAATGGCAGAAAAAGGGATTGGGGGAAAAGTTACTAAAATACCTGATTCAACTCGCCGACGAGGAACATGCAAAATCAGTGCTTCTGGATGTTCGCGAGTCAAACCATGGGGCCGCCAAACTCTATAAACAATTAGGCTTCCAACAAATAGCTACTCGCAAAGGTTATTATCCGGCGATGTGCGGACGTGAAGACGCTCTGGTAATGCGGTTAGTGCTATGAATGCACACCGGAGAATCGTTCTTAAAGAACTTGGTTTAACCCCACTATGGCGTTTAAGGCCAGAAGCAGCAGCGCATCAAGCGCCGACAAAGGTGGCCGTTACCGAGCAAGCGCAAACAGATGCGCCAGTACACGTTGACAGACAGAAGCCGGAAATCGGACAAATGGACTGGGAACAATTGGCTTCAACTGTCGCCAATTGCACTGCCTGTCCGCTCAGACAGGGTTGCACACAAACCGTTTTTGGCGTGGGCGACAGAAATGCAGATTGGATATATATTGGCGAAGGACCCGGCGCCAGAGAAGATGCCGTTGGAGAGCCTTTCGTCGGACAAGCCGGAAAATTACTGGACAACATGCTGGCAGCCATCCAGCTTAAACGCGGACATAACGTATATATTACCAATATCGTCAAATGCCGCCCGCCCAATAACAGAAATCCTGGCGAGGATGAAGCACGGCAATGCGCCCCTTATCTTGCCAGACAAATTGAATTGATCAAACCAAAGCTGATTGTAGCACTTGGAAAAGTGGCCGCACAAAACCTCTTGGGAAGCCAGGACAGCATTGCCAATTTACGGGGCAAGATTCACAGTTTTTCAGGCATCCCATTGATCGTCACTTACCACCCCGCGTATTTATTACGTGCGCTGCCAGAAAAAGCCAAAGCCTGGCAAGATTTATGTACCGCCCGCGAATTAATGCGTTCGCTGTCATAGACACTTCTACTTGGCATTGTCAGAACAAGACAAAAACTTGCTTTCACTTTGAAATTGCATGTAGAATTGAGGGTTACACAAATTCAGTATATTTGTTTTCATAAGGCAAACAGACAAAATTATGGTCATAATTAGATTGGCACGCGGTGGTGCAAAAAAACGCCCGTTTTTTAATATGGTTGTTGCGAATTCCCGTGACGCACGAGATGGTAGATTTATTGAACGTGTTGGTTTTTACAACCCTAGAGCAATTGGTGGCGAAGAGACTTTGCGTATACACCTTGAACGGGTCAATTACTGGCAATCACAAGGTGCGCAAGTGTCCAGCACTGTCAACAGACTGTTAAAGCAATTTGCGGCAACGAACAAGGCGGCACCTGCAAATAACGCGTAACAAAAATCCTGCAGAACACATGACTGCCATGATTATCATGGGACATGTGGCCAATGCTTTTGGGATACATGGCTGGATAAGAGTTTATCCATATACGGAAGAATCCGATGGATTGCTGGGTTACGAATCATGGTGGTTAGGTAAAAACAATAATCACTGGCATGAAATGCAGCTAATTACCGGCCGCGCGAATGGCAACCTGCTGGATGTAAAATTAAAAGAATGCGATAACCGGGAACAGGCACTACAATTGAAAGGAATGCAGATTGCAATTCCTCGAAATACGCTTCCCGGATTATCGGAAAATGGAGAGGAAGGCTACTACTGGTCTGACCTAATTGGCACCGAAGTCATTAATTTATATAACGAAAAGCTTGGGACAGTAATTGGATTATTTGAAACAGGCGCAAATGACGTGTTACGTGTACAAAACGGTGAATCTGACTCACAAGAATTACTGATTCCGTTCATTGAGCAAACATTCATAAAAAAAGTAGATTTGAAATGCGGTCGCATCATTGTTGACTGGAGTCCGGACTGGAGTCCGGATTATTGAGGTTTAGTGCAATGCCCTATGAGTGCGATGCCATTACATTGTTTCCGGATATGTTTGACGCCATTACAGAACATGGAGTAACAGGAAAAGCTAACAAAAACAATCTATTCCATCTTAATATATGGAATCCGCGCGATTTTACCGCAGATAACTATCGCACAGTTGATGACAGCCCGTATGGCGGCGGGCCTGGCATGGTCATGATGGCTAAACCACTGGAAGATGCCATCGTCAATGCCAGAAAGCGGCAACAAGCGCTTGGCATCGATAATACGGAAGTCATTTACATGTCTCCGCAGGGCCAGCGACTTGATCATAAAATGGTGGAGCGATTAAGCCAATCGCCAGGCATCATATTACTCTGCGGGCGATATGAAGGAATTGACGAGCGTTTGATTAGTCGTCAAGTGGATACTGAGATTTCAATTGGCGACTATGTATTATCAGGTGGCGAACTTGCAGCCATGGTATTAATTGACAGTATAATAAGATTGATTCCGGGAACACTGGGCGACCCTGAATCAGCAACTCAGGATTCATTTGTGAACGGGCTTTTGGACTATCCGCACTACACCCGTCCTGAAAATTATTATGACAGTCGCGTTCCGGAAGTATTGTTATCGGGCAACCATGCTAATATACGCCGCTGGCGTTTACAACAGGCTTTGGGCAAAACCTGGTTGAAACGCCCGGATTTAATTAAACTAAAAGAAACACAAGGCATTACAAAAGAAGAAGAAAATCTTCTTGAAGAATTTAAAAAATCCTGCAAGGACCAGACAAAATAAACAGTAAATAGGAAAATGTTATGAACTTGATTAGTCAATTAGAAGCGGAAGAAATCAGTCGCTTAAACAAAGAAATACCCGTCTTTGCGCCGGGGGACACGGTTATAGTCAACGTCAATGTTGTTGAAGGAGACCGCAAACGGGTGCAAGCTTATGAAGGCGTTGTCATTGCAAAACGCAATCGCGGCTTAAATTCGGCATTCACAGTTCGCAAGATATCCAGTGGAGAAGGTGTAGAACGTACTTTCCAGACTTATTCGCCACTCATTGCAAGCATAGAAATTAAACGCCGCGGTGATGTTCGCCGGGCAAAGCTTTACTATCTGAGAGACCGTTCAGGAAAATCTGCGCGCATTCGAGAAAAACTGCCAGCACGTGTAAACAAGCAAATTACAACGAGTGCGCCAGTAAAGCAGAAGCCGCAATCACAGGAAGAAACTGCAGAATAAAAGTAACCATAAAAGGACTGACGGATTAAGGATAAGTACTTAGTCCAAAAAAACCGCATATGACGTGTCTGTCATATGCGGTTTTTTCATCAATTACAGCAAGTCCTTGACATTTTCAGGCGGGCGGCATATTCGCGCTTCATCACCGCGCACAACGATCGGACGTTGCATCAAATCCGGATTATCGACCATCAGTTTAATCAAATCATCATCCGGGATTGCATTTAAATCCAAATCACGCGCTGCAGCCTCATCTGCACGTAACACCTCTCGCGCAGATAGATTTAGTTTTTGAATCAATTCGCGCAGCTTATTGACGGTTAGAGGTGTTTCGTAATAATTGACGGATTCGTAGTCTTGACCACTTTCATCCAGTATTGCCAGTGTGCCGCGACATTTACTGCAAGTCGGCTTCTGATAAATTGTTATTTTATCACCCATGTAACACATTGCTCCTTTCACTTCCACCCGCAATTATCATCCTGACGTTGACTCGAAACAATATCATGACAGCGGATAAATATCGATTACTCAACAAGCATGCTGCGCCTTTACTTTTGTACTAACTTACCATTTTATTTAACGCCGCATTCCTCAGAAATCGCTTTATATGCAGCTGAAGAACCTTTTAATCCGAAAGTATCCGTTGTCAACGTCCCGCGCGAGGAAGTACCTTTAACCACCAATGTATTTCCGCGCTTAATCGCGTCAGCCAGTTTGTTATCAGTACCTTGATCCGGTGCCCAGGCAGAATCATCCTGTGTAAAAAGAGTGAAATTCTGATTATTGACACTGACAGCAACTTCACTGCCTGCTTTATAGGTATAACCTGCGATATAACTGAATACATTTTTACTGCCTTCTGCCGGCCGATGTGTTATTAAAGCAAAGATATCGCCGCGTTTTGTGTAGTCACCCAGGTCTTTTGTGGGCTGACTGACCATATAGCAAACTTTGCCATTGTTCTCCATGAATTTATAAGCCGTCCAATCACCATGCTGTCCCAGCAGTTCGGGCTCAGATGCTTGAAGTGAGCTCATCGCGCCACATAAAAGAATAATAGTGCCTGTCAAAAAAAGCCTGTTCAATTGTCGATACTTCATAATGGAAACCTTGAGATTGATTAGATCACTGAGCTTTCTAAATTAAACTCAATTTTCAGAAAATGAACTGGCCAGGTTAGACCAGTTCAGAAGAATAAATTATGCACACCCTTCCATCTTGTAGATGTAGTAACCGTCTTTGTTGATCGCATCAACTACTTCCGGCGGCGCACTCTGGCTATGACAAAAACTGCACTCCTTACTGGTCACGACAGCATCAGCCTCATCAATGGAAGTCAGCCATTCTTTCGCATATTCAACGGCTTTTTGATCATCTTTAACCGCTGTAAAAACATCAAAGTGCATGATATGTCCATCTTTGGCTTTCACATAAGTATCATAAACATGAATCTGCATATTTTTCCTTATTTCTAAATTTTCAACTGATTAAAACTCTGAAGCATCTTAGCGCAACACCACCTCAAATAGAGACTGCCTTGCTTCTCCAGAAGGTGGTTACTATATCAATTAATACAGCAAACCGCCACGATATTAAATCGATTACAAGAAAAGAATTTAATTTAAAAACATTATACTATCCATCTTTCCTGCGCGCGACAATAACACCGTCACGCACCGGATTGATGAAAGCATCAAAATCCGGATCATTAAAAATCATCTGATTATGCGCAACAATTGCTTCTGTCCAGCCCAGCACAATATCCGTATAACTCTCAACAGCCACACGACCATGCCACAACACATTGTCGGCAATATAAAGTCCTCCGGGACGAATTCTCTCCCTTGCCATTTTCCAGATTTCCGGATACTCTCCTTTGTCGACATCGTTATAACAGATATCAAAGGAGCCGTCGGTCTGGGCAAAAATATCGCCAGCCATGCCCACATTGAATTCTATTCGATCCCATAAACCGGCTGATGCGAGGAACCGTTCGGCACGGCCCTTGTTTTCACCGTTGCCATCACTGCAGATGACCCGCCCATCCGTTCCAACCGCACGTGCAAACCAATAAGCAGAATAGCCATAACCACTGCCGAATTCAAAAACATGTTTGGCACCGATCATTTTTGCCTGTGTCTCCAGAAAGACTCCAACCAGTCTATTAACAATTGGAAAGCTTTTTTGTACGGCCAGTTCTTCCATTTCCAACAAAACAGGGTGGTCTGTGTTCTCGACCAAACCGCGCATATACTCTTCTATGGCAGGGTGCACAGGCACAATGACGCTCGGGTTTTCTGAAGTGGGGGGTTTTATATCAACCATTTGATTCTCCCGGAAAAAACATTCATACTCGCTGATTGAATAATCGAGGGTTCTTTCAAACGATAAGCGTAGTATGTACTGTCGATTTTAGCTTGTCAGCGTCAATTTTCATTTTGTTCTGCCAGCTCACAAACATCGCCGTAACAACCAACAACAAAACCGGCGCTCTATTATAAAGCATAAAGGTATCTGTCAATCCTGCCAAGAACACAAACACCATCAATGCAGCTCCAAAAATTGAAAGTCCGGATATTTTAAAGGAACGATACCAACTCCACAAAAGGAATGCAAACACAAGCAATCCAAGCAATCCAAGGTGCATTCCCATTTCTATCCAATCATTATGAAAATGCGACGTATCCTGAAATTCCGGCAATTCTTTATAAACACCCCCCTTATATGTCAAGATGTTACTTTCAAAGTAACTTGCCGGCGAACCTGTTCCGTGCCCCAGTAACGGTTGTCTGCTGATCCCATCAAGCCCGACATCCCATATTGCCAACCGGTATCCGACACTGGTTTTATAATTTCCTTGCTGCAATTGCACGATATCTTGTTTAAATTGTGCGATCCTGTGTTGAAATACACTGCTGTTTACAGCAAAAATAATACAAACAAGCATGATCGACGTCATCAACATCAGATATTTTTTTACGTTTATCCGGTATTGCAGAAATATCAAAAAAGAAACTGTAATCAATGTTGCAATCAGAAGACCGCGCGCACTCTGATTGAATTGTATAAAAAAAAGTAAAAAAGCAATCACCCAGAATAGCACCCGGAACAGAACCGCACGACTAGCCCCTGCAAAATAAACAGCCACCACGACGCCGATTCCAAGTATTGCCGAAAAACCCAGGTAAGAAATATTTAACAGTGTAATTCCCTGCGCACCTGTGAGCAGCCATTGGTGAACCCCTATTGATACAACGCATGCATAACCAGTCAGCAGGGTGACGAAAACAAATTGCAGCCGTGCTGCATTCAAAAGTGAAAAAAAGGGGATATAAATTAGCAGTACAAAATATTTCATCCACTTCAGACGGTTATCTCCTGAAAAATCACTCCAAAGCAACCCGGCTGCAAGTGCAAGACATAATATCAGGATCGCCTGAACGAGCGGCTCATGTAATAGTCGTTTGAATTTTTTCAGACCGCCGTCCAGAAACCATGCCAGAACGAGTATGGGAAATGAGAGATACGTAAAATTCTTTACCCAAAGCATCAAACAAAAAAATAGCAGCGCAAAACGGATAAAAATTTCACGTTGCATACTGTTCAGAGGAATTAAAGTGGACAATCGATTGTATATTTTTTGCATGGATAGCCGATTGAAGTTAGATTCCCAGACCATAATTTAAATGTAGATTGCATAAAATCCGGCAATCCACGGAGCATTATCAACGACCATCGGGATCAAAAACGCTGCGCCTGACGCTCCAGCAAAGCCACATAATTGGACAGCACGTCTTTTCCACCCGCATCAATCATTTCTTGCATAAAGAGCTGACGGTGTGGCTCTTTATAAAAGGTGCACGTACCCGTCGTCAGAAATGTATCAATCATTTTATACACATCGTCACGGCAGCGTAGCTCCGTTTCCGGCATATAAACAGCTGCAGCCGACCGGCTTGCATGTAAATAATCGGCTGACAAAACTGGTTTGCCGGCTTTGATCGCCTCATAAACTACCGAAGTTGCCAAATCAATAATAACGTCGGCCCAGTTCATCAGATGTATCGAGTGCGTCCCACCATCCGCCACAGTGACATTCGAAAGCTTTTTTAACGCCGTATTTTTAATCAGGGGTTGTTTCCAGCCGCCGCGTGTATGCGGCTTAATAATCACCTCAATATTCGGAAAAGCAGCAATTAACTGTACAACTTCTGCAACTTCCTCCCAGAAGGTCGTATAACGCGCCTTTCTGAGAAAAATGACAATTTTTAGCTGACTGTCAGAACGCATTAACGAGGACGGCGGCATAATCTCTTTGAGCTTAGTCAGCCATTCATCGCAGTAACGTGGAGAACCCAATACTTCAATCTGATCATCGCGTAGTAGTGTACGAAATCGTTTAGAACACAGTTCATTCGGCACGACAACTTTATCGAACATGCCTGCAGCCGAAAACGAAACATCAGGTTTTAAAAACCACTCGCCGTGACGGATGAGTTGGCTGGCATGGGGACTGTCGCCATGTGGCAGCGACACAGTTCCCAGTTTTTTATTTCGTGCCTGTGCAATGACAACAGCAACCCATTCGACACAAATCGCTGAATTGCGCTCAATCCAGTCAAAAACAACGACACCCTGCTCACCCGCAGCGAAGCCATAATCTAAAATATGCCTGACAGTGCGCAGCCAAACGGACTGCCGCTTTTCAAAATTATATATGCCGGCCAACACTCTGATAGCAGGCCCAAAAAATGATACATGCGAACTGCGAACCAATAACAGCGTCTGAAATCGCCACATCACAAAGTCGAAACGGGACAGCAATTTCCTGATATGAATTATCTTCACGCCCTTGAGTTGTTTCAGAAAAACCAGGCGAAAGTCACTTTCCAATGAAGATTTACCGATTAAAATCACATTACAACTATGGCCTGCATTAACCCACTTAAAGATTACCGGCGTAATATGATCTATATCATTATTGTGACGAAGAAAAAAAAGTGCTTTCATATGAACGAGTGGATTAATTGGCTTGGTCGAACTTAACAGGTTGTTGAAAACCTATCTGCGTTCCCCGTTACAATGCAAGAAAACAGGCTCAAAAATACATATTTCGATCGATACAAACGCCATTTTCCGCTTTTTTCGTCTTGTAGATTTTATATTCAACGACCTGCTGAAATTTGTGCATTGTTATCTTTCAAAAATAAAACAGGTTTCTCCCCAGTTTCGGGTCGTTTTATGTTTTACCTGAAAACCCGCTGCATTCATCAACTGCACTGCTTCATTCTGTTCTTCTGTCGTACCCAGCTCGATGATGACAGAAACCAATTGCGGATTCCTAAGTACATTCTCAGCACCTTTTAAAATGGAAACCTCAATGCCATCCACATCAATCTTTATATAATTCGGATAGGGAAAACCCCATTTACTGCATAAATCATCCAATGTCGCACCAAACATACCCTGAACATGGGTTGCAGGCTTTTTCAAATAACGGACATCCTCTTTGCCAAACTGGGACCGATTCCCACCCGGTATGAATTTAGGAATATATAATTTAGAAAATTCAGTTTTTCCAGAAACCGCAATACAATAGGCAGAAATAAAAGCCGCGAGATTGTTGATAAAAATATTTTTATTCAGTGAATAATAGTTGTTACTTTGCGGCTCGAATGCGTAGACCTGAACAGATTTGCCATATTTTTTCGCCGGATACAGAGAATACTGGCCGATATTGGCACCGATATCAAAATAACAGCAATCCGGCTTAAATTGATCCAGCCAGTCCAGCGTATCGGGTTCCTTAATGGAATAAGTTCTGGCCCGTTTGAGAACACGCCAGTGGTCAACGGCAATACTTATCGGCAGACCTCTTACCCTGATACGGGTAAAACCTCCGATTAATTGATAAACTGCAACCACGCAATTTTTAAAGAAATTCGCGAACATCTGTACCGTCTCAGTTTAGCTTATTGATCCTCATCTCGATCAATTTTTCCGGCTGATTCATGCAATAACGCTACATAGCGCTGCAAAACGTTTCCGTTCGGTACATCCAGAATTTCGTTCAAGAAGTGTTGACGATGCGTCTCATCATAAAAATGATCGCAACCATGCGTTAAAAAATGATTGATCTTTTCGTACACATCATCCCGGCAACGCAGTTCCGTTTCGGGCATGTAATGCGCTACGGTCGAGCTTCCCGCAATCAGATAATCCGCAGCCAATACGGGTTTTTTCGTTCTGACTGCTTCAAAAATTACAGAAGTAGCCAGATCAATAATAACATCCGCCCAGTTCATCAAATGTGTCGAATGCGCTTGATCATCGGCAATACTGACATTCGACAAGCGTTTAATCGTCTCATCTTTTGTCAGAGACTGCTTCCATCCGCTGCGTGTATGCGGCTTGATGACTATTTCTGTTCCAGGGAATTCCGCAATCATGTGAACAACTTCAGCGACTTCTTCCCAGAAAGTGGTAAAATTCGCTTTCCTTAGAAAGATGACAACTTTAAGCCGACTGTCTGAACGTGCTATGGGTGACGGCGGTAATATCTCAGGCAGTTTGGCCAGCCATTCTTCACAAAAACGCGGCGAGCCCAGTACAGCAATCTTTTTTTCATCGAGAAACGGACGAAAGCGTTTTGCACATAACTCATTAGGCACGACCAGACGATCAAAAATATTTGCGTTCGAGAACACGGTATCAGGCCCAATATGCCGTTCACCCCGGCGAATCAGCTGATTAATATGCGGACTGTCTCCATGCGGCAACGATATTACGCTAAGTTTCCGGGCATGCGCCATTTCTATCAGAATCTTTATCCATTCAACACTGATAACCGAATTTCTTTCAACCCAGTCAAAAGTGATGACGCCGCCACTGGTATTTTCAAAACACCGGGTTAACAATACCTCGGTTGTTTGCCGCCACAACCGCTCACGCCGCTTTTGATCATAACGCTCGGACAAGCGCTGTGCCAATACACCTAATAAGGGTAGGCGCCTGACGTTCCCGGTTAGCATGTACATCTGCAGACGCCACTTGATAAAGCGCCGCCAGCCCAGTACTTCTCTGATATGCGCGACATGCACACCGGGCAGTTGTTTTAAAAATTGAATGCGATAATCACGTCGAAATTTAATTGAACCAATCAAAACAACATTGCATTGATGTCCCGATTTCGCCCATTTGTAAATCACAGGTGTGATATGGTCTATATCATTATAATGACGAAGAAAAAATAGGGCTCTCATTCCCTGGACATGAATGTAAATGAATTAAAGATGGAGAACATTTTAAAATTTTGCTGATAATTGCAGCATAAACCACACCACGGAAATGCCCACAAAACAAACCGCGTCAATTCTACACGTGTGGTCATTACTTTGCCAGCTAACCACCAAAAGCAAGCTGTTACAGTCAATTCTTGACTCAAAACTGCAGCCATCCGGCAACTAAAAAAATGATTTCTTAATCTCATCAGTTTTCCTTCGAATAAATTTGCCCTATCCGGCAGATAAATCGGATAATAGCCCGTTATGTGAAAAAAACACGCAGGTTTAAATTCAATCAACACTTTCCAAAGCTATAATGAATCAATGAAAACAATCGCTGTTATTCCCGCGCGCATGGGCTCCACGCGTTATCCAGGCAAGCCGATCGCGCCACTTCTGGGCCGGCCCATGATAGAACATATTTATAAACGTGTGGCTTTAAGCAAAGCGCTGGACGCTGTCTACATTGCAACCTGTGACGAAGCCATTCGTTCAGCAGCAGAAAAATTCGGCGCACCCGTCATTATGACAGCTGACACACATGAGCGCGCAAGCGACCGGGTTGCCGAAGCGGTCGCTGACCTGGATGCCGATTTAATTGTCATGGTACAGGGCGATGAGCCGATGACACACCCGGACATGATTGATGCTGCAGTTGCGCCTTTTAAAGATGATCCGGAGCTTGGTTGCGTCAATCTGGTACGCCAGATTGATCAGGAAACGGATTTTCATGATCCCAACACCATTAAGGTTGTTATGGACCAGTCCAATAATGCCATTTATATGTCCCGTCAGCCCATACCGACACTTGCTAAAACCGGCTTCGGACAAACAGTCGCGCATAAACAAGTATGCATTATCCCATTTCGCCGTGAATTACTTTTCAAATATACCCATCTGCAACCCACTCCGCTGGAGCAGCTGGAATCTGTTGACATGCTGCGTCTGCTGGAACATGGCTACAAAGTCAAGATGGTACCGACTACATTCAACACTCAGGCAGTTGATACTGAGGCAGATCTGGCACGCGTTGCTAAACTGATGGAAAATGATCCATTGTTGTCCAGCTATTAATTCATATATTTAAGAAAATGCAGTTAAAATCAAAACTCACCCAATCCGCAGTCACCATCGGTTCCTGGATAACGCTGGGACACACAGCCATTGCAGAAATTATGGCCACGGCCGGTTTCGACTGGTTGGTGCTGGATATGGAACACAGCGTCCTGGAACTCAACGAAGTACAAAGCATCATTCAGGTGCTGGATGCCAGACAATGTCCGGCGATAGTACGACTAACTTCCAATCATCCTGATCAGATCAAACGTGTCATGGATGCAGGCGCCACGGGCATCATGGTACCGATGATCAAATCAGCCGCGGATGCCAAGGCGGCAATAGATGCAGTTTACTACCCGCCGCGTGGTGCGCGTGGTGTCGGCCTCGCCCGGGCACAGGGTTTTGGTGCCAGCTTTCCGGCTTATCAGCAATGGCTGGAACATAACGCGGTTATTGTCGCCATGATCGAACATATCGACGCGGTTAATGCGATTGATTCGATTCTGTCCGTTCCTGGCATTGACGCCT
Source organism: Nitrosomonas aestuarii (assembly GCF_003046585.1). Taxonomy (GTDB): domain Bacteria; phylum Pseudomonadota; class Gammaproteobacteria; order Burkholderiales; family Nitrosomonadaceae; genus Nitrosomonas; species Nitrosomonas aestuarii. Next base: position 43,840 of record NZ_QAAE01000017.1, on the reverse strand, counting down.
ATATTATCGGTCCTTACGATCTGTCGGGCTCAATGGGTCGCCCTGGGGAAATCGATCATCCTGATGTGCAGACTGCCATTACCCGCATACTGGAAGCGGGACAACGCGCCCAAAAACCCGGCGGCATTCATGTAATCGAACCCAATCCGGAAGCATTGCAGCAGCGCATTGAATCTGGTTTTAATTTCCTTGGGTACAGTCTGGATATCCGCATTCTGGATTCCATCTGTCGCAATCACCTGCAATTGATACGTACAAAATTATAAATAATCCCACAGCTAACATGCATAAATTCGTCATATCCACATCCTCCTTCGATACCGATAACAATCCGATCGTCCAGCGCCTCATTCATGCAGGCTTACAACTCGTCACCAATCCTTATGGCCGCAGGCTGACCGAAGACGAAGCCGAAAATCTGCTGAGAGAAGATGTTATCGGCATGATTGCAGGTGTCGAACCACTCACTGAACGCGTCATTCAATCGGCAAAAAGCCTTAAAGTCATTTCTCGCTGCGGCACAGGCATGGACAGTGTTGATCTGGCTGCCGCAAAAAACAAAGGCGTCACTGTACTCAACACACCAGAAGCACCAGCGCAAGCCGTCGCCGAGCTCACTATGGGACTCATACTGGCCTGTCTGCGTCAAATCTGCAAGACTGATCAGCAAATCCGTAAAGGCGAATGGCCACGCACTCAGGGTAGCTTACTCGCCGCACAGACTGTTGGTCTGATCGGTTTGGGTCATATCGGCAAACGCGTGGCGAAACTATGCCGGGCTTTCGAAGCCAATGTTATTGCGCATGACCCCCATATCGACCAAGTGCCAGCCGGTGTAAAGCTCGTCACGATGGAACATCTTTTTGAAACCGCAGACATTATCAGTCTGCACACACCTTACAGCGCCGAATTGCATCATCTGCTGAACGCACAGGCTTTTGCACGTATGAAATCCGGCACACTGGTTATCAACGCGGCCCGTGGTGGACTGATTGATGAGCAGGCGCTTAAAATCGCGCTGGATAATGGCAAACTGGGTGCAGCAGCACTCGACGCTTTTGAACAGGAGCCATACCAGGGCGCGTTGTTCGAGTGCGACAATCTTATTCTGTCTTCGCATGTCGGTTCGCTGGCCAAAGAAGCACGTCAGCGTATGGAACTGGAAGCTGCAGAAAACTTACTTCACGGACTTGTCAAAAATGGCCTGATCAATGACGGATAGCGCGATATTCTCCCCGTCCAAACAAACAGTCATCGTTTTCGGTGCGAGCGGCTTTCTCGGCAGCCATGTCGCCGATGCACTCTCCGCTGCGGGCTATAAAGTACGCTTATTCGACCGCAGCCCCTCCCCTTTCCTGAAAGGGGATCAGGAAATGATCGTCGGCAATATCATGGATATTCAACAGGTGATTGATGCCGTTAAGGGTGCGGATATTGTCTACAACTTCGCCGCCATCGCCGATATCGATGAAGCGCATAACAAACCTGTTGAAACCGCCGCAATCAATGTGCTCGGCAACACCCACGTGCTCGAAGCCGCCCGACTGGCTAATGCACGCCGTTTTGTGTTCGCCAGCAGCGTGTATGTTTATTCGGAATCCGGTTCATTCTATCGGGCCAGCAAGCAGGCGTCCGAACGCTTCACCGAAACCTATCATGAACGCTATGGACTCGAATACAACATCCTGCGTTACGGCTCGCTGTACGGGCGACGCAGCGACCGACGCAACGGCATCTATCGCATGCTGCATGAAGCCATCACCCATCGCACCATCACCTACCAAGGCGGCGGCAACGCCATGCGCGAATATATTCATGTTGAAGATGCAGCACGCATGAGTGTACAGGTGCTTGCACCGGAATACGCCAACCGGCATTTAATTCTGACCGGACAGGAAAAACTGCGCATCCGCGATGTTATGACGATGATTTCTGAAATCATGCCGTGGCCGGTAGCACTTCACTTCGATGAAGCCAACACCGTGCACCATTATGAGATTACGCCTTACGCATTCCAGCCACGCATCGGCCGTAAACTGGTGCTCAACGAACATGTCGATCTCGGGCAGGGCTTGCTCGATTGCATCCGTGAAATTCATCAGGATTTGGAGCATGCAGATGAAAATGACGATGCCACACCGTCAACATCCGACAACCGGGCTTAAATATCATGACAGAAACTGCAAATATACTAATGACAGACTGGCAAGCGATTATTTTTGACTTTGACGGTGTTGTTGCAGAATCCGGCGAAATCAAGACACAGGCATTTGCAGAACTTTACCGTCCCTATGGTGAAGACGTGGTCGCTGAAGTCGTCAAATACCATACGCAAAATGGCGGCCTGTCACGCTACAACAAATTCCGTTATTTTCAACAACACTTGCTGAATGGACCGTCACTGACACCGGAAAAAGAAAAAGAACTGGATCGTCGTTTTTCCGAACTCGTGGTAGAAGCTGTTGTCGCCTGTGACGCGGTGCCCGGCGCTTATGAACTTATCCACCAGCAGGCCGAGAAAATGCCGCTTTTTGTCGCTTCCGGCACGCCGGAGGTTGAACTTAAGATTATCGTCGAACGACGCGGATTGTCACCCTATTTTAAACAAGTACGCGGCGCGCCCAAACTCAAAAAAACGCTGATCGCGGAAATCCTGTCCGATCATGCATTAAAAGCCGAATCAGTCTTGATGATTGGCGATGCCATGGCCGATTATGAAGGTGCACAGGCCAATGGGACCGCTTTCTTGGGCCGTGTGCGCCCCGGTGATGACAATCCGTTTCCGCCTGAAACAAAGGTAGTCCCTGATTTATGTTCTCTCGTCAGTCCATAGTCTGTTATGGAAAGAAATTATTGCACGGACATTGCGGAACTCGCCTACAGCTTCGCCGATTATGCTGCAGCCGTTTTGTCCAATGCACTTAAAAGTCAAAAAGCAGTCAGCCTCGTCGTCCCCGGCGGCAATACTCCTCGTTTTTATCTGCCCGCACTGGCGGCAAAATCACTCCCCTGGAACCGCATTACCGTTACCTTGAGTGACGAGCGCTGGGTGGATACCAAGTCAGAAGGCTCGAACGAATATCTGGTCAGAAAACATTTGCTGGCACATTTACCCGAACACGTAGAGGGTCAAGCGCAATTCATCGGACTCAAAACCAGGCATGACACTCCTGCCGAAGCTATCCCAGAGATCCAGCAGCGCCTGAAACAAATACCGCAGCCTTTTACTCTCACAGTACTCGGCCTTGGTGAAGACGGCCATATTGCATCACTGTTTCCTGGTTTGAAATTGCATGAAAAATATGAAGAAAGAAATGAACAACTCAGTTTTGCTGTTTATCCTCCCCTTGCTCCTTCCTCTCGTGTAAGTCTGTCACTCGAGGCACTGGCCAGCAGCGGGCATGTTATTCTCGTGGTAACCGGAAAAAACAAACGGCATTTATTGGACAACCTCACTGAACATCCTGATCCAAAGATACCTTTGGTTTGGTTACTACAGCACACTCAAGCACCAGTTGTAGTTTTTGAAACTGACCAGCCATAGTAGATTTGCTTAAACTCGACCGGTAATGATTCCATTGATACTATTGATATTCTTGGTACTTTTTTCTGAAACCATTCAGACACAGTCATAAAAACTCATACCGGGCTCTTTGTCCGGCAAACTCCAAGCCCCCAAACCCAATTGTTTCTCTCGCCTCTATCAATTCTGGCAATATATTCTGATACAATCTTTGAAATCTTCGTTAGTTCAGAATGAAGAGCCCTGCCAGACAAGAATAATTGATTATGCAAGGCTGGTGCAGATCACTGACACACAAACAGAGCATTAATCCTGTTCATTTTGATGATTGGAACCGTAAAAGTGTTAAATATTACAAACAGTACACCATCAGAAACACGACAAGCCACACATTACGACGACAATCAATACCAATAGAACCATAATCATCGATATTATCCATCCAAATCCAATTGAAAACTCATGACTACCTGTCGATTTATTTTTTTGCTCTTGTGTTATGTGTTAACAACAACCGTTGATGCCAGCCCGGAAGACCAGAAAACGGAAGAATGGTGCAGCCCGGCAGTCAACGTTACAAAAGAAAATATCACCATCAATTGTAATGGCATATCTCCAAAGGTTATAACACAACTGGAGAGATTGATCGTGCAAAAGAATGCAGATCTGGTCGGAGCAAAAACAGAAATCGATTATTGGTTAAAAAAATACAATGAATTAATAACTGATTTGACCAAGCGCCCGGCAACAGACAAATTGGCTGCCAAAGCGCGAGAATTGTTAGCAGAAGGTGAACTGAATGCAACTGAAGCATTATTGAAAGAGTCGTTTTCACAGAAATTAAAAGAACAAGATCAATTTTCTGAAGTCGCTGCCAGAAATGCTTACGATTTGGGCTCGATCAAAGAATTGCAACTAGCCTACCGTGAAGCACTTGATTATTATGAAAAGGCCATCTCCATTCAAGCTGATAATGCGCTGTACTTGAATGAAATCGGCTTGTTACATTTTAGGCTCGCTCATTACAAGCAAGCCATTGAATACCTTGAGCCTGCATTGGCAGGCAATCTTAAGTCCTACGGAGAAGATCACCCCAAAGTGGCAACAACCCGAAATAATCTGGGTTTAGCATGGCATTCTTTAGGCGAATTCCACAAGGCCATCAATTACTATGAGCTTGCACTGGCAAGCGATCTTAAGACCTATGGAGAGAATTACCCTAATGTAGCATCCATTCGAAACAACCTGGGTTCGGCTTGGTTTTCATTGGGTAAATTCCACAAGGCGATTGAGTATTATGAACAGGCGCTGACACAGGGCATTAAGACCCATGGAGAAAATCATCCTGATGTCGCAATAACACGGAACAACCTGGCTTCTGCATGGAATTCACTAAAAGAACACCGCAAGGCAATTGAATATTATGAGCTTGCGCTGGCAAGCGAACTCAAATCCTACGGAGAGAATCACCCTAATGTGGCATCAACCCGCAACAATTTGGGTTCGGTGTGGAATTCACTAGGTGAACACCGCAAGGCGATTGAGTATTATGAAATTGCACTGGCAAGCAATCTTAAAACCTATGGAGAAAACCATCCCAGTGTCGCTAGAAATCGAAACAATCTGGGCTTAGCGTGGAATTCACTAGACGAGCACCACAAGGCAATTGAATATTTTGAACTTGCGCTGGCAAGCGACCTTAAGACCTATGGAGAGAATCATCCCAGTGTAGCAACACGCCGAAATAACCTGGGCTTGGTATGGTATTCATTGGGAGAATACTACAAGGCAATTGAGTATTATGAACTTGCACTGTCTACACTAGAAAAATCCCTAGGAAAAAATCATCCAAATACAATAAAAACACTAAGAAATCTGGATACTGCTCGAACTGCCTTGCACGAACCATTTAGAGATTGACTACAAGTTTCAGACAATAAAAATCATACAGAATTATTAATTTCAGAGCGATTGTTATTTGTATTAGCCCAAATCTGAATCCCGGGCAACAATCAGCACGTATTTAACACTTATGGAGTTATCATTCTTATTTTTACTTTTACCCATTTAATCTAATGGTTACCGTCTTTTTCAATCTAAAAAAACAAGGATACTTTTGCGATTTCATTTTTGGCAAATCAAGTTCAACCTTCCCAATCAGGCATTTTTGAAAAGTTCTGTATATTATTAGTAGACTTTTCAGCGTCTATATTTTAATTCTGTTCCCTTATTTACGTTCATTGACAAAAAGAACAGGCCTTGAATCGGAAATGTCTGTTACCAACCACAACACCGCTCTATTCCTCTTGAACAATACTTTTAATTATATAACCGCCTGATTTATCATCATATTCAAGATTAAGCAGTTTATTTTCCTGTGCGGCTTCCAGCAATTTCCCAAAGGTACGAAATCCATGATAGGTTTCGTTAAAACCTGGTTTACGCCGTTTCAGCGTTTGTTTGACCATTGAACCCCATACTTTTTCCTCTTCGCCGCGTTCTTCAAACAAGTCTTCGACCGTCTCCATAACCAGATCCAGTGCCTCCTGCTGCTTATCCGCTTCCGACTTCGGCACTGTTGGTGCTACTGCTTTTTTAACTGCTGGTGTTTTGCGCTTGGCTTTGCGTTGTTTTCCTGCTTCTCTAATTAAATCATCATAATAGATAAATTCATCGCAATTGGCGATCAACAAATCGGAAGTGGACTTTTTGACGCCGACACCGATAACCACCTTATTGTTTTCTCGCAGTTTACTCACTAAGGCCGAAAAGTCGGAGTCTCCACTGATAATCACAAAAATATCGACGTGCGATTTTGTGTAGCAAAGATCAAGTGCATCCACGACCATCCGGATATCGGCTGAATTTTTGCCTGATTGACGCACATGTGGTATCTCGATCAGCTCAAAAGCCGCCTCATGCATGCCCGCTTTAAACTCCTTGTAGCGCTCCCAGTCGCAATAGGCTTTTTTGACAACGATATTGCCTTTAAGCAACAAACGCACCAGCACCAGCTTGATATCAAATGCCGCATACTTTGCGTCACGTACACCCAATGCGATATTTTCAAAATCACAAAACAAGGCCATATTCCGGGTCTTGGGATCTGCGTTCATACCATGCTCCCAACTGAAAAATTTATCACAGTCTATTTATCACTCCGGTCCGTTAAGCAGTCACCGTTGATGCCAAAATAAAAATCCAGCACATGGCAATAACAATTATCAAAAGTCGTAAACGCGGAAAACTAAACGGCTAAAACTGTTTTTAAGCGTCACGACAACACTCACTGTATCATCTATTTCATTTCGCTTCCGCAGCTTTGCCTTTTACCGGTTTCTCCGCCCCGTCACCGTCACACCGGGAAGTTCCTTTAGCAGCGCCAGCACCCGGCTCAGTTGTTTTATTTCATTGACTTCTAGCGTTAACTGTATATTTGTCATACTCCGTCGGGTTTGTGTATTCATCGCAACAGCATTTACTTTCTCCCGAGACAAGATTTCGGAAATATCGCGCAGTAACCATTGCCTATCATGAGCCCTGATTTCCACATCCACCGGAAAAGCTTTGTCATTAATTGTCCCCCAGTCCGCTTCAACAATACGGTCAGCATTTTTACGCAATAACTGCGGCATATTAAGACAATTCTGGCGATGGATAGAAATACCGCGTCCGTGCCGGGTTACAAAACCAACGATAGGATCGGGCGGAACGGGTTTACAACATTTGGCCAGTACTGAAAGTAGCCCACCGACACCATTGACCAAAATTTCTTCGCCTGTTTGTTGTGAAACCGGGCGCTTAGTCGATTTTCTGTCCATAAGCATGTCCGGCTGCGCTGCAGCAGACACTATTTGTCCGGTCAGAATCTTTTCCAGTTGGTGCTGACTGATCTCACCTTTGGCGACAGCCATGAAAAAATCGTTCGGTCTCGGAAAATTAAATTGAGCAGCAAGTTTATCCAGGCTCATTGCCGTTGCACCATGGCGCTGCAGTAATTTTTCCACAATTGTCCGGCCTTGCACCAACGTTGTTTTGAGTACCTGATGATTAAACCACTGCCTGACCTTGGATCGCGCGCGAGGGCTTTTCAGATAGCCCAACGCATCATTTAACCAGTCGCGGCTTGGTCCACCCGCTTTGGCCGGCAGAATTTCCACTTTCTGTGCGTTTTGTAATTGATAATCCAGCGCAACCATCACCCCATCAACTTTTGCGCCACGACAGCGGTGTCCAAGGTCGGTATGTACATGATAAGCAAAATCCAATGGTGTCGCACCCTTCGGCAAAGCGATCACGTTGCCTTGCGGAGTCAGCACATATACCGAATCTTCAAATAACGCCGTTTTAAAATGCTCAGCCAATTCTCCATCATCCGAGACATCGTCTTTCCATTCAAGAATCTGGCGTAACCAGGTGATTTTCTCCTCGTAACGCGCGTCACGCGTTGATCCTTCCTTGTAACGCCAGTGCGCAGCAACACCCAGTTCGGAATGACGATGCATTTCATGCGTACGGATCTGAATTTCCACCGCTTTATTTTCCAAGCCGGTAACCGCAGTATGCAATGAACGGTATCCATTGCTTTTGGGTTTGGCAATGTAATCATCAAATTCTTTCGGAATGGGTATCCACATGCTGTGCACAATTCCCAGTGCAGCATAGCAATCTGATATATCATCCACCAGAATGCGCACCGCGCGTGCATCATAAATCTCACCGAAATCCAGATCCTTGCGTTTCATCTTCTTGTGGATACTGTAAATATGCTTGGGTCGACCGTTAACAGCCGCACGGATACCGGCCTGTTGCAACGCACGCTGTAATTCCGCAACGACTAAGGCAATATACTGTTCCCGGCTGACGCGTGTTTCCTCCAGCAAACGGGCGATTTTTTTATATCGTGCCGGCTCGAGTATGCGAAAGGACAAATCTTCCAGTTCCCATTTGACTTGCCATAAGCCTAACCGATTGGCCAACGGTGCGAAGATATCCATGGTTTCAAATGCAATATCCATACGCTCAGGAATATCAGTTGATACAACATACCGCATGGTTTGTGCACGGCTTGCGAGCGTGATGACGACAACACGAATATCTTCTGCCATCGCCAGCAGCATTTTACGCAACGCCTCTACCTGCGTAACATGTCCAGCCAGATTGTTTCTGAAACCCAGAGCTTTAATACGCGCCATGCGCGCCACACCCTCAACCAGATGCACAACCGTTGGATTAAAATCGGTGTGCAGCTGATTTGCATAGTCATCCAGATAATCCGGCATGGCATGCAGGATACCGGCCGCCAGCGTATCGGTATCGACCTTCAGTGAGGCCAGGATCGTAACCGTTCCCAGCATATGATGAATTACTTGCTCACCCGATGACAGACGTTGACCGTCATAGTATTGCCAAACATAATCCAGCGTGTTCCTAAGCAGCGCATTGTCACTGGATGAAAGCCGGGCTGCTATTGATTCAAGCCATGTAGCAATTTCCATATTACTGGCACAAGAAGCATGCGTCGAAGTGATCATTCAATTTGAGTTATGTTGTTATTCATATATTTTTGTAAATAAGGGCGTATTGCCGCTGTGCAAGTAATATTTATAATTTTATCAGACAGGGCGGCAAAGCGAAAAAATACGCCGTCAAAAGACGGCGTTTAATTTCAGACAGGAGGAGAAATTGCCTGAGAAGAGCTGTGAACAAGTACTTTTTGCTTAACAAACCAACTAAACCAATCCGACAACAGAGTACGCTTGCAATCAACCGTTACCAGACTTGATTATCAGCTTGCTTATCAGTGACGGAACATAAAATGTCCTATATCCGTAGAAATATCGAACATCACATTTGGCGGATAAGCATAAACAGGCGGCGGTGCATAAACGGGCGCAGGCGCCGGATAATATATTGGCTGAGGATAATAAGCCTGATTGTAATAGCCACGCGGTTGATTATAAATCACTGTATATCCGTCATGATAGTGATGATGATGATGGTGCCCATGATGATGGTGACGATGTTTATGATGACCGCGACCAGCTTCGGCCAACGTGGATACGCTTAGCGTCAACCCCAATACCATCACCCATAACAAACTGGCTGGCATAAAACTTTTTGTTATTGTTTCTTTCATCATACACCTCCATTACAGTTAATTTATCGAGTCCGTTGCTACTATGGCGTCATTCTATAAAGACCTACCTGAATGCTAACTGAATAAAACGCCGAATCAGTTCTGCCTGATATAAAATCATCTTTTTTGCATGTATTGAAAAAGGATTTTTATGCTACCCACGACCAGAGTGTCATCCCGCAGATTTCAGCTGATAATCGGAATCAGCATTTTCGCCGCTTTCATCATGTTCGGTGCGCTTTTACAGGTCAGCTCGCAGGGAGATTCATCTGAAACCTACCCCAAAGGTTTTCGTGGTACTACCTGCACCATTGAAACCGAAACTTTGACAATCGGTTATTCCAGCTATTATCTTTCCGATGACTACGAAGTCTCTGAAGATGAGCCAAGAACACCTTACATACCCGTTCAATGCGGCAAAATACCGCAGCCCGGCACGTTGAATATATCGATTGATCTGCTGCATCCGGATGCGATACGTGATGTTTCGCTGGCGCTGCGTCTGGTTAAATTAACATTGCTTGAAGATCAAAACCATGAAGAGCATGAGATCTTTTCCATCCCGGCACGAACACACCCGTCAGGAGTAATCACACAGGTTTTCAGACTTGATGAAATTGGAAATTATTATGTCTACCTGGATGGTAAAAGCACCGACAACATTCATTATTTAGCCAGGGTTCCGATTACAGTTGGACATGACTGGCGTGATAATGTAAGAAACTTTTTACCGCCGCTTTTTAGAAAATATTTATAAGAGGTTGGGTACTAACCTACACCACAATTCAAAAACAAACCATCATCGGATCAGTCACTCAATTAACTTACTTTAAATGCCGTTAACAGTGGCATGTAAAACATATCACTTAAAAGGAGGTTTTATGAATGTTACCGGTATAGCCAGCACGGCAACCGCGATGAGTGAGGCCTATATCCAACAGGCTTCCGGCACGGCAGTTTTTAAAAAAGCGCTTGATATCAGTTCTGAAAATGCCATGGCTTTAATTGAAGCAATTCCAGATAACACACCCGCGCAGAATTTACCCTCACATCTGGGACAAAACATTAATACCATCGCTTAGATTTACAATCTGTTTGCCATGACAGCGCTGCTAGAGAGCAGTGCTGTTTTTAGTTAAAAGTACGCCACAACCCCTTTCCATTTGTTCAACTGTTACAGTCGCGTTAAACTGTCGGTTCAATTTACTGAACAATATTTCATGATTTCATCTGTCAAAATATCACCGTAAACAAAGGAGTTTATTATGGCGTTACGCATTAACGATCAGGCACCTAATTTCCAAGCAGCAACTACACAGGGCAAAATCGATTTCCATGAGTGGATTGGAGATGGCTGGGCGGTATTATTTTCACACCCGAAGGATTTCACGCCTGTCTGCACCACTGAATTAGGTTATATGGCCAGTATTCAGTCTGAGTTTGATAAACGAAATACCAAAATTATCGGCCTCAGTATTGACCCGCTCAATGATCACGAAAAATGGTTGAAGGATGTTGAAGATGTCGGTGGATCATCGATTCAATATCCGGTTATTGCTGATACCGACCTGCATATTGCCAAGCTATATAACATGTTTCCTGCAGATGAGACCGGTTCTGCTGAAGGCCGCACAGCATTGACAAATGCAACTGTACGCTCGGTCTTTGTCATTGGTCCTGATAAAAACATCAAACTGATGATGACATACCCCATGACGACGGGACGGAACTTTAACGAAATTTTACGCGTAATTGACTCCATGCAATTAACAGCCAGGCACAAAGTTGCTACCCCTGTAAACTGGCAACGAGGTGAAGATGTGATTATCGTGCCTGCAGTTAGCAATGAAGAAGCTGAGAAGGTTTATCCTGATGGTTGGGAAACTGTGAAACCTTACCTCAGAAAAGTAAAACAACCCAAGTAGTCTTACTGTAGTGACTTAAGAAAGCATTGTCGTGCAGGTAAGATTTGAGAAAATTTTTATCCTGCACGACAGTAGGCCTGTGACTTGCCACTATACCGATTTATTATTTTCAGCATTAATCAGGTTGTTAATATTGTCTTTGATTAATTTCGCAGATTTCCCTAAAGCGTTTTTTTCAATCTGATTCAGATTAGGGTGTAAGTGTCTGATAATACCGGCACGACCAACGACCACAGGAATGCTGAAACAGTTATCTTCAATGCCCTGCCATTCTTTGAAATAGGTACTTAGTGGCATGGTTCTATGGTCGTCATACGCAATGGTTTTAAGCACTTCACAAGCAGCGGTTGCAATCGCAAAGTTAGTGTAGCCTTTCAAATTATAAACATCAAAACCGGCTTCGGTGACTTCATGAAAAATTCGGCGATGCGCAGGATTATCGGCGATGCGTTCGCTGCCTGCGAAAGCATTACTGAAAACCGGAAACTGATTTGGCCCATGCTCCCCCAGAATATAAGTACGCAAGTCATCAGGATGGATCCGTTCTTCAATTGACAACAACACTCTAAAGCGGGCTGAATCAACCAGTGTGCCCACCCCCATTATTCTTGAAGACGGCAATCCAGCCAACTGTGTAGCTAGATAAGTCAACACATCGACGGGGTTGGAGATGATAACTAAAAGCGCCTGAGGATTGTTCCTCACCAGGAGCGGAATCAATTTTTTGAATATTTCGACATTAGCCACCCCCAATTCCATTCGGCTAGCCATTTTCCCCTGTCCTTTCGCGGAGGCCGTAATTACCAGAATGTCACTGTCTTTGACATCTTCAATCGCACTGCTTTCAATAGTCATCGGGCGTTCACAAAACGACAGGGTATGCTGTAAATCCAGCACATCGCCTTGTGCTTTGGTAAGATTCCGGCCGGCCAGAACCAGGTGGTTACATAAACCTTGCAGCACCACGGCATACGCAATTGTCGAACCAACCTGTCCGGTCCCAATAATAGTGATCTTCATGTTGCAATAACCTCGTCGATATTGATATATAATTGATGCAGTATTTTCATGCGTATATATTAATGCACCCAGATGAAGCTGTTTAATATATTGTTGTTGATTGTCATAACCACCATAGCAGCAACTGTTTACGCTGAAAAAAAAGACCCTGTCAAGTTGAAGTTTGAACAAATAAGCAAACAAGCGGTCGACTCGCTACTGAATGCCCATGGCACACCGGGCATCATCACTTCCAGCTGGAAAAAAGCGCATGATAAATTTCCATCGAAATTACCCAAAGGTGAAATTGCAAAATATGATCTGAATGATGATGGTATCGATGAAGTTTTTTTATATCTCTCCGGTTCCGGCCTCTGCGGCAGCGCCGGTTGTCATCTGATCATTTTTCAACACAATGCCACGCTTAAAAGACTTGCGTATAAAACAACGCGCAGCGGGACTAACGATATTTTCATACTCGAAGGTTTGAGTGACGGTCATCGCAATATTGCAATCCGGTTAACACATTATGAAAAAGACAATACTATCGAGAAAAACGGCAGCAATCTTTCCGGGGTGAAGAAATACACCCTATATTACTGGAAAAACGGCAACTTACGACAAACAAACCAGACAATACTACTGCAATCTTTGGAAGATCACCGTGATTAATACATATCAGGATTATTTTGACACGCTCGGCTTCAGGGAGTCATCAAGCATACCAGGCGGCGTCCAGAACTATGACACCGAAAACGCATTCGGCTTTATCGGTAAGTATCAATTCGGTGAAGCCGCACTTTTTGATCTGGGATACTACGGTATCGACCAGAGTGATAGTAATTTATTCAGAAATAACTGGACAGGTAATTGGTCCGGCAAAAACGGTATCAACAGCAAGCAGGACTATTTCAATAATGGCACAGTCCAGGAAATCATCGTGCGCGACTGGCATAATATGTTGTGGAGCAGAATAAAATTCCTGGAACTCGATAAATACGAGGGGCAGATTCTCAATGATCAACCCATAACAGCGTCCGGCATGCTGGCCGCCGCACATCTGATTGGCGCTGGCAGCCGTTCATCGGATACCGCTGGTTTGAAAGGATACCTGTTATCCGGCGCGGTTTTCAGTCCTGAAGATGCCAATGGCACCAGTGCCAATGATTACATGCAGGTATTCTCAGGCTTCCAGACTCCTTTTGCTGTTGACCATAACATCGCCGAGATCATTGAAGGCGGCTCCGGAAGGGATATACTCTCGGGTTTTGGCGGAGATGACACGCTCATTGGTAACGACGCGATCGACGCAGCTATCTATACCCGTCAATCTGCCGATTACATACTGGAAAAACATACTGATGACGTCTGGACTATTAACCATAAGAATAGTGGCACAGATGGCACCGATACAATCGTGAATATTGAACGTATCCAGTTTTCGGACAACTCGGTTGCGCTTGATCTGGATGGTCATGCAGGCCAGACAGCCAAATTGATCGGCGCAGTTTTCGGCGCGGAATCCGTATTAAACAAACAATTTGTCGGTATCGGATTACGCTTTCTCGATGACGGCACAAGCTATGAAACATTAATGCAACTCGCAATTACTGCAGCACTGGGCGCTGATGCAGTCAACCACACGGCAGTTGTCAACCTGTTATATGAGAACATCGCCGGTTTTACACCTTCCGCTGCTGAAGAAACCCGCTTTGTTGCGTTACTGGATTCGGGCACGCATACGGTCGCATCCCTGGGTATTTTGGCTGCTGAAACAGGATTAAATCAAGACAACATCAATCTTGTTGGACTGTCACAAACTGGTCTAGAGTACTTCTAGAGTACTTTTAGTGCCCGCCCCACAAAATCGATTTCAATTATTCCCACTCGATCGTAGCCGGGGGTTTTCCGGAAATGTCGTACACCACCCGGTTAATACCGCGAATCTCATTAATAATGCGGTTGGACACCTTACCAAGTAACGAATAAGGCAACTCAGCCCAGTTAGCGGTCATAAAATCCTGGGTTTCTACTGCGCGCAATGCGATGACATATTCATAGGTACGGCCATCACCCATCACACCCACCGATTTAACCGGCAGAAAAACAGCAAATGCCTGCGATGTCTTTTCATACCAGCCGGAACGTTGCAGTTCTTCTATAAAAATCTGATCGGCCTGTCTGAGTAATTCTGCATACTCATATTTCACTTCACCCAGAATTCGCACGCCGAGTCCAGGGCCAGGGAACGGATGACGAAAGACCATTTCACGTGGCAGGCCCAGTGCCAGCCCAAGTTCGCGCACTTCATCCTTGAAAAGTTCACGCAAGGGTTCAAGTAATTTCAAATGCAGCGTTTCCGGCAAGCCACCAACGTTATGATGCGATTTAATGGTATTAGCCTTTTTAGTCTTTCCTCCTGCTGATTCAATCACATCCGGATAAATAGTACCTTGTGCCAGCCACCTGACATCAGTAATCTTCGCCGATTCAGCCTGGAAAATCTCCACAAATTCACGGCCAATGATACGGCGTTTATCTTCCGGGTCGGCAACGCCTTTTAGTCGGTCGAAAAAAATCCGACTGGCATCGACATGAATTACTTTTACCGCCAGGTGGCTGGCAAATGTACCCATAACCTGCCTGGCTTCGTGCGCGCGTAGTAACCCATTGTCGACAAAAACACAGGTCAGCTGATCACCAATCGCGCGATGGATCAATGCTGCTGCAACCGAGGAATCCACACCGCCCGACAAACCCAGAATAACCTGGTCATTCCCCACGTTTGCGCGGATTCTACCAATTGATTCCTCGACATAATCGGGCATATTCCAATCATGACCAAGGTTACATATTTCATGTACAAAACGGGCAATAATGGCTTTGCCTTGCAGAGTGTGCGTGACTTCAGGATGAAACTGTATACCGTAAAAGTGGCGCGTTTCATCGGCCATTGCCGCGATCGGTGCGGCAGCATTAAACGCCATCACCTGAAAACCCGGCGGCAATGCTTCCACTTTGTCGCCATGACTCATCCAGACATCCAGAATATTTCGACCGTCAGGCTCATAGTGATCCACAATATCTCTTAACAACACACCGTGTTCGGTGGATGCAATTTCCGCATATCCGAATTCTCGTATCACGGCACTCTCAACGCAGCCACCCAACTGAGCTGCCATAGTCTGCATGCCATAACAGATACCCAACACGGGAATACCGAGCTCAAAGACAATCTGCGGCGCTCTCGGGGTTTCTTTTTCAATAACGGAAGCCGGCCCACCCGATAATATAATGCCCTGCGGAGCAAAATCTTTGATGAACGCCGGCGTTACATCATATGGATGCAGCTCGCAGTAAACATTTGCTTCACGTACACGGCGGGCGATAAGCTGCGTATACTGGGATCCGAAGTCCAGGATGAGTATTTTCTGGTGCATGGTAAAAAATTTTTATTTGACGTGATAATTGGGCGCTTCTTTCGTGATTTGCACATCATGAACATGCGATTCACGCACTCCCGCAGCAGTAATTTCGACAAATTCCGCTTTTTCATGAGCTTCCGAAATACTGGCACATCCGAGGTAGCCCATGCTTGAACGCACACCACCCATAAGTTGATGAATAACCAGGGCAGTACTGCCTTTAAAAGGCACGCGCCCTTCCACGCCCTCAGGCACTAGCTTATCATTGTTTTTTTGCTCTTTTTCCTGGAAATAACGATCGCTGGAACCTTGTTGCATGGCTGATAACGAACCCATGCCACGATAAGTTTTATAAGACCTACCCTGGTACAATTCGATTTCACCAGGCGACTCGGTAGTGCCTGCCAGCAAGCCACCCAGCATCACCAGATCAGCACCCGCCGCCAGCGCTTTGGCAATGTCGCCCGAATATCGAATCCCCCCATCCGCAATAACCGACACACCTGTTCCTTTGAGTGCTTCCGAAACATTATGAATCGCTGTAATCTGCGGCACACCAACCCCTGCAACAACACGTGTGGTGCAAATCGAGCCAGGACCTATACCCACCTTGACGGCATCTGCGCCGCAGTCAACCAACGCTCTCGCGGCATCTGCAGTGGCCACATTGCCGCCGATAACCTGAATATCCGGGTAGCGTTTCTTAACCCAGCTAATACGGTCAAGCACACTCTGGGAATGCCCATGCGCGGTATCTACAACGATCACATCCACTCCGGCTGTTACCAGGGCTTCGGTACGCTCATCGCTGCCTTCTCCGACACCTATAGCTGCGCCCACACGCAGACGTTCCTGATCATCCTTGCAGGCCAGCGGATATTCTGAAGTTTTGGTGATATCCTTAACGGTAATCAGGCCTTTCAATTCAAACTGCTCGTTGACCACCAGCACCCGTTCCAGACGATGCTTATGCAGCAGGTCCATCGCTTCTTCGCGCGTGGTATTTTCACCGACTGTCACCAGCCTTTTTTTCGGCGTCATGATATTTTTGATGGGCTGATCGAGATTCGTTTCGAAACGAAGATCCCGATTGGTTACAATCCCGACTACTTTTTTCCCGTGCACAACAGGCAGACCGGAAATTTTGTGAGCACGAATCAACTCCAGCACTTCGCGCACCGTCATATTCTGCGGTATAGTGATCGGGTCTTTGACGACACCGCTTTCAAAACGTTTGACTTTGGCTACCTGGGCGGCCTGGGATTCAATTGACATATTCTTGTGCAAAATGCCAATACCCCCTTCCTGCGCAATAGCAATAGCCAGTTCCGCCTCTGTAACAGTATCCATAGCAGCGGATACCAATGGAATATTCAGTGAAATAGATCGTGTAAGTTGTGTTGCCAGGCTGACTTCTCTTGGTAAAACAGATGAATACGCGGGAACCAGCAAGACATCATCAAAAGTGAGCGCTTTTTGAATTAACTGCATATTGAATAACAATCCTTTGCAAAGCAGTATTATATCTAAATCGCATGTTATTTTTACAGCAATTCACACAATGAATGACATATTTCTCGAATTATTCGCGCTTTAACGTTTATCTTATGATCGTTTAATCCGTAAGCAATACTGTTAATGTTCATAATGTTGCCATTTATTGATTTGCTTTTTTGGAGAAAAAATGCGTTATTTAATACCCATCCTCTCATTAATATTTTTTAGCATGTTAACGCATGCCCAGGTTTACAAGTGGGTTGATTCAAATGGGAAAACCCAATATTCCGATCAACCACAACTGACAAATACCGGGCAAAAAAAACAGGAATTAAAAATTCAATCGGCACCCACGCCCTTACCCACAACGAATACTGAAAACAAAGAAGACGCCGGAAACGCCAAGACACTTGCTGATGAAAAGCTGGAATTCGAGAAGCGCCGCGAGGAAAGACTCAAAATGGAAGTACAACTCAAGGAAAAAAAAGCGGAAAATAAGCAGAAATGTATTGACTCCCAAAGCAGATTAAGAGTATTTTTGGAATCACCACGTCTGCGAATGCCTGATGGTAAGGGCGGCATTATTTATGCTGACGATACGCTACGGCAACAAAAAATTGATGAAGCAAACGAGGCAATCAATACTTTTTGCCAGTAATTCATTACAGCAATATACCGTGCATAAATGCAACGCGCTTTATTAAAAATAATTCCAATCTTATTTTCTGTGTTGTTATTTTCAAGCGCTGTATCGGGAGATACAGCGCTGCAAACGCATGATGATAACCAAATCAGCAATCGGCAATTACTGCAGGCCGTTCATACGCTGGAACAGAAAGCTGCAAGAGAATCGCAGACCATCCAGATACTGAATGAGCGGATTAAACAATTGGAATTAAAAGTCGCCACACTTAATTCAATTCTTCTTGGACAGCAATTACCGAATCAGGGCAACACCCAATCCCAAGCGCCGGGCAAACCTGTTCAGGCCACAGACAGCCCGGCAACAAACATACCCCCGGACAACAGCGAGTCTGCCAATAAGCTATTCAGCATTAAGGACTTGCAAGATAGCATTACCAATCATTTGGCACCTGTTTTAGGCGGATTAATGGCCATTCTTATATTGTTAATCGTGCTGCGTTTCTATCAAAGAAAACGTAGTATGCAATCCGCATCGAATGACGAAGCAATCTTCGCCACAACGACATCTGACATTCAAAATCCGATCCGGACCAACGAAAAAAACGCACTGGTCGCCCAAAAACTGGCTGCTTTAAGAACGGCAGTTAAAAAAGGTAAACAGCGGCGGCATCAAAAATAATCTGCGCCGATTGATGGAAACCTGGCGATTACTGATCCAGCGAAGACCAAACACAGAAAACACCCTGACAACTCTGAAACAGGATAAGCAGAGTGTTTTCTATCTACAAAGATCGTTAGAAAAATTGTTTATTTCAGAGAAAGACTCTGCATCGCTTTATCATGATTCCACTTCCCGTGAAACAAGTGGCCCTTCTTAGCCGGCACACGATCACTGGTCCAGGTCAGATAGTTCCCGTCGGGAGTAAATACAGGCAGACCATCGAATCCTTCTTTGTCGGTAACGCGCACCGGCTCCTGTTTGCCATCGACATCAACAATATATAATTCAAAATTGCGGTGTCCGTGAATATTCGTCGAAAAGATAATATATTCATTGGAAGGATGATAAAAAGGCGCCCATGACAGCGCTTTCAAACGTGTAATCTTTTTCTGATCGGAGCCGTCGATATTCATGGTAAATACTTCAGCTTCACGTCCGCCGGGTGAAAAACGCCGCCATACAATACGTTTGCCATCTGGACTGAAAAACGGGCCGCCATCGTACGAATTCGTATGCGTTAACCGTTTTACATTCGATCCATCGGCATTCATAATATAAATATCAATCATTGACGATGGATCTTTTTTGAACAATGCCGCTTCTTCTTCGGATAATTCACCCGTATATGCCCTGCGGTTCGATGCAAATGCAATATATTTGCCGTCCGGCGACCAGGATGCTTCCGCATCATAGCCCAGCACATTGGTCAGATTCCTGATTTTGTTGCCTTCCAGGTCAGTTTCATAAATATCGTAATGTTCATCGTAGTCCCAGGCATAAGATTTGCGCTCACCGGATTTTCTACGCTCCAGTTCCGCTGCCATCTTGGATTTCGCCTCGGGATCGTCATGCGTGGATGAGAACAGTACTTTTTCTTCCGAAGGATGAATCCACGAACAGGTTGTTTTGCCGACACCGGGCGACACCTGTTGTATCTTGCCGTTACTCAGGTTTTTAAGATAAATCTGATAAAAAGGATTCTCATCAGCCACCTCTGCCTGATAGACCATCCACTTTTGATCGGCACGGTAATATGCCTCGCCGACACGTTTCTCCCTGTCGGTATTCGAAAGCAGGAAATCTTCAGTGATAAAATCAGTGGCACCAGCACTAGCACTGACTGTCCAGGTAAAAAGTATTGCCGGCAATAACATCGACGCCAACAGAGACCATCCTGAAATTGAAACGGGTGTCTTAATATTTTGAGTTGTATGAGTCATTGGATTTTCAAATTGTGTTAAAGAAATCAAATAAGACCAAACATTAACATATCGTTCACAAAAATTTATAAACAATTGCATGGAAAACATTGCAACTGTCTTCTGAACACAACATTCACAATCATTATCCATTCCGGACAAGGTGCGACATCTCAGCCATACAGGTGACTCGATGACATTCACAGACTGCTAACAGGCTGTTGAACGCATTGGCCTTTGAATTTGACATCAACCAGATTTTCATTCATCTTTAACAGCCTGATAATGGCCTATGTCACTTAGTTATTGCGCCTTACTGCAGATTACTCACAGGCAAACCATTTTGAAAATTATCCCCACATTCATCGAACTTAAAACCGGACAGGGCATTACTCTGCACGATCTGATGCCTGAACTGCACAATGCGGTTGCCCGGTCCGGTATTCAAAACGGCTTTGTGACCGTCACCTCGCAACATACGACTACCGCTATCGCCATTAACGAAAACGAAGAACGCCTGGTGGAAGATGTCAAAACCTTTTTGACGCGCCTTATTCCTCCCAACGGACGCTATCTGCATAACGATATTGCACTGCGCGACTGTCCACCCGATGAGCCGGAAAATGCCCATTCACACCTGGCGGCCATGCTGCTTGGGAGTTCTGAAGTAATTGCCCTGGTTGATGGCAGGCTGGTACTGGGGCAATACCAGTCAGTCATGCTGTACGAACTCGATGGCCCGCGCACGCGCCGGGTCAGTGTGCAGATTTATGGAGAATAACGAGTAGTATGACAGTTCATGCCGCACGTAATCTTGTCGCAACCAAAAACAGTGTTTGTTGCGTTTTAATTTTGCTGAATACCGTTCTTACATGCTTACTCAGTTTCATATTTACATGATATGAATCCGAGTGTTTTGATCAAATTATCCGCGGCAGTCAATACATGAACATCAACGACGCGCTTGAACAGGGCCCGAGCATTACAGAGATCAACCGTGCGCTCGAACTTTTCACCGACCGCATTCCGGAGCGGCGGCTGTTTGCAAGTTACCTGAACGATCCGGCGCGCAAATCCATTCTGTTTTTTCATGGCGATGGCGGCAATGGCAAATCCTGGCTGCTGCGCATGCTGCAGGCGCGTTATTGCCGGCACCTGTCAGCGAAGTCCTGGGATTTTGTTAAATCACAGGCAACCGATGATGACTTTGTACTGCACTTTGAGGGTGCCGCCGATTTTAAACCGGTGCCATACGCTTATCTCGATTTTGTCGACGCACATAACAACCTGGGTAATACCCTGCAAAGCCTGGCGGATTTGCAGGCGAAGCTGTCACAGCGCGACAAAGCACAGGATAACTACCGGCAATCGATAGATTGCTATGACCGGGCGCTTAAATGGGCGCCAGATCATCCTGTTATCCTTAGAAACCGGGAAATTGCGCTGCAACAATTATCCGATCTTCAGGGAAATAGTGCTGATAAAAAATGAGATCAATCGAATGAATCATAATTTTCGAGCAGACAGTCAGCAAAACAATGCGTCAGGTCTTGCATGAATACGCATCACGATCCCTGTCCCCGATTTCCATACAGCCACCCGCTTCGCACCATCCACTTCTCAACTTCCACCACGACAAACACCACAGAAGCCAGTAGGACGCAAATCAGCAGTTCATCAAGCGGCAGCGGCGCGGTTTTGAAGATGTCATTGAGGAACGGCGTGTAAATCACCGCCAGTTGCAGCATCACCGTCAACACCACCGCGCCAATCAGTTGCGGATTGCTGAACAGTCCTATGCTGAACAATGAATCGCGGTCTGAGCGAATCGCCATGACGTGAAACAGCTGCGCGAACGTCAGCGTAGTGAAGACAATCGTCTGCCAATGGTCGACACCCTGGTCGATCGCCCAGATTTGCGCGCCGATTGAAAGCGCGCCAATTAAAATACCGACAAAAATAATATGCTGCCACATGCCGTGCGAGAAAATGTTTTCCTGCGGCGGCCGCGGGTCGCGCTGCATGACTTTTCGCTCGGCCGGTTCGGAAGCCAGCGCCAGGCCGGGCAGGCCGTCGGTGACGAGATTGATCCACAGGATATGAATCGGCAATAGCGGCAGCGGCAGGCCGAGCAGCATCGCCAGCACCAGCGTCCAGATTTCTCCGGAATTGCTGGTCATGGTGTATTTGATGAATTTGCGGATGTCGTCAAAAATGCGCCGCCCTTCCTTCACCGCGGCCACAATGGTGGCGAAGTTGTCATCGAGCAGCACCATATCGGCCGCTTCGCGCGCCACGTCGGTGCCTTTCTTGCCCATGGCAACGCCGATACCGGCCCGTTTCAATGCCGGTGCATCATTGACGCCGTCCCCGGTCATGGCGACGAATTCTCCCTGCTGCTGCAATGCACTGACAATACGAATTTTTTGTTTGGGATCGACACGTGCGTAAATACGCAAATCCCGCACCCGCTGCGCCAGTTCGTCGTCGGAAAGTTTTTTGAGTTCCTGCCCGGTCATGACCGGATCATTTTCATTCGCAATACCGAGCCGTATGGCGATACTGCTTGCGGTGGCTGGATGGTCTCCGGTGATCATCACCGGCACGATTCCGGCTGCACGGCAATCCGCGACGGCCTGCGGCACTTCTTCTCTGGGCGGATCAATCATCGCTACCAATCCAAGAAAGGTCAGATCTGTCTCGATCTGTTCCGGTGTGTGTTTTTCCGGCAATGACGTAAACTCCCGGTATCCAACAGCCAGTACACGATAGCCTTCAGCAGCCAGTGCGTCCACTTGTTGCTGAATCCGCTTTTGATCCAGTGCCAGATTACCCTGGCTGGTCAGTGTATCCCTGCAGGCTGTTAAAATCGCTTCGGGCGCTCCTTTGGTAAAACTCACTATACCCGCGTCAGACTGATGTAAAGTCGACATGCATTTGCGATTTTCATCAAATGCCAGCTCGCCCACTTGCGGCAACTGTCTGGACAGTGCCGCTTTATCGAAACCCGCCTGCTTTGCCGCCAGATAAAGCGCAACCTCGGTAGGATCGCCGGTAATCGATGCATCTCCGCGCGCTTCGTCATCCGTTGCCTGGTCATGCACCGTGTTATTGAGCGCCAGGGCCTGGCCAAGGCGCTGCCAGAGTTCATTCTGATTGCCCACCGCTGGCAGTTCAGCAAGCTGCGAATCATCGGCGAACAACGCTTCCACATGCATCTGGTTCCGGGTAAGTGTGCCCGTTTTATCCGAACAGATATACGTAACCGAACCCAGCGTTTCCACCGCTGGCAGGCGGCGCACCAGCGCATTGCGGCGACCGAGTTTACGCGCACCGAGTGCCAGAGAAATAGTCACAACCGCCGGCAGCGCCTCGGGTATCGCTGCGACTGCGAGGCTGACTGCCGTCAGGAACATGAGCAGGACAGGCTGCTGCTGCAATAAGCCGGCACCAAAAATGAAAGCACACACTACAAGAATAGCCAGTGCCAGGTGTTTTCCAAACTGGGCCAGCCTTATCTGCAAAGGCGTTTTCACGCTTTCTTCCTGCTGAAGCAGCGTTGCGATGTTGCCAATCTCACTGGCCATACCGGTGGCGATCACCAGGCCCCTGCCATTTCCACGCGTGACCATAGTCCCGTTAAAGGCCATATTGCGTCGATCCCCAAGTGGCAAATCCGCTTCTGCCAACGCATCCGCATGTTTAGACACTGTATGGGATTCGCCGGTCAAAGCAGATTCATCCACCTGCAGCTGGTTTGTTTCGAGTAAGCGAAAATCCGCCGGCACAACATTACCGGCTTCCAGCAGCACCAGATCGCCCGGCACCAGGTTTGCCGCAGAAATGGTTTCCCTTTTTCCTTCACGGATAACAGTCGCTTCAGGCGCGGCCATCTTCTGCAGCACGGCGATTGCGCGTTGCGCCCGGTATTCCTGAACAGTGCCGATAATGGCGTTCAACACCACAATGACAATAATGGCGACCGAATCCTTTAATTCACCGACCATTCCCGACACAATCGCGGCAACCAGCAGCACCAGAATCATGAAATCAGCAAACTGGGATACAAAAATGTGCAGAGGCGTTCGCCGTGCGCCGCGCTCGATACGGTTGGGGCCATATTTCTCAAGGCGCTTGGCTGCTTCATTGGCTATAAGCCCTTGCTTTAAATCGCTGTCAAGTTCATTCGCAGTTTTATCAACCGGCCAGCAATGCCAGGGATTGTTTTGATTCATAGTTTTGGAAAAATCAATGTATGGTTTTACAGTAGAAAATTATATCAACAACTCCGGTCGCAAAATCAGGACACAGCCCAGACCCAGCATCACAGTGCCGCTCACCAGCTTGAGCCAGCGCCCTGTCCGCTCTGTAAGCTTGCGATTACTGAGCGCAACCACCGCAATTGCGACCATAAGTGCATCGTCTGCCACGTACCCCAGTATATAAAGCCCCAAGTACGCATAGTAGCTTACCGGATTTAAATCCTGTTGCGCCAGTATTGCGGTGTATATTGCCGGAAAACCTGCGGTACAGAGTAATTCGATGAAATTGACCAGAACCGCAAGCATGACAACCCCCATCATGGAAGGCAACAATCTGTCGACAGCAAGCACCGCACGCATGCGTTGATATAAACCGGGCTTGGCGGACGCCGGTATGGAGAGCGAAAAACCCTGTTGCCAGGCGAAAAAATCTTTCACATTGAGTCCACCGATGGCTAAAGCAAGACCACCCAGCGTCCATCTTAAGGCGGCTGAAAAACCGATGACCAGAAAGATATTCAGCCAGGCCGCCATAAATGCATAGTAAACGACACCGCTGGCGAGCACAAAAGTACCGGCGATCAACGCCATTCTTTTACGATCCTGCAAATGAACAAGCAGCGACAGCAAGAACAACAGCACCCACATCGCGCAGGGATTAAATCCGTCAAGCAAACCGATGGCCAGCGTAAATACCGGCAAACCCAGTCTTTCGACATTCAGTATTTCAAACAGCGGCATTTCGGCGTCACTTGATTCAATCGCCGTTTGATCTATTAATGCCACCAGCACCGCCCCCGTTTGGTCAGGAGTATCAAAGCCCACGACAAGCTGGCCGTTAAAACGGAAAGTCGGCACGCCCGGTGGCCAGACACCGGCAGCCTGCGTGTATTGCAACAGGTCGTTACGCGCGTTCAGATCATGATCAACTGAATAATACACAATACGCAGCCAGGGTCGCTCATGATGCAGTTTTGAAAGAAATTCTTTAGCTTTGGCACAGTGCGGACAACCGTCACGTACAAAAACCTCAAGCACATGCTCATGGGTAACGAAGTCAGTTTCATTATCGATATTGTCTGCCGTTAGCGTTTGAGCAGACAACAGCAACGCCAGCAGACAACTCCACAGGGTCAGAAAAAATAGAAAACGGCGTCTGGCAGCATGAAACATATTGAAATTACTACTCACCATTTATCATCATTTTACAGTTGACTTCAATTAACACACCCAAACGTTTATTGAGTCAGCACGCTGTAAAAAAGTTTTTTGCGAACGGATATTCAGGAGAATACTGACCCATTCAACGCTTAAGATAAGCGCAAAAATAAATCACTTACAAAAGAGGGTCCTGATAAAAAGAAAAAACAGTTATAACTTTACACAATGCAGTTTTGCCGCCCAACCTCACGAATCACACTATTTCCAGACTACAAAAAACTACAAAGTGTAAAGATTTTATCTTATCATCCAATATCTCTTGACTCACATAGCTTTTCACGAATCATCAAAAAATGAGGTTTATTATGAAATACACAATCACAATTTTTACCGCATGGCTGGTGCTGTTCTCCTGTGCAGCATTTGCCGAAAGAATCCCCTTTGGCCATCAGGTCAGCACTGTTCAGAACTACAATCGCGCCTCACCGCAAATTGCCACATCCGGATTGATCGGCGATGGTGGAGCACCTTTACTCGCAGCACATGGATTTAAAACGGTCATTGACATGCGCACCACGAATGAGGGCACACGTGAAGAAAAAGCACTGGTCGAGGGCGCAGGCATGGTTTATGTCAATATTCCAATGACAGTCGCCAATATCAGCGATGAACATCTGGAAGCTTTCACAAAAGCCGTTAAGCAGTCTCCTAAACCAATTCTGGTACATTGCGGTTCGGGCAACCGGGCAGGCGCAATATGGGCCGGCTATCGTATCAGCCAGGGTATTGACCCCGAGGAGGCATTAAGAGAAGGACGTAAAGCCGGCATGCGGCCGCCTCTGGAAGAAAAAGTCAGGGAAATTTTTGTAAAATAAAACCTGGCTTCCTGCCCGCGGTCTGCCGCATTCCCCGACAGACCGCTGTAATAACACATAGCCGCAACAGCACCTTTTATTCGTCGCTGAGTGTGCAGACACGCTGACCTGTTCATGATTGTCTACCGGCTACTGCTGTCGATATAAAAAATCACATTTGGGTGGTTTTTATCATTTCTGTGCTACCGGCGACACCATTGAGTTGTCCTGGTCGCTTTGCCCGGCCGGAAAATAAAGCCGAGATTGGCGCTGAAGATATTGAGGGTAATATCCCGGTCAAGCACCTCATTCTGCAGCCATAAACCACCATGACCGCCTATCCATAAGTGATTTCATTGCGCTTTTAATGCGACTTGCGAAAGGCGATCTTAACGCGCCCCTGCTGATACCGTCTGATACCAGCCTGCATCAACCTGAAAATGGTGGTTCTCAAATTGAGATCGCATCGTCTGGTTGTTTATCGTCTATGCATCACAATCGCGGCATATCAGTAACAACAATAAGGGAAGCACTGATTCAACCAACCAGCGCTTTCCTTGAATTAAATACTTTTTAATGATGACCGCCACGACCTCTGTGACCACCTCCCCGGTGACCACCGCCGATATGACTCTGTCTACCACCGATGTGTCGATGTCCGCCACCGGAATGTCGGTGTCCGCCATGGAAATGCCTATGTCCGCCACCAAAGTGTCTATGACCACCATGACTGTGTCTGTACCCACCAAAAAATAATTGATTACCGTACAGCGATCGTTGATACCCATAACCGGCCCTGGCCCCAACACCGCCATAATAACCTGTTCCGCCGTAGTATCCTGATCCGCCATAGTAAGGTGTTGCCACACAGCCGCCAAGAAAAAACAGTGCAATTACCGCTAACAAGGCAATCAGTCTTTTTGTATTCATGGCGCACCTCCCGAAATATTCTATATGTTGCAAATATTGTATGACCTTAACTCTGAATGGTAGCTGAACGTAAAATGAGCATCTGCAAAGGTGAATTTGTTCCAGCAAATAGAACAGCATGCCAGACCCTGCTATGGACAAGAATGCCCAGCAAAACATGGAACCGAGGACGGGGAAAAGCAAACGCGCGCACGATCGAAGCCGCATTCCCTTTGGCGCGATGATTGCCGCCAGTGTCAGTAAATGCGCTTATTTACTATTTGAAACGCTGTCTGTAACAGTTGTTTTGCAGGCCTGCTGACGAAAGGTTTCAAACAGGCAAATTCCAGCACTGACAGACACATTAAGACTTTCTACACTGCCCTGCATGGGAATACGCACCAGTTGGTCGCAGATTTCTCGTGTTAAACGACGCATGCCTTTTTCTTCAGACCCAAGTACCCAGGCAACCGAACCGCTGATTTGAAAATCATTGAGATCATGATCAGCATCATCCGAAGTACCGATAATCCAGATATCTCGTTCTTTCAACTGTCGCAATGTGCGCGCCAGATTGGTAACAGCAATATAAGGTACGGTATCTGCAGCGCCACTGGATACCTTATGCACGGTCGCTGTCAAACCGACCGCACGATCTTTGGGTGCAATAACTGCATGAACGCCAAAAGCATCCGCCACTCGCAAACATGCCCCCAGATTATGCGGGTCCTGTATTCCGTCGAGTACCAGAAGCCTTGCCGGTTCGGTCAACGTATCCAGCACATCATCGATAGCCACATAGGATAACGTCGTATTAATATTGGCCGCCACGCCCTGATGACGCCGGCTGCCCGCCATTTTTTCAATCCGGTTATTCTCACAGCTAATTAATTGAATCTTATGGGATTCTGCTAGTGTCATCAAGCCACGAACACGCTGATCATTTCGCTCAGCGTCTACATAAATTTCTTTAATGCTGGCAGGATTCTGTCTTAAACGACTGATAACTGCATGGAAACCGAAAATTAGACGCGTAGTTGACATGGTTTTCACTAAAAACAGTAAATGGAGAGGTTCTTCACAATCAGCAAGAAACCTATTGTAATTTTTTCTTTTTAATTTTTTTAACGAACCGGGATTTTTTGGTCTGT
This sequence comes from Nitrosomonas aestuarii, assembly GCF_003046585.1. Classification (GTDB taxonomy): domain Bacteria; phylum Pseudomonadota; class Gammaproteobacteria; order Burkholderiales; family Nitrosomonadaceae; genus Nitrosomonas; species Nitrosomonas aestuarii. Next base: position 15,430 of record NZ_QAAE01000017.1, on the reverse strand, counting down.
TTGCCGGATTCGGCAGCTTCGTTCAGGACAAAATCTATTTTACTGGTTTCCAGATTAACATGGGCCAGTTTGACGCTTAACCGGTCACCGATGCGGTACTGTTTTCCGCTGCGTTCTCCAAGCAAGCGCTGTTGGGCCGCGTCAAAATGAAAATAGTCACTGGGAAGCTCTGAAATATGAATGAGTCCCTCGACATAAACTTGATCCAATGCAACGAACAAGCCGAAACCGGTGACACTGCTGATAATTCCTTCAAAACATTCACCAATTTTATCCTGCATAAAAAAACACTTCAACCAGGTCTCCACGTCGCGGGTCGCCTCATCGGCGCGCCGTTCTGTTTGCGAGCAATGGCGTCCCAGTTCATGCCAATCCCCCGGCAGATATTTTTTACCCTGCAACACTGCTTTGATGGCGCGATGCGTCAATAAATCAGGATAACGCCGGATGGGAGATGTAAAGTGTGTATAGGCATCATAAGCCAGACCGAAATGGCCGTTATTTTCGGGACTGTAAATCGCCTGCGGCAGTGAGCGCAACATAACAGTCTGCAAAAGATGCTTATCCGGTCTGTCCTTTATTTTAAGTAACGTTTTGGCATAATCGCCAGCACCTGGCTTACTTCTCCCGCCCAATTGCACGCCCACTTCCTTGAGAAAATGACGCAATGCTTCCAGTTTGTCTGCAGCAGGCCTTTCATGCACTCGATATAGAACAGAATGCTGATGTTTTTGCAAAAAATCGGCAGCACAGACATTCGCCGCAAGCATACACTCTTCGATTAACCGGTGCGCATCATTACGCTGTACCGGTTCAATTTTTTCAATCTTGCCGTGGTTATTAAAAAACATCTGCGTTTCAGTGGTTTCAAAATCAATTGCGCCGCGCTTCTTACGCGCCTTGAGCAATACTTTGAATAATCTATTAATATTCTGCAAATGTGGAAAAATCTTTGCATACTTATCGGCTTCCTTGCCTGTTGGATCGGCCAGCATAGCCGCAACAATATGATAAGTCAGCCGCGCATGCGAACGCATCAGTGCCGGATAAAATGCATAATCCAACCTTTCGCCATGCGCGTCAAAGCGGATTTCACAAACCATACACAGGCGATTGCGGTTGGGATTGAGCGAACAGAGTTCGTTTGAAAGCACCTCAGGCAGCATCGGTATCACTCTCTGTGGAAAGTAAACTGAATTTCCACGATTGAACGCTTCCCGATCGAAAGCATCACCCGGCTGCACATATTGACTCACATCTGCAATTGCAACATATAACGTAAATCCGTCAGTATGTTGCTCACAGTAAACAGCATCATCAAAATCACGTGCCGTTTCACTGTCTATTGTAACCAAAGGCAGATGGCGGATATCCCGTCGGTCCATATAATGTTTTTGCAGAACCCGGGTAGGCAGTTTTTTGGCAAGGCTATCAATTTCAGATGAAAAAACATAGGGCAGATCATGTTTACGCAATGCAATATCAATTTCCATTCCCGGGTCTGCATAATCACCCATAATTTCAACAATATGACCAATCGGTTGTGTATGCTTGTTGGGTTGTTGAATAATCTCGACCATCACAACCTGCCCGTCATCGGCATTCAGTGAATGGTCAATTGGTATCAGAATATCCTGGTTGATACGCCTGTTCTCCGCCACCACATACAAAATACCGTGATCAATATATAATCGCCCAACAATATGTCTATTGGTATGCTCGAGAATTTCTACAATAACGCCTTCACGCCGGCCACGCCGGTCAAGTCCCTTTTCACGCACAAGCACCAGATCACCATGCAACGCTTTATGCATTTCTTTTTCTGGCAAAAACAAATCTGCAGTACCATCATCGGGAATTAAAAAACCAAAACCATCTGCATGCCCCTGTATTTTTCCTTTAATCAAATCCAGTTTTTCCATCACGCAAATAGCGCCTTTGCGATTACGGAATATCTGCCCTTCACGAATCATTGCGCTCAATCTGCGCGCAAAATTTTCCTGTTCTTCGACACCAATATCCAACAACGTCTGCAACTCAGTTTCGGCCATTGGAACACCTCGATCTTTCAAAATCTGCAGAATGTATTCCCGGCTTGGCAAAGGTTGTTCATAACGCGTTTTCTCTCGCGCCAGATAAGGATCCTGATCCCTGAGCTTACGATGCTTCTTAATTGACAAAATAACGATTTCCTATAGAATGTGCCACACTTTATGTATCTGATAAATCAGATATCAATCGTTGCCCAGATGGCGGAATTGGTAGACGCGCATGGTTCAGGTCCATGTGCCTTCGGGTGTGGAGGTTCGAGTCCTCTTCTGGGCACCATAAGATTTACAACATACTGAACAATAATAAATTATTCCATAATCCAAAATTACAACCCTCAAAGCTTTATCAAAAAAGAAATACTGTCAGTTTTTTGCTGGGCATTCAATTAAGCAATGCGCACACCCATTCGTTTCTTATAACATATCCGCAACAGAAACACATACACCGTTTGCACCCACATCAATACAACCGCATACATTCGCTGCGCCGATTCAATCATGCCATATTTACTCTGAAGCATTGAACCGACACTTTTACACAAAATCGCCTAAAGTTTCTTACGCGCCGCAGCCACCTGCTGACCTCACACTTCGCCAATCGTTTTTGCATATTGATTTACAACAGGCATGCGAGATCGGGTCGCAATCCTATAAAGAAAATTAATACAAAAACCTGGAAAAGACCATTCATTGCATTTTCATAAAATTGAAGTATAGTTTAGAAAAAATATGTATTCATTTAAATAAATTTGAGCATAAAAATGAAAAAAAATGTGATTATTCTTACACATGGGTGGACAGGCAGTTCTGCTTTTGCTGCATTACTGGGCGAAGCCGGTTATTGGCATGGCGATAATACTTTTAAAAAACCTGATTATGATACATACGAAAACATCAAACTGGTTGAACTCAACAATCAACTATTGACCGAATTAAACTTCGCAGGTGATCGCGAACATGAAATCATCTCATCCGAAATTGTAGATGATCTAGCGCGTAAGGCTGCCACACTAGATCTCACGCCATACAGGGCATTTTTAGAAAATTGTCAGCAACATAAGCCGTGGATCTGGAAAGACCCAAGGCTCGCATTGACCATACGGATATGGGCGAAGCTATTACCGATGGAAGAAGTCGCATTTATCATTCTTACGCGAGACAGTGAACAGGCATGGATCACTTCCAACCTGCGCCGGCATATTCAGAGTTATGCCTTTACACAGCACTACAACGCTGCCATCACCGACAACCTGAAAAAATTCCTAAATGAGAATCAGCAGGATTATATTGAATTTGAATTTGAAGATTTGCAACTGACGCCGGAAGACACTATTGCAAAATTAAACAATTTTCTGAATATTGATCTGACAATGGACAACCTGAGGTCAGTTTACAAATTCCCGCTCTATAAAAAATCAAAAGGTCTGAAAGACAAATTGCTCGCCTGGCTTATTTATCTGAAAAATTATCGATATCGATATGACATACCCGGCCAGAAACAAAAAAACAATTGAACCACAATCGGCTAATACTGGGAAGTTCAGTTTCATTGCACAGATACTTTCAGCAAAAATCAACTGAACTTCTTAGTTAACACACCTGATCAGACGGCAAGCCATTGCTTGATAATGTCGGCCACTCAGGTTCATCCAGCGGCAGGTCGTGACCGGCTCTGTCATGCTCCACATAATCAGCATGTCATGTTTGCGCCAGTTCCCGGCTGCAGCGGTAATCTACCATACGGTCGTCAAGACTGGACACAATGAGCACGGGTTGGCGCGGTTGTGAGGCAATCGAGAATCTGACTGCGGCCAGCAACTGGTTTCCGATGCTCACAATTGATACCGATTCTGTTGTTGCCATTGCTGCCAGGATTTCAGTACATGGATGTCACGATCAAAACGATTAGATGTCAGCTCAAGAATATCCGTCTCCCTGTTCAAAGCGGTGCTCATTATCATTTTTACTACGCAAGGATAAATCCGCCAACGCATACAATGATAAAACGGTGACAGTGTTCTGGCACTGGTATTAATCAAAACAACCGCATTCACCTCACCCGGGTATCGGCTCATCCAGTCAATCGCGATCATCCTTCCCATAGAAATGGCAATTAATGTAAGTTGCTGCCGTTTGCCGACCTGCCTGCGTAATGCCTCGGTCATGTCTGCAACGGTATTCGGACTGGTTAAATAATTCAGGCAGCCGTTACCGGGAATATTCGGCGTTTCAGTGGATTCGCCAGGAAAATTCTGTTGCAAATATCCGGCAAACTCACCCCAGTGTCTTGCTTCACGCAGCAAGCCGCGTATCAGCACAAAGTGGTAGTCTTGGGTCATGTATACCAGAGTGTTCTCGACTGTTTCTCAAATTCAGGCGCCTGACTCTTACGCAGCCATTTGTTGTACGACAAAGTCGCATGCAACAAAAACTCCATAAGAATCATATGACTTCTCAATATCCGTTTGAGACGATGCGGTTTGATAGGATGATAAAGGCCGAGCAATTGCCGTAACTAAAGCGGGTTTTTCCGGGCCCATCGCCAGGAACCCATTTCCAAAGTCAACGGGAGAAAAACATTACCGTCCCTCAATGACTGCAGATACAGATAATCCCATAAGTCACCATGAACCAGATAGTGCTGCGATTGCGGCTCAAAAACATAGTCCTGATTAGGGTAGGTATGCATAAAAAGATTGCGCAGGTAATAAATTTCTTTTAGATGTTTGATGGACTCTCGCTGACTTCTGGCATATGGAAACCAGATCTAGTTGCGATAGCCAAAACCAGAATGACGATCCAGCACAAGACTGAATGGTGCGGTAAAAATTTCTTGCCTAACGAAATAACAAAGTGCCTGCGCTTCCGGCTGCATGGCTTCACCCGCCTTTCCCCGATACCACGGCAACAACGGCGAAATCTGATGCCTTCTCAACCTAACCAGATGGTCTTTTCCTAGCTGTCAATCGGTGCATTACGCATCAGGTCAACGCCGTTTCCATCTGAGCGCGCATTATTGAACATGCCTACCGGATTAATCAGTGGCAACACATGTATACGCACCCTTTGTAACAGATCAACCAGAACCTGATCCCACTCCAATCGCTCCAGCAGTCTTTCCAGAAAAGTGATTACAACCTGCGTACCGATTCGTTCCAGACCATGCATACCGGCGACAAAGGTAATACAGGGCACATCTTGCGGACGATTGCCCCATGTAAGTGCATAAACGGCAGCAAATCATCTTCGCACGGCACGTGACAAAGCACTCTGGTGGACAAGTGCGCCTTATTACTCCATTTAATTATCGCCTCAATTTTGTGCAGTTCAGGTATCTGCATCAGTGTGGATATTTCATGCATCGTGTTTAGAAATCATGTAGCAACCTCGGTTATATTCCGGCATACGCCAGATTATTTAATTCTGTGTAATCAGCTTTACTTCGCCAGTAAAAAAACATCATATCACTCGTAACACACCTGATTCATTTTTAATAAAACTTTCATCAATTCTTAACAAATACTTCAAGCTGGCTTAACAAAGCCTCTTTAAGCTGTGTTGCCATACTCAGCGCATACAGGAAGGGGTCATGACTACGAAAAAAACACCTATGAAAGTTAGAAGTGTCTGGATTTCAGACGTTCATCTCGGTTTTCGCGGATGTCAGGCGGAAGCACTGCTTCATTTTCTGCACTCGGTTGAAACCGATTACCTGTTTCTTGTCGGTGATATCGTTGATTTCTGGAGTCTCAAAAAGAATCCCTATTGGCCACAGGAGCATACCAACGTAATCCGTTCGATTCTTGGGAAAGCCAAGCACGGTACCAAAGTAATCTATATACCCGGCAATCATGACGAGGCTATGCGCGATTGCGCCGGTCACATATTCGGCAATCTTGAAATTCACCTGGATTACGTCCATATAACGCGCGACGGCAAAAAGCTGCTGATTCTGCATGGCGATGAATTCGATGTCATTGTCAAGCACAGTCGTATGATCGCCAAGCTAGGCAATGCCGCCTACGACACGCTGCTGTGGCTCAATCGCTATGTGAATGGTCTGCGCAAGTTCTTCGGTTATTCTTACTGGTCATTGGCGGCATACCTTAAACTGAAAGTTAAAAATGCAATCAGTTTTATCAGCAGTTTCGAGAATGCGCTGGCACATCTGGCCAAGGATCGCGGCGTTGATGGCGTCGTATGCGGGCATATTCACCATGCCGAAATCAAAGAAATCAATTCGATACTGTACTGCAATGATGGTGACTGGGTGGAAAGCTGCACCACGTTACTTGAACATGCCGACGGTTCGCTGGAACTGATGAATTGGTCTGAAAAATTCGAGCAGTACAAAAATATTGAAGCCATGATCGCCGCTAGAAAGGCTGCTTGAAGCCTGCATAAACATATGGAGATTGCCGTTGCAACCTAAATATGTGCTGAGCCTGGATGGCGGCGGCAGTCATCTGCTCATTCAATTAAGCGCGCTGGCCTGCCTTGAAGAAGAAAGTGGTATTTCGACTTACGACAGATTTGACATGGTAGCAGGATCCTCGTCAGGTGGAATGGTCGCCTGCCTGATTTTGGGTCGTGCCACGAGTGCGGCTGCAGTGATTTAGTTGATTTTACGAGACAAACTACTGGAAGGCATGATGGCCGAACGCTGGATGAACTGGCTACTGAACAGATTTCAAATTCGGCCAAAATATACCGGCAATTCAAAAAGCAGAGCATTACAAAAAGAACTCGGCAATCTGAGGCTATCTTCACTCGATAAGCAGATTATTATTCCTTGCTTTAATCTTGACCGTGATCAACTGGAAATTTTCACGCGCAACAATCGGTCAGTTTTCTCTTAAGCGAAATTGCTGATGCCTGCACCGCTGCACCTGCCTATTTTCCACCCGTGCAAATGGAAGATGGCGACTGGCGCATTGATGGTGGCGTCGGTATGAATAATCCGGGACTTGGCGCATACCTGCATGCCAGGTAGATATGGCAGGGCCATGATATGAAAGTGCTTTCCATTGGATCAGGCTGGCGCAGTTTCGCATTCGACGGCTTTAAAGCACGTGCATATGGTGGCGTGCAATGGTCTGCCAAAGGCATCGCTTCCGTAATTCTACGGGAAAAAATGATGGCAGATGCCAAAATGACCGAGGCAGTATTTGGTGAGCATGTACTGTATATCAATCATCACTTGAAAAACTATGACATGCCCGATTACATGGATTCGGCAAACAATCCCGTTCACCGGAAAAAAGCACTGGAGATTGACAGATTATGGTACGCACAGAACAGACAGCGAATCAGTCATTGGATACCGGAATCGCCAATATTAACCGTCAATCAGTTCATCGAGTCGTTGTCGCCTCATGAACAGAATGATTTGTGAATGTTCAAACGCACCCTCCTTATGGCGGTCGGAATAATCATTTTTGTCATGGGTATCATACTTTTCCCGATGCCGGGACCATTCGGCATACCGACTATGGCTGTCGGTTTTTCGATCATGCTGAAGACATCTGACCGGATCAAACGCACAACTATTAGCCTCGTTCACAAAAACCGTCATAGTAGTCGTTTATGGCACAGGATGCGCGGCCTGTATAAACGCATCCGCTGCTAACAGCAACAGGCAGAAAACACCATCCCTTCCAGCTGCTAAGGCAACTCGTTTGCCAGGTTAGTCAGATGCGACCGCTCCCCCCTCTCGAGCCGTACATGTGCGTAAATCTCATGATATTTAATTTTATCGATGAGATAAGATAAACCATTACTCTGAGAATCGAGGTAAGGCGTATCAATCTGGTAGATATCCCCGGTAAAAATGATTTTGGTATTTTCACCAGCACGCGTAATAATGGTTTTTACTTCATGCAGCGTCAGGTTTTGCGCTTCATCGACGATAAAACAGACATTTGAGATATTTCTGCCCCGGATATACGCAAGTGGCGTGATCGTCAGTTTTTCCTGCTCAAGTGCATCAGTTATCTGTTTATACTCCTTGTCCCGCTCATTGTACTGATTTTTAATAAATTTCAGGTTATTCCAGAGTGGTTCCAAATAGGAATTCAGCTTAGACACGATGTCACCCGGCAAATACCCGATATCTTTATGGCTGAGCGGCACAATCGGCCTGGCCAGGTAAATCTGTATAAAATACCTTTTTTGATCAAGCGCACCAGCCAAAGCAAGCAATGTTTTCCCGGTTCCGGCTACACCCCGCAATGTAACCAGTTTGATATTGGGATGCGTAATCGCATGCAAGGCAAAAACCTGCTCGGCATTTCTCGGCGTGATCCGGAAAGCGGATTTCTTTTGAATCCGCTCGATTCTTTGTGACACAGGATTATAAAAAACCAGCACAGAAGCGCGGCCGTTCTTTAGAATAAATAATGATTGGGAATGGACTCTTTGCTACCGATATCCTCAGGCAAACAATAGTCATGCTCATAAATAGTGTCGACAATCGCTTTGGATACACCTTGAATCCCCGTACTGCCAGTGTATAAGGCATCCAGATCCTTTATTTTGCCGGCTTGAAAGTTCTCCGACAGGATATTCAGCGATTTGGCCTTGAGTCGCAGATTAATATCTTTGGTAACCAGAATAATTTTTTTGCGCGGATATGCCTCGCTCAAAGAAATTGCCGCATTCAGAATGCGATGATCTGCATTATTTTCTCCAAATATCTTGGTTGCATCCAGTCCAATCGTCTGTTGGTACATGACAACCTTGAAATGACCATGCTATGGATTTTATATTACTGCATTGTGACACAATGTAATTTGGGCTACAGAAAAAGCTGATAAATCAGCACCTACTGTTTTAATTATAGTATGGTTTTAGTTGGAGAGCGTAAACGCATACGCAAAGCATGCTGACCATGCCTCGAATAGCAAAGAATCAAAAAACCAGTTGATCTGATGCAAATATACGTCACCATACAGGCGATTGAATTTGGAAAGATATATGGTTCACATTTTCTTTTTGCCTGATTTGATCTTATAAATCCGGCAAACACAGTGACAAAAAAATATCGGTCACAGTCAGAACAACCTGTTTTCTTTATGAACAGGGCGGATTAAAACGAGAATCAGGTGCTGATCAATCTTTTTAAGATCATTGAAATACAATTCACCTGTAAACTGCTCCCCGTTAGTGGCGAAAATTTTAAAATTATGTCCTATACGTGAAAGATAGCGCAAATATGGGTTAACACGTTCATTGCCTTCTTCGAGGAGGTCAATTTCTGCTAATTTTGGCACCAGACTTGAAATATGACACTGTACTGAATGCTTGGAATTATACCCCAATAGCCTCGACCCCTCTTCGTTGGTATCCAGTATCGTGCCGTTACCAGAAAGTAAGAGAACCGCCGCTTTGCACCAATTGTCGCGGATTTGTAACTGACCACGAAATTCTGCTGGCAATTCATTTGGCTGCGTGTTCATGGTTTTTTCCCGTTACTGTGATTAATAGAAAATTGCATGTTGGAAGTTTTCATTAGGATTTGCTCGTTATCACCGTTAATTAAAATGCATTGAAAAGGGTATTTAACGTAAATAGCCAAGCTGCACTTGAGCAAAACATTTTGCAGGTACATAGGTCAGCTACATGTATCGGTTGTCTAATAAAAACTGACTGACTTTTTTCTGTATTTTGACATGTTCATGTGACGCTTTTCGGACGGGTACATGACAAAACAAAAGTAAATACAGACTGGTATCCCATCAACCTGGAAAAGCGGACCTTCGAGCCAGCTCAGGGAGCTACGCCATCATACTGCTAAACTTGCCAAAGGCGACGCGGTCATTGCCTTCGAGTTACGTCTTACGACGAAAATCCTGTGAACACCGTACCGTCATTTCCCGGAAGCTGGTGTACTCGTTAGCCAAAACGACCGGTGATATAATCCTCGGTCAACTAATGTAACGGTCTTGTAAACAGCTGCTCGGTTTTACCGACTTCAATCTTAAATCACCGAGATAAAAATAGGCGGTACGATGCGACACACGTGCTGCCTGCTGCATGGAATGCGTCACAATCACAATCGAATAATCAGCACATAATTCATTCATTAAACCCAGATTTTCCATTAGCCTTGGTTTCTAATGGAAGCCATTAGAATAAGTTGTTAAGAATAAGGATATTTTGTTAAATTATCGTTGTTTAATACATGCATATTTTTCTTCCGGAGGATTTTCATGGGTTTTGAGCTTCGGTTTACCGATAAAGAGATCACTGCCTTGGGTGGCATGGGATTGATGAAGCGGATGCTAGATCGGATAGGTTTTCAGTCGGCAGTTAAATCATGTGAATTACCGCAACCGGGGAGTAACCGGGGTTATGCACCGATTCAGTTGCTATTGCAGTTCATGTTGCCGGTATGGTGTGGCGCGAACCGGTTTGAGCAGACAGCGGTTACACGGCATGATCCGGTACTCCAGAAGCTGTTTGGCTTCAAACGCATGGTGAATTTTAAAGCGATCATGCGATTGTTTAGAAAGTTTGACCAGGCGACAACGGCGGAGGTATTTGGTCGATTATACCGTTGGTTTTTCGGCAATCTTCACGTTGATCACTTAACACTGGATCTGGATTCAACGATGATGACGCGCTATGGGCAACAGGAAGGTGCGGCACGTGGTTACAATCCGAGCAAGCCAGGGCGGGTTGCGGGTATTCGATAAAAGATTGATAAGCGCCCTGACGCCAAAGGCAAGCAACTCTCTTTATTTAAAGATGATTCTGTTTTTTCCTGTTACCGCTATAGTGCGTTGGTCACAGACATGGATTTATCAGCTTTGGAACGCTGGCGCTTATATCGTGGCCGTGCAGATTGTGAGAACCGCATCAAGGAACTGAAATACGACTTTGGTGGGGAAAGTTTTAATCTCAAGGATTTCTGGTCCACTGAAGCTGCTTTGTTAACTATCATGCTGGCTTACAATTTAATGAGCCTGTTTCGCCAAGGCATACTGAGAAGCGATGCAGTATCAGGTAAACCTGACGTACAGCACACGCTCAAAACATTACGTTATAAACTTTTTGCCAAAGCCGGTTACATTACCGATGATGGTCGAAAAAAAATTATTAACCTGGCCGTTGCCATACGGCAACGTGAATGGATCGAAGAGCTCTGGAATAAATCCAGATCATTTGATTTGCCCGTGAAATTTACACCCTTTTTTTCAACATAAAAAGTCCTAATAGAAAATCTGGGTTATTTCTTCTTTTGTTGCATTTTCAACCAATAGGTCTATGGCGATTCGAATTTGGATTTTCTGTACTAACGGACTGCCAGATCATCGATAAATCCTTGTTGCGAAAACAGTAATTTTGTTGCTATTCTCCAGTCTTTCGCATGCAAAGAAAGAAAGAAAGGAAGTACCGCTGTTCGAGTAAACACGTCGACTTGCCTAGTATTGTCGGGATCAGGCATAAGTAAAGAATTGATCTGGGCCAATGATACCAGTGCGTTACAGAATTTCTTTTTCTTTGCGTAACAGGATTCACATGTTTGATGTCATCCGTGCATTTATGGGTGTTGTCAAATTGTGGATGAAAAAGTCCGCATAGAGCTGTGATGATATGTCATGTGCTTAATCGGTTTTAAATCAGTAAGAAATTCAAAAAAAGGAATAATAATGAAAAAAAATATTGTAATCAGGAGAGCCTCTATCGGGTTTGCTGCCTTGTTAATGATGTTCACGGGAGTGGCCTCAGCAGCATTTATAGATTTTGTTATACGTGATGGCGCAGGTGGTTCACCCACCATACAGCCGAACGCCACCTATGTACCCAATGGACTGGAATTTGTGATCAGCCAAGGCGGTATGAAGGCCGCGCTGGGCTCCAACGACATTAATGGTTCTACCATCTCACAAATCGACAGTCTTACTATTACCCGGCATGACGATACCACACGTTTTGCGCCAGGCAGCGGACCGGCCGTTGCGCCATACTTCAACATCTGGGTGACAGATGGTGCTGGTCACTATGCTGTAATTGCCAATGAACCATCGAACGGTGCATTTCAACCTTTGTTCACGATTAATGGCGATGGTAGCAAAACATATGATTTAAGTTACAGTGATCTTGCGGACAAGGTAGCCAAGGTATACGAGACGCCAGGTGCAGGTACGGGTACTTCCTGGGTACACACACTTCTGGGCAAGACCGCGCTGACCTTCGCTGATGTTGCATCGCTGTCTATTGCGCCACCATCTGCTGCTTATATTACGAATCCTGCGAATGCGGTGGGTTCTGGTGCCCCTGACGTGTTAGGGAGCAATGTGGCTTACGGTTTCAATTGGGTTTTTGGTGACACCTTGTCAAACTACGTTTCTGGCGATGAAGGCTATGTGGTATCCAGTGCAAACGCCTCAGCAGTCATTACGTCTATTCCGGAGCCTGCCACAATGAGTTTACTGATTCTGGGTTTAGGTAGTCTGGCCATGCGTCAGCGTCGCAAACGTTCATAATAGATATTTATCGCATAGAAATACTTATCAATTCTCGACTCCTCTTGGTCTCAACGCGAATCGCAAGGAGTCGAGACATATATGAAAGTAGCTTTGCCGAATCACCGAGCATACTGTGCTCACTGTGAAGCCCTGACCGCCACTGTTGCGGTTGAATAAAGCCGGATTTTTCATGACTGGTTTGCGAAACAGTTTATACCCACCAGCAAAAATTTAAACGCAAGCTGCGTACGACTCTTACACATCCCGTCGAACAATACATTTTCTTTACGTCGTGGCGTTGGCGCAGTTATTCGGCATACGGTGCACGCCTGTTTTTTACGTGAATTTTTTCTCACATAGCAGGAATTGGCAGACCTGGTCGGTACCAGCCACTCCGTCACCAGTGCGATCATGAACGACCCGCAAACCCACGGCATGCTTGACTACATCCACGAACAAATCTGCACCAATAACGCCGCATTTGTCGGCAAATGATTCTGTATCAAATATTTTAAAAACAGTGTTGTCCAGCTAACAGACGCAGTAGACTACCCTTACTACAATGACACTCCTGATTAACTGCGCAATAAAGGAGCAAACCAATGAAAATTATTTCTGCACGCAACCATGGTTATCTGGATTTCCTGACGGTCGGTATTTTTCTGCTCGCACCAACGTTACTTGAATTGAGCCAGATTCCCGCCATGCTGGCATACGGTCTGGCTGTCGTCCACCTGATCGTTACCCTGACTTCCGATTTTCCATTTGGCATATTCAAGATAATTCCATTTACCATTCATGGCTGGATCGAACGCGCCGTCGGGCCGACGCTTGTAGCCATACCCTTTATTCTGAACTTTGCCGAAGAACCGGTAGCACGTAACTTTTATATCGCTATGGGCGTGATTATCATCATGGTGGGATTACTCACAAACTACCAGGAAGAGAATCCCGGTGCCGGCAAATAGCATTTTTCCAGTTGCAAGCTACCAAAAATTTCTTCTCTAATAACCCTTAGCAATCCTTCCCTTGCTTCATGCAGTCACTTACGCGCCGCATGAAGCAAGGCTGATGTCTCACTCCATTTTTATCAAGCTGACATCAATGCAGAAAATAACAATGTCCCGAAATTAAATACTCTGTAAGAAATAACCAGGCAAAACCTGTTCAGCGTATATGTCTTTATAACTTTACAAACATACGCCTGTCATATAGGATGAGTCGGGTAACTGCGGCTATAAATTGACTTGATCTGTAAGTGCTGCCAGTCAAAAAGTTTCAAAGTCTCCGCACACCTAATCTGCAGCAAGCAGATGTAAAACAAGTTTTTGCCGCACAAGAATTCATGCTGTATTTGCCGCATGGGTCGCGAACAGAGCCGAATGGAACTGTTTTTTTCATATCGACAAATCAATCAGCATCGTGCTGTTTGTTGTACGCTCAGCTTAACAAGTAGCAACCAGGCACAACCAGCCTTCTTCACATACTCAGTAAGGACATTTTTTGAAAAAATTATTTGTCGGAAATCTACCCAGTGATGCAACCGAAACCAGTGTATTGGCTTTATTCTCGGAGTATGGCAAGGTACATTCTATAAAACTCGTTAATGATATGTTCAGCGGCAAATGTAAAGGCTTTGGCTTTGTCGGCATGGAAGGACATGAAGCCAAAGTCGCCATCGAAAAGCTCAGCGGCAGCATATATGGCGGCAATTCGCTCAAAGTCAGATACGAAGACACTTCTACTAGAAAAGGCAAACGCCGCTAGTACTCCAACATCTTTTTGGAGACTGTCTCATCACGTTGATTTTAAATGTCGATTGCCCAATATCTTGAAACAATTACTCTGCACGCTATTATTTTGTGAACGTGCCATCGGCTAAAAGCCGGTGGCTTCAGGTTACGGCTTTTAGCCGGATTAATCGGCCGCTCGGCCAATAACTTCGTCATACCACCTTATCCATCCGGTTCCGGCGATTTCTGATGCTCCATGTATCCCTTCCTGTTTCGTCCGTGACATGATCACTCGATACCAGCCAATATCTCTTACGCAATTAACTATACTCAGTAGCAACTCATGCGAGTTTTTCCCTTCTGATACTGATAACTATGGCGGAATACCTGTCAGCGTATACCTGCCTCTCCAACCAACACCTCATATTGATGTTTCGTCGCAGACGATCAAATGATAATTGCAGTCTCAGGCAGTATTCGAAGGGTTCACGACACCGCAAATCCACCAGAAGCTGTTTGTAAGTAAAAAAATAATCGAGCACCAACGATCAATTTCTCACGAAAACTTAATCTTAGCAGACTAAACAACTTGATCAGTTTTACACTGCGGCTAAAGGCGCAGCAATCGGATCCTCTGTTACAGGATGCCTTGTTTTTCACTACATCAAATTGATTAATTTGTTCTCCAGCCTACTAATATAGAATAATTTTTCTTTTTTCCTGTGCTCACAGAATTGATTGCACATGATCGGTCATTAACCAGAGAACCGCTTTGCAAACCTTAAATGAGGACATTCACTCATGATAAAAAATTGGCGGCACGTTATGCTTTAACGAACCGAATAGAATGTAAAAAGATAACCATCTGATCTTTAATATTTTCAGAAATTAAAATTTTTTGAAACCTTTTCCAACAAATGGCCATCTTAATTATATGGTTTCTCTTAAAGAAGCCAGGTGTTTATTTATGACAACAACTAATTCAAATTTTAAAATCTAAAGGAGAGACTATCATGGCAACAACAATGGGAACGAGCAGTGCGGCCAGCGCCGGCTACGACATGTCATTGTGGTACGATTCCAAGTACTACAAACTGGGCATGGGTATCATGCTGGCGGTCGCGATATTCTGGATCTGGTATCAGCGCACGTTTGCGTACTCACATGGCATGGA
>NZ_QAAE01000016.1 GCF_003046585.1 Nitrosomonas aestuarii | reverse complement strand
TTCTGCCTTCAACAATTTTAGCAATTATATCAACGGTGAGTTGAGCTTTAGAATCCATCACAATCATCCTCAACATGCCTCCAGTATTCAAAAAAAGAACACTAACAAACATGTAAAAAAGAGACCGACAGTTTCCCTTGGTAATTAGCGATTACGACAGAATCGCCTGGTAATTAAGATACGACAAAGTCGCTTGGTGTTAACACACCCGTATTGCAATGGCGGGTATCCGATCGTACACAAGCAACTGTGGAAATGGAATATAAAACCGGCAATTCCACACCAGATCATGGCTTTCCAGCGATAGGCAATCGCCCAGCCAATTTACCGGTAAAGAGAAATCTGGGTGAATCATTTTCTCGAGCAAATTTTGAAGAAATCCAAGCTGGTTTTAACTGGTCGCATGCATTTAATGATCGCTGGGAAATAAAACATCGATCCAATCTTCAATTTACCGATCAAGATGATAATGCGGTTTTACCGTTAGGCCTGCAAGCAGACAATCGTACATTGGATCGCTTCTTTGCTGGCTTCAGAGACAATAAAACTGAAACATATACCACCAGTCTAGATTTGACCGGCAACTTTGATACCTTCGGTGTGCAGCATAACGTACTGATGGGTGGTGATTATTTTCACTTCAATAACACAGGCACCATGATTGATAATTTTGCATTTCCATCAATTGATATTTTCAATCCGATTCATGGTGGAACTTCGACCCGCGATCCGGCGGATGATTTTTCTTACGATTCAACAGAAAAGTGGTTCGGCTTATATTTTCAAGATCAGATGAAACTCCCCTATAACGTACATTTATTAGCAGGTTTTCGTTATGACAATGCCAAAATTCAAGCCAATGATACTTTCGCGGGTGCCACAACGTCTATCAATAGTCAGCAAGAAAGGATTTCTCCACGTTTTGGCCTGACATGGCAGCCTGTAAAAGCGCTTTCGTTCTACGGCAACTATGTAGAAAATTTTGGCGTACCTAACCTATTTGCATCAGGTTTAAGCGGCCGGCCTCTGAGAGCGGAAACTGCACAGCAATGGGAAGCCGGAATTAAAACAGAATTACTTGATGGACGTTTCAGTGCAACCGTGGCCTGGTTTCAGTTAACCAAACAAAATGTGGCGACCGGCCATCCTGATCCCACGCTTGCTGCGAAAGGCTTCTCTGTACAAACCGGTGAAGCGCAAAACGAAGGTGTAGAAATCGATATAACCGGAGAGCTTATGCCCGGCTGGAATGTGATTGCCAACTATGCCTATACAGAATCAGAAATTACCCGTGCAAACGATATTACACGAGGCAACCGTCTCCCAAATGTACCGAAGCATGCCGGTAACATCTGGTCCACCTATGCCTTTCAAAATGAGGCCTTGCGAGGCTTAAAAATCGGTGGTGGCGTAACACTGAGAGGAAAGCGCGAAGGTAACCGGGAAAATGATTACCAGATGCCCGGCTACACAGTATTTAATACTGATGACCAGCTACGCAATGAAAGTGGGGAAAGCCCGTGTCACAGCGCAACTAAATGTCAATAACTTGTTCAATAAGGAATATTTCCCAAGCAGTATTGGTTTCGGCCGTGAGCGTATCGTCGTCGGTACGCCACGGGTTTTCCTGGGTTCCATTCGGGTTGAATATTAACGCGAAGCTGGGTTAATCACGCGATCAGAAAATGCAGGGTGGACAGAGGCAAATCGTCATCCACCATAAACAGCCACAACAGAAGCAGTCGAAACAATGGATGGCGGACTGTGAGGTTTGCTTATTCGCCCTGCTTCCCTGCTTCCCTGCTTCCCTGCTTCCCTGCTTCCCTGCTTCCCTGCTTCCCTGCGACAATATGCCACATTCTCACAACAACTTTTTTCAAAGATAATGCAGTTTCTTTTTCAACCGATACATATCCTGCTAACAACGGTTTTTATGTTTTATGTCTTCTTCCGCGCATAATGGCGCCGCACACATAGATGCGCTTTACCGGACACACCATGGCTGGTTGACCGCCTGGCTCAAGAAGAAAATGCATTGTCAGCACCATGCCGCCGATCTCTCCCACGACACGTTCATCCGGTTGTTGTCGTTGCCGGAAATACCCAGTCTGCGCGAACCGCGCGCTTATTTACTGGTTACCGCAAACCGGTTACTGATCAATTTGAACCGGAAACATAAAGTCGAGAAAGAAACTCTGTGCAGCATGGCCGTATTAATCTCTGATCAATCCAGCCAGGATGTTGCACATGTCTCCGCTGTGCGCCAATTGCTGGAACGCACGCTGCTGATGCTTATCGAAGAACTTGATGAACGTTCCCGACAGGCTTTTCTGATGTCACGCATTGACGGCATGACCTATGCCGAGATTGCGCACCGCATGCAAGTATCCGAAAGCCGTGTTAAACAGTATCTTGTCAAGGCACTGGCATACTGTCATCAGCGTCTGTATCAATTCAAAACCGACATGCATGTCTGAAGCAACCGACCCGAATATTTTACCATCAAGTGAGTTCAGCGAATTAAGCGAACAGGCTGCTGAATGGGCGGTTTGTTTGTCCGGCAGCCATGTAACACCAAAACAGCGTGCCGATTTTGAAACATGGCTGGCGCAGGATCCGCGCCATCGGGAGACATATGAACAAGTGGATGCACTCTGGAACAGTGTAAACATCCGAAAACACCAGCCGCATACCGGCGTCAAAACGCTGCTCGGCATCATGGTGCTGCTCGGATGTTTTTTTGGATTTCCTTATTCCCAATGGCTGGCGGACGTGCGCACCGGCACTGGCGAGATCCGGCGCCTCACCCTGACTGACGGCAGCCGTATCACACTTGATAGCGACAGTGCTGTGGATATTGCTTACGATCCGCATCAACGGAGAATCATTCTGCACCGGGGCCGCCTGCTGGCGGAACTGGGGCCGGATTCATCCCGCACCCAACGGCCTTTCATTGTCGAAACCCGTGATGGAATTGCACAAGCACTGGGTACACGCTATACCGTCGAACTAACTGACCATGATAGCACCGTCAATGTCATTGAATCGCAGGTTGCCGTGGCAACCCGTGTCCATCCGTACCAGTCGGTTACCTTACAGGCCGGGCAAAGTATACGCATGGATGACGGACAGCTTCAGCAACCGGAAGCAGCCTCTCCTTTTGCTGCAAGCTGGACGCAGGCACGATTGATTTATCAGGATGCACCATTAACACAGGTTATCGACGATCTGTCACGTTATCGCAACGGTTTTTTAAAAATGAATAAACAGGCTGCACAGCTACGTTTCACGGGTGTTTTACCCACAGACGACCCTGCAGCCGCACTGAGTATTCTGGAAAATGCGTTACCGATACAAATCAGACAATATGGCGGCTGGTTAACCTGGATAGACACACCCACTTGAACTGTAAAAATTACTACGACGCATATACTCTGCTGACCGACTTTATCAACATCTAATTTTAATCATTGGCTCCCCCGCCTCTATTATCCATCCCGCCGCAATTGATTGCGGCGGGATGGATTTTTTTAACAGAAACAGCATTCAGCGCAATCAAAATTTTTAAAAAACCCGCATTCAAAGCTACCCGGTTTTTAATCTCGCGTGTCATGGTTATTAGAAAGATTTTTTTACTCAGTAACCGGGACTTCAATGCACATAAAAAATATAATAACCACACGCTACCGCACTGGTTGGCTTTGTCATCTATTGCTCTTATTTTGTATATTATCAACAAACGCTTTTGGGCAATTGTCTCAACAGCATGTTGATATTGATATCGAGGCGCAACCGCTGGGACAGGCAATTACCGAACTCGCCACACAAACTGATGTACTAATCGGCGTAGACGCCAGTCTGGTTGCAGGCAAACAGTCACCCGCACTCAGCGGCCGCTATACACCCGCGCAAGCTATTTTGCAACTGCTTAACGGCGGCGGCCTCATGGCAGTCGAAACGGCGCCGGGCCGATACACCGTTAAATCTGCCAACCGTGAGACGAGCAGCAGTAACGAACCAATAAAATTGCCCGAGGTGAAAGTCACCGGTTTCGTGGACCCGGAAGCACCGGGTAACCCGAGCTATACGCGCACCAATGCGTCAACCGCGACCAGATCCGATTTGCCGCTGATGATCACCCCGGCTTCCGTTCAAGTCGTTCCGCAGGCGGTATTAGAAGATCAACAAGCCATTCAGATCGAAGATGCGGTCAAAAATGTCAGCGGCGTTTCTCCTGGGTTTAGTTTCGGGGGAATGAGCCAGTCATTCATGGTTCGGGGTTTTGAGACGGGTTTTGCCAGTTTTCGCGACGGATTCCGGTTTCCGCTCGCCACCAAATTTTCATTGGCGAACATCGCGCGGGTGGAGGTGTTGAAAGGCGCCACGACAAATTTATACGGCCGGATCGAACCGGGCGGCATGGTCAATCTGGTTACCAAACGGCCGCAGGCGGAACGCTATTACGCGTTAAACCAGCAGTTCGGGTCGTACGGCCAGTTTCAGACACTGGCTGATGCCACCGGTGCAATCAACGAAAGCGGCACGCTGCTGTACCGCTTAAATTTCGAGTACCTCAACCAGAATTCATTCCGCGATTTCGGTTTTACCGACCGGATTTTCGTCGCACCGTCGGTCACCTGGAAAATTGCACCGAGCACTCAGTTCGATGTGGATTTTACGTACAAAGATCTGGAGACGCGTGAAGATTTTGGTATTGTCGCGCTCGGAAACCGCCCGGCCAAATTGCCGCGATCGCGCTTCCTGGGCGAGCCGGCGGATAAAACGCATGAAAACATCTACAATACCGCCGCGACATTAACGCATGCGTTTAACGACGATTGGCGTGCGCGTGCGCGCTTCAGTTATTTTCACCGGAATGTTAGAGATCCGCAAACCACTGGATTCGATCTCGATGAAATGACGGGCGTGTTGCAACGGGGGTACTACAGAGGCGATGCATCCACCGATGCCTATCAGGGTACGGTTGATGTCACGGGCCGTTTCAATACCGTAGGTATTGAGCATAATGTGCTGGCGGGATGGGAGTACTACGGGTCATTTGGCGGAGTTCAATCAATTTCGGTCGATGCCAGCCCGATCAATATATTCCGTCCGCAGTACAGTCGTCAGAATCTGGAATTATTGCCCAGAAATTTTTTCATCGATCAGACGAACGAGTGGAACGGCGTATTTTTTCAGGATCAAATCACGTTGTTTGACAAGCTGCATCTGATGGGCGGCGGGCGATATGACTGGGCTACGAATGCGGTAGGCCTGGCTTTTGGTGAAGATCAATCGCTGGCCGATGCCAAAGCGGCGGTTAATAAAGTCAATAATGCACGCTTCAGTCCGCGCGCGGGGATCGTGTACCAGCCGTTGGAATGGCTGTCGTTTTACGGCAACTACGTGCAGTCGCTGGGTTCCGCCAATACGGCCTTCGATATTAACGGTAACGTGCTCAAACCACAAATCGGCGAGCAGTTCGAGGGTGGATTCAAAACTTCGCTGTTTGACGGACGACTGAATTCCAACGTGGCATATTATCATCTGACCAGGAAAAACCTCGCAGTGAGTGTTCCCGGACAACCATTTTCAGTTGCAGTCGGCGAAGCGCGCAGCCAGGGCGTGGAAGTAGACGTATCGGGGCAGGTCACCGATGGATTGAGCCTGATTCTGACCTATGCGTATACGGACGCCGAGGTGCTGGAAGGCGACAACAAAGGCAACCGGCTGTGGAACGTGCCCAAGCACTCGGGAAGTGTATGGGCGCGCTACGATGTGCCGGTTGAACCACTGCACGGCCTCAGTTTCGGCGCCGGTGTTTTCGTGCAGGACAAACGTCCGGGTGATCCGGCGAATACCTTTATTATGCCATCGCAGGCGCGTGTCGACGCGATGGTGCGCTACCGGCCAAAGCTGATGAAATCACGCTTGAGCCTGCAGCTCAATGCGTACAATCTGGCAGACAGTACGCTTTTTGGCGGTACGTTAGGTGATCGAAATTCAATAAATATCGGCATTCCGCGCATGTTTGTCGGTTCGATTCATTATGCGATGTAATGCTTTGAGGTATTACAGCAATAGCGATGTGTAAGGGACTGACTTGTAATTTCTTAACCGGATTTTTGACAAGATAGACAGAGTGTTGGAGAAAACTCCATAAACACGTGACAAATGAAAGAGTTTGGAAATAATAGTGTTCATCCTGTAAGCAGGATATTTAAATTTTTTTAAATGCATGTCCGGTTTTGGTTCGCTCAAACGTCTTAGTAGATATAAGACAAAAAACAATAACGGGTGAAATATTTATTCTACTTTAGCGAAGAAGGCGGACGCATGCTGCAGATTAAGCTTGACGAGTCAGACCGTATTGCCGCAGCCGTATCATTCAAAGCTGCGGTTGCAGCCAACCTGAGAACGCAGCGCTGACAATTCAAACAACCTGAACTGCACCCCCGCGACACGTAACGGAGCACCTGTACGTCCTGTCGCACTGCAATCTTTTCAAATTTGCCATTTAAGGAAATTAATTTTATGGGAAATCATCTGGGCCTGGCCTGTTTTCTGGATCACTTTGATCATGTTGGCATGAGTGTTGCCATTTTATTGTTTTCACTCTCTGCAGCCAGCTGGTATCTGATTATTACCAAAAGCATTGGCAACTTTATCGCCACCCGCCGCGCAGAGGCTTTTCTGAAACAATTCTGGGAGGCCCGTTCTTTACGGGATATGAACTTGAAAGACGCTTATGCCGACAACGCATTTGCGCGCCTGGCACAATTGGCCGCCGATACCGAATATGGCTCACAACAGAGCAGCGTCGACAAACCGGCTGCAAACGGTGGAACAGATGGATTATTGACACGCACACTGCGCAATGGCATCGAACAAGAAGCCGCGCGTGTTGAGCATGGCCTGACGCTCATCGCATCGGCAGGTTCAGCAGCGCCTTATATCGGATTATTCGGCACTGTATGGGGAATTTACCATGCACTGATACAAATTGGTTTTACGGGACAGGGAACGCTGGATAAAGTAGCCGGCCCGGTCGGCGAAGCGCTGATAATGACCGCGCTTGGACTGGCCGTTGCAATTCCTGCGGTGCTGGCTTATAACGCTTTCTTCCGGCGCAACCGGCTGTGGATGGCAAAACTGGATGCATTTGCGCATGAATTATTTATCATCGTGACCATGGGCGGCAAAAACGGGATCAACATCGAAGCATCCGTTATTCCAGATCAACCGCAGCAATTGTCACCCGCACTGGAAATACCTACAGCTTTGGAAGGAAAACAGTCATGACCTGGATGATCAGGGGCAATCAACTATACCCCGAATCAACAGCGTACCATTTTGGCAGTTATACCGGATGCTTGAGCGACCCAGTGCTTAAATGATACGCTGTCATACCATATGGATAAAAATATTGTGTTTGCTGATATTGATCAGTGGGTGCAATACCCTACCGGAGCGATCGGAACGCGACCTTAATGTGCAGATACCACTTGAGTGGCGCAGTTTATCTGATTTCGATCAATCCAGCTGGCAAAACTGGGTTGATTCATTTGACGACCCTGTACTAAATGAATTAATCGAAAACGCGCTAGTGCACAACTTCGATCTGAAGTCAGCAGCCGCGCGGGTGGAAGCAGCGGTAGCACAAGCACGCATAGATAGCTCCGGTTTGTGGCCGCAGTTAACATTTGCGCCGGGATACCAGCATACACAGGTGCGCAGCGCAGGCTTTGGTGCGGCACAATTCAGTGTGTTTGAGGGATTGTTTAATCTGAGCTGGGAACTGGATGTCTGGGGTCGTATCCGCGATTTCAGGCAAGCGGCAGCCCGGGAAGCGGATGCGGTGCATGCCGATTTTGAAACGGTACGGCTATCTCTTGCTGCGCGTATCGCGCAGCACTATTTTATGCTGCAAGAAGCAAAATTACAGACGCAGGTCGCCGCGCACTCGGTAGAAGACCGTGGTGTCATTGCAAATTTGGTGCAAGGGCGCTTCACCCGTGGACTGGCACGCGGTCTTGATGTGCGACTGGCACTGACCGACCTGGCCAACGCCCGATCACAGCTTGCTCAGGCGCAAAACCGGATGCAGCTGGTCACCCGGCAATTAGAGATTTTGCTGGGACGCTATCCTGAGGGTTCATTACTGAAAGTAACGCACACCGGTACGCCACTACAGGATGCCATAACATTCCTAAACGCATTACCCGATCCGCCAATGGCGCTTGCCGCCGGATTACCTGCTGAATTATTGTCCCGACGCCCTGATCTTATCGCTGCCTTCACACGTTTGCGTGCCGCCGATGCGCGTCTAAAGAGCACAAAAAAACTGCTGTTGCCACGCATCACTTTGACAGCGGCAGGCGGTACCCGCGACAGTGCGCTGACGGATTTGATCGATCCGCGCTCGGTCGTCTGGAATGTATTTGCCGGAATGGCACAACCGCTGTTTACTGGCGGACGCATCCAGGGCAGTATTCATTTAAATGCAGCGCGTGTAGAAGAATCCTTCAACCACTATCAGTCTGTTGCCTTGAATGCCTTCAGGGAAGTCGAACAGGCTCTGGCTGCAGAAGAGTGGTTGCGTGAGCAGGAAAAAGTATTGCGTGAGGCAGTAGTACAAACCGAAGCGAGCCAGGAACTCGCATTGTATGCCTATCGCCACGGGTTTATTCAGATTCTGACATTACTCGACAGCTATCGCAGCACTTTCAGTGCGCAAAGCGCCCATCTTGCCGTCAAAAGACAATTGCTCAGTAATCGCATCAATCTTTATCTGGCATTGGGCGGCGGGGTGTGAGGCCAACCCATTCTTCATAAATCTATCAAAAAATATTAATGAAACCGCGTCACCAGATTTTTATTGCAACCTTGATTTTTCTGGTTGGAGGGCTGACGTCATTAATCCTTATTCAATTTCCACCACAAAGCGATAAACAGGAAGAAACGATCGCACCACCGATTGTAAAAGTTCTGCAAACAGGCTTTCAATCCAAACGGCTGCATGTCCATTCACAGGGACAGGTTGCTGCCCATACGGAAATTGAACTGATGACGGAAGTATCGGGTCATGTCATTGACCTCTCACCTGCTTTTGTCAATGGCGGCTTCTTTCGCAAAGGTGACGTGCTGGTTACTATTGACCCGGCAGATTATGACTTGCGTGTTTCGCAGGCGCGCGCGCAAGTCAAGGAAGCACGTCATCTACTGGCGCGCGAGGAAGCAGAAGCGGTTCAGGCACGCGATGAATGGGAACATCCGGGTCAGGGCGATCCCAGCCCCCTGAACCAGCGCATTCCACAACTGGCAGAAATGCGCGCAAAACTGGCCGCTGCAGAGGCTGCATTCAGACATGCCAACCGCCTCAGGCAGCGCACCCAGGTCCGCGCGCCTTTTGACGGACGTGTACGCAGCAGAAAAACTGGTATCGGCCAGTATGTCACAGGAAATACCATCCTGGGAATCCTCTACAGTAGTGACCGCGCCGAAATCCGGCTACCGGTCAATACCCGGGATTTGGCCTTTGTAGATTTACCGGACGCAACCGATTCTGTTAATCCTGGAAAAATGCCGCGGGTTATACTGACTGCGGATTACCAGGGTCTAAAGCAAACATGGCTCGGTCGAGTTGTACGCAGCGAAGGCACTGTCGATCGCGAGACCGGCATGGTAATGCTGGTGGCCGAGGTTTACGATCCGTTTAAACGCGCACGACCATTGCCGGAGCCCGATAAAACAGTCCGCTCGAAACAGGTTAATGCTGTTGAACTGCCTATCGGCTTATTCGTGGAAGCGCTTATACAGGGCCGTCGATTTGACCGGCTGATAATTCTACCAGCCAGTGCGCTGTTTAATAATAACCACGTCGCCGTTCTGGACCAGGACAATCGCTTGCGTCTGCGCACCGTCAAGATATTCAAAAGTGAGCGCAAACAGGTCATCATTCAAGCCGGACTCAATGCAAATGAACAAGTATTGATATCGGGGCTGCTGCAACCGGTAGAAGGTATGCAGGTGACGCCTGTAATATTAAACAGTACCAGCAAAGCAGAAAATTTTAAAATCCCATGAAACTGATTATCTGGTTTGCCAAAAACCCGATTGCGGCCAATTTGTTGATGCTGCTGATTATTGCCGGTGGAATCGTGGGCATTTCAGTCGCCCAACGCTATGTTTACCCGCCTGAACCACAGCATCAATTCATGATTAATACGGTCTACGACGGCGCCAGCCCCAGTGAAGTGGAACAGGCCGTATGCATCCCGACTGAAGAAGCGATACATGATCTGCAGGGACTGCGGCACATCTATACAATCGCTCAGCAGGCTTTTTGTCATGTTACCGTGGATTTCGATCCGGCCATCGATGCAGCACGGTTTCAGACCGAAGTACAGGCACGTGTGGAGGCCGTCACCACATTCCCCCACAATGCCGAAAAATTTGTGATTCAGGAACTTAAAACAGGTGTACAGGCACTCATTGTCGTGGTACGCGGTGCAGCCGACATGCATATTCTCCAGCATTATCGTGATCAGCTACAAGGCAAACTAAGTACGCACCCGGATATTGGCCCCATGCTCGCTTTTCCGAAAATACCGTACGAAATATCGATTGAGGTTTCCGAGTCGAATTTGCGGCGTTACGCACTCAGTCTCGATGAAATCGCTGAGTCGATCCGCGCAGTTTCCAAAAACATCCCAGCCGGAGAACTGAAAAGCAACGATGGTAAACTGCTGATCAGAAGCCAGACGCAGGCCTTAACAGCGGATGATTTTGCCGCAATAGCGCTGCGTCCGGAGCGAGAGGGTATGCAACTGCGACTTGGCGACATAGCGCAAATCTATGAGACAGTACGTGATCAGGATATACGGGTCAGATCAGATGGCGTTCCGGCAATGGAAATTCTGATCTGGCCCAAAAATCAAATCGGTGCGACAGTGAATGCCGTTCATGAAATTGTTGCCGCTTTTCAATCCGAATTGCCCGCCGGTATCGAAGTGATCACCTGGGATGACTGGTCGAAATATTACAATCAGAATATGTCGATGTTGACGAGCAATGCGATTGTCGGCTTTATTCTGATATTTATCATCCTCTCGCTCACGCTGCGACTACGGCTGGCATTGTGGGTCAGCAGCGGTATTCTAGTTGCTGTTTTTGGTACATTCTGGTTTATCCCGATACTCGGTATTTCACTGAACACCTATACCATCGCTGCAGTGATCCTGATTCTCGGTGTGGTGGTGGATGACGCCATTATTGTCGGGGAACATATTCATACCCATCAGCAGCAGGGTAATCCCGGTCTCTCCGGTGCAATCACCGGAGCACGCGAAATGGCGCCGCTTGTAGTATTAATGGTGTTATCCACGATGGTTGCGTTTATACCGGGGCTGTTAATACAGGGATTAACAGGACACTTGTTGTATAACGTCTCCATCGTAGTCATTCTAGCGTTGACATTTTCCATTGTCGAAGCTTTGTTGATCTTGCCTGCACATTTAGCAGGCAGTCATGCGCCGGTTAATCAACGTTTAGCCGGCGCTTCATGGATACAATCGCTGCAAATGCGCGTGGATCAAACGTTACAGTGGCTGATCAATCAATTATATGTCCGCATATTGCATATGACCCTGAGATTGCGTTATATCACTATCGCAGCATTTGCGGTATTGCTCTTGATGATGGCAGCCCTGGTGATTTCCGGACGTATTACCAGCGTACTGGATGCACCGGTAGACGATTATTATCTGCATGCCGATCTCATGTTCCCAGCCGGCACCACTTTTGAAGAAGTCGACCGGCAGATTCTACGCCTGGAAAGTATCGCCAACGAAATCCGTACGGATATAAATACGCTACTCTATCAGGATTCTTCCGAACCAGATTATGACAGTATGCGCCATATTCTGACGCTGGTTAATGATAACCGGGGATTTGTCAATCTTGAACTGGCTGTCGACGAACGTGTCCGCACCCGAATGGAAGACATCAAAAAACAATGGCGTGAACGATTTGGTGCGCTGCCGGCGGATACGACATTGACGATTCAGAGTTTCTGGCCACGCAATCTCGGGGTACCTTCCGATGAAGCGCCTAAAGCCATCGAATGGGTGTTGATTGCAACAGATAGCGCGCAACAGAGCGCCGCCGGAGAAATACTGAAAAACAAACTGGCCGCTTATACCGGCGTGCATAGTGTGACCAGCTCGATGCAGCCCGGCAAACCAGAACTGCACCTCAAGCTCAAACCGGCAGCCAAACATTATGGTCTGACAATGCGCAGCCTTAATGAACAGGTGCGGCATAGTTTTTTCGGACTGGAGGTACAACGCTACTATCAAGGGCGCAATGAAATTGCGTGTCATGTTGCGTTTTCCGCCCGTGGACAAACAAGCACTGGATAATTTACATGCCATGCCGATCACGCTTGACAATGGCCGCAGTGTACCGTTTAGCACAGTCGCTGAGGCAGTATACACACCAGGCTACGCAGTCATTAAACGCACGGATCGCGAACGCATTCATGTGATCGGTGCCGAAGTCTATCAGGACGAAGCCGATGTTGAAACAATCCTGACCGATATGCGCAACAACGTTATTCCACAGTTGGAAGTCCAGTTCCCCGGGTTAACGGTGAAACCCGGCCAGTCACGGCAGAAACAGGAGGAAACGATGTCCCAATTATGGCTTTACGGCGCAATGGCCTTGCTCGGCATTTATGCATTGCTTGCCGTGCCGCTGCGTTCTTATACACAGCCGTTCATCATCATGCTGGTTATTCCATTCGGCTTTATCGGTGCAGTTGCAGGCCATCTGTTGCTGTGCATTCCGTTGTCACTGGAATCCTATTTCGCGCTGTTTGCTGTGGGCGGAATCGTCATTAATGACAGTCTGATTCTGATCGCGCAGAGCAATAAGAACATGCAACAGGGTATTCCGGCAATTGAAGCCGTAATGCTCGCTGGAAAATCGCGATTTCGGGCAATATTTCTGACAACCATTACAACTTTTGCCGGTCTGTTGCCGCTGCTCAGCACACAAGGTTACGATGCTGAGAAAATTATGCCGATGGCCGTAACCATTGCATTTGGCGTGCTGTTTGCATTCTTTGTCACGTTATTTCTGGTACCTGCTGTTTACGTTACATTCAGTAAGCATGATCTCAAAAATATCAGTCGCTGATTGTATCGAAACGATATCAGGCTTCGCTCCAAAAACATTTCAAAAACGCCGTCAATTCCGTGATTTTAAGTGCTGATCTATAAAAGATAAGATGGTCTGCTTGCCCGCTGCAGTCGTTCAAATGTGTGTTTGACTAACCCCTGGGCCTTTAGTATATTTCATCGAATCACACAGTGTTCATTCTGCTGTAAACAACTGCGCCATGGCAAAGTAATATTCAACCATGAGAGCGCTTATACTGACCCGACTCTCATTCAACGAAGGAGTTCCATGAAAATCGAAACTATCGCCGTGCATGGCGGGTATACCCCCGATCCGACCACCAAAGCTGTTGCGGTGCCGATTTACCAGACGACATCGTACGCATTCGACTCAACGCAGCATGGTGCCGACCTGTTTGATCTCAAGGAACAGGGCAATATCTACACGCGCATCATGAATCCGACTACCGATGTACTGGAAAAGCGCATTACAGAACTTGAGGGTGGTGTCGGTGCACTGGGTCTTGCATCCGGGATGGCAGCAGTCAGCTGCGCATTAATGACCATCGCCGAAGCGGGCGATAATATCGTCACCTCGAGCGCTCTATATGGTGGCACATACAATCTCTTTGCGCATACATTGCCCCAATACGGCATTGAAATACGTTTTGCCGACTACCGCGAACCCAAAGCATGGGAAAAACTGATCGACGCAAATACCAAGGCGGTATTCTGTGAAACCGTGGGTAATCCGCTGGGTAATGTGGTGGACTTCGGCGCACTGGCCGACATCGCACACGCACGCGGCGTACCCATCATTGTTGATAACACTGTGCCGACACCATATCTGTGCCGGCCTTTTGAACATGGCGCGGATATTGTGGTGCATTCATTAACCAAATATCTGGGTGGGCACGGCAACTCTATAGGCGGCGTGGTTGTGGATTCAGGTAAATTTCCCTGGGCTGAACACAAGCAAAAGTTTAAGCGACTGAACGAGCCTGATGTGTCGTACCATGGTGTGGTCTATACCGAAACACTGGGGCCTGCCGCCTATATCGGCCGTGCACGCGTAGTGCCATTACGCAATATGGGTGCAGCGCTGTCACCGTTTAACGCATTCCTTATTTTACAGGGTATCGAGACGCTCGCTGTGCGCATGGATCGTATTTGCGACAATACGCTTGCAGTGGCGAAGTACTTGCAAGCACACGACAAAGTCAGCTGGGTACGTTACGCCGGTCTGCCTGACCATGCCGATAAGAAGCTAGTGGATAAATACATGAATGGACGCGCTTCAGGCATACTGAGTTTTGGTATCAAAGGCTCCGGTGATGCGAAAGCCGCAGGTGCTCGTTTTATTGACGCACTGAACCTGGTAACGCGGCTGGTGAATATTGGCGACGCAAAATCGCTGGCATGCCATCCCGCAACAACCACACACCGCCAACTCACGGCAAAAGAACTGGAAAGCGCAGGTGTGAGCGAAGACCTCGTTCGATTGTCGATAGGTATCGAACATATTGATGACATCAAGTCTGATCTCGAACAAGCCTTGGCGAAAGCGTAAATTGCTGTGATCGACAAACTCTGAACAATCGCTAAGCCCAGATCCTTCAGTATTAAGTCTGACTTATCCTTTGTTTTAGCTTTATCTGCAGCAATAATGGTATCCAATTGTTAACATGTAAAAAAATATCAAACGACCAATTGAAATGCGCAGACAGTCAGAAATGCAATTATTACAATGGATCTGGTTTGATATGAGGCTTTTTGAAAAATTTCGCTTGGTTGATGCTGTTGCGTAAAATTGTAGAGCAGATTTATCATTTTGACCGTCAAAAACCCATCTAATAGAGACGGGTTGTTCATTTATATTTATGAGCTTATCTTTTTCCAATAAAATTTGGGAGTATATTGGATAATTTATGAAGCATATTCTTTTAATGCCGTCTTTAAGCGACTTGCATGTTTAAATATGTCATCAATTTTTGCTATAGGTAACCGCTCTTCATTTTTATTTTCAAACACCCCCAGATACTTTTGTGAAAAATTAAAATGCAATCTGCAAATCGGCTTGCGATTGTTATCATCAAGCAGTATCGCACAATAGCTTTTATTATCACGCATAGCTATACGTGTAACATCAATATCTTCTCGTAAAATAGCTTTAACTATATTGAACCCGTCTATTTCTTCCTGTGTTGTTTCTATCTCATTTTTTTCTGAAGAGTTTGCTTCATATGAACCATTCAACGCATTTGAATCTACAGAAGAATCTACTTCGTTGGCCGCTAAAGCAGATTTTAATCTTTCATTCAAGCGTTCATTTATAAATTGATTTCTTGCGTTCTTAACTATCTGCGTAAATTGCTCAATAACCTGCTGTGTAAGTCGCCCATCATATATTTGTGACGCAAAAAACCGAACAAATTGTTCTGTAGGATTTTTAAGTTCCTCTTCAAGGATTTTCTTGATTGCACTTGTATATTTGAGAGTACTTGCTGTTGTTAATATATCGTTCAATGAAAATGCTGTTTTCGTAAATTTTTTTAATTCATTAATTTGATGATCTTCAAAATGCAGAATATTAAATTCAAAGAAGGGTTTTGAATCCATTCTATTCGGTTCATCAATATCGGAATAAAAAAGATATTCAATACCGTTTGTCAGTATCGCAAAGCGCGCTTCTGTTACTGAAAAATATCGATATAATTGAGATGAATGTTCATTTTGTAAATTCGCCCCTGCCCATTTACATTCAATGAGAATGATAATGTCATTATCTTTCTTTATTGCATAATCAACCTTTTCACCCTTTTTTATTCCTGAATCAGCAATAAATTCAGGAATAACTTCCATAGGATTAAAAACATCGTAGCCAAGTGCGCTAATAAAAGGCATTACAAAGGCATTTTTTGTTGCTTCTTCTGTTTGAATGTGAATCTTTTGTTTCTGAATTCTCGACGAAAGCTCCTTAATCTTATCGATCAAATCCACAGACCATCTCCTTTTTCAATTTTTATTAAAATGATTGATGATGAATAATAGCATGCGCTTTTCGTTTATTGAATGCCATTTTAAGCCTATACTTCATATGGTTATTTGATCTCACCGCTTCTCGAATGAGTGGTTGAAGTATTAAAATTCGTATCTATTATTTTTACTTTTACGACAAATTGATCCACTTCCCCTTTAGGTGCTATATTAATCATTGGGCTGTACCCGGATCTCTATGCATTAACACAAACAATTTTTTTATGCAGTATTTCATTGCAATCGAAAAGAACTGGAGACGGGGTTGAACAGTTTCTATAACGGGATGACCGGATTGGAAAAATTATCTTTACTTAACTGAATAAAGATTGCGAGCAATCACATGCGTATAAGCTTATTATTACTTTTAATATTTTCTTTAATCAGTTGCACGGGCATACCGGATGGCGTTACGCCAGTCACAAATTTTGATGAAAATCGGTATCTGGGTAAATGGTATGAAATTGCCCGGCTGGATCATTCATTTGAACGCGGCTTGAGTCATGTGACAGCTGAATATGCATTAAAAAATGACGGCGGCATTAGCGTGATAAATCGCGGATTTTCGACTGAAGAAAACAAATGGAAAGAAGTGGAAGGCAAAGCTTATTTCCTTGGAACACGTAATGAGGGGCATCTGAAAGTCTCATTCTTTGGCCCATTTTATGGGTCTTATGTAATATTTGATCTGGATCATGAAAATTATCAATACGCCTTTGTATCCGGCTATAACACTTCATACCTGTGGTTGTTATCGAGAACGCCAACAGTCAGTCAAACGCTGAAAGAACGATTTATTCAAAAATCAAGCGATCTCGGCTTTGATACAAATTCGCTCATATTTACCAAGCACAATTAGGTTCAAATGTGCAGAGTTGATGGGAAGAAAAAACCAACGCTTTAAAGTATCTGAATTAATCATTGGATTCAAGTCTACTAGTCAAGTGACAATCGTCACAAAATGACGGGCAATACGCTGTTGCAGCATAGACACCATTTGTTTTTCCGGCACGCTATGTAACTCATCGTATATTGCCGGCACAATAACTACAAAAATATCAACTAATTCTGGATCAAAATGCTGGCTGCTTTTTTGCACTAAAAAATGAATCGCTTGTTCTACCGGCCACGGCGTTTTATAAGGACGTCTGGAAGTCAGCGCATCAAATACATCGGCGATAGCGAATATTCGTGCATTCAAAGGAATCGCCTCACCTTTCAGTCCTTGCGGGTAGCCACTGCCATCGTATTTTTCATGATGAGACTCGACAACATCCCGTGCCCCGCTGATCCAGCTTGACTGGTTCAGGATGTCCACACCCAGCGAAATATGCGTTTTCATGATTTCATATTCCTGCGGCGTCAATTTTCCGGGTTTAAGCAAAATCGGATCACGGATGCCAATCTTGCCGACATCATGTAAAAAAGCACCCATAATCAGATTGCGCATTGCCGCATGCGGCAATCCGATTGCTTCGCCCAACCGCAGTGCATAGCAGGTTACCCTGTAATTGTGGCTATTGGTATCCGCATCGCGCTCGGCAATAGCGCAACCCAGTACATTCATCAGCTCAAGATTCCCCTTCAACAGATCGTCGGACAGCCGGATCAATCCGCGATTCAACACCAGAATAACCGGATACATCAATATTGTTGTAAAAGTAATACTGATGGTCACAAAAAACAATGTTCGCAGCAATTCATACTTGATCGAATCCATTGTTCGTTGATCAACTTGATAAATACCTTCAAAATAGCCCACAGGGATATTGCCGCCCCCTGTCAGCGGAACCAGCATGACCAACAACAGCCTGCCATCTGTAAAATGAAATTCACGGGAAAACTCACCCTGCCGGGGAAATTGATGGCGATAACGATCAATCCAGCGCTCGGTCGCTTCCTCACCTGATCGAATGGCTTCAATTCTAAGCTGTTTATTGAGATCATACAGTTCGACAATGAGAAAATGCTGATCTACAAGCTGTTGCGCCAAATCTGTCAGGGATTGTTCGGTAAAGTTATCGCGTTCCTGCAGATCTGAGGAGAATTGACTGCTTAATAATGCCGATTCTTTCAATGCAAGTTCATGCACAAATTGTTGAAAGCGGTTGACTTCTAACCAAAAAACCGCACCGCCTATAAAGACACAAAGTAACAGCCACCCCCAAAACAAGCGAATTAAAATTTTTTGGTGTATAGATTTGCTGGTCGCAAGCGCCGCCAGAGAATCCGCTTTGCCATCAGCAGCTATTTGTGTGCCTGATCCGGACATGGTGACTATTCACTGCTTATTCGTTAAATGATAAATAATTATGGCCGACTATTCATTTCCATGAATCTATAAACCGTCCATGCAGTGGATCGGCCCTCGCGGTCCTTTATAACAGAAAATAGGTCGCCAACCCCAGGAAACTCATAAAACCAACCACATCTGTCACAGTCGTTAAAATAACCGCTCCGGAGAGCGCAGGATCTATGCGCATGCGTTCCAGGATCAATGGAATCGCAATGCCTGAGGCCGCCGCCGCAATCAGATTAATGGTTATTGCAGCGGCTATAACCAGACTGATACCGGCATCCTGAAACCAGACCCAGGATAAAAATGCTATCACCACTGCCCATAACATACCGTTCAAAATACCGATCATAACTTCTTTACGCGCCAGCCAGAAACGGTTACCACTGGTAATCTGGTCAAGCGCCAATCCTCTGATGGTTAATGTCAGCGTCTGGCTGCCGGCTATACCGCCCATGCTGGCGACAATAGGCATCAATACTGCCAGTGCAACGATTTTATCCAGCGTATCGGTATACATACCAATGACCCAGGCAGCCAGAAATGCCGTGATCAGGTTGATACCCAGCCACACGGTGCGGCGTTTGGTGCTATTGATAACGGGCGCAAACAAATCTTCCTCTTCGTCAAGACCTTCTCTCCCCATCAGAGCATGATCGGCTTCTGCACGTAAAATTTGAATGACATCATCCAGTTTGATTCGACCCAGCAAAAGATTGTTTTCGTCTACAACCGCTGCAGAAATAAAATGAAACTGTTCAAAAAAAAGTGTGACATCATGTTCATCAGTCGTCGCTAAAATAGCCTGATGCTGTGAGTTCATGACTTCTTTGACCAGCAGATTCTTATTTCTCGTCAGTACTGTGTTCAATAGCAGCTTTCCCTGATAAAACCCTTCTCTATCAATCACCATTAATCCGTCGGTATATTCCGGCAGATCTTCGTGCAGCTTTAGATAACGCAATACCACTTCAAGCGTGACATCATTTCTGACAGTAATCACATCCTGACTCATCAAACGGCCTGCGGTACCCTCTTCAAAAGACAGGTTGGTTTCCAGGTGTTCACGAATTTCATCAGATAATTTTTCCTCGATGGATTGGCGGATATGCTCCGGCAATTCTTCAATCATATATGCCAGATCATTAACATCCATCTGTTCTGCAGCCGCAACCACCTCCTCTGGCTGCATTTCCTCAATCAAGCTATTGCGTACTTCATCATGCAAAAACGCCAGCGTTTCAGCTTCCTGGGATTCGGATATCAAATCCCACAATTGCCTGCGTTTCTTAGGCGGCATGGCCTCCAGGAGATCCGCCAACTGTCCCGGGTGTGTTTGATCCAATAGCAACCTTAATTGATCGTAATCCTGTTGTTCAAGCAGAATAAAAACCTGATCCAAGGAAAGTTTCGACGCTTCGGGTGCTGCCTTTTCCTGCTCTGTCATTTTGTGTGTAATCCTGGTAATTAGATAGAAAAAAGTGATTTTAGATACAGACTTGGATGACTTTGATCTGATAATGCAAAAATGCCAGAAAAAAGAATCGATAGAGAAAAAAGTATGCTTTTTCAAAAATATGCTTACAGGTGAATATTCCCTGAAACTGTCACTGAGGAGCTTTGAAAGCAAACTAACACTCAGCTGCACTGACAATATCGGAGCTAACATATGGTTTAAAATGCGCATTCTGATGCATTAACCCGACATTCCGCTTGGCACTTCATGTGCCCCACCCTTTGGTTCAACTCTCAGTCTTTTACAAAATCTATTTGCGGAATTTTACCGCCAGCTCCGCCTTACATTGATTGTCTCAGAATACTGAATATGAATATGTCACAATCTGCTAAAAATAGTTTTCACTGATGCTGTTGTTGATCCTGATTACCCCAAGCTGAAGTCCATCAATAAACACGTGCAGTTTTTGCTGGTCGAATTCCTGTAATTTTGTTTGCAGCAGTTTTGTTTGCAGTTTTGTAAGCATTTGCAATGTTTTTTCGTTGCGTGGCAGATTATTCAGGCAAGTGCTTACCTGGCATAAGGCATGATAAAATGAACGGGGAAAGCGTTCTTCCTGGAGTAAAAATTTCAAAACATCCGCTCTTCGAATACGTTGCCGTATTTCACGCCGATACATCTGATAAGCAGTCAGTGACTTGAGCACACTCACCCACTGTAAATTCTCAAACGGCGTCAAATCCTCAGGCATATCCGGCAACAACGTGGCAGAGCGCACATCAATAATGCGCGTCGTCATATCCGCACGTTCCAGATTGCGCCCCATACGTAGAAAATCATAACCTTCATTGTGCGTCATGGTGCCCGCCAGCATACCACTGATAGTCTGCACGCCTAAAATGACAGAGCGCAGGTAGTCATATCGATGGCGTTGTGTAATAACGCTTTTGGCATTGGTTTTTGTAGTCAGATGAAGTGTATTAACCTGTTCCCATACTTCGCGTGGAATAATATCGCGAATGGTGCGGGTATTTTCACGCGCCATATGCAAGGAATTGAGTATCGAGCCGTGATTACGCATATCCGATACCATAAAACGTATCACGTTGCGTTCGTCGGCTTCTTCATACAGATTATAAAAGTAATCACGGTGACTTGTAATATCTACAATCGGCTCCCAGCCCAACCGCACTTTTTTGGGTAAATCCAACAACAAGTGCGTATTGACATTGATCAACCGCGCAGTATTTTCGGCCCGTTCCAGATAACGCGCCATCCAGTAAATCCTGTTGGCAACGCGGGAAAGCATTGTCATGTCGCCTCCATATCTACAATCCAGGTATCTTTGCTGCCGCCGCCTTGTGACGAATTAACCACTGTGGAGCCTTTGCGTAATGCCACGCGTGTCAGGCCACCGGTTGTCACACTGATTTGTTCTCCACTCAGAATAAAGGGACGCAAATCCAGATGGCGCGGCTCAACACGATTCCCTATCAGGGTGGGTGCGGTTGAGAGCGTCAGCATCGGCTGCGCGACATAATTACGCGGATCACGGCGTATCAGTCGCACAAATTTTTCACGCTCTTCTTTGCTGGCCTGGGGTCCAATCAACATGCCGTATCCACCGGATTCATTCGCTGGTTTCACGACCATTTCATGAATATGCTCGATGACATGCTGGCGTTCCTGTTTATCGATACATTTATAAGTGGGCACATTAGGCAGTATGGGATCCTGATCCAGATAATATTTTATGATCTCGGGCACAAAGGCATAAACCACCTTATCGTCTGCAACACCGGCACCCGGTGCATTCGCCAAGGCCACCTTGCCGGACTTCCAGGCACGCATTAACCCAGGCACGCCCAGCAAAGAATCTGGACTAAACGCTTCGGGATCGAGAAACAAATCATCGACACGGCGGTAAATAACATCGACACGTGTCAGCCCTTCAATGGTGCGCATGTGTACAACATTGTTTTTGTCGACCGTCAAATCGCTCCCTTCAACCAGTTCTGCACCCATTTGCTGCGCCAGATAAGCATGTTCAAAATAGGCTGAATTATAGATGCCAGGCGTCAACACAACAATTTCAGGTTGATCACCGGGACGTGGCGACAAAGCAGCCAGGGTGTCATAAAGCTGTGATGCATAATCGTCGACCGGCAGGATGTTGTATTGTTCGAACATCTCGGAAAACAACCGTTTCATCACCTGACGGTTCTCAAGCATATAAGACACACCCGAGGGCACGCGCAAATTGTCTTCCAGCACATAGAACGTACCGTCCTTATCGCGCACCAGATCAGAACCGCAGATATGCGCCCAGATGCCATACGGCGGGTTAACACCTACGCATTCCGGACGAAAGTTTTTCGAATCTTCCAGTAATTCTGCCGGGAAAATACCATCTTTAACGATGCGTTGTTGATGATAGAGATCATTAATGAATAAATTGAGTGCTTGAACGCGCTGCTTAAGTCCTGCCTCAACCTGCAACCATTCACGCTTATCAATAATGCGTGGAATAATGTCAAATGGCCAGACACGATCTATGGAACCTTCTTCTTCGGTATAGACAGTGAATGAAATGCCCATTACATGGATAGCGGATTCTGCCGCAACTTTATATTCTTCAATCTCGGTGTCTTTCAAGGCACGCAAATAACTGCACAAAACCTGTGCAGCAGGTCTCGGGCGTCCGGTTGCGCGCAGCAATTCATCATACAGATTTTTTACCTTGTAACTTCCCCAGCGAATAGCCATGGTGTCCTTTGTGCGTTATGATGCGATCGAAAGAGAGGAGATTATGCCTATTTTTATAACATAATTTTAAAGTACAACACAAACCTTTATAATTATTAAATTTTTTACTGATCAACCGACTACGACCCATCAAACAAACTGCACAATCGCTAAAAATCCATGACTTATTGCCTTGCAATCAGCGTTAACAAAGGACTTGTATTTGCTTCTGATTCCAGAACCAATGCGGGTGTTGATTACGTTACGACCTACAGCAAAATGCATACTTTTGTTTGGCCTGGCGAACGCATCTGTATCTTGTTGACAGCCGGCAATCTGGCGACCTCGCAGGCTGTCATGAATAATATCAGGACCGATCTTGAAAAACCGGATAGCAAAATCAGTTTACGTAAAGGCAAGCATTTGCATGAAGTAGCACATTATGTTGGTCACCTCAGCCAGGTAGAACAACGCCAACATGCTGATGCGCTGGAAAAAAGCGGTAGTGGCGGAGCTGAAGCCAGTTTCATTCTGGGCGGGCAGATAGCGGGGCAATCCCCGGAAATTTACTTAATTTATCCGCAGGGAAACTATATCAGCGCTTCACCAGAGACCCCGTATCTGCAGATTGGTGAAAATAAATACGGCAAACCTATTCTGGACCGCATTATTACGCCCGCCACTTCTCTTGAAGATGCAGCACGTTGCGCACTGGTATCCTTGGAATCCACTATCCGCAGTAATATTTCAGTAGGACCGCCTCTGGAGCTGGCAATTCATACCAGTGACGTTATCAAAACACCTTATCATCAGAAACTGACATTCAATTCACCGATGTACAAATCGATGCAAAAACAATGGAATGAAGGCATGCATCGCGCCCTCGGCCGGTTACCGCGGTTTGAATGGGAACTCAAGCAGACAAAGGCTGATGACTGATTTCAGACACAATCTGGTGCACGTGTTGAAGCGACATATTTGAAATAACAAAGGGATAGGCATCATCATGTCCACTACGGTTAAGCGCATTCAAAACAACAGTCAATCGGCATCAGCCATCGAATGAGGCGAGTGTAACGTAACCATTTACCATCTGACTATCCGATTGCTGGTGCGAAAACATTATCTATAACCATATGGCGATAGAATGACTGATGGATTCAGCCAAACAATCATAACAACCCCCTGTTTTATAGTAAATTTCGGGAACAGCACAACTTTAACAGTTCATGCAGCATATCCAGGATATGCTTATATCTGGATAAATTATTATACGAATTCAAGACAAATTTAAGTGATCTTAGTCCTGAAAAAATACAATTGCTTTGTGCGTCTGTATCATTCATGATACTTCCAAGTTCGTAGAAAAACTAACTTGGAGAATCATCTTTGAAAACACCTAAATTCCGTTCTATTTTTACATCCGCATCCAAACAAGAACGAATTGAGAACTTTGAAAATTATTGGCTTTTTACTCAGGGGCACAATGGAAAAATACTGGAAGATGATAAAGATTTGATAAATAAGCGCACTCGGTTAAAGTTTTTTCAAGATAATCCAGTACAACTACGAATACCACTTCCCAATCCCGATATGTTTTATCGCAATTATGTTGATATGAAAGACAATCCCAAAACTCTGGATCGGACAACATTAATGTTAACCGGTATATATAAATTTGCCAGACATGAATGGGTTGGCATTAAAGGTGCTTGGGATGTTGTGCCAAATATGGCTAATTCAAAGTCGATTGAAGACAAAATTAGTCGCATGCATTTAGCCGAAGAATTTTGCCATGTTCGTTTGTTTGACGAAATGCTGCGTACTTGCGGTCTGGATAAGATAGAGTGGATGCCGTTAAGCCCATTTAAAGAAAA
The DNA here is from genome assembly GCF_003046585.1 of Nitrosomonas aestuarii. Taxonomy (GTDB): domain Bacteria; phylum Pseudomonadota; class Gammaproteobacteria; order Burkholderiales; family Nitrosomonadaceae; genus Nitrosomonas; species Nitrosomonas aestuarii. Next base: position 37,351 of record NZ_QAAE01000016.1, on the reverse strand, counting down.
AGTCTATGAACAATTTCCAAAATTTCCAGGATTCTTGATGAATGCACCCGCATTTGTGACTGAATTGATGGGCGTTACGTACTATTGTCATTTGAATAATCTGATTAATGAACTATTGGTCGATGAACCTGATGTACAGAAGCGCTTAATAGAACTGCTCGACGAAATTATCATTGATGAAGTAGCCCATGTTGGGCAACGTAGAAATTTTATCGGTCCAATCGGAATGTGCGTCTCTAAATGGTTAGTAAAACCATTCTACACAATGTTCTTTAATGATATCCCAGAAATCGCCATACTATTTGACGTAAAACAAATGATTAAGGACGGCGAATCATTTGATTTTAATTATTTACCTGGGTACATTATCGAAAAAAGCTGGATTCCTTCTTACTGTAAAATGTAATATTCTTAACTTGGCAGATGTACCACCAGCAAAGTGGTTCATGCTGTTGATTTCCTTGTCACTAGCCAGGTAAACTAGGGCTCGAAGTACACGGCATACTCACTGATTTAGTCGCTAATGACAGCTTTTCAGAGCTCGATTATTTTCACTTCGGCTTCCAGTCTTGAACTGACACTGCCTCTATACGAGCCGTATACTGGCAAGGTCTTTTTAGGATCCTTACTTGCCGCAATAGGGATATATGTCTCATTGGTAAAAACACCAGCACTTGGATCCACACCGATCCAGCCAGCGCCTGGAGCCAGAAATTCCACCCAGGCATGAAGCTCGTGCCCCTCTCCCAATTCTGGGTTGAAGGCATATCCACCTACAAAGCGCGCGGGGATTTTCAAGTATCTTAGCATGATGATCATCATCCACGACAGATCTCGACAAGACCCACTTTTCTTTTGAAAGCAGTCGGAAGGTTCATGTATATCTTCGGTATATCTTGCCGAATAACTCCAATTCTGGTTGATCAATTGAAGAATTTTATTTACGGGTGTTAGTAATTCATTAGGCGGAACAGACAGGAACGGCAATAGTGCATCTTCAATTTCCGATGAAATGGGGTGTTCTATATCCAAGTAGCCAAAGTGTTCATGACTATTCATACGCAGAATATCCATGTCTATAAAAAAACCAAACGGATTAAACTTGGTAGTGTTCACTTTAATAAACGCATTTATTTCAAGACTATTTACAGTTCTATCGAACCAACATTGATATTGCAATGCATTTTCAATATTTAATAAAGGGAAAAGGCCATCCGGTAAAGGACTTACCTTGAGATCGAATTCTTCAACTTGCAAGTAAGATCGGTGTTGGGGGCAAAAATTAAGATAATGAGGTTCAAGAAAAACGAAATCATCATAGGTGTAGCGGGTTTTGTGCTGTATACGCAATTTCATTCAACGATCTTTAACTCATGAATTAGGAATTGTGGGGATCGCAAGGCTTTTGCAGGTAAATGATGTATGGCGACTGTTGGATTCCATTCCTTAGAATCCCGAACTTGTAAAACGTCAATACCCCACCACCGTAATTGGTTCAGTATACCCCATTCACATACATTCGAGTTATCTTAAAAAGAAAACAGGCAAGGCAATCGCGGCTAAATTACCCTGACTTTTCAGTCAGTATTACAATGTGCGGTTGCTGCGGTTTAAGTGGAAAGACAAGCAGAAAATGATTGATGACTGATTTCAGTCACAATTTGATGTACGTACCGTAGCTTGTTCAGCGACATATTGGAAATAACGAACGGATAAGCATCATCCATGCCCATACTGCGGTTAAGCGCATTCAATGCAACGCTTAGCCGGCACCAGTCTTCGAACAAATCATCGAATGAGGCGGGTGTAATATAACCGTTTGTCATTTGACCATCGATCGCAGGCGCGGAAACATCATGACCATGAATTCTGAAACCGAAATCATGCGCCGTTTCCACGGTATCCACCATATGTAAATAATGCGCCCAGGTTTCCGCCCAGTCTTCCCAGGCATGTACGCTGGCATAAGCGCTGATCCATATATCCTGCCAGAAGGATGGAGGCCCCTGTTCGTAGTAAGTACGCAAGGCTTGCTGGTAATCCAGACGTTCATCACCAAATAATTCACGAAAGCTATCGATTTTGTCCGTGTTGTTAATCAGACAGTCCCAATAATAATGCCCTGATTCGTGTCTAAAATGACCGAGTAATGTGCGATAACGTTCATTCATTTTATCGCGCATTTCCAATCGCGGCCCATGTTCTGCTTCCAGCAGATTAATGGTAATCATGCCCGAATTATGTCCCGTTGCAATGCTCTGCCTGATCGTCAATTCATTACTGAATTCATCCAGCGTGACCTCATCCTGCAGGAATTCAAAACCCATGCCCTTACACGGATCTTTCTCCCGGCTCACTACCGGCAAATCCAGACTATACAGCGTATACAAAAGACGGCGCTTGGCTTGTTCAACGCGGTACCAGAGCGTGATATTCTGGGCTTCATTCAGATTTGGAATAATGTGATTCAGGCGGCAAGAGAGACATAATACATGATCATCATGAGCCGGCACCAGCCAGTTACAGACATTATAATCAGAAGAGTTTTTACAGTGACGATACGGCTGATTATTGAACAAAGCCAGCCAGTTGCCATCTGCAGATGGTTCCAGGGCGCTTAATTGCTTTTCCTCAGGCAGGTAGCCCACCATTCGATTGCATAAAAAACACTGACTGTTTTCAAAATGCAGGATATTGCCGCAATGACAACGGAATGTTTTCAACGCGTTTTTCCTTTGACTGATCGATATTGCAAATAACAGTATAGCTTTAATACTGGTTTAATTTCAGGCTGGTTTGAAATGAGTGAGAAAAAACGAGCGCCAGTCAAATTCATTTGGTCCATATTCTGCGTCTGACATTACTTAAATGATTATATGGCAACAACCCGCTAAAAATTCTGTTCTTATAATTGTATTCTAGTAGTACAATTTATCTGCTTGTACTTTATAAGCAGATAGAAAACCTGAAACTATATCTCTAAGATAATTGGAATTTGGTTTGAGTTCCTGATGATTTTTATGGAATTCCTGCGCGGCTATCCCTGATCATTTTCTGGATATATAGATGCCCCATTTAATCAACAAACCGATTCACATTCTGGGTGCCGGTGGCATCGGTGCCGTTATGGCCTGGAGTCTGGCGCTGAAAGGCTATTCTGTGATACTGGTGGATGCGCATCCTGGCAAAGTGGCTGAAGGCCGAAAAGATGGCGTCACAATCGTTGGATTGGGTATGCAGCGGATTCCCTTTACAACTTTTGATGACTGGCTGGCGCCGAAAGAAGGCTTTGTTCTGCTCTGTACCAAAACTTATGATAATGCGGAGGTGCTTGCACGTCTAACGGACGACACTTTCCTTGTGCCTATTCAAAACGGTTTTGACCCAAATCTGGAACAACGCGGCCATGCCTGCGAGGGCATCGCTTCTTTTGTGTCGGAATGTATGCGCGACCGTCCTGTGACACGAATTACCCGCCCAGGCAGCCTGCATATCGGAGGGCGCCGGTCAATCACTGCTGATGAACGCAGCAACCTGACATCACTGGCACAAGCTTTGGGAGAAGCCAAATTGTTTATGGTTAAAGTCGTGGACAGCATCCAACCATATAAAGCAACCAAGCTCATGTACAATGCCGCCATTTCCCCGCTGGCGGCAGCAGCCGGAGTGGATAACGGGGAATTATTGACCGATCAACTGGCCAAGGGGCTTTTTTTTGCACTGCTACTTGAAAATTATGCAATTCTCCATCATGCCGGAATCCCCCTCGCCCGTATTGGTCCGTTTCACCCTGATATAGTTTCGTTGATTCTGCGCATTCCATGGTTATCGACCTTTATGGCGAGATTTTTTCGTTCATCGCTACGCGGCACATATTGTTCCATGGCACCCGATATTCGAATCGATTGCGGGCGTACCGAAATCGATGCTTATACCGGTCATATGATTCGCCTGGCAGGCGAATATCCCTGTCCCTTAAATCGTGCCACACTGGCTCTTATGGAAAAGGTGACCGGAGAAGGCCTGAAACCGCAACGACAATATTTACAATATCTGGCGGACAATTTGCCGAAAGGCATTTTGTCTTGATTCTCGTCGCAGGCAGTGCCGGTTGGCCGGTTTTCTGGGCACCCATCTGGTTACACAATTACTTGCGGGACACCTCCCCGGAGCAGCCTAGACTCAGCGCTGACCATCCTGCCGCTGAATCGAATTGAACTGGTGCACGCGGACATACGTGATGAACCTGCAGTGCATTATCATCTGGCCGCCGACCCTCATCTTTGACGCCGTAACCGTCGTGAATTCGACAGCATCAGCCACCTCCGGACCATCCCTATCCTGCGCGCCGCCCTTGATAATGGTGCTGAACGGATCATATATACCAGAACCGGAAATATTTTGTCCTCTCGGCAATGCAGTAGCGGTGCTGTTGATGAGCTTCGTCTCAAAGGCTGAGAAATGCTGGACTCATGCTGCCTGAGTAAGTTTCAAGCACAAGAATCAGTTTCTCTCATAGTTGTTATTTAAATGACGGCGCTATATTTTCGTGATCAGTCCGGCCTTTCCGGTCGGAACAGCAGACCGCTCGCTGACGCCGCCCACACGTATGTCAGGTAAACTCGACTCGTCGCAACATGCCCTTCAATTCTTTTAAATGTCTCGATGAATTAGAGTTGCGTCCCCATCCGATTCGTGAAGCTTCGCATGATGCCACCGCCCGGTATCGATCGTTAGGGTGGCTTTAATCTGCACGAATTTCAATGCTTGCATTATGTATTCACACAATGAAAGCAAAGCTCATCATATTTCACTGGATATTTGAAACATTTTTAAGTAAAGTTAATTAATTAAAAACTCTCTTATTTATGCAAAATAACGGCCTGAATGATAGGAGATAAAAGGAGTTACTTTTTCTTTGTTTGTGCGCATAAATAGAGGAATAATTTGCAAAACCATGTCCGGACTCAGTAGTATCGTTACACACATGCTGTCTCAGAAATTCCAGTTCTGGTGCAGAACAATTCTTGTTTTATCATTAAGCGGTGCATTTCCCACACATGCTGAAAACATCCCTGATCTGCAATCCCTTATTCACCAGTTTGGAATTCAATATCAAAGTCTGGCCGGTCTGGAGCAGGATAAAACCATTTTTTTTAATGTTGCAGAAAATCATGAGAAAGAACTGGCGGCCGGCGTAGTTATTTACATGATTGTAACGCCAGACAAAGTAATTGAATTTATCAAGAACAATGGCATGGCATCGGTCGAAGTTGAGGTAACGCTACAAGATTTTATACCGCTTAATGCAACGCTTGAAACTTTCAACAGATTCAACTTTGAAGGGGGAAGCAGAGAGGCGACGAATTTTCTGGCGGCAAAGTCTGGCAATCAATTTAACCTATCTGCCCAGGAGTTGCAGACAGTGCGGTCTATTAACCCAATAAATGCCAGTCCTATTCCGCTTGCATCACAAGTATATCGAGAAATACTATGGCAGCGCTGGCAGGATTATCATAAAAAAGGCTTGAAAGGCATTGCAGCTTATGATCGTAGCGCCGGTAAAACAGCAGATCCGGCAAAAGAACTGCTGGTTGCATCGCTGAACAATAAAATATTGGTAAATTATTTTCCCGATCTGTATAAAATCTGGTTAAATTATCCTGTTGCTTTACCAGCAGGTGTCGATGAACACTTTTTCCTGATCAATCGCCAGGTGGAAAGCCGTCCAACTGTCGATCTCGTTCACCGTATCATTTTGACTGCAGACACGGGCGGGATCATTCTTTCACGACAATTTTATGTGGGACACTCTTATAACTCCAACCAGCTTATGCTCATTTGTTTGCCCTTTCGTAACGGATCTCTTGTTTTTTATGTCAACCAGACTTTTACCGATCAGATCACCGGATTTGGCAGCAGCATCAAACGCCCGGTCGGGCGCGAACAAATGCGCCGCCGAATGGACAGTCATTTAAAAAACCTGAGTCGTGTGCTGACAGACCATTGAAACACTGAGTTCAAGCAGGTCAATCGAAACTTTACAGATTTCACCGCAACATAATCACCGGAATATCAGCCTGTGCGATAAGCGCTTGTTTTTGTACATTTGTCAGTAATGCGTCACTGCCTTCGAGCAGCAATATACGGCCATTAAACTGCCTAATAACCTGCAGGATCTGTTCGGCGGTATTATGACTGAGCTTGACCAGACTGACCTGTAACGAATGTCCTTGCACGCTGTTATTGATAGCTTCACCAAGCTTTTGATATTCACGCGCATCAACGGCAGGTAACAAAACAATTAATTGATTATGATCTTCATAGGCCAGTTCAATGGCCAGCGAAAGTGCATTCTGGCTGGTTTCACTACCGGTAAAGCTGACCACAACGGGCCGTTCAATGATGTTGCCATATTGTAATACGACCACATTGCAACTGGCAGTTGACAGGATGAACCGGGTGATATTGCCAATTTTCTGATTCTTAGTACGCAATTGTGTGTTCTTACCGATAACCAGCAGATCCGTCTGTTTAGACGCATCACATAATGCACTGGCAATATTTCCGCGTAAAACATCAAAAGTAATTTCAATTTTATTTTGCTGTGCAATTGATTCAACCAACTTACGCAATCGTGCAGTCTGCGTCTGCACTGACCGCTCCATTCCGGCCACATTAACTAAACGACCAGCTGGCGATCCATAAATAAATTCTCGCACAAATGGCAGTTCAGCCACATGAAACAAATCAATGTCTTCAATAAACACAGCATTGAGCCGCGCATTAAAACGATTGGCGAGCACGATACCCGCCTGCAGAATGTTACGGCTTGCCACGCCTGCATCAATAGCAACCAGAATATGGCTAATCTGTGTTTTTTTCATTATCGTTGGCCGTTTCTTTACCATTTTTTTTCATACGCTGGCGAATACGTTCCAATTCATGCAGTCTGGCCTCAACTCGGGCATTGATCCGTGCGGTGGTTTCGCCTGTTAAAACTTCCATGGCTTCATCTACCGTACTGTATGCGTAGATTGCGAACTGTCCATTTTCGCATGCCTGAATAACATCATCGCGAAGCATCAGATGCTGCATGTTGCTGACGGGAATAAGCACACCCTGTTGTTCTGTAAATCCGCGAAACCGGCAGATATCGAAAAAACCTTCAATTTTCTCATTGACACCGCCGATTACCTGCGCTTCACCACGCTGGTTAACAGAGCCGGTCATCGCTATACCCTGTTGAATAGGCAAGTTAGACAAAGCGGAAAGCAGGCCGCAAAGCTCTGCCATTGAAGCGCTGTCACCTTCGATCCTGCCATAAGATTGTTCAAAAACCAGGCTGGCAGAAAACGACAACTGATAATCTTTTGCGAAGCGCTCGGCGAGAAAGGATGAAAGAATAAGAACACCTTTGGAATGAATTGCGCCCCCGAGTTTAGTTTCACGTTCAATGTCGACTACTTTTCCGCCGCCAAGACGTGTCGTAGCCGTAATACGCGACGGTATGGCGAAACTGACGTCCCCAAGTTGCATCACCGCCAGTCCATTGATTTGACCAACCTTGGCGCCACCGGTATCGATCATCAAAATGCCGCGATTAATCGCTTCTTGCAGGCGTGTGCGTATCCGGCCGCCGCGATAGATTTGCGCATCAATGGCGCGCTGCACATCTTCACGCTTAACGACGGATTGATTCAACTCACCGGCATAGTGGTCGGCTTCACACAAAAGATCGGCAATTTCCATCACATTGATGGACAGTTTTTCGGCATCACCCGCCAGCCTCGCACCATACTCGATAGTTCTTGCAACAGCCAAACGATCAAATGGCCGCAGTTTATGACGATGCAACAATCCTGCAATCATTTTTGCATAGACACGCTGGCTTTCATCCGTACGCTGCATACGATCATCAAAATCCGCCGCAACCTTAAACAGTTGCTTGAATTCAGCATCATATGCATGCAACAGATAATAGAGCATTCTATCCCCAATCAAAACAACCTTGATGCGCAAGGGAATAGGTTCGGGCTCAAGACCGGCCGTATTGACAATACTGTAAATCTGTCCAAGTGATTGAATTTTAATTTGCTGTGACAAGAGCGCACGCTTGAGACCTTCCCAGGCATAAGGCTGCATCAACAACTTGATGGCATCAATTATCAGATAACCGCCATTGGCCTGATGCAATGCGCCCGCCTTAATCAACGTAAAGTCGGTCTGTAATGCTCCCATGTGTACGGTGTGTTCAACGGCACCTATCAGATTGGCATAATTGGGCAAATCAAGGAATACCACCGGCACACCGCCATCATGCTGCGTATGGTCCACAATAATATTAACCTCGTAGCGACGGAATGCCGGCATTTTCATGAGCGGCACCTGCATATGCTCCGAAGCGTCCTCTTCACGGCGAAAATTCTGCAGGTTATTAATCACATCCTGCTGCACAGCTTCAAGATAGACCCGTATAACCGCGTGATGCTGATATTTATTTTTTAACTCATCGATCAAATGACCGGAAGCAAACATGACAACTTCACGATTGAGTTCTTTAATTTTATTTCTGGCTTCCCGCTGCCACTGTGGCTGCATTCGCAAAATAGTGGCCAGCTTTTCTTCCAGCCCATTAATGGTTTCTTCGATTTGCCGTCGTTCCTTTTCCGGCAATGCATCAAACTCTTTCGGTTTAATCACTTCGTTGTTTTTTACCGGCGCAAACGCAAAACCATGCGGCGTGCGCAGCAGGCGCATATTATTCACCTGAGCTTCATCATTCAGTGTACTGAAAGCTGATTCAATTGTTTTCTTGAGCTCGTCATCAATTTCCTGCAGCCGCAAATGGTACTCATCAGTTTCGAATGCGTTTGGAATGGCACTGCATAAATCTTCAACCAGTTGATGCATATCATCACGAAAAATTGTCGCGTGCTCGCTTGCAAGGCTGATTGCGATCGGCTCGGAAGGTTTATCAAAATTGTTGACATAAACCCAGTCCGGTGGCGTCTCCCGTGACCTGGATTGCGATTCCAGATATTCCCGAACCACGGCATGCTTACCAAGACCGGTCGGCCCAAGTACAAACAGATTGTAGCCTTCATGTTGAATATTTACACCAAGATGCAACGCTTTAATCGCACGGTCCTGACCGATGACTGTCTGCAAATCGTCTAATTGCTCTGTGGTGTCAAAATCAAATTGATCGATATCGCAGGCCGTGTAGAGTTGATTGGTGGCAAGTGGCTTGATCATAATCCGGTTTCCAATTTTATTTTTATCATTATCAAGAAGTAAGGCGAAACAAAGCGTGCTGATTTCTGATTCACGCAGATATTTGCAAAACCCGCAATTTCGTTAATCTGAATATAACAACAATTCATTTTCACATTAATTATGCATCAACATTTATTCGATTATTTCACTTTCACGCGCTGCACACTCGAACCAGAGTTCTCTTTCACATTGCTGTTTACCAATCTTTTGCTTATTTAGATGCGATACTTCAATCAACCCTGTGCCCGGAATTCGCCAGATGTTTATCGATATCCGCTTTGCTAAAGCCAATCTCACTGGCTACACGATGGGCATGGCTGATACGGGAAATACCAGAAATCATACGATGTGTCGGGCCCTGCTCCACAAACTCTACCTGCAGGTAACGGCCGATGCCTTCACTTTGCAGGCGCTCGCACAGTTCATGATTATGCGTTACCAACAAGGTGCTCGCACCCAACTGATGAAAGCCCTTTAAAATATACTCGGATAGCGTCATTTTTTCTTCAAAAGTAGTGCCTTCCGACAATTCATCCAGCACTACAAGGCTACGCGGCGTTGAGTTGAAAAAAATTTCACGCGTACGCTTCAGTTCATGCCCAAAACGTCCCATCCCTGCTTCAAGTTGTCCCGGATCAGGTACCTGGTAATATATATGTTCAGCTGGCACAAGTTGCGCGGACGTCGCCGGAATGTAGCACCCTATTTGACCGAGTAGCTGGATTTGCGCAATCGTTTTGCAATAGGCTGTTTTGCCACCGCTGTTGGGGCCAGTGATAATAAGCAGTCTGCCAACAGTGTCCAGTCTGATTTCATTGGGCACATAATCCGGATTTTCTTTAACCAGCAACGGGTTTTTTGCATTATCAACAATCAGCAGATGATGTTGTTCATCCAGAACGTCGGGCAGTATCATCTGCACAGTTCGGTTGTTCAACGATTGCCGGTAACGATGAAATGACAATAATTCATCGAGCATACCCAGTGCATCCAGCGTTTTGGCCAAATCTTCACTTTCCCTGTATTGTCTACGCAGTGGATAAATCACCGAGTCGCGGTCGGATGCGCCCATAGCCAGCAACACAATCGGAAAAACCGGAACAGTTAAAACCAGAATGCCATAACCGATATAGGATGCACCTAATTCGGGCGCCATAATTTCAAAGAAGAGCATGATCGTATAGATAGCTACAATAAACACCAACGCCGGCACCCACTTAAAAATGGACGGGCGAAACCGCGGTAATGGCAAAAATTTTGACTTTTCCTGCCGCGTTTTAAATTTGTCGTTTGAAAGAAATACCGGGCCTTTTATCAACTGATAAAGGCGCGTTTGATCAAAATTCTGTATCGTTTGAATGAGATCCTGCAAATAACCGCTTTTAGGTTGCGGCAATGTTTTGGATGCCTCTACCATATCGACGACAAATGCCGTGCCTTCTCTATATTGATGATAACCATAACCGCCGAACTCAAGCCTGCCTGTTCGTTCGGCCGGAACATCCGTTGTGAGCCCGCCAGAAAATTCACCGTATAAAAGATACTTGAGCTCATGCTCTTTTTTGGCTCTTTTTTCCACATAGTCTATAAGCGCTTCGCGCATTTGCGGATTCGATTCAATCTCAAGCAATGCAGCCTGTTTTTGTTGCAACACCTGTGCATCCGGCAGTGGGCGAACTAACGAGCGGTAGAGACACATTTGACCGACCTCAGTCCGGGTCTGATTTATCTGGGCAAACAACTTCTCAGCCTCAATGGCATCATAGGTTCTTGGGTCCAGCACCGTATAATTGTTTTCAACAGGCCGCAGATCATCCATGCTCGCAGGCCGGTCACTGTCAGACAGGATAAATGGATAGCGCCAGATCGATATATAGCGCGTAGTTTGACTGGAATCATTCATATTATTTTTAATCATCCACAAGTAGTATTCATTGAATGTGTAAAATACAGTATTTGACAGCAAGCGTTTAGTACGCTGGCAGATTATCCTGGCACGCCATCAGTTTAGTAGTGGTGCGTCCAGTTGGTTTTTCAACATTACCGGTTATTTCACAAAATATCCCATTATTAATTATGCAGCAATCCAAAAAATCTTTTCGTCTATTATTGTTCGGTGGCTGTGCTGCCATTATGGTTGCTGCGATCTGGTATTTTAGCCGCACCGCTCCTCTCGAAGTTGAACTGACTGTTGTCAGACATGGCAATGTGCAAGCAACCATTGTCAACACACGCGCAGGTACCATCAAAGCTTGTCAGCGCGCAAAACTGGCGCCTACTTTAGGCGGTCAAATCACAAAGATTCTAGTCGAAGAAGGCGATCGTATTGAAAAAGATCAGATTTTAATTGAATTATGGAATACAGACCTGATCGCACAGCGTGAGTTGGCCGAGCGCCAGCTTTCCATGTCTCAGGAGCGTCATCGTGAGGCCTGCATTCTTGCCGAGAATGCCTGGCGGGAGTCGCAGCGAACGCAACAACTGGTCGACAAAGGGTTTATCAGTTCCCAGGCGGCTGAAGATGCCGACGCCAATGCACGTGCCCGTCAGGCCAGCTGCGACGCGGCACTTGCCGATATTAAACGTGCAAATGCCCAGATACGGGTGACCCAGGCCGGGCTGGAACGCACCGTCCTTAAAGCGCCATTTGCCGGTATCATTGCAAAAATAACCGGGGAAGTGGGTGAATACGCAACACCTTCACCACCGGGTATCCCCATGCCGCCTGTAATCGATCTGATAGATGACAGCTGTCTATATGTAAGTGCTCCGATGGATGAAGTCGATGCGCCCAAAATTGAACTAGGCCAGCCTGCGCGCGTCACACTGGATGCCATGCCGGACAAGGTTTTCAATGGCAAAGTCAAACGCATCGCGCCTTACGTGACCGAAATCGAGAAACAGGCCAGGACCGTTGACATTGAAGTCAGTTTCGACAAAACGCCCGATAATATTTTACTGGCGGGTTACAGCGCTGATGTGGAAGTGATTCTGGACAACCGGGAAGATGTACTGCGCATACCGACACAGGCTCTGCGGCAGAATAATATGGTTTTATTGCTGGGTGTGGATAATAAACTGGTGGAACGGCAATTGGAAACCGGATTGGCTAACTGGAGTTTTACGGAAGTAATCAGTGGGTTGAAGGACGGCGATCAGGTTGTGATTTCATTTGATCAGGATGAAATCAAGCCTGGCGTTACCGTCCACCCCACGCTATCTGAAGCATCTGAATCATGATTCATCTAACCGGTATTACGCGTATTTTTCATATGGGTGACCAAACGATTCGTGCACTGGACAACGTTGATCTCAGCATACAAAACGGCGAGTATGTTTCTATCATGGGACCATCCGGTTCCGGAAAATCCACCTTGCTGAATGTAATTGGCCTGCTGGACAGACCTGACAGCGGCCAGTACCAACTGGACGGCAAAATGGTTACCGATTTATCCGAACCGGAACAAGCACGGATACGCCGCGAAAAGGTGGGCTTCGTTTTTCAATCATTTCATCTGGTACCACGGCTGACGGCCGCAGAAAATATCGAACTGCCTTTAATTCTTGGAGACGTAGCGCCCAAAGCGCGAAAATCGCGCGTCGACGAAGCATTACATGCATTTGATCTGTATGATCGGGCACAGCACCGGCCATCCGAATTATCCGGCGGGCAACGCCAGCGTGTTGCCATCGCGCGCGCCACGATCATGCAGCCAACCGCTATTCTGGCGGATGAACCGACAGGAAATCTGGATCATCAAATTGGTGCGGAAGTGATGGGATTACTGGAAAATCTGCATGAGTCCGGCACCACCCTCCTTGTTGTAACGCATGACCGTGAACTTGGCAATCGGGCGCATCGGCAGCTTATTATGCGCGACGGTAAAATTTTAACTGACAAAAACATATGACGCTGACCGATACAATTCAACTGTCCTTCAAGACCGTCATGAGTTACCGTATACGATCACTGTTGATCATCATTGCTATGGCACTGGGGGTGGCAGCCGTTGTCGTCCTGACCGCACTGGGAGATGGTGCTCGTCTTTATGTAGTCAATCAGTTCTCGTCAATTGGCACCAATTTACTGGTTGTTATGCCCGGCCGTGCGGAAACTTCCGGCGCATTTCCAGGTGCAGTTTTAGGGCAAACACCCCGTGATTTAACGTTAAAAGACGCGCAATTATTAGGCAGACTGCCACAAGTCAAACGCTACGCCCCGCTTAATGTCGGTGAAGCCGAACTTTCCGCCGCCAATCGTTTGCGCCAAGTAACGGTACTTGGCAGTAACGCTGAACTGATACCCATTCGGCATATGAAACTGGCACAAGGCAGTTTTCTTACCCAGGGTTCAGCACACAGCGCACAAATCGTGCTCGGCGCCAAGCTGGCACATGAATTCTTTCCGCGCAACAACGCAATCGGTCAACGTGTCAGACTGGGGGAAAACCGTTTTCTGGTGTCCGGGGTACTTACGCCCCAGGGCGAATCGATGGGTTACAATACTGACGAAATCGTGATCATTCCCGTTGAACATGCGCAGTCTCTGTTCAACACCACTTCCCTGTTTCGCATACTGGTTGAAGCTAAAAGTCACAACGCAATTGAATCCGCTAAAAAAGCAATGCTGGAAACGCTCAAGCAAAGCCATGATGGCGAGGAAGATACCACCGTCATTACCCAGGATGCAATTCTGGAGACATTTGACCGCATATTGCACGCGCTGACGCTGGCAGTTGCAGGCATTGCCGCCATTAGTCTGATTGTCGCCGGCATTCTTGTGATGAATGTGATGCTGGTCGCTGTCAATCAACGCACATCCGAAATCGGTCTGCTCAAGGCAATCGGTGCGCGTTCTGCAGATATACGCCACCTGTTCTTTGCGGAAGCGCTGTGGCTGTCGCTGACTGGTGCAGTCATCGGTTTTTTATTGGGACAAGTAGGCAGCCTTGTTCTACGACTGGCTTATCCTCAGTTACCGGCCTGGGCACCCGTCTGGGCCAGCCTGTCCGGTATTCTGGTCGCGCTGATAACCGGCATTCTGGCCAGCATGCTACCCGCAAATCGTGCCGCCCGGCTGGATGCCGTTCAGGCACTGGGTAAAAAATAGGGTATACAATTGAAAACGATTGATACATTCCATTTTGCATTCCGTTCATTGACCGCGCATCGTCTGCGTACTGTTTTGTCGGCATCCGGTATCGCAATCGGCATCGCTGCAGTTATCCTGTTAACCGCGATTGGCGATGGCGTGCAGCGCTTTGTATTATCCGAGTTTACACAGTTTGGGACTAACATCATCACCATCAAACCAGGCAAAATTACAACGCATGGCGGCTCTCTCGGTGCAATCGGCAGCGCCAGGCTGCTAACGATCGATGACGCCCTGGCACTTAAAAATTCACGATATGTGGCATATACCAATGCAAGCGTAGTAGGTAATGCCGAGATCCGCGCAAATGGATTGAGCAGGCGCATCACACTCTATGGGCAAGGCCCTGATTTTTCACGTGCCTTTAACATGCAGGTAGCCATTGGCCGGTTTTTGCCGGATGATGACCCACGCAGTCCGCGTGCCTATGTTGTGCTGGGCTCCAAAGTGCACGCCGAATTGTTTGGCAACACCAACCCGCTGGGTGAAATTTTACAAGTGGGCGGCTCTCGGTTTCGCGTCATCGGTGTAATGGCATCAAAAGGCCATGTTTTAGGATTTGACCTGGATGATACTGTATTCATACCGACAACCCGCGCTCTGGAAGTATTCAACCGCGAAGGTGTCATGGAAGTGAATGTTTCCTACAAAGCAGGCGCGCCGCTTGAGGCTGTTGTTGACGACATCCAGAACATTCTAGTTGCACGTCATGGCCGTGAGGACTTCACCGTCACACCACAGCAGCAAATGTTAAGCACACTCTCAACCGTACTGAATGTGCTGACGTTTGCCGTTGCTGCATTAGGCAGCATTTCATTACTGGTTGGCGCAGTGGGCATGATAGCGCTGATGCACATCGCTGTTGCCGAGCGCGTCGCTGAAATTGGTCTGCTGACCGCGTTGGGAACAACGCGCGCGCGCATCCGGGTTTTATTTCTGATTGAATCCATGACATTGTCCACGCTTGGCGGACTTGCTGGGTTGATTTTTGGTGCAGGCATCGCCTGGATCCTGAAAATTTTTGTAGCCAACCTGCCGGTAAACATCCCCTGGGACTATGTTCTGGGTGCACTGGTTATATCAATATTTATAGGACTTGCTGCCGGTGTCCTGCCTGCCATGCGCGCTGCCAGGCTTAATCCGGTCGACGCGCTGCGTACTGAATGAACCTTTATTTCCTGTTTTTTATGTCCTGGTTTCTTTAAGCTGTATATCTGATATCTTTCATGTGCGATCGACTGTATATATCTTATCTTGCTTGACTTCTTTCTTAAGCGAACAAAATGATCAAATATAACAGCCGATCCGTTATCCCGGAAAATTGTGCTAATCATACGAATCCAGCGATACTTAAATCTTATACAGAGAAAAATATAAACCAATACGTTTTTTGAAAACATTAACACCACGGTTTATCTGGAATATTTTATAAACACCACGCTACATTTATGTTATAAAAACAGGCCGCGTATATTCGTCTACTTCTGACTCCGATTTGTATTATTAACCGACATGTCATTTAAACCCGTTATTCTATGGACTGACGCACTCATTTTTCTGCTGGTCGTTATCGTGCTCGCCTTTATCTGGTATGTACGCGACGATGAACACCTGACAGCGCCCTGGAGAAGAGTGGGTCACAGCGCCAGCGGTATGTCAGCGCTTACAGTTCTACTTGTTTTTATTACCATCGGTTTACTGGATACGCTGCATTTCAGACCTGCATTGGAACATAAAAACTTGCAGGGAGAAGCGGTTTACAGTGTTGAAGTATTGAGCGTGCTGGATGTGCTGGTCACCCCCTTGCGCACCCATGTCGAAAAAACCTATTCCGCGCCGCTGGCGACACATTTATACGCCAAAGAAACCATTGAGATGCCTGACGGCAGCAAGATACGCGCTTTCTCAAGGCTTGAATTTGGCGGTGCGCATCTGCAAAATCCGGAAACAGAGCATTTGCCCGATATCGGCTGGCGAGCGGCCCTGGGCTTTGCGTTAGGGTTATTTGTATGGTGCATATTGCACGTAGCGCTATGCTTTATCATGGCGCATCGTTCAGGCCGGCGTGTCGCCCGGTGCTTCCAGTCTGTCTGGCAGCGCAGCACCGAAATTCCGTGGTACGCCATATTAATTACCCTGGCCGTCATTTCGGTTTTTATCGGCATTCTGTCCATGCTTTCCACTCACTATCATGTTCTGGGCACTGACAAGGTCGGACAAGATGTACTTTATCTCTCACTGAAAAGCATACGCATCGCACTGATCATTGGCACATTGACAACGTTGATTATGCTGCCTTTTGCACTGTTATTGGGCATTACGGCCGGATATTTCCGTGGTTGGATTGACGATGTCATCCAGTATATTTATACCACGCTAAGCTCTATTCCCAGCGTCCTGCTTATTGCCGCAACCGTGCTCATGATGCAGGTTTATATTGAAACACACCCGGAATTGTTTGAAACAATCGCCGCGCGTGCAGATTTGCGCTTGCTGTTTTTATGCGTCATTCTTGGCATTACCAGCTGGACCAGCCTTTGCCGGTTACTACGCGGCGAGACGCTCAAGTTACGTGAAATGGAATATATTCAGGCGGCTCATGCCTTCGGTGTCTCGCACTGGCGTATTATCAGCCGTCATATTTTACCGAATGTCATGTATATTGTTTTAATTGCAACTGTAATGGACTTCAGTGGACTGGTACTCGCTGAAGCCGTGCTGTCCTATGTCGGTGTGGGTGTTGATCCATCCATGATCAGTTTTGGCACCATGATTAATGCCGCCCGGATGGAAATGGCGCGTGAACCGATGGTCTGGTGGTCTTTGCTGGCAGCGTTCGGCTTTATGCTCACTCTGGTATTGAGTGCAAACCTGTTCGCCGATGCAGTTCAGAAAGCATTGGACCCGCGTGTGAGAACGTTCACGCAAAACAATGACGACCCAGGTGCGGATGACAATAGCAATTTCACAATAACGACCGCACATGCTGCAGCAAAATCAGCTGTCCCTTCTCTGACATCCGCTCCCGACATAAAACCGACACGGCAGCCATGAGTGTTTTACTGGAAGTTGATCATTTAAAAACAATATTGCATACCGGTGATAGTCCGGTGCGGGCG
The DNA here is from genome assembly GCF_003046585.1 of Nitrosomonas aestuarii. Lineage (GTDB taxonomy): Bacteria > Pseudomonadota > Gammaproteobacteria > Burkholderiales > Nitrosomonadaceae > Nitrosomonas > Nitrosomonas aestuarii. Next base: position 19,801 of record NZ_QAAE01000016.1, on the reverse strand, counting down.
GTCGATGGGCTCTCTTTAAAAATCAGAAAAGGCGAAACGTTCGCTTTGCTGGGTGAATCGGGTTGCGGCAAATCCATGACTGCGCTGTCAATCATGCGGCTGCTGCCCGACTCAGGAGAAATTCAGTCAGGCACAATCAAGCTGAATGGCACTGATATACTCCAGTTGCCGGAAGCAAGTATGCGTCAGATTCGCGGCAAGCTGATCAGCATGATCTTCCAGGAACCGATGCTGAACCTCAATCCTGTCATGACAATTGCAGAACAGATTAATGAAGTGTTGAGACATCATTTCAAACTTGATAAAAAAACAGCGCAAAACCGTATTCTCGAACTATTGAACCAGGTAGGCATACCCGATGCGTCCCAGCGAATGCATGAATATTCATTTCAGTTCTCAGGTGGTATGAAGCAACGTGCAATGATTGCCATGGCACTGGCGGGAAATCCCGAGTTACTGGTTGCAGATGAGCCTACCACCGCGCTTGATGTCACTATCCAGGCGCAGGTACTTGATCTGATGCGTCAAATTCAGCAACAACAGCAAATGGCTATTTTGCTGATTACGCATGATCTCGGGGTTGTCAGTGAAATGGCACACCAGGTTGCTGTGATGTATGCCGGTGAAATAGTCGAGCAAACATCACGGGAAAATTTTTTTAGCCAGCCCGCACATCCTTATTCACGGCAACTGTTTGCATCTTTACCCGAGAAACAAAAACGCGATCAGGCGCTGGCGGTAATCAGCGGCACCGTACCTTCACTTGCCCGTAAATTTACCGGCTGCCGATTTGCAGACCGATGCAATCATGCAACAGCGTACTGCCATGAGCATGTGCCGCAATGGCATACCATTGCGGCCAACCACAAAGTACGCTGTCATCTTTACGATACTGCCGCCGAGTGGGTCGAAAAGAAGCCATTGTCCGAAATTACGACCGGGAACACAACAACAGCAAAACCCCATAGAATCGACAAACCGCTATTGCAGGTTACTGATCTGAAAGTACATTTTCCGATCCGCAAAGGATTTTTCAAACGCATAGTCGGACAGGTTATGGCGGTCGATGGTGTATCATTGAAAATATCCGAAGGAAAAACACTGGCCCTTGTCGGCGAATCGGGGTGCGGTAAAACCACGGTTGGCAAAAGTATTCTACAGTTGATTGAACCGACCGCCGGAAGCGTTCGGTATAACGACCATGAACTGGTCGATATGCAACGCCAGCAATTGCGCCAGATGCGCGCTCAGTTTCAGTTCGTGTTTCAGGATCCTTATTCTTCCTTGAATCCGCGCATGCGCATTATCGATATTATCCAGGAAGGCATGGATGCACTCAATATTCAAATACCGGCCTCAGACATCCAGGCAACACCATTGCCTTCATATTCACATGTGAAAGCGGTCGACGCCCTGCTGGAATGCGTTGGTTTGCCTAAAGAAACAAAGTGGCGCTATCCGCATGAATTCTCAGGTGGACAGCGGCAGCGTATTGCAATTGCCCGCGCACTGGCTGTTAATCCCCGACTATTGATTTGTGACGAGCCCACCAGTGCACTTGATGTCTCTGTTCAAGCGCAGATTTTAAATCTGTTGAAATCGCTGCAAAGCGACCTGGGACTCGCTTATTTATTTATCACCCATAATATCGCGGTTGTTGAATATCTTGCCGATGAAATCGCGGTAATGTATCTGGGCCGGATCGTCGAACATGGTCATATCGACGAGGTCATCGCCAATCCCAGACACCCCTACACGCAGGCTTTATTATCTGCCGTGCCGCATATCACCAAAGAATCCAGGCCAGACATGATAAAGCTTAAAGGTGATTTGCCCTCACCCGCTTCACCGCCAGCCGGCTGTCACTTTCATCCGCGCTGCCCGCATGCCATGCCAGTTTGCCGCCAGTCGTATCCGCAGGCCAGCGCTATCAGCCCGACACATATTACCCATTGTTATCTTTATTCACAGGAGCATTGTTCTACCCATCATGAGCATTAAAAATGAAGTCGCGCGCCGCCGCACCTTTGCCATCATTTCGCATCCGGATGCAGGCAAAACAACTTTAACAGAAAAACTGTTAATGTATGCCGGTGCCATACATATCGCCGGCAGCGTCAAAGCGCGAAAAGCAAGCCGCCATGCCACATCCGACTGGATGGAGATAGAAAAGCAGCGTGGTATTTCTGTGGCCAGCTCAGTCATGCAAATGGAATACCGCGATTGTGTTATCAATCTGCTTGACACGCCCGGTCACCAGGATTTTTCGGAAGATACTTACCGTGTACTGACTGCCGTTGACGCGGCGCTCATGGTTATTGATGCCGCCAATGGCGTAGAAGCGCAAACGCTGCGCTTACTGGAAGTGTGTCGTGCGCGTAATACGCCGATCCTGACCTTTGTCAATAAAATGGATCGTGAAGTACAGCCACCGCTTGATCTCATTGATGAAATTGAACGCACGCTCGGTATGGATGCAATACCCTTTACCTGGCCCATTGGCATGGGTCGTCAGTTTCACGGTGTTTTTGATTTGCGTAAAAAAGGCATGCGTGTCTTTAAACCCGGCGCCGACCGGGTTGATTCTCAGGATGAATTGATCACGGCGCTGAATGATCCGTCTGTACAGGCGCGCTTTGGCGCAAGTCTGGATGAGGCGCAACAGGAAATCGAACTGATTGAGGGCGCCACACCTGATTTTGACCATGATGAATTTCTCGCCGGTCACCAGACACCTGTATTCTTTGGCTCGGCAATTAATAATTTTGGCGTACGCGAAGTACTGGATGCACTGGTTGATTTGGCCCCCCCTCCCGAATCCCGTCAAGCGATGCAGCGCGAAGTTCTACCCGACGAACAGAAATTTTCCGGCGTGGTGTTTAAAATACAAGCCAACATGAATCCCGCGCACCGCGACCGCATCGCTTTTTTGCGTATCTGTTCGGGCCAGTTCAAACGCGGCATGAATTTAAAAGTCGCGCGAAGCGGCAAGGAAATTCGCACCAGCACTGTCGTCTCGTTTTTATCACAACGCAGGGACATTCTTGAGGAAGCTTATCCAGGCGATATCATCGGCATTCCCAATCACGGCACATTGCAACTGGGCGACACGCTCACCGAGGGCGAATCGCTGCAATTTACCGGCCTGCCCTTTTTTGCGCCGGAAATTTTCCGTACAGTTGAAATCGCTGATCCGCTGCGCAGCAAGCAACTTAAACTGGGGCTCACCCAATTGGGTGAAGAAGGCGCCATCCAGGTATTCCGGCCGCATATCGGCAACACGCTGTTGTTGGGCGCTGTCGGCATACTTCAGTTTGAAGTCGTCACCCATCGCCTGCAGCATGAATATGCTGTGGCAGCCCGCATAGCGCCTGCCAAGTATCAGCTGGCACGCTGGGTGACCGCAGATGACCCCCGTGAACTGCAGCGTTTTATTGAAGCCAATGCGTATCGTATTGCCTATGACGCAGTCGATGCACCGACATTTCTTGCCTCATTTGGCGCTGAAATCAGTGTTGCTGAAGAAAACTGGCCGAAGATACAGTTTCATAAAATGCGCGAACATGCCGGACTGGTTTTCCAGACCCAGTAGTCAATCATTCACAGGAACAGGTATCTGCAATGATCAACAGCATGACCGGCTATGCCGCACTATCACGGACAACACCCTATGGTGCCCTTAGCCTGGAACTGCGCGCCGTTAACAACCGCTACCTGGACATTCAGCTGCGCCTGCCCGATGATTTTCGCGCACTGGAACCCGTCATGCGGGAACAGATCGCACAAAAACTCAATCGCGGAAAAATAGAATGCCGCCTCAATTTCACACCCCTGGCAAGCACTGAAAACCCACAGCAGCTCAATACAGCGCTTTTGCAAAAGCTGGTGGAACTGGATCGGACAGTCAAATCCGCACTGCCCGATGCACACAGCCTGTCTGTTGCCACCATACTCAACTGGCCGGGCATGCTTGGCGGCAATACACTCTCGACAGATGAATTACACAACAGCACCCTGGCATTATTAAAGGACGCACTGCAGGATTTTCAGGCGGCACGCGCGCGTGAAGGCGACAAATTAAAGGCCATATTATTAGAACGTGCAGCACAAATGCATCAACAACTTACCGCGGCATCACCGCGAATTCCTGCGCTGATAGCCGCTTTTGAAGAAAAACTGAACACACGCCTGCAGGAAGCGCTCGACAACCCGGACGATGACCGGATACGACAGGAAATCACAATTTTTGCGGCAAAAATAGATATTGATGAAGAACTCACCCGTCTGCAAACGCACCTGGATGAAGTCGATCGCATTCTCAACAAAGGCGGCCCCGTCGGGAAACGGCTCGATTTTTTAATGCAGGAACTGAACCGGGAAGCCAATACCGTTGGCTCAAAATCCACTGATATCGAAATCTCTAAAACCGCTATGGCGCTGAAAGTATTGATTGAGCAGATGCGCGAGCAGGTGCAGAATATAGAGTAACATTTCATACCCTAGCCAGGACAACCCGAAGATCAAAAAAAGACTCAATAGCAGGCTTTGCAGCCCATCCCCCGCCTGAGCCTGCGCGCGCTCCGTCGCGCTCCGTCGCGCTACGGTCAACCGGCTGCTGGCCTGCTCCTTAACCTGACCTGAGCTCAGTGACCTCGGGCAAGACGAAAGCCAGTATTGAAGCTGCGGTAAGACGGCTCGTTGTGAAGGCGGCGGGCAGAACGACAGTACCCGCCGAGGCGGATCCACGAGCCGCCGCGCAGCACACGGCTCTTTCCTGATTCCAGACCTTGCGGATCAATGACCGGCTGCGCCGGATAGTCCGCATACCAATCCTGGCACCACTCCCATACATTGCCATGCATCTGATATAAACCCCAGTCATTACACGGTAGTGCGCTCACTTCGACGGTTTGCTTCCGGTATTCGCTTGTGCTGCCATTGTTATAAGGGCGCGTTCCATCAAAATTAACCAGTGTTGAATCAATCTGCTCGCCCCAACTGAATGGTGTCGTCGTCCCGGCACGGCAGGCATACTCCCATTGCGCTTCAGTCGGCAGGCAGAGTTTCAGTTCAGGTTTCAATCCGTTCATTTTGGCGATAAACGCCTGCGCATCCTGCCACCCAATATTTTCAACCGGACGCTCTTCACCTTTAAATTCAGAAGGATTATTACCCATTAATACCTGCCATAATGCCTGTGTCACCGGCGTGTCGGCAATCCAGAACCCTTTAGTCAATGTGACCTCATGTTGCAATTCATCGTGATATCGTTCCGGCTCATCCTCCGGTGATCCCATCAAAAACGTCCCCGGCTCACACCAGCGGAATACCTGCCGCACGCCTTGGTAGGTAAACGCCATCCATAACCCGAACTCATCCTCGCCCCAGTCGGATACCCAGGCTTCAGGGAATTCTTCAGGAATTATGGTGTGTTTACGAATATACATTTTTTTAGAATTACATAGATTGTTTACGCGCTCAACCATGTCATTTTTTAAGAATGGCGAACTCACGTATTCTCTGGATAAATGCTTTTAGCTGACGAAATTAATCATAAAGTATTTATTCCAGATTCCCAAGGCCGTCATTATCTGCGCACCATGAAATAATTGAATAACCCAAACCTATTGTTTATATTATTTTAGTGCTTATACTGACTATTCAGATGCCACACGCTGATACCAGGCGATTGTCGTAGTGCCGGGCAACAGTGCCCCAAAGTTATATGAGACTGATCAGACATGGAATTCAAAGACTATTATCAAATTATAGGCGTTAAACGCGATGCGACTCAGGATGAAATCAAACGCGCCTACCGCAAACTGGCGCGCAAGTACCATCCGGATGTCAGCAAGGAACCCGATGCAGAAGCACGGTTCAAGGAAATTGGCGAAGCCTACGAAGTACTGAAGGACCCGGAGAAACGAACCGCCTACGATCAACTCGGCGCCAACTGGAAAACCGGGCAGGAATTCAGGCCGCCGCCCGACTGGAATCAGGGTTTTGAATTTCATGGCGGCGGCTCTACCGGTGCCGGTGCCGAGCAGTTCAGCGATTTTTTTGAAAGCCTGTTCGGCCGTGGCGGCTTCGACCGGACATATACCCACGGTGCACGGCGCGAGATGCATGCGCGCGGCGAAGATACCCATGCCAAAATAATGATCGATCTGGAAGACGCTTATAATGGCACCACCCGTACCATCACCCTGAAGCATACCGAACTGGGGCCTGACGGCAGGCCGCAACTGAAAGAACGCACACTCAATGTGCGTATCCCCAGGGGCATACGTCAAGGGCAAAACATCCGCCTGACGAAACAGGGTGGCACCGGTGTCGGCCAGGGCGATGCAGGTGATCTTTATCTGGAGATAGCATTTCAACCGCATCCTTTTTATAAGGTGGAAGGAAAAGATGTTTATCTGACTCTGCCTGTAGCGCCCTGGGAAGCGGCACTTGGCACGACCATCCAGCTTCCAACGCCATCCGGCACTGTGGACATGAAAATTCCGGCGAACTCGCCGGGCGATCGCAAACTGCGTCTGAAGGGGCGCGGCATTCCGGCCCGTGAACCGGGCGATCTGTATGTTGTGCTGAAAATTGTTCTGCCGAAAGCGGATACGGATGCGGCAAAAGCTGCTTATACGCAGTTCGAGAAGGCACTCAAATTCAATCCGCGCGCCCACCTGGAGATATGACGATGAGTAAAGAATTACAGAAGTTATTGTCCGGCGACATCCTGGAAGAGGATGTGGAGTTGACACTGGCGGAGTTATGTGACACCTGCCAATTACCCGCGGAGACAGTATTCTCACTGGTGGAATTTGGCGTCATTGAACCGCATGGCCGCAACCCCGGTAGCTGGCGTTTCCGTGGCGTCAGTGTCCGACGGATTCGTTGTGCGCAACGTTTGGAAAGAGATCTCGGCGTCAATACTGCAGGCGCTGCATTAGCAATAGATCTGCTCGAACAAATCGAACAGCTGCGCATGCGACTGCACCGCTTCGAAAGCTAGTGCGTGAATTTACAGCACTATGCACATCCCTGTGAATCCAGTCCAAAACTCCGGTACCGCATACTCAGACAGTTTTTTCTACATGAATATTTGAAAATTTTTGAACCGCATCCATATCCGCAGTTATGGACAAACTTGTTCAATGGAATTCAATAACTCAATGATGATCATGAAAAATATTGCGGATCGTAAGCGCAAACCTGTTCCCCATACCTGGAAATACTGGAACGTCATGACCTTCTATGAACGTTTCGAACACAGTGTTGCGATGATTTTGAGTGGCTTGATCAGTATTATTATTTTGATCGCTCTGTGGGATCTGGCGCGCGAAGTATTTAACCTGTTGATGCTGGGGTCGTTTGGCCTTCTAAACCACCAGGTGTTCCAGGTTATATTCGGTATGATAATGACATTGTTAATTGCAATGGAATTCAATCACTCCATCATCAAGGTTCTGGAACGCCAAGCCCATATCATCCAAGTGAAAACCGTCATTTTAATTGCGCAATTGGCCTTGGCCCGTAAATTCATCATACTCGACTTCGTCAACACTGAGGCCAGCAAAATTGCCGCCCTAGGTTTTGCGGTACTGGCGCTGGGAATTGTACACTGGATGCTCCGGGAGCGTGATCAGGTTGATGTACACAAACAGATCCATAGACAATTTGCGGAAGACTCATTGATAGCAGAACAAAAACCGGATCAAGTCGCATCCCATCAGACAGCAAAATAGCTGTTGTTTCCTTACTTTGTTGAAAATATCAGAGATCGTTCGGGGTTAATAAATATGACAGTGCTGGAACAGGAAATTATTGATTTTCGTGCCACCTGACACTGCTTGACTATTACCGTATGAATCTGATTCAGAATAAATACTCGGAATTTAATCCCCGAAATTCTGTAGGTTCTGCTTTGGAATAACATGCAGTGCTTCAACTGGGCCGGTATTGTAGATTTTGCTTCTTTTCTTAATATATAATCATGTTTAAATGCGTATATGATATCCGCCAGGTTTGTAGAAGTGAGGACGACCTCGCCTCTCTATTTCAATTGGGGACGGCCCCACAAATCAGAGAGGTTTCTATGAATGCTAATTGGTTTATTCTTATTGTTGCAGGTTTATTCGAAATTGGTTGGGCGATTGGCCTTAAGTACTCCGATGGCCTTACGCGCCTTTGGCCAACCGTCTGGACAGTGCTTGCAATAATAATAAGTGTCATTTTACTTGGCACAGCGATGAAATCACTGCCTGTGGGAACAGCATACGCAGTTTGGGTTGGTGTGGGTATCATCGGTACAGTGATATTCGGTATTGTTTTATTCGGCGAATCCGCAGATGTTTTTCGGTTATTTTGCCTTGGCTTGATAGTGACGGGTATTGTGGGTCTCAAGCTTGGCTCCCCTGTCTCATGAAGCATTCAAGTCGACACTTTTTTCACTTGTTTACAGTATGTCTGGCAGGCTGAGGGAAAACATCTGTGTTGTCTTTGCGGCATTCACAACAAATCCTGACTGCTTAATAAATGCTGTAAATTCCGTTTATTCAGCAATTTTTTCTGTAACTTGCTGTACGCATAAAAATTCTCACCAGCCTGTTGAATGCCGCAACTGAACTTCCTACATTCCAACACCGGGCTACATTGTTTAACAATAGTGTTTCTCCGCACATTGGAAACACTATAAAAGTGTAAAAAACTTTTACACATAATACGCCCCATCATCAGCAAAAAATACAAAACAATTACAATTCAACAATTTGAAATACAGGCATGTTTTTTGCTTGTTATTTCCAACATCGCTAGCAATCAATAATTCAATCAACTGCAGTTACAACTATAACTCGGCAGTTTTTAATAACCATGTGATTAAGTCAATGTGATCTCATGGTAATCGCTCACGCAAGAACGAGCAAAAAAACACTCAGCCTTTCAGGCTAATGTATCTGAAAACAAAGATTAAAATCAATACTGTTAAAAAATAAACCAAAAATTGATTATGACTGATGCTGCCTCACATAATCAAAAAAACAGGGAGAACAAATGTCAGCAGGACCAGAACTACGCGAGTATGGAAATAATCTAAAGCAGGCAAACACTAATGTTGGTGATATTCGCAAACTTGTCGCGGATATTGATAATAAAATAGACAGAGTTGAGATGGCCATAGATGCCGTTGATGCTGTTCAGCGAAAGGCCGACGAATTCAGCGACACCATCTCCAAGCTTAAACTTACCTTAAAACTGATGGATAAGACCGGGCCGTTGAAGTTTCTGGCCAAGGTTGGCACTAAAGTGCTCGACAGTGTCCAGAACGTCACCAAAAAAGTCAGAGACAAGGCAAAGGAACTGGCCAGGAAAATTGATGACAGCAAGCTGGAAGAAAAGCTGGATGCGGCACAGGAAAAGCTGGAAAGCTTTGACTTGAAACTTGCCGGCACCGCACAAATATTGACCAAAAACACCCTCGCTGTCAGTCAGTTAATCACTGCGCTGGATAAAGTGGATGAATTTGATCCTGACGGCGATCCGGCAGCACCAGCAGCAGCAGGCGCCGATGCATTAGTGACACCACCCAATGCAGCAATATCCGCAATCAACGATACTTTCGCTGAAGTCAAAGAAAAAACTCAAGTACTCGATAACGCGGTGCCCAGCGCGACCTTCCTGCCGGTGCTCAGTGTCAGACTGGCATTCGATGGTATCTCGTCATCACTCGGTTTCTTGCGGGGACCGCTGAATGCCGTCTCGAAAGTACTCAAACCGATTGAAGGCGTACTGGATGCAGTCGGATTCATTTTTAAAATTACTGTCGGCCCGGTAATCGAATACATCATGGATACACTCGGTATTAACCGAGTGATCAATTCGGCTGCAGACAAAATAAACAAACTGTTACCCAATCCTGACATTTTTGACACTATTCTGGATGATTTCGATACAGCATTCCTGGAAATTGATCCACTGGGTCGGCTTGAAGACCATCTGGGCATCTCCGCCTGGCTGGACAGTCTGACACAACAGGTGACGGAACCGGTCGGCAACACACAGACCGGCCCGATTGGCATCGGCACCCCACTGGACGATCCGATAACAGGTACCGACAGTCATAACTTATTGTATGGGGGCGATGGCGATGATACCTTAAGCGGTGGAGCGGGCACCGATATACTGGTTGGCAGCTCAGGCAACGATCTTCTGGATGGCGGTAATGGCACCGATATCGCAGTCCTCCGTGGTAATTTCCTTGAATATGGTTATTCTCAATCAGACGACGGTCAAGCCTTAACCTTCAACCACCTGTATCCAACAAACCCAAAGGTCATTGATGGAGTTGATGAAACCAGAGACATTGAATTATTTGTTTTTGCAGATTTCAGCCTGACACCGTCACTATTATTGAACAGTGTGTTCAGGGCACTTACCGGGCAAAATGTACTGGATGGTACCGAGGACAGAGACTTTCTGTTTGGTGGTTCCACAACCATTACCATTAACGCTTTCGGTGGTAATGACATGCTTTCCGGCAGCCCCGTCAACGATATTCTGAACGGCGGCACAGGTGATGACATGCTCGTTTTCAGCGGCGGTGAAGATTTTTTCTCCGGTGGCAGCGGTAGTGATACCTGGCGGTTTCCCGTTAATAATGAATCCGGCAACCCAACGATTGATGTCGATATGGAACGTGGCACCATCTTTGCGGGCAGCAATAACACATCCACGTTAAGCTCCGTTGAAAACGTCGTAGTTGAAGATCACCGCCAGACCGTGCAATTTGGCGATGCCGCCAATAACCGTCTGGTAGCTTCGTCCGACCGGGATGTACTGGACGGCCGCAGTGGCAACGACATACTCGATGGTGGACCCAGCCAGGATATTCTGATCGGGGGCCCCGGGAACGATGCACTGTTTGGCGGCGAAGGCAACGATACGCTGGTTGCCGGTGACCAGACAATTCCGGGACTCATTAATTATTACGACGGCGGCGAAGGTGACTTTGATGCGATTACCTATGCTTCCGATATTTTCGATATACTCCAGCGTGAATATATCAATGATGGTACAAGGTCAAAAGCTCGTTCTCAGGAAGCCCCCGGTCCGGTTCAGGTATTTGCCGAAACAGGTAAAATTGAACGCATGTCGGCCAACGGCAACACCGTTATTGCAACCGATACAGCCATTAATATTGAACAATTTATCGGTTCTGATTTTAATGATATTTTATACGGCGGGCCCGGCAAATATATCGAAATTGACGGTGGCGCCGGTAATGACACATTATATGGACAGCTTGCCGGAAGATTTGTCGGTGGCGGCAGTGGCGATGATATTGTCTATGCCGGCACAGGCGGCGCCAACTACGACGGTGGCGGCGGTTTTGATACGCTCTATTTAACGGAAAATCCTGATGTGCGCTGGCTGGTGCGGCTGGACGGCTCTATCGGTTCCACGCTTCGTGCATTCAATGCGCTGGAAGGTGATGAACTGGCAACACCTGACGGCAGCTTACAAAATGAATTTGGTCCTTCAGTAATTGCATCGGGCAACGTGGGAAATTTTGACGTTTATGTCTCAGGCGACCAGGACGACCATTTTGATTTGCGTGACCGGGGAGAAATCACCGTTTACGGTGGCGGCGGCAATGACTTTATCCGTGGAAACAATGGCGGCGATAACAATCCTTCATTCAACCTCTTTGGAGAACTGGGCGACGACACCATCATGATAAAAGATGATGGCCTTGTAGACGGCGGTGAAGGTGACGATCGCATTGAAATTGACTCTGGCTCCAGCCATCTGGTACAGGCAAAGGGCGGTCAGGGTAACGATATTTTTATCCTCCGAAGCGGAGAAGTCAGAATTGACGGTGGCACAGATCGCGACACCCTTTCAGCTAACCAGCGCAGTATTTTTGCAGGGTTGAATGTTGACCTGCTTGCCGGCACAGTCGACACCTTCGACGGCAGCGATCGCTTTTCCGGCACTGTAACCGGTATCGAAGAACTCATCGGATCAGATAACCATTCTGATATGCTGCTTGGCGGCAATGCGGGCGAACGGATTATCGGTGCCGGTGGCAACGATACTATCTATGGCCGCAGCGGCGAGGATGCACTTTATGGCGGCGCGGGCAACGACATATTATTCGGAGATACCGGTGACGATCTACTGCATGGCGGCGCGGGCAATGACGACATCAACGGCGGCACCGGCATTGATACAGCTACATGGGCTTTTGCTGCGCCAGGTGGTAATCTTGGTGAAATTGAGACCGCCAGTTTCGGCCATCTTTTTGCTGATCTGGTTGATGGTATTGCACGCTTCAGATTGTTCGACGGCGGTCAGGAAAATGACACACTTTCAGGTATTGAGAATATTATCGGCGGAGACGGCGACGATACGATACTGGGTAACGATCTTGACAATATGCTTTCCGGTGGCGCGGGTGCGGATATGCTTGATGGCCGTGCAGGCAATGATGTGCTTGTACTCGACGGCGATGATAACGCCATCGGCGGAACAGGTAACGACCAGTTTGTGATTGGTCTGGGTAACATGACAATTGACGGCGGTGACGGTATTGATGTATTGGACTTCGGCACATTAGGCGGCACAATACGTATTGATACTGTTGCAGGTACTTATGTTGCTGAACTTGAATTTGACAAGCCCGTTTGGAAAGACGACTCCGGCACGGCACCCCGCAATTCAGGAAACGTCATGCTCACACCGCAGGGTGTCCTTGAGGCAGAAGCAACTTATGCCAATTCGACCAACGATCTCGCATTTTTTTCTGTGTTTGAAGACAATAGCGGCACAGACACTGATCTTGAAATTGATTTCATAACGGATACAAAGTCAGCAGCTGGTACATTTACCAACATCGAACAATTTGTTGCTGGCGCTGCTCAACTTATCGGCTCATCGGCTGATGATCAATTCGACGGAGATGACGGCGTCAATATATTCGAAGGATTACAGGGCAACGATATTTTTGACGGTAAAGGTGGATCGGACACAGCAATATTTTCAAATCCAATCGCAAGTTATACAATTACACGCAGCAGTGATCGGTTTGAGGTCATCAGCACAACCAATGATGATGGTCAGGATACACTGATCAATGTTGAGCGACTGCAGTTTTCCGACATTGGAATCGCATATGACCTGAACACAAGCGCAGGGCAAGTTGCCAGAGTGCTGGGTGCAGCTTTTGGCCGAGAGCATGTACGCAATCCTGAATTCGTCGGCGTTGGCCTTGATTTGCTGGACGATGGCATGACCTATGAAGAACTTACAGAACTGGCAATCAAAATAGCCGGTGGCAACACACCTGAAAAATTCGTCACATTGCTGTGGACTAATCTCGTAGGATCGCCACCAACAGCAGGACAAGCACAGCCATTTATCGATGTATTGAATAATGGCATGACAACGGGGGAACTCGGCGTACTTGCCGCCGAAACCGATCTGAATGCAGTGAATATTGATCTGATTGGCTTATCGAATACAGGTATTGAATATTCTATTTAAGCGGACTCAGAACATAAATCAGCAACGCAGTCATCGCTGCGACAATTAGTGTTTGCAATCCTGACCATAACCAGAAACGGCCATTAATACGGCCAAGAAATACACCCAACAAAAATATGATCAGGAACGCAACCACTGCTGCAGTTTCCAATGGATTGGGAACAAGCTGTGGCTGCCAGTGCGCTAATGCCAGTGGCGATATGATAAGCAATGCTATCAGGAAAGGCGCCAGGCCATTCACAATAGCGATGAGAAACGGCATCAAACGAGCTGCATGCCCATAAGCTGATTCGCCTAGGTCTGCAATCATGGCCCTTTCAAGTCGCTTCAACTCGCGCCTTTTTTCCGCCGCTTCACTGATATACGCGCTGGTCATTCCGCTCATGCCCAATGCAATAGCAGCACCCAGGCACACACTGATCACCACGGGCAATGTGTTCTGACCGCTCACGTAGAATCCGGTTAGTAACCCCAACATAGTCAGCGCACCATCAAATCCATTGACCACAAAATAACGGCGCGCGATATTACGGGATTTTGTGATGCGTATCAATAACAGCAGTTGATGAGTGATACTCATGATATTGATTAGCCTCAATGTCCAAACCAACAGTGTCCGTCAACACCCATTTAATCGCAAATCAATTTAAGCAAAAATACCGAAACCAGCACATAATTTAAGCCAATTCAGTGAATCCAGATACACTGCGTTAGCTTCATGCTTTGTTGCTGTTCGTCATATAAGAATTTCTGACACTCGCTCTCGAAGCGACGGAAGTAGTTCGATCTCAAACCAGGGGTTGCGGCGTATCCAAAGATTGTTTCTCGGACTAGGATGTGGAAGCGGTATCATATGCGGCCAATAAGTACGCCACGACTTCACCCGTTCGGTTAGGGATGAACCAGTTTCACCGAAATGATGCGCCTGTGCGTACTGTCCAAGCACCAAGGTGAGTTCCAGATGACAAAGCTGCGCCATAAGTTGTCTGTGCCATGCAGCCGCACACTCGGATCGCGGCGGCACATCTCCTGAATCACTTGTACCGGGGAAACAAAAGCTCATTGGCAGTATGGCGATCAGCTCCGGGTCGTAGAACACTTCGCAGGTCATACCCAGCCACTCACGTAAGCGTTTACCGCTGGCATCATCAAAAGGTACACCCGAGTCATGAGCTTTTCTACCCGGCGCCTGACCCGCGATCAGAATCTTTGCCTTTGGATGCAATTGAAGCACAGGCCGTGGGCCAAGCGGCAAATGGCACTCACAAATGGTGCAGGCACGCACTTCAGCCAGCAATGACGAAAATGGCCTCATGAACTCAACGCTCGCAAAGCAGGATAACGTTGCCACCATACGTCAGTTTGTAATTGCGAAGCAATGAAAAACTATTCGGTATAGCAGCATCTCCTGGTACGGTAAAAACGTCTTGATTACCTGTGAAATATACCTTCACGTTCAGGTTGATACACGACTTCAATGATTTCTACTGACAACAAGCCGCCACCGGGCTTCGGCCATTCTATTTGATCACCCTCTTTAAGCCCGAGTAATGCACTGCCCACCGGCGCAAGTATAGAAACGGTTGCATCACTATTATGGTTTCCATGTGGATAGGCAAGCGTTAAAGAAAACACTTTACCGGATGCAATTTCTTTAAAATTAACCGTCGAATTCATCGTAACAATATCAGGCGGCATTTCTTCAGGTGCAACGATATCTGCACGATTCAGTTCAGCAAGAAGCGCATCCTTCCCCGGAAATTGTTTATCCCCCAAGGAATCAAGCATTCTGTCTAAACGTTCTGCATCAAGTGATGAAATAATAATTTCGGGTCTTTGGTTCATATTGTTTTCCACCTATAAAAATCTTATATTTATTATCGTGTAACGGCAAAGCGCGCCGGCGGCAATGAGACGTAGCGGAATTATTCTCCTGATACAGGCTTATAGCGCCCATACCACTTTCCTATAAGTAATGTGAATTTAGAATCTCAGGAATAACGCAGTGTTAATTCAACACAATTAGTCACCGGAAAAGCTGGAATGTTCACCTGCATAATTGGCTCGTTTCAGTTAGCACCGAAAAAGCGTCTGCGACAACACAGAAAAAAGTTTTTTGAACAAAATGTTGCCTTCCATAGGATTTGCACAACTGCAAATATTCATAGAATCTCTCTCACAATCAGCACCAATCAGCCTGAAAGAGGAACCAGTGCTGCAAGGAATACCGAGCAGGATAGATATGAGCGCCGGGCACGTTGAGTCACCGTCACCCTTAAGCACGCCAATGCCATCAGCAAAGCCGAAACACCGAGAAAGAGTGCCAGCATTCATTCACCGCCATCGACGACGATGCGCCGCATAGCGAATTCTACCAGTCACATCGGCGTTTGTGTCCACATTGAAAACACCAGAAATCACAGACCGAGACCGAGAACAAAAGAAAACCAGGTTGATCGAGAAAGGGATATTTTGAGCATGATCTTTTTTGGGCTTTTATTCGACTATTACAACATTCACTGGCAACATTTTTTTCATTATTTGTTTTTTTACTGGTAAGTTTAGACAATGTTAGTTATTTTTTATATCAATCCATATTATAATTCTTATCAGATGATTTAGGTTTTTTGCATTATTCATCACCTACTCACCATGACTGTCATACTGAACCAGTAGAACAGACCGACCTTATCCCCGTTGGAGTTTTATGTCTTTCTCATCATTCGGCTTGTCCGAGAATATTATTCGTGCTGTCACAGAATGTGGCTACACTGTACCTACCCCAATTCAAATGCAAGCCATCCCAGCAGTACTCGCAGGCGCTGATTTACTTGCAGGCGCGCAAACAGGCACCGGTAAAACCGCTGGTTTTACGCTACCTATTCTGCACCGCCTGTCTGATAAAACAGTCAAAGGGCCATCCAGTGGACGTCCGCCAGTACGTGCATTAATTCTTGTACCTACCCGTGAACTCGCGGCACAAGTAGAAGAAAGCGTGCGCAATTACGGCAGATATCTGAAATTGAATTCAATGATGATGATTGGTGGTGTCAACATCAACCCGCAAATCAGTCGCTTGAAAAGCCGTGTGGATATTTTGGTTGCTACACCTGGACGTCTGCTTGACCATATACAGCAAAAAACGCTCTCTCTTGAGCAAGTGGAGATTCTTGTCCTAGATGAAGCAGATCGCATGTTGGATATGGGATTTATTCGAGATATCAAAAAGATTCTTGCATTACTGCCAAAGCAGCGACAGAATTTATTATTTTCGGCCACCTTCTCTGATGAAATCAAGGAGCTGGCGGAGAATCTTCTCAACAAACCGATATTAATTGAAGTGGCCCATCGCAACGCAGTTGCCGATAAAGTGACACATATGGTACATCCGGTAGATCGAAACCGCAAGCGCGACCTGCTTGCTCACTTGATAAAGAAACACTGCTGGTCACAGGTATTGGTCTTCACCCGCACTAAGCACGGCGCCAATAAACTGGCAAAATTTCTGACAGAAAATGACATCCCATCACTTGCTATCCACGGCAATAAAAGTCAAACGGCACGCACTCAAGCATTAGCTAAATTCAAGACAGGTACTCTGCAGGTTCTGGTCGCAACAGATATCGCTGCGCGCGGAATTGATATCAACGACTTACCGCATGTCGTCAATTTTGAACTACCAAACGTGGCTGAAGACTATGTTCACCGTATTGGTCGTACTGGTCGAGCAGGTGCAGAAGGTGATGCGGTTTCACTGGTGTGCGTGGATGAACTCAAGTTAATGGCAAATATAGAACGGTTAGTCAAACGCGCTTTGCCTAGCCAAATTGTCGCAGGTTTCGAACCCGACCCAAGCATTACAGCCGAACCTATAAGGACTGGACGCGGTACCAGACCAAGTGACGAAAAACCTGTACCTAGCCAAGCAAAAAAACGAAGAAATAATGTACCAAAGTCAACAGCCAATAGAACAGCGGGTTTTGCTCGAGCAACCGCAAATCGTTCATCATCGCGGCGCCATGCTAATACGCCAACAACTTAATTAAATAATAAATTGACTTTGTGAATGTCAACGAGATAATTTCGATGCCCAAGTCACCTTTGCTGCTTTATCTTCATGGATTTAACAGTTCATCGCAATCACATAAAGCGAGTGTCATGCGCGAGTATTGTAAGCAGCACCGACCTGATATCAAATTAATCATCCCACAATTACCTAATTACCCATTGCAAGCGGCCTTGCTTGCCCAAAGCCTTGTCGATCAGCACCAGCACGAATGTCAAATAGGTGTAGTGGGCAGCTCACTAGGCGGTTATTTAGCAACTTGGCTCAATTACAAGTATGGTGGTAAAACAGTCTTGGTAAATCCTGCAGTCAAGCCCTTTGAATTATTGACAAATTATCTTGGCGAACAGACCAATCCCTATAGCCAGGAGAGCTATATTCTAAAAAAAAACACATTCAAGAGCTAAGAGATCTTTACATAGAGGTGCTTAATCAAGCTGAGGATTTCTGGCTGCTGCAACAAACAGGAGATGAAGTGCTCGATTATCGAGAGGCAGTAAAGAAATATGCGCTCAGCAAACAAACCATTGAAATCGGCGGCAACCATAGTTTTGTTGGGTTTGAACGTTACCCATCCCTGATCATTGATTTCCTGCAACTCTAGGTCGGACTGTTCTAATGGAATGGACGCTCACTACCCAAAACGGCATCGAGGTACCAAAGTGATGGTGTATCAACCACCAGACAAGAGAGGAACGTCCGACATGAAGTGTCAATCAGCGACACGCTTGCCTGGAAAGTGCAAGAAATGAAAAGTTATTGTTTACAGGATTGAACCGGTTGGTGTGAACTACTTAAGCGCATTAAGCGGCACTTATCTGAATAGAACAGCACTGGAGATGACGAAACCTACCGTAGCCTGTGGGCACTATGATATTGTATAATGGCTTTCCCGTTTACTGACCGGCTATGCTAAAAGATGCCTATCTATGCTTATTTCCAGGCAACATAAAATAATAAGTTATTGTAATACAATAGATTATACATTCTCACTGCGGGTTCGACTATCATCTTCGCCACCAGTGCCTTCACTGTTACCCAATTTAGTCAAATTAGCTCTATAAAACATTCTTGTCATAACCTGAGTCAGTAATTGCTGTTGTTTTGTTTCTGAGAGCGACTCAGGATTTTTAAGAAACGTATATTTGGGTTCTTTGAATGCCTTATGCACAGACGGAAAACAATTTTTATACCGGTAAGGAATACTGGAAAAAATCATTAAAGAATAAAAGAATAATTAATGAGGTTAAATATTGATCTGGTTAATTTTAACAGCTACAGTTTCAAATTAATTACCAAAAAAGATGCTTAAATATGATAAAACTTTTCATGACTATTTCACTGTTATTTTCATTGATTCTTTACCTATATTTCATGGTAACTGATAATGAAATAGTATTGGCGCCGATATTGTCGGGTCTTTTAGTTTCTTTTGTCTGCGCACTGTTGTTGGTAGCGAAGAAATAGTTATGAGCTTCTATATTAGCCATAGCAAAACTTAGAAGTTGTCGCATCCATGCACATGCTAACATCACCAACCAGTCACGCGAAATGTTGGGTATATATACCGTCTGAGTTGATGATTAATTCGGCAACAACAGAATTTAAATGAATGTAGCACCTGACATTTAGCAAACAGAGCTTATTCGGAACGTATAATCGACTGATGGTATAGATAAATGTTGCGAATTTTGGCACAATAGTGCACGCAAATCAGTGAAATAACCCCGAAAGTTGCGCACTCTGAGTGGCTATAAACGACAAAAATAATTTACCCTCTAAGGGTTTGATGCGCACCAGACATGATACTTGATCCCAACAATCGCCAAGTAAAGCTAAGCGTTTGCACGTCATGGGATGATCTGGCTGAGAGCTACCATAAGACCTTATCCTCGCCGTTGGACCGCACAAAAAGAAGCCGCGCACTTATCGGAACGGTTGTCAAGATAGGCTCTGAGCCTGCCAGGCTTAAACGACGTGCCAGCATCAGACAATAATTGCAGTTTCTGCGTCGGAATTTAGGTTTAGTAACCAAGTTCTTCGGCTAAATTGAGCATGCCAATTCTGTGTTTTATCATTAGTATGAGTCATGAGGGTTTGTGATTACCAAGGGAAACTGTCGGTCTAATTACCGAGCGACTTTGTCATAATCACTTTAGCAAGTCGTGCCTCATTCCACAATTACTTTTTTAT
>NZ_QAAE01000015.1 GCF_003046585.1 Nitrosomonas aestuarii | reverse complement strand
AGCACCGGTGGCAACACAGACGTTAACGAAACCATTAGCCAGATCACGGTTAATGCAGGTGAAAACAGCACTGATAACAACTTCGGTGAAGTCCTCCCGCCACCAGAACCCGCATCGATCTCGGGATTTGTTTATTGCGACGATAACGATGATGGCGTTAAAGATGCCGGCGAAGTGGGTCTGAACAATGTGACGATTCAGTTACTGAACGCCGCGGGCGTTGTGATCAGCACGACCACCACCGCCGCAGATGGTTCCTATTCGTTCACAGGCCTGGATGCAGGCACTTACAGTGTCGTGGAACCCACCCAGCCTGCTGGTAAAAATGATGGCAAGGAGACAGCCGGCAGCACCGGTGGCAACACAGACGTTAACGAAACCATTAGCCAGATCACGGTTAATGCAGGTGAAAACAGCACTGATAACAACTTCGGTGAAGTCCTCCCGCCACCCGACATCGACATTGAAAAATTCGTTCGTATTGAAAAACCAGCAATCCTGTTTGCGGGCGCGGTATGTGAGGTCTTTGGCAAACCACAGCAAATGACTTTTGACTACAATATTGGAAACGCCGTCGACACCGATCAGGATTCGTCGAAGGCGGCTATTTTGACACAAGCGGGTATTGAAGATGACGGCAAGTCTTATGTGGTAGTGACCGATAAATCCAACCCGACTGACTCGAAAGCCAAAGTATTCTTCAAAGGTTATGTTGATGTTGGCAGTGAATTCACGGCATCCGTTAACGCTGATGCGGATAAATTCGGATCGTCTACCTACGTACACTTTTTCGATGACAATCCGTTTGATGCTGTGGCAGGTGGTGATGCGTTGCTGCAATCACTGACCTATCATACCTCCTGTTCTCAGCCGATTCACCTCGGCGACATGGTCGGTAATGTAACACTGGTCGATTATGTGGGCGAGGACGGTGCAGCACCGGATTCGGTGCCGGGCGTGATTGGACCTGACGAAGATGCAGACGTCCCCAGCGGACCGGCAGGCGAAACGAGTGTTGATACTGCAGTCTTTACCTACTACGTGACAAATCCAGGTACCGTGCCGCTTTCGAACGTGGTGGTAACCGATGACCGGATCGCTGCAATCGAATTTATCGGAGGCGACGATAACAACGATGGATTGCTCGACTCGGGTGAAACCTGGAGCTACACAGCATCCGAACTGGTCATGAACGGTCTGCAGACCAACATTGGCACGGTGACCGGGGTTTATAACAACATGCAAGTCACAGACAACGATCCGGCGAATTACATTGGTATGGCCGCACCTCCAGCCATTGATATTGAGAAATATGTCGCAGTCGCGGGATATGCGCCGGCGATCGGGCATATCTGCGATACGCTGGGCAAGCCGCTGTCGATGACATTTGACTACGAGATCGGTAATACAGTCGACACTGATCAGGACTCGTCGAAGGCGGCTATTCTGACACAGGCGGGTATTGAAGATGACGGCAAGTCTTATGTGGTAGTGACCGATAAATCTAACCCGACTGACTCGAAAGCCAAAGTATTCTTCAAAGGTTATGTTGATGTTGGCAGTGAATTCACGGCATCTGTTAACGCCGATGCGGATAAATTTGGTTCGGCTACCTATGTGCACTTTTTTGACGACAATCCGTTTGATGCTGTGGCAGGTGGTGATGCATTGCTGCAATCACTGACCTATCATACCTCCTGCTCGCAACCGATCAATCTCGGAGATACCGTGGGGAACGTCTCGCTTGTCGGCTACGCTGGTGAAGATGGTACGATTGATCCATCTGTCTGGTTTGGAGAGGATGCGGACACACCCTCGGGTCCGGAGGCGGCGTTCGGTACAGCTGTGGACTTCACCTATGTCGTGACTAATCCGGGCAGTACGCCGCTGGCAAATGTGTCTGTGAGTGACGACCGTTTGAGCAATGTTACCTATGTTGAGGGTGATACCAATGCCGACAACAAGCTAGATCCCGGTGAAGCGTGGATCTATACGGCGTCGGAAACTGCGCTTGTCGGCCAGGTGACCAACACTGGCATTGTGACGGCCACACCAGTCGATGCATTGGGGAACCCACTGGGGCTGCCCGAAGTTACCGATCAGGATGATGCCAACTATATCGTGGTTGGCGGTCCACAGATCGATATTGAGAAGTATGTCGCAGTCGCGGGATATGCGCCGGTGATCGGGCATATCTGCGATACCCTGGGCAAGCCGCTGTCGATGACATTTGACTACGAGATCGGTAATACTGTCGACACTGATCAGGACTCGTCGAAGGCGGCTATTCTGACACAGGCGGGTATTGAAGATGACGGCAAGTCTTATGTGGTAGTGACCGATAAATCCAACCCTGGTGATTTGGGCGGTAAAGTTTTCTTCCGGGGTTATGTTAATGTTGGCAGTGAATTCACGGCATCCGTTAACGCCGATGCGGATAAATTCGGTTCGGCTACCTATGTGCACTTTTTCGACGACAATCCGTTTGATGCTGTGGCAGGTGGTGATGCATTGCTGCAATCACTGACCTATCATACCTCCTGCTCGCAACCGATCAATCTCGGGGATACCGTGGGGAACGTCTCACTTGTCGGCTACGCTGGTGAAGATGGTACGATTGATCCATCTGTCTGGTTTGGAGAGGATGCAGATACCGGTCCGGGTCCGCAATCACTCATAGGTGATAACGTTGATTTCACCTACGTAGTGACGAATCCGGGCAGCACGCCATTGGCCAATGTGTCACTCACTGATAATCGTCTGAACATTGCCCCTGGTTTCGAAGGCGATGCCAACCAAAACGGTTTGCTTGATCCAGGCGAGGAATGGATCTATACCGCATCAGAATTGGCTCAAGCAGGCCAGGTGACCAATATTGCAACGGTCTCCGCAATCGCAGTCGATGCTCAGGGCCAGGATCTGGGCTTGCCATCTGTATCAGACCAGGATGCAGCGAATTACAACGGCGTTGACATGTTGTTTCCGGACTACGACGCTTGCGACACACTTGGTAAGCCAAAAGCTTTGAAATTTGACTACGAGCCAAGCGTGCTTGTGAATACTGCACAGTCGTCTGACAAAGCTAAAATCCTGTTTGACAGTGGCCTTACAGATGACGATGGCGTTTCTTTTATACTGGTCACTAACAAGAGTAACCCCACTGATCTGGGGGGCAAGGAGTTTTTCATGGGTACCGTACAAGTGGGTGACGAATTCATAGCTAGTACAACGATTGCTGGCGATAAATTCGGGTCCAATACATACGTGCATGTATTCGATGACAATCCGTTCGACACTAATGGTAGCAACCAGTTATTGCAATCAGCTCAGTACCATACCTCCTGCTCGCAACCCATACATTTGGGTGATCAGCTTGGAGATGTGACGCTGGTAGGTTTCCAGGGTGAATCAGGCGCTTGGGGTATCTGATCATAATGCCAGGCCGGCACGGCTATCCGTCATGCCGGCCTGGTGCACACAAACAATGAATCGTGAATGCAGATCTTAATACCGAGAAGCCATTGCTTATAGTTACCGATATCTGCAGGGAAGTATGTGCTCTTTATGTAGCAAAACTAAAGAAATTGGAGATGTGAAGTCTTGCATCGCAGAAAATAATCGGTTTTAGCTTTAAAATTCAATATTGTAGGGTTTCTCTCAGCATTGGCTCAGAAATCATCATACCCGCTACAATCCAAATAATTGCTTTATCTGTTCACTCAGCTGATTGATTTTCCATGTCTGATACTGCGCAAGGGCATTGACCTGAGCCGAATTGAAGTTGGTCTGGAGCGCGGTATCGTAGTTTGGGAAGTTATAAAAATCAGATATGGGGTCATATCGGCCATAATGGATATTGTCAGCCAGCATCCAACTGGTTATCTCTTTTGCTCACGCGTCTGCATAATTGCTGTAAGTCCACAACATATCGACAGTACCCTGATTGCAAATTCCGGCCTACGGATTGTCGCTTACTTTGAGTGAGCAAGTAAATACCGCAGCTGGTGTGTTTTGTCCGTTGCTGGCTGACAAGCGATCCGACTTCTGGTTAGAAAACGCTGTTAAGCGTTAGATTGAGAAAAAATAATATGCGTAATGAAATACCGTTATATAGGAATATTGTAATCATTGGCGCTTCCGGCGCACTGGGAGGCGCATTCCTTACGCAGCTCGCAAAACGCCAGGGAACAGAGCACATATATGCATTTTCACGCGTCAAAAAAATACATGACATACCTGTTGTCACTGCTCATGTGATCGATTATGAAAATGAAGCATCCATTAAACGCGCAGCAACCACGGCTTCAAAAAATGCGCCGCTTGATTTAATACTCGTTACTACTGGCATACTGCATGAAGGTGCGTTAATGCCTGAAAAATCATTGCGTGATTTGTCCTCGGAAAAGTTTCAGCGCCTCTTCATGGTTAATGCTGTTGTACCTGCATTGGTAGCGAAGCATTTCTTGCCTAAGCTGCATAAAGGTAAACGTGCAGTCTTTGCTGCTCTTTCCGCACGCATTGGGAGTATATCGGACAATCAACTGGGAGGATGGTATTCATATCGTGCGTCCAAAGCGGCATTGAATATGGTGATCAAGAATGCGGCTATTGAAATGAGCAGGCGCTACAGGGAAGCCATTATTGTTGGTTTGCATCCGGGAACCGTAGACAGCAATCTATCTAAGCCCTTCCAGAGGAATGTCGTGGAAGACAAGCTCTTTACACCAGAATTTTCTGTAATAAAGCTTCTATCGGTTATAGATCAACTGTCACCTGCCGATAGTGGAAAGTGCTTTGCATGGGATGGACAAGAAGTGGAGCCATAGGCACTTGCATAACCCAGAAATCAAAATCTGCTTGCAGCAATGTGGTTGCTCTGCAGCTTGTATATGTCTGCCCCGAAAACATTTTCCAACGATCCGTTAAGCGACCTGCTAGTTGATTGCACTAACGAAAAATCGCTGGGTGTATTCCTTTTTTTAACGCGCTGATCGCTTTTTCGCGGTTGCTGACGAGTTGCCCGTTCGGGCAAAAGATGTTTTTTGTGAGTTCGCGTTGCGCATAGAATTGTCTGACGAAGCCCAATGGCTGCCATTCGGAAATCCTGGGTTCTGACCAGGTTTTGTCATCCCGGCCGATTGCATAGAGCTTTCTTTCACTGGTTGCGCAGCGAATACCTTCAAAGCTGATATTCATCGCACCTGACGAGGACTGGGTAATCAGCGTAAAGCGAATGACACCGTCTTTGCCGATATTGATGGAGGTGGCATCGATGGCGTGCTGATAATCGCTGATGGGCCCCACATCAAAGGTTATCAGATTGTCAGCTTCCGGATAGGGCGGGAGTTGAGCTAATTGTTCAGTCCATTTTTTTTCACTGTCGAATTCGTCCTTGAATTCCTGTTTGGCTGCGCATGCTGTGAGCAGTGACAAACCGATTGCCAGTAAGATCTGGATGCGCATCCGTTTTGTCATTCTGGTGTATCCAGATCATTAATCAGCGACAGCCGGGTTTGTTCGTTGACCGGGTTGATTGTTGCCTCATAAGCGGGATGATCGACCCCCATGGACAGGGTGTCCGGCTGTTGTAACGCCTGAATCATTTCCCGGGTCAGTTCAAAACGCAGAAAATGCACAGCGGATGTTTTTTCACTGTTTTCACGTTCGAGGTCTTCGTCTGCGATTGCATAGACGGGCGAAGAATCATTGATTTGCACCCAGATCCGGTCTTCAATACCCACCATTTTTGCAAGCTGGGCGGCACGCTCGGCAGGGTCGGGATATTCAATCATCATGGTGGCTTTCCAGTTGGAGCCATCCGGAACCAGCGGCAAGTAAGTTTCCAGTTCATGCGCGATTTCCGCTTCCTCGAAAATGCGCTCTACATGCAGCATTTCCTGAACCTGATAACGAATGGTGACTTCGTCTTCAAAATAAAGTGTGATGTGCTCGCCGAGTGGAATCTTGCGCGGTTTTTTATGCGCCATGACTTCCGTTCTCTTTTGCTTGCGGACTTTTGCATAAGCTTCCAGTGTCATTAAACTGTCACGTGTGATTTTGGCCATTATATTTTATTCAGTATCTTCGTTGTCGGATTTGCTTTGCAGGTCGGTTTCCTGATTGCAGTCGGATTGACCTTCATACGCCATGCGCAGCAGGGTGAGCGGGTGCAGTTTTTGTGCGGTATTTTCAGTGCCCATGCCTTGTTCGATATGGCGTGCGGCTATGGCACAATCGGAACTGATATAATCGGGTTTACTGGCTGCCATTTGCCGGAATACCGGGCGGCCTATTTTCATCGAATCTGCAAAAAACTCGCTTTTAACACCCCAGGTGCCGTCGTGTCCTGAGCAGCGTTCAACGACGTTGATTTCGGTATCGGGAATCAATTGCAACACATCGCGTGTTTTTTTGCCGATGTTCTGTACGCGTTGATGGCAGGGGATGTGATAGGCTACCTTGCCCAATGCGGTTTTAAAGTCTGTTTTCAGCAGCTGATCCTGGTTTCTCAGTAACAGATATTCAAACGGATCGAACATCGCTGCGGCGATGGTCTTTACGGCTTCATCATCAGGAAACAGCAGTGGCAGTTCCTGCTTGTACATGAGTGTGCACGACGGTACTGCAGAAAGTATGGCAAAACCATCTTGCGCGAGTTTCAGCAGCGGTGGAATATTTTCATTCTTGAGTTTTTCAACCGTTTCCAGGTCGCCGAGTTCAAGTTTCGGCATGCCACAGCAGGCTTCTTTTTCGACCAGTGTTGTGGGTATTTCATTATGTGCAAGTATTTTCAACAAATCATGGCCAATGCCGGGTTCGTTGTAATTGACATAACAGGTGGCATAGATGGCTACTTTACCTGGCGTCCGTTCGCCATTTTTGATTGTGAATGTGTTGTTAGTTTGTGCATTGGGGCGGAATTTTTTAGTGGCGTATTCAGGCAGTTTTCGATCTGCATGAATGCCTAACTGATTGTCCAGCAGTTTGCGTACTGCAGGTGTTTTGTTCAATGTGTTGACGCTTTGAACCACCACCGGGATTGTTGCAATTTTGCCCATGGCATCAGTGCTGGATAGCAATTTGTCCCGAAAACTTACACCTTTTGTTTTAAATTTAACTGCTTTGGCGCGCAGCATGAGATGTGGAAAATCAATGTTCCACTCATGCGGTGGTACATAGGGGCATTTGGTCATGAAGCACATGTCGCACAGAAAGCAGCGATCGACCACTTCCCAGAATTTGTTTTTATCGACACCATCGAGTTCACCTGTTGCGCCGTCATCGATCAAATCAAATAGACGGGGAAATGCGGTGCACAGATTGACGCAACGTCTGCATCCATGGCAGATGTCAAAAACGCGCTCCATTTCATCCTGCAGACTGGCTTCATTGTAAAAGTCGATTTGTTTCCAGTCGATCGGGTTGCGTTTGGGTGCTTCCAGACTGCCTTCACGAGTAGCCATAGAAATGTCAAGTGTGAAAAGGATTAGAAAAAGTCATTGTGAATACACTGCGGTCAGATGGTGTTTTTCATTGAATACCGAAAAACACCATCTGTTTTTTTTATGCCGGTCGGATTCAGTCCGTCAGCAGTTTCTGTCTGTGCGATCGATTAATCGGTAAAGCTGTCCAGTGCACGCTGAAAACGATTGGCATGTGAGCGCTCAGCTTTAGCCAGTGTTTCAAACCAGTCGGCGATTTCGTCGAAGCCTTCATCGCGTGCGGTTTTGGCCATACCTGGATACATATCGGTGTATTCGTGGGTTTCACCGGCAATTGCAGTTTTCAGGTTGTCACGGGACGAGCCGAAAGTCAGGCCGGTGGCCGGGTCGCCGCATGATTCCAGATATTCCAGATGCCCGTGGGCATGTCCTGTTTCGCCCTCCGCGGTGGAACGGAACACAGCTGCGACATCATTCTGACCTTCGACGTCTGCTTTTGCCGCAAAGTACAGATAGCGGCGATTGGCTTGCGATTCACCTGCAAATGCTGCTTTCAGATTACCTTCAGTTTTGGATCCTTTAAGTTCCATTACGCTTTCTCCTTTGTTTCGTGACGCGTTTAGTTAAATTAAATATGTGAATATATTTAAGTGAATATTATTATTATGAAAAATTATGCACCATTCTGGCGAAATGGCCAGCATAAATTATAGATTATTCGCTAACTTTTTGTTTGCCTGATCAACTTAGACTGTCGCATGACGGGACAGTTTTAATACAAAACTGACTCGTGCAGCGAGACTATCGAAGCCCTTTGTGCTTGTCAAGCTGTCAGTCTAACCTGTTAATGATGGTTCTTTATGTGAGCAGGATTAGCCGGGCTTGCCGTCGACACGGGGCCGCCAGTAAATCGGTATATAGCGTACAGCCCATAAAAAGAAACAGGATAACCAGATCAGTCCGGCAAGCAGATAGAGTGTCGCTGTATACTGAGCGAATACGGGAATTATTTCAGGCAGTATTCTTACGATGGCTGTCGCCTGAAATCCGATAAACAATTGCCAGGTAAACCGATCCATTTCCAGAGGCCGGCCGGAATGACCGATGGTGACGCGCGAAGCCATGCCGAGCACCATGCTGGCAAAGTACCCTATAGCCAGCGCATGCAGTGGCGCCACACCCAGTATTGACATATTGCTATCGGTTAACATTAAGATCAGGCTTTGTGATCCATACAGCAACATGGAGAGGCCGAGCCAGGCAAATGAAATATGCAGGACGGCCAGCAGACTGACCTGGAAGCTGCGAAGAAATCCCCATTTGATTGACAGATACAGTGCGCACAGGGCCAGTGGAAGGTCAACTGTCCACATATATTGCGTCATTTCCAGTAACTGCAGAAAACCATGTGCTGCGCTGCAGGCGAGCATGACCCAGAGGATCCAGTAAGGTCTGACAAGGACATAATTGTCCAGCACCCGGCTGGAGAAAAAAGGAATCATGCGGTGTGAGACGGTCAGTAAAATAGGCATCAGGAAAAACCAGATACCCGCATGGCGTGAAAATTCCAGCAAAAAATGTATATCAGTCAGCAACCAGAGAAAATAAGCGGCAATACCCAGGCACCCCATGAAAAGTGCTGTACTGGTGACAATCGCATGACGCCTGTCCTGACCGCTGGCTCCGATCAGAATGCGCTGCAATACGCCAAAAGCATTGCCAAAGCCGGCGAGCATGGCGAGGACGCCCAGAATAGCTATCCATTTGCTATGCACTAATCCGGTATAAAACAAAGCGACACCTGCAGCCATTAACAGACAGGTTGTCATGTAGGCGCGCGCGGTGATTTTTTTTCCATTCATCCAGTTTGGATAAGTGGTAAACAGAAAACCGAAAATAAAAAAAGGGAAAAAAGCATAGATCATCAAAAAAGCATGCGCCCAAGTTGGCGCAATGCTCCAGATCGACAGCGTGCCAAAAACCGCATAGCGCCCGGTCAGATCATAAATCCACCAGACGAGTGTAAGCACGCCTTGCAGTGCGCCAGCTAAAAATAAACTGCGATGGGGTGCTGCGGTAAGATGGCGCCATATATTTAAATTATTGTGCATTACGAGTTCCTTGTGCAAGCATTTGATATAATCTGATTATTTTTATATTGAATGATCGGTATTATTATTTATCTTCGCCGGGTTAATTTGTTATGATGCGAGTCCTTTCCTTTATACACCGAAAAAACCTGCATGCTCAACATTGATTTACATTGCCACTCTACTATTTCTGATGGCATTTTAACGCCTGCGCAGCTGGTGCTGCGCGCTTCTCAACGAGGCGTTAAAATACTGGCGTTAACTGACCATGACGATGTGGCTGGATTGGATGAAGCCTGTATGACAGCTGTCGAGAAAAATATCACATTTATCAATGGTGTGGAAATTTCTGTCAGTTGGCGTGGGCGCACAATTCATGTGCTCGGATTGAACATTGATCCGAATTATCAGCCACTTTTCGACGGCCTTGCCGCGATTCGCGACGGGCGTACACAACGCGCCCGGAATATTGCATCTGAACTGGAAAAAATAGGTATTAAGGGCAGTTTTGAAGGCGCTTTTGCGCACGTAGGAGAGCGTGGTTTAATTGGTCGTACGCATTTTGCCCGTTTTTTGATTGAAAACGGACATGCCAAGGATATGAAATCGGTTTTCAAGAAGTATCTGGTTAAAGGAAAACCGGGTTATGCGCACCATGAGTGGGCTGCGCTCAGTGAAGCGGTGGAGTGGATCACCGGCAGTGGAGGAAACGCTGTTATCGCACATCCGGCAAGATATAATTTAGGGAAAAATGTTTTAAATGATTTGCTGGATGATTTTTGTGCGCTGGGTGGTACGGCATTAGAAGTGATCAGTGCCAGCCATACGCAACAACAGGTTGAGATTTTTGCCGGCCATGCGAGAACGCGGGGCCTGATGGTTTCATGCGGTTCGGATTTTCATGGGCCGGGTGAAAGCTTCTATGATTTGGGTAAATTGCCCGAACTGCCGGCAGGGTGCGTGCCAGTATGGCGTGACTGGAAAGTGCCTGGGCATATCGCAGTCTCATAATATTGCAATTTGATATCAAATCTGGCTATATGGCTCAATTTTTCACGATACATACAGATAATCCTCATTTACGTTTAATAAAGCAGGCTGTCAATATTGTGCATAATGGCGGTGTTATTGTATATCCGACCGACTCTTGCTATGCATTGGGTTGTCAGATTGGCGATAAAAGTGCGATGTCACGTATCAGAAGGATACGTCAGGTGGATGATAAGCATCACTTTACACTGGTATGCAGAAATCTTGCTGAAATATCGCTCTATGCCAGAGTCGACAATACGCAATATCGATTACTCAAGGCGAATACACCGGGCAGTTATACGTTCATATTACAGGCCAGTCGCGAGGTGCCGCGCCGTTTGCAGCATCCAAAGCGCTATACAATTGGTTTGCGTATTCCTGATCATCCCGTGGCGTTGGCGTTACTGGAGGAACTGAATGAGCCCCTGCTGAGTTCGACGTTGATATTGCCAGATGATGAATTTCCTTTAAATGATGTTGAAGCTATCAGAGAGCGTCTGGAGCATCAGGTCGATCTGGTGATGGATGCTGGTTCCTGCGGTTTGGAAATGACCTCGGTGATCGACCTGACGGATGAAGTGCCCATGCTTGTCCGGGCAGGAAAAGGTGATCTGGAACCTTTCGGAATCGAACATGGATATTGACAGCATTGTTCAGGGAATCGCAATTTATGCTTTGCCGGTTATTCTTGCCATAACCATGCACGAAGCAGCGCATGGTTATATAGCCAGGCATTTTGGTGATTTTACCGCGTTTAATCAGGGGCGTATCAGTCTGAATCCGGCAAAACATATTGATCCGGTAGGAACAATTCTGGTGCCGGCTACGTTGTTTGTTATCAGTAAGATGACGATGGGCGCAGGCTTTCTTTTTGGCTGGGCCAAACCGGTGCCTGTCAATTTTGCCAATCTACGCCATCCCAAGCAAGATATGCTTTGGGTCGCAGCTGCAGGACCGGCAGCCAATCTGTTCATGGCATTAATCTGGGCGTTGGTGATCAAGCTTGCCATATTCATGCCTATCGGTGATTTTACCAAGCCCATGATATTGATGGGTATTGCAGGTATAGAAATCAATGTAATTCTGATGGTGTTAAATCTACTGCCGTTGCCGCCACTGGATGGGGGGCGTATGGCTGTGAGTCTGTTGCCACACCGGATTGCATACCATTTTGCCAGAATTGAACCTTATGGCTTTATGATATTACTGGTGCTCTTAATCAGCGGTGTTCTGGGCTTCATTGTTTGGCCACTGATCACGTTTATCAAATTAATGATAGTTTCTTTTTTTGGTTTATATGTCTAATCTGGCTCTACTTGTTTCAATTTTAAGCTGCTGAAACAAACAGACTAACTTGTAACGTTTGATATTAGGACACAAAAATGTTTGCTGACCGTGTTTTATCGGGGATGCGCCCAACAGGCAATCTGCATTTGGGGCATTATCATGGTGTGTTAAAAAACTGGGTTGAATTGCAGCAACAATATGAATGCCTTTTTTTTGTTGCTGATTGGCATGCGTTGACGACCCATTATGATTCGCCAGAAATTATCGAGAAAAATGTCTGGGATATGGTGATCGACTGGCTTGCTGCGGGTGTTGATCCGTCAAAAGCTGTTTTGTTTATTCAATCCAAGGTGCCTGCGCACGCCGAACTATATCTGTTGCTGTCGATGATGACGCCATTGGGTTGGCTTGAACGTGTGCCTACCTATAAAGATCAGCAGGAAAAATTGACGGAAAAAGATCTCAGTACATATGGGTTTCTGGGCTATCCGTTGCTACAAAGCGCTGATATCCTGATTTATCGCGCAAACCGTGTTCCGGTTGGTGAAGACCAGGCACCACATATTGAATTTACACGAGAGATTTGCCGCCGTTTTAATCATCTATACGGTAAGGATCCTGGTTTTGAAGAAAGAGCACAAGCTGCTATCAAGAAGCTTGGATCTAAAAAATCAAAATTATACAGTGAGTTACGCAATCGTTATCAGGAGCAGGGTGATGAAAGTGCGCTGGCAGAAGCCAAATCATTGCTCGAAGAGCAGCAAAACCTCAATTTGGGTGACAAGGAACGGTTATTCGGTTATCTGGAAGGTGGTGGGAAAATGATACTTTGCGAACCCGAGACCCTGCTTACAAAAGCATCACGTATGCCGGGACTGGACGGCCAGAAAATGTCCAAGTCTTATAATAATACCATCGGTATGCGCGAAGATTCAGACAGCGTACATAAAAAAATCCGTACCATGCCGACCGACCCGGCGCGCGTTCGGCGGACAGACCCCGGTAATCCCGCGGTCTGTCCGGTGTGGCAATTTCACCTGGTTTATTCGGATGACGATACTTGTAAATGGGTTCAGGAAGGATGTACCACTGCAGCAATCGGTTGTCTTGATTGTAAATCACGCGTAATTGATAAAGTGCTCGCTGAGCAGGAGCCGATGCATGATCGTGCCCGAATGTATGAAGAAGATCCTGTGCTGGTGCGTAATATCATTGCTGATGGTTGTGAAAAAGCAAATCAACTGGCCGAGGAAACCATGCGGGATATTCGTGCCGCTATTGGGCTGGATTATTCCTGATATGCAAATGGGCGTGTTGAATATTTAAGAAACTATGACTTCATCAGTAGATTCTGCTGCTATCCCGCCCGTTAATCAGTCTATAGAAAAGCCTGTGGCCAAAATCTGTGGCGAACCTTTAATGGAGATTCCGCAGGATTTATATATCCCGCCTGATGCGCTGGAAGTATTTCTGGATTCTTTTCAGGGACCATTGGATTTGCTGCTTTATCTGATTCGCAAGCATAACCTCGATATTTTGGATATTCCAATGGTGCAGTTGACGCAGCAGTATATGGCTTATGTTGATATGATGGAGGTGGAGCAATTTGAACTAGCCGCCGAGTATCTGCTCATGACGGCTTTGTTGATTGAGATCAAATCACGTATGCTGCTGCCCGTACCTGTCACTGAAAACGAGGAAGAAAAAGATCCGAGAGCCGAGCTGGTACAACGACTGCTCAAGTATGAACAGATAAAACTGGCGGCATTGCGATTGAACGAATTGCCGCAGGCGGGCCGTGATTTTTCAACTGTACAGGTATGGATGGAACAGAGTACGTATGATCGTTTGCCAAATGTTTCCGCTGATATGCTTCGTCAAACCTGGCTGGGGTTGCTGGCCAGAGCCAAAATCAATCGGCATCATCAAATTAATCGGGAGGCACTCTCGGTACGCGTTTACATGAGCCAGGTTTTGAGAAATTTACATCAATGCGGACAAATTGTTTTTCATGAATTGTTCAGTCCGGCTGCAACCGTGACCGAAGTCATAGTCACATTTCTCGCGATTCTGGAGCTTGCGAAGGAGATGCTGGTGGAAATTTCACAGCCGGAAGTGCTGGGTGTCATTTATGTCCGGTCAGTCGATGCTGTCTGATCAACAGGCGTCTACTGAAGGATATTCACTAGACGCAGCGTTCGATCCGGGGAATCCGGAAAAAATAAAACGGATTCTGGAAGCTGCTTTGCTCACCACGCAGGAACCGCTTCCTGTTTCAGAGCTGAGAAAATTATTTGACAATGCAGTCAGTGTAAAAAACCTGTCCAGGTTGCTTGAAGATTTGCAAGCGCACTGGACAAATAGAGGTGTTGAACTTGTTCAGGTGGCAAGCGGCTGGCGCTTCCAGGCCAGAACCGAAATGCAGGTTTTTCTAAATCGACTGGATCCGCCCAAAGTACCGCGTTATTCGCGCGCGGTACTGGAAACGCTGGCGATTATTGTCTATCATCAGCCAGTTACACGCGGTGATATTGAAGAAATACGCGGCATCAGTGTGTCGTCTTCCATTCTTAAAACACTGACAGCGCGTGGCTGGATTGATCAGGTTGGACATCGTAACGTAGCGGGAAAGCCGGCATTGTTTGCGACCACACAGCATTTTCTGAATGATCTGGGCCTGCGTTCTCTGGACGAGCTCCCACCCTTAGAAGAATTGGGATCATTGATAGAAATAGATGAACATAGCCTGGCAATCGAAGATGACGAATCTGAAACCAAATCCACGGCATCCGATACAGAACCGGATGCTTAAGTTGTGATCCAGGATTCTGCGACTTGTTAACGTTTTTCTGCAGCACGATGATTTTCTATAAGCGCTTGACTGAGATGTGGCATGATAATCTGCAGTAATTGCGAGAATACTTTGGGGTTGCCGGCAATTATCTGCCCGCTTTCCAGATAGGTATCATTTCCTTCCAGGTCACCCACCAATCCACCGGCTTCTTGAATCATCAGACAGCCGGCAGCCATATCCCAAGGGGCCAGCCCGATTTCCCAAAAGCCATCATAGCGACCAGCTGCAACATAGGAGAGGTCAAGTGCGGCTGAGCCGGGGCGGCGAATACCGGCAACGCGTGGGATAACATCTTTAAACATTTTTAAATAGGCTTCCACGTGAGTCAGATCCCTGAACGGAATGCCTGTGCCGATGAGACAATCTTCCAAACGAAAACGTTTACTGACACGTATGCGTTGATTGTTCAGATAAGCCCCGCCGCCTCTGCTGGCGGTAAAAAGTTCGTTGTTATTAGGATTGTAAACGACAGCCTTATTTAACAATCCTTTATGTTTTAATGCAATTGAGACTGAATACTGGGGAAAACCGTGCAGAAAGTTAGTCGTTCCATCCAGAGGATCGATAATCCATTGGTATTCCGCTTTTTCAATGTCTCCACGAATGCCACTTTCTTCCGCCAAAATGGCATGGTCCGGGTACGTATCTCGCAATATTCTAATAATAGCTTCTTCTGCGGCGCCATCGACCTCGCTGACAAAGTCACTATGGGATTTTCTGGAGACATTGAGTAAATCCAGATTCCGTGAAGCCTGATTAATAATGTCGCCAGCGCGGCGAGCGGCCTTAACCGCAATGTTTAGCATTGGGTGCATGTTGTTCTCAAAATTTTAAAGAATAAAGAAAGGCGTAATTTTAATATGAATCCGGAATGTTCGTGCGTTAATGTATTAAATTGCGCGGGGTGGGAAATGATCAGCAATGTATTGTCATCATGTGTTGGCTTTTGAATGGGCAGGTCGATGGTGAAAAACCATTGAATTCTCAATTCTCAGTTGTTTTGTCCGTAATAAAAGAAACATTCTCACTCCCCGGATCTGGTAATCCAGATCTTTCAGGTATTTGAAAAATGATGATAAGTCTGCAAGAGGACAATACATGAATATAGTAGAACTACTCTCATTTGTAGTTAAAAATAAAGCTTCGGATTTGCATTTGTCTGCGGGTATGCCACCGATGATTCGTGTGCATGGTGAAGTAAAGCGAATTAATCTGCCGGAAATGGAACATAAAGAAGTACATAGTATGGTGTACGACATTATGAATGACGGTCAGCGCAAACTCTACGAAGAAAATCTGGAATGTGATTTTTCTTTTGAAATACCCAATCTGGCACGTTTTCGTGTAAACGCTTTTAATACGCAGCGTGGTGCCGCGACCGTCATGCGGACGATTCCATCCAAAGTGCTGACGCTTGAAGATTTGAATGCACCTAAGATTTTTGCTGAAATTGCCAATCAACCACGGGGCGTTGTATTGGTGACCGGACCGACGGGATCGGGTAAATCTACGACGCTGGCGGCTATGATTAATCATATTAATGAGAATGATTATGGACATATATTGACATTGGAAGACCCGATTGAATTTGTGCACGAAAGCAAAAAAAGCTTGATTAATCAACGCGAAGTTGGGCGAGATACACATAGTTTTGAGAATGCATTGCGTTCAGCGCTACGCGAAGATCCGGATATTATCCTGGTGGGTGAACTACGGGATCTGGAGACTATACGTCTGGCAATGACAGCTGCGGAAACCGGTCATCTGGTTTTCGGGACATTGCATACCAGTTCCGCTGCAAAAACAATTGACCGTATTATTGACGTGTTTCCGGCGGAAGAAAAAGAAATGATGCGCGCCATGCTGTCGGAATCATTAAGAGCGGTTATTTCACAGACGCTGCTGAAAACAAAAGACGGTAATGGCCGTGTTGCCGCGCATGAAATCATGATTGGCACACCGGCTATTCGTAATTTAATACGTGAAGCCAAAGTAGCGCAAATGTATTCAGCGATACAGACCGGACAAAGTGTAGGTATGCAAACATTGGATCAGAACCTGACCGATCTGGTTAAACGCAACGTTGTTTCTGTAGCGGAAGCCCGCAACAAGGCTGCCAATAAAGATAATTTTAGATAATCTCAGGAATCGACAATGGAAAAGGCGCAAGCTACAAAATTTATGCATGACATGCTGCGTTTGATGCTGAATAAAAAGGCATCGGACTTGTTTATTACATCGGGATTTCCACCTGCATTGAAGGTTGATGGGAAAATGACTCCCGTCTCCCAGCAATCGCTATCGCCGCAGCATACAGAGGCATTGGCGCTTGCGATAATGAATGATAAACAGGCAGCGCAATTTGAACAAACCAAGGAATGTAATTTTGCCATTAATCCTTCAGATATTGGGCGTTTTCGTGTTAATGCCTTTATTCAGCAACAAAGAGTAGGCATTGTAATAAGGACCATCACTACGCAGATTCCTGATTTTGACGAACTGGGTCTGCCGCCAGTACTTAAAGAAGTAGTGATGAGTAAAAGAGGACTGGTAATCTTTGTTGGAGGTACCGGTTCCGGCAAATCGACATCAATGGCAGCACTCATTGGTCATCGTAATAAAAACAGTTACGGTCATATTATTACCATTGAAGATCCTGTGGAATATGTGCATGAGCATATTAACTGCGTTATTACGCAGCGCGAGGTAGGTGTCGATACAGAATCGTGGGAAGCGGCGTTAAAAAACACTCTGCGTCAGGCGCCTGATGTTATTTTAATCGGTGAAATTCGTGATCGTGAAACCATGGAACATGCCATTGCATTTGCTGAGACAGGCCATCTTTGTATGGGCACACTGCATGCTAACAGTGCAAACCAGGCACTCGATCGGATTGTTAACTTTTTCCCGGAAGAACGCCGGGCACAGTTATTGATGGATTTGTCACTAAATATGCGTGGTTTGATTGCACAGCGCCTGATACCCAAGAAAGATGTAAAGGGACGTGTCGCCGCAATTGAAATTATGCTGAATTCGCCGCTGATCTCTGATTTAATATTTAAAGGGGATGTGCATGAAATCAAGGAGGTTATGAAGAAATCACGCGAACTTGGCATGCAAACGTTCGATATGGCTCTTTTTGATTTATACGAAGCGGATCTTATTAGTTATGAAGATGCTTTAAGAAATGCGGACTCAATGAATGAGCTGCGTTTACAGATCAAACTGCAAGGAAAAGAAGCCATGAATGCAGACTTAAATGCAGGTATAGCACATCTATCTATACAGGAATAACCATTGCGATAATGACGGTAAACATGCATAGTTATTACTATGCGGACTGGGCAAATTAAGAAAAATCCGATTGATTTTGTGGCGGAGCAGGGCGGCAGTTATGCATTTGTATTGGGTATTGATCTGAATGGTTTGAAACCCATAGAAATATACAAATGGTTTCTTGCCGCTCTGCTTTATGGGGCGCGCATTTCGGAAAAAATCGCCACGCACACATGGCAGGTATTCCAAAAACATCATGTCATGTCTCCCAGACAAGTGATCAACACAGGGTGGGGTGGGTTGGTTGCATTGCTGGATGAAGGTGGCTATGCGCGCTACGATTTTAAAACAGCCACCAAATTATTAACTGTCAATCAGACATTGTTGAGTAACTATGATGGTGATTTAAATCAACTGCATGCAGCCGCAAACGATGCGTGTGATTTGGAGCAGCGAATAATGGCGTTGGGTAAGGGTATCGGTAAAGTGACGACGCAAATTTTTTTGCGTGAAATGCGTGGAAGATGGTGTTACGCCAAGCCAGCGCTTTCACCTTTGGCCTGGCGTGCAGCAACAGAAATAGGTTATTTGATCAAGAACGTCAAAAATGATGCGCGGGCACTTGAACAACTGCAGATAATCTGGAGTGATGCAAATCAAACGGCCGCCAAGTTTCCAGATTTTGAAGCGGCTTTGGTTCGTTATGGATTGTATTTACGGCATCAGGACAAGAGCGATCACCCCAATCCATAACCGCTTAGTCAATTTCGAATGCAGCCGGCTTACTTGATTCTGCGCAAAATACCCCTACATTATGAGTATGTTTGATTGATGAATGAGTAAGATTAATGATGCATATTCATACAACTGCCACTCGTAAACCCGCGGTCGCTGGTCAGTTTTATCCACTTGATGCACAACAGTTATCTCAGGAGATACAGCAATTGATATCGCGTGCAAAGCGCTATGTGCTGACTCCAAAAGCGTTGATTGTTCCGCATGCAGGATATATATATTCAGGTGCCATTGCCGCCACGGCTTACGCGACGCTCGGTTCAATGGCAACAATTATAAAGCGTGTTATTCTGCTTGGTCCAACCCATCATGTAGCTGTACGGGGACTGGCATTGCCGGACGTGGGATGCTTGGAAACGCCGCTTGGAACTGTCAATGTGGATACTGAAGCGGTACAAGTCATATCAGATTTGCCGCAGGTGATTATGAGCACTGAAGCTCATGCATGGGAACATTCGCTCGAAGTGCAGCTACCTTTTTTACAACATGTATTAGACGATTTTAATGTGTTACCTTTGGCTGTGGGCATGGCATCAGCAGAAGAAGTAGCTGAAGTACTCGACAGAGTGTGGGGTGGTGATGAGACGCTCATTGTGATCAGTTCCGATCTTTCACACTATTTGCCGTATGCAACGGCACAACAAATGGATAGTGCCACTGTGCGGTCGATCTTGCAGTTAATACAGCCTATTGCGCATGATCATGCCTGTGGCGGCACACCGGTCAGTGGCCTGATCGTAGCCGCCCGGAAACACCATTTAAAGCCGCAGTTGCTCGATTTACGCAATTCGGGCGATACCGCAGGTTCCCATGATCAGGTTGTCGGCTATGCAGCGATTGCCTTTTGTTCAGAATAGGAAGTATGAAAATGTTTTTGCACAGCATGGATTATCGCGAACAAGGTAAAACTTTACTGCAAATAGCGCGATCATCCATTGCGCGCACTTTACAAGTTGATCATTTTAATACTGATGCAATCGATATAAGTGCAAATTGGCTTGCCGAGCCGGGTGCAACGTTTATTACCCTGACGCAGTACGGCCTTTTGCGCGGCTGCATCGGTTCTTTGCAGGCACATCAGGCTTTGATTGATAATGTAAGCAGTAATGCCGTATCGGCTGCATTGCATGATAACCGTTTCTCGCCAGTAACGATCAATGACTTCGATTCCATTTGCTTGGAAGTATCGTTGCTCTCAACGTTGCAGCCGCTTACATTTACCAGTGAAGCAGATGCTTTGGCACAATTGCGTCCCGGTATTGATGGTGTCTTGATGGAGTACGGCGTATATCGCAGTACGTTTCTGCCGCAGGTATGGGAACGTTTGCTGCAACCGTGTGAATTTCTGGGCCAGTTAAAATTAAAAGCGGGTTTGTGTCCGGATTTTTGGGATGATGCGATTCGATTGCGGCTTTATACCGTTCAAAAATGGCGTGAAACAGACTTTATAAAGGAAAAGTGTGATGGATGAACCGATAAGTGTCACTGAAAAATTTCCGGCCAGGTACTGGCATCTGTTGAGTGACGGCCGCATACAATGCGATTTATGCCCGCGTGATTGTAAATTACATGATGGACAGCGCGGCGCATGTTTTGTGCGTGGTCGCGCTGGGGACAGCATGGTATTAACAACTTATGGACGGTCCTCTGGTTTCTGTGTTGATCCGATTGAGAAGAAGCCGCTTAATCACTTTTATCCGGGTAGCAGTGTGCTGTCATTTGGTACAGCCGGGTGTAATCTAGCTTGTAAATTCTGTCAGAACTGGGATATTTCCAAATCACGCAGTTTTGATAAACTGGCTGCGCAGGCCAGTCCGGAAGAAATTGCCGAAACAGCGGTTTCGCTGGGGTGCAAAAGTATTGCGTTTACCTACAACGATCCGGTTATTTTTGTTGAATATGCCATGGATGTGGCCGATGCCTGTCATGCACAAGGTATCAAAACTGTCGCAGTGACAGCAGGTTATATTCATGCCGGGCCGCGGCGAGATTTTTTTGCCAAAATGGATGCTGCAAATGTTGATTTGAAAGCGTTTACCGAAGCATTCTATGTCAAACAAACCGGTGCGCATTTGCAGCCCGTATTGGACACCTTGAGATATCTGAAACAGGAAACGGATGTATGGTTTGAACTGACCACTTTATTGATACCCGGACTCAATGATGCGGTCAGTGAAATTAAAACCATGTGCACCTGGATTATGAGGGAGCTGGGTGATGACGTGCCTTTACATTTTAGTGCATTTCATCCGGATTATAAAATGAACAATATCCTCGGAACACCCAAAGAAACACTGGTCAATGCACGAAAAATTGCTCGCAGCGCGGGACTGAAATATGTTTATACAGGAAACGTGCACTGCAGAGAAGGCGATACGACATACTGTCCATCATGTGGGCATGCTGTCATTGTACGTGACTGGTATGAAATCGAGTCCTGTCATTTGAAAGATGATGGGCGATGCGCAAACTGTGATACGCCGATAGCTGGTTGTTTTGAGAAATTTAATGGCAGTTTTGGGCGGCATCATATTCCCGTCGCTGTTCAGTCTCGGCCACAATCTGAGAGAGAATTACAGGCAACATAAATAACTATTTTAATCAGATAGCCAATGCCCGTTCGATTAGGCATTGCGGCGTTTGTTTCAGGTGTCGCACTGCTGCAATGGCAACCCGATCTGCCTGCAATGATTACGGCATTGGTTTTGTTGCCGTTGTTGGTTGTGGTTGTTTTGTGTTGGCGCTCCCGGTGTTCGGCTCTGGTTGCTACAAGTCGATATCTGTTTTTAATTCTTCTGCTTGGCGGTGGTTATTACTGGGCGGCAGGTATGGCGTACTGGCGTCTTGCAGATTCTTTGCCAAAAGAATGGGAAGGCAGAGATGTCCAGGTTATCGGTGTGATATCCAGCCTGCCTCTGCAGGATGACAGAAAAACACGTTTCCGGTTTGATGTTGAGCAGATTCTGACGCCGCAAGCACATGTGCCCAAGGGGTTGTCACTGTCCTGGTATCAAAATCGAACGGCAGCTAGTAACAGCCCGGAATTGCCGAATCTCCACGCAGGTGAACGCTGGCAATTGACGGTGCGTCTGAAACGTCTGCATAGCAACGCCAATCCATATGGTTTTGATTATGAAGCCTGGGCGCTGGAACATAATATCCGTGCCGTCGGTTATGTGCGATCGGCACTGAGCAATCAACGGTTGGATGCATTGGTGCAAAGACCGGCGTATTGGGTAGCGTCACAGCGTCAGCATATTCAACAGCGATTTAACTCGACGATGGCTGAGCATAGCTATGCGGGAGTTCTGATGACGATAGCAACCGGCGATCAACGTGCTATACCTGCTGACCAGTGGAAGGTCTTTACCAGAACCGGCACCAATCATTTAATGGCTATTTCCGGGCTGCATATCACACTGGTTTCCGGCATGGTGTACGCACTGATTTTTCGGTTATGGCGCGGTAGTGCGCGTTTGTTACTATACTTGCCTGCACGGCGGGCAGCAGTCATTGCCGGTTTGATTGTGGCATTCGCTTATGCATTGCTTTCCGGATTTGCAATTCCCGCGCAGCGTGCTTTTTTTATGCTGGCTGTTGTGGCTCTGGCATTATGGAGAGGGCGTATGACGTCACCCTCAATGGTGTTGGCGCTGGCCTTGTTCCTGGTTATCCTGGTCGATCCCTGGGCGGTGTTGTCTGCTGGA
The DNA here is from genome assembly GCF_003046585.1 of Nitrosomonas aestuarii. GTDB lineage: Bacteria > Pseudomonadota > Gammaproteobacteria > Burkholderiales > Nitrosomonadaceae > Nitrosomonas > Nitrosomonas aestuarii. The sequence continues at coordinate 44,034 of NZ_QAAE01000015.1, read as the reverse complement.
TTCTGGCTTTCATTCGGTGCGATTGGTGTGATCATGCTGGTGACTGTGGGGCGTATCGGGCCTATGCACTGGCTGACAGGATGGCTGCGCGTGCAATGGGCGATTACGCTGGGATTAATACCACTGCTGTTGGCCTTGTTTCAGCAAGTGTCTTTGGTATCGCCTGTCGCCAATGCGGTGGCTATTCCGTTAATCAGTCTGATTGTCGTGCCGTTAACGCTACTCTCCACAATGCCATTGTTTGAATTTCTGTTATCCATGGCGCATAGTGTGTTAAGTATTGTTATGTGGTTTTTGCAGTGGCTGAGCGCGCTGCCTCAACCTGTCTGGCAACAGCATGCACCACCATTCTGGACGATACCGGTCGCGATCATAGGTGTGCTCTGGTTATTATTGCCGGGTAGTCTGGGATTGGGTTTTTTCTCAGGATTTCCCGCCCGTTGGCTGGGTATTGTGGCAATGCTGCCATTATTTTTGGTACTGCCGCCCAAACCACCCGAAGGTGCGTTATGGTTGACAGTTCTGGATGTAGGACAAGGGCTTGCCGTGGTGGCGCAAACACACAATCATACCTTGTTGTTTGACAGTGGCCCGGCATTCGGTGAGACAGACAGCGGTGAAAGGACTATTCTCCCTTTTTTACGAGCAAAAGGTATTCACAAACTGGATAGCATGATTATCTCGCATGCTGACTCCGATCATAGCGGCGGCGCGTTATCGATTCTCAATGCCATGCCGGTGGATGCATTGCTTTCATCGCTTGATGCGGATCATCCCATTTCACAAAACGCTTTGCAAAGTACGCAATGCGCAGCAGGTCAGTTCTGGCAATGGGATGGCGTAACATTTGAGATACTGTATCCGGCAGCACAGATCTACCGGAATCCGCAGCGTAAAACCAACGCCAGCAGTTGCGTATTGAAAATAACGACAGCACACGGCAGTGTATTGATACCGGCTGATATCGGTCACCGCGCAGAACAATTTCTGCTGGATCATGTGCACGGGAAACTCCCATCAACGGTACTCATCGCGCCACATCATGGCAGTCTTACATCCTCTGGCGTGGAATTCGTGGAACAAATTAATCCGTTGTTAACCATTTTTACTGTTGGCTACCGCAATCGTTTTGGGCATCCCAGGGAAGAAGTCGTTAATCGTTATCGTGAATTGGGAAACACCCTGCTGCGCAGCGACTGGCATGGCGCCGTTTTGTTGCGGCTTGATTGGGAAGGTATGTCGGTAGAAAGCTGGCGGCAGACGCATCCACGCTACTGGCAGCAAAGGGAATCTCTTACGAACGGGTAAATATTTATTCTTTCGATTGTACCGCAGGTTGCTTGGCGGGTTATCTGACAATCAGTATTTTGTTGAGAGAAAAATAATATGAAAATTTAAAATAAGAATCACAATATTTTGAGCCTTATTATTTTAATATTTTTTGCAATATGCTTAATCAACCTTGTTTTTGCGACATCCATACCTGTCGCTTCCTATAAATTTGATAACTCCCTCAATGTACTTAAACAAAATTTAAGTGCCATAACGTTGATTGATCCATTGTCAGAAATCAGATTCATGATTGATAGGATATTTGGAAAAGAACGAGCTGTTTATCGGTTTGACGGAAATAGGTCATTCGATGAACAGGCAGGGCTACTTCTTTTTTCGAGAAGTGCTTTAAGAAACAGTATTGTTTACTCGGTAGAATTGGTGTTTCAACTCGTGCCTCCCAATTCGCCGTCATTTAGATTAGTTACCGCACGACAAATTAATTTAAACCAGACTAACGATAATAACTGCACAGCAGATTATCCAGTGCGAATACAATGTTGAGAATTTGCCCTGTGTCAATGTTTTCGAAACTTATGGAGGAGTAACAGGCTATAGTGCAAGTCTGGAGTTAATGGCAGGTGTTAATCCTTTAACATTTTTTCTCAAACAAACTGCATGAAGAGATTAAACCTTTTTTTACTTTGATATGATCAGTCGGGATAAAGCTGAGCATCATAAAAGAACCGAAGTTTAGCTTCATTCGACTGATGTGCATTTGCCCCAGATAAGCAGGCGGTTATTAGCCGGCATTGCGTAATTTTCCTGTAAAGACAGACTACATATCCTGGCGTGTTGCTGTAGATTGGCAATGTCACGAATACCACTTTCTGGATTGCGATTTTTAAGCCAGTGATCAAACTGTGCGTTGCTCTCGCTGGTATAGCGGCCGTCAATGTTAAAAGGACCATAGATGCAGCAGATGCCATGTTCCGGTAATAATTTGCCAACTTGGGTAAAAAAACGGCATACCTGCGGCCAGCTGATAATATGAAGCGTGTTGGCGGTAAATACTGCATCGACTTGCACAGTCGGCCATTTTGCAGCATCAATATCCAGTGCAATCGGGGGTGCAAGATTATCAAGCGGATGACCGCTGCAATGGTTAGATAGCAGCGGTAGTTTTTCAAGCAACTCTGACGGATGCCATTGCAGGTGCGGCAAGGCAGCGGCAAAGAAAACAGCATGCTGACCGGTACCGCTGCCGATCTCGAGTACCGATTTGCGTGTGACCAGTAACGGATGCAGTTTTTCTAGAATGGGGTGCTTATTACGCTCGGCAGATTCAGAAAAAACAGCTTGCATCTGACTGTTTTTGTTACTGTGCAGCAGGCGTCATTTTAAGGATTTTGCCAACTTCTTCGTCGGTGAGTAAATAAATGGCGCCCTCCGGCCCTTGTTCCACATCACGTAAACGTACGGTATTTTGTAATAACTGCTCTTCACTCAGCACTTTGTCATTGCTGATAGTCAATCTGATCAGATGTTGGCCGGCTAAAGTACCGATAAACAGATTACCACGCCAGCCTGGAAACAATCCGCCAGTATAAAACAGCATGCCAGAAGGTGCTACGGAAGGTGTCCAGTAATAAATGGGTTCTTCGAAGCCCTGTTCGGCATGTTCATCCTTGATCGGTATCATTGAATAATGTACGCCGTAATTGGCTTCAGGCCAGCCGTAGTTTTTCCCGGGCTTGGGAATATTGATTTCATCGCCGCCGCGCGGACCATGTTCATGTATCCATAATTCACCTGTTTCCGGATGGATTGCGGCTCCCTGAACGCTGCGGTGTCCATAAGACCAGATTTCAGGCTTTGCTTTAGGGTTTTTCACAAAAGGATTATCATCGGGTATGGAGCCATCCGGACGGATGCGTATGATCGTGCCGATATGGTTGCTAGGATTCTGCGCCTCTTCCATATGACTGCCACGGTCACCGAGTGTAATAAACAGATTACCGTCAGGCGCAAATGCCAGACGTGAACCAAAATGCTGACCGCCGTGGGTTTTGGGATCTTGACGGAAAATCACTTTAATATTCGTCAGGCTGTTATCGACCAGTTCTGCACGGGCTACCGCCGTACTGGCGAGGGTTCCACCGGAGGAGGTGGCAGGTTCTGCATAAGATAGATAAATCAACCGGTTGGCAGCATAGTTTGGATCGAGCGCAACATCGAGAAGACCGCCTTGTTTTTCACTGTAAACATCGGGTACATTTTTAACCGGTGCTGAAATGCGGCCATCCGGCGTAACAATGCGTAACCGTCCGACACGTTCGGTCACCAGTATTTTACCATCCGGCAGGAAAGCCATACCCCAGGGGTGTTGCAATCCGCTTGCGAGAATTTTGACGTCAACCTGCGTTGCGATGCGTTGAGCGTGTGCTGTAGATGCGAAAAAACTCCCGCATATTAACAATACAAACCATATATATGGTTGAAAGCGTATTTTAAACGAAAATTGCTGGAACATGTTTTCTCCTCAATTACGGATGGTGTGCCTGCCAGATCAACTATAGCCAGTCATTTTCTCTTTCCCGGACATTTCTTTGAGAAAAAAAGCGAGACCAGATTCTGTGAAACTGAATGTATCATTCTTGACATTCTGTCTCAATACTTTTAATACTGTTTGCCCTAGCTCAGAAAGGCGAAATACGAATCCGCAGACCACCGAATACATTGATCGGTGCCCCAGGTTCAAAGTAGCGGCCGAACGCTGCGTTGATGCGTGTGTTGGCGTTATAGCTCTCGTCAAACAGATTATTGACGCCGATAAATATTGAACTTTCCAGCCAGCGGTAACGCGCACCCCAGCCGAATAATAGTTGTCCGAGATTGTACGCATGATTGGCGACACTGTTGGTATCATTGACGAAAAAAGAACCTACGTGTTGCACATGCAGCTGGCCAAAGAAACCATGGGGGTGGGCGTAGCGCAGCAAACCTTCCCAGCGGTGCGGCGGTATGCCGGGATAGGCATTACCTTTCAGGCTGGCATCGTCGACGATAAATTTTTCAAACTCAAAATCAGAGTAGGTGTAGCTGATTTCGCCACGTAGCCCTTTCCACTCGGGTGTTGCTAACCGGGTTTCTACACCGAGGCGGCTGGATTCTCCGGTATTGCGGAAGAAAGCGCGTCCCGGCGAAGAAGGCAGTTCAAACGGCAGAATTTCATCCCAGGAATGAATGTAGAACAGCGTTGTTTCATAGTGAAACCCGTGCAGCAGACCACGTACGCCGAGTTCCTGGCTCAGCGATGTCTGTGGATTTAGGTTGGGGTTGAATCCGCCTTTGCCGGATGGGTTGTTGACGAGCTCTGTTGTTGTCGGGGTTTCAAATACGGATGCTACGTTTGTGTATATTTGGTGCTGTTCGTTCAGGTGATACACCAGCCCTGCGGTGCCACTGCCCTGGGATAATGTTTTGTTGCCGGACTGGTTGCCATCATCCCTGAAAGTATCCTGGACCTGGTAATGCAGCCAGTCCCAGCGGCCGCCGAGCACAAGATCGAGTTTGTCAAACACACGCCATTCATTGCGAAAAAAAGGTCCCACATTTTGTACGCGCTCTATCTGGTTCAATGTTAATGTGCCACGTTTACCGGCGTCGTTATTAAAGCGCTGACGATCATCGTTCTGGATGCCGTAGTCCACACCGACAATCAAACGATTGGGGCGGTTGAATAGTGTATGGTCGTGTCTGTATTGCAAAGAAATGCCGCCTACTAAACGGTCAAACTGCACCTGACCACCGTCGAAAAACGGCAGGCGGTTCTGAAAATCGCGGTGCAGCATATGTGCTGTGAAGGAAATCTCCTGTCCGACCGAGGGTCTTTTGCGAAAACGGATGCCCATTTGTTCCTGATTGACTTCTTCTCCGGCGTTAAACTGTGCATTTCTGGATGCCGCTTGCTTCGGGTTTTCGCGTACTTGATCCAGCGTCAGTCCGCCGGGGTCTTTTGCTTCCGGTGAATAAAATTTACGAAACAACAGCATCAAATCAGCGTCATCGCTGACGTTGAAATTCAGCTTGGCCTGCGAAAAATAATTCTGAACATTGCTATGGTCGCGCCAGCCGTTTTGTTGCAGATGTGAGCCAAATACCGTGTAATCAAATCGGGTGTGCCGACCGCCGGCAAACAATTCGGACTTGAATAAACCATATTGACCGAATACTTGTCGTGGTGACAGCACAAATTGTTCATCTGGCGCTGCGCGCGTCTCCATGCCAATCATGCCGCCGGAAGCATTGCCGTACAGCGAAGCCAACGGGCCACGTACGATTGCCATCTGATCAATCAGCGAGGGGTCGATCGAGTCGAGCTGTGTCTGACCATCCGGGAGCGTTTGTGGAATGCCATCAACACGCATCTGAATCCCGCGCACGCCAAATGCTGAACGCGCCCCAAAGCCGCGGATGGAAATGCGTAAATCCTGTGAAAAATTGGCCTGGTTCTGGAAAAAAACACCAGGTGTGCTGCGCGCGAATTCATCAAGCGTCACGCCGGGTTGAAAGTTTTGTTGCGGATAACGGTCTATCGTCGTAATTGCATTCGGAATTTCTTTTGACTGCCGTTCGCTGCGCGTAGCCGTGATGTTGATGGGGTTGAGGATAACTGGTTTCGTTGAATCGGCTAATTCGGGTTCTTGCGCCATGGCAAATGAAACGAACAAAAAAGTGCTTGCCAGAATATATAATAAATTCACTGGAAAATGACAGGAATGGAATCAGATAATCACTTCAATGATTTTTGTGTTTCTTGTTGCGACTATGTTCGAATTGAAGCCTGACAGAATTATAGGGTACGCAGAAACTTAATGCATTAATTTGTTAGCGTGATTTTAAGCTTATTCATAACCAGGCTTCATCATAGCTAAGCAGCTACCCGTTGGCTTCAATTTCGTAGTCGGCCGTGAGCATTTCGAGCAGATGTGCGTTTGCATCTCGGAAATAAACACCCCTGCCACCATAGTTGTGGTTGATGTCCATGTTCTCGGGATCATAGGGACCGCTGCCGTATTTGATTTTTTCCGCTTTGATGCGATCAAAGATGACATCAAATTCCGCTTCCGAAACTTTGAATGCGTAGTGATGGGGTTCAAACTTTTCGCTATCAGCGAAATCAAGGCACAGTGTTTCATTAACCCGCACCACGATAAAAGATGCAAATGTGCCGATATATTCGAAGCCAAATATATGCGCATAAAAGCGCGCGGTTTTTACCTTGTCATGTGTAGGAACAATAGTGTGATTCAGCGTGATGGGCATAATGTCATAACCTCAATTTAACAGTCAGTTAATGTGCGTGAAAAGGATGGAATCATTCATCATGATGTAACATTCCTGTCATATTATGTTGGTAAATTGGCCTGACCAAAAGGTTCATGAAACACTTAAATCGGAGATAGAAATGATAAGGTTAAAGAACGGACAAGCAGGGCTATCAATCATATCAGCATTAATGCTCAGCATGTTTGCAACGAACAGTCACGCTGCAGCAGCCACTTTTGATCCTGCTACAGGCGTTGTTGATATGCCTGTCGTGGAAGTATTGAATGGCGCTTCTTCTACATTTTTCAATGCGCAATTACAAATTGATGGCGATGCGTTAAAACTTGTTTCAGCGATTCCAATACCGGAAGCTAAAGGGCAGGAACGTGTGGTATTTGATTTGGCAACGACAGCATTGCACGTGCCATCCATTGGTGTGGGCGCAGATGAGTTTTATGCTAAATTACAATTGATTCCAGGTACCAGCCGTTTTTCAGTTGCACAGCTGGTCAACAACAGTTTTCAAGGGTGTCCGGATTTTGCCGCGCCGGGACCTGTTGAAGGGTCCTGTCTGTTAAGTGGTGAATACAACCAGAATATTACGTTGACGAAAAACACGCAGTGGATCGTATCCGGCGGTGTATTTATCGGTGGCGATAATGTCAATAGTGCAACATTAACGATTAATCCGGGTACACAGATATTCGGGCAGCAGGGCGCTGATTTCCTTTGGATCAGGCGGGGTTCAAAAATTATGGCGGAAGGCACGCCGGATCATCCGATCGTCATGAGCGGCCCGTCACAGCAGGCAGCGGGTGAATGGGGCGGTTTGGTGCTGTCAGGCAACGCACCTGTCAACGGCTGTAACGTAGGTGTCAGCCCTTGTGAAATACCTTTCGAGGCAGTTACTTCAGAAATATTCGGTGGCAACAATCCTGAAGACAACAGCGGTCTTATTAAATATACACAAATTCTTTTTGCCGGTTTTGCGGTTCGTCCGAATGAAGAATTGAATGGATTAACGCTTAATGGCGTCGGTTCGGGTACTGTTATTGATTTTGTCCATGTGCATGAAGGGCTCGATGATGGTGTTGAAATGTTTGGCGGTACAGTGGGCTTAAAACATCTTGTATTATCTAATATCGGTGATGACAGTTTGGACTGGGGTAGCGGATGGACAGGGAAAGCACAATTTGTTTTGATCAAACAGGCTGCTGATGACGGTGACCGGGGCATAGAAGCGGATAATAATGAAGTCAATAACGATATCACACCGCGCGCGAAACCGATGCTGTCAAATATGACCATGATCGGTGCGCCGGTTGCAACACAAGGTATTCTTCTGCGCCGTGGTACCGGTGCGAACATATGGAATTCCGTTATTACAGGTTTTCCTGACTGTGTTTCCATCGATGGTGAGGCTACCTTCCTGAACGCGGGTGCACCGGGCAATCTGACTGGAGAATTGACCATGGTCAATTCCTTTGTGCGCTGCGGTAATAATTTTCTGGATGGAAATGGTGCAACCTTCGCCGTTGCAGACTGGTTTACTGCTCAATCAGGCAACAGTCAGGAAGATCCACTGCTAAATGGTTTTCTGCCGGCAGCAGGCTCTCCTTTGATCTTGGGTGGTGCGCCGGTTAACGATGCTTTCTTTGATATTGTCGACTATGTGGGTGCATTCAAAGATGCTGATGATGACTGGACACAGGAATGGACTTTTAATTTCTTACACGATGCGGTAGACAATTTATAAACTGCAGATGGTATATTACATTTTTTAATTACCTGTTATTAAAATGAAAGGCAGGAGTGTGATTAAAACCCGCAGATCTACTGCGGGTTTTTTATTGATAATCGCCGGTTGCGTTAAATGCAGCCTTTTCCAATTGAAAATTCGGAATAAAGTTTTTTTACTTCGCGTAAGCCTCACCTTTTCCAGAGAAACACAGACAAGTATTTTAATCTGATGCGTTCTTACCTGATTTTCCCAATATGATGAAATATTACCCGTAATTTGAGGCTGCAGGATACGGACAATTTGGATGCAGCGTTTTTGAAATGTTTCACAATAGTTATTAATCTCGTGACGGGTTTATTCTGTTGTACTGAATTGAAGCATGCGGCCGTGAAAGCAGCATTGCAGAAGAGATGATTATCGATTTTGAGATGAATCAATCCAAATTAAGGTTTGTACTAAATTGCCTGTGAAGTTTCTGTAAATTTTGTGTGAAGTTTCTGTGAAGTAACTTAAAGCTTGTGTTACAATGCCTGTGAAGTTTTTGTGAAGTTATTGTGAACTATTTGTGAAGTAGCCAGTCTCATGAAAACACATTTGATAAACATTTTTTAATTTGGAGAAAAATAATGGAAAAATTACATGCTTCTTCCTACGCTGTTATTTTTATTTTGGCTATGTTTCTTATATTGGAATCATTTGTATAATAAATAATAAAAGTACTAAGCAGACTGTTGAACAACCTTTTTTAAGGCGAGTGATGCAAAGTTAAAACAGGCTAAAAGCGGAGTTTATGCACAATAAATAGCATTTTGAACCTGTTTGTCAGCACCGCATCAACAACGCACATGGTTTTCAACATCGCTTGGAATCAGTTCCCCTAAAAATTAGAAGGGATAATTGAATATTTACACCGGTTCAGAGGCCGGTGTTTTTGTGTCAACTCAAGAAAATTTTCAACGTTTGGATTTCGGCGTGACGGCCAAAAGTGATCATTTTTAAAAGATCATTAGATAAAGTTTTTTTACTTCGCGTAAGCCTCACCTTTTCCAGAGAAACACGGACAAGTATTTTAATCTGATGCGTTCTTACCTGATTTTCCCAACATGATGAAATATTACCTGTAATTTGAGGCCGCAGGATACAGACAATTTGGATGCAGCGTTTTTGAAATGTTTCACAATAGCTATTAATCTCGTGATGGGTTTATTCTGTTGTACTGAATTGAAGCATGCGGACGTGAAAGCAGCGTTGCAGAAGAGATGATTATCGATTTTGAGATGAGTCAATTCAAATTAAAGTTTGTGCTATATTGCCTGTGAAGTTTCTGTGAAGTTTCTGTGAAGTTTCTGTGAAGTTTCTGTAAAGTAGTTTAAAGTTTGTGTTATAATTCTTGTGAAGTTTTTGTGAAGTTATTGTGAACTATTTGTGAAGTAGCCAGTCTCATGAAAACACATTTGATAAACATTTTTTTAATTTGGAGAAAAATAATGGAAAAATTACATGCTTCTTCCTACGTTGTTATTTTTATTTTGGCTATGTTTCTTATATTGGAATCATTTGTATAATAAATAATAAAAGTACTAAGCAGACTGTTGAACAACCTTTTTTAAGGCGAGTGATGCAAGGTTAAAACAGGCGAGAAGGCGAAGTGTATGCACAATAAATAGCATTTTGAACCTGTTTGTCAGCACCGCATCAACAACGCACATGGTTTTCAACATCAGTTAGAATCAATTACCCTAACAACCCGAAGGGGTAGTTGAATATTTACACCGGTCCAAAGACCGGTGTTTTTGTGTCAACCCATGATAATTTTCAACGTTTGGATTTCAGCGTGACGATAAAAAGCAATCAATTTTTAAACAGTCATTAGTCCCTTGTGCGCATATATTTTGCGCATTGCTCACTTACGTGACTTGAATCATGGAAAGAAGGATCAGGTGTGAGTGTTGGCGCTGGTGTCGTGATGGGTAGCAGTATTGAGAAGACGTGCCGGAAAATAAGCGGTATATGCCTTGAGTTAAGATAAGGTGTCAGCAGATAAAGCCAACCAGCGACTGACGAATAACCAAAGTCAGTGAATTGTAGGAATATCGGGCCAGTATTTTTATTTCAGTCGTTTCGTTTTTTTATGTTTACATCAAAAAAGTGCGTATGATGACTTGATTTTATTCTTGTCCGGCGAAAGATTTGCATGCATCAATGAATGCCTGGCGGTCAGTTTCGTTAGTGAAACCCGGCAGCACTCTTTCCATACCAGGTGGGGAGCAGTTGATCGAATTGACTGTGGGTGTATCATCACCACAACCTATCAAAGCGATACTTAGTCCGATAACACAAATACCATTTTTATAATTCATCAAAGTTTACCTCCGTTTATAATTTTCAATGCGATTTAATTGATGCCGCATTTGTTGAATGTTCGACCTGGCCCACCACCGAACATTACTGTCTCATTCTACCTGAATCTGTGCGGCCTTAGAATTCTTATACAGCGAGAAATGTGAAAAAGGTAGCTTGTCGGTCAATGTCTGCATTCGATTCAATTCTGATGAAACGCTGACAAATGCTCGAATACTTTCTGGTCCAGATCTTTTTTCCAGCTTGCTGGCATAATTTGTTCAATTTTTTTAAGCATTCTTTCCGTGTCGCGTAGTTCTTTTTTATCTTTTGATAACTGTCTGGTGGCGGATAGCCATAAATAGGCTTTAGCCAGATTGGCTGCGGTTGGCAATTTTGTTTCATCCGACACTGGTGCATTGAAGTATAATTGAGCAGTTGGAAAGTAGGCGGACAAATATCCCTGACTGGCAGCTGTTTCAAACCAATTTAATGCGCGTGTCACATCATTAAAATCATTCAGATTAATAACACCGAGGTGATAGCACGCCTCTAAAGATCCGCTGTTAGCTGCGTAGCTGAACCAGGCAGCTGCTTGACGCGGATCCTGAATAGACGTATCACCATGTAAATAAAATTTCCCCATTTGTATTTGCGCTGGTGTTGAGCCTGTAAGCGCAGCCTGCCTGCACTGTTCCAGTGCTTTATGCGGGTTTTTGGGTATGCCTTTGCCCTGCATGGTTAACTCTGCAATTGAACACCATGAAATGATATGCCCCAGATCGGCTGCATTCTGATACCAGTGTATGGCCGATGTAAAATCTGCAGGTTGATGTGTGCCATTTTGCAGGCACTGGGCAAAAAGGTGATTGGCAGTGGGAATGCCTCCTTCGGCTGCGCTTTCGAACCAGCGGCATGCTTTTTTTAAATCAACTTCTATTCCCCAGCCTTGTTGATAAAAAAGCCCCAGGGTGAACTGGGCCAGGGGATTTTGTTTTTCCTGTGCATGGAAGTGAAATGCTTCGTAGGCCTGTTGATATTCCCCATCAGCGAACCACTGTTGTGCCGCTGCCAGTTCTTTACGGGTATCGATTTGGGGTTGCGCGCATAGTGCGGATACCCCAAATACAAGAAAGAAGACTGCCACATATATCATATTGTGTATTTCACGTAGCAACCTATTGATGTGGAAAAATATACACGTAAATCTAATTACGTGAAGGGAAAATACCCTGCAACGCGATAATCCAGTTCATGGCAACATATGGTGGGCGATTTTCATGGCTCTGTCCTTCGCCAAACGCATTGACAGTGACAGCCGAGGGATTCATGGTGACATTCGGTGCCGCATTCGAATAAATATTCTGGCGGCTGAGTACGCTCCAGACAGTATTAGTTGGGTCAGCACTGTTGCCTGCGCCACTTTGTGCATGGACAGTTACCGTTGGTGTGATAACAGGGAGTTGCGCCTGAGTGAGCGTGACTGTTTCAACGCCGTCTTGCTGCCCCAGTCTATAGTCTGATAAACCGGGCCCATGTCCTGCACCGATGACTGAACGCCCTCTCGTATCCGGTAATGCAAAAGTGTTTCTGCCGTCACCGCCGTAACTTGTTCCCAGGATCGAGAACAGCGCCTGATTCTGGGAAATAGGAAGTAACTGACCATTGGCAAACGCCCACCCGCGTGGTGCGAAGTTTCCGGCAAAAACACACATGCTGCCTATCAGAGGTTCGGCACTGCATGCCTGTGCTTTATTGCTTGTAAGTACACCGAAAAATAGTGAAACAGCAATTGCAACGGATAAAATAAAACGGTGGGAATGATGAGATACCATGTTAGCTCCTTCTTGGTTAGTTACACACGAAAGTGTTCAGTCGATATAAAGAAATCAATGGTTTTTATACCGATACACTTCTATACAGCAGTCAGAATCTGATTTTGCGCCTGAATAAGACAGCAAGCAGACCTGTACTCAGTAGAGCCAGAATATCAGGCTCAGTTATTGGTGCAGGCGGAGGCGGGTTTGTTAGGTTGCGTGCATCAAAAGAAACGAGTGCATCCAAGGAAGCGGCATAGTTAGCGTTGGATGTAAAAGCACCGCCTCTAATTTTATGAAAAATATGAAAATTTAATAAATCTCCCGGATTAAGCACTATATTTTGCTGAAAAGTGCCATTATCATCGAGTGCACCACCGAAATCACCTGTGCGGGCAGCGCTGTTAAATCGATTGCCGCTTACTGTATCCGATTCAATATCTGAAAAAAACAACTCGGTATTGGAGCCATCAAATAATATGATTTCTGACGCAGCAAAAGCATCCGTGGCGCTGGAATCCACATGATTGTCGAAATTCAGTGATAACGTTACCTGTATATTGTCTGTCGCCGATTGGTTTTGCAGGCTAAAAAATAGATCATAGAAATAATCAGGGGATGTGGCACCAGATGAGTTGCCAGTAATGTCCGAGTGAATTTCCCAGCCATCACCTATGTCGATGAGCGATCCAGTGAGAGGATTGGTCCCAGCTGTTATTGTGATTCCATTGGCACCGCCAATGGTTGTCATGCTGCTGGTGCCGCCAATCGTCTGTGTTATTGTTCCTGTTTGTGTGCCGTTTCCTGTTGTCGATACAGAAGCCGTCTCGTCAAAACTGAGTCCGTTCGAAACACCTGAAATTGTTGATGGGCTTGTAGAAATTATTAAATTTGCAGGCAACGGCGCAGCGTCCACTTGGTTTGAGCCAAATGTGCATAACCAGGCCATGACAAGTAATATTACCCATAGCGGTGACTTCGTTTGAACGAGCCATTTCAAATGATCATAATGCACATTAATATTACGCATAATATTTTCCTTTCCAGAATATTTTTCTATGGATTTCGATCAAACGTTCAGTTTGCGAAAAATGGGCATTGATAATTGTTCGGAAAAATTATATACCCTGCTTGCCAGGAAATACAAATATGTGGAAAAAAATTCTTATCACAATAGTCAGACGTGATCATTAAATGAGTTGTCAAGTTATTTGGTAAGGGAAGCGTTTTTTGCGCTGTGTTTTACTGGAAAGCTTAACCAGGCCACACCATACAGCAGTAACGCAAGCAAAATTACCGCATTAAAACCGATGGCAATTGCAAGTAATGTCGCCAGTACAGCACTCACCACAGAAGCGCATCCATTGATACCCCATGCCCAAGGGATCAGTCCCGGTGCGGCTGCACTTAGTTTGGCGAGTGCAAGGGGGAAAGGCATACCCATGAAAAATGCCAGTGGTGCGATTAAAAGGATCGTCAATGGAATTTTGAGAATGATTGCAGACGCCATGAAAAATGCAAATATACTTTGTAAAAACAGCATATACAATAATCCAAGCATGATGATGCCGGTTAAAGACAGCGCGATAGCGCGTTGATAAGAGTATGATTTTAATAGTTTCCAGGAAAAACTGCTGCCTAGGCCGGCGAAGACTAAGAAAGCTGCCAATACCAGTGCCACCGCATAGAGCGGGTGATGAAGAAACAGAATGAATTTCTGAATAAATGCAATCTCAATAAATAAAAAAGCCAGCCCGACTGCTGAAAAATAAGTTATTACGTGACCTTTACTGATTGTATTTATGGGTGGTGTTTGTTTTACAGTAAAAAACAAAGGAAAAAGAATCAAAATGATACTGGTGACAATTGCCTGTGCAAGCGTGGCGACCAAAACCAGATATCCGCCGTCCAGTAATGACAGGCCACCGCTTTCGCGCAGAGAAAGAATCTCAGGCAAAACAGACCATTTAAAAAAATGAAAGAAATACGGACGGTCATCGGTTGCCGGCTGCAGGTCAAATTTATATCGATCAAAAAATGCTGCGCGTTCATCACCGAGTATGGCTTCTGCAGCCTGATAAAAATAGGATTCTGCTAATCGGTTGAAGCGGTTGGTTTCATCAGGTTGAATATCCGGGTGCCAGTCGAGATCGAAAGCGCGCGTACTGGCAAATGCTTTGAGTGCATTGATTTCATCAACGGTGACAGGGCCGTTTTTTATCAATAACGTGCCGGTTTGCCAGCTGCGCAGAAACATGAGTTGTTGCCCGGGGTTTTCCAAACCAGATTTTTTTAAGGCATCGACAGCTGTAGCGAATAGTTTCAAACTATCGCGCGGCGGTAATTTAATCCAGCGTGTAATGACTAAATAACCGTCGGGTTGCAGTCTTTTCAACATGGCTTGCAGCGCTTCGACGGTATAAAGATAGCTTTCGTTCAAGGCATACAAGCCGGCCGAGGAAGCTGCAAACGAATCCAGCAGGGCGATTTCGATCAGATCGTATTGCTTGCCGGTTGCGCTGATAAATCCACGAGCCTCACCTTGATAAATCGTTATATTCTCAGTATTCAACAGATTGCCTGTGAAATCCGCATAGTCTTCTCTCATCAGCCTGATGAGCTGCGGGTTCAATTCCACTGCATCGATTTGGTGCGCGCTATGATAGCGTGCCTGCAGGATGTTGCTGCCACCGCCCGCGCCCAATATCAGCACATGCTTAGGTTGAAAAAGATGGTAGGGTGCTGCTGATGTGACCTGATCCAGATAGGCGTAATCCGCTGGATTGCCGGTTTCGCGCGTAATGGCCGTCATACTGCCGCCATCTGTAAAAACACCGGTTTGTTCGGGTGGTTCGCCGGTGGCACTCAGACTCAAACCCGGCGCATGCCGCAAAGGGATGGCGTGGTTTTGCAATACAGAGAGCAAGCCCAGGGGACTGGAATGCTCGCTGACTACATCTGTGCCGTGGATGCGCAGCATTTGTGTCAATTCTTTGTATGGCGATAGTTTTAATTGACTGCGGCTGTCTATAACCGCCATGCCTGAGCCGAGCAATATCAAGGCACCAAGAATCCAGCCACGCCTCTCTGCTTTTAATTCCCATGCTGCC
Organism: Nitrosomonas aestuarii; assembly: GCF_003046585.1. Lineage (GTDB taxonomy): Bacteria > Pseudomonadota > Gammaproteobacteria > Burkholderiales > Nitrosomonadaceae > Nitrosomonas > Nitrosomonas aestuarii. The sequence goes on along the minus strand of NZ_QAAE01000015.1, from coordinate 28,423 downwards.
AAAGCAGCAGCTGTAAGACCCATGTAACCGATGATCAACAGTGCGTGCAATGGCATGGTGATGAAGAGTAATAGCACGATGCCGAAACAACCCAATCCGGCGCCAAACAGATCGAAAGCATAAATGCGCGCAATAGACTGGTGAAAGCAGGTTAACGCCAGTGCAATTGCATTGGCCGCAAAGAAAAAAGGTAATGCGAGTAAAAGATAAATGCCGAGTAGGCGCAATGATTGCTGTCTGTCCCAAAGAATTTCGTCTGGATTGAATGGTGCCGACTGTGCCAACAGAAAACAACTCAAGCTACTGACTGAAAACAGTATAATATTGATCAGGAATACTGCTGTGAATCGCTTGCTGAAGGCTGCTTGAAAAATGGATACAAATGTGCCACTGGCGCCAAAACCCAGCAATGCCAGGCTGATGATCATATAAGCGAAATGATGCCACTGAATAATGGAGAACAGCCGCATCAGCAGAATTTCATACGCCAGCATTGCCGATGACAGCATAGCGATCGAGTAGACTGGCGCTTTCAACTTCATTGAAATGGTCAGGGTTTAATGCTTTCCGGTGAGCGGAACAAAACCGACAGGCAGTAATTGCCGTGTGCTGATTTCGCCTTTATCCGATTTCTGTACCAGCAACAGTTCCTGTACCATGAAACGGGAACCCACGGGAACCACCATACGGCCGCCCGGTTTAAGTTGCTTAATTAAAGGTGGCGGGATATGACTGGCTGCTGCCGTGACTATAATGGCATCAAATGGCGCATGTTCTTCCCAGCCGTAATAGCCATCGCCAATTTTCAGCGTGATGTTGTTATAACCAAGTCGTTGCAATAAAGTTTTTGTCCGTTTGCCTAATGGTTCAATGATTTCTATGCTGTAAGCCTTGTCAACCAATTCGGCCAATACCGCAATTTGGTACCCTGAGCCTGTGCCGATTTCAAGTACACGATCATTTTTCCCCACTTGCAATAAGTTGGTCATGATTGCCACTATATAGGGCTGTGAAATGGTCTGCCCGTGACCTATGGGCAACGGGCGATTCTCATAAGCCGCATATTGCAAATTTTTAGGTACGAATTCATGACGTGGCACTTTGGCCAGTGCTTTGACGACTTTCTTATCCAGATTGTCTCGCTCGAGATTGCCGTAGCCTGCACGCACATCCATTTCAATAGCCGCGATCATTGCGGCCCTTTTAGCTGCGTAGGGATCTTCAGCTTGAGCTGCGGTTGGAATAGCAATTAAAAGCAGGCAGACAATGATTGAAAAAATATGTTGATTGACTAAGAAATGATTCACAGCGGTCCCCGAATTATTGATGCATTAATTTAATGTATGGCCACTTGGATGATTATTCAATTAAAATGAATCTGTTCAGTTTTATAGTAATAATTGTTGCGGCAAGTGAAACTGCGTTGCTCTCAGCCAGAACTAACAAAGTCTTGACAAGGTGATAAAGCATAGCGTTAACTGTAAGTTTTACGGGTATGGCTCAGAATATTTTGAGCGATTTCGCAAGCTCTGACAGTTTGCGTTAATGTTATGGTAATCTGAAAAGCCCATTATGGATTGGGTTTCTGATCAGTGGTTTTTTAACAGACCGTTGAAAACGTTCGCGAGGCAGACAATGCGATAGCATAAACAGGCGGAAAGCGGAGTCTATGTAAGATAACTGAGCAATTTGCCTGTTTTTAACATCACAGTGTGGCAGCGCACATGGTTTTTCAATTGTCTGTTAGACTTTCTGAAATGACAATATTTTCGTTTCTTCAATATGATTGTGGGTGTTACACCCACAGTGATTAACAGAATAAATAGAATATTTTTATTGCTTTCATTGTGACTGGATATTGATACATTGTTACGCGCTCCTCGGATTAAACAATTATGAAAAAAATACTGCTAATTTGGACGCTTATTCTTTTGAGCACGCCAGTTCTTGCTGAATGGACGACGATAGGTGAGTATAAAAATGATAATGAAGACAGTTATACCGTTTATGCTGATTTGACTTCTATTCGAAAAGCGAGGGATAGGGTTAAGATGTGGATTTTATTTGACTATAAAACAGAACAGAAAGCTTCGGGAACCAATTTTTTATCTAAAAAGATTCGTCGCGACTATGACTGCAAGGAAGCGCGGATACGCAGGCTTGCTTTTTCTTTGTTCAGCTGGAATATGGAAAAAGGAGAGCTGCTGCGCGCCTATAACCAGCCACAGAACTGGAAAAGGGTAGTGCCTGGTACAATGGATGAAACTGAATGGAAGGTGGCCTGCGACAAGTAACCGACAGTTGCCCAGATAGATTGGATGGGGATGGTTGTTTTGGCGAGAATAAGTCATTTTGCGGCGTGCTTTTGCATATACGAATCCGCAACGGATTGTCGTTCCATTGAGCCATAATAATCGGCAAGATAACTACGGTGATAGGTTTATACTGCCAATGCAACCGTAATTGGGGTCATTATACTTGGCTGGTCTAGCCTCTTAACGCGGGCAGTTGTTCTGCTATCGGTACAAACTTTAAAGCGATGCCGTTATTGCACCAACGCTCGCCGCGCGGTGGCGGTCCATCTTTAAAGACATGACCTTGATGACCACCGCAGCGCGCGCAGTGGTATTCCGTGCGTGGCCAGATCATTTTGAAGTCGATTTTAGTCGCTATATGCCCGGCAATAGGCTGGGTAAAGCTGGGCCAGCCGGTCCAGCTTTCATATTTATGTGCGCTTTCAAACAGTGGCAGAAAACACGCGGCGCAAACAAAAGTGCCTTCACGATCCTCATAAACGAGATTACTGGATTCCGGACGTTCGGTTGCCTCTTCAAATAGTATCTGATAGGCCCTGGACGAAACTAATTCGCGCCATTCTTCAAGGGGTTTGTTAATGCGTGTAATTGGGCTGGATGTTTCCCCAACCACTTGGGACCGGCATGCCGGAATAAGCGGCAACATGATTAGAGCGGCGAAGCTTTGTAAAAGAATGCGTCTTTTCATACAATTTTCTCCTGGGCATGCGTATGCGTAAATAATTATACGATATTGCAGTATAGGGTAAGGGCGGGTTTGATGCTGAGAAATGCTTTATAAAATTATAGTGCAAAATAATATTCAGGATAAGATAGCGGCAGCGGTAAACCTATATTAGGATGATAGACAAGTAATGTGTGAGATGCTTCTGAATGGAAAGCGCAGCTTACACCGCGCGTTATATTCACATATTGCTGACATATTTTTTAATGATTGACTGATGTTTCAGACTGATTTCATTATGTATATATTAAATATAGGGTGGGTTAGGGTATCTCAAAATGAAACAGCAACGCTTCGACAAGGCAATGGCGCTGATTGACGCTGCGAATAGCGAAGATCCGAACCGGGAAATCTGTGAGGGTAAAAGCTGGCCGAAGGAGTTGCTTTATGCCCATCACATGTCTGACATGCTCGAACGCTATGCGCCCGGTGCCGATGATGCGATAAAACTGGCTGTCAGAGCTCAGCATATCCAGCGTTGGAAATCGCCACGCAGTGATTATCCGATGGATCGCAAAGGTTATCACCAATGGCGCGCCGGGTTAAACGGATTCCATGCCGATACCGTTGTAGGTTTGTTGGAAAAAGCCGGATATGATAATCAATTCATCGCGCGTGTAAAGCAGATTGTCGGCAAAAAATCGCTTAAGACCAATCCTGATACCCAGCTAATGGAAGATATCGCCGGGCTGGTTTTCATAGAACACGCCATGTCTGATTTTGTTGGCAGGCATCCTGAGTACAGTGAAGAAAAATGGATCGATATCATCTGTAAAATCTGGCGTAAAATGTCCTCCCGGGCACATCAATTCATAATTGCAGGACACATAAAGATACCCGAATTGCAGGTTGAGCTGTTCAGGAAAGCGTTGTTTGAACAAGGAGAGAACAATCCGGCCGGATTGAATTGAATAATCATACGATACTTGTTGATGAGTTCTGACTATGTGAAACAATCATCTACTTCGGTGTTGCAATCAACAGAATGTTCGCATCAACAGCCTTGTTTACTATATCCGATAAATTTAGTACGCTTGACAATGATCGGCAAGAAGTGGGGCTGAGCAATTTTATCTGAGAAAGAAAGGAATATTGCCATGAAAACTGTTAAACAGTTATTGCACGAAAAAGGACACGACACTGCAAGTATCGGGCCGGAGGAATCGTTATTCGACGCCATGCAGTTGATGGCGGCCAATAACATTGGTGCGTTGCTGGTGATGAAAGGCGACAAACTGACAGGCATTCTGACGGAAAGGGATTTTTCGCGTAAATCGTATCTGCTGAATAAGCCTGTGAAGGACATTCGAGTCAAAGAAGTCATGACCCAGCAAGTGGCTTATGTCCATCCGGATTTTACGGACAAAGACTGTATGGCGTTGATTACTGAGAAACGGATACGTCATCTACCCGTACTGGAAAACGACCAGGTAATCGGTATTATATCCATAGGCGACCTGGTGAAAGACGTCATATCAGAACATCAATTTATTATTCACCAACTTGAACGCTATATTTATAGTACCCCGGAATGACGCAGCAGCGCTGTGCTATTCGGTTTCGAAAATCGGATCACCAATCCACTCTTGAAGTGACCGGCTGTTTTTGTACATCTCGGTGTTACTGAGAGTAAAGCAATGGACGTTTATCAGTGTGTCAGTACACTTTACTGACACACATGGCTCCATGGTTGATTCATTTTAAATGAAGACGTCTGTAATGTCTCCGGTGCTTTTGGATGCGGTTCGAACCGGTAAATTTATTCGTTATTTCTCATGAATTGAAAATATCAAAATGTCAGGTCAGATTAAAAATGGCGTGTCGTTGTCTGGAATTTGCAGTAACTGGCATTTCATTTCTGACATGCTTTTCAGCTTAAACCCGGAAAAATAACAGTGAGACCTGTATGAGCGATACTGTCCAGACGATATCGCTGTTGAATCTGGTGCTTGTTTTTATCCCGGTTTTTGTTGTGGTCGGTATTCTGTGGAGATGGTCGCTTGCACCTGGTAGTGCCGCATATGCGCTGGGTCGTATGCTGGTGCAGTTGCTGCTCATCGGTTATTTTCTCATGTACATTTTCGAGGCGGAGAATTCCCTGATTGTCATTGCGGTACTGGTGGTCATGGTGACAGTTTCCAGCTGGATTGCCCTGGGCACTGTTAAAACCCGGCGCACCACACTCTACAGACAGGCGCTGGTTGCCATACTGGTTGGCGGCGGTATTGTACTTTTCATTGTCACGCAGGGTGTTTTGCAACTGGATCCGTGGTATCTGCCCCAGTACATGGTTCCCCTCGCAGGTATGGTGTTCGCCAACTCTATGAATGCCGTCAGTCTGGCAGCAGAGCGCATGAATGCCGAGCTGGCGCGGCAGATGAATTTTCATCAAGCCCGCAACATTGCCATGCACGCAGCCATGATTCCCATCATCAATTCCATGCTTGCAGTAGGCCTTGTATCACTGCCCGGCATGATGACCGGTCAGATACTATCGGGCATCTCCCCACTGGTTGCCGCACGTTATCAGATTATGGTGATGTGCATGATCTTTGCCGGCGGTGGACTGTCGACAGCACTATTTCTGGAAATGTCAAGGAAACAGTTTACGATGTTTATGGAAAAGGATACGTGAAACATTTGGAAGTTTCTTAACTCAAGAAAGTTATGAGTTGACACCGTGATGTGGGTTGATTTTTATAGTTTTGTTTCGCTATAACAATCAAATATTCGGAAACTATCGATATAGTTTATCAATGACCGGATAACGCAGCCCTATAGGATGAAACTGCCAGATTAATTATTGAATTTGCAGTTACAATCCTGACGGGGTTATCAGCCCGGACAAGCCGGCAGCAATTATCATTGCAAGTATATATCCCATTATTTTATGAAAGTAAAAATAATAACGAACAATATCAATTTTATGTGTTACTTCTTCATGGTGCTTATCAAGTGTAACTAAAGGGAGTAACATATCAAAACTGTAAAATAGATCCTCGGTAAGCTTTGATTTGTTGTTATCAATCGTTACTAATCTTCCTTGTTCGTAACGCTGTGCCAAAACACCAAAAGAAACAAAAATGAGTACGAGAACTAAAGAATTAAAATGATGTGATCGTTTACGTTATTTGCATTATCTTGCTTATGGTTAAGCTGTACTCCCTATGTGTCAGGATACCTACCGGTTACCCCTTTGCAAAGTTTTCTCACCAAATTTCATATCAGTATTTTTGCTAAGTTATTAAATTTTCATGTACAGTAGCATTTCGCTTCTATTCCCCGATAATCTTCCAATTGCCATCATTCTGTTTCGTAAGGGTGATTTTTACGTTTCCGGCCAAGATAAAATTCTCAATTACTTGAGGAACATCGATTTCGGGCACATCGTTTAACTCAGTCATTTGGCTGTCCTCCTTTGCATCGAATATTGTTCTTTTGGATAAAGGCTTCTCGTTCCTCCGCATATTCTTTAGCACTGATTAATAGCGGGAAGGATTGGGTGGTATGTCCTTTTTCTTTCCACCAATCTTTGATTAGTTCCACATGTTCATTTTTTTTTGTTTCATCTGCAGTCAGCCATTGTTGTATACATGCACTATTTTTGTCCGCATCATCATAAGAGCCTTGTTCTGGAGTTCTATCGAGTCTCGCTAGCAACAATGTTCTAACATAAGGATCTTGCGCCAGTTTGATAGCTGCTGAACCAGTCGAAAAACTTTGCAAATAACTGGCGCCGAAGGACTGAAGCGAAGCTGCATTAGCAGCGACATCGATACTTGCTAGAAATGCGGGCATTTCGGCAGCATAGGGGCAAAGCGGGTCATTAGCCCTTTCGCTACCGAATACAGGTGCCAATGCGAGTTCCTTGCGATTAAATCCAATTTTGAGGGAGTCTGGAAATTGTGCTGTCATACCTGACCAGGCGATTTTTATGCCAAATGTGGTATCTGCTCCGAAAATGAAAGGACGTATTTCGCTTTTTCCCGGCAAGGGGTATGTGCCAAATGGAATCGGTCCCAGGTGTGGCTTTCCTACGGGTGGTGCGCTCAAACATAATCGTGCGTTATGGTCAGGGTTTAATCCTTTATCAGATAAGGCAAATGCGGCATCGCCTCCAGCAAATACAGACGACACATCCAAGCCGAAAAGTAAACGATTGCTTGTTCTGAATCCGCCCACTACCGGTGGCGTTTGGCCGCCCTCAAAAGTTGGCGCAATGACTAATTCTCGCCGGGCGATCGATAATTCTGCAGTTGGCGGTTTGCTGTCAAAATCAATTCCTACGTTTGATTTGGTTACAAAAAGTGTATGATCGAAGCCGATGGCACAGCCTGAAATAAAAAAAGGTAGGATAAAAAGCATGGCGCGTAAAGCGATTTTATTCATGGTTTGCATCCTTAAAATGAACGTCGTATGCACTCTGCTGCTCTAGTAAAGAAGACTTGATACGGACATTTAAGAAACTATTATTGGGCCATAGCAAATCAATGGTCGTATTTTTGTCAATGATTTCAATTCGTCGGTTACTATTCCAACCTAAAGTTAAAAAACCACTATTTTTGTTTTGGCCAAATCCAAATCCGATTAAGTCAGTGCCCAACATAATAGCTTTATGATCATCTTCAGGCGTAGTTGCTTTCATGACCATATGCCCAAATCCAAAGATATGTTCTGCGCCAGTTTTGTTATTGTAGTAATGAAATGCACAACCGTTTAAACCAACGAAAGCAACAATAAGGAAAATTAAAAATAGTAATCTTCTTGACATACTCAGATTAATAACTGAATTTTATTTAAAAAAAAATAACCCAATTGAGTCATTTCGCATACTCAAGCTCAAATTCATCATGAATTTCTAATATTACTAGTATTGCAGATCCGCTTCATCCAACCCACAGCAACATCTCACTACGCGATGAGACTTCCAGTTTGCTGTAAATATTTTTAATATGGTTACGCACGGTGTGGTAACTGAGGTGGATTGTTTCGGCAATTTCACGGGTGGGGATGCCCTGGTAAATCAGCAGGGCGATTTCGAGTTCTCGGTGGGTCAGGCCTTTGCGGCTCAGTTGATTGAATATTTTCCCGATGGTGTGGGTGACGCGCGATAATTGTATTAAATACGAGTACGGCTGATGGTTTGTATCGCTATTAAGCAGTGTCAGTTTAATTTCGTACAGGCGTTTGCCGAGTTTTGACAGAAAGCTGTGCCATTCGAGTTGTTTGCGTTGCAGGGTTTTGATGAGTGCGAGTACTGTTGAAATAACTACAATTTTTTCCTGTTTGAGCATTTGCATGAATGTCGGACTTTGATAAAGGGTGCTGCCGTCATTGCAGATGACTGCGACCGGCTCGGTATGTTCGGACCAGAATTCCATGAATTGATGGGAATTCAAACTTTCTTCGTGGAACAGTATGAGTTTTAATGTTTGCAGTAAGGGTGATTTGAAGGCTTTCAATATTTCGGAGTCCCTTTGGTTGAAAGCTTGTTCCAGAGTGCTCTGGCGGCAAAAGTGGAACTGGTATATTCGGTTCTGGTCAGCTTGTAATGAGAGCGTTGTGCAAGACTTGTGCGCCGGCTGTCGTATACTTAAAGTGTTGTCATAACGACGCCTTTTGTCATCGAGAGAAATTGCTGTATCCGAACATTTAACAGCGAATTGTGCAGCCGCCGGATTTTGCGCGGTGCAGTGCATCAGCCGGTTCCAGTTGTGTTGACAGCAGTTTGATATGTTAACGCTGCCGAGTAGTTGCGCGTTATTGCGACCGTTTGTCAGTCGCCCATAAAAAACGCTGTTGCTCGTCATCAGGGGCAACAGCGCTTCTTTTAATATTAGATTGAATTCAGTTTTTGTCCGGCAATTATTCAGCCAGTTAATAATTGCCAGCGTTTTTTGGTGGTCTGAGCCTGAAAGTACTTTCAGTGCAATTTCATTATCCATCTTGCACCTCCGTTTATTGATATTCGTGAGGTATTGATTAATGAAGCAGCAATGCTGTGCTGTTCGCTGAATATGTAAAATAGTATTATTGATACCGATATCTACATTTTGACAAGGTCAGTATACTGAAAACCAAATCAAAGGGTATGTGTTTTCTCACAAATTATGTAAAAATACTGGCAAATCTGGAATTTCCTACTATGGTCAATGTGGCGATGTGAACGTTGTTTTCACAACACTTTATTTTACTTTTGCTTACTTGACTCTTTTTCTTTCTCTGCAACTTGACTGGTCGAGTTATTATCTTTTTTATTTTTTTCCTCGCGTGCTTCTGAGGCATTGCTTACTTCATCAACTGCCTGACTGATGGTTTCAACCGCTGAAGTAACCGCTTCTTTGACTTTTTCCAATTGCTCACTTCCAGTTTCCGCTGCCTGATCAATTTGTTTTTCCAGATTCTTTTTTGATAATTTATCACTGCGTTGTGTCGAACTCAGGTACACGCCCAGTGCAGCGCCTAATGCCAGGCCTGCCCCAATCAAGACCAAAGGCTGTTCGTGTAGTTTATGCAGAGGGCTTTCTGTTTGGTTACCGTTATGTTGACTTACTTTTTCTTTGGTATCGTTGGTACTACCTAAGCGGGTGTCTTTTTTGCTATTTGCGTTACCCGCAGCAGAGTCCGTATGATTTTTTAATTGTGTATCTGTTGCTTTATCAGCCCCGCTGTCTTCCTGGCTGCTTGCAGTCTTGGTTTGAGTCTCATTGTTTTGGCCAGAAATTATCAGCCAGCCTAATCCCAGACCAATTAATGCCGTAGCTGCCGGATTTTTTTTGGCTGTCTCTGTCAGGCTGGAAAAATAATTATTATTTCTCAGGAGCTTGTCACTAAAATATTCAAAAGCATTATCTACAAGCTGATTCGGTGACAGGCGGTCGTGAATTTCCTCCAGGGTGTCACTCATTTGCTCACGGGTTTTCTCTATATCAGCTTCTAACTGTTGAGGGTTTCTGTGATTATTATCCATTCAGATTCTCTTTCACCATATTTTTGTCACGTTGCAGCGAATCGGCAGTTCTGGGGGTCAGGTTTTCAGGCGCCAGATTTGACTTGCTCATTATGATTAGCAGGTATCCGATCAAACTCGTTACTATGCCGACAATCAGCGCAGCCAGCCATGGTGAATAATCAGGTGGTAATAATTCAGCGAGACCGTAAACAACTGCATCAAGAATATAAATTAAGCCCACTAATAACAACCCAGCGCCTGTAGCTAAAGCTGTTAAATTACGTTTGGTTTCTGATTTCTTTTCTGACATTTCAGCTATCGCCAGTTTTGTTTCTTGGCGTACCAGATCTGATGTTTGTTGCGCCAGATCTTTCAATAAAGTACTCAGCGTACGATCTTCCTTGCCGGTTTGCATGATGGCCTCCTGGAATTATAAATGAGCGATACTCAATTCATTTTAATCATCGTTCTTTTGGGTGGTTTCTTTGACATGATCGCTGGAATTTTTCAGGAATTTGACCAGAAAGAACCCGGCGATGGCAGCACCGCCCAGCACAATCACCGGTCGACGCCGCGCGTAATCCTCAAAGTTGTGTACCAAGGTACCAAAATCACTTTCACTGATTGATCCAGACACTCTCTCTAGCGCTTTGGCCGTTTGCCGAGTGCCGTCTGCTATCCAGGTGTGGGCATCTTCCATGTTGTCTGCAGTTTTTGTTAAAGCGCTGGCGATGCTATTTATCTGGTGTGCTACAGTTTGTAATTGCTGCTCAGCTATTTTACTGGTTTCTTGTTTAGTTTCATCAATTAATTTACTGGTTTCCTCTTTTGCGTCGCTTACGATCTGCTTGCCTTTTTCCTTGGTTTTTTCTATAGTTTCATCAATTTTTTTTGATGTTTGCTGACTGGATTGCGTGCTCTTGTTTCTCGTACTTCTCGTTTTAGGTTGTGGCATATCAATTTCCTGTTAGAGTTGTGACGACTATGAATTAATCACATAATTAATAATAATAGAAAAGAGGAGGTTAGTTTAGTAATTAGATTGATTATTGAGTTTAATTCTGCAGCACTGTTAACAGAAATTTCTATAATTCCTTTTTTTGCTTACTCATGTGCAGGGCTGATAAACTTTCAGAACCAAAGTTCTTTTTTTGATCATTCAGGTTGTGGCGGGCCGGGCTTGTGCACTCCAGCTGATTGGCGAGTTAGTTTTTGACAGTACTTTTGGGTGTTTGAACCTGAAAGTATATTCAGCACGATTTCATTATCCATCTTTCACCTCCGTTTATTGGCATTCATGAGGTATTGATTAATAAAGCAGCGATGCTGTACTGTTCACTTACTATGTAAAAAAGTATCTATTGATACTGATATTTCTATGTTGACAGGACCTGTATAGTGAAAACTAAATCAAACGGTGTGTGTGTCTGACATTTGTTTCTAACAATTTATGTGAACTGATGACAGCATAGGGAAGATACCAAAATAATCAAATGTGACATTGCCATCTAAGCCTAAAGGAGTCAGGATCAAAATGAATTGATACCAATTCATTTTGGGTTTTTGAAAGCCGTAATCTTTTTTAATGCTTATTCTTCAACCAATCCTCGCGCATCTCGCGCGCCTGCGAAAATACTTTCTCCAATGCTTCACCATCTCCATTGTTTAATATAGCCTGTAAGGATTGTAATTCATCCTGATACTTAGCCATCTGTTTAAGCAATGCTTTACGGTTGGCGAGGCAGATGTCTCGCCACATTTCGGGCGAACTGCTGGCGATTCGAGTGAAGTCACGAAAACCGCTGCCGGCGAAGCGTAACAGGTTTTCCGGATTGTCGGTACTCTGATGTAAATGATGCATAAGCGCGAAAGCGAGTATGTGTGGCAGATGACTGGTCGCGGCGAGGATTTCATCATGCGCTTCCACTTGCATTTGCGAAACCTTTGCGCCACAGGCTTGCCATAGTATGCTTGTTTTTTCAACGGCATCAATACGGGTTTCCTTGAGCGGCGTGAGGATGACATGTTTGCCAGTGTACAAGTCATGTTGCGCGGCGCGGACACCGCTTTGTTCGGCACCCGCGATCGGGTGGCCGGGCACGAAATTCTTCAGGTTTGCTTTGAGATGGTTGCGTGCTGCGGTGACAACATCCAGTTTGGTGCTCCCTGCGTCAGTGACGATGGTATCGGCTTGCAGATGCGGCGCCAGTTTTGTCATGATAACTTCGGTTTGGCCGACGGGCATTGCGAGCAGGATTAAATCTGCATTTTCCAGAGCTGATGCCATGTTTTCAGCAATCTCATCAATCACGCCTTGTTCAAGCGCGCGTTGCATGTTTTCTCGGCTGCGCCCGACACCAACGATATGCCGTACGGCATCGGCTTTGCGCAGCGCCATAGCGAAAGAGCCACCGATCAGGCCAACACCGATAATTACCAGTTTATTTAGCGGAATCTGTGTCATCTTCCCGTTTTAAAGGCTACGCCCTATCACTTGAGCAATGCCTTTAAGTGAACACATCAAATCGGTGAATTCCTGCGGACTGAGTGCCTGGTCTGCATCACACCAGGCTTCACACGGATTGGGGTGCATTTCAACCAACAAACCGTCGGCACCTGCAGCAATTGCGGCGCGCGCCAGTGAAGGTACCATCCAGGATTTCCCTCCGGCATGTGATGGATCAATGATCACAGGCAGGTGTGTTTCACGTTTGAGTACCGGTACACAGGTCACATCCATGACATTGCGATAGGCGGTTTCAAAGGTGCGGATGCCGCGCTCGCAAAAAATAATATTATGATTACCGCCGGCTGCGATATATTCTGCCGCCATCAACCATTCTGAAATGGTGGCGGACAAACCGCGTTTGAGAATGACGGGTTTATTGGTACGGCCGACTTCCTTTAGTAAATCAAAATTCTGCATGTTTCGCGTGCCAATCTGTATGACGTCGACATCATGTTCCAGAAAGGTATCGAGCATACGCACATCCATAAGCTCGGTGACAATCGGCAGGTTGTATTTGTCCGCGGCTTTGCGGAATATACCGAGCCCATCGCGCCCTTTGCCCTGAAACGTATAGGGACTGGTGCGTGGTTTGAAAGCGCCGCCACGCATCAGACGGCAACCAGCGGATGATACCTGCTGCGCCGCCAGGCTCATTTGTTCCGGTGTTTCCACCGAGCACGGGCCACCGATAACCTGTATCTGATTGCCGCCAACCGGAATGCCGCGTACATCAATGATCGAATCCTGTTTGTGCGATTCGCGCGATACGATTTTGTATTGTTTGACAATATGCATCGAATATTCGACGCCCGGCAAGGAATCAAACATTTCCGGGTCGAGTTTGCTCTCGTCACCGATAGCGCCAATTATGGTGCGATTGGTACCGCGTGAGATATTAACCTCGTGCCCGAGATCCTGTATTTTTTTGACCACATTACCGATTTGTTCCTCGGTAACCTCTTTATTCATGACGATAATCACGCTAATTCTCCCAGTGCGTATTCAAGTGATTTCAGAAATTTCTGATTCTCGGGTTCAAGTCCGATAGTAACCCTCAGGTGATGGGGCATTTCATAGATGCCCAGTGGGCGCACAATGACGCCTTGTCGCAACAGATTTTGGTAGACTTTTGGCGTATTGGCTGCATCGCCTTCGACACGGAAACTGATGAAATTACCGTAAGACGGAATATACTCAACGCCCAGTTTCCGGAACCCGTCAGTTAGCTGGAGCATGCCGGCCCGGTTAAGCGCGTAGGAACGCTGCACAAATTCGCTATCCTGTAATGCGGCCAGCGCGCCGACCAGTCCTATGCTGCTGACATTAAACGGTTGGCGCACGCGATTCATGAGATTGGCGACTTCTGGATGTGCCAGACCAAAACCGACACGTACACCTGCCAATCCATAAACTTTGGAAAATGTGCGGGTAATAACCAGATTAGGAAATTGCTTCAACCAACGGATACTGTCGGCTTGATTTGCTGCAGGCAGGTATTCGTTGTAGGCCTGGTCCAGCACAACTAGCACGTCCCGCGATACGCGTTCCATAAAACGCAATAAGTCGTCAGCACTAGATAATGTGCCTGTCGGGTTATTTGGGCTGGCGATAAATACCATGCGTGTTTCGGGCGTGATGGCATCAAGCATGGCTGCCAGATCATGACCGTAGTCTCGCGCCGGTACCGCAATACCAAAGGCGCCTATGGTCTGAGTGACCAGTGGATAAACAGCGAATGCATGCTGTGAGTAGATGGCTGTAGCGCCGGGCTTCAGGAAGACGCGCGCAGCCAGATCCAATACATCGTTAGAACCATTGCCCAGAATAATTTGGCCGGTATCAACAGCATATAGTTTGGATAGTGCTTGTTTCAGTTCAAAACCGCTGCCATCCGGATAACGCGCGATATCATGCAGTGCATGTATCATGGCGTCCAGTGCCAACGGGCTGGTGCCGAGTGGATTTTCGTTGGAAGCCAGTTTAACAATATTGCGCTCGTCAAGTCCCATTTCTCTTGCCAGTTCTGATATTGGCTTACCTGGTTGATAGGGCTGTATGGCACGGATATATTCTGGTGCAAAATCGCAAAGATTCATAGTGTCATGTGCTTATTAATAGTTGAATAACTGTGAAAATTGTTGTTGTGTAAAAGGAAATTTCTGGAATGCTTTAGAAACGGCTCATGTGGCTGGATAAGAGCCCAGTATCTTCAGGAAGGTTGCCTTTTTGGTAAGCTCTTCAAGGGCGCGTGAGACATTTTTATCTTTTTGATGCCCTTCAATATCGACAAAAAAAACATACTGCCAGAGACTGGTGCGCGATGGACGGGATTCGAGGCGGCTCATGCTGACATTATGCTCCGAAAATGGAGTCAGCAATTTATGAATGGCGCCCGCATAATTCCCGGCAGACATGACCAGAGATGTTTTGTCTTTGCCAGATGGTTCAACTTCCTGTGTTCCAAGAACCAGGAAACGCGTGGTGTTTTTTGAATCATCTTCGATGTTTTCAGCACAGATAGCTAATCCATAAAGATCGGCAGCTCTTTTGCTTGCAATGGCGGCTGCATGCTCATCTCGTGCGGCCAGGCGGGCTGCGTCAGCATTGCTGCTGGTATTAATATAAGCAGTGCTGGAAATTCCAGACAGGTTGGTCTGTAACCAATGATGACATTGTGCAAATGACTGGGGATGTGAAAAGATTTTATCGATTTTAGTCAAATCAGGTTGACTTGCCATCAATGATTGATGAACCGGCAACTGAATTTCTCCGCAAACAGTGAGAGAAGTTTGTAACAGCAAATCCAATGTTCTCCCCACGGCTCCTTCCGTTGAGTTTTCAACGGGAACGACGCCGTAACCGGCATTGTCGGATTCGACACTGCGAAATACAGCGTCGATTGAATCGCATGGCAGGGTAGTGATGGCATTGCCAAAACGTTTAATTGCAGCTTCTTCAGAGAATGTGCCCTGCGGTCCCAGGAAAGCGACCGTCATGGATTTTTCCAATGCACGGCAGACCGACATGATTTCTGTAAAAAGTTGCGCGATGCGTGTGTCCTCTAACGGCCCAGGGTTGTCCTGTCGTACCCGGGATAAAATCTGGGCTTCGCGTTCAGGCCGATAAATAGTGTCGCTTTTTTTTATGATACCAATTTGTTGTGCATATTCGGCGCGCTTGTTGACTAGTTTGAGAATTTCTCCGTCAATTTTGTCTATCTCATCACGTAATTGTTTTAATTGCTCGGTCATATACAGTTATGATTAGAGTTTATCGAATTGGGAAAGGCACATAGCGTGCCGACAAAACGCCTGAAACCAGAGCAATTTCATCAATAACTTTTTGTGGAACCGGACTGTCGACGTCAACCAGCGTATATGCCATTTCACCACGCGATTTGTTCATCATATTATGGATATTCAATCCTGCTTTAGCCATGTCGGTGGAGATCTGTCCCACGATATTGGGCACGTTCGAATTGGCTATGGCTATCCGGTAAGGTGATTCGCGCTCCATACTGATATTGGGAAAATTGACTGTATTGGTAATGTTTCCGTTTTGTAAATAATCAATGAGTTGGTTAACAACCATCACAGCACAGTTTTCCTCGGCTTCCTGTGTGGAGGCGCCGAGGTGCGGCAATGTAATGACAGATTCCTGGTGTTGCAATTTTTGACTTGGAAAATCACATACATAAAACTTTATTTTCCGTGATGCGATACCTGTTAATACGGCATCTTCATCAACAATTGCATTGCGGGAAAAATTTAACACAATCGTGTTTTGTTTCATGACACCAATGCTTTTTTCATTGATGATATGGCGTGTTGTATCCAACAAAGGTACGTGGACTGTAATAAAGTCGCTGTTGCGAAGTAATGCTTCGATACTGTGTGCTTTTTTGACTTCCGCTGACAAGCTCCAGGCCGACTCAACCGTGATATTCGGGTCATACCCGATTACTTTCATACCGAGTTTGATTGCCGCATCGGCGACCAGTCTGCCGATTTCTCCCAAGCCGATAATGCCCAGTGTACGCCCCGGTAATTCCACACCCGAGAAGCGTTTTTTTTCACTTTCAGCCTGTTTGTGTAATGTATCGTCATCACCTTGCAGGGTTTCTACAAAGCGCAAAGCGGGCAACAGATTGCGCGCAGCCAGTAATAACCCTGCCACTACAAGCTCTTTGACGGCATTGGCATTTGCTCCGGGTGTGTTAAACACGGGGATGCCGCGTTCGCTCAGAGCGTAGACAGGGATATTGTTTGTTCCCGCACCTGCGCGCCCAATTGCCAGAACACTTTTTGCAATTTTCATGTTCAGCATATTATGCGAACGTACCACAATAGCGTCCGGGTCCATGATGTCTGCGCCAACCTTATAGTTATCTTCAGGAAAACGACCCAATCCCAACGGCGAGATTTGATTCAATGTTAGAATCTTGAAGTTGGTTTTCTGATTTTCAGGCATGTTTGCTGGCAAATTCCTTCATAAAGGTAATGAGTTGAACAACGCCTTCCACAGGCATGGCATTGTAAAGTGATGCGCGCATACCGCCGACTGAGCGATGCCCTTTTAATTGAACCAAGCCGTTTGCTTCGGCCTGTTTAAGAAAGGCTTCGTCCAATGCAGGGTCCTTAAGGGTAAAAGGGATGTTCATACGTGATCGATCCTGTCTGGCAACCGGACAGTGATAAAAATCGCTGGTATCCAACAAGTCATATAATAATGCCGCTTTGTGAATATTGTTTTGTTCGACGACAGTTAACCCGCCTTGTTGCTTTAACCATTTTAATACCAGTCCGGTAATGTAAATGGCGTATGTGGGTGGCGTGTTATACATGGAGTCATTTTTGATATGTACCATATAGTCGAACAGAGTGGGTGTTCCTGGTAGCGGAAAGCCAGCCAGGTCTTCTCGGATAATGACAAGTACCAGACCGGCAGGTCCCAGGTTTTTTTGTGCTCCGGCATAAATGAGTCCATAACGGGAAACATCCAGTGAGCGCGATAAAATGTTGGATGACATATCGGCCACTAATGGAACTTCGCTGTCCATGGGGAAATCCGGTGCCCAGTTAAACTCTACGCCGCCTATGGTTTCATTGGATGTATAGTGGATATAGGCCGCATCATCGTTAAGTCGCCATTGATCTTGTGTTGGGGCATAAGTGAATCTCGCGTCTTCTGATGAAGCGGCAATGTTGACGGTGCAGTATTTTTTTGCTTCTTTAATGGCCTTCTCTGACCATTGCCCAGTGTTGATATAATCCGCTTTTTTTTTGCCGCGTAATAAGTTCATGGGTATCATGGCAAATTGACTTGATGCGCCGCCCTGTAGAAACAATACTTTATAATTTGATGGAATACCCGCCAGGTTACGTAAGTCATTCTCAAGGTCTTCAATAATGGCCATGAATTCCTTTCCGCGATGACTCATCTCCATTACAGACATGCCGCTGCCATGCCAGTCAAGCATTTCATCGCGTGCCTGTTGCAAGACTTCTTTCGGTAACGCTGCGGGCCCTGCGCTGAAGTTATAGATTTGACTCATTTAAGTAATTAAATTGGTACTAGATATTTTTTTGATTATTTGAAGATTTAGAAGAAACAGAAAGCTGTTTTTGATCACTCATCCGCGCTCTCTATAACTCTTTCCAGTCCGGCTAGTTTTTCACCAGCATCCAGATTAATCAGGGTGACGCCTTGAGTGGCGCGACTCATTTCACGTACTTCATTAACGCGCGTACGAATCAGTACACCACCGGATGTGATCAACATAATTTCATCATCTGGGCGAACCAGCTTTGCAGTGACTACTTTTCCATTACGTTTACTCGTTTTGATGGCAATCATGCCCTGTGTTCCGCGGCTGTGACGGGTATATTCGTTGATGGGTGTACGCTTGCCATAACCATTCTCGGTTACAGTCAGTACGGCTTGCTCCTCATTCTCAGCAACCAACATAGAAATAACTTTTTGGCCGACGCCCAATTTCATACCACGTACACCACGTGCGCCACGACCCATAGGACGTACATCGTTTTCGCTGAAACGCATAGCCTTGCCGTTATCAGAAAACAACATAACATCATATTGACCGTTGGTCAGTGCAACACCAATTAGATAATCATCTTCATTTAATCCTATGGCAATAATGCCATTGTTGCGAGGTCTGGAGAATTCTGACAACGGTGTTTTCTTGACGGTGCCGGATGCTGTAGCCATGAAAATAAACTGGTTAGCATCAAATATTTTTACCGGCAAAATGGCATTAATTTTTTCGTTTTCTTCCAGTTGCAACAGATTTACAATTGGTTTGCCGCGAGAGGAACGTCCACCTTGTGGTACGGTATAAACCTTGATCCAGTATACGCGGCCACGACTGGAGAAACAGAGAATATAATCATGTGTATTGGCGATAAAGAGGTTGTCAATAAAATCATCCTCTTTGGTACTGGTAGCCTGTTTGCCGCGACCGCCTCGCTTTTGAGCGCGGTATTCATCCAAAAGCTGCGATTTGATATAGCCACTGTGTGAGAGTGTGACCACCACGTCCGCGGGCGCAATTAAATCTTCCATGCTCAGGTCTTGGGTATCGATGACAATTTCGCTGCGACGTTTATCGCCAAACTGTTGCCTAATAACTTCAAGCTCTTCGGTGATAATGCCGGTGATACGCTCTGAATTGGCAAGAATATCGAGGAAGTCTACAATTTTGTCCATAATGTCTTTGTATTCTTCGACAATTTTGTCTTGTTCCAGACCGGTCAGTCGTTGCAGGCGCAATTCCAGGATGGCTTGTGCTTGTGCATCGGATAAGCGATATCCTTGTGCCTGCAGGCCAAATTCAGGTGCCAGTCCCTCCGGGCGAAATGACTGACTATCGGTTACTGCGCGAGCGAGCATTTCTTCGACCAGACCGGAACGCCATTCCCGCGCCATTAAACCTTCCTTGGCAACCGCAGGTGTCGGTGATGCCTTGATGAGTGCGATGACTTCATCTACGTTTGACAGTGACACCGCCAGGCCTTCCAGAATATGGCCACGGTCACGCGCTTTTTTGAGTTCAAAAACAGTTCTACGTGTGACGATCTCACGTCGGTGGCGTAGGAATGCATCAAGAATCTGTTTTAAATTCAGCAGGCGCGGCTGGCCGTCCAGCAGAGCGACCATATTCATGCCGAAAGTATCCTGCATCTGTGTTTCTTTGTATAGATTATTAAGGATAACTTCAGCTAGTTCTCCGCGTTTAAGTTCAATCACGACACGCATTCCGGATTTGTCTGATTCATCACGTAAATCCGAGATACCTTCAATTTTTTTGTCGCGAACAAGCTCGCCTATACGGATGAGTAAATTAGCCTTGTTAACCTGATAAGGCAATTCATCGACTATGATGGCCTGGCGGCTACCTTTTTCCATATCTTCAAAGTGCGTGCGTGCACGCATCACAACACGGCCACGTCCTGTGCGATAGCCGTCATGAACGCCGGATAAGCCATAAATGATACCGGCTGTCGGGAAGTCCGGCGCTTGGATGCAGTCAATGAGTTCATCAATGCTGATTTGTGGATTTTTAAGTAATTTTAGGCTGGCATCGATAACTTCATTCAGGTTATGCGGCGGGATATTGGTAGCCATGCCAACAGCAATGCCGGAAGAGCCGTTAATCAACAAATTGGGAACTTTGGTTGGAAGTATTAAAGGTTCTTTTTCGGTCTCATCATAGTTAGGTCCAAAATCGACAGTTTCTTTGTCCAGGTCAACGAGCAGTTCATGTGCAATGCGAGACATGCGAATCTCAGTGTAACGCATGGCGGCTGCATTATCGCCATCAACAGAACCAAAATTACCCTGGCCATCAATCAACATATACCGTAAGGAAAAAACCTGTGCCATGCGCACGATGGTGTCATAAACAGCGGTGTCGCCATGCGGATGATACTTACCGATCACATCACCCACGATACGTGCCGACTTTTTATAGGGGCGATTCCAGTCATTGGATAATTCATGCATTGCAAATAATACGCGCCGATGAACTGGCTTAAGACCGTCCCGAACATCAGGTAATGCGCGTCCGACGATTACACTCATAGCGTAATCCAGATAAGAACGGCGCATTTCCTCTTCTAGGCTTATAGGCAGAGTTTCCTTGGCAAATTGGTTCATTTTTTATGATTAATTAAGAAACAGCTGGTTATGATATAAATGCAGGTATCGATTTGATTGCCGGCAAGTACAAATTTTTTCATTTTACCATGATGCTGTCATTTCTCTGGTAACTTTGAAACTATCTTGTCATAAAAACCGAATTCTAAGCTTGTAATGGAAAAAAAACTTGAAAAAGCAGGCTATATGAGTAAAGATAATCGCTTTTTTAAAATTTATGGCGTGTTGCAGTATTGTTGAAATCTTGCTTGATACTTGCACCGTTTTTCGTAATTATTTCAATCAATGAGCGTAAATTAACGTGTCAAATGTAATGAATACATATGCACAGTTGCCTGTTACTTTCGTAAAAGGTGAGGGTGTGTGGCTGTGGGATGACCAGGGCGAGCGATATCTTGATGCGTTGGCTGGGGTTGCTGTATGCGGACTGGGTCATTGCCATCCACGCCTGGCTGAAGCGCTGTGCAAGCAAGCCAGAACGCTCATTCATACATCCAATGTCTATGTTATTGAGAAGCAGGAGCAATTGGCGTCACGATTGGCTGGGTTGTCGGGTATGGAAAAGGTTTTTTTCTGCAATTCGGGCGCAGAAGCTAATGAAGCTGCCATTAAGCTTGCACGGCTATACGGACATAATAATGGGGTGGAACTGCCAACCATAGTGGTCATGGAGCGCTCGTTTCATGGTCGCACGATGGCGACTTTAACCGCCACAGGTAATCGCAAGGTGCAGGCCGGATTCGAACCGTTATTATCGGGTTTTGTGCGCGTACCCTACAATAATATTGAAGCGGTCAGGCAGGTTGCTGTCAATAACAAAAGTGTAGTAGCTGTTTTAGTTGAACCTTTTCAAGGAGAAGGTGGCGTCAATATACCGCAAGCGCGTTATTTGCAGGAATTGCGCAGCCTGTGCGATGAATATAACTGGCTATTAATGCTGGACGAGGTTCAGTCTGGAATTGGGCGTAGTGGTCAATGGTTTGCGTTTCAACATACCGAAATCATGCCGGATGTGATGACGCTTGCCAAAGGCTTGGGTTCCGGTGTGCCGATTGGGGCATGTTTGGCAAGTGGTATAGCCTCAAAAACCTTTCAGCCAGGTAATCACGCTTCAACATTTGGTGGCAATCCTTTGGTTTGTGCAGCCGCTGCCGAGACGCTTGCCGTCATTGAAGAGGAGGGCCTGATTGCCCATGCAAGAACATTGGGTGCTTTTATACATGAACGATTGGAGGCACAGCTTGCCGGCATGAGTGATGTGATAGAAGTAAGAAGTCAGGGGCTGATGATAGGTATTGAACTTGCCGTTCCTTGCACTGCATTGGTCAAAAAAGCATTGGAAAAGAAACTGCTGATTAATGTTACTTCGGAGAAAGTGGTGCGTCTGTTGCCTGCGCTTGTGATGCAGCAAGATGAAGCCGAGCTAGTAGTTGATACTGTCAGTGAATTAATAAAGGAGTTCCTCAGTAGTTAGATAGATTATTCATTTTTTTATAATCTATCTGGTTTATTCTGTTTACTTGTATATGCAATTGAAGCATTTTTTGCAATTTAATGATTTTTGCCGTGAAGAATATGAATATTTGTTTGAGCGTTCGCGTTGGATAAAGCAGACGTTTAAACAATATCATCAATATTGGCCATTGGTCGATCGAACACTGGCGATGATTTTTGATAAAAGCTCAACCCGAACACGTCTGTCGTTCGAAGCGGGTATGAATCAATTAGGTGGCACGTCTATTTATCTTCCTACTCGAGATACGCAATTAGGACGTGGGGAACCCGTTGAGGATGCTGCGCGTGTTATATCGCGAATGGTTGATATAATTATGATTCGAACTTATGAGCATGACATATTGCAACGTTTTGCGGAGAATTCGCGTGTGCCGGTAATCAATGGTTTAACCGATGAATATCACCCGTGTCAGATTATGGGAGATATTTTTACGTTTATTGAGCATAGAGGTGCTATTGCAGGTAAAACAGTGGCCTGGATAGGTGACGTTAATAATATGTGCAATACTTGGCTGCAAGCTGCAGAAGTTTTTGACTTTAAAGTGCATGTTTCGGCGCCGCCCGGCTATGAAATAGTTTCGGAACAGATCGGTTTGTCGGGTACAAATAATTATGAGATGTTTTCCAGTCCACATGAGGCGGTGAAAAATGCAGATTTAGTAACGACAGATGTCTGGATCAGTATGGGATTTGAAGCGGAAACCGAAAAAAGAAAAACGGATTTTGCGGATTTCTGTGTGGACACTGAAATGATGGCGTTAGCAAAGAGAAACGCATTGTTTATGCATTGCCTGCCAGCTCATCGGGGTGAAGAAGTGGCGGCAGAAGTCATTGATGGACCTCAATCGGTGGTGTGGGATGAAGCGGAGAATCGATTACATACCCAGAAAGCGTTGATGGAGTACTTGTTGTTGGGAAAAATAAAGAAAGCTTGAACAAAACTGAATAGCCCGGTATTTGTAAATCTGTGAGTGATAAAAAATGAGAAAAATAAATAAAGTGGTTTTAGCCTTTTCGGGTGGACTGGATACATCGGTTATTCTCAAGTGGTTGCAGGATACCTATCAGTGTGAGGTGGTTACTTTTACAGCGGATATCGGCCAAGGAGAGGAAGTAGAGCCTGCGCGCGCAAAAGCACAGCAACTGGGTGTCAAGGAAATCTACATAGATGATTTGAGGGAAGAATTTGTTCGTGACTTTGTTTTTCCAATGTTCAGGGCAAACGCCATTTATGAGGGCGAGTATTTGCTTGGCACCAGTATTGCCAGGCCTTTAATTGCGAAAAGACAAATTGAAATTGCAAAAGAGACGGGCGCGGATGCCGTTTCGCATGGTGCTACGGGTAAGGGTAATGATCAGGTGCGTTTTGAATTGGGTTATTACGCGTTGCAGCCGAGTATCCATGTTATAGCGCCGTGGCGTGAATGGGAATTGACTTCGCGTGAAAAACTGATGCGCTATGCTGAGCAGCATAATATCCCTGTTGAAATGAAGAAAAAAATTGGTTCGCCCTATAGTATGGATGCCAATCTTTTACATATTTCCTACGAAGGCAGAAGCCTGGAGGATCCGGCTGTGGAGCCCGAAGAGTCTATGTGGCGCTGGAGTGTGTCTCCTGAGCGTGCGCCTGATGAAGCCGAATATCTGGAAATTGAATTTAAACGTGGTGATATGGTTGCGCTGAATGGTAATAGAATGACACCTGCTGAAGCTCTAACCACGCTTAATCAACTGGGTGGAAAGCATGGGATTGGTCGCCTTGATCTGGTGGAGAATCGTTATGTGGGTATGAAGTCTCGTGGTTGTTATGAAACACCTGGCGGGACTATATTGCTACGCGCACACCGCGCAATTGAGTCGATAACTCTGGATCGAGAGGTTGCACATTTAAAAGATGAGCTGATGCCACGATATGCTGCTTTGATTTACAATGGTTACTGGTGGAGTCCGGAGCGGAAAGTTATGCAAACCATGATCGACGCAACGCAAAATTCTGTCAACGGATGGGTCAGAGTGAAGTTGTATAAAGGCAATGTGATTGTGGTTGGACGTGATTCTGCAACAGATTCACTATTTGATGAAAAAGTTGCTACATTTGAGGATGATGCAGGGACATATGATCAGGCAGATGCACTTGGGTTTATCAAGTTAAATGCGCTGCGCTTACGTATTGCGGCAAATATGTTAAGGAAATAAAGCTTGCGCCTATTTGTTATTTTCCATTGGTTAGATCGAGAGGTGAAGTGAATGCCGTCATTTGATGTTGTTTCTGAAGTTGATGGACACGAGGTTAAAAACGCAGTCGATCAAACGAATAAAGAAGTCAGTGCAAGATTTGATTTTAAAGGAACTGATGCAAGGGTCGAGCAGGTCGATCTTGAGCTAACCGTGTTTGCTGATGATGAATTTAAGCTTGAGCAAGTTCTGGATATTTTGCGCTCCAAATTAACAAAAAGAAACATCGATGTTCGTTGTCTGGAAAAGGGACGAATAGAAAAAATAAGTGGCAACAAGCGGCAACAACAAGTAACTGTGAAAACGGGATTGCATATCGAGTTGGCTAAAAAGATTGTTAAAATTCTCAAAGAAAGTAAGCTGAAAGTGCAATCGAGTATTCAAGGCGACAGTGTACGTATATCTGGGGCGAAAAGAGATGTGCTGCAAGAAGCCATTCAGATCATAAAAACGGCGATAACAGATTTTCCGTTGCAATATCAAAATTTTAGGGAATGATTGCATAGAATGTGGTCTGCGCATGCAAGGATATGGTGGTGCCTGACATCGGTAGAGTTGACTGTAAAACTGAACAGGTAGTTGAGAGCAGTAAGCTAACTTTGTCTTGACATGAGGAAGTAAACCCCATAGAATCCGCTCTCTTTTCTATCGCGTCGAAAGTATCTATTTTAAGCGTCTGAAGATGCGGTAAGTTCAATTTCGTAGGCAGTAGGGTTGTTAGAGAAAACCAATTCAGCAAATAAGTCAGGACGGCTATGCGCCGTCCCAGTTTTTTAGGACATAGTGATATGCCGACTATTAGTCAGTTAGTACGCAAGCCGCGTGTGGCAAAAAGAGTGAAAAGTAGTGTGCCTGCGCTTGAGGATTGCCCGCAAAAAAGAGGTGTTTGTACCCGGGTATACACAACAACACCGAAAAAACCAAATTCGGCGTTGCGTAAGGTCGCCAGGGTAAGGTTAACAAACGGTTATGAAGTCTCCAGTTATATAGGGGGAGAGGGGCATAACCTGCAAGAACACTCAGTGGTACTCATTCGGGGTGGTCGTGTGAAGGATCTTCCAGGTGTGCGTTATCATACGGTGAGGGGAAGCCTTGATACTGCTGGTGTGAAGGATCGCAAGCAGGCGCGTTCAAAATATGGTTCTAAGAAACCTAAAACAGCCTAATGGTCAGTTGGTTAAAAGTTAAGAAGGAAGCATAATGCCAAGACGTAGAGAAGTGCCAAAGCGTGAAATACTGCCAGATCCAAAATATCATAATGTTGAGTTGGCTAAATTTGTGAATGTGTTGATGACACGTGGGAAAAAATCTGTCGCTGAGAGGATTATATACGGAGCGTTGGGGTATATTGAAAAGAAAACTGGTGGTGATCCAATGGAGATTTTCACGCAGGCGTTGACAAATGTGCGTCCGTTGGTAGAGGTGAAAAGTCGACGGGTAGGTGGCGCAAATTATCAAGTTCCTGTTGAGGTTCGCTCTGTTCGACGGAATGCATTGGCAATGCGATGGTTGCGTGATGCGGCAAGAAAAAGAAGTGAAAAATCAATGGATATGCGTCTGGCAGGAGAATTGGCCGAGGCGGCCGAAAATCGAGGTGGGGCAGTCAAGAAAAAAGAAGAAGTACATAGAATGGCGGAGTCAAATAAGGCTTTCTCGCATTTTAGGTTTTAGTGTATCGATTTTTTGACTCATTCATTCAAATAGTAAGTAAACAATTATATAAGTTAGGGCATTTGTACCGTGGCAAGAAAAACTCCCATCGAACGCTATAGAAATATAGGCATTATGGCGCATATTGACGCCGGTAAGACAACAACTACTGAGCGTGTTCTTTTTTATACTGGCGTGTCTCATAAAATTGGCGAAGTACATGACGGCGCGGCGACCATGGATTGGATGGAGCAAGAGCAGGAAAGAGGTATTACTATTACTTCAGCTGCTACTACTTGTTTTTGGCAGGGTATGGATGGTAATTCTCCCGAGCATCGCATTAATATTATTGATACCCCCGGTCACGTAGATTTTACGATTGAAGTGGAAAGGTCGTTACGTGTGCTTGATGGAGCTTGCACGGTGTTTTGTGCTGTAGGAGGGGTTCAGCCGCAAACAGAAACTGTTTGGCGGCAGGCCAATAAATATCAAGTGCCTAGGTTGGCTTTCGTAAACAAGATGGATAGATCTGGTGCGGATTTCATGCGTGTATATGAGCAAATCAAAACACGATTAAAGGCAGTGCCAGTGCCGATACAGCTGCCTATTGGCGCGGAAGATAAGTTTGAGGGTGTGGTTGATCTCGTAAAAATGAAAGCTATTTATTGGGATGATGAGACCAGAGGGCTTAAATTTGAAGAGCGTGAAATACCTGATAATTTAAAAGAAGATGCGCAGACGTGGCAGGAGAAAATGATTGAGACTGCAGCCGAAGCAGACGAAGATTTGATGAATAAATATCTGGAAAATGGAGAGTTGGATGTTTCAGATATAAAAAAAGGGTTGCGACTAAGAACAATCAACAATGAAATTGTGCCCATGTTGTGTGGTACTGCTTTCAAAAATAAAGGTGTTCAGGCAATGCTTGATGCTGTCCTTGATTATATGCCTTCCCCGGTAGATGTTGTGGCTATTCAGGGAGAGAAGGAAAATGGGGATGCCGATAAAAGAAAATCAGATGATAAAGAACCCTTTTCAGCACTGGCTTTTAAAGTGGCAACTGATCCGTATGTGGGGCAGCTAATATTTTTTAGAGTGTATTCGGGGGTGGTTAATTCCGGCGATACTGTTTATAACCCAATCAAAGCTCGTAAAGAAAGAATAGGTCGTATATTGCAAATGCATGCTAATCAGCGTGACGAGATAAAGGAAGTGCGTGCTGGTGATATTGCCGCGGCTGTGGGGCTTAAAGACGTAACAACTGGCGACACGCTGTGTGATCCGAGTGCAATAATAACCCTGGAAAAAATGGATTTCCCTGATCCGGTTATACATGTGGCGGTTGAGCCAAAAACGAAATTGGATCAAGAAAAAATGGGTATTGCCCTAAATAGATTGGCGCAGGAGGATCCCTCATTTAGAGTCAGAACAGATGAAGAATCTGGTCAAACAATTATCTCTGGAATGGGAGAGCTCCATTTGGAGATCATCGTTGATCGCATGAAGCGGGAATTTGGTGTTGAGGCAAATGTCGGAGCGCCGCAGGTTGCTTATAGAGAGGCAATTAAGAAACAGGTGGAAATCGAAGGTAAGTTTGTTAAGCAATCGGGTGGTCGTGGGCAATACGGTCATGTGTGGTTAAAAATGGAGCCCAACGAAACAGGCAAGGGCTTTGAGTTTGTTGATGAAATCAAGGGGGGGGTAGTGCCAAGGGAGTACATTCCGGCGGTAGAAAAAGGATTGCTTGATACTCTCCCAAATGGTATATTGGCAGGTTTTCCTGTTGTCGATGTAAAAGTGACGCTTTTTGATGGTTCGTATCACGATGTCGATTCAAATGAAAATGCTTTTAAAATGGCTGCATCAATTGCGTTTAAAGATGGGATGAGAAAAGCCAGTCCGGTGCTGCTCGAGCCAATGATGGCAGTTGAAGTGGAGTCACCGGAAGAATTTATGGGAAATGTTGTGGGTGATTTGTCATCGCGGCGTGGAATGATACAGGGAATGGAAGATACGCCGGGCTTAAAATTAATTCGTGCCGAAGTTCCGTTGGCTGAAATGTTTGGTTATTCTACAGCATTGCGTTCGGCGACTCAGGGTAGGGCTACATATTCAATGGAGTTTAAGCATTATGCCGAAGCGCCAAAAAATGTAGCTGAAGCGGTAATTAATAAGAAATGAAATTAGTGAGAGTATAAGGGAAAGGTCATGGCAAAAAGCAAGTTTGAGCGTTTAAAGCCGCATGTGAATGTGGGTACAATTGGGCATGTGGATCATGGTAAGACCACGCTGACGGCGGCAATTACTACAATACTGACATCAAAATTTGGGGGAGAGTCAAAAAGCTA
>NZ_QAAE01000014.1 GCF_003046585.1 Nitrosomonas aestuarii | reverse complement strand
GCCGTTGGGAAAACCGTTCGGACAGCCTGGCGGCATGGCGTATCCACGAGGTGATGGTTGAACAATTCATCGCTTCATTCGACGGTGTGCCCAAAGAATTGATTCTGGATTTTGATGCGACCGATGATGCCGTTCACGGCAAACAGGAAGGCCGTTTTTTTCATGGGTACTATGATCATTACTGTTGTCTGCCATTGTATGTCTTCTGCCATGATCAGTTGCTGGTCAGTTACCTGCGGCCGAGCAAAATCGATGGGGCCAAACATGCCTGGGCCATTCTTTCATTGCTGGTGAAGCGGTTAAGGAAAGCCTGGCCGGAGGTTCACATTATTTTTCGTGGCGACAGTGGCTTTTGCCGCCATAAAATGCTGACATGGTGTGAGCGCCATGATGTTGGCTACATTGTTGGCATCGCCAAGAACCAGCGGCTCAACGCCATGACCGTGCAATGGCAGCAAAAAGCAGAATCGCACTTTGAACAAACGAGCGAGAAAGTACGTCAGTTTGACGAACTGCACTATGCCGCGAAAAGCTGGAATCAACCAAGGCGCATCATCGCTAAAATCGAGCACACCGACAAAGGCAACAATTCACGCTACGTTGTGACAAACTTGACAGGCGAGCCACAACACCTCTACGACAAGCTTTACTGCGCACGCGGCGATATGGAAAACCGTATCAAAGAGCAACAACTGGCCTTGTTTGCCGACCGCACCAGTTGCCATTACTGGTGGGCAAATCAATTCCGGTTGTTACTGTCTTCCCTTGCTTACATCCTGTTAGAAACAATACGCCGTGTTGCGCTGAAAGATACAGAACTGGCACATGTCTACGTAAACACGTTGCGTTTGAAATTAATCAAGATCGGTGCTGTTATCTTGCGCAATACCCGCCGCATTCGCCTGCTGCTTGCAAGCAGTTGCCCGTACCAACAACTTTTCTTTCATGTTGCAGCCAAATTAACACCTGGATAACACTTTTCTCCCTTTCAAGCTGATTTTTACCGCGCGAAATAACTACACGGGGGCAAACTACGCCTCACATACAGTAAAGTTACGCCTTAACCTGCATTTTCAGAAAAATACGCTGAAATATTTTCTGAGTCAGGATAAATATGATGACGAATCAAAACCGAAAAACATCATTCGACCTCAAATTATAAAAATTTCGTTATCTTTTTAGGTTCGTGCAATATTCGGGCTAGCGGGCATCGTATTCTTCTTTGCATTGGAAAAATTTCTCCTTTGGCATCATTGCCATGATAGTCATTGCGAAGTACATGGCAACGCCGGCCCCCTCATTCTGATTGGCGATGCCTTCCATAATTTTGTTGACGGGGTTGTGATTGCGGCAGCCTTTCTGACTTCTATACCACTTGGCGTAGCAACTGCATTTGCCGTTATTGCGCACGAGGTTCCGCAAGAAATTGGTGATTTTGCGATCCTGCTCGACAATGGATATTAGCGCAAACAGGCAATAATACTCAACGGCCTATCTGCTGCAGCAACACTGCCCGGTGCATTGGCGGCTTATTTCTGGCTAGGGGAATTGCATGCCGCAACTCCTTATATCCTGGCGCTTTCAGCCGCCAGTTTCATTTATATCGCTA
This sequence comes from Nitrosomonas aestuarii, assembly GCF_003046585.1. Taxonomy (GTDB): domain Bacteria; phylum Pseudomonadota; class Gammaproteobacteria; order Burkholderiales; family Nitrosomonadaceae; genus Nitrosomonas; species Nitrosomonas aestuarii. The sequence goes on along the minus strand of NZ_QAAE01000014.1, from coordinate 68,824 downwards.
TTGCAGACCTCATTCCTGGACTACATCGACAGGTCACGCTCGCCGATGCTTTAAAGCAACTTCTACTGCTGCTCGCAGGCATCGGCACCATTGCATTTTTTCACATTGGAGGCTAAACAATGCATGATTTGACCGACATGGAAATCGACGCACTCAATGAAGCACTGGATGACGAATATCGCGCATGGGCTACTTATGATCAGGTAATTGCTGATTTTGGCAATATTTCTCCGTTCAGCAATATTCGTGCAGCAGAGGCGCGCCATATCGGTGCGCTTTGCGAACTGTTTACGCAGTATAGTCTGTCCATACCCGAAAACCCCTGGCCAGGTAAAGTTGAACGGTATGCCAGTCTACGGGCTGCCTGTGAAGCGGGTGCTGCGGCTGAGATTGTAAACGGCGAAATGTACGACCGTCTGTTGAAAGTCACTAACCACCCGGACATCCAGACAGTGCTGCGCAATCTTCAAGCGGCTTCACAGCAACGTCATTTACCCGCTTTCCAGCGTTGCGCGCAACGTTCCGTCACCGGCAGGCAAATGCACGGCAGAAAGCCCAATCAAAATATTCAGAAATGATCACAAAATAATTTCGCCTTAAATATGCACCTCTAGGTATTTACACGTATTGTTTCATACAATCGTCTTTGATAAGGTGGTTTGTGATGCATATCATTTATTTGACCAGGTGTTGTATAAGAACATATCAAAAAAGTGATACGGTCGTGAAGTACTCTGTTTTTTCATTTATAACATCTCAAAGGAGCGCATCATGAAAAGAATTTACTTTCTCGCACCTGATATCAACGTCACCAGAAAAATTGCCAACGAACTGCTGCTGGCCCGGATTGAAGAAAAACATCTCCATGTCATTGCTAAGCGTGGCACGCCACTTGAAGATCTGCCGGAAGCCAACCTCTTACAAAAAAGTGATTTTATTCCCGCCGTGGAGCAAGGTGTTGCACTTGGCGGCGCGACAGGCCTGCTTGCCGGACTGGTTGCTGTCGCATTACCGCCCGCATCGACCGTTATTGCAGGGGGTATTTTATTGGCAACGACACTCACAGGCGCAGGAGTTGGCTCCTGGATCGGCGGAATGGTGGGCATGAATGTTGGCAATCGACGCATTAAAGAATTTGAAGATGCGATTGAAGCCGGTGAAATGCTGTTATTGGCCGATGTGCCTCCAGAACGTGTCGATGAACTTGAAAAACTTGTCAAGCAACATATACCTGAAGTCGAAGTCGAGCAAACTGAACCGCGAATACCCGCATTTCCATGACCAAGGAAAAGAGAGACATGCGGTCATGTAAAAACCAGCGAAGTCAACCTTGAGTTGTAGTGAAGCATGACAGTATTTCGTGCCCAGTAGAAATATCAGGCCTGCGCGGTTTTCTGGATTTGTTCTGCCTATTTAATTCACCACTGGGCAATCGCTGCCAACAAAGCCGGAACCGTCCGGCTCAAGGCGATCAAGACTAAATGTATAATCAGATAAGCAGAAAATGCTGCGCTTCATGTCATAGTCGGCAGTAAATATCTAAACAACAGAGTGCGCACCCGCGAGTACATCTGCCCCTTGTTGATATGATTATTGGAGTAGCTGCGCGTATAGCCACTGACCGGGGCCAGCACTGCCGATTGAATCCTCCTGAAAATTGTATTCGGCGCACAAATAGAAAAGACCGCTACCGCCTTGTTCCTGCCGATCGTATTGCAGACTGCGCTGACCTGAATGCAATTGCAATCTGTCGTGGAAACCGACTTTGCTTATCAGCACGGTCAATTACATCCCCCAAACTCGCATGCAAAAACATTGCCAGTCACTTTTTGAGTCAATCTCCACACGTAATTTTGGTGTAAAAAGCCAACCGCTATTGGATATCCGATTTTGCTTAAGCGCCCCTAACAGACTATTTGCTTGACCACACTACAGATTCGAAGCTAAATATTTTCTAGCAGGGTCTATGGCTATATAGTAAAGTGGGTTATTAATTGAAGCAACACGAACTTCGTGAAGGTTAATTATTTCCAAATATTCAACATCCTATGTTAACGATTGCCAATCGGCGCATAAAAATAATTGACAAGACACGAAAGTTCTCTATCAGAAATTTTTCTAAATGGGTAATCTAAGATAATATACTGAAAAACCGTCTTTTTTACATCTATCTTCAATTCAATTTTTATTGACTATGAACAATCCTGATCAGGAACAACTCGATTTTATTCTGAATAGCGCCATTCTAGCCCCTTCTGCGGACAACCAGCATCGAATCCGTTTTCAGATTGATGGCAACATCATCCGAGTCTGCAATACAGAAAATGAATTACCACAGGAAAAGGGCTATAAAAGGGTGCTCACACTGATGTCGCTCGGTGCATTGTTGGAAAATCTTACAATTGCTGCCAGCCGATTTGGCATAGGTACAGAAACGCTTCTCTTTCCTGATCCGGTGCAGCCGCACATTATTGCAGAAATCCGTTTACACTCCGATCTGGCAAAGATTGATCCTTTATGGAAGGTCATACCGCTACGCCACACTAATCGGCGTCTACGCTTTTCCGGACCCGGCATGACAAATACCGAACGCAACGAATTAGACGAAGTCTGTCGCACTGACTCAACGACTTACAAGCCAATCTGGTTCGATCATTCACCAGAGCGCAAGCGAGTACTCCGCCTCATGCGCATTGCAGAAACAGAACGCTTTCGCAATCGTTTACTTCACGGCGAATTGTTTGCAGCTGTGCGCTTTGATGTCGGCTGGCACAACACATGCACGGAAGGACTTCCGCCAGGCGCCCTGGAAGTCGAGGCGCCGATGCGATTTCTTTTTTCTGCATTACGTCATTGGTCAGTAATGAAACTGGCCAATCTGTTTGGCTCGCATCACATGCTTGGTTTTCGTGCTTGTTACCTTCCCTGCTCTCTAGCCCCCCACTTGGGTTTATTAGCTGCAGAATCTATCGATAATCAATCCGTGCTTAATGCGGGGCGCGCCTTCCAGCGTCTCTGGCTGGCGGTGACAAGTCAGAATCGTGTGCTCCAGCCAATGCCGGCTTCTGCGCTTTATGCCTTAGACGGGGCCTGTAAAGAGGGCATCTCCGGCCCTTTAAAAAATGAACTGGCTGAAAACTGGAGAACCATTTTGAATAATGGCATGACGCCACTGATGCTTTTCAGAATTGGAAAAGCACAACCATCGTTGATAACTACCGGACGACATGAATTAAACCATTATTTAGACAAAAATAATGGTTAAGAATGGAATTTTAATTCCGATTATTCTGGTTATTTCTGATTCACAGACGAATCATAACTATGACAAAAACCTGGTATAGCGATCGTATGAAAACTGTAGCTGATGCTGCTTGACCTTGGCGAAAGCTCATTTCGATTGTTAAATCAGGCTTTTTTATTAAACTGCGCTCAACGCAAAAAAGCTACGCCTTACCAGCATTGAGAAAGCAACCAAAAATGATATATACAATCACACTAAAAATCCAATGAAAGCACATGAACCGTTATCTAAGGAAAGCAGTGCAGCAAGCTGGTCGTATGACAAGGCTTTCTCGCGTAATCTGGGTTTAATTTCTCCTCAGGAACAAGAAAAACTGCGTACAAGTCGCGCAGCAATTTTAGGACTTGGCGGCGTAGGCGGTGTTAACCTGGTAACGCTGGCCCGACTGGGCATATCGAAATTTACCATTGCAGACCCTGACGACTTCGAAATCGGGAATATAAACAGACAGTACGGGGCAATGTGTTCCACTGCCGGGCATTCCAAAGCACAGGTGATGCAAAACATTATTCTGGACATTAATCCTGAAGCAGAAATCAAGGTAATCACCGATCCGATCGGACCGGACAATGCAGATGACTTCCTTGAGGGTGCAGATGTACTGGTTGATGGCATTGATGCTTTCGAAATCGATATCCGTCGCCTGCTGTACCGGAAAGCATACGAAAAAGGCATCTATGCATTAGGGGCAGGTCCCGTTGGCTTCAGTACAGTATGGGTTGTTTTCGGACCAGAGCATATGCCTTTTGATCGCTATTTTGATCTTTCGGACCATTTAAATTCAACTGAAAAGTTTGCTGCCTATATAGTAGGCATGGCTCCGGCTGGCCTGCATCGCAGCTACATAGATCTCTCTTATATAAATATTAAGCAACGTACCGGCCCATCTGCCGGGTTAGCCTGTCATTTATCTTCCGGTGTTATTGCTGCTGAAGTTTTAAAAATTCTTTTGCGGCGGGGGCGCATTTATGGCGCTCCATATTACCACCAATTTGATGCTTATCGAGGACGTCTTGTCCGAAGACGCCTCATATGGGGAAACCGGAGTCCGCTGCAATATATTAAGCGTCGTTGGCTTGTCAACTTTATCAAGCAAAAAACGCAGTCCGCCTAGTATTTTTTATCAAAAAAGGAAGGCAATACCATGGAACCAACTAAAGAAGACACCTTAAATTCGGCTGAAATAAATCATTTGAGCCTGATTTTTGGAGGGCATATATTTTTTCAAACGCTTCGAACAGCCGTACAGCTCGGTATTTTTGATTTACTCAACAAAGAAGGTCCTTTGACGCGCCAAGAGATAGCAAAACGACTCGATCTGCAGGAACAACCATTGCGGATTGTTGTACTCGGCCTTATTTCGACCGGGCTGCTGAACAAACAAGGGGATCAGTATTCCAACAGCAAGGTAGCCAATCGGTTTCTGGTTCAAGACAGCCCGAGAAAAATTACCGCTTATGTCGAACTTCAACATCGCGTTATGTACAAGGGTCTGTACTGGATGCTTGATGCAGTTCGGGAAAACAAGAATGTTGGCTTAAAAGAATTTTCGGGAGACGAACCTACGCTCTACCAGCGGCTGGCACATGAACCTGAACTGGAAAAGATATTTCAGGAAGCCATGCAGGAATTATCAGTGCAAACCAATGCCGAGATGGTCCAATTTATGGATTTAAGCGATGTGAAACATCTGGTAGACGTTGGCGGTGGTGATGGCACGAATATTATTGCGCTGGCCAAGCGATGGCCGCATCTCAAAGCAACGGTTTTTGATTCACCCACCGTATGCGAAATCGCCAAAGAAAATATCGCCGCGCACGGCCTGTCTGATCGTCTCGATGCAGTTGCCGGCAATTGTTTTAATGATTCATTTCCCAAAGATGCTGACTACCTGATGTTTTGTCACTTCTTCACTATCTGGAGCGAAGAGAAAGACAGAGAATTGTTCAGGAAATGTTATGAATCACTGCCACCGAATGGCAAGGTCGCTATTTTTAATATGATGCAACATGACGACGAGACCGGCCCGCTGACTGCTGCCATAGGCTCACCCTATTTTCTTGCCATTGCAACCGGGCTAGGCATGCTTTATACATGGAACGAATATGAATCCTGGATGCGGGACGCCGGGTTTCAAAAAACACAGCGTCACAATCTATCGCTGGATCATGGGTTGATCGTAGGCACCAAATAACGAAACGCGCACAGCTTAAAAACCGGCAGAACTCACAACCAACCATCAATAGCAGTAAAAAAACCCGCGTAGACCAAGTCTACGCGGGTTTTTTAATTTACTATTCTTTTTATTATATTAGCGAACTTGAAGCAATACAGCTTAAGCTTGACGCTTTTTATTGTTTGCGAAACCAAATCCCAACAAACCGACTGCAAATAATGCCAGCATACCAGGCTCTGGAACATTTATAGTAAAGTCAAAGTCGCTTCTTGCAGTCGCGCCATTGGTCAAACCTGATCCTCCCAAAATATTGCCTGAACCTATAAAGCTATTGCTTAGCAACGGAAGATTAAATGGATTGGCCGTAATTGTTGTGCTGAAATTGGCAACTGCGTATGTCGTAGTCGATCCGCCTCCTGCTACGGTAGCGATATCATCTCCGCCTGGGAAAGCGATCGCGGTCCAGCTGTCACCCGCTTCCAAGGATGCAGTCAGGTAGTGCGCGCCACTCGTTGCGGCAGAGGCACATGCTACTTGATTTGCACAATTCAGGGCAAAGGTGTCAACACCGTTATCGAACCATAATTTAATGACTTCGTTACCTGCCAACACACCACCTGCCATCGCTCCAAAAGTAAAGACGCCGCCAGCAAACCCAGTTACCGTTATTTCGGCGATACCCGTTAACTCACCACCCGGTATAGGTGTGAAGTTATTGATATTGGGGTCAAAAGTACTGTTTATTTTAAAATAAGCGACCAGATCATCTCCGACACTGATTTTTCCATCGTTATCGTTATCGATAACATAATCCAGATCGTCATCCTCGAAAGAGGTTTGTGGAAAGAAAAGTACAGGCGCGCTTATTGCTGAAGCGCCGTAAAGAAGTGCAAAGCTTGCACCGAGAACTGTCATCATTGTTTTACATTTATTGGTAATCATAATATGTCTCCATTTAAATATATGAATAAAGTCTACCAGAAGTATAAATCTTAATTACTCACTATTACTTAAGCACGATCCGTGCCAGAAAATAAAATCACACATAACCCAATGTTTATTATTAATAAATTAACAACAAGAAAAACCTGGCAGCGATGCTTGTTCTTTCAATACAACCAATCTGTAAAAAAATTCGACAAAATGCCTGTTATTATTCCGTGTTCCAGCATTACGGTAGTACCCAAACTGCGAAAATGAGCACCTTCGAATGATGTCATCCCCAAGAAAACCATAAAACACGTGGCGCTTCACAGGCGACAGGAAATAACTTTTTATCATGCAGTTACAACAAAATATCCGACAAATCAACACAAAGCAAAACCTACTTTTCCGCTTTTCCAGATTAATCTTAAGCTACATTCATTCTGCCTGGGCAAAAAACATATTTAAGCGCACAACATTTTGCTTAAGCAGGTATTCAGGTGCCAGCAGATTAAGTCATCCGCAGTATCATGCTTTATCAGCGCCCGTTGATCGTCCCGTATCGCATTTTCTACACCTACACCCACAGGTATCCCAGATCATAAAAAATACCCATTCTTTTCTTTTTGATTACATTTTATATACAGCCGACTGATATCATTATTTAACAAACCCGGCCAGTAAGTCAAACACAAGACAGTAACCATGTAAACTTCACCGACATTACTTTTATAGCGCGATCGAATACCTCGCATATATACATATATATTTAATATACCCCTATAATTCTCAGACAAGAATCTGAATCAGCCGGAAATCAGGGTGCACAAGCCTTTTTTCAGTCGCACGCTGTTATTCAATCATTTGTATTTGTTGGATCTTGACTATGCTGCTTAAATGATTTCTATCGTACATGTTCCATTTGATCGAAACATTGTCATAATTAACTGATCGACATCAATTTCGAACCCACTTAAACATTCTCCATGGACTGGCAATTCCCACAGTTACTGTTACTGATAATCACTGCAAATGGCGCGCCCATAATGCTACGCTTTCTGGTACGCAACAGGATGATTTACCCTGTTGATTTCGGATATGTTTTTTTTGATAACAAGCGTTTACTGGGAAATTCCAAAACATGGCGCGGGCTGATCGGCGCGATAGTGACCACATCCCTGTTTGCATTATTACTGGGTTACAGCATAGAAACAGGGTTGCTGATCGCATCGGGCGCCATGTCCGGCGATCTGTTGTCCAGCTTCATCAAACGGCGGCTAGACATGCGGCCGAGCTCCATGGCGCCTTTTCTCGACCAGATTCCCGAATCTTTATTTCCAGCCTTGCTTGTCATGCAGGTATTTGATTTAACTGCACTAAATATTTTGTATCTTGTTTCGCTCTTTGTTATTCTGGAGCTTACCGTGTCCAGGTTACTATTTAAACTCGGGGTGCGTAAAAGACCCTATTGAACAGGTATGTCACATACGTTGCGACGCAAATTCACATAGTCATTTTTATGACGATATCTTCTATCAATTCGATGCCATTCTTCTGTCGCGGATTCAGGCACGATCATTTCCGGATTTTGTTACTTTGTTAACTTGGCTGGCGCACTTTTATCCACTCTTAACAGATCCTATTTAATTGAACATGCATTGCCAACTTCACCGGTTGAATTTCAATACTGTCGAAAATTCTGACACAATTTTCTTTCAACGACATCAATAAGATATAAAAAAACTTAATAAACAATAAGATATTAATCTGGCATAAATATTGCGTCTAGTTCATTCAGGATACTTATTTATTAATTGCTACTTAAATAGTATGGGTGAGGGTGATGTGACTGATGTTTTGCCAGTCAATTCACTGCATATCCGGTCGGATTTTGACATGACAACAGGCCACAAATAAACTGGTATCCGGGTTGTTTATTGCATTGGTCAATGAACGGCCATTAAGTACATTTCGGTCAGGATCTGTCAGCAAAACGATTTCATTGTACAAGAAATGTGCTTTAAAAGCTTTTAAAAATCGAACTAAACTGCAACGAAATCAGGAGGATCTAAGGTATGAATATGAGTAGAAATCTTTTTATCAGCTCGATATTGCTATTGATATCGGGGCACGCAATAGCCGGTGGCGCACTGGGTACGCCGGTAGGTATTCCAGTAGGAATCCAGCTAGGACAGACATTGGGCAATATACTTCCTATTGCATTGGGAAGTGCTTTGCCGGTCACCATTGGTGGCGTATTGGGGATAGGTGCTGTCAGCCTGGCAGTTGGCATTCACTTGGTAAAACGCAAGAAAAAGCTCTAATTTTCACAGTCTGGCGTACTGTTATACATACATAAGTACAACCTCTATGGTCTTCGAGAATCTACTTGTAGTGACGCTGTTCTCCATTGGCGGTGGCATTTTTCTGCTAGAGCGAGTGCCATTATGTCAACGGCAAAGAATTAAGCGCAACGGTCGCTGGACTACTAATCTGGGGATCCTGGTTATTGGGAGTATTGTGCTTGCGCTGTGCTTTCCTGTTGGCCCCTATGCCATAGCTGAAATGCAGCCGCATGGCTTTTTATCTTCCATGGAGATACCACTGGGAGGCCAGTTTGTGTTGGTGTTTTTACTCTTGGATTTCTGGCGCTACTGGGAGCATCGCATCTTTCACAAGGTATCACTGCTTTGGCGAGCACACCTTGTTCACCATAGTGATACTTTTATCGATGTAACCACCGCAGAAAGGCATCACCCCTTTGAAGCTCTGATAACAACACCACTGGCGTTAATGCTGGTGTTTGCCCTAGGTCTTCCAGCTGAAGGCGTTGGCATCTATCTGCTTGCAGCAATAGCAAGCTCACTATGGGTCCATTCCAACTTGCGGTTTCCCAGTGTATTTGATTCAGCACTTCGGATACTGGTGGTTACGCCTGCGGTCCACCTGATACATCACTCCAGCACACAGCAGCAAACAGACAGTAACTATGGCTCGATATTGACTGTATGGGACCGACTGTTTGGCACATATATTGATCCTGCCAATGTACATATTCCGTATTTCGGGCTGGAATACTTTCACAAAAAACGGGATACGACATTATTGAGAACGCTCTTACAACCGGTATTGTACAGAAAGAACATGCCCTCTTCTGTGCGCGAAATACAGCCCGAACTGCCATCGATAAAAACCACAGCGCTCAGTTACGAATGGCAGCAGGCATTACTATATGGTGGCATGGGTTTGGTATTAGCCAGCCTGACCATGTGGCCGACCTTTGTCAGCCTGGTATCGCTCTGGTCGTCCTCAGAACCCTACCAATATGCCTGGCTGGTTTTGCCTTTTCTAATTTACGCACTGGGCTGGCATTATCGTGATGAGCTATTAGCCCTGTCTCCGCAAGCTGATCCATTAGGGATCGCCGTTACTGCCGGCGCAATCATATTATGGCTGATCGCCGCTGTAGTACAGATCAATCTGGGAATGTACGCTGCTTTCGTATTGGTATTACAAGGCATTCTAATATCAGTCGTAGGCCGACACATTTGGTGGCAGTTATTTCCTTTATTCGCACTGCTGTTTTTTATGATTCCTTCAGGAGATGTACTGCAATTACCGCTACGAATCCTGACAGTTATGGCCATAGACTGGTTTGCCAATATCACCAACCTTCCTCATAGCATTGACGGCTTCGTAATTTACATTGGCGCTAATCGTTATGTAGTTATCGAGGCATGCTCTGGTTTAACTTTCGTAATGCTGGCAATGTTTCTCGCCTACAGTTGGGGCACCTTGCTATACCATTCCATGTCAAAGGTAATAGGCCTTGCTCTGCTTGGCGGTTTGCTGGGTATTGCCGCCAATGTGTTACGCGTTAATATGATTATCTGGCTGGATTGGATTAACGGTACCCAAATGAGTTTGGCAGAACATGGTGATATGCAGTTAATCGCGCTGATTTTTCTACTCGGTGCTTTATTCCTGACCGTTTATCGCCTGCAACCAGAGGTTAAAACAGGTAACAGACCCTGCAGCGATAAAACTCAGCTTTCAGGGCAGAGCATGAAAGGCTATATGCCGCTTGTTGCGGGCTTGCTAGTAGTGTGCACAGTTGGGCTGGCACAGTTAATAATGAGCATTTCGGAGGCGGAATCACCCTCATCTTCCGCCGAACTCGCTTTCGTAAGCACTGATAACTTTTCTGCTGCTCAATCAAATATAAACTGGGTTGTGGATGAAAAAACCAAAACCAGCACACTGAATTTGGTTTTAGATAGCGATTTGGAGGTAATGATTGTGCAGGCTCTGCCGGGTAATAAGAAACTATCTGAGTCCGGCCTTGTTCCAAAAGGAAACCATGACTGGCGTGAGGCCAATATTGCAAGCCGATTAGCCTGCTTGCAAGAACACTGTATTAATTTCATGCACACAACCTGGAATCGGAGCGGTAGCGACGATGTTCAGCACATCTTTTATGCTTATCATGTCGGAAACTATATCACGGACTCCAAATTAATTTATCGCGTGGCAACTGGCTGGAATCGACTGACAGGCGCCAATCAGAAAGCGGGGCTGATCAGTTTCTTCTTTGCCGGCAAACCGCCCGCTCTCGAGAAGCTTGTCGATGCTTACATGCAGATTCAAACTGCTCATCGTCAAAATAATTGGGATAAATGGCTGATCGAATCAAGAGATATTTAACTGTGTTAAATATGATTTATCAGACTCAATCCACAACATAAAATTTTAACGACGCCACACATAAATTAGCCTCAAAAGCTCTACCTATAGCGACCAGACCTATGCGCCTGAGCTTGTCTTGATGGAATTTTGTTGTTGTTCTGTAGGCTTCCATATTCGCAAAGGGGATACGAATTGTTTGCCACTCTGGCGTGGCTTTAAAGCTGAAGCGGTATGATTGCCACGGCAGCCAGAGTTCAGTTGTACGAAAGTGAACATTATAATGCTCATTGTTACCGGAAACGCTGAGTTCGATACCTGCATAGGCAGAGGCATCAAACGATCCATTTTCCGCCAGGTTCAGTGCTATTTGGACAAAACCACCATTGTTGTCAGTAGAGACATCACCGTGCAGGTGCAGACAATCCCTGCCTTTATAATTATCCAGCGACAAATTACCACTGGATACGCCACCCATGACCTGATCGGTGACCAGCCGCCATGATGTGCCCAGGCTGGAACTTAAATTGCCACTGGTTCGGTCATCAATAATTAAATCTTTTGCCAAAACGATATTCCAGGTTGAAATGCACATCAACAAACCTATAGCTATAAACAGGTTTATCAGTATAAGGCGCGTGTTTCGCAGATGTAAAATCATTGTATCTCATATGCTAATGGTTTTTTTAGAGTGTACTATACATAAGCCAAATCTGATGCAGATATAAATAGCAGCCAATCGATAATAGTCATAAATTCGTTGTCAAGATCAATGCTGGAGCATAACTCGACCTGCTTATGGATGGCCGCAATGGTTTGTGCAGACAATCAAAAATCATTAATGAGCTGGAATGAACTGATGGTAGCATTGCTACGCACCGGATAACTTCCAGGTATCAGCATAGCATGTACTGCCAGCGACTTATTTTTGACCTGATGCCGCATACTTGGTACATTCAAGACATTTGAACTGGACTATTGTTCTTCATTACGCATGAACTTTAATATTGTTCCGCACAACTGGTTACCTCCTGACGATCAGCAACGTATTGTGTTGCACAACCATGTGCACGCCCGCCCAAGTCAACGCATCCACTTGCCTGCACTGGTAGTTTACGCGGCGGTATTCAACGGTGATGTCACCTTTGAGCAAGAGTGGGAACACCTGCGCCGCCTTCCCGGCCAGGAAACGCTGACGATCGATCACTTACAGAACAACTTTCTGCGGCTGAAACTGCAGAACTATACCGTACGGTGGGAACGCCATACCGAGTTCACACGTTACACGCTTGTGCAACAGTTACCCGAGAACGCGCAACTGGGCGCCACAGACCCTGAATTACTCTCATCCCTGTCCTTACCAGAGGGATGGTTAGGGGGCATTCCGGGCCGGACCTTTGCCGCCATTAAACTGGCTATGGTACATGGTGACCTTGATCGCTTAGAGGAAGTACTGACGCTGGCACGCAGCTGGTTTGGGGAACGCCCCGTGGTGGCTTCCCTCGCCGGCAGAAACAGTCACTCACTCGCAGTAACAGATTTCATGCTGCGTGACAGTGGTTTTGAACGTATGCTGGTGGTTGCACCAATCGAGACCTCCGAGTCACGGGCGGGACGCGCTGCCCAACGCCTGCTCGAAATAGAAACTTACCGGCTGATGGCGCTGCGGGGCTTACCCATTGCGAAGCAGCTGATTCCAGAGCTCAGTAATGCCGAACAACAACTAGCGAATATTACGGCCCAGTTAGAAAACAAAGCCGTCTCCGAACAGGAATTGCTCGACAAGCTGATTTCACTGGCTGTCCGTATTGAGCGGGCAACTGTCGAGCATATGTATCGCTTTGCAGCCACCCGTGCCTATGACAAACTGGTGACGCAACGCATTAGCGAATTAAGAGAGAAAGCTATACCCGGTACGCAAACGATTGGTGAATTTATGGGGCGTCGTCTTTCGCCTGCTATAGCCACAGTTGAAGCTACTGCGCAGCGCATGGTCTCTCTCTCTGAGCGTATTTCACGAACCAGCGACCTGCTGCGCACACGTGTTGACATCATCACCGAGGCACAAAATCAACAATTGCTTGCAAAGCTCACGCGCGGACAGGAATTGCAGTTACGACTGCAAAGCACAGTGGAAGGCTTATCAATCGCGGCTATCTCATATTACGTGGTCAGCCTGGTGTTATATTTAGCCAAGGCGGGCAAGGCTGCTGGTTTGCCGATTTATCCAGAGATGGTTGCCGGTGTCATGATTCCGGTTGTACTCTGGGCTGTATGGTACATAACGCGCCGCATACACGATAAATTCCTAAAGCTGAATTGACGCACGAACCAGGTATTTCTGAACAGGATCTATACGTTTCGCCTGTATAGCCATCACACATCCCCCATTTTTTCAGGCAAGCACCATATATCCATTATTTCTTTGGCGAACAAATGTTATTTAGCAATGTAATTGCAGATATCTGTTTTACTGCAGCGCGCCCTTTTCTTGCCTGGTCGTATACTTTACTGATTAACAATGCATTGTCTACGATCTCAGCTCGAACAGTATACGCATCAAAACCAAAATCAGCACCGAAATTAATCCACTCGAGCGGTACTATAAATTCTGCCCCCCGGGATATATGTCTTGCATCAAAGCCTTCGTGCAATTTGTTTATACTGGACTCTTCGAATTTAATCGATGTCAACTCAGTTCCCGGTTGAGGCGCGCCTTCATACACCCGGATATTGTCGCCTTTTGCCTTGCTCAATGGAATTAGAAGCACGTAATTTTTCTCGTGCTGAATGTTTAAAAGCAAATAATCGCTACCCTCCCCTTCTATTCTTTCGTCTTTGGTTTTTACCTGGAACACGAGGTGATTATCCGGCGTAATGTCCGTTGTCACACGTAGAATATCCAATTCTGGCGACAAAGATTTATCCATAAAAGAAATGATGGTGCGCGGATCCGCTTCGATCTGCATGGCAGACACCGGTCCGGCCATCAAAAGCAATTGCATGAATAACATGGCAATCCAATTCATTCTCAAAATAACTCCCTTTTGTCATGAAATAATTTTGCCACGCTGGTGGCATCCTTTACGGCGTCAAACATTATTTTTATTCTGCCTTGCGGGTCAATTAAGAAGGCGGTGGTACTGTGATCGACCTGATAATTCTGTTGATTGCCCGCATTTTTTGTATAGAAGGCAACTTCGACACCAAACGCAGTTTTAAATTTCGCCAGCTCTTCATCTTCAAAACGTAAATAAGCGATATCGGTTCCGAATCTTTCTGTATAACTCGATAGTGCGCCGACGGAGTCCCTGTCAGGATCAATGGATACGAATGTACCGTTCAATTTGATTTTTTCATCTTCGGCGGCTTGAATAAGCATAGCCAGGTTAGCAAGCGACATGGGACAAATATCCTTGCAGCGGGTAAATCCAAAAACCACCAATTGCCATTGGCTGTTTTCATTCGCATGCGCTTGCTGCAGGTGCGCAAATGTTTCCGCCTGAAGCGGAACAGGTCGGGGCAGAACAAGCGGTGCAGCCATGATATCGATCTGAATAAAAAATAAAAATATCATAACCACTACCCCGGTACTGTGCTTATCTAAAACGTATCTTTTCAAGTTAATTTCTCCTTATTGTTCATTTTGGCAGTCATTCTGTTGTATCGTCTAAACGGCCCACCTTGGACTTGCCTGCAAATGTACACAGGCAAGCGCAGATGGGCCGAACAGTTAATTAATAAAAATGATTAACGGTCACCGCCTGCTGAAAAGAGGCCGTGGGGTTGCACAAGGCCGTCTGCAGGACCCCAGACCTTAACAATGGTATCGGTCCATGTATCGAGCTTAAGCACATAGCCGGAAACCCAGCTTCCTATTATCAAATGGCGATTATCAGGCGTTGGGCTGATGGTATGCGCAACAGCGTAACCCTCCGGCAGATCGCGCCCGGGTTTCATGCGCTTGATAAAACGCGGATTATAACGATCGGTTAAATCCCAAATTGAAATATAGCCATCTTCGCCAAATGTGGGATCAATCGAATCTTCCTCGGCAAGATAAAGTTTGCCATTGATAACAGCCAGGTCGGAAGGTGAACGGAAAACACCCTGACCATTAACACGTTTAGTGTGTCTGATAATTTTCGTCGCGGTTCCCTCCAGCGTATCCAATAACCACACACTTGGTGGAATAATTCTTTTAGTAGTGGATGGTGTCAACGAAGTTTTGTCCAGTTGCATTGAAGCAGTCAGCGCAAACCGTTCATCCAGCCAGTACACATAATGGGTAAACGCCGCATGTCTTTTTTCATTACCCAGCTGGATCTGACCGACCACCTGCAGATCGCCGGTTGCTCTGTTGGGCTCATAAACATCGATCACACTGTTATCAAAAAAATATCCCGTACCAAGACCGATAGTGCCTGATTTATTAAAGGTAACACCATGTGTTTGTTCGGTATAACCTGGAATAGTGATAGGGTCTGCGCTTGCAAAATCATTCGTCTCAAGATCAATGACGCGCATTCTGTCCGCAGTCCATTCAGCCAGATAAGCATATTTTGTGAAAGGCAACAGTGTAAAGCCATGCAGCTGGGTTCCTCTGCCCACAATCCAGTTGGGCACGTCTTGAACATCATTCACCGGCTCGACAAATGGCAGCTCGGCTGGCGTATTCGGGCTGTCCGCCGCCAACACCGATTCCAGCGAAAGCGAAGCTGAACCTGCGTCCCAGTCGATATGATCTACTTTCAATGCAATGATGTAGGACGAATGCAATTCGGTATTATCGGTAGTGACATAGATGACATCTGCTCCCGGCAATATGCCTGTATGTTGTAACGGCAAATCCCCTGGCCAGCCGGCAATACTGGCTGGATCGACAATAATCAACTTATCAGTCTCATAGTTAAACAGATAGAGCACGCGAGTGTGATAGTCAATGGCGGTTACGACAGGCTGCAGGTAATTGTTATAAACATTCGGATATTGATAGTTTGGATATTGTGCACTCCGAAAATGTGTTTCACCTTCGTCATCATCAAAATTTTCAGCGCTTACAGAACCTGCTGATAACGCCAGTACGCATGCAACTGTTATTGAAACCATACGTCTGCGTTTCATTGTTGAAACCATTAAATTTTCCTCCAAGATTAATATTAAATTCTTAACACATTGAAATGTATGAGCTTCAATGCGTCAAGAAACCAGATCGAAAGAAGCGTATGCCGCACCTTCCGATTTACAACAACCCGATATTGATCTGATGCATCCAGATCAATTCCAGGCAAATACACAGCATTGAAAGCCCGCATGTTAATGAGACCGGGCGCTTTATCGCTGTGAGATTTCTCACATCACTTAAAACCTCAATGTTTTATCGTGCCACCCCCTGCTTTCATGAAAATGAAACGATTGAGATATACCTTCTTACCTGCACAGACACGGCAAGATTGTAGAAGCGCTTTATTACATGTTCATAACACTTAAGTTTCATATTGATTAAATATTTATATACAAAGGGATTTATTATGAGTAAGACGTTGATATCTGCGGCATTAACCGGCATTTTTGCATTGACGACCGCGGGATCTGCATTTGCAACGACAACAAAAATGTCTCTAGTCGGCCGAATTCAGTCCGAATACAGCCACATCAATATCGAAGGCTATTCAAGTCAATCCTTAATTAACGACCCGACCTTTTTTTCGTCATGGGGTTTTCGTATATTCGAGAACCTGGGCAATGGTTTTCAGGCAATGGCAATGATTGATTTCGGTTTCGATACAAATGGCTCGGCACAGGGCAGCCGTGAAATCTTTGTCGGAATCAATAACGATGCTATAGGCACCTTAAAAATTGGCCGCACGCACTCACCATTTGCCGATTTTGCCGGCGGCTGGACAATTGATCCCCTGGTCTATACGACCCTGCAGGCTGCCGGTAGCGGCGGCACAATGATTGCCAGCGCAAATGGACTGGGCGCAGGCGCATATTCGGCCGTCAATAGCGTTGTTCGTTTTACATCGGCTGAATTCAACGGTTTTTCGTTTGCCGCCTTGCTGATGCCCGGCGATTCAGAAAAACTGGAAGCCAATCTTGGCGGCGTGCTCGGTGGCCATGGCGGCAATATTGGTGAAACAGGCGGTGAAGACGGCGAGTGGGATGTTCAGTTTGCTGCAAAATATGTTTGGGATTTTCATGAGCATAAATTTGAGGTGTTCGGCGGATATTCCAGAGACAATGTCAGTACCGCGCAAAAAAGAATCACGGCCGTTAATTTAAAAACAGAAGAAGTCGGCCGTATCGGCGGCGTCTGGTCTTACAAAAACGTCCAGATCCAGGGTCAATATGACTTTATCAGCGATGCAATAGGTGCCGCTACCTGTTCGGATGCCGCCGCTTTAGGTGCGATCGGTCAAGTTGCAACCAGACAATGCAACTCTGCAATGAACGCAGGCGGTGACGGCAACATCTGGTATGTTGGCGGTCAATATAAAATGGGCAATGCAACGCTTGTAGCGCAAGGAGGCATGACTGATGCACATGGCACCAGCGTCTTTAAGCGTCGTGCAGCTAAAAGCTATACAATTGGAGGACTTTACCACTTGAGCAAACGAACGAATTTGTTCGGCGGTTACCAACGGGTAAATGTCATCAATCATAATGAAACAGTAGACCGCGACCGCAATACCTGGACAGTTGGATTGCGCCATCTTTTTTAGCCGGGTTCAAATACCCCCTGTGCAGGGGGTAATTGACTGCCGCGGAATCAAACGTAACAAATTAACTCTTAAAGAAAGGATAAGAAAAAATTTATTGGGTCAATAAAAACATACTTGCAACTGGCTATATATATGCCATCGAGAAAAGTCATCCGCTTACTGTTGCTTTGAAAACAGTGTATGTCACGGGGCTATTCGATCAATACACACTCAATCTCGAACTGACAGTAATTCGCTGACTGCAGAAAGCAGTCACATGGAAAGTCCCTTTGCGTTCATCTCAATATTTGCACATGATCAGACTGCCTGGAAACTGAGAATGACTGTTAAGCCTTTTAAAATTAGCTTCAGAAAAAAACAGCCAATGATGCATTGCAAAAAAAAAACCAGACCTTCAATCAGAGATTATTTCCGAATGAAAATCTGGGCAAAAAAAATGAAGGAGGCGGAAGCTTCTCTCCATCATTTTAGAGTAAAAAATGCAAATAAAAGATAACAAAAATACAATTATCAGAAGTTAGTGCATAGAAACCTCAGTCAATTATTATTTTATAGATTTAAATGATATTTACTTTGCGCCCAACTTATTTTTGTATTTGTTTGCTATATTATCTATTGGGAAGAATGATTGAGAATCTCTTTGCAGCTTTATAAGTTTGTTCTTTATATTTTGCATGCCATTAGAACTCGTTGCTATTCCAACCGCATTTTGTCGAAGATTTTCCTTAGCCACAGTATCGCCTTTTGCGAATGACACGCCACTTGTCATCAAAACCAACACTGTAAAAATTGCAATAATCCCTGAAGTTTTACCGTATTTCATAATATATACCTCGTATGTATTAAAGATAAGTCTCTATAAAAGACCAATGATGATACAGGGGCATACTTTACTCATTGTTTATGTCTAAACAATGAAAGTTATTTTAATGTTTTGTGAAAAATTGATGTAATGACCAGCTTTGCAAAGATCACATAATCGCAAAGTCATCATGTTTTTTCTGCGCCATACAAAGCCTGTTACTGAGTACGACAGGGCGTTGACGTTTTCGAATCAACCGATGCAAAACAGAAACAAGTGAGAAAATTGCTGGAAATGGATTTTGAACGGCTGGAAGCCGGCCTGGAGGGCGAAAGCACAGTATGTACCGAACAAAAAACGGCGTTTATGCACATTTTTAGCATGTTTTTAACGCCGCAGCGGTCACGCAGATCGTCTTTCAACCAACTGATAAATATAAATTTGATTTCTAAAAAAGATATGTCATTCGTTTTCAAACTCAAACTTCATATTTGTCGAGAAATTTTACACAATTCATTTTGATCAGCTGCGACAATTTGTCGCAGCTGGATGTTATAAAATTCATATGTTTCAATGTCATGAATTAACTTTTGAAACAATACATGCTGCTTACCCCATGTTAATCGGTGTAATTAAGAGTGAAAAAGTGTCGAAATTTTTAATTATTGACACATTACTGTAACAATTATTCGATCTACCCAGCCTTTCAAGATTTTTTTTTGATCCTGTTCATTGTCAGCACTTGGTTTCCTGTAACGACCATGAAAAATGGCATAAAAATTGCTTGTCTTTTAACATAAGCCAATTTTATCAAATCTATTTTTAATTTTGTCGAAATACATATCAAAAACATTTAATACAAGGCTCGCAAATACACACACAAAAAAATCCAACGCCACATACTGATACAAATTGCGACATATCTGCAAGCTGGCGAGTATTGCACACACCATGCCCTGGCCGACCTGTTCGCGATACACAGAAAAAAACTTTACCTTGATTGACAAGCGCTATTCTAGTTAACAAAAACGCTACAGGCTCAGTATTCAAGAATAATTTTTACACTTTTCGGTAAGCTGACAATAATTAATGGATTTATTCAAAAATACCTATTTGGATTTCCCCGGCAAGAAGCGCTTGCATTTGCCACCTAAAGCGTGCGCCCCCATTATTCAATTGGCCCATGAATTCAACTTTGGCCAATCTTCCAGTGTAAAGCTGATTGCACAATTATTGCCAAATTTGAAAATTTATGAAATCGCAACTACGCCATACCGACACCACCCGCGCCCTCATATTACAATTGATCGCAATCCGGAAGATTTGTCGCTGCTGATATCTGTTAACGGCCCTTCTGTTATCAGATCCGGATGTGACGATCCTCTATATTGCCTTCCCGGAGATGCCTTACTGATGTCGAGTAATCCGGTTCTTCACATACATACGGCTGGCACAATATTTCTTGCAGTCATCGATGTATCCAAAGTACTCATTACATCAGGAATCTCGAATTTGATTACGCCATTGATAAAAAAAATAACCATGTCAACCACGCCAGGATTAGGCCTGCTCACAGGTTATCTTAACATGCTGATAAAGCTGGGAGAAAATGGCTTGCCTGCTGGCATTGTTTCATTGGCTTCTTCGCAGATACAGGACATGACCGCACTACTGCTCAATGCAAAACGCGAAGTACTCGAAATCGCGAACGGACGCAATACACGTCTCGCACGACTCAAAACAATCAAGAACGATATAGAAACGCATATTGCCGATAGCGATCTCACAATCAATCAGGTAGCCATACGTCAAGGTGTATCTGCACAGTATATACGGGCACTGTTTCGCACCGAGAAAACTACTTTTAGTGAATATGTCACCAAATTGCGCCTGCAACGGATATGTTGTCAGCTGCACAATCCGCTGTATACCCGCTACAGCATCAGCGCACTGGCGTTTGATATGGGTTTCAACAACCTTTCCTGGTTCAACCGCGCTTTCAAAACTCACTTTGGAATGACGCCCACAGAATTACGAAATAAATTTACACCATAGCACAACCATTTGCAGCAACATTTTCCATAATGTGACGCTGAATAAGCGCCACACCATCATTTCTCAGCTCAATACTTTGTACGTAGTGTTTATGGCTGATTAACGCAGTTGCGTTCAGTATTAACCCTGATCGCATTCAGTACTATCTCTGGCAACGTTCAGTATCAGTTAATTAGCATTCAGTAGTAGAAGAATCCAATTAATCCATTCATTATCAGCGCTCAAAAAGTTAAGCACAAATCACAGAGGGCTAATTAAATGAAATACATATTCTATTCAGTGGATTCAAATTGTCCGCAACATGTCCCAAAGGCGGTCATCTCTGATCACAAAAGTAAGTCAAAACGGCTGCTGTCTATTTGGATATTAATAGTATCTATTTTTTTGTCAGGAACCAGTACAGTTCTTGCGAGAGAGGCTGAGGACAGACTGGATACAAAATCGAAACAGGGAAAACTACATTTAATCGAATTATGGGCCGAGAAAATACCGGCGGGCATCGAGGGCGGGAATGATTTGTTTGCCTATCGCATGGCCAGCCACGTCATTAAAAAGCGTAACAACGAAACTGATATCACCTCCCGATATTCGATGCAACCGACTATTCCGGGACCCACAATTATCATTGATGAGGGAGACGAAGTAAGGCTTACACTGAAACATGTATTTGATCCGGGTAATTCGGCTACGCTTGAGCAAGTCAGCGTTCATGTACATGGCGTCCACTACGATATTCACAGTGATGGCACCATCGAGTATATCAATCTGGTTGCAGACGAAAGTGCCACGCCGACCATGAGTTATACCTATCACTGGGTTGCCGCACCGGGCACAGCGGGTACATGGCCCTATCATGATCACAATATGATTACACTGAATGGCGCGGAAGACAGGGGGCTTTACGGCGCTGTAATCGTAAACGACAAAAAATCAAAAATTCTTGCCTTGAATAAAGCAGGCAAATTACAAAGAGTGCCTTTATCCAGAATCCAAAAAGAATATGTTTTGTTTATTGGCGATGATGCGTTCTGGGGAACCGAGATCAATAACAAAAACAGACGGCACACGCCGCTTTGGGAAAATCCGACGCTTCTTGCACAGGAAAAAAGCTTCGTCCGCTTTCATTTGATTGCCTTGGGGAACAATACGCATAATTTTAAATTGAATCACTATGAATGGACTGACCCAGGCACCAATTTAGTCATCAGTGAGAAAATAATAGGTCCGCTCGAGAAACATGTTTTTGTTGTTCAGGCAAGAGGGGATTCGCAGTATTGGGATGACACTTTCATCGGCAATTCGCTGAACATGAAAGGCGACTTCAACGTTATTCCCTAATCAACAAAATACTTCTCAAAAAAGGACAGAAAAATGAAATCGATTATTTTTTGGTTGAATAAAAAAACGATGACGGCGCTGATGGCTTTCATGACGGCAATGCTTTTCTCAAGTATCGCACTGGCGGCCACCACGCATACCATCAACATTACAGCTGAAACACTGCCTAATGGCCAATTGGGCTACAAAATGATCAGCCATGACGGTTCAACCCAGAATTATCCTGCAGAAGCAATTATTCCCGGTCCGACATTGTTTGCACAACTTGGTGACACAATCAACATTACACTCACCAACAACACTGGTGTGCCAGTTGGGCTCAATATTCCGGGCATACTGGAAAATGCAGCCGAAGCTGCCGCAGGGGGCGGCTCGCAAAATTATTCGTTCACCGCTAACCAGGCAGGCACCTATCCTTATTATGATGACGGTTCCGGGTTACTCGGATTGTTTGGCGCTCTGATCGTAAATGCTGTCGACGGCTCGGTACAGAGCTATATTGATGGTGACGGCAGTATTATTCCGACTGACGCTGCTGATCTGGACAAGGAATATATCATGTTCATGGTGGGATCAACATTCTGGGGCGCCGAAATAGCCAGCGGCACACAAACACCACTTTGGACCAATCCTGTACTGGGCGCCACATTGAATGAAGTGGTGCGCTTTCATGTATTGTCACTCGAACACGATCATACGTTCCATCTGCATGCACACCGCTGGCTCGACGAAGTCGATCCCGTTCATCAAGGCTTTTCACCCCACATTATCGACGTCAAAATATTGACCGGCAAAGCAGACAGCCATGCATTTACCGTCAAAGCAGGCACGGGCGTCGGCGCAGGCATGTGGCATTTGCACTGTCACGTTGTATCGCATATGGAATCCAATATGGCCGCACGATTCCGCGTGGATGAACCCGGTGCAGCATCCGGTGTCAGCGTAGCGGGCGCAACGCCGTACGGCGCAATATTGCTGAGTTCCAATCAAAGCGATCCTGGATTAGTGACCTTCGAAATTTCAGACGAGCCGGGCAGCTGGTTCAGAAGCGCACGCAGTGATGCAATAGTTGACCCTGCCGGGCCTCTTGGCGCGCTTAATATCAAGACCCGATCACTAGAAGTAATGGCACCGGGTAGCAGTGCACATTTCATTATGTCCGACACCCGTGCAGTGCATACTATTACCACCTTAATCTGGCCAAGCGATGCTGATTCGGAAAACAAGCACGACATACCGTTCGATCAGACCAAAGCATATCGTGGCGGCGGCATCGTGCAACTCAACACGCCCGGACTGTATGTGTTCACGTGTAAAATCCATCCCTATATGTTTGGCGCTGTTATCGTTGACGATCCCAGCACCGAGGGATTGGACCTGGGCGAAGCCATTGATCTGGTAACCGGGATTCATGACCTGCCAACCACGAGTGACCTGGCTACCCGTTTGCTCAGAACCTTTTTTGTCGCCACCACCCAAGAAAACTGGCAGGATTACACCTCACCTGCACCCTGGCATGCTGACTACCCTGATGTTAATGTACGTTTAAGCGGCGGAGCGGTACTGAATCTGCAAGCCGTGCTGGAAAGCAGATACGGTCAGGATATTGTGCTGGGCCCACTGTCAAAGCCTGTAACGCCGGGGATCGGTGAGGTATGGATAAATACCCAGTTTGAAAAAACAGCCAGCAAAACAAAACCTGGCACCATTACTGTGCTGGACACAACGAACTGGACAGTTAAACGTAAAATTGCCTTGCCGGGAATCAATATGAATCATCCACATAATATGTGGGTGGATCGTAATCAGGCAACCGTTTTTCAAACACAATGGTTTGATAACAAACTAACGTTTATTAATCAATCCAACGGTCAGATGATTGATAATATTCAAATTGGCGATTCGCCTTCGCATGTCATGACAATGCCGGACAGTGACGATATTACCGTGGCCATTAATGGCGAGAACAGAATTGTAACCATACCGGCAGGCACAACAACACCGGTATCCAGCATTCCCACACAACTGCCTGGACAGGTTCCTGCAAATCCCCACGGTCACTGGATTACACCGGAAGGCAAGATTGTCACACCCAATATCAACTCATCCGATACCGGTTTTTATGACGGCCATTCCGGACAAATTATTGCGCGGCCCGCCGCGGGCGGAAACTTCTCGCATGGCCCGCATCCGATCGCAATCGGTGTCGGTAACAACAGAATTTACGCAGCCAACCTGCTGGATCATTCTTTGAATGTTTATGATTTTGACGGCAATCCGGTACCGGTTACAGCAAATGGCGGCAAGCCTTATATCAACCTGATCGCATCCTACGATCCTGTGTCAGGCGATGGTGCGGCAAATTCCGGCATTTTACCAATTCAGACACCTGTTGATCCCACCGGGAGGGTGGTCGTAACCGCCAATACAGGTGGCAGCATTACCATTGTCGACACTAGCACCAATACTGTTGTGGCTGTATTACCATGCGACCCTGGTTGCCATGGCGCCAACTTTGGCGCCAAGGCAGGTGGTGGCTACTATGCCTATATAACCAGCAAATTTTCCAATCGACTGATCGTGGTGGATCCAGATCCAAATGATGATGGTGATTTTTCTGACGCAGCGATCGCTGGCACTATAGCCATGGCTGACAATAGCGCCACTACCGATGACGCAGTGGTGAGTCTGGCAGGTATGGGAGGCCAAGGCGTTCTGGCCATCCCCAACGTGTACAATGGGTGGGTACAACAGCTACCTCCCGAATGGCAAGCCGGATTGACAGAAGCACAGAGAAATCCAGTGCCATAATCTGTCAGCTTGCAGCTGAAGCTACATCTGTTTTCGTTTTCAGTAAAGAAAAATCATTTCTGAATAAACAAACCACCTGCATGAATTCATATTCCGGCAGGTGGTTGTTTTATCCACTTAAAAAGCCTAATACTGCTCGACATACCACATCTTCCAGAAGCGGCTACACCGAGCCGAGATTAAGATCAATCATCAAATCTTTTTCCTGGTGCAGTTTGCGCTCAGCGGTGCGTATTTTATTCAAAAATTCGCTTAGCTGAGTAAAAAAACTGTCATCGGCTATTAGTCGGACCCATTCATCGCCATCAGGATCATGTTCGTCCAGATTTCGCCAGAAGAAATCACAGAATTCCCGGAACGGAATGGGACGCGCAGCAACCAGGTCCGCTTTGTTTTTTTGACTCACCCATTGTTGCCGCCGTTTTATCAGATCGGCAGCACCTTTATAAACAATGACAGACAAATACTCATATAAATCATTCGCGCAGTGTATTTGTCCAAGCTCAGGCAATTCCCGTCCGGTTAAAATCTTGGCAATCAGTTCCTGTAAAGTCACTGTAGAAATTTCCAGACTGACGCCTGTTTGCAATGTGTGAATTTTGTCAAGAGCCATTTTTTCGAATTAGTCAATTAAATGATTGATTCGATCTTCAAATACTGCCAAGGTTCATTTTCCGCAATTTTTTACCCTCGCCACACAACCAACAATCGCCCCTGACGTTACTCATAGCGTAAAAATTCTTCTGCAATTGCGTCGGCACCGTGCCGGTTAATCAATGCATCGATTTCTGCAAGCAAACCATCGTCTTCATCTTCATCCAGAACACCATCACCCACTAAACTAGCGGGCAATCCCATAACGATTGCTTGTTTGATGATCTCAAGCGTAGGAGGATTATCATACTCTCTGTTGCTAATCACGGCATCAATCACCCGGGACATTGATTCGCTGGCGCTGTTTTGTACAAAATCATGCGCTAATGCCGTTTCTCCGAATTCTTCAATGAGCGCGTTTAGTTCGTCAAGTAATGATTCATTGATATCAAAGTGATGTATTTGTTCTGCTTCAGTAAACTCCGCTGATAGCAAGCCGGTAACGTAATCACGTATTATCAATAATGTTATATATTCTTCAGGCTCCGAATGATTCAGTCGGCTTTCAATCAGTGCTGACAAACTGGGACTCACGCGTGTAGCCACATCAATTGGATTACGGATCATATTTTTTCCTTTAAACTTTAAAAAATGCCGGTTAAACGCTCTGATATTATTGAGAAATACGTATCAGGATACACAGTTTAACTGAATGAAACCAATAATCATAAAAGCAGTTAGGCACTTGAAAATTGAAAAAGTTACAGTCATTCAAGCGAAAAACAAGACCTGCAAATACGCTGATTCCCGTCTGTAATGTCACTTTTGGTCAACTGGCGCCATGTAATCATGGATAGATTCATCCGTTCAAATAACAGCTACCTTTGCAAATTTTCGCTTACCCACTTGCACTACAACCGTTTCATTACGCGCAATTTTCATGGATTTGTCTTCAATTTTTTGTCCGTTCAATTTGACCGCACCCTGATCTATCATGCGTTGCGCTTCACTTGTGCTGGCTGTTAATCCAGCCTGCTTTAACAACTGAGTCAATAACACCGTATCGTCAGGGATTTGTATGGATTTTTCCGGCATATCATCCGGCAACATGCCGCGTTTGAAACGCGCCTCAAAATCAGTCAAAGCAGCTTCGGCTTCTTTTCGATTATAAAAGCGGGTAACAATTTCCTGTGCAAAAATAACCTTGACGTCACGCGGGTTCCGTCCCTGCTTGACTTCCTGTTGCCATTTTTGGATGGTTTCAATGGACTCAAAAGACAGTAGTTCAATATAACGCCACATCAGTTGATCCGAAACCGACATCAATTTACCGAATATTTCTGTGGGGCTTTCAGTAATACCCACATAATTATTGAGCGATTTGGACATCTTATTGACACCATCCAATCCCTCCAGCAAAGGCATGGTCAGAATACATTGTTGTGGCTGCCCAAAATGCCTTTGTAATTCTCTTCCCATCAGAAGATTAAATTTCTGGTCAGTACCGCCTAATTCCAGATCGGCTTTCAGTGCGACCGAATCATAACCTTGAACCAGAGGATATAAAAACTCATGTATTGCGATAGGTTGTTTGCCGCGGTAACGTTTTTCAAAATCATCGCGCTCCAGCATGCGTGCAACTGTATAGGTCGATGCCAGCCTTATCAAGTCCGCTGCTTTGAGTTTATCCATCCACGATGAATTAAAGACAATTTCAGTCTGATCGGGGTGCAGAATTTTAAATACCTGAGTTGTGTATGACTGAGCGTTTTCAGCCACCTGCTCTTGTGTCAAAGGTGGACGCGTAGCGTTTTTACCGCTTGGATCGCCGATCATGCCGGTAAAATCACCGATCAAAAAAAGAACATGGTGACCCAAATCCTGAAGCTGCCGCAACTTGTTCAGCAAAACGGCATGACCCAAATGCAAATCGGGTGCTGTCGGATCAAACCCGGCTTTTACCCGTAATGACTTACCTGAGTTAAGCTTAGTTTTTAACTCTTGCTCAATTAGTAGCTCATGACTACCATATTTGATGATTTCTATATGCTGACTGACTGTTTTGTTCACAATAAATTTTTTCAAGTTGTTTCGACCGGATTAATCCGGCCAGAAGTTTTCTATGCTGCACATACACATTGTAAATTGTACTTTAGTGTAATGTTTTCAATTTTTCATGTTAGAATCAGTTCATTTCTGTAGCCTGACATGAATTGAATTAACATTAAAAAAGAGGAATATCCTGTATGCGATTTATGCCAATACGCAGTAAATCAAGAATTTTAGCTCAAAAATCACATAGACTGACTAAAAAAACGCTACGCTGGCTAATTGTATTATCGACTATACCCTTATTTGGATTTGTTACTGCATTTGGTATTGCACCCAATACACCTTCCCTTCAAGACGTCCCTATAGAAGAAGTTGTTCGCGACTTATACCTGCCCGAAGTTTTACCGGACCCCGAATCAGCATCAGATCAATCGTTCTGGCGGCAAGAAAGTATTCGCCGCGGGGACACGATATCAGCCATTCTTGATCGACTGGACGTCAACCAACAGGACAAACTGGACTTTCTACGTACCGCACGTGACAGCCGCGCAATGCGTCAGTTGAAGCCAGGAAAAACAGTACACGCACAAACTACCGCAGACGGCAGCTTGTTAACACTCCGCTATTTCTTTGGAAATGGAGAATTATTTCTAATGGAGAAAACGGATCAGGCATTCAAAATGTCTGAACAACAAATTGAGCTTGAGTCTCAAGTTCAGATGAAATCAGGGGTTGTGAATAGCTCATTGTTTGCCGCCACTGATAGTGCTGGAATCCCTAATAATGTTGCTGCCCAGATGATTGAAATACTGGCATCTGAAATCGATTTTCATCGAGACTTGCGCAAAGGAGACCGCTTTACAGTCGTCTATGAAACGCTGTTGGATACCAATGGCGAACATGCCAAAACTGGAAAAGTCTTGGCGGTTGAATTCGTCAATAACAGCAAAGCATATCAAGCGATTTATTTTCAGTCTTCTAACGGCGATTTTGGTTATTATACGCCCGAGGGAGAAAGCTTACGCAAAGCATTTTTGAGGGCACCGCTTGATTTTTCACGTATCAGTTCTGGTTTCACCAACGCGCGCTTCCATCCTGTACTCAAAAAGTGGCGCGCACATAAAGGCATTGATTATGCGGCGCCGACAGGTACACCAGTCAAAGCAACTGCTAATGGAACTGTTTCTTTTGCAGGCACACAAAGAGGTTATGGCAAGCTTATTATTCTTAAACATAGTGATCAATATGAAACAGCCTATGGCCATCTTTCCGGTTTTACCAAAGGATTAACCAATGGCAAGCGTATCAAACAAGGCGATATCATCGGGTATGTCGGCATGACAGGTATGGCGACCGGACCACACTTGCACTATGAATTGCGTGTCAATGGTGTACAGCGCGATCCATCAAAAGTAATCCTGCCGACAGCGCCGCCAATTGCTAAAAAAGATATGCCGATTTTTCAAAACGAAACAGAATCACTGGTTTCGCGTCTCGATATTATGCGCAGTCTCCATTTTGCCGCATTGAACTAGAAGTTGATTTACAGCAAGCAGGATTAAAGCTTTGTGGAATCGGGACGCTATATCGGCATCATGTCCGGAACAAGTCTTGATGGTGTCGATGCTGTATTAGTTGATTTTGATCATAACCAACGCGCCTCATGTATTGAGACTTTTTTTTCCTCTTTTGATAATACACTTAGATCAAGACTACTTGCCCTGCATCATTCAGGTGGCGATGAATTAAACAAAGCAGCGCTGATAAGCAATCAATTATCCCATCAATATGCACATGCGGTAGCCAGCCTCCTGGAAAGAAGCGCGCTTGCGCCCCGAAATGTTATTGCAATTGGATGTCACGGCCAGACAATTCGCCATTGCCCCGAAACCGATAAAAGCTATACGATCCAGCTTGTTAATGCTGCACTATTGGCCGAACTCACTGAGATCACTGTAATCGCTGATTTCAGAAACCGTGATATTGCCGCAGGCGGTCAGGGTGCACCACTGGTACCCGCTTTTCACAAGGCCATGTTCATGGATTCAAACAGTCGTCGTACTATTATCAATATTGGTGGCATTGCTAATCTGACATACCTAGATCCAAGAATACCGGTAAGTGGATTTGATTGTGGCCCCGGCAATTTATTAATGGACGCCTGGTGTTTACAGCACACTGGCCAATCCTATGATAAGAACGGCCAATGGGCCGCCACCGGCCAGGTGATTCCTGCTTTGCTTGATAGTTTTATATCGGCAGATTATTTTGCCTGTACACCGCCCAAAAGTACCGGCAGAGACTTGTTTAATATTAAATGGCTGAGAAGTCATTTGCAGGGACATGAATCGCCGGAAGATGTTCAAGCGACTTTAATGCAGCTAACCATTACGTCAATTACGCAATCAATCGAGCAATTTTATCCAGCAACTGAAGCAGTGTATGTATGTGGCGGAGGTGCGCATAATTTACAAATGATGCGTCATTTGAAAAACGCTCTTTCCGATAAAAAGGTAGCCGTAACTGATGAACTGGGAGTACAAGCTGACTGGGTTGAGGCCTGTGCTTTTGCTTGGTTAGCGCGTCAGGCGATCTTGAAACAACCGGGAAATATTCCTTCAGTTACTGGCGCCAAAGGAGAGAGAATACTGGGCGCCATCTATTCAGCTTGAGTGCTATAAAAAACAAGCGAATATTTACACACACTCTTCTCCATGCTTGCCTTTTCAGTCATACCGAAAATGAAGAGCCGCAACCGCATGTGCTAGAAGCACCCGGGTTTTTGATTATAAACTGCGCGCCTTGTATGTTTTCCTGATAATCGATTTCAGCGCCAACCAGATACTGAAAACTCATGGAATCAACTAATAACTGAACACCGTTTTTTTCCAGTACCATATCATCATCGTTAATCAATTCATCAAATGTAAATCCATATTGGAAACCGGAGCAGCCTCCACCACTCACGAAGACTCTAAGTTTAAGGGCCTGGTTACCTTCCTCCATAATCAGTTCTTTGACTTTGTTTGCCGCATTCTCGGTAAACAGGATAGGAGTATTGGGATCTTCGATTGACATATTTATTAATATATTAAATTGCTAGTGGATTTAAATTGATTCAATTTAGATTGATAAACGATTGTAAAATACTCAAGTATCTTATTCAGGAGCAACCGGTATTAGTGTGACCATTTTTTCCGATTGAAGTTTATCCTGATGAATCATTTTTCCATCGACAGAAGCGCCCAGTTTGATTTCTATTGCACCATAATGCACATCTCCATGAATCTGGGCGTTCCCCTGTAACTCCAGATATTTGAATGCATGAATCGGCCCTGTTACCGTTCCATTAATGATAACGTTGGCCACTTGAATTTTTCCTTCTATATGGCCTGCATCACTGAGCACCAATGTGCTCTGTTCTTCATCCTCAGCAATAACATTACCATTAATATGACCATCAATGCGCAGACCGCCACTAAAATTAATATCACCCGTGATATTTGTATTTGCCCCAATCAGGGTATCTATATGATTATGCATTTTTGTCTTTTTCTTTTTTCCAAACATCATTATCTCCCTTACAAAGATAGTTCGACAGTTTGAGTCAATTTTGCTTGAGCATCATTTTGTTCAAAAACCTGCACCTTCATACTCTCAACGACGCTATCAGGAGGCACTTTAAAAGACTCTTCTATTCTATGATAAAACTTAAAATTGACATTAAAATTTTGTTTTGTATTTTTATTGGCCAACAATACTGTTTTTGTTTGATCATTTTGCCGCAAATTTACAAAGAACTTCAGACTTCCGTTAAAGTCTTTAGGCCGCTGACCACCTTGCACTAACGATACCGTGTATCGATATACACCAGGATTAATATCTTTCTTCAGACTGAAATGATGTATGGAAATTCCGCTATTAATTTTTGTATTGCCGGCCATGACATGTTCAAAAAAATCGAGCTCTTCTTTCAAACGATTATTTTCTTTACTGAGCAGCTTGGTTTGTTTAGCCAGATTATCGTTGGCTGCTTGTATCATCTGAAATTGTCTCGTTAATTCGGCCAGTTGCGTGCATAAAGCCGCGCGTTTCTTCTGTAAACAAGTCGCCATATTATAAGACCCGCCCAATTTGTTATGCGGTACGGCGCTCATCTCACCCGCTGAACTTCTGCCCACTTCATACATTCCCCAAGAAAGCAGCAACAAGAGTAAGCAAACAACAATAATGGCCAGCAAACGTGACTGCCATGATACATGTGGACGCACCACAACACGTGAAGACAATATTTCAGATTTTTTCTTGAATAGTTTTTTCACGCGCAAAACTCAACAAATTAAATTAGCAAACCTGTGAAAAATTACTTATTGTTAATCAGCAAATGACTAAGGCAGCAGCGGAATCTGAGTGATGCCCAACGTTTCTGGCAAACCGAACATTATGTTCATGTTCTGCACTGCTTGACCGGCAGCACCTTTAACCAGATTATCGGTAACTGAGAGAATTACAACTGTATCGCAATTTTGCGGCCGATGAACTGCTATGCGACAAATATTCGAACCGCGCACCGAGCGCGTTTCGGGGTGCCTCCCTGCTGGCAATACGTCCACAAATGCTTCACCAGCATAGCGTTTTTCGTATAAATCCTGCAAATTAATTTGTTTATTACTGCTTAATCTGGCATAGAGCGTCGCATGTATGCCACGAATCATGGGCACCAAGTGAGGTACGAATGTAAGCCCGACCTGTTCTCCGGCCACCTTGGATAATCCCTGCTTGATTTCAGGAAGATGACGATGGCCCGGAACACCATAGGCCTTGAAGTTATCGGAAGCTTCTGCATGCAACGTATGTACTTCCGCTTTTCTGCCAGCACCTGAAACACCTGATTTGACATCTGCGATTAGCTGTTTGATATCGACTAATCCCGATTCTATCAACGGTAAAAAACCCAGTTGCACAGCAGTCGGATAACACCCAGGATTGGCAATCAGACGCGCTGTTTTAATCTGGTCACGGCTTATTATTTCAGGCAACCCATAAACGGCTTCCGCTACCAGTTCAGGACAAGCATGCTGCATACCGTACCACTTTTCCCACTCAGTAATATCTTTTATGCGAAAGTCTGCAGCCAGGTCAATTATTCTCACACCTGAATTAATCAGCGCTTCTGCTTGTTGCATTGCAATACCATTTGGCGTCGCAAAAAAAACAAGATCGCATTCAGTCAGCTTTGATTCAGCCGGATCAATAAATTTTAGATCAACATAGCCCCTTAAGCTGGTAAAAAGCTCAGCGACTTCCATCCCCGCCTCACTTCGAGACGTTATGGTCTTAATATTTACTTTAGGATGCTGCGCCAGGAAACGCAGCAACTCCACACCTGTGTAACCTGTTCCGCCTACGATACCGACATTAATCATATTCAATTCTAATTTCTGGTTTAATCAGTCTTTACTTCCAAGAAATATAATGACAGGTTAAAAACAAAAAGCAAACAAAAAAAACAAGCTTCAAATAAAAAAAGCCGCCATAACATCGGCGGCTTTTTTGATGCTTCGTGTACTCTTATTAATATCAGCAGTAAAGCACTAACGTTTAGAAAATTGTTTGCGCCGCCTTGCTTTACGCAAGCCAACTTTTTTTCTTTCAACCTCACGTGCATCACGCGTAACAAGACCGGCTTTACTTAATACCGGCTTTAGTTCATCGTCATAGTCAATAAGTGCACGCGTAATCCCATGACGCACAGCTCCTGCCTGTCCCGACTCACCCCCACCGTGAATATTCACCAAAATATCAAACTTCGTCAGATTATCCGTCAGTTCAAGTGGTTGTCGAACAATCATACGTCCTGTTTCGCGTGAAAAAAACTCATCTACAGGTTTGCTATTAACAACAATCGTTCCTGTGCCAGGCTTGATAAATACACGCGCTACTGCACTTTTTCGTCGACCGGTTCCGTAATTATATTGTGAACTCATAGTTTAACCCTTGACTTCAAGGAGTTGTGGCTGTTGCGCTGCATGTGGATGTGTATCACCTATATACAATTTAAGTTTCTTAATCATAGCATATCCGAGCGGTCCTTTTGGCAACATGCCTTTGACTGCCTTTTCCAATGGCTTTCCAGGAAAACGTACTTGCAATTTCTTGAAGTTGGTTTCATACAATCCACCGGGATAGCCTGTATGCCTATAATATTTTTTGTCTTCCGCCTTATTACCGGTAACGCGAAGCTTATCAACATTAATCACGATAATATAATCACCGGTATCAACATGAGGTGTATAAATGGCTTTATGTTTGCCCCGCAAACGATGTGCAATCGCCGAAGCAAGTCGCCCCAATACTTTATCAGTCGCATCAATTACAAACCAGTCATGCTTTACTTCATGTGGCTTAGCTGAGAATGTTTTCACGAAAAACCTATATCCTGCAAATTCAAAAAGAGGCGGCAATTCTATTTCACTCGAAGCAAAAAGTCAAACAAAGTAATAACTGACTAAACATATATCGACTGGTGTATAGATTCCAGGGCATTCATGGTTATAATTAGATTTTTACAACATCAACGCCAGCCGGACTCCAAAACTATTGTCGTTAATGACGAGGGGCAACACTTGAAAGACAAATCCAAAAAGAATTTCCCGACACACGCATCCACTGAACCCGCTGTTTCCAATTTTATTCGCAGTATCATTAATGAAGATAATCGTACCGGCAAATGGCAGGGACGCGTAGAAACTCGTTTTCCACCAGAACCTAATGGCTATCTGCACATTGGACATGCAAAAAGTATTTGTTTGAATTTTGGTATCGCACAGGAATATAACGGTATCTGTCATCTACGCTTTGATGATACCAATCCCGCGAAGGAAGCACAGGAATACGTCGATGCTATTTGCGATAATGTGCTATGGCTGGGTTTTGACTGGGGAAAACACCTATATTATTCCTCTGATTACTTCGAACAATTGTATTCTTTTGCAGAATATCTGATTAATCAGGGCAAAGCATATGTTGACAGCCAGTTGGCTGATGAAATACGCGAGCAACGCGGCACCTTAACCAACCCTGGTCAGAATAGCCCATACCGCGAACGTTCCACTGCTGAGAACCTGGATTTGTTTCGGCGCATGAAAGCGGGTGAATTTGCCGAAGGTACACATGTATTGCGCGCAAAAATAGATATGGAATCACCTAATATCAATATGCGTGATCCGGTCATCTACCGCATTCGCTACGTACACCACCAACGCACGGGAGACAAATGGTGTATTTATCCCATGTACGATTATACCCATTGCATTTCGGATGCACTGGAAAACATCACCCACTCGTTATGCACGCTCGAATTCGAAGATCACCGCCCGCTTTATGACTGGGTACTGGATCAACTGCAGCAAAAAATACCCTGCCATCCACAACAAATCGAGTTCGCTCGCTTGAATCTAACCTTTACTGTCATGAGCAAACGCAAGCTCATTGAACTGGTGGAGTGCAAACTTGTCGACGGCTGGGATGATCCACGTCTTAGTACCCTTGCAGGTGTGCGTCGACGTGGTTATACAGCCCGTTCAATTCACATGTTTACCGAACGAATTGGCGTCAGTAAAGCTGATTCCTGGATAGACATGGGGGTATTGGAGGATTGTCTGCGTGAAGATCTGAATGAATCTGCACCACGCAGAATCGCTATTTTGAAACCTTTGAAACTGATTATTGATAATTATCCCGAAGAACAGGAAGAAGACTGCTTTGCACCCAATCACCCACAAAAACCGGAATGGGGAAAACGCATTGTACCGTTTTCCAAAATAGTATACGTCGAACAGGATGATTTTATGGAACAGCCTGTTAAAGGTTATTTTCGCCTTGCACCCGGTGAAGAAGTCCGTCTGCGCTATGCCTATATTGTGAAATGTATCCAGGTAGACAAAAATGCACAGGGCGAAATAGAAGCCATACATTGCACCTATGACCCGGACACCAAAAGCGGCACAGATGGCTCAGCGAAACGCAAAATAAAAGGAAACATACACTGGCTTTCGGCAAAACATGCAAAAAAAGCAGAAGTTCGCCTGTATGACCGCCTGTTTACCGATCCCTACCCTGATAGCGGAGGTAAGGATTACAAAACTTCCCTCAACCCGGATTCTAAAAAAATTATTTATGCTTACGTTGAACCAATTCTATGTAAAGCCGATCCGGAACAATGCTTTCAGTTCGAACGCAATGGTTATTTCATCGCCGACCGCATTGACAGCAAATCTGGGAAACCCGTATTCAACCGCGCAGTGACATTACGCGATTCATGGGGAAAAATTGCCGGCGCCTGAATAGTGTTCGCCTGATTTTGCTGTGTATATCCAACTAACAGCTATACTAATTGAATTAAAAGCATAATAAATAAGACAATCATCACAATAGGAATCACAAAACTCATCCAATCTGACGATGAGCCTTTAGGGCTGTTTTCCATCATGTGGCGGGCTCTTGGGAAGAGAAATATTATGAACATTATCAAAGCCATAGCGGCGACTATTTTCATCCAGTCCATATGCTTATAAACCCTTTACTCGAATTATTCAATATCATGCATGCACCCATAAATACAAAACCCCGGACTAGCCGGGGTTTGCTCACTAATCAAAGTACATGCAAAAATTAATCATCTCCACCCATAATACCCAGAATCTGCAACAAGCTGATAAAGATATTAAAGATAGTCATATACAACCCGATGGTCGCCAGAATATAATTGGTTTCACCACCATGGATGATACGGCTCGTATCATGCAAAATGAAACCGCTCATCAGCATGATTACTACAGCAGAAATCATCAATGACATCGCTGGAATTGCCAGGAAGATATTGGCAACTGCAGCAAGCAATACCAACAGAAAACCCACCATTAGAAACCCACCGAGGAAGCTAAAATCCTTACGTGTAGTCAGTACGTATGCTGATAAACCCATAAAAATTACACCCGTACCACCCAACGACAGCATAATGATATTACCGCCATTAGGGAGCGATGCATACATGCTCAATATTGGACCCAGTCCAAACCCCAAAAGACCGGTAATGAGGAAAACTATCCCAATACCGGCTGTTGAGTGCGCAAAACGTGGCAGTACAAACATAGCAATCACCATGCCGCCAATCACTGATATTAAATAAGTCATCGGTGGCATGTTCATCGCCATGGAAATTGCAGCAGTAAAACCGCTAAACACCAATGTGAGCGATAACAGCATATATGTATTACGCAATACTTTGTTTATTTCAATTCCTGATCGTGCTTTTCGACCAATTGTTGAGTAGTTTTGATTCATTATTAAACAACCTCCTATTGACAATTAAATACCAAACTATTCTACCAAGTAAATGAGACTAACAAACAATATCTTTAGTTCAAGCACATCACGAAAAACCATGATGCCAGTGCAAGTATAAGATAAATCTTATTGCACGTTAAAATAGAGTTGTAAAAAAATACAATACTGAAAGACGATTACCATTCAGAAAGCTGCAAATTCTTATGTTTATTTATTTTTGTGCCCAGCTATTGTGGTTGGTTTGATACCACCAGCCAGGTCTTGCCATATTAATCCAACGCTGACCAAATGTTGATCGTATTTGGGATTCCCACTCAGGGTGATTGTTCGCGCGGGCGATTTCACGATACAGTGCATTCCTGTCCTGGTTTTCAGCTGATACGAGCGAATTGACCGACTGTCGCTTAGCCAGTGGTACAGCATTCGCATCGCGCATCGTAATCATGCCGTCCATGGTTAATCCCACGGCCCCACTATCATAATGTTCAACAAGCTGTGCATGTCTACTTTGCATACTTTGCTTGATGCTGGTTATTGCCGGCGTATTAATTTCAAGATTTGCTGCTTGTACGCGACTGATTAACAGTATTGAAGCAAACATTAAAAATAACAATAACAACGAGCAATATATTGTCCGTTTGATCATGATTACCTCGAATAAAAGGATAATTGACTGAGTTAAGCCGATCCAAAAATGCGTAACTTAAAAAAACTAATCACTCTTTTTTTCTTTCTTTTCATTTTCCAGCTGCCAAACTTCTTCAATAATCTTATCCGCCGCCTTTTCTGCTGCGGCTGCCGGAAAATAGATATTAATGGTAACGCACGCTGACAAAAACATCACAAAAGCCACAAGCAGATTTGCATAAAATAAATTTTTTTTCATATTTACCCTATTTTCTTTACTCGTCTATTGAATAATGGGTTCATTTTCCTGAGTAATCCGTTGCAGACGATTGACCAGCTCTTGCCATCCCACTTCTTGATTATAGCCCATCACCGTAATTGCTGGTATCCCCCCCCCCTTAACCAGCATGTAGCTGGATTGAAGTTCAGGTTCTATACCGCCCATAAAACATATGTTTAAACGTAAAGCGCAGCGCCAACCAATCTCTGAATATCGAAATTCTTCAAAAAAACGCAAAAAACTACGCTGAATGGCTACAACCGCGCCTTCACCCCCCAAAGCAGATATATTTCTGATTGCCGCCTGACTGATACGGCGGGGGTAATCGCCAGGACTGCTGAACAATCGTGCATCGAAATGAATAGGTCTCCAATTTGCGAGTTCAAGATTACGAAGATCAACATCAACTCGCCCTTCCATTTTTCCAAATGAAAAAGTTCTTGTTAACAACTCAAGATCCAAATCGCGCATGGCAATATCTGCTTTCAAATGCGGCGTTAATCCCATTGGTTCAATCAACATCAATTTGTGAACAACCACACTTCCATCAAAAACATTAATTTGCAGCACGCCATTCACAGACACATTGTTGCCATCGTAACTCACTTCCGGGATATAGCCCGACAGTGTGCCATGCATCTGTTGTATTTGCAGTGCCGTTGTTAAAGTTTCCATTGATACCGGCAAAAGCTCACCATTAAATTTCCATTGCCAACCATTTTCAGTATAAGCAGCACTGAAATCTTCCAGTTTTAGCACGCCATCCAGCACTGGTAATACCAATTGTGGCAGGAACAAATTAAAATTGTTTATTTCAAGCGGTACACGCACCGCCCCCAGCGGAATATTTAACACATGCCCCTTCAACATACTGATATCGGCAATTGTAGTACTGCCCGCACGCCAAGGAATATGTGCATGAATACGATGAAAAGCAAACCGATCGCGCGAATCGATAATGCTCCCATCGTCCCAATCAAGGCTTATGGATTGCAGTTCGCCTTCCTGCAAACGCAAAGACAGGTCAAAATGCCCAGTAACTTCCATTTCCGCAAACGAAGTATCTCTCAGAAACGGTTTAAGAATTTGACTAAATAAGGTCGATGATTCAACTTTATCCGCTACTAGTTTGAATGCACTTATTTGATTGCCTGTTCTACTCATCAAACCGGAAAAATTAAAAGTACCGATGCCGGCAAGTATCAAGCTACTATCGAGCAGTCGCACATTTGTATCGTCCCAAACACCCTGCAAGCTTAGATGATGACCGTCACCCGTCATATAAACAGGTTGCCAGAAAACCTCCCCGTCTTGCCAGTACAAATCACTTTGCCAGTCCCATTGGTTAGGCTGCATTGAGCGCGCAATATTTGATTTCAGCGCAAACGATATATCTTCTCCCGCATGCAAACCGGACTGATCCGCAAATGTGAGTGCATCAACCGACATATCAATAGACGCAATCTTTAGACCCGACCAATCACCCTGCAATCGTGCTACCCCATTGATTTTACCGCTACTGAGCTTAGGCATTTGTTCATAGCTCGGCCACCATGCGACAATCTGGCTCAACTGACCATTATTGATCGCAACAACGCCTTGCCAAGATGTATGACTCCACTGTAATGTGAATTGCCAGTCTTCACTTTTTGTTGGATATACTTTGATTTTCAGAAGCGAGGAATCAGAATCCAAATGCAATGAAACCGGATATGATAACAACCCCGGAATATTTAAGTACCCACTGGTACAATTAATATTTTTTTGTTCCAGATGGAATGTACGACATGAAACATTGACGTTTTTCCAGACATCATGCTGCACTTTAATTTCTGCAATATTGATATCCAGCCGTCCGGCTCCAGAAGAGCCATGAGTCAGTTGAACTTGAATCTGTTGTGCTTCAAAAACAGGATTCTTGATATCATCCAACACCAGCGCAAACCGGAAATCGGCTGCTGAAGCGGATAACATCAGTACATAGAGCGTTAAAACGAGCGCAGCAAATATAATAATAATTAACCGATTACACATTAGTGATAAAAACAATACTAAATAGTGTAGCTATGCAGGAAATACACCCGTAGACAAATAACGATCGCCCCGGTCACAGACAATAAAAACAATCACCGCATTATCCACTTCAGCCGAGAGCCTAAGTGCAGCAGCCAATGCGCCGCCAGATGAAATACCAGCAAAAATACCCTCTTCCCGCGCCAATCGCCGCGTCATATCTTCCGCTTCGGACTGAGAAACATAAATCATGTCATCCACTTGTTTCGCGTCATAAATCTTTGGAAGATATGCTGACGGCCATTTACGTATACCTGGAATCTGCGCACCCTCTTCAGGTTGAACACCAACAATTTTTATTGCCGGTCGCTGTTCCTTAAAAAAACGAGAACAGCCCATGATCGTACCAGTTGTTCCCATGCTACTGACAAAGTGCGTTATGGTACCTTTCGTATCACGCCAAATTTCAGGTGCTGTGCCCTCATAATGGGCAAAGGGATTATCCGGGTTCGCGAATTGATCAAGGATTACACCACGACCTTCCGCTCGCATTTTTTCGGCCATGTCCCTTGCATACTCCATACTGCCTTCCTTCGGTGTTAATATAATCTCAGCACCATAGGCATTCATCGACTGACGCCGTTCTATGCTTAGATTTTCAGGCATAATCAGCACCATGCGGTAACCCATGATGGCAGCGGCCATAGCCAGCGCAATGCCTGTATTACCACTTGTAGCCTCAATCAAAGTGTCACCTGGTTTAATATCACCACGCTGTTGCGCGTGCTTAATCATTGAAAGTGCCGGGCGGTCTTTAACTGAACCCGCCGGATTATTCCCTTCAAGCTTGGCAAGAATAGTATTATTTGTTATTCCGGGTAGACGCTTCAATTTCACAAGTGGCGTATTGCCGACAAAATCTTCTATCGTTTTGAACATGAGCAAAATGAATAAATAATCTAAGATGGGTAGTCATGGATTATCGCACATGCTATCAATTAGAAAAGCCAGTAACCATAAAAAAAGCCCTCCGACATATACGGAGGGCTTTTTTTATGGTTGATTATTAATTTAATCTTATTGTTTTGTCATGGCTGCAGTCGTTTCAGTATCTACTATATTACCAACTGTTATACTGCTTTCGAGTTGTTTCATGGTACCTTGACCAATGCCATCAACCTCAATCAAACTTTCTGTTGAAGCAAACATGCCATTCTTTTCGCGATGTTCTACAATTGCTTTTGCCTTAGCCGGCCCGATACCTTGAAGCGCTTCAAGCTCAGCGTGCGTTGCCGTATTGATATTGACAACCGCAAAAGCGGGTCCTGAAAATACCAGTAACAAAACTGCATAAATTAACAGTCCTTTCATAAATACTCCTTTTAAGAATGACAAAAGCTGGAAAAAACTTGTTTTAATCAATCCAATGCTACTTTCGTCTGTTTATGAATGTAAATTTGCCTTCCTGCCAGACAGGTGCTTCGCCGAGCATTCAGACATTAATTACATCGGACGCTTTTGTGTATTTATTGAGAGAAATTTTCTATTAAAAAATCATGCAAAGATACGGTACAAAAAGCACAAGACAGTCATATTATGTTTCACATTAACAAAAAATCTTTTACCATCGAAATCTGAGCATTATCAAGCAAAATCGGCGCATGCCCTATACCAGGCAGCTCAACAATTTTTGCTTTAGGACCTCTTTTTTGCATTTCTACCGCTGTTTCTGCAAGCAAAACATCGGACTCGGCTCCGCGAATTACCAATGTTGATGTGCATAACATGTCCCAGTATCTCCATAAGTCAATATCCTCCATGAGTGCGTGTTCTTTAAAGCTTGCAGAAATCTTAGGATCATAGTAGAAGCTATAGGTATGATCACTTCTAAAACGCGCACTGTGAATCGTAAGATGACGCCATTGTTCATCAGTCAATGGACCAAAAGGAGCTGAAATCTTCCTGATATAAGCTTCAAATTCCTCAAGACTCTGGAAATGAACATCTTTACCGACATATTCCGACATTCTCTTTAACGCCGCAGCCGGAATCAACGGCCCGATATCGCTGATAACCAGTCTATTGATAGTAATCTCCGGCTCTATGGCTACCATCATGCCAATTAATCCACCCATAGATACCCCTACCCAGTCGATTGTTATAGGAACACTATATTGGCTCTGGATATGCATAATTAGCGAAGTCGCGTCAGAGAGATACACAGGATGATAATCATAGTCTTTTTCATC
Organism: Nitrosomonas aestuarii; assembly: GCF_003046585.1. Classification (GTDB taxonomy): domain Bacteria; phylum Pseudomonadota; class Gammaproteobacteria; order Burkholderiales; family Nitrosomonadaceae; genus Nitrosomonas; species Nitrosomonas aestuarii. The sequence continues at coordinate 26,843 of NZ_QAAE01000014.1, read as the reverse complement.
CTCAAGCCAATCACTTTGGCCACGTCCAACCACATCAGGACAAATGATACGACACCGCGAAGACAGCGCGGACGCCAAGTAGTCAAAATCCCGGCAATTACGTGTCAAGCCATGAACGCAGAAAACAATATGTGGATTGCATGCATCACCCCAATCCATGTAAGCAATATGATGCGGTTTTTTTAAAGCCCCGTTCGAAGTAAGCGTCGGAACGAGTAGCTTCTTAACAAATTGATTCATGGCTGATGTTGAAAATGGAATATTAAAAAATATGACTGACCACAACCAGGCATTTTACTGGGGTGTTAACCTGACCCCACCCATCGAAGTCAGCAAGATCAAATAAGATATGGGCAAATTTAAAAAAAGTATTTGCGGTAAAATAGCATCACACGAAATGCATGCGACCCACATTCATTGTCGCACTTTGTTTAAAAAAAGTAGTGATCGCGCTCAAATGAAACATATCGTAAGAAGGCGCCATGAAAGATAACGATACCGGCCGAAAATTATCGAATGCACATTTTATCTATGCAGTCGTTTCGGTTAAGGAAATAATATCGTTGCCAGCTTAACTAACCATGCGACCGGACAACCATACAATCCATTCCATGTCGCGATAAGCTTTGACAGGCATTATGCGCCTGGTTCCGCTGCAACCCAATTAACCTTGCTCGATACAATCTACGGTTGCTAATTTCCACCTCGACGACCGCCACTTCTCCTGCAACCCAACGAGTCGCCGCCTTAGCCTGGGCCTGTGCACGATCATGCTCATAATATGAGCCAATCTGCACCCCCCAGGTATCGTTACTCGCCCGGACAGGTTGGTGTTGCGCTGCAGTAACCACTGACAATTCACCCCGCAATATTGCAGCCGGGTCGGGGCCATCACCTGCGACGATATTGTTTGGCTTAACGACGGGAATGGGAGCCTCGGTTGTTATTAAGCTTGTTGGATTACCATGCTGACTGTCTTTTCTATCACCTTTATTAGCATTCGTGCCAGCCATTTGCGTTGTCGAGAACTGTTTAAAACTGCGATCTAATAGCTGCGCCATGTGTTGATCACGGGATGCTGCAGTTTGCCCACCCATAACCACGGCAATCACTCGGCGATCACCACGTTTCGCGGAAGTCGCCACATTAAACCCAGAAGCACGAATAAAACCGGTTTTCAAGCCATCAACACCCTGAGTGTTACGAACCATGCGGTTGTGACTATTATAAGTAATACCTTTGTAAGCAAAAGATCTTGTAGAAAAGTAATGATAATGCTGAGGAAAATCTTTCATTAATCGCACGGATAACGTCGCCATATCACGCGCTGTAGTTTTCTGTTCATTATCAGGAAGGCCTGAAGCATTGCGGAAAGTGGTTGAACGCATACCAAAATTACGCGCTTTATCAGTCATCATGCGACCAAAATTAGCTTCGGAAGTACCCAGTGCTTCGGCTATCACCGCAGCCACATCATTCGCGGAACGCACAATCAAAGCAGGTATTGCATCACGAACGCGTATGTAGTCCCCTGCTCGCAGGCCAATGTTAGTTTGTGGCTTAGACGCAGCATATGCCGACACAGGCATTTGAGTATTGAGCGTTATTTTACCTTGCTTCATTGCTTCGAACAGCATGTAAAGCGTCATCATTTTTGTCAAAGAAGCCGGGTAACGGCTGGCATCAGCATTAGATTCATGGAGTACGACACCCGTATCCGCATTGATTACGATAGAAGCATAACGGGGATTTGCTTGAACCTGGCTTGCCAAGGTTAATAACAATAATACAATCAGGACAAGACCGTATTTTCTTCTAGTAAATTTGTCAAACATGGAGCCAATCCTCTCTAAACGTTAGATACTGTACATATTTAGCGCGACGTTCCAAAAGCACATTCTGTATAACAAAATAAAATCACTTTATTTCGTTAACACTGTTTATGTTATAAATAAACACTGATGTTCAAAATACGGATTTTGCAATATGCTGCCACACTATATTAATGCCCTACACAGAATATACTTCCATCAATTCACGATATGACATTTTATTTGTTCTGATCGCTTTGCATTCCTTAAAAAAACCATTGATTATGATGCTTTTTTATAGTTTACAAAAATCAAAACCATATTAATATTTTTTTTAAGTTTGGATTGTAATGCAATGATTATAAACTAAACAAATAATTTTACAAATCTAAAGACTCCACATAACCGGTTAATTCCAAATAGCCCCGTCCCACTTTTTGCTCATCACGAAAAACAGTTACGGCACCTTCCCAATAAACGGCACCTGTTGAACTACGAGAATCCAGCTCCTGATCATCAAACAATGGCATCAATCGCCATTCAGTTTTGTCCGTACGAATACGCATCTCGACTGGATATGTTGCATTGGTATGTGGAGACTGCCAGGTGCGCACCGGTATAAATTCTACTTGCTCTGGAGCAAAAAGGATTTCATGACCATTAGCATCTCGCAACTTAGCGTAAGCCCACAGTTTCTTATCATTTTTCCCGCGTATCTGAAAAGCCATCAATGCAGAACCATCATCTAAATTAACACTTACCCAGTCCCATCCATCTGCTCGGGAGTCCAAGAGTTCTGATGACCATTCATGATCAAGCCAGGCATGACCTTTCACGGTTAATGTTTGCCCTTGATGTCTGATGATGCCAGATACTTGCAAATGAGGCTTACTGTAATAATAGCTGGCCTGTTCTATATCAGGTCCTTTACGTGAAAATCCTTTTTTGCCTTGTAACATAAGTGATTGTGACGGTTTAAGCGTCAAATGCAGCCCAAATTTATCTGCCTGTACCTCTGTTGTATAACTTCCATCCGGACTACGAACGAAATACCAGTCATCCAGTTTCACATCAGTATCTCCTTCACGGGCATAAGCCAAACCAAAACCTGCGCGCGCTGTTTTTTCATCATAAATCAGACGACCCACAGCAGGGTCAGACAAGGCCGCATGTCCGATGATCAGTTGTTTTGGCGCGAACTGACTCGGATTCTCTGGATTATGGCCAGTAGATGGACGAAAGAATGTTATCTGGAACCCCAGCGGTTTTTTTTCGCTTGTTTCCAACCAACCCGTCACATACCACCACTCAATGCGAAAGTCGGGATGTGCGCCATAATCTTGCGGAAATGTAAGATCATAGTGAGGAACAACTTGTTTATAGCGCGGGCCCTCTGCCAATAGCTGCGAAACTGGGAACGCAAGCCAGGCTGCCAACAAAATCAGCGCTATAAAAATATACTGCTTGTATCTGTCATTTTGCATTACCAATCCTCCTTCACGGCACGGATAACATTTGCTGAAACAGCGCGCCGTCCTGCAGTCAGAGCCGTCATTGATGCCGAAACCAGCAAAATACCTGCTATCAGTATTAACCAGCTCCATGGCATGTGAAGCTGCATGGTCCAATGGAAAGATTGCGGATTGACGATAAAAATCAGTATCAGACTAATGGCCCATCCCAGCATAAATCCGATCGCAACCCCCAGCAATGTCAACAGGGTGCCTTCAGCGGCCAACATGGCCAAAATCTGCCGACGGGTAACGCCGATATGGCGCAACATGCCAAATTCATTTTTCCTCGCAAGTGTCTGCGCAGAAAAACTAGCCGCCACACCTAACAAGCCGATCACTACAGCAATCACTTCCAGCAAATAAGTAACGGCAAAGCTGCGATCGAAAATTTCCAGGCTTTTGGCGCGTATCGCTTGTGATTGAGTAATTTCCAGTGCATCACTGAACGGTAACTGTTGTAATGTCGCATAGGCATCGGTCATCGTGGTTTGCGATTGCAACCATAAGGCGACTGTATTGATACTCAAATCATTAGACAGCATCTGATAATCCGACAACTGCATTTGTACAGCACCAAACTGTCGTCCATAATCACGCCAGATACCGACAACAGTGAACTCACGCAACATATTACCGATCGGTATCATTACCTGTTTACCGACTGTATAGCCATACAAATCAACCATCGCTTCAGATACCCATAAGGGTCTGCTGTCTTTGGGCCATTGAGTCTGCTCCATCATCTCCCCTATTAAGGGTAAGGTATTACCAGGATTCGCATTATCAATTGGGCGTGCAAATAAAGTAATTTCCGGTCGATTCGGATCCAGAACCAGTTGCTGCACACGAAAAAAATCAATGCGTGCAAATCCCGGCAAGGCTGTCATGATTTGTTGCTCAACACTTTGAAAACCACCTTGATTACCACTGTCAGCTGCGCGCACATAGAGGTCCGCCGGCAATACATATTCAAGCCAGTTATCAACCGACACTCGAAAACTCAATACCATGATCGCCATTGCCACCATCAAACTGAAACTGGCCAGCACACCACTCAACGCAATTGAGGCCTGATTGGGTGCATTGGCCAAACGTGCAAATATCATGAGTGATACCGCATTCAATCGGCCACGACTGATGAAGCCGTTCACAATACGCATCCAAAATGAAAAAGCCCAGACAGCAAAACGTGGCATTAATGAAATACCACCAATCAGTAATAAAGCAATCGCCAGATAACCGAACACCGGTAATTCATGAATCGGTGGCAATTGTGTCGATAGAATTCCGGCAGACAAGCAAATCATTGCTGGCCAGGGTGTTGACAGACGCTCCATGGCGCTGTCTTGACTGCCAGGTTTAAGTACCACAGCGGGCCTGGCCCGCACTGCTTCCAATACTGGCAAAATGCTCCCCAGTAAAGTAACGCCTAACCCCACAAAAAAATATACTAAAGCTGCTATCGGGCTCAAATAAAGGCTTGGTTGTATCCCAGGAAAGAAACCACTGCCGAGATCTCCACCTAACAATTTGATTGCTAGCGCTGCAAAACTGTATCCTACAGCTAACCCTGCTAGAGAACCTATGGCCCCCAGGACAAAACCTTCCATCACCATTTGTCGCAATAATTGTCGCTGCGTGAAGCCGAGTACCCGTAACAGCGCAAACTGACTACGACGTCGAATGACCGACAATGCCTGTGTGGAGAAAACCAGAAATGCCCCCGTAAACAACGCCACCAGTGCCAGCATGTTCAAATTGACACGATAGGCGCGCGACATATTGGCAACACGCGCCTCCTGATCAACAATTTCAGCTACAAAGAATTGCGCCCCCAATTCTTTCTGCAATTTTTCTTTAAAGATTGCGTGTCGAACACCTGCATCGAGTTTAAGTTCAATCCGGGAAAGGAGTCCCAGGTATTGGAAATGCCATTGCGCCGCGCCAATATCCATGATTGCAACTCGTTGACCGGCACGCGCACGCGTCAATCCACCTGCAACGCGTAATGCTATGGACTGCATGCCCACATTTAGACGCAGGATATCGCCCTGTCTAACCTGTAGCCATTCCTTAGCAGCGGGCGATAAAAAAATTGCATCATCAGCCAGACCATCCATCAATTTATCTTCAGCCGGCACACCCAGCAAATCGGGCGACATGTTTGCCGCCCTGAACATGTCTATTCCGAGTATTCTCAGCTTATGATTATTTCTGCTTTCCAGTTTATCCGGCACAATCGCAGTGAATTCAAGCACCGGATTGGCCAGCTTGACACCTTCGTATTGTGCCAGTCTGGGGTAAAGCGACTCGTCAAACAGGCCTCGTGTACCATAAACTTGCAAATCCGACTGACCCGAAAGACTTTTACTGGCAGCAGAAAATTCATTAAAAGCCGCGGTATTGATCAGGTGAATCGAAAATCCCAGGGCCACCCCAAGCGCAATCGCCATAACCGCAACAATCAACTGCACAAAGCGTGCCCGCCATTCACTCAGTAAAAGCCAAGTGGTCAAAGATGCGGCTTTCATATAGATTTGACTTTTTCAGCTGGTTGCAAGCCTTGTTTGGTCAAAATCAAAACACGATCGGCTGTAGCCGCAGCGGCATGCGAATGGGTAACGAGTATACCGGAAGCACCATTTCTCTTAATTTCATCACGCATCAGTTGAAGAACATCATGAGCCGTATCAGGATCAAGATTACCCGTTGGTTCATCAGCCAGTACAAGTTTGGGACGATGAACCAATGCACGCGCTATGGCCACCCGCTGCAACTCACCGCCCGACAATTGACGTGGAAAATGATCACCTCGGCCTTGCAAACCGACTTCAGCCAGCATTTTATTTACACGATCATCGGAGATATGATTCAACAACAGAGGCAATGCAATATTTTGACTGAGCGTCAAGTGCGGCAAAACGTGAAACGCCTGGAATATAAAACCGAATACTTGACGTCGCAACAGCGTGACAGCCTCATCGTCGAGTCTTGAAATTTCAATTCCCTCAATCAGCACTTCCCCCGAATCTGGCTTATCCAGACCCGCGACAAGGTTCAGCAAAGTCGACTTACCCACACCGGATTCACCCATAATCGCAACATATTCACCTGATTTCAAGGCAAAAGACAGATTGCAAAGTACTTGCCGATTTTCGGCATAGGCTTTATTGATATATCGTAGTTCAAGCATAAATTACCTAGACCAGATTCTGGTTTAATACGAAAGCTGGCCAATATCAAATACAAACCCAGCAATACAGGAATTCTCTGAGCCATATCGAAATCGCATCAAGCAATGCGTTGTTTGAATAACATTCAGGTATGATTCAGGTTTCATTAATTGCTATTATTACTCAATAACACTCGGAATCACAAAAATACGGACGAAAACCATGATTATGGCAAGAAAACCAGTCAAAAGTAACATTTTCAATTATTTGGTACACACTACCTCCCTAATTTGCGCCGATTGACATACTTTATACAAAACAATCTATTGTCGAAAGGCATCCTAGAAAATTAAATCATTCTTGGGTACACTTTATCGTTTTCAATCGCAATCACAATAATTAAAACAACTGAATTATAAAGAATTGCCGTTATTCTTTGTGCAATATTGGGGCTAACACCGCCTTAAAGATTGAAACCATATTTTTACATAGAGCTGGAGAGTAAAGTTGTACAAAATCAGTAACATATATATTCCTAAATTTTCTGTTTTAATCATCAGTATTGATTTATTACTTTTGTTGACCGCTTTTTTTGGTGGAATTATTCTTCGGCAGGCAGAATGGGACGCGCTTAATTTTGATTTTTATAACGCCTCACGCTCAGAAGCATTGATTTATGTGTCTGTCATGATAATCAGTATGGCGGCCATGGGCATGTATCTCCTGGAAACACAACGCAGTATCAATACAATTCTTTTCCGGCTCATGCCTTCCACAGTGCTGTGTTTTGGATTAATGACGTTGACATTTTATATTTTCCCGGAAACATATTTAAGTCGCGGCACATTACTCCTCGTCATGGTGCTGTCTTTTTTTGAAATTCTACTCGCTAGAGCAATTTTATATAGATGGCTAAACATTAGCATTTTGAGGCCTCGTACGTTAGTGCTGGGAATTGGAAAAAATGCAAACGATCTCATTACCCATAATGGAGAGAGCTCAGAATACCGTCGGCAGAAAATTGTCGGGTTTGTTCCGTTCCCTGGTGAAGAACGTCGGGTTCCAGCTTCTTTAGTCATTACCGGTAAGCATTCCCTGGTATCTCTGGTTGAACAATATAAAGCTGAGGAAATCATTATCGCTCCCCAGGAAAGAAGAGGTGGTTACTTTCCCATTCAAGAATTACTGGAGTGTAAAATGCACGGTATCAGAGTCATGGATATCGCAACATACTTTGAAAGAGAATACGGTCACATTCGAATGGATTCCTTATATCCTAGCTGGCTGGTTCTGGGTGGCGGATTTGACCAAAGCCTCCTACGATCAACCATTAAAAGAATTTTTGATTTGATATCCAGCCTCACCCTGCTCGCTGTCACTTTACCTATTATGCTGATTACAGCATTGTTGATTCTATTGGAAGATGGTTTTCCTATTTTTTATCGGCAAGAAAGAGTTGGAAAGAATGGGGAGACTTTTATGGTGCTGAAATTCCGCAGTATGCGCAAGAATGCTGAAAAGAATAAAAAACCGCAATGGGCCACCACTGATGATCCCCGCATTACCAAAACAGGTAATGTTATCCGCAAATTACGTATTGATGAGTTACCCCAAATAGTCAACGTATTAAAGAACGAAATGAGTTTTGTTGGACCGCGCCCTGAACGCCCTTATTTTGTCGACATGCTTAGCGCGCAAGTACCTTACTATAACGTACGACACAGCGTCAAACCCGGCATTACAGGCTGGGCACAGGTTCGATACCCTTATGGATCCTCTGTTGAAGATGCGATTGAGAAACTACAATATGATTTATATTATGTCAAAAATCATAGTCTGTTTCTTGACGTACTCATCCTCATTCTTACCGTTGAAGTCGTATTGCTGGGCAAAGGCAGCAGATAATCACCTTCCTGCAAAAAGACTATGTTGACTAATATTGCAACCATCAGTTATTCAGCGGCAGCAATCGCTTTTTTTTTCATATCCACGCTGTTATTGACAAGCTGGCGTGGCCGATTGTACGGCATGATGCTGGCCATCGCTTGTTTGCTATCAGCAACATGGGCGACAGCGGTTGTTGTTAACATTACATGGGGCTATTCTTTTACGGCTTTAACCAACATGCTGGAATTGCTGAGAAATGCCGGCTGGTCAACATTTCTCATAGTATTAATAGGCCCCTTTCAGCAAACAACTATCAATTCGTCAACGCCACGAATCAGAAGCTCGGTATTATTCATTGCTTTAGCGTATCTTTTTTTTATTTGTTACGCACTATACACCTATCAAGACGGGTCTTTTGTACCAGGCATGCCTATCCAGGCGCTTACCGGGATCATAGGTTGCGTGGTAACGGCTATTATCGGCATCATTCTTATAGAGCAATTCTACCGAAATACACCGCCTGAAAAACGCTGGGGAATCAAATTTATCTGTCTGGGTATTGGAGCGATATTTATATATGACTTCTATCTGTTCAGTGATGCGCTGTTATTTAGAAGCGTTAATTTTGATATCTGGACTGCAAGGGGTATTATCAACGCCCTGGCAGTACCACTAATTGCTGTGTCGGCAGCACGTAATCCAAAATGGACAGTTGGTATTGCTGTTTCCCGTCAAATGATCTTTTATACAGCTGCCTTATTTGGCACGGCCATTTACCTGCTCATTATGGCCGGCGCTGGTTATTATCTTCGGTTCTCGGGAGGTAAATGGGGCATTGTATTGCAAATGAGCTTTTTGTTCGGCGCCATCATCCTGCTCGTAGGTATCTTATTTTCTGGCACTATCCGCTCATGGTTAAAAGTTTTCATCAGCAAACATTTTTATAGCTATAACTATGATTATAGGGAAGAATGGTTACGATTTACTCACACCTTATCAGAAGAAAAAGGAGCACTCAAAGAACGTGTCATTCAATCGCTGGCCCAATTAGTCGAAAGCCCTGGAGGCGGATTATGGCTGAGGCATGATGCAGGTCAGTTTATTCCAGTCCAGCAATGGAATATGTGCTTAATCAAGGAAACGGAAGAAGCCGACAGTTCGCTGTGTGAGTTCCTGGAACAAAGGGATTGGGTCATTGATTTGAAAGAATATCAAGCAAATCCCTTAAAATACGCACCCTTGGTCACCCCGCATTGGCTTCTTAATATAACGGATGCCTGGTTTGTTATTCCATTAATACAGCACAGCAATTTATTTGGTTTTGTTGTATTAATGAAGCCAAGAAGCAAAATCAAACTTAATTGGGAAATCAGAGATCTGCTCAAGGTTGCGGGTAAGCAGGCCACTAGCTACCTTGCACAAGAATCGGCATCACAGGCGCTCATGATCGCACGTCAATTTGAATCTTTTAATCGCATGTCAACTTTTGTGGTACATGATTTAAAAAACCTGATTTTTCAACTCTCGCTTTTATTGTCGAATGCACAGAAACATAAAAACAACCCTGAATTTCAGGAAGACATGATTCAAACGGTTAATCTATCAATTGGCAAAATGAAGCGACTACTCGAAAAGCTGAGTAACGGCAGTTCTCAGGATAAGCCAGATCAAATTCCCCTGAATCAATTATTACAAGAAATTGTTGAGAGTAAATCCATTTTCGAACCAAAACCGGTATTTGAAACCACTTCGACTGAACTCTATATTTCTGCAGATCGGTCACGTTTGAAACGTGTCATTAGCCACATCGTGCAAAATGCGATTGAAGCCACACCAAAAAAAGGCTCTGTTAAAATCCGTTTATACTGCCAAAACTCCGAAGCGACTATCGAAGTACAGGATACAGGGCATGGAATGAGTGAGAAATTTGTTCAGGATCGTCTTTTTATACCATTTGAGTCTACAAAATCGGCAGGTATGGGTATCGGTGTTTTTGAAAGTAGAGAATATATACAGGAACTAGGCGGAAAAATGGATGTATCGACTCAGGAATCAATAGGTACCACATTTTATATTACTTTAAAATTGCTTGACCCGACCCACACAAGCAACTGCGCATAAAATCACTTAAACTATCAATTAAAAGTCAACTAACATGCTTGTTCGAATAAAAGAATCTAAGCGGTCAACTGTAGAATACTAAACGTAGTGTTTAGAGTTACAGAAAATATTGAGCATGTTGTTGGAATTTTTCACAAGAACGGAATATCGCACTGAAACTGGCTAAAAACTATATTTGCATAAGTCGCCAGCATTTAGCTGGTCATTGAAAAATGTTTTCCAGGCAGGCAAATCTGACCTCATACATAATAAATCAGCGCCTTACACTTGCTTGTTTTAAATTGAAAGGCAACGTAAATAGTATAACAACCTGTTAAATTAATGTTAACGTCATATTCGCAAACTTGGTGTGTATCAACAACTTGCTAGTCCGAATTCAAATTTTCAAAAAAGAAGATCGGCAAATATTTTACCTTGATACTGCAGGAATAATCTACATACAACATATATAAAGCAATACATTTATCAAACTACAGTTCAGAAATCACAAACAGGTAAAAGTATGTCAGGAAATCGGGAAAAAAAGAAACTATTGATTATTGAAGATGACCTCGGTTTACAAAAACAACTACGTTGGAATTTTGATAATTATGAAGTGAGCGCAGCATCTGACCGGGAAAGCGCATTAACCAAGGTTAGACGACACGAGCCTGCGGTAATTACCATGGATTTAGGATTACCTCCCGATCCGGATGGTGCTTCCGAAGGACTTGCCACACTGCAACAAATCCTCGCTATGGCGCCAGACACAAAAATAATCGTTCTGACAGGCAACCAGAATCATGCCAATGCATTGAAGGCCATCGAAATGGGTGCATATGACTTTCACCAGAAACCATTTGATCCAGAGATGTTAAAACTGGTAGTAGAACGGGCATTCTATTTACATACCATACAACAGGAAAACCGTCGTTTAAGCCTAACCCAAAGTAATTCCCCAATTGAAGGCCTGATAACTCGCGATCCCGAACTTTTAAAGGCATGTCGTAACATTGAAAAGATGGCTTCATCCGATGTAACAGTAATGCTTCTGGGTGAAAGTGGTACGGGCAAGGAAGTATTGGCTAGAGCTTTACATACGTTGAGCGCGAGAAAAGACAATCGCTTTATTGCCATAAATTGTGCAGCCATTCCTGAATCGCTGTTAGAAAGCGAGTTATTTGGCTATGAAAAAGGTGCGTTTACAGGTGCTTCAAAACAGACACTCGGTAAAATTGAGCTGGCAGACAGCGGAACTTTTTTCCTTGATGAAGTGGGCGACCTGCCCTTTCAACTGCAAGCAAAGCTTTTGCGTTTCCTTCAGGAAAGAGTCATTGAACGCATTGGGGGACGTGAAGAAGTGCCAGTAGATGTCAGGATTGTTTGCGCCACACACCAGGATCTTACCAAATTAATGGAAGAAGGACGGTTTCGCGAGGATCTTTATTATCGCCTCAGCGAAATTGTAATTACAATTCCGCCACTAAGAGACAGAGTTGGCGATGCGTTACTGCTTGCGCACCATTTTAAAAACAAGTTCTGCGCCAAAGAAAGAAAAGCAACACTAAACTTCAGTCAAGAAGCATTAGCTGCAATTGAAAAGCATCAGTGGATCGGGAATGTACGTGAAGTCGAAAACTGCGTCAGACGCGCTGTTATTATGGCTGAAGATTCGAGTATCACAGCACAAGATTTGGGTCTCAAAACAACTGATTCTTCAGTAGAACCGCTGAATCTCAAAACGATACGCGAACAAGAGGAATGTAGAGCACTCGTCAAAGCATTGGCAAGAGCCGATGGAAATGTTGCCCAAGCAGCCAAATTACTTGGTGTTAGCCGTCCTACGATTTATGACTTAATGAGTCGATGCGGTCTTAGATAGACGTAACACACATATAGCGTTACGATAACGCAGTTTTTAAACATCACAGCATTCTTAAACGTTTTCAAAGAGAACCAAGATGGTTAATTTAGTTCATCACTTGATTTATCAATCTGCAAATCATACGCCAGATGCTGAAGCGTTATCATTCCAGGGTCAGAAAAAGAATTATGAAGTCCTTGCCGATGAAATAGAACAATTAGCAACTGGCTTCCTGAGCGTGGGATTAGGCCGCAATGAACGCCTTGCAGTATATCTGGAAAAACGTTTAGAGTCCGTCAGCACTTTATTCGCAGCAAATGCTGCAGGGGGCGTTTTCGTACCGGTCAACCCACTTTTAAAGCCCGCGCAGGTCAGTTATATCCTGGCAGACTGCAATGTACGCATTTTAGTTACTTCGGCAGAAAGATTAAAGCTGTTGACTGAAGTTCTGCCATCCTGTCATGATCTTCACACAGTTATCATTGTCGATGACAAAGAAGATCTTGCAAAAATCGCCGGGCTCAACATTGTATCTTGGGCAGATATGCTTTCTGCTCACTCGTTACTCAAACCCAGCCGCGTCATTGATGGCGATATGGCCGCCATTCTTTATACTTCGGGCAGTACTGGAAAACCCAAGGGTGTCGTACTATCACACCGCAATATTGTTGCCGGCGCAAAAAGCGTTGCAGAATACCTTGAGAACCGGCCAGATGACCGAATCTTGTCTGTATTGCCGCTCAGCTTTGACTACGGGCTTAGCCAACTGACAACTGCATTTCATGTCGGTGCGACCAGCGTTTTGATGAATTACTTACTGCCGAGAGATATTATCCGGACTGTCGAAAAAGAAAATATCAGCGGTCTTGCAGCAGTTCCGCCGCTTTGGATTCAATTAGCCCAATTGAATTGGGACAAAGTCAAATCGTTACGCTACATTACAAATTCTGGCGGCGCAATGCCGCGTACCACGCTCGACCAGCTTCGTAACGCTTTGCCCAAAACCCAGGTTTTTCTAATGTACGGTCTTACAGAGGCTTTTCGTTCAACGTATCTTCCACCTGAAGAAATTGATCGGCATCCCGATTCAATTGGTAAGGCAATTCCCAATGCTGAAATACTGATCTTAAGAGAAGATGGTTCACATTGTGTACCGGGAGAACCGGGAGAACTGGTACACCGCGGCGCTCTTGTTTCCATGGGATATTGGAACGATGCCGAAAAAACAGCCGCCTGTTTCAAACCCATTATCTCGCGCCAAAATGGCTTAACTATCCCAGAACTTGCAGTTTGGTCGGGTGATACTGTGCGCGTGGATGATGAAGGTTTTTTTTACTTCATAGGCCGCCGTGATGAAATGATTAAGACTTCGGGGTATCGAGTAAGTCCAACTGAAATTGAAGAAGTCATCTACGCAACCGAGACTGTAGGAGAAGCAGTTGCGGTTGGTGTGCCACATCCAGTACTTGGACAGGCCATTTTGGTTATTGCAACACCACGTGAGGGTGAGCAACTGGAAGCAGAAGATTTACTGACCGCCTGCAAACACCGCCTGCCAGCCTTTATGCTGCCCAGTCATATCGAAATTCGCGAAAACAATTTACCTAGAAGCCCAAACGGCAAGATTGACAGAAAATCCCTGTTTCAGGAAATGCAAAATATATTTATAGAAAACAACTCATGACACGCTCTCAACCGAAGCATACAGCGCTTACTCAATTTACTGTAAATGACAACTGCATGATGATAGGTGGCATGCCCCTTACACGCTTGGCGCAACGGGTCGGCAAAACGCCTTTTTATGCTTATGACCGGCAAAAAATCACAGAACGTATTCGACTGCTGCGGCAATCACTCCCCGATGAAGTTCATTTGCATTATGCGATGAAAGCCAATCCTATGCCGGCAGTCGTACAACATTTAGCAGGCTTAGTTGATGGTATTGATGTAGCTTCTGTTGGTGAAATGCACGTTGCGTTAGACACCACCATGCCGGCAGAACGAATCAGCTTTGCAGGACCTGGAAAAACAGAACATGAACTATCTTGTGCAATTGCAGCTGGTATTGTTTTGAACATGGAATCAGAAAGGGAAATGCTTCTGATTGCAAAACTGGGAGAACGACTCGGTATTCGCCCTAATGTTGCAATCCGCATTAATCCTGACTTTGAACTCAAATCATCGGGCATGAAAATGGGTGGCGGCCCCAAGCAATTTGGTGTAGATGCTGAGCTTGCATCAACCATGCAGACACAAATTGGCCAGCTTGGTTTGAATTTTGTAGGTTACCATATTTTCAGCGGTTCACAGAACCTGAAGGCAGAAGCTATTAAGGAAACACACGAAAAAACATTGCAATTGAGCATGAGACTGGCTGAAAATGCACCTGCACCGGTTCGTTTATTAAACATAGGCGGTGGATTTGGCATACCCTACTTCTCAGGTGAAGAACCCTTGGACATTCAATCTATTGGCAAGCATCTACATAATCTTTTGCCAGCAGTCAGACAACAATTGCCCGAGGCGCAAATTGTTATTGAACTTGGCCGATACATGGTCGCTGAGGCAGGTATTTATGTGTGCCGTGTTATTGAGCGCAAGCAATCCAGAGGGAGAACTTTTTTAGTCACTGATGGTGGCTTGCATCATCATCTGGCTGCGACAGGTAATTTTGGCCAGGTCATTCGTAAAAATTATCCGGTTATGATTGGTAACAAAGTACAAGACGCCCAAAAAGAAATTGTTACTGTCGTGGGTCCATTATGTACACCTTTAGATTTACTGGCTGATCAAATGGAAATGACACAGGCAGAGGAAAATGATCTTGTTGTTGTTTTACAGTCAGGTGCTTACGGACTCACAGCAAGTCCTACAGCATTTCTCGGCCATCCTGTACCAATAGAAATCATGGTTTAGTCATTAAATAAAAAATCACGCTCATTTTCATTAATCGTAACGCCATCAAACAATTGATTATAATTAAAACGAATAGTCAATCTATAATGAGCCAAATTAATAAAAAATAAAATATTAGGAGATCAGCATGGGGGGTATATGCGGTTGGACAGGCTGCAATATGACGATCATTGAGAGACGCGCTCTTCTTGAGGAAATGACTAAACCAATTGTGCAGCATGACAGCCACTCGGTTCAAATGCTTTTCGGTAAAAGATCTGCGCTTGCTGTGATAGGGCGGCCTAACAGCGTACATACTTGTCAGGACCAGGGCATTATCGTTGGTTTATGGGGGCAAATTAGATTTATAAATACCCAATTCGGTCAAGATTCTGACTCACAGAATATCGCCAAATCCTTTTTGGAAAACTGGAGAATTAATGGCGAAAAAGTGTTAACCGAGATTGCCGGTGAATTTACGGTATGTGTTTTGGATGAAAATAAGAACCAGTTTATTCTCGCAGTTGATCGTATGGGCACAAGATCACTGGCTTACCAGGCAAGTGGAGGGCACTTAATTTTTTCTTCGTCGTTAGATGCTATCATTCGGCACCCATACACCGAATCCGAGATCGATGCTCAGAATATGTTTAATTACATACACTTTCATATGATTCCGAGTCCGGGAACCATCTATAAAAACCTGCGCCGTTTATTACCGGGAGAATATCTTACTTTTCAACACAATGAGATTAAGACAAATAAATACTGGAAACCAAGTTTTAACGAACTCAAAGGACGTTCTTTTGAAGAACTCAAATTTGAACTGCATACTATATTACGGTCCAGCGTACGCGATGCTATAGGCAACGAAACAGTTGGCGCTTTCTTGAGCGGAGGAACTGATAGCTCAACGATAGCGGGTATTCTCAGCGAAGTCACAGGAGAACCTGCATCAACCTATTCCATTGGCTTTGAAGCCAATGGATATGATGAAATGGAATATGCACGCATTGCAGCGCGCCATTTCTCAACCCGGCATCATGAATACTATGTAACGCCCGACGATGTAGTAACGGCAATACCCGAAATAGCCGCTATTTTTGATCAGCCTTTTGGCAATGCCTCTGCCATACCTGCTTATTTTTGTGCGCACATGGCAAAAGAAGATGGGCTCAGTAGAATCCTGGGAGGCGATGGCGGTGATGAACTGTTTGGCGGAAACGAACGCTACGCAAAACAATATTTGTTTTCACTATATGAATACCTGCCTTCTTTTTTACAAAAAAGAATCCTAGAACCCTGGGCAAAAAGTGCCTCAGGGAAAAAACTGCCACCATTCATCCGAAAATCATACCGTTATATAGAACAGGCAGCAATACCTATGCCTGCACGCATGGATACTTATAACCTACTTATACGTCATGGTTTCGCTTCTGTTTTCACAACTGAATTTCTTGCACATGTTGACACCACCTTTCCTGAATCATTAAACAATGAAATCTATCATCAGGCTCACACCAATAACCTAATTAACCGTATGTTGGCATATGACTGGCAATTCACACTTGCTGACAATGATCTACCTAAAGTCGTTAAAGCATGTGAGCTTGCGCAAATCGATGTCGCGTTTCCACTGATTAGTGATGAGATGGTAGCCTTTTCTTCCCAACTCAGACCGGATTACAAAGTCAAGGGAACTAAGTTACGATTTTTTTTTAAAGAAGCATTAAAGGACTTTTTGCCTCATGAGATCATCATCAAACAAAAGCATGGATTCGGTCTGCCCTTTGGGGTTTGGTTACAGACGCATCCACAGCTTAAAGCATTGGCAGCTGACAGCCTTACAGATCTAAAGTCACGTAATATAATCCGGACGGACTTTATTGACAAATTACTTGAGCAGCACTTAAGTGAGCACGCAGGATATCATGGCACCATGATCTGGATATTAATGATGCTGGAACAATGGCATAAATCAAGATATAAGTAAATGCCACGCACTCCAAAACAAAATTTGAGGTTAGCGCATTGATGAACCAATTATATGATGCATATAAAAATTTTTTTGAAATTGTGATAGCGGATACGCCCGAATTAAAGAACGAAGTATATAGTATACGTTATCAAGTTTTATGTACGGAAGAACGTATCCCTGGATTTGATCAATCGCTTTATCCTGACAAACTTGAAAAAGACACCTATGACAGTCATTCTACACATGCATTACTGAAGCATCGTTCGACTGGAAAATTTATCGGCACTGTACGCTTGGTTTTACCGGATCCTGAGAATTCGGATAAACCATTCCCGGTTGAAGCATATACACAGCTCGACGCCGAATTTTTTAGTAAAAACAACATTTCTCGCCAGAACACAGTGGAAATATCACGTTTTCTCGTTATCAAAGAATTTCAACGACGTAAAGGTGATTGCTATTTCCAGCAAGCAAAACAAAATGAAGCCAATACTCATGACAGTAACCTGGACGGCACTGCCATAAAAAAAGAGCGGCGGACTTCGATCAATATCACTTTGATTCTAATGGCTGCAGTTGTACAAATGAGCGCTCAACACGACGTTAAGAACTGGTTATCATTCATGAATCCCTCTTTAAACAGACTGCTCTGCTTCTCGGGATTAGACTTTATACCGATTGGCCCACTTGTTGAGTGTCATGGGCTTCGACAACCTTATTTCGTAAAAAATATAGACGTCCTAGACAGAATTTATAGTGACAACCACGATGTCTGGGAAATCTTGACTGATCAAGGCAGATATATACCTTCTCATATACACTCGTATGAAAAAAACCCCCTTTCCCGAGCCTCGGCACCCAAGAATAAATAAAATATATCTATAAAAACCACATGTCTAGAGTCAAATCAATTTTATATTGTATTCTGCTACTTCTGGCGGTTGGTAAAGCACAAGCAAATGGACATTATGAGGTCGTAGCACATCCAGACATACATCAAGAAACAATTTCTGTAAATGTGCTACGAGCCATTTTCAGCATGCGTATGAAAACCTGGCCTAATGGCCACTTAATTAAAGTTTTTGTATTACCGGATGATCACCCTCTGCACAATGATTTTGCAAAAGAGAAATTGAGCGTTTTTCCCTATCAGTTACGTTCCACCTGGGATCGATTGGTATTCTCCGGCACTGGCCAGGCACCGATCAGGGTATCTTCAAATGAAGAAATGCTGAAAAAAATAGCAAATACACCAGGCGCCATTGGATATTTAGAAACCGTTTATATAAATAATGACCTCCATGTGCTCAAAATTAAATAATCGATTAATTAATGTTTCTTTAGGGCCGCCTAATCTTGCTCTGCTCGCCCTTCTGGCATGTTTACTGGGATTCAACTTATCAGCATACGCTCAAGATAAAAAGGAGGACATCCATTACAAAAACAATGATGCAGCCACATCAACCTGGCCCAAAGTTAAAAATATGTGGGATAACTTCCAGATACAAGGTTTTGCCAGCCAAGCATTTATTGCCACGTCAGATAATGATGTTTTTGGCAATACAGACCAGGGTGGCAGCTTTGGCTTTACGGAAGTTGGATTAAACGCGCTGTTCAGGCCACTTCCAAGATTGCAATTATCTGGACAAATGCTATCCCGCCGTGCCGGAGAAGGGGGAACCGCCGGAGAACCTCGCCTGGATTTCGGTTTTTTGGACTACAGGCTTTTCTCGCATGAAACGCATCAGTTTGGCATACGCGTAGGAAGATTAAAAAATCCATTTGGTTTTTATAATGATACGCGCGATGTTGCTTTTACCCGCCCCAGCATTTTGCTGCCACAATCTATTTATTTTGATCGAACGCGTAACTTGGGCTTATCCGGAGATTCGGTACAGCTCTACGGTGAAACATCGCATCCGACAATTGGCAATTTTTCGGTACAATTTGGCGTATGGCGACCATTAGTCAAAGATAGGGAAACCGAGTATGCTATTTTTGCTCACTCGCCAGAGGGAAAATTAACACCTGAAACATCGATTATTGGACGAGGAATTTATGAAAGTCACGATTCACGCCTGCGCCTGGCGATCAGCGGCATCTGGCTCAATGTTGACTACAAGCCGGGAATAAATGATCGCTTCACACCCGGAGCGTTTTCCTTCTCACCACTATATCTGTCCGCTCAATACAATGCTGAACGCTGGAGTCTAACTGCGGAGTATGCGCTTCGACGCTTGGATTTTAAAAATTTCGGCGACCCCAGGTTTGACGAACAAGCCAATAATACAACTGGCGAAAGCTTTTATTTTCAGGGTGTTTATCGTTTTAATCATAAATGGGAGGCGCTTTTACGCTATGATGTCTATTACGCAGACCGGAATGATCGAGATGGAAGCGAATTTGTCCAATGGCGGCAAGATCGCGGGTTTGGTTCAGCACCGGCGCATTCCCGTTTTGCCAAGGATATAACAGTCGGGCTGCGTTGGAATATTACCCCCCAGATCATGGCGCGATTGGAATATCATCATGTAAACGGAACAGGCTGGCTTTCAGGATTGGATAATACTCCCGGGTCAACAGTTAAAGAGTGGGATCTTTTTGCAGCACAACTCTCCTTCCGTTTCTAGACCTAAGCAATCTGATGTCACAAGTTATCAAAAAAGAAGCGAATATTGAGCAGGTATCTGGCACTAAGGAACGTACATTCCTTAGCTTTAAATGGAAAATTACATCTTTAAGCAGCCTTATTTTACTGGCGGTTGTTTTATTGTTTTGCTCCGTCAGTTATTTGGGATTAATTACTAATTTTGATAACCAGCGCGACATCGAATATCAACGTTATTCGCGAGAAATTAATAGCCTGATTGAAAGATTGTCACGCGGACTCCGCCAACAAGCCGAGACAATTCCTTATCTGGATGGAATGACTGAAGCTTTGTTGACCGATGACAAGGATAAAATCAATGAGATATTTGAGCAGCATTGGACCTTATTGCATTTTCATAATGGTGTTGAATTTGTTCGTTTTTACAATGCCTCAAATGAACTAACAGCTGATTGGGGCGTTGCCGAACCCAATCATAGTGATGACGAGATTATTCTGGAGTGGGTCAGACAGGTGAATCAGGATGAAGTCCCGATCAACCCATTACTTTGTAGAAAAAGCTGTATTCAGCTCACAGTGGCACCGCTGTTGATAGAAGGAAAAACCAGAGGTATCGACGTTATTGGTATCTCTCTGGCAGATGCACTCTTGGCATTCAGACGCATATCAGGCGCTGAAATCGGTTTATTGCTGCATGACTCTAACCAGACTACAAATACTTTATATATCGAGCCGTGGGATATTTATATTGCAGCATTTACCAATAAAAATGAAAGTTACGAAATTTTAAAACATGCCGCAGCAATGTTCTCTTCCATGGATGCTCTCAGAGAGATTATCCAGATTAATTGGAAAAACAATTATCATCAAATTAAGCTTTTTCCATTACAATCAGTTAATGCAGATGAAGCACATCTGGTAGTCATTTCAGATGTCACTTCAGTTGTCAACAATATTCATGAATCAATCTGGACAATTGCATTGATTGGTTTGCTGGGACTTGTCATTTCAGAGTTTCTATTATTTGGTATTTTTACGCGCTTACTCTCACGCCTAAAAGATGTTTCATATACCTTACCTTTATTATCGAGTGGACACTTTGAAGATTTCCGCTTTTCACTCGCACAGACAAAGAAAAAACAATTATTTAGAGACGAAATCGATATGCTTTACGACGCAGCTGTTAAGTTATCAATACAGCTTGAGGACTTAGAGCATAAAGTATCTTCTCGGACTAAGCTGCTCATTGAGCAGAAGGATACACTCAGCAAAGAAAGAGACTTTGTTGCCAACCTACTTGACACGGCCCAGGTCATTGTTCTCACGCAAAACGCACATGGCAAAATTATTTCTATGAATGCCTATGGTGAAATGCTAACTTTTTACTCTGAAAAAGAACTGCAGGACACGCCGTTTTTAAACATTCTCGTTTCCGATTATGATTCTCAAGATTTATCCGTGCATCTGGATGAAATAAACAGAGGATTAAGAGATCAATTACGTCACGAAGCCATCACACACTGCAAAGATGGCACAACGCGTCATGTTGCCTGGTTGCATTCACGCCTGTCCTGGAACTCTACTGACGATCCATCAATCTTATCGGTAGGTCTTGATGTTACCGAATATAAGCGGGTTGAAGGTCATCTGGCTTGGTTAGCTGACCACGATCCTTTGACTAATCTTTATAATCGACGCCGCTTTAGCGAAGAACTTGAACAGGCAATTAGTCGGTCTGATCGATATCAACACGCAGGTGCTTTACTCTTTTTCGACCTTGATCGTTTTAAATACATTAACGACACAAGTGGCCATCAAGCCGGTGATGCACTACTCAGGATGGTCGCAGGTATGTTACTGCGCACAATTCGGTCGGATGACATATCTGGGCGTTTAGGCGGTGATGAATTCGCTGTAATTCTACCCGAAATAAGCACAGGGGGCGCCATCGAGGTTGCCAAAAAAATTCTTACGCACCTCAATGAAACACAGTTAACAATTAATAGCCGCACGCATAAGGTCTCAGCAAGTGTAGGAATTGCGATTTTTCCTGAACATGGCGAGAATGTACACGATTTACTGGCTGCGGCAGATTTAGCCATGTATCAGGCTAAAGACACCGGACGCAACGCATGGTATTTGTTTTCTAACGAAGATCGCAGTCGTGAGCGCGTGCAAACCCTCGTGTACTGGAAAGAAAAAATTGAATATGCACTTTTGCATGACAGTTTTATACTGTACTTACAGCCAATCATGGATATTCAGACGCACGAAATAAAGCACTATGAAGTGCTGCTGCGTATGCTTGATTCAGACGGTTCCATCTTGTCTCCTGCCGGGTTTATTTCAGCAGCAGAGCATACTGGACTAATACATTCAATTGATCACCTGGTTTTACGGAAAGCCATTACTCAGGCCGCAAAAATCAATCAAAGTGGAAAACACAAAATCAGCTTCTCGATTAACTTATCAGCACATGCATTTAATGATCCAGAATTATTGCCAATTATCAAGCAAGAATTGATAAGCCACGAAGTAGATCCCAAAACACTTATGTTTGAAATTACCGAAACCGCTGCATTGGAAAATCTACCAGGGGCACGAATCCTTATGAAAGAGATTAAAGAACTGGGCTGTGGGTTTGTGCTGGATGATTTTGGCGTTGGCTTTTCATCTTTCTATTATTTAAGAGAACTTCCAGTAGACGCAGTTAAAATTGATGGGTCATTTATACGCAATATTACAGAAAATAGCGATGACAGAATTCTGGTTAACGCTTTGTGTAATGTAGCAAGCGGTTTTGGCAAAAAAATAACTGCCGAATTTGTCGAAAACGAACAAGTCTTTTTACAACTCAAAAAAATGAAAATCGACTATGTACAAGGATACTATATCGGTAAACCAGCGCCCTATAACAACTATTTCCAACAGAGTGATCTTCCGGAACGATGAAAAAGGTTTAACTTAGTGTCATTTTTCAAATAATGTCCGTAGATTTATAGGTTCCAAAGCCTTCCAAAATGTCACGAATATTTATCGAATAAACTCATGCGCAGCGGAAATACTTAAATTTTCTTTATTCAATAATTTTACTTGTTCTACAAGTAATTCAATATCACTCCATCCGGACTCCTCAGCCGAAGGAATCCATCGTGCACGTAAATAACCATTTCGATCAATTAGGAATTCCATATGATCCGGAACTGACCCACGACCTAATAAGTCTGGATGACTCAAAGTGCGGCGTGATAGGGCATAACTTTGCACTATCTCTTCAGCGCCTTGTGTCACCAAAGGAAAAGGTGAAGGTGAATCTTGAGAAATTTCAACCAGCTCTTCCGACGATAATTTCTTTGCGGGAACAGCTAGAATTGCAATATCTTGTGCCTTGAGTTTTTCATAATTTTTCTTAAGTTGTCCAATTCTGTCTGCAGATTGTGGCCATGTAAAAATCACCAGCAACACAGATTTCTGATCGCGGAAATCCTGGAGAATGCCTCTTGTACCATCATGTGTAGAGAAGGAAAATAAGGGTGGTTGAACGTTTGCTCTGTTAGGTATGATTTCAGGTGATAAAACACGCGCTTGATAGCCGCGTGACAAAGCATACACATAATTGACCAAATCCCAACGTTCTTCCTCTGACAATTTATCAGCATAGCCAGGCATGTCGGTATTTTTCATGCCAAATGTTATCCAGTGATAAAAATCACCGGGTGTATGCTCTACAGTATGTGGTTCGGTTAGCATATCCGGCACTATAGTCGATAATGTCCTTGCTTTGATTCCATTCCCCTTGCCCTGATGTCCATGACAGTCTATACAATATTCCGAATAAAGTTCCGCGCCATACGAAATTGAAATTGCATCAAAAGGAACTGGCGGTTTTTGATAAGTTTCAGGATACGCTTCTATAGTCAATGGCGGAAGCGCTACTGCCATCCCAGAAATAATGAGTACTGCAGGAATCGTAACCAACCGTTTCATACCCCAATTTGCCACTCGACCAAAATACAAGACGCACACAGCTAAAACGGCAATTGCTATTCCACTCCATACTTGCAATGCAACATTTTCGGCACCCCATGTTGCGATAATTGAAAAGCGAAAGGGAAAAGGCCACTCTTCTATGATGACATGCTTAGCTGGAGTCGTATTATTTGCAAGAATCGTTGCAACCAACACTAATAGCATAGCAAACAGAAATTCTATCCGTACCCATTTTCGCATTCCGATCGCACTTTTTTGTGTCTCTTGGCTATTTTGGCTATTGGAAAACAATGGTAGCCAATATGAGCGCACACTTGAAGCAATGATCAGAACAATGCACAATAACAACAGCTTAGTGTTAAGTAACCAACCATATGGGGATGCCACCAGTGCGGCATAATCACCGTCAAAAATATGATCTCCCACGACAATCCCCGTTATTATAATAAATGACATAACAGGCAGAGCCATTGCTGAAAATCGTTTTAGTATCCCAACATCCTGAAGGCTTGATTTTTTACTTTTAACTTGCTTTACATATGTATATTTCAACAACAGTAATGCAGGTAGGCCTCCTAGCCAGACACCTGCCAAGATGATATGTAGCGCATAAGGCAAAAAACTAAGAACTGTTAGACCTTCAGCAGCCACATGGCTGACCATGGCGCCAACAACTAATGGAAACATTGCCATCAATGCGCATACTATGTAGCGCCAACGCGTTCTGGTTTTTTTTAGCAGATAAAGAACAGTTACGGTTAACAAAATGGCAGAAGCCACATGAAAACCCCATATTTGACCGGTCCGGGTGTTACTGATGAAATCAATCCAAATCTCTAATTGCAGGATATTGTCTATTTCACCAGTAACTAATCCAATCGTTGCAGCAAGAATAACAATAAGTCCGATAACAATACTTATGGCCAGTTTTGGAAATAATCTTTCTAACCTTTCAACCCATTGCTCTGTATAAGTACTTTTGTCTGCACCTGCAACAACTAAAAAAACGCAACTACCCAATAAAATCAAATTTGCCGCCAATTGGAACCAACGAGCGGCAGCCGCAATAATTTCTAACATTTCATCAGTGAGTATTTTTTATTCTAAAACCATAGCTTGATTCAACAACATGTCCATCTACCGATAAGACACGAAATTGTACTTTATAACCACCTGGTTCTAATTCTGGCACTGCTAGTATGATAGATTTCAGATCACCCTCCGCAGCTTGAGGCTCATAATTTGTGACATTGTTATCATTTGAATCAAGAACAACTACGGATGCATAGGCGGCTTCAATTTCCTCACTGAACCACAGTTGTATTTGGGATGGCGATTCGGAAAGAGAGGCTCTGCGTGGCGGGTCAGATTTTACTAAAGATGCATGCGCAAACACGTTAGGCACTTGTATTAACAATAAGCACAGGCAAAAACATGTTGTTAGCTTCAAAGTTCTTTTTATTGCTATCTCAATATATTTTTTTATTTGCATTTTATTTTCCATTTTTATCGCATTTTTAATAAAAGCCTTTGTTGAAAACAGTTTTGATTTGAAATGACAGAACGAGTTCCTTTCGCATGATGTTTATCGAAATTGATTATAGATAATTTTCACAATGGCTGCATATAGTCCTATTAGATACTCGCACTAATTTTAAAGCTCTAGCCTAATTGAAATTATAATATTTAATGAATCACGACATGGTTTCCTGGGCTGGTTCACCCGACTGTTCCTCCAATGCCATTGAGGCTCTTTTAAATGCAACTCAAAAGTAACGGAAACGTCGTTAAACTTTGTGTGTCTTCGTTTAACAAAACTCAAGAGTGATGGTCACCGTCAAATTCATTATCACCCTAAAATACAGGAAAATGCTTTTAACATTTCACATCCACCTTACCATTATAAACGCGCAATCCATCACATCAAATAGCACTTTCAATCGAAACTTGACCAACCAATTTTTCATTAAGCACTGTTTGATGATAAAAAGTGATTTGCGAGCAAATCACAGCCATCGACTAACTGTTTTGCAGTTCCTACCTGGCAGGAATACTGTTTTATTGGCAGGAACACCAATGCAAAAGCATTGCATTGAGTTTTCTTTGAATACAACAATAATTACTTAATTAATTACTTACATCTATCTAGTACAACAACGCGCCTCTGTTTGTCCAGAGCAGTTTAAAGATTTTATTACTACGCTGTTTTCTTATCTCTTCGGCTTGCCATCCAGTTCTTAAAGCGTTTGGATTTGAATAACTTGTATCCAATTAACATGGTCAACAGCAATCCAACCACGGGGCCTATCGTAGCCCTGAATACATCCGCATAGTTGATCATCTCAACTCGCAAATGATATAGATACTTTAAGGGAGGCATTCCATCGGCTGTTATTACCAAAACATGCCTGCCTTCATCCAATACCTGTTGTGTATTGATGACGCCATCAGCATATATATCTGTTCGTATATTCGCAATAACATCCCCTTCTTCATTACTGCCTCGTATCAGTTTCACTCCTATCGGTACCTCCCGCAGCAGCGGATCAACCAGATCTACAACCAGCACGGTATTACCCGATGCAGGTATGTCAGTACAATAATGCCCTGCTTCATCTACCTGCGGCTGGTATACACTTAAATGAATCATGTTTTCACCGATGCGGCGCATACAGCTATCATCTTCCAAAGCCTCTTTTCCATGCGCAAATACTGCGCCTGTATATAACGCCGCGATCAATACTATTATTGCTGCACCTATTTTACTGGCTCGCCTAAACACACCTGTTTCCTCCTGACCAGAGCACAGCACTGGTTCCTTACATTTGTCTGTACTCTGCTTGCTTTTTGTTTGTCCCTTTTCCTGCATCTTATGCGGTGCCTTGCGTTTTATTTTATTCCTTCTCAATAAAAAAACCGGTACACCGGCTGTCTTGCGACAGTGGTGTACCGGCGTTGTTACTAACCTGCTTTTAGAGTCTGGTAAAGACTGGAATTACAGCGCCAGCAATACTGTTAATATA
>NZ_QAAE01000013.1 GCF_003046585.1 Nitrosomonas aestuarii | reverse complement strand
ATAGCAAATACTACCGCTGTAGCAAATGCATCAATAGCCCCAGCCTGCGCGATCGTGGCCGCAGTGCTGGCGGTGACCGCACCTGCTGCGTTTGCCAGCACTGCATCACTTGATGCGGCAATCGCGGATGCTGTATCGGTTATGGTCGCCACTGACTTGCTGCCGGAGTTGGTGGCATTTTCTATTGTCGTGGCCTGCGCGATGGTGACATCATCGGTAATAGTAATATTAACCGCTTCACTCAGGCCGGCGCCAGCGGCTATATTCGCGGCCACATCAACAACACTATAGACTACAGCCTTTGTAAACCCTGCAATAATTTCTGCTTGTGCAACCGTGGCAGTATCACTTGATGTCACCGTTCCAGCCAGAGCCAAATCAGCATTTGATGAAGCGGCTAAATTCGCAGCTGTATCTGTAATGTCATAAACATTGATGCCACTGTTAGTTGCATTCTCGATAGTAGCTGCCTGCGATATTGTCACAGGATCAACCACAGTAATATTTGTTGCCATGTTAAGTACCACTGCTGGCGCACCTACAATAGCCATACTGAAATCATTAATACTATATGTAACTGAACCAGTTACAGCACTATAATCGATAGCAACAAGTTCGAAAACAGTTGATTCGCCAGTTAATATGACGTTACCAGCTCCATCAAAAGTCAATCCAGAAAAATTAGCAGCTGTACCCGCCAATGTTTGTCCTGATGCCAAAGTGATTTTTTTTGTCGAGCCAGCAAAATCTACTGTTGTAGTTGCTATAACGCCACCTCGGATAAACATGGCAACTGAATTACCTGCAGCGCCGGTCCACTCAATTGTAATATTACCGCTGGCTGACCCACCAAATGTTAAAATCCCGTTGGCCTCAGTCACCACAAAGGTACCGAAATTTCCAAAATTAAAGTTCTTGGTTGCATCAGATGACCCGTTCCCGTCCACATCCCCCACTACTGTTCTGGCCACCTCCACTGCGCGTGTTAAATTCACACCTTCTGTTTTGGCTAAGACACTTTTAAGATCACCCGTTGACGCAATTGTTTCTATATCTATCTCTATATTTTCAGCGACTATCTGTATTGCTGTTAATTTATTCAATGCTAGAATTGCATCAGTTCTGTTTGTTAACACATCGGCAACTGCGTTGTTTAAATTTGCGATAGCTCGAGAGACATCTGCTAATAGCAACCCCACTTGAGTCAGTTGTGTATCATCAATAATTGTTTCTACAATTGAACTTTGAATCACTTGTGTAATATCGGCTTTGGAGGCCAAATCAAACGATTTCTGCGTATTCTCACTTACAATGGAGGCAGCAAGTACCTTATAAACTAAATTGATGGCAATATCTTCATTAGCAGTAATTCCGGCACCATTCAGCAATGCGGCCGTCAAGCCAACCAAAATATTGACTTGATCTGCTGCTGCTTGAGCAGCCAATGCAATGTCTGTTGTAATTGCATCCGTATCAGAACGTACACTTTCTTTAATTGGATCAAAATTGATTAAGTCAATATTCTGATTTAATGATAGTGTTCTTAGCACAATTGCAGAGGCATGACTTACTGAAAGCGTACTATTCTGGACAATTTGATATATTAGTGTTGTTAACGGAGTAACTACAGACGAACCTGCGGGTGCTGACAGACTCCCTTCAAAAAGTCTGCCGGTTGCAATATCGCTCCCTCCGACAGCAATTAAATTACCAAATGCTTCAATTCCAACTAAAGAATAATTACCATACTCATCTGTTATTGTGCTAACTTCATCTTCATTCAGCACACCATCACCATTCAAATCTGCAAATATAGCTGCGTCCCTGATATACCCATCGATCACTTTGCCAGAAACGTCCGAATCTAAGATAAGTTTTGCATCATTTACCGTGTCAGCTAAATTTGTAACACTATCCGTGACTCTCTGAAGGACACTTAAATCAGTAGCCGGTCCGTTTTTATCAATAGAATAATAATAAGCAACATCCACTTTATTTTTAAACTGCAGCGCCGCTCCACCCCAATCAGTATGCGACGAGTTTACCGAGGCAAGTGCCATTGCCGCCTTGTGAATCACTTCACCTCGGCTTTGGCCTTCTGTCAACATTGTTTCTATTGCAGAAACCACCCACGCCTTATTTTCTGCACTTACAAGTGTCCCGACGATATTCTCTACCAATTGGATTGAAAACTCATTATTTGTTAATGTGTCGGAATACATCAATTGCTCAAATACCTTAGTTTTAGCTAATGCATTGGCCAGCTGCTTGGTAGAACCATTAGTGTTATTAATAAAAGCAGTAAAAATATTTAAAAAACGAGCTCCCGGAGCCGCGTTGAACATTGCCTGGGCGACTTTCAATATTTCTAACTGTAAATTATTCATAATGGTTTTTTACAAAAAAACTATGGGAGATATTCAATGCGGTGTAAGCTGAAATACCTTTATTTAATCTACAGGGGTTAAATTCACTCCCCTGTAACTATTAAACTGTCAGCAGATACAAAAAGCACGGTTAATACTCCACCACTTGCAGACAAAATTTTTTTACATTCGAGAAAATTAAAGCACAAATAGTCAATAGTTCGATGCTGCAATTTTTTGAATGAGAAATTAAAAGTCCATTTAATCAACGATGAATTTACTGAGAATCAGATTGATGGAGTAATTGAGTTTAAACTCAATTGGCTATTTAGTCGATCTTGAAGAAACTTTTACTGGGAAATTTTCAGTGCAATAAGCCGAGACTGTAATTGTTATTTTACATCTGCTTTTTTTATCCAGGAATTCTGGTGGGCAGTGCCTGTTTTGTCAATTCCCCGAAGAAAAAAGAACAAAAAATGCCAGCAACCATTAGCAGAGGGAGTATTTGAAGTTCCGTGTCGACCTGCACGTATGGTGCTTGGTCTTGCAACGTGACATCAGGGTCTGGAAGGGTCTGGAAGTCACTAAATCATGGTCACATGCACCGCAAACAATTGACATCGTTTCTGAAGCACATAGGAACATCGCACCCTTACTATGTAACTATGTGCTCCAGAAACGGATATTTCTATTAATTGTTTAATCGGCCTGCCTTCTCAAGAACGCAGGAATATCCATTGGATCAACACCTGATTGTCGCATAGCAGCCACAGTCGCATTGCTTCTTCTACCTGTACGTATCACAGCAGGCTCATCTGACGACATGTAGCCTTCACGGTCATCAGTTCCGGTACGGGAATGGATAACTGACAAAGGTTTTTTTCCTTGACTGTGGACGTTGCCCAGTCCAGTCGCCACCATTGTCACGCGCAGATCTTCGCTCATACTTTCATCAATCACAGTACCGATTATAATCGTCGCATCTTCAGCAGTCAGTTCTTTAATGGTACCCATAACTTCATGAACTTCTCTCATTTTCAATGAAGAGTTAGCGGTGATATTGACCAATACGCCGCGCGCACCTGCTAGTGAAATATCTTCAAGCAACGGACTTGCCACAGCCTGTTCTGCTGCAATACGCGCACGGTCGACACCAGTGGATACTGCTGATCCCATCATTGCCATACCCATTTCTGACATCACTGTCTTCACATCGGCAAAATCAACATTCACCAGCCCAGGGCAATTAATAACCTCTGCGATTCCTGCAACTGCACCGTACAACACGTCATTGGCAGCCTTGAATGCATCCAGCATACTGATATCATTGCCTAAAACCATCATCAGCTTATCGTTAGGAATGACAATTAAAGAATCCACATGCTGAGACAATTCTTCCATACCCAATTGGGCCGCTTTGAGACGTTTTCCTTCAAACTGGAATGGTTTGCTGACAACAGCAACTGTCAAAATACCCATTTCTTTAGCGACCTGAGCAACCACCGGCGCGGCACCGGTGCCTGTCCCGCCGCCCATGCCGGCTGTAACAAAAAGCATATCAGAGCCCTGGATCAATTCTGCAATACGGTCACGATCTTCCAATGCAGCTTCGCGCCCGATATCAGGATTGGCTCCGGCCCCCAATCCTCTGGTAATACCAGATCCCAGCTGCAAAATAATATCAGCTTTGGTATTTTTCAATGCCTGCGCATCTGTATTCATGCTGACAAATTCAACACCCTTCATTTCATTTTGTATCATATGATCCACTGCGTTGCACCCGCAGCCACCCACGCCTATCACCTTAATGATCGCTTCCTGTGATTCATTATTCATGATTTCAAACATAATGCCTCTCCTTTAAAACAATGTAACAACCCTAGAAAAAACAAACCCAACATCGACTAAACACACCTAGAAATTTTTCTGAAACCAGTTTCTCATCCTGGAAAAAATCTGTTTGGCTGAACCACCCTGTAACCGCATATGCTGCTGATGCTTCAAGTGTTCTATGCCGGTCATAATCAAACCTATACCGGTTGAATACCGCGGTGTATGCACTACATCCTGCAAATTTCCCTTGTAGTTGGGAACACCCAAACGCACAGGCATGTGAAATATTTCTTCCCCTAATTCAACCATGCCGCTCAAGGAAGCACTGCCACCTGTAATGACAATGCCAGATGAAAGTAACTCTTCAAAACCACTGCGCCGTAACTCCGCCTGCACCATGGTATACAGTTCTTCTGCACGCGGTTCGATCACCTCGGCCAGCGTCTGTACGGAAAGTTGGCGCGAACCGCGGTTCCCGACATCCGGCACTTCAATCATTTCGCGTGTATCGGCAAGGCTTCGCAATGCGAAGCCATAGCGACACTTAAGGTCTTCTGCATTCTTGGTGGGTGTACGCAGCGCCATAGCGATATCGTTTGTGATCTGATCACCTGCGATGGGAATTACAGCGGTATGACGAATCGCGCCATTGGTAAATACCGCAATATCGGTAGTGCCGCCGCCGATATCAACCAGACATACACCAAGATCTTTTTCATCGTCTGTCAGTACCGCCATTGCAGAAGCCAACGGCTGTAATATTAAATCGCGTACTTCCAGTCCACAGCGATGAACGCACTTGACGATATTCTGTGCTGCCGAAACAGCGCCTGTCACGATATGTACTTTTACTTCAAGTCGTATGCCACTCATCCCTACCGGCTCACGCACATCCTCCTGTCCGTCAATGATGAATTCCTGATTAAGAATATGCAGAATCTGCTGGTCTGCCGGTATATTCACCGCCTTGGCCGCTTCCATTACACGTTCGACATCCGCTTCGGTAACTTCTTTATCCTTGATGGGCACCATGCCATCGGAATTGATACCTTTAATGTGACTGCCGGCAATTCCTGTAAATACTTCATTGATTTTACAGTCCGCCATTAACTCAACTTCCTCCAATGCGCGTTGGATTGCATTGACAGTCGTTTCAATATTGGCAACCACTCCTTTTTTCAAACCACGGGATGGATGACTGCCGAGCCCGATAATTTCAAAACCGCCTTCAGGCAATATTTCTGCAACTATCGCCACAATTTTTGACGTGCCAATATCAAGCCCGACAATCAGATTTCTACTTTCCCTAGCTTTACTCATCTAGCCACACTCCCTGATTTCAAGTTTCTTTCCTTGTATTGTGCTTATTTTTCAACGGTGGTTTGTGCTCGGGCAGATAAACCGCAAATCCATTTGGATAACGTAAATCCACATAAGCAAGCGCTTCTTCCTGATTTAAATGTGCGATGCTATGGTTGTACACTGATACATAACGCATTAAGCGTTTTTCGATTTCGTATCGACCCAATTCAAGAATAGTCCCTGTATCCAAATGCAGGCGCCAGGCATGTCGCGATGATAAATTTATCCCGGCAATCGATTGCTGCAACGGCGCCAGTGCTTCATTAAATTGTCTAAAGCGGCGTGCAATCTCCTGAGAATTAATCTCCATAGGTGCTGTAAAAACAGGCAACTCTTCATCCAGCACAACACGAAAAACCTCTCCATAGGTATTAACCAAAGCGTGGGTGCCCCAATGCGCCAGCACCTGATGTTCCTCCAGCTTTATATTCAAACCCAATGGCCAGGCCCTTTCAATCTTGGCGTCCCGCACCCATGGAATTCTCAAAAAATCATTTCGTACCGCCACCAGATCCAACGTTAAAAAATTTCCCTGTACCTCATTGACAACTCGTTCTATCTGCTGACGCGAAACATGTTCAAGTTTTACTTTTGGGGAGTGCATGCCCTGAATATGAACTTCCTTGAGCGGCAAGAAACGCGGCATACCATCATGCTGGGCAAGCACATATAACACCGCTGCTGCCACCGCAACAAGCAGCGTATTGGTAACAAAATTTAATAAACGGTAGTTATCCCACATGTGACAAACTCAATATCTTCAATACCAAATCTTCAAAACCGATTCCCGCAGTTCTGGCCGCCATCGGTACCAGACTATGACTGGTCATGCCAGGTGAGGTATTCGCTTCCAGAAAATAATACTGTCCGTCCTCGCTTAAAATCAGATCAATTCTTCCCCATCCTTCACAACCGAGCGTTTGGTATGCTTTCAGCGCTTGCACCTGAATCGCGCTTATCTGTTCTTCCGGCAGACCACAAGGACAAAAGTAACGGGTGTCATCCGATAAATACTTGGCCTCATAATCATATAGCTCACCCGCGACTTCTATTCTTACCAGCGGCAATGTAGTTTCGCCGATTATCGCGGCGGTTAATTCGGTACCCGCGACAAACGCCTCAGCCAGTACCAGTGAATCATGTTCGGCAGCCTTTCGATAAGCTTCTGCCAGATCATCCGCATGTTTAATCTTACTCAAGCCAATAGTCGAACCTTCGCGCGCCGGTTTTATGATCAGTGGCAATCCCAATGATTGCGCAACTTGGTCAAAGTCGCTTTGTTCATTGAGCAACATACTGCGCGGCGAGTTGATACCTACTGCCTGCCACAACAGTTTTGTGCGCCACTTATCCATCGCCAGTGCACTTGCCATGACACCACTTCCGGTATAAGGTATATTCATTAATTCAAGTGCGCCCTGCACTGTGCCGTCTTCGCCAAAGCGACCATGCAACGCAATATAGACCCTATCAAATTGCTCATCTGATAACGCAGCCAACTGTTTTTTCCCGGTATCGAATGGGTATGCATCTACACCGGAGCTGCGTAATGCCGCTAAAACAGCCTGTCCGCTCTGCAGAGAAATCTCACGTTCTGCAGAGCGTCCACCCATTAATACCGCTACTCTTCCGAAATCATGTACTGTCATCTATTCGTGACTCCCGGCTTCGCCGATAATGCGGACCTCTTCTATCAGAGCAACATCTGTTTCTTTCTTAACTTTTTCCTGCACCAGCATAATCAAGGCTTCAATATCGGTCGCAGTAGCGCCACCCATATTGACAATAAAGTTTGCATGTTTGGCGGAAATCATTGCCCCACCTATAGATTTTCCTTTAAGCCCGCACATTTCGATCAATCGTGCAGCATAATCACCCGGTGGATTCCTGAACACCGATCCTGCATTCGGTTTATCGAGCGGCTGACTTTTCACGCGCAGCGTCAATAGTTGCTTGATCGTTTGTCTTGATACTGCTTCCTCACCTGGTTTCAGTCTGAAATATCCACCCGCAAACCACTCTGCTTTCAGGGCATCATCTATTACGGTTTTTCTCTGCACACTGCGATAATCAACCACATATGCTTCAGCCAGTCTCATCGACAATTCGCCGCTGCGGTTAATTACCTGAACCTTTTCCACAGCTTCCCAGGTTTCACAACCATAACACCCCGCATTCATCGCCAATGCGCCGCCTATTGTTCCTGGAATACCCGCCAGAAATTCTGCACCGGTTAAATGGTGCATAGCAGCAAACCGTGCTACTTTAGCGCATGCCACGCCGGCACCCGCATATACCACTCCGCCGGACTGATCCAGGCACACCAGCCGCAAGTCGTTCAATCTAGCATGCACTGCAATCACAGTGCCCGCCAGACCGCCAGCTCTGACCAGCAGGTTGCTGCCTAAACCGATCATATAGACAGGCTCCTCGACTGGCAGTCTATTCAAAAAAACACTCAGATCTTTCAAATCTGCCGGAATATAATAGTGTTGCGCAACGCCACCTGTACGCCATGATGTATGTCGGCTCATTGGCTCGTTTATCCGCATTTTTCCACGCATGACAGGCATATTTATCTCACCGGCAATGTAACCAGTCAAACGACAGACATGCGCTCTGTCCATATAAGATTCCGCTCGCATCACAAGCGCTCCTTCCAGGCTGTTTCAAATCTAATCATTCATTAATAATCATTAATTTCTGTTGTCTCTTTACAATCTCCGGTGCAACGCCAGCTACTGAACCCGCTCCCATAATCAACACCAAATCATTGTCTTCCACCGTATCCGGGATAGCCGCTATCAAATCGTCTATGGTCTTAGCATAAATCGGTTCAACCTTTCCTTTTACCCGCACCGCCCTTGCCAGCGATTTACTGTCTGCTGCTACCACCGGATCTTCACCTGCCGGATAAACATCGGTCAGCAGCAGCACATCCGTTTGCGAGAGCACCTTAACAAAATCTTCAAACAGATCTCGTGTTCTCGAGTAACGATGCGGCTGAAATGCCAGCACAAGACGCCGACCCGGGAAAGCACCTCGTGCCGCACTCATGGTTGCAGCAAGCTCTGCCGGGTGATGGCCATAATCATCAACCAGCAAAAAACTGCGCTGATTGGGTAACCTGATTTCTCCATA
Source organism: Nitrosomonas aestuarii (assembly GCF_003046585.1). GTDB lineage: Bacteria > Pseudomonadota > Gammaproteobacteria > Burkholderiales > Nitrosomonadaceae > Nitrosomonas > Nitrosomonas aestuarii. The sequence continues at coordinate 62,864 of NZ_QAAE01000013.1, read as the reverse complement.
TTGCTGAAAACGCCGCTCAACTCCTCTGAACTCAGCCAGCGCCTTGATAATTGCGGCATCCGGCACGCCAATTTCGTTAGCCACCGCTATAGCGGCCAATGCATTCAGTATGTTATGTACACCGGGAAGATTCAAAACAATAGGCAAACTGCGTGCAGAACCATTCACCCCGATCAAGGCAGTAAAATGCATTTGACCGTGGCAGTGTCGAATATCCAACGCACGCACCTGCGCGTCCTCAGAAAGCCCATAGGTTGTAATAGGCTTCGTAATATCAGACATGACTGCACGCACATTGGCGTCATCCACACAGAGTACAGCCATGCCATAAAAAGGCAGATGCTGTACAAATTCAACGAATGTCTGCTTTAATCGATTAAAATCATGACCATATGTTTCCATATGATCTGCATCGACATTGGTCACCACCGTCAGAACAGGCTGCAGATACAGAAAAGAGGCATCAGATTCATCGGCTTCTACCACGATAAACTCTCCACCTCCCAGTTTGGCATGACAACCGGCAGCTTCCAGTCTGCCACCAATTACAAACGTCGGATCCATATCCGCTGCGGCCAGGATGCTGGCCACCAGACTGGTCGTGGTGGTCTTGCCATGCGTACCCGCGATTGCTATACCGCGCCGCAGGCGCAGTAATTCTGCCAGCATCAATGCGCGTGGAACGACAGGAATATTTTTTTCATGCGCGGCCATCACTTCCGGGTTATCTGGTTTGACCGCAGTTGAAGTCACCACCACATCGGCCCCTGTAATTTGCGCATGCGTGTGGCCGGTGTAAACGGTAATGCCTAAATTTCTTAAACGTTGAGCCACCCAATTATCCGACAAGTCCGAACCGCTGATTTGGTATTTAAGATTCAACAGCACCTCGGCTATACCGCTCATACCGGAGCCACAGATTCCTACAAAATGAATATGTTTAACTTTATGCTTCATGTCTACACCCTACTTGCCTCAATACAGGCTTCCGCAACCCGTTGGGTAGCGTTTGGCATTGCCTGCTGACGTGCCGCGATTGCCATCGTCAACAATTTTGCCCGCGTCAAACCACATAAAATTTCCATCAAGCTACCTGAATTTAAATCGTTCTGCGGCAGCAAAATCGCTGCCTGATGATTGCTCAAGAATTTCGCATTGCCCGTTTGATGGTCATCCACCGCATGGGGATATGGCACTAGAATGCTCGCCACCCCCCCTGCCGCCAGTTCTGACACCGTCAGCGCGCCTGCTCTACATAACACCAGATCACAAGCAGCATATTGTTCAGCCATATCATCAATAAATGCCTTCAATTCCGCTGTCACCCCCAGGTCTGAATAACTGCTGCGCAGTGCAACCAGATTTTTCTTTCCTGCCTGATGCACGACGATCGGACGTTGATTTTCTGGCATCCTCTTTAAGGCTTGCGGTACAACTGTATTTAAAACCTGCGCTCCCAGGCTACCGCCAACCACCAATAATCGCAAAGGTCCGCTGCGCCCGGAGAATCGCATTTCGGGGTCTTCCAGTTGCGAAATTTCATTGCGCACAGGATTACCTGAAAAAATAACTTTAGCCGGATTCGTTGTAACCGCATCCGGAAAACCCACAAGCACTTTGTCAGCCAGCTTTGCCAATATTTTATTAGTGAGGCCCGGCACAGAATTCTGTTCATGAATAACCAAAGGCGTATTCAGTAAAGAAGTCATCATTCCGCCCGGAAAAGCAGGATATCCACCCATGCCCAGCACGACATCTGGTCTCACGCGCCGTAATACTTGCAAACTTTGTGCAAATGCTCTCAATAATCTGAATGGTAACGCAAGCCAGACTAGCGCCCGTTTTCCCCGCAACCCGGTAAATTCAATTGACTCCATGGGGTAACCATGCTTTTCAACCAGATCGTTCTCCATGCCCGTCTTCGTACCCAGCCAGACAATCCGCCAGCCAGCTGCTTTCAGGTAGTCGGCTACAGCCAGCCCTGGAAAAACATGTCCGCCGGTACCGCCCGCCATAACCAGTATGGTCCGCGCCATCGAACCTGTCTCCGTTTCCATATTGGTCGCACATTGATTGTTCAAATGGACGCTCCCCGTAACCGCTGACGATTTTCCCAGTCAATACGCATTAAAATAGCCAGAGCGAAACAAACCGCTGTGATGCTGCTGCCACCAAAACTCATCAGCGGCAATGTCAATCCTTTGGTTGGCAAAACACCCATATTGACGCCCATATTGATGAGTGCCTGCATTCCTATCCAAAGGCCGATTCCCTGAGCCACCAGCGCCGCAAAATGGCATTCCAGTTTGGCGGCCTGGCGGCCAATGGCCAATGCGCGCACAACCAGAATCGCAAATAGAATGACCACTGTAGCAACACCAACAAACCCCAGTTCTTCAGCTAATACGGCCAATAAAAAATCGGTATGCGCTTCCGGTAGATAAAACAATTTCTCAATGCTGCCACCCAATCCAACACCCAGCCATTCACCACGCCCGAATGCAATGAGCGCATGACTAAGTTGATAGCCTTTTCCAAGCGGATCTGCCCAAGGATCCATGAAACCAACAATACGGTCCAACCGATAATTGGCAACATAGATCAGTACAAACATACCCCCCGCCATTAATCCCAGTAATCCTGCAAATATTTTTAAATGGATGCCGCCCAAGAACAGGATGGCAATCATCAATGCAGTGATCACCACAGCAGCACCAAAATCAGGTTGCCGCAACAACAAAAAACCCACTGCGCCAATGATAACGAGAAATGGCAAAAAGCCTTTGTAAAAACTGTTTAAATGAGCCGCCTTTCGGACCACGTAATCGGCTGCGTATATAATCATAAAAAGCTTCATAAACTCAGAAGGCTGCAGGTTTACCACATACAAAGAAATCCATCTTTGACTGCCATTGACTTCGCGCCCAATGCCTGGGATTAGTACCAATACCAGCAATAGCATTCCAATTAAAAACAAGAAAATGGCATATTTCTGCCATAAATGAACAGGCACCTGAAAAGCCGCAAGCCCCAACAACATGCCCAGTGCAAGATAAATGACATGGCGGATCAGATAATGACCTGAATTATTGGCACCGAACTGCGCCTCGGCGATGGCTATCGATGCGGAATAAACCATTACCAATCCGATACTCAGCAACAACAAGACAGACCAGACCAGTACTTGGTCAAAATCAGGCATACTGTTTGTGTTTGGATTGTCTATTTGATAATTCATCAGTTAATGTTTTTTCTTTCCAACACTAAAAAATCTCGCTTCGATATCTTTAACCGCCGATATAAAAACCTCTGCCCGGTGCACATAATTTCTGAACATATCAAAGCTGGCGCACGCTGGTGACAGCAACACCACATCATCTTTCTGAGCCATCAGGAAGCTCTTCTGTATTGCTTTATCCATGGTTTTTGCAAAATGAATCGGCACACCGCACCCATTCAATGCAGAGGCTATCTGACCGGCATCGCGGCCTATCAAAACAACAGCTCGCGTACATTCGGCCACAACCTCCCGTAATGCAGAAAAATCCTGCTCTTTACCATCGCCACCGGCAATTAAAACCACATGTTGTTGCAATCCCTTGAGTGCGGCGACCGTTGAACCGATATTGGTGCTCTTTGAATCATTAATAAAAGTCACATCATTAAACGCCGCGACTTTTTCCATCCGGTGCGGCAGTCCTTGAAATTCACGCAGAGCGGATAACAATGGCTCAATGGGCACTTGCAAAGCACGGCATAATGCCAGTGCTGCCAGCGCATTAGCAGCATTATGCAAACCGTTCACCGCCAACTCAGAGGTTTTCATCAACAGCATCCTTCCTTCCATTAACCAGACATCATCGTCATTGCGAATGACACCAAAATCTATCTCTGTTGCTGGGGCGTTCAAACCGAACGTAACCTTGCTCTTTTCCGGCTTACTCATTGCAATTGATTCACGGTTATCCCGATTCAAAATCTGGATACCTGCGCTTTGTTTTTCATGCATAAAAATTCTAGTTTTCGCAAGTACGTAATCCTGCATACTGTCATAGCGATCCAAATGGTCTTCGCTTAGATTCAGCACAGTAGCCACATCAGCATTCATATATTCAGTAAGCTCCAATTGAAAACTGGACACTTCCAAAACCCAAAATTCCGGCAAGCGCCCGTCATCCAGCCGTCGCATGAATGCATTCAGCACAGCAGGACTTATATTTCCGGCCACTTCCACATCTAATCCGGCTTTTTTCAACATCGCCCCAACCATCGCCGTAACCGTTGTTTTCCCATTTGTGCCTGTAATTGCAATAATTTTAGGTCTGGAGACTTGATATTTCGCGAGCGCCCATTGAAACAATGTTAGATCGCCCACAATCGGCACACCGCGCTCTATTGCCAGTTGAACATGTGGTTCCTTCATTGGCACACCAGGACTCATTGCTATCAACTCAATGCCATTAAAAACCTTGTCTTCAAATGGACCTGTACATATTTCCACCTCCGGCACCAGACTTTCCAAAGCAGTTACATTAGGCGGGTTAATACGACTATCTGCTACACGAATCATGGCATTCTGGCGCGTCAGCCATTTTGCGATTGATAATCCTGTTTCACCCATACCCATTACCAGCACATGCTTACCTTTCAGATTCATCTCAGTTTCAATGTCGACAATCCCACCAAAACCAAAATAATAGTGATAATCCAGAATCTCACGACAACCTGATTCTCCTGCCAGCCTTTCAATTCAAAGTGATGGTGCAACGGCGCCATTCGAAAAATACGCCGCCCGGTCAGTTTGTATGACGTCACCTGCAACATTACCGAAAGCGCTTCCATCACAAAAACACCACCCATAATGACCAGTACGATTTCCTGACGAACAATTACGGTAATCACGCCCAATGCCGCACCCAAAGACAGTGCACCCACATCACCCATAAATACTTCCGCCGGATAAGTGTTAAACCACAAAAATGCCAGACCGGCGCCTGCTAACGCTCCACAAAAAACAGACAATTCACCAGCATTTGGGATATACGGTATCCCCAAATAATTAGCAAACACGACATGCCCGGCAACATAGGAAAAAACCGCCAGCGCTCCACCAACCATGACTGTCGGCATAATCGCCAAACCATCCAGACCATCGGTCAGATTCACTGCATTACTCGTACCGACAATCACCAGATACGTCAAAATAATAAAACCTGTCACCCCCAAAGGAATCGCCACCTCCTTAAAAAAAGGCACAATCATATCGGTTTGCGCAGGCAGTTCCGCCGTTATAGCCAAATACACCGCCACAACAAATGCAATAACCGATTGCCAGAAAAATTTGTTGCCGGCGGAAAGCCCTTTGGGGTTACGATGAACAACTTTTCGATAGTCATCAATCCATCCAATAATGCCAAAACCCAGCGTCGTCAACAGCACCACCCAGATATAACGATTACTCAAATCCGCCCACAGCAATGTAGTCAAAACAATTGAAACCAGAATTAACGCACCCCCCATAGTCGGCGTGCCTGCTTTGATCAAATGCGTTTGCGGGCCATCATCACGTACCGACTGTCCGATCTTATAATCAGTTAGCTTGCGAATCATAATGGGGCCAACCAGAAAAGAAATCGCCAACGCTGTCAGTGCGGCCAGCATAGCGCGCAGAGTTATATAGCTGAATACGTTAAATGCGCGAATATCCTCTGCCAACCACTGAGAAATTTCTAGTAACATGATAGCTACAGCATCCTTAGTCGTATTAATCCAACGCTTACGATTTGCTTAACTCGCATTTATTCTGTGTACTCCAATGTTTATAAATACCGCAATAAACCACGCTGGCATGTGCCGAGATTATGCTTCCAGCCGTTTTACCACTCGTTCCATTTGCATAAAGCGTGATCCCTTTACCAACAAAGTAACATCCACGTCCAATAACTTTTCCGCTGCACCCAACAATTCATCGATATCGCTGAAATGCTGCGCACCTTGTCCAAACGCTTCACTCGCGTACTTGCTCAATTCACCCAGCGTCAACAACCCATCCAGCTTGGTGCGACGCGCTTCTTCGCCGATGGCGCGATGCAACTCAACCGATGATTCGCCTAATTCACCCATATCACCTAGCACCAGAATTTTTCTACCTTTTGAAGCAGCGAGAACTGCCATAGCGGCACGCACCGACTCCGGGTTTGCGTTATAACTGTCATCTATCAACAGCGCCTGATGCAAACCGCGTTTCGACTGCAGACGCCCCCGCACACCTTTAAAGCGCTCCAGTCCCGAGGCAATTGTTTTCTTGTCAATATCAACCGCTGTCGCTGCCGCTGCCGCTGCCAACGCATTATGGACATTGTGTATGCCAGGCACCTTTAATTGGACATCTACAAAACCATCCGGGAGACACAAACGCAGTGCACTACCACATATGTCAGCTTGATATTGCGCAGCAACCTGTTTGTATTTATCTTGCTCACCCAGCCCAAAACCAATCACCCGACGTATACCCGCAAGTTCGCGCCATAACGGTGCATACTGATCGTCGGCATTGATAACGGCTATTCCATGTGCATCAAGCCCAGTCATAATTTCACCTTTAGCGTACGCAACTGCCTCTACTGTCCCTAAACCCTGTATATGCGCTGCACCCGCATTGGTAATCACTGCCACACCTGGTTTTGCCAAACGCGCTAGATACGCAATCTCACCCATATGATTCATACCCATTTCAATGACAGCATACTGATGCGTATCGCGCAAACGCAAGAGCATTAAAGGGACGCCGATATCATTATTCAGATTTCCTTCTGTCGCCAGCACGAATGACAGGACCGGTGATTTCTGTTCAGCAATTTCCGTCTCACCTGCCGCCTGACGTAAAATTGTTGCCAGCATATCTTTCACAGTCGTTTTGCCGTTACTTCCGGTTACGGCTATGAATGGTATTGAATACCGTGTACGCCAGTGAGCCGCCAACTGTCCCAGCGCAGTACGCGTATCATTCACATGCAATAATGATAAATCCGTGGATAAAGCTGCGTCGTCAACATTCGACCCCACCATGGCAGCTACCGCACCTTTATGCTGTGCTGCAAGGACAAATCGGTATCCTTCAAATCTTTCGCCTGATAAAGCAACAAACATATCTCCTTTCAACAAGGTTCGGCTATCCGTACTCACGCCAGTAAACAACACATTGTTACCTTCCCAGCGCCCATTCAAAATATGAGCAGCTTCTTCCAGCAGCATCATATCCGTCCTATTTTTTTGCCCAGCAAATCGTGCAGAATCTGTTGCACAACAGCCGCATCACTGAATGGAATTTTCTGTTCTTTTATCTCTTGATATACTTCATGCCCCTTACCGGCTATAAGCACGATGTCGCCTGTTACAGCGCTACTGATCGACTGATAAATAGCCAGTTCACGATTAATTTCAGTCTGATAATTATTGCTGTTCACACCCACAACCATGTCATTGATAATGTCGCACGGATCTTCGCTACGCGGGTTATCGCTGGTAAAAATGACTTCATCGGCAAAACGCGTTGCCACTTCGCCGATCAATTGCCGCTTACCCTTATCTCTCTCTCCACCGCAACCCAGCACACAATACAGACGCCCCGTCACACTACTTAATTCTTTGACTTTACGGGACGCGTTCAGCATTTCCCGCAATGTCATCAATACCTTCTCCAGCGCATCCGGAGTATGCGCATAGTCTACGATCACAACCGGTTGATCGCCGCCGCCAAATTTTTCCATACGGCCGGCAATTGGCTGCACATACCGAAGTGCATGGACAGCATCGGTAAATGCAACGCCGCTTGCCAGAAGCCCGGCAACCACCGCCAACAAATTTACAGCATTAAATTTACCTACCAGGTCCACTTTTAACTTCTCACGATTGCCTTGAAATTCGATGTCAAACTCGACACCCTGCAAATCAACTTTGAGATTGGAGCCATAAATCATTTGGCATTGTTCAGAAGCTGCATTAGCAACGCTTTTTTTGAAACCATATCCGATCACCTTCACAGATTTTCGAACAAGTTGCTGTAGTAATTCTATTCCCAGAATATCATCAAGATTGAGCACCACATATTTTAAATTCGGCCAAAAAAACAGACGCGCTTTTGTCGCGGCATATGCGTCCATATCTTTGTGATAATCCAAATGATCACGGGACAAATTAGTCAATACAGCTACAGACAGTGTCGTGCCGTTAATACGTCCTTGTTCAATGCCATGCGATGAAACTTCCATAGCCACATTCTCAGCGCCATGTTGTAAAAATCCAGCCAGCTTCTTTTGCAGCAGGACTGCATCAGGCGTTGTATGTGCTGTCGTTTCTAGCGCATGAATAAAGCCATTACCCAGCGTTCCAATGACAGCCGTTTTTTTTTGCAACGCATTCATAGCTTGCGCGTACCAGTGACTACACGAAGTCTTACCATTTGTTCCTGTAAAACCAACCACCCATAATTTCTGAGATGGATGACCATATACATGGTCCGCTATCAACCCGGCTTTTCCCCGCAAACCAGCAACACCCAATGACGGTATTCGCCATTGCGAATTCCATGTAAAGCCAAGCGAATCCCATATCACTGCATTGGCGCCTGCTGCAATGGCTTGCGGTATCAATTTTCGCGCGTCAACTTTTGTTCCTGCAAAAGCCAAAAATGTATCGCCTGTTTGCACAACTCGACTATCGGTCGACAGATTTTCAATAGGCACACCCAGCTTCTCCAACTGCTGACAATCAAACAATTTATTTGTTCTCTCAGCCATAGCCTGACTCACCCTTCTGCACCCGTAGCAAGCAACGATGGGAAAGTCACAACATTGTTTACAGGCGCATCATGCGGTACATTTAAGATTCGCAAAGCACCCTCCATAACCCGACTAAAAACAGGCGCCGCCACTGCGCCGCCGAAATATTTTCCTGCAGCAGGTTCATCCAGGATAACCGCAATGATTAAACGCGGCCTGGAAGCAGGCGCGTAGCCTACAAATGAAGAAAGATATCGATTTTTGGCATATTTCCCATCGATTAATTTATGTGCTGTCCCTGTTTTACCAGCCACGCGATACCCATTCACTTGAGCCAGTGGCGCAGTCCCGCCAGACTGCGTTGCCATTTCCAACATTTGAGTAATTGCAAGCGCAGTTTCACTCGATATAACCCGCCGTCCCATTACTGGAAACAATTGCTTTTCAAGTGTAACCGGCTTCAATTCGCCACCTGTAGTAAAAATGGTGTAAGCACGCGCAAGCTGCGCTAAAGTAACGGATATACCGTGACCAAATGACATGGTTGCCAGTTCAATAGGTCGCCATTTATTATAAGGTCTAAGCAAACCATTCGCTTCCCCAGGAAAACCTGTTCCAATAGATGCGCCAAAACCAACGTTGTTATAAATTTGCCACAGTGTTTGCGGCTGCATAGACAAAGCAATCTTGGCTGTACCCACATTACTGGAAACCTGAAGAATTTCTGCAACCGATAACAAACCCTTATTACTCACATCACGTATTGTGGAACGGCCTACTTTGAATGTCCCTGGGGCCGTTTGTAAAACCGTATCCGGATTGACATGTCCGGTTTCAATGGCCATTGCTATAGGAAAAGGTTTCAGTGTTGAACCGGGTTCAAAACTATCAATCAATGCTCGATTACGAATTCTTTCGCTATTGATGCTTGATCTCGAATTTGGGTTATAAACTGGAAAGTTCGTCAAACCCAGCACCTCTCCCGTTTGCGCATCCAGTACAACAATGCTCCCCGCCTTTGCCTTATGTATGGCAACGGCCTTCCTTAATTCACGATGTGCAATATGCTGGATTCTTCTATCCAGCGACAAAACAATATCCCGCCCTGGCTTCGGATTACGGATTTTTTCTACATCTTCTATAATGCGCCCTTTATTATCCTTAATAACACGGCGACTACCTACCTCCCCCGCTAGCACATTGTTCCATCCCCGTTCAATACCTTCCTGACCTTGATCGTTGATATCAGTGAAACCGACAACATGCGCCGCACCCTCTCCTTCAGGATAATAACGCTTAAATTCTGTCTCAAATGCGATGCCCGGGATATTCAGTGCCTTGATTTGCTCGGCCAATTCGGGCACGATTTGCCTTTTCAAATATACAAAACGGCCTTGTTTACGATAGATTCGCTTTTCAACTTCCGCCTTCTCCATTTCGAGCAAGCGCGATAATTGTTCCAGTTGAGTCGGCGATATTTTGACAAGCTTGGGATCCGCGTAGACAGAAGCAACAGGCGAACTGATTGCCAGTATTTCTCCATTGCGATCGACTATCATGCCACGATCCGCATTCATTTCAATAACTCGACTGTAGCGTGCTTCGCCCTCCTGCCGCAAAAAATCATTATGCATACCCTGCAGATAAGCTGCTCGCGCCACCAAGCCCGTTAAACCCAAAATTAACAGACCAAACAGAAAAGTCGAGCGCCCCGGGCGCAACTTGATTTGTAAAGTTTTGGAATCAAAATTTTTCAGCATGTTCGAGTTCCGCCCACTGCGAATCATTTAGCTTTCCAGCCGAAATAATCTGGACATGATTCGCTGATGGCACCTCCATATTCAATTGCTCTATGGCAGCGTTTTCTATGTGTCGACGTGCAATTAATGTGCTCTGTTCAAGTTGCAACCTACCCCATTCAACTTCCAGATTACGTGTTATTTTCTTTTCATTTTCCAAGGCCATCTTCAGTTTGCGAGCCTCATGCTGCACACTAACAACGCCCAAAGCACAGACTACAAGTATCAATATCAGAGACAGATTCAATTTAAACATACGCATCAACCATTTGTATTGCATGAAACGCGCTTCGCCACCCGCATGACTGCGCTCCTGGCACGCATATTGGCTGCTACTTCTTCATTTTTTGGGCGTATCGCTTTACCAATTACTTTTAGCTTTTGCTGATTCAATTGCTGCAACTCTGCCTCCCGTAATGGAATGCCCCGCGGCACACGATCCAACATTGCCGATGCACGCATAAATCGCTTTACAATCCTGTCTTCCAATGAATGAAAACTAATCACCACCAACCGTCCTTCCGGATTGAGCAAATCTACACTTTGACGCAACGCTAGCGACAACTCCTCAAGCTCCTGATTGATAAAAATCCGTATCGCCTGAAAAGTGCGCGTCGCCGGACTCTGCTTGCCCTCCCGCTTACGTTCACGTGCGCGGACGACCGCTGTAACAATCTCGGCAAGTTGCAATGTGGTAACAATAGGCTGCCGCGCTCTTGCCACAACAATCGCTCTTGCAATCGACCTAGCATACCGTTCTTCGCCATATTCTTTAATCACCCTTTCCAAATCTGTTTCAGAAACTGTCTCCAGCCATTGTGCAGCAGTATTACCCCGACTGACATCCATTCGCATATCAAGCGGACCTTCGGCGCGAAAGCTAAAGCCTCGTGCTGCATCCAATTGTGGCGAAGACATACCCAAATCTAATAAAATCCCATCAACCCTGGTTACCCCCAGCTCCAGCAAAATTTGCTGAATTTGCGAAATATTGCCATGCCTGATACAAAAACTGGAACTGCTTCTTCCCAGCGTTTCTTGTCCGGATTCTATTTTTCTACCCGCTTCTACAGCCGTCCAATCCCTATCAATCGCGATTAACCGTCCACCTTCGCTTAACCGCGACAAGATTAAACTGCTGTGACCACCTCGCCCGTAGGTACCATCAACATAGACTCCATCCGGCTTAATCGCCAGTGCTTCAACAGCTTCATGCAGCAAAACTGTAATATGTTCTGACAAATCATCACCGCTTCATCACAATGAAAACCCCTCCAACTCAGGCGGCATATCATCCTCACTAAAAGACAGGGCATCCTCAATTTGTAAATTCCATTGCCCTTCATCCCATAGTTCAAATTTCTCACCCTGACCAACCAAAACAACTTCCTTCGACAAACCAGCAAAACCACGCAAGGGCGGCGCAACCAGGATACGCCCGGCACTATCCATTTCCACATCACTGGCATTACCGATCAATAAGCGCTGAAGGCTGCGCGTCTTAGGATTAAAACTGGAGAGGCTGTTCAATCTTTGCTCAATGGGCTCCCATGCTGGCTGAGGATAAACCAGCAGACATTTCGACGGATCAGCAGTCACGATCAAATGCCCGGAACATTTGGACATCAACTCGCCGCGGTATCTTGCCGGTATCGCAATCCTGCCTTTTGCATCCAAACTGAGCTGGGTGACACCACGAAACATGTTGCCCTCTTATCTTTGCGGGGAAAGTTAATTACGCACTCTTTCCCACATTTCACCACTTTTTCATAACTATGCCCCACTTTAATAAAAAAAATTCAACCCGTCAAGTACAAATAAAGATATTTTATTTATATGACAAAGACTTAATGAATGACTATTTACGCCACTTTGGCGCACAAAAACACATAAAGAAATAGATAGATAGCCAGTTCATTAAATGCAATTTGTGATTACGGGGTATTTACAGCAACCTCATTGTCGCGTCCCAGCAGCCATTACAGCCACCTGCCAATCCACTAAAAAATGAGACTAAACACATCAAACCCGTTCAGAATTTAGCGACAGAAATATGCACGCATCTATGAAATCTATAAAAAATACTGCATACAAAAAAATCAGCCTTCATTTAAGCGTGAATGGTAAACAGACTCAACGTGAAATACTGCGAGCGCGCTAACCAAGACTTTTGATACCAGCAACAATCATATTGATAAAACTTTTTTATATTCTGCAAGCTCTGACGCAGCACTTGACCTGTTGAATCTTGTAAAAACATCCCTTTCGGAATACTTCATGGATCGGACGGAATACAATGATGTGAAATAACATTTGCTGTGGCTGATACCGAACAAGCGGAAATTGCTCGACAAGCATTCAAGAAAAACAGAAAAAGTTGATATTGCGCCGGACCGAATAGGAGAAGTGATTTTTAACAACCGGATGCCATCATCCGCCCAGATGGCGCGATATAAAAATGAACATGGTCATAAGCGCTTATTGGGTGCTCGAACGCACAACCAGCGCAATCGCGAACTGCGTCCGTTTCCAGAAACCTGCCAGACTTGAGTCGATTTGACACACTAGCGGGAATAACAAGCCGATTCAATAATGGTAATGCGCTCCAATACCCAGATACTCGACTTTATCTATATAAAATTGACCTGTCGGCGAGTTGCCATTGAAATACTCCAACATAAATTGAAGCTTACGACCAAATGTTTGGAAATTTTCAAATTGAATCCCTGCTCTGGCTGAAACATCGGCGCTCCAATTGGTTTGTTCATAATTTTTGAGATCAACAGCCATGATTGGCCTAGCAGCGGCAAAATCAAAACGCCAAGGACTCCTCAACTCTACACCGTATTGAACTGACCAGGGTTTGAGTGTCGATGGTTCTTTGTGAAAAATGCCACCACCCCCCCCGTAAACACGGAATCCATGCGGTAACTCATATGAAAGTCTCAGATCGATCCCTTCATAGCTGAGGTTTATACGTTTCAGTTCTGTTTGTGTGCGCAACAGAAACTCGTCTCCCAAGTGTGAGCTTTGGTGATAAATACGTGAAAAAGCTGAAAATTTTCCTGCTCGCATACTGGCGTAAGCCGATGCAATAAAATCGCTGTTGATTAGATCGCTTGATTCCGCACCAAGATTAAAGTCGCTAAAGACAGCAGCTTGCAGTCCTGTTTCCCATTGTATGGTAGTTTGACCCAGATTCGCGCGATAAAAAGGAATGGTCTCACCAAAACTTACCGATCCATTATGATTCCCATCAAGATTGTTACCGACGTAATTGCGATAAGCAGCCGAAAAATGTGCCCAGCGCGGATCAGCGAGCAGCGGCTTAAATAAATGTCCTGTTGGCAGTAAACCTGTAGGAAAAAGTACCGGCCTCGTCGTCGCTAAGCTTGCAATTGTAGCTGTCTCATTTGATGCGGGAGAAATCGCTGGGTCCGTTGAAGCTGTTGCAGCTGGCTGGTCGGCAGCGCTCAGCATTTCGACTGCGATCACCCCGGGTATTTCTGACAATAGTTGTAGAATTTCAACCCGATTTTCAATTGTCAAATCTTCAACTGACACCGAAATAACACCCTCACTTACTACCAGCGAAGGAAGCTCAATCCCGAATTTACTTTTGAGCGATCCGGCAGCATAGCCCGCAACATAAACATCATCAGGCGACGCGGCAATGGAAGTGGCAGGTATCCAAAATAAAGCAACTGTTAACAAAACGAAGCGTCGCACAGCATGTCGTATGCTTCCACGTCGCTTTTGAACTGCCAAGGTGGAATGAGCAACCTTTTGATTGGACGTCAGTACCAAGCAGTTAACATAGGCTTGCCGCTTCACGTGCTTACATTTTTGCAGAAATTGAACATTTTCTAATTTACGCTTTTGCCTTGTGTAATACACGTGGTGGTTTTCAGTCACGTTCAATAACAGCATAAAAAAACACTTGTCGCTTGTAAAGGAATCAACATGCCGGAAGCAGGTAACATTTTTATAAAAATCGCGAGCAGCTCATCATTAAACAGGTCATTCTGATTTCACATTATATAAGTTTGTTTACACAAACGGCTAAGAATATTTCTGAATATCCGAATTAAAAACAATCCTCCGTTGCTATTAAATTAGCATAGCAACAGACGCAATTAGCTTAGTACTTAATGTACGTTCGCACCTCAACAGGGCAAGCCTGGATAAAACATCGTTACTTAACTTTAAAAATCAACTCACCAAATTATGATGATTCCTTAACCTTACCGCGTAACGATTTTTTTTGACTCTGAATCGCTTTATTTTCCAAGCGTTTCATCTTTGAAGCTTTTGTTGGTTTTGTAGGTTTACGAGAATTAACCGCGACAGTAACACGCTTGATAATCACAATTAGCCGATTCAGTGCATCTTCTTTATTTTTGATTTGGCTGTTATAGCGCTGCGCTTTTATGATGATAACGCCGTCTTTTGAGATTCGACTGTCTCTTAAATTCAATAATTTCTCTTTATATTCTTCCGGTAGGGACGAAGCTGTTATATCGAACCGCAAATGCACTGCAGTCGATACTTTATTTACATTTTGCCCACCCGATCCTTGCGAACGAATTGCCTGTATTTCAATCTCCGACAAGTGGATTGCTATATCATCTGTTACTATCAACATGTTTAGTTCAGTCAGAGAACTGGTTAGCACAACGCAATCAAACCTATGCGGGTCGCCTACATGATGCCCTGCTACTTGAGTCGCATCACATACGTATCCCAAAGTTCACCGATAAAGAAACGCCCGAATTTGGAGAGTGTCGTCAACTTGTCTGTTTCCAGCTGCGGATTGATAATATCCATACTGGAAATGAGGCTCAGCAATTCCTTGACACCCAGTGTCAGAATGCCCGCTCCGATAATTTCTCCCGATGCGTTCTGTCCTTTATATAAACGGGTATAAAGTGTTGTCGTATCATCCCATAGATCAAACATGGGATCATCCCGGACCTCTTTCCTGCCTGCCAGGTAGTAGCGCTGGTTGCTGTGCTCGAATCCCAGTTCATAAATCATGTATTTCATATCAGGCGCATCTGCGGGTGTAAATAAATTAAAAACACCATGATCTGCTGCCATATCTATACCGAGCGGCGCAAAATCGATACTACCAGTCAAATGACCCGGATGTTCGGGTTGCTCAACAAATTGATCGATATCATCAATGACTACTTCGACCCGAATAGTCAATTCGGTTCCGGCGCGATTGCCCTGTTTTTTGCCAGTTGCAGGATCGTTCGCGTCCAGAGAAAAACCGCCGGACATGGTTTCCTTAAAAAATATGCCGGGACTTTGCCGGGTCATTTGCAATATACTCGGATCAAGCGAAACACCCTGCAACGGCACGGATGCCAAGTAATTTTTAGCATCGCTTCTTCCCATCTCAATGAGGCGGGCATGAGTGATCTGCCCGGTATACAAAGCGGAATCCAATGGCAATGGATGCTCAGGCTTGATCAGATGCAATTTGATCGGCTGGTGGTGCCCGTATACTGCCTCGCCATTCTGGATACGCTGGTTGATTTCTGCAATTTGCAGTATCTCCTTGCCTAACGCACCGTTAGCGCTCATTTCCAGCATTTGCACGTAAAAGTTGAGCAGGCCGCTGCGGTATTGCGGAATATTACCCATGATCCAGATCAGCCACAATTCATTGGCGCCCGATTTGACGGCATCCAGAAGATTGGCATCCTGTATGAAACCGGAATCAAGGTAATTGACGCCATTGATTTCGACTGGCGGCAAGGTGCCCGGCAATGAAATACCAGCAATCAGAAAATCCTCCGTGATGTCCTGATGCCTGATCACCTCGTTCGTTTTGGTGCTGAAATTACACACATTAAATGTGGCCTGTATACCGTCGGCAGCCCTGATATTGTTAACATTGATGCCTAAACGTGGAAAAACTTTATTCCTGAATGCTTCCGCGCTTCCTGCCGCCACAAAGAAAGGATCACTGATATGTTCTTTCATTGCTCCAAACGAAACAGTGTCAATCATATTCAGGCTGCACCATCTATCACACATTTCATCCGTTTTCAAACCAGAGAGCAACATGGCCAGATTGAGCGATCCGCCGGAGGTACCGTCCATCAAATGAAACCTCAGATCATGTGAAAAAATTTCATCCATGACACCGGCAGCATACGATAAACGCAAACCACCACCAGGCAGAATCAAAGCACGTTTCATACCGGACGCTGTCTGTTCACCGACCGCCGCACCTTGTGGAATATGTACAGAACCAGACATGTTTAGCCTTTATAAAATAGATGGTTACACACTACGCGGCTTAGCCCAATGAAGAGCATCATTTCGGTGGAACGGGCGCATTGGGCGACGGAAGCCATTCCTCGCTCAAACCCAGATCAATCACTGATTCCATGCCTTCGGGTGTTTTCTCAGGCAACTGATCATAATCGAGAAACCAGCTTTCAATATGATCGTCCAGTATGCCATGAATACTCGGCAGATAAATCGCGGCAATGGCTTCACCGATTTCCAGGTCTTTCATAACTTGTAATCGTGGATGATCACCAATGACAAAGCGCGCTTTGTCTTTTCCAAACAAACGCACGCCAAATTTATTGTTAAGCAGAATATCTGATTTCATCAGCATACCGCGAAATGAACAGTAATTGGACGCACGAATCTTAAGCGGAATGAAATTTAATTTCGGTTTTTTGATTTCAACATAAGTAACCAGCTGTCCGTCCAGATCGTACTGACTGCTAACCAGATCATCGGTAATTTTAAAATCAAGCTGCCCCTGATGTTTGGGCATGCCCCAAATGCCTTTGCCGCCTTTTACGGATATTTCGGAAGAAACAGGCAAGTCGATCACATACTGCCCTGTCTTGAAAAGATTTGTAAATAAACCGGGCAGTAGCCTTGGAGCCGGTTTTGTACCATGTGTACAGGCAATTCCGATACTGTACTCAATGTATTTTCCAATGGGCGTTTCCCGGTAATCGATAACGGTGACCACCAGCAAACCGTTTTCCCATAAACGGAATGGTTGCACGCTTTTGGGTAGAAACGCTTTGGCTTTTTCAGCATTAATGGGAAAAACAGCCATGAGTGCAGGTGAATTAACAGCAGTCACCGGCAGCTTAAACGGAATGCCGTCTACGAGTGCGTATTTCCCGGTATATTGCTTGATGCGCCTGGGTATCATAAACATAACAACCCCCTTTTATCAAAAAAATGAATTCATCTCTATTGATCCAGTTCAGCAATCATGAGTGGATAAGTATCCTGAGCTGCATGCTTACCCATAAAGACATCCAAATGGCCATAATTCGGCAGCAAATGCAGCGTATGATAATCTTTCCGGATATTCGAAAAGTAGGCATGCGCCTTTTCCTGGCTCACCGGCAAAAAGCACAAGTTATTCTGTCCGGCAAAAAAAGCAAAACGGGCATTGGTTTTGGAACCCTCTTTGGCAAAATCTGCAGGTAATTCAGTAAATCCCTCGACTGAAATCAGATTACCACGCTTGATACAACTCAAAATCTGGTCAAAAAACCGGAGCGGCACCTCAGCAAATTCTTCCTTTAACCATTCGTGCGTTTCTTCGTTCAGATTTTCATGGCTCCAGAGCGCAGGGAAACCGGAACCATAAGTAAAACTGACCTGCTTGCATACGGCGTTATTACATTCATGATGCGTCAAATTAACCAGTAATGTAATCAATTTGGCACTGAAATTTGGCGCCTCGACACCCCAGTGCGGGTTGAGATAGCGGGTAAGCATCTTAACAACAGGCAACAGGTAATTGAGCTTGAAGGTGGACCACTTGGGAACAACGGGATTTAGAGAAACCGCGTTGCTGACAATCGTTGTGACTTCAGGCACCAGCCCGGCCATGGCGGACATGGTAAAACTGGTTGAACCCTGACAATGAATGACTGCCTTTAAGGTATCCGCGCCAGTTTCATTCAAGATGGTTTTAACAGCCTGTGGATGATCATAAACAGCGGCCTGATCCAAAGTCCAGAAGTTAGGTGGAAAATCAATGCTAGCACGCCAGTTCTCAAGCCAGACATCGTAACCAGCGGCGACCAGTGCATCAACAAAATCCTCCTGTACAGGCGCTCTGAAAATATTGGCGCGCACACCGGCACCATGCACCAATATCACCGGTCCCTTTTTAGGCGCAACTTCACCTCGAACATTGATCAAGTTGAGCTCCCTGCCATCACCAGCGGTGAATGGGACAATACGTTCAGGATAGTGCTTTTTAGTAGCTGATTCATTTGCTGCCATAAATCTCACCCCTTTAAAATGAAACGTTACAATTGTTTAACGATCACACAAAAAACAATTTCTGATAGCGTAATGCTGAGATGACACGGGCGTTTTTATAAACGATAATTTCAATTTTAACTAATTCACAGCATTTCGAAATATCCGCAAATCCTCAGGTAGTTCAAACAAGTATCTCATTTACGAGCCTCATTTAAAATTGTACCGCTTATCTCAGGGTTTCTGCACTTAATTTCGAGCTTGATTGAAACAGGGAATGTTTTTACCACCAAATTGCGGCAGGAAGGAAATGGTTGCTCAGTTGTAGAATTTCAATTTAACAGGTTGTTAATCTGAAGTATTCAAAAATATAATTGAAAGCAGTGACAATTTGCATCATTGAAGCGACCGCTCTTGGCCCAGGCTGTGCGAAAACTCGGATCGAAATAAAATTAATTCCCACGGCTTGTTAGAAATATCTTGAATATCTGTTTATATTTACTACTTTTCAAGCAAAAACGTAACAAATAAAAGCTGCATTTACCACAAAACTTTTAATAAAGGATTCTCACACAGTCTGGGCCAGAAGCCGACAATCAAATTTATTTTAATTTCAATTTTTAGACGATTGGAATGAAGATCCCTTGTTTATCTTTTTGAAAAAAGTAACATCTGGGTTAATACCCTTAATCGCGGCATGCATTTTGTTAACTCTATTACCGTAGTTCATAACTATTTCGTGAAATTCACCACTTTTCATCACTATTCCGCACGCCGCTATTCCTCGGCCAGCACGTGAATGTAATTCACGATATTCAAATCTTTCAATGTCAGAAATACTGACGTCAAATGACCATTGGGAAGAATCCGGATATCTTACGATAAACCTCTGCGGCGTAACGGCAGCCTCGTAGATTGCTGGATTATTAAGATGCCACCATGCTATATAAAACAGCACCAAGCTACAAAAGCTAAAAGAATAAATATAGATTGCACGGAAATTTTCCGATACTACTTGCCCAGAATAAATTTCATACACATAAAGCCCGGCAATATAGGCAAGGCAAGCCAGCCCCATCCGAATAAATAGTGTCGATCGCTTTTTGCGATTCATTTTGTAGTGATAGATGCGGTTGTTTTTCATAAATACTTTTACCCGTCTATAATTGCCCACTGCTTTTTGTCTCGATTTAAAGTCTCCTTTGAGTCGAAAGCGGTTAGTCAATTTTTTTCAATAAATATCCAGCAATCTGACCAAATAATATGTGACAGCCAGTACAGACATGATCTTCAGTTCTGTCTATCGCGTTATTTAGGATGATACACAGACAAACGAAACCACTTTGTTGCTTTTAATGCCAAAATATGAAAGATATACGGAAATTATATAATTACTTGCTAGCTGTCGATAAAAATGAACAAACTAATCGCATTAGAAGTAAAAAAATCCGGTGAAGAACCATTCGTCTCCAGAGGACAAAATCTTCCAATAAATTTATTGTCCTTCTGGCATCAGGCAAGAATGGGATTCCTACGATCTAATCACCACAGAAGGAGTAAAGGTGGAGGTTAAGTCATCCGCCTATATCCAAAGTTGGATGCAGAGCAAATATTCAAGCATCCAATTTAGCATTCGTCCTACTTATGGATGGGAGGCGGCTACAAATGAGTATTCTTCTGATAAAATCCGCCAATCTGATGTATATGTATTCTGTCTCTTAAAACACAAAGACCAGACAACAATCAACCCGCTGAATTTAGAGCAATGGCAATTCTACGTCATCGCCACCAAAAAACTAAATGACTCCATTGGGCCACACAAAAGCCTCTCGCTGTCTAGACTTAAGCAGTTAAATCCGATAGAAGTACATTACGAAGCCATTAGCGATGCCATCAAGAAATCTATGGTCATTTGACAGTTAACAGAGTGCTTCAACAGACTACTATGGTCGCTATTACTGACTCCGAACGCGGTGAGTACTGACATTAAAAGTTTGTTTTACACTTTCTTAATGTTCGGGTCGCTTTCGGCCAACTGCGGAAGTTGGGTACACTTGAAAATCACCATTTAGATTCTGCTTAGCCCATGATTTCCACACTCGCGAGCGACCCTATCATCGACAGCGCATAAAGAGGTCAACGGGCAGCTTGCGTCTTTCGATTTAACCAAGCACCCGGATAAGACTTTTATAGGACGTATCGAGAGGGGCTTCGGCTTTCTTGGCTATCATTTCAGCCGGACAGGATTATCCATTGCAATAATGACAATAGAAAGATTCGTCGAGCGTGCAACCCGGCTTTATGAGCAAGAGCAATATGGGTCTAGGGCGCGGCAAATTTGTTCTAACGCGGCTTTGCCGAATTTTTGGTCATTATTAAATAGTCGAACACCATACGGATATTCATGGTTAGCTTTCTCATTGTCTCAGAGACGCCTTTTAAACTTGTTGCTTTGATAACTCCAACAACAAAACGCCGCAGACGTGTAATATTTTTAGGGCCATGCCCGGTACGAATTCGGCACCTGTCTTCATCAAAGCACCAGTCTAGAATGTAATGGCAGCTATTTTCAATGCACCAATGCTCCCGGTTTATCTCCAAGATTTTTTCTGCAGAGGCATCAAAGTCAGCTTGGCTGGTAATACCGTATACCAACTCTCGTGAGACCTTTTTTGTTTTCTTATCAATTGATTCACGTTCAATGGCAAATACTTGTTCGACATAGGGGAAGTCTAAATAGTCATTGAGTTTGCTGGTCACCCATATTTTACGGGTTTCTATACGCCCGTGCCCATAGTTGTTTATCGCGGCATCAGGTGCCTGACGAGATATTTAAAGTAATACTGCAGATCTTCATGTAGCCTGGGTTGATTGGCTTTGACGGTGAAATGATAGTGCGCCTGCTTGTTTTCTACCAGATAACGGGCTAATTGACGTTGCGTAAGCAGTGCGTCTGCGGTAATTACGACACCATCAATATCAAGCGGCTCAAGTAGCGGAGTAGCTATTTTGATTTTTCATTGGTTTGTTTGGCAACTGTGCAGCCGTTTGCGCAGAGCTTCCCGACTTTTTTGGGTGTAACAGTTAAGTGTTTCGTGACCAATAGCGCTCATCCTGTGAACTTGCTTGCCCTCGTTGTCTATCGCACTACGCATGGTTTTGCCATCTATCGCCAGACTTTCATCGGCAGCACTGTATTGCTCGCTCCAGTATCTTAATGCCATCTTAATGCCTGGTCCAGCGCATCAGGCTCAACTCTGATCAACGTATCGCGAATAATGTATTCACTGGGTGCATGATAACGTTCCTGTTTGTAGTAACACTGGAAGCGGGCGCGAGCATCCTGACCGAGTGATTGCGCCCATTCGGCAATACCTTTATAACCCACCCGGCCACAGAGAATAGCGCCCGTGACAATGGCCAATATCGTTTCTAATCGATGGCGCCTACCCTGTGTACGACGCGGATCATGGATGGATTTAAATAAAGTGGGTAGTGCGCTCATTTGACTCGCTGTTAGCATGAGCTTTGGTATTCCACATTGATAGACTGGGTTTAAATACGATTGAGACAGTAAGCGCTGTGCATTGCGTTGCAGCGCATAAACAAAAACCAATTTAGGCGAAGCGTTGGGTTGGTAACCTTGGGCGCTAGCGCGACGAAACCCTTTGGTGCTACCCAATATGATCCAGTTGGCCGCTCTGTAAATAGTGCCATGAAAGTGTTGTGGATCGACGAAGGTTTCGAGTAACAGCAGCGGGTGATGGAGGTGTCGCATCCAATCGGTTTGGAGCCTTCTCTGGCACAGCGATAAAATACGAGTTGCCGCATTTGGAGTGTGCCATTGCGGTAGAATCAAAAACCGGCTGTTATTGGTGACCAAATTTAAACGATTAAATTGATGACGATAGCGCCAGCCACTCCATTCGTCGCGTGGAGCGCATTTTAAGGCCGCAGATGAAAAGCTAAGTAGCGCAACCCATTACGTACGTCAGATGGCAACATAATGCAGTGTTTCGCCAACTGGAAAGGCAGACCCAAAGTAATGATGGTTCTGCATAAGTTTGTGGTAGTGTGCGTGTTCTTGGCGAGTAACAAGGCGAACGACAATTTCTTTAAGCTGCAAGGACTGATCTCAATCGGGTTTTATTGAGGCTCCTTTATATCAATGTTTCCTGAAAATGTTCGGCATTATATTGGTTATGCCCATTGTTATTGGCTTGCGGGGCTAGAACGAATTGACCCTGACTAAAATACCTAGCAAACACAAAACGAACAACATTGATGCTACAATCATAGTAAGTGGTTCTTGTATGGTTGGATTTTCCAATCCATAAAATAATACTGCACCACAGTATTGAATACTTCAATACTATGAAGTATTCTTGTATTTACTTGGACCGAAATATCGGTTGGATTATAGTGGCCCGGGAAACCGGCCCAGACTACAATGCAGGAGACAGGTGGGCGATCATGAGCATGCGATTCAATAAGTGGGCATCGAACTGGATCGAGGAAAACATCCCTCCCGGCGCCAATACTGACATCGAGACCTTCGAAGCGCGGGCAAAGCGGCTGATGAATGAAATGTACGCCGAGGCGACCGCGGTCAATTTCAGTGATTTCGAGATCAAAGAAGAGTGGTCGCGCATTGCGCCCCTAGTTCTGGCTGCGGTTTCGGACACCACCGAATTCGACGTCGATGCATATGAGCTAAAAACACTACTGGCGAATGAGAATGAAGACGGCGACTGAGACCCGCCATACAACTCACTCATATACTATATCACATTCTCTCATTTGAGCACTTCCAAACTCATTTCACGCACGACATAACGTCAAAGATCACCGGCGCCGAAGGCGTCCGGTGCATCGCCTTGTTAGCTGATTTGTGCCTTGATCTGCTGTTTTTTGTACTCACCGATTTCATCCCAATGTTCGTCAGTCACAGCCCCTTCAAATGAATACAGGTAGTAACAAAACGGTAATGTCTCATTCGGATACCTCTCCTTGATCATGCGATGTGCGCCAACAGAACCAACTCGCTTTAAATCGTATTCTGAAAATATCCCGACTTCATTCAACCGACCGGCAATTTTCTTGCCGATATTTCTGAGGTCTATGAGGCTCCTATTCCGAGACATAATCTCTCTGATATTCTTCGGTCGGTTCAAAAGACTGAACAATGTCCAAATAAATCCCGTTCGGGTCTTGGATGTAGCAGTGGCGTTGACCCCAATCCTCGGACCGCAACTCAAGTACGATGTTGAGTGATTTAGATTTTGCTACTGCGAAAGCGGTATCTGCGTCTTCCACTTCCAAGGTGAAAATAACACCTTCACCAATGTATGGTGTTTGTAAGGAATACCGACGAATATACAGACTTATATCAGAAACTCCCGTCAAAGCAGTGCTCTCAGACAAGAAGCCTAGGGTTTTAGACGGCTTGAACTTGAGTTCACCAGATGCCATCAATAAGTCAGGTAACAAACCCTGAGCGGACGTTGCCATATTCATACCTCAACTTCCGAGTTGGGTCGTAAGCAGGCAGTGGAAAGGTTATCCATTTTCCACGCTCTCCATTATTTTGATACATCTGATTCATCTTCCAGGCCCTGAATATCTGACTGCAATTGCTGGTAATTTGCACGGACTCCACTTGTATTAGGGTGGTTTTCTCCTAAAACTTTCTCAAAAATCTTTAACGCCTGATCAAGGTAGTCATGGGATTTTTTATAGTCACCCAGCGCATGCCAGGCCCCAGCCAGATTATTGTAGTAAGTCGCCACTTGGAGATGATGTTCTCCGTAGGTTTTAATGTCGCTGGTCAGCGCCTGTTCCAAGTAGACAATGGCCTTTTTATACTCACCCAGTGCAAACCAGGCCATTCCCAGATTATTACGGTCAACCGCCACATCAGGATGATGTTCCCCGTAGGTTTTAATGTCACTGGCTAGTGCTTGCTCATAATAGCCAATGGCTTTTTGATACTCACCCAGGGCATCCCAGACTGTACCCAAATTATTGCGGCTAATCGCCACATCGGCATGATCTTCCCCATATGTTTTGAGAGAATTATCAAGCACCTGCTCGTAATACGTGATTGTTTTTTCATACTCGCCCAGCGTATACGCCAGATCCGCCAGGTCTGACAGGTAATCAATCCTGTCAGGTACTAATTGCACGGCCCGCTGACACAACGTGAATGCCTGGCGATAACGTATCTCATCCCTGGCGATCTGACACCGCTGATAGTTTGCTGCGGCTGTAACGTTATTAACGCCTGCTGATTGAGATTCCATTTGGTGTAATAATCGCTCGACCTGCTGGGTGTCGCCGCCGGCCAATGCTTGCTGGGCTTGATTCAGTAATTCATCAGATACCTGCGCCCGGATTGACTCCAACTGCGCAATGCGCTTTCTTAAATCATCGATGTGCGCCTGGTAGCTTTGTCTGGTGTCCTGCAATTGGCTTTGGATGGCATACAACTGAGCTTCTAGGTGTCGTTGATCATTCACATGCGCTTTGATATAGCGTATTTCCACTTCTTTTTCCCGGCGTTTCAGTCCTGCTTCGTATTGTTGCAGGGTAAGCCCAATACGCACGTCGCCAGCACCCGTGTGCACAACACCGGCAAAGACTTTGCCGACAGTCTGCTCAGTGTCATCACCCGGCATCACACTATGACACAGCGGGCTAACGATGCCTAATGAGATCAGAATGCTATGGCTCAGCAGGCTGCGTAATCGTGACATTGCCTTCTCCCGTATGAATAACACTGCGTAACATCATTGTCGATCAGTTATTTGAGGGCATCGTCCGTTATGATGCCTGATTGATCGTTGATCCATAACAAACACCGGCCCTGCCAGACCAATAAGTCATGCCAATACAGCAATGAGACCAGGATCAGATTGAATGGAAATGAATTTCCAAAGCTTGTCAGATCAAGTTTTAAGCTGCAACAGCTTTAACAATCATATTAGAAACCGGAATGCCCATACCGCACGAAATTCAACAGAACTCCGGCGGCAATTTAACGGCAACTAAAAAACGTTCTCGAGACAAATGACACAAGGCATAATAGACTAAGAGACAAAGCTTATGTTCATAATAAATGAGCATTTTGAGTCTAGTCTAACACCGCATCGGCAACACAGATAGTTTTGCAACGAGTCTGCCAGACACTATTTTCAAGCATGCTTCTATTCTGAAAAGAACTCACGCGCCTTATCCATCCATGATTTTGCACGGGGACTGTGGCGGGAGCCATCTTTCTGGCTGATAACTTCAAGTTCTTCAAGTAATTCTGTCTGGCGTGCGGTCAATTTTACGGGAGTCTCTACAATCACATGGCACAGCAAATCACCCTTGCTATTACTGCGGACACCTTTTATGCCCTTGCCGCGCAAACGGAAAATTTTACCTGTCTGCGTTTCTGACGGCACTTTGATTTTAGCGTGCCCTTCCAGGGTCGGCACTTCGATCTCACCACCCAATGCCGCAGTGGTAAAACTGATCGGTATTTCACAATGCAAATGATCGCCATCGCGATGAAAAACAGAATGTGACGCCAAATGGATCACAACATAAAGATCTCCCGGCGGACCGCCGCTCGTCCCTGCCTCTCCTTCTCCGGCAATGCGGATGCGATCGCCATCATCAACACCCATGGGAATTTTTACATTCAGTGTTTTATGTCGTTTCACACGTCCCGCGCCATGACATGTGCCACATGGATCGGTAATAACCTTGCCATTGCCATGACATTTCGGGCAGGTTTGTTGAATCGAGAAAAAACCCTGCTGCATTCTGACCTGACCATGACCATGACAGGTTGGACAGGTTTGAGGCTTGCTACCCGGTTTACTGCCATCACCATGGCAGGTATCACATTGATCCATCGTAGGGATACGAATTTTTGTCTCGGTTCCATGAGCGGCCTGTTCCAGTGAAATCTCCAGACTGTAACGCAGGTCCGAGCCTCTGTGCACATTCGATCGGCCACCACGCCCGCCAAAAATATCACCAAAAATATCACCAAACGCATCGGCAAATCCCTGGGCGCCACCCGCTCCAGCGCCTGCTGCACTCGCATCCACACCGGCATGACCGAATTGATCATAGGCAGCACGTTTATTAGGATCGGATAATACTTCGTAAGCTTCCTTAGCTTCCTTGAACAATTCTTCTGATTGAGAATTACCCGAATTCCGATCGGGGTGATGCTTCATCGCCAACTTACGATAGGCTTTTTTAATTGTACTGTCATCGGCATCACGATTGAGGCCGAGTATTTCATAATAATCGCGCTTAGCCATTTTTAATTCCTGCAAACATATATGAAATCTGTTATTAACATTTCTCTGAGTTCGTTAATATTGAGAGAAAATACCAAAACGCAGAGCACGAAAAAAGAGATAACACTCTTTTTTCGTGCTCTGCGTCTGGCAGATTTAACAGTATTTATTTTTTATCTTTAACTTCTTCGAATTCGGCATCTACCACTTCGCCTTCCACAGATTTCTCGTTATCTTTTGGGGAAGATGCGCCAGCACCAGGCTGGGCCTGCTGTGATTGCTGATCCTGATTTTGATACATCTTTTCAGCCAGTTTATGCGAAGCTTCAGTCAACGCTTGCGTTTTTGCATCAATCTCTTCCTTGTTGTCTGATTTCAACGCTTCTTCAGCATCTTTCAAAGCCGTCTCGATTTTGGATTTCTCTTCTTCATCCAATTGATCGCCATGTTCATTCAGCGATTTTTTCACAGAATGAATAATTGCATCGCACTGGTTACGGCTGGAAACCAGTTCCAGGATTTTGTGGTCCTCTTCCGCATGCGCTTCCGCATCTTTTACCATGCGTTCGACTTCTTCATCCGACAACCCTGAACTGGCCTGGATTTTTATCTTGCTTTCCTTACCTGTTGCCTTATCTTTTGCCGAAACATGCAAAATACCATTGGCGTCAATATCAAATGCCACCTCTATTTGCGGCATTCCACGTGGCGCCGGTGGAATATCAGTTAAATTGAATTGTCCGAGACTCTTATTACCGGAGGCCATTTCGCGCTCACCTTGCAAAACATGAATGGTCACAGCAGTCTGATTTTCCTCGGCTGTAGAAAAAACTTGTTGCGCCTTGGTCGGAATAGTCGTATTTTTTGGAATCAGTTTAGTCATGACCCCACCCAGTGTTTCGATACCCAGTGACAATGGCGTGACATCGAGCAGCAGCACATCCTTGACATCACCTTGCAGCACACCGCCTTGGATGGCAGCACCCACCGCAACCGCTTCATCAGGATTAACGTCTTTACGCGGTTCTTTGCCAAAGATATCCTTTACTTTTGCCTGAACTTTAGGCATACGACTTTGCCCGCCAACCAGGATCACATCGTCTATCTCTGAAGCGGACACGCCTGCATCTTTCATCGCGATTCGGCATGGTTCAACCGTGCGCTCTATTAATTCTTCGACCAGACTCTCGAGTTTAGCGCGTGTAATTTTGATCGCCATATGTTTCGGACCACTCGCATCCGCTGTAATATAGGGCAAATTGACTTCAGTTTGCTGGCTGGAAGAAAGCTCAATTTTGGTTTTTTCCGCGGCATCCTTCAGACGCTGCAGCGCCAGCATGTCCTGTCTCAGATCAATACCATTTTCTTTCTTGAACTCTTCAACCAGATATTCAATAACGCGTGAATCAAAATCCTCACCACCGAGAAAGGTATCGCCATTGGTTGCCAGCACTTCAAATTGATGTTCGCCTTCAACTTCAGCAATTTCAATAATAGAAATATCAAAAGTACCACCACCCAGATCATAAACAGCAATTTTACGATCGCCTTCTTTCTTATCCATACCAAAAGCCAATGCAGCAGCTGTCGGCTCGTTGATAATGCGCTTGACTTCCAGACCGGCTATTTTTCCTGCGTCCTTCGTTGCCTGGCGCTGGGAATCATTAAAATAGGCCGGAACGGTAATCACTGCTTCGGTGATTGGCTCACCCAAATAGTCTTCTGCAGTTTTTTTCATTTTTTTGAGCACCTGCGCAGAAACCTCGGGTGGTGCAATTTTTTTATCCCGTACTTCGACCCAAGCATCGCCGTTGCCTGCCTTCATAATCTTATAAGGCACCATTTTGATATCTTTTTGTACCATATCCTCATCAAAACGGCGGCCGATAAGCCGTTTTACCGCAAATAATGTATTTTTTGGATTGGTCACAGCCTGACGTTTAGCTGACGCGCCTACCAAAATCTCATTGTCTTCTGTGTAGGCAACAATCGAAGGTGTTGTGCGCGTACCTTCCGAATTTTCAATCACCTTGGACTTGCCATTCTCCATAACTGCCACACAAGAGTTAGTCGTACCCAAGTCGATGCCGATAATTTTTGCCATGTTTAGATCCTTTTAAATTAAATACTGTCTATGAATTAATCAGATAAGTGGAGATATATTGTCAAATTTCAAGCTAATTTCCAGTTTGAATTCAGCCTTCTTTTGCTTTTGAAACCATCACAAGCGCTGGCCGAATAACCCGGTCATGCAACTTGTAGCCTTTTTGCATAACCTGTACGACAGTATTGGGTTCAAGTTCCGAATCAACGGTGCACATTGCCTGGTGTTGATGCGGGTCAAATTTCTCACCTGCTGGATCAATCACTGTAATATTAAATTTATCGAAAACAGTTGTTAACTGCTTCTGCGTCAACTCCATGCCGTTCTTGAAATTCTCTACGCTGGCATTTTCAACTGCCAATGCGGCCTCTAGGCTATCCATAACCGTCAGAAGCTCAGTAGAAAAATTTTCAACAGCGTATTTGTGTGCATTGGTGACATCTGTTTGGGCACGCTTACGAATATTTTCAGTCTCAGCTTTTGCGCGTACCCATGCGTCATGATGTTCGGCCGCCTTAAGTTCGGCATCTTTCAATAATTGTTGCAGATCAGGCTCGAATTCTTGCTGCGGTTCCTGGTCCACTTCAGTCTGCTCGCCTGACTGCTCAGCATTTGTACCCACTGTCCCTGATGCATCATCTTTTGTATTGTTCAACAGTTCTTCAGGTTCACCGGGTTGCGTATCTTGCGGATTCTGTGAATTTTGCATCGTTCCTCCTAATGATCATCAGGGGGTTATTGGGACAGTTCTTATAATTTCAAGTAGTTTGAAAAATATTTTATGAACCAATCCAAGTAAAACATTACATTTAGCTGTTTTTAAATATAAATTTACAAGCTAAATTTTAATTCTGCGCGCAAGTTCAATGGCTTTACCAATATAGTTTTGCGGTGTCATTGCCAGCAATCTATTTTTTTCAGCTTCGGGTATGCTCAGGCCACGAATAAACTGATGGAGTACTGCCTGAGTGATGCTGCTTTTACCGCGCGTTAATGTTTTTAATTGTTCATATGGATTAGGCACACCATAACGACGCATGACTGTCTGGATCGGTTCAGCCAGCACCTCCCAGGCATTATTTAAATCAAGTGACATTTGCTCTGGATTCGCTTCCAGTTTATTAAGCCCTTTGAGGCAGGAATCAAAGGCCAGCAAAGTATGTCCCAGCGCGACGCCCATGTTACGCAATACAGTCGAATCCGTTAAATCACGCTGCCAGCGCGAAACAGGCAATTTCTCACTTAAATGCCGTAATAGCGCATTGGCAATGCCCAAATTACCTTCCGCGTTTTCAAAATCAATCGGATTAACCTTATGCGGCATTGTTGAAGAGCCCACCTCTCCTGACTGCGTTTTTTGTTTGAAATACCCTAATGAAATATACCCCCAGATATCGCGGTTCAAATCCAGCAAAACAGTGTTAATACGTGCATATGCATCAAAGAGTTCGGCAATTGTGTCATGCGGCTCTATCTGTGTGGTGTAGGGATTGAATGTCAATCCGAGCAATTCAACAAAAGACTGTGCAAAATTTTCCCAATCCAGTTCCGGGTATGCGGACAAATGTGCATTGTAATTACCTACAGCACCATTAATCTTACCCATTATCGCTACTCCTACAAGTTGTTTTCTGCCGCGTTGCAGGCGATAAGTCAAATTAGCGACTTCTTTGCCGAGCGTCGTAGGTGTTGCCGGCTGACCATGTGTGCGCGAAAGCATCGGCAAATCGGCCAACAGATGCGCCAGCTCGACCAATTTAGCAATTATTTTGTCCAGTGCGGGTAACATGACCTGATCAAGGCTCATTTTAAGCATCAGACCATGCGACAGATTGTTGATATCCTCTGATGTACACGCAAAATGAATAAATTCAGTCGCTTCAGTTACTTCACTATTATCAGCCAGTGTCTGTTTTAACCAGTATTCGACAGCTTTGACATCATGGTTGGTGATAGCTTCAATGGACTTGATG
This sequence comes from Nitrosomonas aestuarii, assembly GCF_003046585.1. Taxonomy (GTDB): domain Bacteria; phylum Pseudomonadota; class Gammaproteobacteria; order Burkholderiales; family Nitrosomonadaceae; genus Nitrosomonas; species Nitrosomonas aestuarii. The sequence goes on along the minus strand of NZ_QAAE01000013.1, from coordinate 31,640 downwards.
GTTTCTGCATCAGTGACCGAAAAACCTGCAACAAGACCATCCAGCCGGACATCAGTTTCATTTGAGAATGGAGGAATTTCGGTAACTCTCGACTCATTACTCAGCGCTTTTAGCCATGCAACCTCTACTTGAACGCGAAAACGTATCAGCGCAAACTCGCTAAAAAAAGGCTGCAGAGCTGCTACTTTCTGTTGATATCTGCCATCCAATGGCGACAAAGCAGTGATAGGGGATGAACTCATGGCATTCTCAATTCCGGTAAAACGAGCAAACTTAGCATCTTAACATCTCGGATACGTATAATAAGTGCAATTTTCTGAGTTAAGTGGCCAGTTGTTATAGTTGTCCGCTCAAGGAAAATACCAAATGAGAAATAAAACACTGCTGATCGCACATGAATGTGCTGGTTATAAACTGTCAGCGGCTCTGTTGCTAAAATGGTGTTAGCCAGAGTGAATCGACCCGACTTTTTCGAAGACTTTGTTGTTTGAGCAGACTACATCAGCTGACTCATCCGATTGACAATAATATGCCATTTCAAATTCCGCCGTACTTCAAGCGCACCAGGGCATAAAGGAATTCTTGCTAGGGTTATATCTGCGGGAAATTTCAACGAGACGCCCAAAGACCTTTTAGGGCCGGATGCACCGGAATTGTCAGCTAACATGATGCCGTTTAGCAGGCAGGGAATCTGATTCTCAACAGTGGAATCGCTGTGATCTGAGTGACAAGTGGCAATCAAGAATTATAATATCATGATAATAAATAGAGTTATTTGCGCTAATATTTGTAAACTTAGTGATCTGTGATATATAGATTATCCGTGGACGACGCTAATTATTTTTGAACCTGCCCGTCTTTTGGATTGGCAAATGAGCAGAGATTCTTGATCGACATGCTATCAATCAATGACAAAGATTATCAAGCCTTATCCCTGATTAACAATACACTCGTTAATTGTAATACACGAGCAGAATTAAATCAGCTTTTAAAAATCACAGTTATTCCATTTTTAAATTGCAGCGGCGCCTTTTATGTGCGGATGAAAGAAGCATACAATTCGCTGGAGTTGTTGGATAGTATTAATCTCTCACTATTATGTCAGTTTAATTGGCAAAATTTTCTCAAAATTGTCATGCAGACAAAGATATTAAAATATAGTGCCATAGACAGTACCCACCTCCAGATACCCATAAATGTTTTTCAGAGTACTGACCCAAATTTCCAGTATTGTTCTACAATTAAATCCTGCTACCCAGACAATCTGCACTACACCATTGCAGCTTTATTTGGCAAAGGTAGATCTGAATCAATAATCGGTCTCTATTTTTGCAATCTGCAGCCTCAACACCTTCACTATAATTCGCGAGATTTCAAATTATTGCAACTATTGCGTCCTGTGTTATTACAGACTATTAAAACCATCCTGGCTAATGAAAAATGTAGTTATTTTCAGCAAATAATAAAACAAACGCCTGATTATAATGAACCATTTGCAGTTGTCCGTCTGGATGGAACCTTAGTACATAAGAATCAGGCCTTTGATCAGATCATCACGCAGAAAAATTGCATATACTTGCCGACAATACTGTCACAAATAAATATTAAAGTATTACATAATGTTAATGTGGAATCGCATCATTTTCAGTCGCAAATTGGCCGACGCATATACAACATAACATTAAAGCTAATCAAGGAAAGCAAAGACGTTAACAAAAGTAAACTCTTATATTTTTTACGGTTCTCAAGAATTACTAACCATAAAAAGCAAATTCTTCGTAAATTGACTGAAGCTGGATTAACTCAACGTGAATTGGAAATCGCCGCGCTCATCCTTAAGGGCAACACTGCCCGCGCTATCTCTGAAGAAATCAACCTGAGCTATCACACCATCCGCAACCATATTAGAAACATCTACAGCAAAATGGGCGTCTCGAATCGAATTGAAATGTTGAATTGGACTGAGTGAACAGCGCGTAACACTTTCACTGCTATCTTTATTTATACAATCCTGATCCATTGAATTCCAAATGTTAAAAATGATTCCTTTGAGTCATTTTTTTTAGTTGCTCGCCGTGTAAAAATACACGATGAATGATCTGAGGTTTAGGTGAAGTAACGAAATTAAGATTATAGAAATGGCCAATAAACAATGTGATCATAATCTCCACATTCGGATATTTTCAACTATTTTAGATCGCATTATTTGTTTTTTTATGGTCGGTTCAGTAAGTATGTTCGCGACCGCAACTCAGTTATTCTACGTGCTCAAATTTCTTGTGACAGGTTCAACAATACGAATTGTGTAAGTTTATTAATTTTCTGAATTAGGAGAAACTTATGAATATAACGAATATTAATCGTCAAATTACCTTTACTATTGGCGATGTTTCAATCAATGTTGTTGAGAATGCTAACGCCTTAGATTTTACTGTTACAAGCCTGGGAGACGACGACCTTAGAGGATTGTTTTTTGATTTTAATAATACCGCAATTTTAAGTTCGCTTATTTTAGCCGGCGGGAACATTACCAATCAGGCTATCGAAGATGAAGGCGTCATCAACCTAAAACATGGCGTCAACCTGCAGGGAACGGGATTGATGTTCGATATTGGCATCGCTTTCGGGACGCCCGGAGCCGGCAAGGACATCATTCAACAGACCGAATTCACGCTTTCCTCTACTACAACTGCGCTTACGCTTGATGACATTGCCAATGTCGAATTTGGTGTTCGTACAACAAATGAAGGGGATAAACTTACTGCCATTGCACCAGCTGCACCGGATGCAATAAATGATAGCTATGACATCTTTGAAGACGGGCAAGCTGGATTGAACGCTCCGTCCAAGTCACCTGATGGCGTGATATTACAGGTATTGAAAAATGATACCGATGCTGATGGGGACACACTGACAATCAATTATGTCACTAACGCACTGCACGGTACTGTAATGATCGTTGACGGTGACGATGCTGATAACGAGATAGGTGATGCCATCCTTTACACTCCCGATGCAGACTACGCCGGGACTGACACATTCGGCTACGGGATCACTGACAATAATGGCGGGATCGATTTTGCAACAGTTAATGTTTCGATTGCAGCAGTTGCTGATATACCTTCGCTAACCATTAACACTTCTTCCACTGCCAATGTTAATGAAGTCATATTTACTGTTACAGCCACTCAGCAAGATGCCGATCTATCAGAGTTTATCGATCGAATTGAAGTCGACCTTCCAATTTCGGGAGCAACGATATCTCCGTTACAATCAACCTCTTCTGGTCTGCCTGACACTTATACTCAAGACTTTCTCCTAACCCTGCCCGAAAACGAGAGCGCGGAGTTTGATCTGGTTTTCAAAGCTGTTTCCAAGGAGAATGGCAACGGAGATGAAGAATCAGTTTCCGAAACTATTCATGTTGCTTCAACAAGCCAGACAATTACAGAAAATTCCAACTGGGAAAAATATTATTCATCACCTTTCTCATATGACTTCAACAAGTTTCGCGGAGCAACTACTAATGGCCTGAAGAAGGAAAAAAAAGAGGGAGCTGGTTTTACTGTAGGTGGTGAAGCTGATATTGATATCGGAATACAGGAGGATTTTGACTTTGACGCTGGCACCCTCAGACTGCGGGTAAATCGTGATACAACGGTTGATACGTTTTATAACAGCCTGACAGACACACTTAAGATCGATACTTCATCAGTAATCAATTATGATGACTGGATTCTGCTTGATCCAGTCACGGTTGTTGAGCTGTCGGCTATATTCGATTTTTATGCAGATGCTTTTGCTTCTGTTAATCCAGGCGGGGTAATAGGTAATCTTGGCACAATCAGGTTGTCTGACATCAGTAATAAACTTTCTACAATGAATAACCTTAATATTGATGCGCCGTTTGTCACCTTCAATAATGACACTGTTCCAGAAGGTGTTATTGACTTAACCGTCGCAAACCCTGCACTCCTAAATGACAAAGGCGAACTGCCTGCTTTTCTGGACTTTGTTTCTATTTTCTACGAAAAACCAGGGGACATCAGTGGCTGGTCCGGGAATCCTCATGACGTAGAGACCAGTAAGGTTGTTACTTATGACATTGATCTTGATGAGCTTATTTGGAATATGTTTGAACTGGCTGTTTTTCCATCACTTGTGAGTAAAGACGGAATTAAACTTGCACTTACCCAACTTGCGTTTGACCTAAACTTAAATCCATTTAATTTTGAAGTGTCAATCCCTGGAACCGGGTTATTTCTAGATGCCGAGATGGCAGATTTTGACATTGTAGTTGACTACGACCTCACAAGGACAACAGACTTCGACCTTGATGAATTGGCTGGGAAAATTATCTTCGAAGATGGATCTTCGTTCAGTTTCGTGGCTGGCGATACGCTGACTTTTGCAAATGCTTCAGCCATCGATCTGAATAATAATGGAATTGTAGAATACAATCTTGAGCTTGACCAGACAGGAACAATCGACCATAAAGCTGAGTTTAGTCAGGATCACTCTATTGCAGTCGAGGCGCTAGACATCAGAGGTGGTTACGACGGTATACTTGGAAAATGGGTAGGGTCTACTACGCCCCTTCCGCTTATCGATGAGACCTTTAAGTCAGTGCACTATAATCTTTTTGATGGTACTTTGCCATTTGAACTAGCTACAGATCAATTCTCTTTATCTGCACAGCTGGCATAGTGCGTTAACACGTTAGAATGCACCAACTTAAGAGGGAACATCAATCATAAGTTGACGTACTGGAATAGACGCTCCTCTCTCGTTAGTGGTCACTGCACCACTACGTTGGCGCTTTGATGCCGTTTAGTTTAGTGGATGTCCATTCCATAACGTCAGATCATGCAGGTCGCTTTCGCAATAATATAACTATAAGACATCATTATAAAAATCCCAAAAACACTATCATGCACCATCCTGATACAAATTATCGACACCTTTTTGCAAATGGATTGTCTGTACCCTGGCCCGCAGGAAAAGCGGTATGTGTAGGGCGTAATTATTCGGATCACATTGTCGAACTAAATAATGATGTTCCTAATGAGCCTATACTTTTTATTAAGCCGACAACAGCCATGGTGTCTTTTTCTGGTTTTATTAAATTGGCCAGGCGCTTTGGTATTCATCATTACGAAACCGAAATGACACTGCTAATAGGAAAGAAACTTCAGTGCTGCAACGAAAAAGAAGCGCGAGACGCCATTGCCGGAGTGGGAGTTGGACTTGATCTCACACTTCGATCTTTGCAAAATAGTCTTAAAGCTAAAGGTCATCCCTGGGAGCGCGCAAAGGCGTTTGATGGAAGTTGCGTACTTTCCAGATTTGTCATATTGGATAACACCCTCGACCTGCAAAACATCAAACTATGTCTATGGCGTAATGATGAACTTGTACAGAATACCAATACTGGTCAAATGCTTTTTCCCGTACTGACTTTGTTGTGTGATATTAGCCGCACTTTTACTCTGATGCCTGGTGATATAGTGATGACAGGAACACCCAGAGGTGTAGGCGAACTTCTTGTAGGTGACAAACTCAAAGCCGAACTAGATTCATTGATAACAGAAGAAACAATCGTCATCAACGATGACGAATGATTTAAATCTGCCTGATTTATTCCATTGAGCGTATCCCATCAACTGACTATTCTTCTTAATACTCCGGTTATTCTGCAATCATTGTTTATCCATTTATCGTCTACATAGCGCCTACATGAAAAAACATACTTTTTTAATTGCCTTGTAACTTATTGTTTTATTGGCGCCTGGAACACATACCTTAAAGATCATGCTCCATACCACCAAAAGCAAGCACAGGAGCCGACACCATGAGCGGATCTACCAATATGCTATCAGTAACGCAGGCGTTTTCAACTGCGGCTAGACGCCCCTGCAACAAATCGAAACGGGCAGCTACACCCCGCCGTTTTCTTTGCTTCTTCCAGCCGAAGAGTGTCACGGCATACAAAATTTACCAAAAAATCGAGTAAATCGGCGTTGAAAAGTTTTCACCCATGATTGTCAAATACCCGACATTTAGTCGAAGATATCAATCAGCATTGAAATTTTCCCAGTTTTTTTCAAAAAACAGCGTCCAAATTTACCAGTTTAATTTTCATGCTATTGTTTTTACAACTTAGTTTATTCCACAATAGACGCTGACACTGGAAAATATTGGATGCTGATTGATAGGCCACAACAATAAGAATACTTTATCGCATAGGCATCTTTATGGAATTCTTCCAAAGCGAACCGGAGTGGCTTTCCCGGATCTTTTTAATTTGAACCAAGCTAAAAAATCTCGGGAAAAGCCTGACTGACTGAAGTTATTCGTCGAATTGCTTAGACTAAATAATGCTTGCGCCGAGTAACACCTAAACCAACCAAGCCCAATGCCAACAATACTAAAGTGCCAGGTGTAGAAACTGTTACTTCATCAGCTGAAAGCACACTGATATAAAACTGGTTGGCTTGATTTAATGTGCGGAACGCAAAATCTGTACCTTATTGTACACTAGTCAGGTTTAATGCGGAGAAGCCGCCGCCATTAACACTGATCTCAATGTTAGGATTGATGATTTTATGATTCGCATCGCGGAAAATCACTTGATTAAAATCAATTTCTGCTAATTTATCAAAATGTAAATCGAGAACTTCGTTGATGGTTACATTGTCATCGCTGCTTGGGGTACATTGGTTATTTGCGGTGAGTGCTTTACAAACGCCCAGGCCTGCATTACCAGAATCCAGATAAGCAAATGCGCCACCGGTTACAGTACTTCCTGTTGCGGTTAATGTTAAGCCACCTACGGTCCAATCAAAAGTCTGGAAGCCGGCTTCACCTGGGTTGCCAGAAAATGCACTACCATTTCCCAGTGTTCCTGTAATAGATCCATTGTTGGTGTCAATAAGGTTTACGAAATTATAAACCGATGCATTGGCATGAATAGATACGATTCCCAATAAACCGGCAAGTGCAATTGTTTTTTTTATTTTAGTTTTCATATGACTGTATTCTCTTTAAAATTTACTAGTATCAGTACTGATAGATAAGCAAATAACATGCCATACTTATATCCTTATGATTATAATGGATATAATATTTTCTATTTCTTTGAGAACCTGTTAAGTGTAAAAAAAATCAACGCTGTTGCAACAAATACCAAACAGCACACACATTTACCCGGGAAATCTCAATGACAGGATGTATCAAGGAAAAATGTTCTGTAGGCGAACACCAGTTTCGAGGAAAAACGGATTCTCAATTTATGCGGAAAAGCGTAATCTTATCGCATTGAATCAAAGTATGATCACTAAGAATAGTTTTGATCAGATTGTCGCTTTTCACCCGACGCGGATTCAAGCGATCTATTCAAATTTTAGCCAGGAGAAAACGATGCTAAAAAACAAGCCCCAATCCTCTGCCAAGAAGCTGCAGCGCATTCAGCGCAATACAGAAAGTCACTGGGTCGGTAACGGTTTTCCTGTCCGATCGCTGTTTACTTATCCTAAGCTGGGACCGGCAATCAGTCCGTTCTTATTGTTTGACTACGCCGGCCCCATGGATTTCCCGCCAACCAGTCAACGCCTTGGTGTGGGCGAGCATCCGCATCGCGGTTTTGAAACGGTCACGATTGTCTATAGTGGTGAAGTTGAACATCGCGACAGCTCCGGAGGCGGCGGTAAAATAGGGCCCGGTGACGTGCAGTGGATGACTGCCGCTTCTGGTATTGTTCATGAAGAATTTCATGGCCGGGATTTTGCGCAACGCGGTGGATTGTTCGAAATGGTGCAGCTATGGGTCAATTTACCAGCTAAATATAAAATGTCACCACCCCGCTATCAAAATATTTTAAATGATCAAATTCCTGTTGTGAAACTTCAGAACGGCCAGGGAACCGCACGGATCATTGCGGGCGAATTTGAAGAAGCCGCGGGGCCCGCTCATACATTCTCACCTATTCATGTATGGGATTTACATCTGACCAGCGAGCAACAGATCGACCTGCCCGTTCCTGAAGCATTCAACACTCTGCTTGCTGTACTCAAAGGCACTGTAATGATTAATCACGCTGACACTATTGGTGCTGCAGAAGTTGGAATATTTTATTCGGCAGGCGATCACCTCTGCATCAGTAACGCTCAAAATGCAACTGTCTTGCTGCTTTGTGGTGAACCGATTGACGAGCCGATTGTTGGCAGCGGTCCTTTTGTTATGAACACAGATGCAGAAATCCGTCAGGCAAAGGCAGATTATCAAAGTGGCAAGATGGGACACTTAATGTCTTGAGCATTCTGCCTGATGATATGGATGCATGGTTCTGCACAAGATTTTTTAACCTGTTTTGTCAATCCACAACCATCGGGAATATATACGTAAATAAGACTATTAAATACAATCGACGCCTCAGAGTTGACGCTGTTTTTCTGTTAATGGACCATCAGGCCGGGTTGATATCACTCGCACAGGCGTTTCGCCCACTGAATTTAAGAATAATGTATTAGCCCTCTCGGCCTGAGGCAAATACTTGAATCTGCCCACAATCCCAACAACAAGTTTCAGGGATGGGCCGAATTGCCCACTGGCTCCGGAAATCAAGGAAATATTTCCCGCTGCTCCGTATGTTGCATGCCCAGGCAATATCAACGCCTGGGACAATAAAGATTTTTTCAGCCATTGAAAAAGGCTACGACGTCTTTGCCGTCACTGACGTATTCGGCACTTTTAATGAAAAAACAGGAATGCATTGATTTTAAACTGAGCAAACAATACTTCTGCATACGTAGATAACAATTGCGGAGCCGCTTGCGTAAGATGACGCATTACAGCCATCGCCTCACGTTTTTTGCATAACTCGAGTACTGTTCACCAAAGATATCCATCAGGACACGCTCCTCTGGTTGAATCTGAAAACGTGTAATGTACATGATAAAGAACGGTAGACCCGCAAGTGGCAGCAGCGCTGAGAGATAAACTCCCCAGGCAAGTAAAAACAGCACCACACCAACGTACATCGGATTTCGGGTGAAACGATACACACCACCTGTGACCAGTGCCGAGGCAAGCTCGGGCTTAAGTGGGTTGATAGTTGTACGCGATGCGCGAAAAGCGACTAATCCCAGCAGATCAAAAACACCCCCCGCGATAATCAGAATGCCCACGAGGGAGTACCGTACTTGTGGTGCAAGTGCGAACTGCGGCCCTACTTCTGCTAGTGCCCACATCGCGGTAGCGACAAGCATCCCAACCACGGGCGGGGGAATTTTATAGTCAAGCCAGCATGCAGCAGGCATCATCCAGTTTTAACCTTGTGTTATTTAATGAGCACACCATAAATTATATTTCTTGTAGCATCTGAATTATAGAGGACATTGTATTGTTCGATGAAATGTACCCTAACGATATCATCGAGAAGAACCCATTTGCTTGGGTAAAAAATCTTCAGGTCAGCACAAAAAACAGGAACGCTTCAATACCGATAATGCATTCAGAATTCCGCAAGAATTAGCAGAATAAGAAAAGAACCTGACTCAATTGGCTTTATTTCAGGACTGTGCACTTCGGCATTATTCGCCCTGCGCTGGTAGAAAAATCTGGACACCTGCATTAAAAAACATGCATCAAATACCGCAATCCGTACCAGATCCGTTAAATCTTTACATGAACAATGCTGTTAAATAGTAAATACATGTAGGTTGCAAAACAAATGGGACTATTATTCTACTTATATGAATTCTTGCGGCATCGATATTGAAAACTCATTCTGAGAAAATAATCCGCATTACAATGATGCAATCCAACCAGCGTCAGCGTGGTATCGCGGCAAGTATTAAAAGCCGAATAAGCACACTTATCAGCTGTTTTGTTGATCTACATCAATGGTGCCAGTCCTGATTCAGTTGATAATTTCTATGGTTACATAACACATACTATAGGAGTGAGCAGGAATATGAGTACATTAGAAAATACAAAGGATGATGCTAGTACAGTTAAAAAAATGGGTTTTAATATAGCGGTCATATTCGGCGTGGTGACGGCTTTAATTATTGTATCGACATACTTCGCTGACAATCTGTAGGGTAAGCAATAGTGCAGAAGGATTTACGGTCCTGACACATCACTTGCAGAAATGAGAGCTACCCGTTTTGATAGAGGTATCGAATTTTTATCAAAATGGGTAGCTCTCAATGATGCGCACCAGCAATCGTAGTATCAAACATGAGACTTGTTAAATTTAGCAGAAGCGCTGGATCATATATCCAGAATCTGTAAAGTCACAAGTGTCTCACGCGATACGGCGATACGTTTTATTGCTGCAATCCCTGGATAATTTTAATAAGCGTTTAAAGACATTTGAAGCCAAAGTAGCTAATGACGGCATTTTTCTCAGTGGATACGCAAATTGCAAACGTTGAGAGTTGAGCAAAATAATTTACAAACCCCTGTTTAATCGTACTTTCCTATTGCCACAATCTGTGGCTTAAGTCAGTTAGCCGAACTCATCTGCGTATAAGGCCAGGGCATTTAAAATGGTGCAGATTTTCTGCGCCACCCACCATCCCGGAGCGCTTTCTTATAACCGAAGTAACGCTTACCGCATTATGTATTTGGATGGCATTTCCCCGTTATCTTTCAAACGTAGAAGACATGTGGTGACGCCGTTTTGTCATACCTGCATAGTTAATAGTCCAGAGTTCATCCAGCACAGCCTTCGAAAACGTTTTAAGCGGCCTCCCAGAAACAGCTCAGCTGCGAACCACTATAGAATGCATATGTACCATTCATTTTTTTAAATACAGTATTGCAACGTCTGTTTGCCTTTTTTATACCCGTTCGGTTTTGGTCAAATAAACAAAAGCATACTCATCTGGCATTCAAAAAAAAATTGACATCAAGTTAATAGTCAGAAATGGATTACAAAACACAATCTGTTACAGCGAATACTTTATTTCTTTTTTTTATATACTCATCATTCTGCTATCAATAACGCTTAACCTTAAACAGCGATTAGATAGCAACCACATGACTATATTAGTTTTATTTAATTTTAAAATTATTGAGATAACCAATTAATCAACATTCAGTGATATAACGTTCTTTTAAATATGCCGATCACCCTTATCGCATTCCAAGCCGAACTGCAGCAACCCTTTTCTATAGCACAAGATCTGGCCATGATGTTGGCAGCTTTCCTCATTCTTTTGTACAGTTACCTGATCGTTTTTTTTTCGCTGTCAAAAGCGATCATGGCAAATCAGTGTACTGCAAAGTACATGCGGTCAAAACCCGGTTTGCATATTGATCTTTTTCAGCACGGCAAGAAAGTCCTGGCCTTTGTCATCAGCGACCCTTTCGCTATGATTTTAGCGAGCCGGTATGACCCGGTGATGAATTACTCTAGAAACACAATTCGATTTCATGGACGAATCACACATATCGATCAATCACTTACTATCGCCGCCGCCGGCATCGCGAAAAATGACTTTATAGCATGCCCGGCAACTGAACAAAATGATTTCCTTCCGACATCCCATCTATTTAAATACAGCGCGCCCCGGTTCGCTAAAGGAAAAACCTGACAATGGACACTGTAAACTCATGCACAGCCTCGGACCGTGTTAACACACCGATTCTTAATCAGGAACAGCTCACTGTTATCCGCAACCTGGACCTATCATGCGGAGATGAACTTGTCAATAAAATTCTGCAGGTTTTCCTTGAAACTTCTGTTGACCTGACCAGACAGATTGAAGATGCGATTAATAATGAAGATGCCGAGAGCCTGCGCCATGCCGCCCATACATTAAAGTCCAGTGCCGCAAATGTAGGCGCTGAAAGTATATCAGTCATTGCCCAGAAGCTTGAGTTATGCGGTAAATCCGGCGAATTTGGACAGGTAGGACAACTACTGGATAACTTGCAGCAGCGCTATCAAAAAGTCATCACTGAAATTAAACAGATCCTTAAACAGTCATGAGCGCTGATGCTTTTAAAGTCTTACTGGCTGACGATGATATCACGGTCAGGTATCTCATGCAGGCTGCATTGGAACAAGCCGGACTCAGCGTAACTCTCGCATGCGATGGAGAAGAAGCCATTCGTATGTTTGATGCATCACCGCATGACATGGTCATGCTGGATGTAGAAATGCCACGTAAAAATGGATATGAAGTTTGCTCGTATCTACGCAAAAAAATCGGCAACGAATTGCCTATCATCATGGTCACAGGGATGGATGATGTACAGTCGGTCGATCATGCTTTTGATGTCGGCGCAACGGATTTTATTTCCAAGCCGATCAACTGGAGTTTAATCCGCTACCGAATACTCTATCTAAAACGCGCTTACCTCAATCTACTTGACCTTAAACTCGCCAATGCGCGCGGCAGGGCGATTTTCAGTGCTATCCCTGATGCCATGTTTATTCTGGACAATGGCGGGGTAGTCGTTGACACACTGAATCTCTCTGAAAAAACATTCAGTTTAAAAGTCAAGCTTGGCAATTCATTGAGTCACACATTGCCTACAAACATCTTTCAAATATATCTTAACGCTTTGCAAAAAGCCCGCCTGAAAAAAACGGTCGAACATTTCGAATATCAACTTAAACCAGACGAACTAAATACGCTGCATTTTGAAAGCCGGATTGTCACAATCAATACGCAAGAGACGCTTTGCCTGGTTCGCGACATTACAAATCGTGTGGATTCAGAAAACAAAATTTTCCATCTTGCTTATTTTGACGTGTTGACGGGTTTACCTAATCGACAATCCTTCATGGAACGATTGGAACAGGAAATTGCACGTGCACAGTATATTAACAACAGATTCGCAATGCTGTACCTGGATCTGGATGGCTTCAAAGGTATCAATGATGCGATCGGACATAATACAGGCGACTTGATCCTTAAATCAGCCGCCAGCCGCCTGAAAAATACTACGCATTCATTGGATTTTTCACCATATGACGCAAAACCACATGGCCAACTCAGTCAACCAGCAGCCGATATCGCACGCATCGGTGGCGATGAATTTACGATCGTTATGCCTAATTTACAGCGTGCAGAAGATGCCCTGATTATGGCCCATCGTATTCGTCAAGTCATGCAACAGCCCTTTCACCTGGGGGATCGTGATGTTGTTTTGACCGCGAGTATTGGCATAGCCTTCTATCCTGATGACGGCGAAGATGCAGAAACTTTGTTAAAACATGCGGATACCGCCATGTATCATGCAAAAGATGAAGGACGGAACAATTGTCAGTTTTATAGCAGCACATTTACCCATCAGGCAGAAAAAAGATTAAACCTGGAGAATGGTCTTCGTAATGCATTGTTACAGAATCAATTTTTTCTTGTATATCAACCACAGATGGATATTGCAACGGGGAAATTTCTGTCAGTCGAAGCGCTGATCCGCTGGCAGCACCCTGCACAAGGATTTATTTCACCACTTGATTTCATTCCCCTGGCAGAAGAAAACGGTTTGATTATTCCTATTGGAGAATGGGCACTGCGAACAGCCTGTGCAGAGGCCATGGAATGGCTGAAAAAAGGATTCAATATACGCGTTTCCGTCAATCTCTCGCCGCTGCAATTTAAAAACCCGGATTTGGTAAAAAGTGTGATGGGTATTCTCTCAGAGACAGGCTTTCCACCCAGCAATCTTGTTCTGGAAGTGACAGAGAGCGCTTTGATGGATTATAACGCGGAGATTCTGAACACAATAAATACGTTACGCAGTCACAACATCGAGATTTCACTGGATGATTTTGGCACAGGCTACTCCTCCATGAATTATTTGATGCATCTCCCGATTAACAACATCAAGGTTGATAAAAGCTTTGTTGACGGCATGCTGGATGATGGAAAAAGCCTGGCCATCATCCGATCCATTATTTCTTTATCCAAGAATCTGAATTTCACCGTCACAGCGGAAGGTATCGAATTGCTCGAACAAGCAAATGTACTAAAAAAATTAGGCTGTGATTACCTGCAGGGCTATTATTTCAGCAAACCCGTTCGCTCCGGAGAAATCACTGATTTCTTGAGAAAACAGCATCCAATCGAAACAGTTCAAATCCTCCGGAACACATCATGAAAACCGCAAACCCGAGCCAATTAGGCATCAGCGAACTGCTGCCAACGCCAAGAGGTGTCGCCCTTGCGCTTATGACAGCCTGCCGGCAGGAAGACATCACGATCAGCGAAATCAGCAAACTCATTCAAACTGATCCCGCGCTCTCTGGTCGCTTGATCAAGAAGGCCAATATGACGGGTTTAAGCACGCGCACGATCACCTCAGTTCCAGATGCCATAGCCCGCGTCGGTCTGAACGCTGTCAAACAACTCGCGATGGGATTCTCATTGATTGATCAATATCAGATAGGGACCTGCAACCAATTTGATTATCAACAATTCTGGTCACATTCATTACTGATGGCGATTGCCTCGCAGGAACTGGTCAAATCAACGCGGTTATGCTCTCCTGATGAATTGTTTGCCTGCGGTTTAATGGCGCGCATTGGTTGCCTGGCACTCGCCACAATTTATCCAGAAAAATACAGTGAACTACTCGAAAAACAGACCCCTGATCTGACTTTAATCGATCTCGAGAAACAATTTTTACAAACCAACCACAATGAATTAACGGCCGCAATATTGAACAATTACGGCTTTCCCCAGATTTTTGTCGAATCAATCTATTATCATGAAACCCCGGAAGAATCGTGCTTTTCCGAGGGATCCCGTCCTTATCAAATCGTACACTTACTCTACATGGCGAAACTGATAGCTGACTTTGGCCTGAGCCCAGAGTCAGAGCAGAATAAATATACAACCGAACTCATGTTGCTTGGCGGGAAAATGAGCCTTGATACAGAATCGCTTGGGTTATTTATCGATCATGTTATCAAGGATTGGCAAACATGGGGGGAACTGCTCAAAATACCTGCAGCAGAACTTCCTCCATTTCATAAAATAATCAATAATCCAATTGCGCGGCCCGAGAGTACGGTCGATAAATTTTCACTTCGAATACTGATAGTAGAAGATGAACCATCCAACCTTGTCCTTGTTGAAGAACTGCTATCCAGAATTCTTGGTCATACAGTATTTACAGCGTGTAACGGCAAAGAGGCATTATCTTTGGCGGTAGAAGTGCTGCCCCATATTGTCATTACGGACTGGCTTATGCCGGTTATGGACGGACTTAAGCTAACCCAATCCCTGCGCGCTACAGATTGGGGCCAGAATTTATATATCATCATGATGACCAGCCTCGACGATGAAGAAGAAGTCATTGAGGCATTTGATGCAGGCGTGGACGATTATGTAACAAAACCGATTAACATACGCGAGTTTCGCGCCCGACTGCGTGCAGCCTGGCACTATCGAAAGTTACAGGAATCCTGGGAACGTGACCATGAGCAACTCAAGCGCTTTACCGCTGAACTGGCCGTCACAAACCGTAAATTGGAACATATCGCACTCACCGACATGCTAACGGAATTACCTAACCGACGTGCAGGAACGGAGGCACTCTCCAAAGCATGGAATGATACGGGCAGATCCAATCAACAGATGTTCGTCATTCTAATCGACATTGATCACTTCAAAAAAATCAACGATACATATGGTCACGCTATTGGTGACCAGGTACTGAAAAAAATCGCTGCAGCTTTCAGAGCCATCGGACGAAAAAACGATGTTTTTTTTCGTATTGGCGGAGAAGAGTTTATGGCTATTCATTTGAATGATGACACCGATGCCAAGCCAGCTGTTCTTTTTGCTGAAAGGCTTCGCCAGCATATTGCCGCACTGCAGATCAACATCGACTCATTTCACATGAAAATTTCGATCAGTATGGGTATTGCAATAAAAGAAAAGAATATGAAAACTGAAGATCAGCTACTGAGTGCGGCTGACAAAGCACTCTATGCAGCCAAGAAAACAGGAAGAAACAAAACCTGTTTATTTATTGATAACAAAATTGTGGACTGCAACAGTAACTAACCGCAAGGCGCGTAATGCCAGTCTATCAAACTTCATACTTATAACCGATACCGTTATCAGTCTCAACACCTTCTCTGTCAGCAGGTAAACCCAATAAACTTCAATGAGGCAGCAGCATGGGATTTCAACTATTCAAACGAAACCCAAAACAATTGTATGAGAAATGCCTGAAATCAATACAAAACTGCTAAAAAGCGTTGTTTTCCTGCTACTGGGCTTTCAATTACCAACAGCACCTCCTATTGCCAGCACTGGGCATGAATATCGTGCAAATGCCGGATTTATTTATAATTTTCTTGCCATCAAATCATGACCTGAGTATATCGATCAAGTAATCAACCTTTGCATCTTCTCAGAAAATCACCTTCAAACGAAATCAATCTGCTTCAAACAAGGCCCGTTAATCAATGTGCAATGAAGATTTCACGTTTAGCTGCCCTTAAAAAAGCCGGTAACTGCCAGACGGTGTATATCTCCAAACTGGAGGCCGGTCACCTTTCCAGTATTTTGGACAGCTTAAAAAAACAAGCCATTTTGGCGCTCGCCGACGGTACGAATACGGCCAGAATTTATTCAACCAGAACCAGAAAGATTTTACATCTAATAACGTAAAAAAACCTTTCCCTCATTTAACAAAGAAGACAACCGAATTCCTTTTATTCATAGCTTTATAAAGTCAGCAACCCATATATTATATTCATCTCAAAAAAACTCAGTATCCCGTTTACAAACAGAAATTTATCGGCAACGCAAAAAAATGAATGCATGGTTTCAAGTGACACCCAGACAATGCGATCAGGCATGAAGTTCTTAAGCTTCTTTACTATCTGCTGCTGTGCGAGTATTGCAGCCGCAACTGGAAAAAATCTTGACAACCAATTTCTGGGACTCAGCATTGAGGAGCTGATGAATATTGAAGTTACCACGGTTTCCAGACGATCACAAAAACTGACTGATGTTGCCTCTGCGATTTTTGTGATTACCGGCGATGATATACACCGATCCGGCGCAACCAGTATCCCCGAAGCTCTACGCATGGCGCCAGGTGTTCAAGTTGCACGCGTAGGCACCGATAAATGGGCTATCAGCGTGCGCGGGTTTAACGGCCTCTATGCCAACAAACTGCAGGTCCTCATGGATGGACGCAGTGTTTATTCTCCGATATTTTCCGGTGTGCTGTGGGAACAGCAAGACACGCTTATGGAAGATATTGAACGGATAGAAATCATTCGCGGGCCCGCAGCCACCGCATGGGGCGCCAACGCAGTCAATGGGGTTATCAACATCATCACCAAAAAGGCAGCCGATACGCAGGGCACTCTGCTCACAGCCGGCGGCGGCAGTTTTGAACATGGCTTTGTTGGCGCACGCTACGGCGGCAAAATCAACTCACAGACACCCTTTCGGGTCTACGCCAAAGGATTCACGCGTGATAATACAACATCCTTATCCGGTGAAAACATACACAACCAATGGCACTCGGCCAGAGGTGGGTTCCGCGTGGATCACACGCGTGGAAATGATGAATTTACTTTACAGGGCGATCTTTTCTACATGTCCAAAGGAGACACACTCAGTAGAGATACGCTCAGTCTTCCCAGCACCATACCCACAAGCGGCCTGCGTGGCCACCAAGAAGGTGGTAATATACGTTTTCGCTGGGACCGGACTTTTTCCGAACGATCCTCGGTCATGCTGCAGACCTATTATGATCATATTCGCATTCGCTTATTACCGGTAGGAATCATTCAAGCAGAGAGCTTCGACGTTGACTTTCAACACCGTTTTTCCCTATATGACAGCCATGATGTAACCTGGGGCGCCAATTTCCGACTGTATCACAATAAAGTTTTCGAAACAGATTTAGTAAAATTCACGCCTGCCGAACAAACCAATCATTTATACAGTATTTTTATCCGGGATGACATTTCACTGATACCCGATCGCCTGTTGTTCACACTGGGAACCCGGATCGGTCACAATGACTTTACCGGACTGGAAGTACAGCCGAACGCACGCCTCATGTGGACACCCAACACCGATAATTCAATCTGGATGTCTGTTTCCCGTGCCGTACGGACGCCTTCGCGCGCTGAAAATGATGTCACAAGCACTGTGGGACAACTGGACACAACAGGATTACTCACTTTACCGATACCGATCTTATTAACACTGCAAGGCAATAGTGACTTTAATTCAGAAAAACTGATCGCCTACGAACTGGGATACCGCCACCGGTTTTCTCAACAGGCATCCATTGATATTGCAGGGTTTATCAACGATTACAGCCAATTGCGTGATTTAAGCTTTGGCGCGCTCGCATTGAGCACAGGACTGCCGCCACAATTCATACTACCCGCATTGGCAAATAACCAGGCTTCGGCGCTGACTTATGGATTCGAAACTTCGATCGACTGGAAACCGCTGACCAAATGGCGCCTGCAAAGCAGCTATAGCTATCTGAATATGCAGATTTCTTCCAACAAACTATTGAAAGAACTCGACCCGATCACAGGTGGCGCAGACAAAATCAGTCCGCAGCATCAATTATCCCTGCGCTCCAACTACGACATATCCGAAAAACTGCAGCTCAATCTCTGGCTGCGTTATATCAGCAAGATCGCTTTTTACGATATTCCAGACTATGTCACCATGGATGCGAAACTGGCATTCAAACCCGTCAGAAATGTTGAATTGTTTCTCGTCGGCCAGAATCTGTTCAGCCAAAACCACCGGGAATTCGTATCCGACACCATCCCTTCAATACCTGGAATTATTCCGCGCGGCATTTATGTTGGGGCGCAATGGCGCTTCTAGGAGAATGCGCGGACATGCATTTTTTCAACCGACTCATCAGGCTACTGAGCACTATCGCAAAAGAAAGTGTTGTTTATTTCTTATGCGCGATATGCATGGGTTTTATTTTGCCATCGTTGCAATCAACTGCCTGCGCTGATGAATTAGTCGAAAATAAAGTTAAAGCCGCGTTTATTTATAACTTCATGGCATTCACACAATGGCCTGAAGATACTGGTCAGACGCTAAATCTCTGTATCTACGGAGAAGATTATTTCGGCCATGAAATTGACAAGTTAGAAAACAAATCCGTCAACAATCATCAAATCAAGGTAATACGCACTGATGACAGCATTGAGCAATTACAGGATTGCCAGGTTATATTTTTTTCTAAATCTGTAGGCGAAAAACTGCCTGCCCTGTTAGCCACAATACAGAATAAGCCTATCCTTACGCTTGCAGACAGTCCCGGTGCCGCAATCCAGGGTGTTGCCATCAATATGGCGCTCTCTAATGAAAAAATTGTATTTGAAATCAATCTGAGCGAAGCGCGCAGCTCAGGTCTGAATATCAGTGCAAGGCTACTGAATCTGGCTGTTAAAGTATATCAATAGAAAATAAGCTAATTGTTATTCAAACGCACGAAATATTCACCTTTAATCAGCTAAATCTCGCCTATGATTGAACACCAAAACAGGTATGCTTATCCTCGCATTTCAAAACCGAACATTGAACAAAACATTATTAATTTACTGGAGTTCTCCTGGCATGAAACAACATCTGAAAAAACTCATTCAATCAATTTGCGCACTCGCTTTAATTGTACATACACATCTCATATTTGCAGATACTACAGCGGATGCTGAAACAGTATTCAATTGGGCCGAAAATTCTTTCCCTGAGGTGCTGCCCGGTCATAAAGCCACGCAAAATATCAACCCCTGGTTGTTTCGGTTTTATCCAGAAACCGGCGTTTACGTGGGCGTCAATATAACCGATAATAACGTTTATGTACTCGGCGGCCCTTGGGGTAACAACGTCACAGTAGTTGAAACGCTCTCAAATATGGTTAACCTGATACAGAACTCCGGCGGAAACAGCAGTGTCAGTGCCTGTAATACAGCGAATGTACCCGATGGCATTATTTATAGCCAAAGCGGCAATGTAGTGACTGTCACCACGAATGGCCAATGTATACTTGCACCTGACATTACCGACTCAGCAAACAGCAATATTTGTGTGATACCGCAACAGCCGACCGCTACTGGTATTTCCACACTCAGCAGCAATACAATCACTTCTTCGAGCTTAAGTGGCATCACAACCACTATCCCGGGGTTGCCCAATCCTTTTCAAGGCATCATCGATTCTACCGCAAGCGTCAAACACTGCACGATCAACGCCGCAGTTGACACAGCCAACTTGATTGTAAACTCTGATATATGCCTCGACCTCACAGAAGCTTTAGCCGGGGCGTTATCCCAATTCCCGATTGAAGGAATTCAAGTAACACCGCCAATCGAATACGCCTCAACCGGCACATATACGAGCCAGATAGTACCCGATTGTTTTGCCACGGATGCCACAACCGTTACCGATGCCTTCACAGGCGAAACCTGGATCAAACAAAACGGTAATTTTATCCAAGTTACAAACTAGTGCTGATTGACGTTTTGCAGATTTTAAGAAAGGCTACTGTTATCAATAAACAGCAGCCTTCCAGTTTTCATAATAAGATCTGAAAAACCCATGCTTTGTCATGCTCATGTTTTTTTCCGTTTCATTAACCTGACGGGCGGCTGTAAAAAGCCACATATAGAAACGCCACTTTGATTAATCCGGCAATAGAGTCCTTTTTTCAACTTTGCCTGTCAGTATTCATATGATAAATAATAGCTACAGATGAAACTGTTGATTGAACGTAAATCCTGTTTTTATATAGATGGCAGTTATACTTATGATTTATGCGACAAAAGTCGCGCATTCATAGAGGAGGAACATTGATTTGGGCAAATTAGTCTTTTTCTTAATTATTGCTGTGCTGGTTTATTGGTTCATAAAAACACGCACACCCGAAGAAACCGAAACCCCGGATGATGACAAAGCGGAAAACGCAACACCAAAATCACTGGAAGAAATGGTGCGATGCACGCATTGTGGCGTCCATCTGCCTAGAAGTGAAAGCGTTACCAGTCAGGGCGAGTTTTTTTGCAGCAACGAACATCGCCTTGAGCATTTAGACTCGTCATCATAGTACTGTGATTACAGATATTTTCTCGTTTATTCAGCCCAGCGTGCGTAACAGGCTGTATCAAAGAACGCATAACGAGCCTGACACACTATCCAGTCCGGAACACGTTTATCCGGAAGCATTCTGGCATTCATTATTTTTATTTAATATCTCCCGAATGATCATTACCTGTGGGTTGATGATACTTGCATGGTCATTTCATTTTGTCAATCTGGGTTCTCATGATCACACACTGTTCTCTTATGCGGCATGGCTGCATTTGCTTGTAAGCAGCCTGCTTATGGTGTTGATCAGATTACGCAAGCCCGATCTTAAGTGGCAACTGATGCAACAGGTTTGCACCGATGTCATTTTTATCTGCATTATGATCTATGCCAGCGGCGGGCTGGAAAGCGGGCTGGGTATTTTACTCATGATCTCTCTGGCTGGTGCCGGTCTCATCAGTAAAGGAAGAATGGCCTTATTTTTTGCGGCAATCGCCACCATCGGCGTTCTGCTGGAAGAAATTTACGCATTTCTTTACATGGGTTCTCATGCAGCCCAGTTCACCCATGCTGCGTTACTCAGCATGGGTTATTTTGCAGTAGCATGGGTTGCGCAGCGACTTGCCAAGCATGCAGTCGCCAATGAGAAGCTGGCCCATGAACGCGGCATCGATCTGGCTAACATGGCACAGATTAATCAGTTGATTATTAAAGACTTACAAGAAGGCATTCTGGTAGTCGACAACAACGGAAAAATTCGTCAGTGCAATACTTATGCTGAAAAATTGATCGGCTTGAAATCACAACCGGAATATTTCAAACCGCCCATACTTTCCGAGTATGCACCAGCTCTCGCATCCCGGTTATCCAGCTGGCGGAGTAACACAGACATATCCTTTGATCTACTGCGCTTATCTAAAAACAATACCCTGGTCAGAACCCGCTTTATCCCTATAGAAAACAATTCCCACGCAAGCATCGTCATTTATCTGGAAGACACAAGCCGAATTCAATCGCAGATACAACAATTGAAGCTGGCTGCTTTGGGCAGGCTGACGGCCAATATCGCCCATGAAATCCGCAACCCTTTATCTTCCATCAGCCATGCAGCAGAGCTTCTGGAGGAAGACGCTCAGTTCTCTGGTACCGGCAGCAATCACCGTCTGTTGCGTATCATTAACGATAACACACAGCGTCTGAACAAAATCGTGCAAGATGTACTGCAGTTGAATCGACGGGATACTGTTCAGGTTGAGTCTATCGATGCTATCGACTTTATTGATTGTTTTATCGATGATTTTTGCCTGATAGAAAAAATTGATAAAACGGTTTTTCAACTTGATTTCACAAATATCGGCACGACCGGTCTGATTAACTTCGACCCCAATCATCTGCGCCAGATACTCTGGAACTTATGCTGTAATGCCTGGCGGCATTGCCGTCGACAAAAAGGCAGCATCATAATCAAAATCACTCGTTGCACCTCCACAAACAGAATGCTTCTGGATATCCGGGATGATGGGGCAGGCGTGCCCGCCATCCAGTTGAAACAGTTATTTGAACCCTTTTTTACTACTGCAGCCAACGGCACCGGTCTGGGTCTTTATATTGCACGCGAATTGTGCGAGGCCAACCACGCTGCACTTGAGTATATCTGCAACACGGGTTGCGGGCACTTCAGAGTTTTTTGCAAGGATGCCAACCATCATGCCTAGAAAAGACGAGCATAATCAGACAACATCTATTCATAAAGCAGTACCACATGTATTGGTTGTTGATGATGAACCAGATATTATTGAATTGCTCGAGTTAACGCTGGCGCGCATGGGCATGAATGTCATCAGCACCATGAACACGCAGCATGCCAGGCAATTACTGGAATCCCGTTCATTTCAGCTATGTCTCACCGACATGCAGTTGCCGGATGGTACCGGGCTTGATCTGGTGCAATATATTACGCAGCACTGTATCGGCCTCCCCGTAGCTGTTATCACGGCATACGGCACACCGGAAAACGCCGTTGCCGCTCTTAAAGCAGGTGCTTTTGATTATTTAACCAAACCGGTATCGTTAAATCATTTACGCACGCTGGTCAAATCAGCTTTGAGTCTGCCGCCGCTGCATTCAGAAGTTACACCGGTAGAAAACACAAACAACCGGCGCACCTTGCTCGGCGAATCACAGCCCATGCGCAGATTGCGCGCAACCATAGAAAAGCTGTCACGCAGTCAGGCTGCCGTATATATCAACGGTGAATCAGGCAGCGGCAAGGAACTGGCCGCCAGGATGATTCATGAAAGAAGCGCGCGCCACGATGAGGCATTCGTTCCGGTCAACTGCGGCGCCATTCCCGAGAATCTTATGGAAAGCGAGTTTTTTGGTTACAGAAAAGGTGCATTTACCGGCGCTGACAAAGATCATAATGGCTTTTTCCTTGCTGCCAATGGCGGCACATTATTTTTGGATGAAGTCGCGGACTTGCCGCTCGCCATGCAGGTGAAACTGCTCAGAGTCATTCAGGAAAAACAGGTACGCAAACTCGGTGATACACAAGAAACAAATATTGACGTGCGCATCATCAGCGCCACCCACAAAATATTGAGTGAATGCGTTGAAAATGGATTGTTTCGTCAGGATCTGTATTACCGGTTAAATGTGATTGAACTGGACATGCCCGCACTGCGCGAAATGCGTGAAGATATTCCGTTAATCACAGAGCGAATACTGGCAAAAATTTGCCGAGAAACATCAAGACCCATTTGCCATCTTGATCAGGAAGCACTTGCCGTACTTGCAGGCTATGACTTTCCCGGCAACGTACGTGAACTGGAAAACATTCTGGAACGCACGCTGGCGCTCTGTTCAGATAAAAAAATCGGCAAAAATGAATTGCAGCTCAAGCCTAAAGAAACGCAACAATCGCCGTCCGACACACCGATCACACCTGACCAAAAGCTGCCATTACAGGATTACCTGGACAAACTGGAGAAAGAATCCATTAACAAGGCATTGGATCAAACCCTGCATAACAGAACTGCTGCAGCGAAACTATTGGGCATTACGGTGCGTTCCATGCGTTACCGTATGGATCGTCTTGGATTACACCTCAAAAAATAAGACGAACTGTATCGAGTGTAAACGCTGAAAAATATGGATTATTTCTCCCCGAATCAAATTGTAAAATCCGGATCAGTAGTATAATCGGTCATTAAATTCAAACTGATCATGTATCTGCGTTCATTTATACGCTTGCACATTGTGCTTGCCTGCAAGATTATTATACTGGCGAGTTTTCCCTTGCAGGCGCAATGGTCATTGAACGATGCCCTGATGCCACAGGGTTTTTCACTCCAGATCGACCACCGCACCCGGTATGAATTCATGGATAACGA
This sequence comes from Nitrosomonas aestuarii, assembly GCF_003046585.1. Lineage (GTDB taxonomy): Bacteria > Pseudomonadota > Gammaproteobacteria > Burkholderiales > Nitrosomonadaceae > Nitrosomonas > Nitrosomonas aestuarii. The sequence continues at coordinate 7,180 of NZ_QAAE01000013.1, read as the reverse complement.
ATTCAGAGCCAACCAGTCAGGTCAAACGGATGTAATTGTTTTCCGAACGCTGGTTAATGGACGCATACAATTACCGGCCGGTTTTACTGTGGGCGCCGAACTACAGGATTCACGCACAGCAGCGGATCATAATGCTTTACTCAATACGACCATCGTTAATCCCACCGAATTATTGCGCGCTTATCTTGAATTTCACCGGCCCGATGTGCTGCGTGGAAACATCATGGCGCAGGCAGGCAGAATGACGCTGGATGTAGGCAGCCGCCGATTTGTGGCCCGCAATAGATTCCGTAATACTATCAACAGTTTTACCGGCATTGATATCAACTGGCATGGCAGCAAAAAATTAGCAGGCATGCATCTGCGGGGATTCTGGGCGCTACCGGTAGTCCGCCTTCCCGATACGGCTGATCAACTGTTCCACAACAACATTGTTTTTGACGAAGAAAGTTTTGACCTGCAGCTCTGGGGAATTTTCGCAGCAAACAATTTTGCAAAATTCGGGCGTGGTGAGCTTTTTATATTCGGCCTGCATGAGCAGGACACATCCAATCGTCTCACGCAAAACCGCCAGCTTTTCACGCCGGGTTTTCGATTGTTCCGTACACCCGCTTCTGCCAGTATCGACTACGAATTCGAATCCGCATTTCAAATGGGTCAGTCCCATATATCTCCCGTTGCGCCCCGAACCCTTGATCATTTCGCACACTTTCATCATTTGACGGCTGGCTACACATTTTCAACAGCATGGACCCCTAGAATTGCCGTACTTTATGATTTTGCCAGTGGTGACAACAACCCTGATGATGGTAATAACGGGCGTTTTGATACATTGTATAGTGCACGCCGGTTTGATTTCGGACCGACCGGCATTTATGGCGCACTGGCGCGCACCAATATGCACGCGCCAGGCATGCGTCTAAATCTAAAACCACATAATCGATTGACCGCATCAATGGATTATCGTGCACTATGGCTTGCCTCAAGCAGGGATGCCTGGGGATTCACAGGCGTCAGAGATCCCGATGGTCGCTCAGGCAGTTTTGTCGGTTCACAGCTTGATGCACAAATCCAATGGCAGTTATTACCCGGAAACTTAGCCATTGAAGCAGGTTATACCCACCTCTTTTCCGGTAAATTTATACACAATGCGCCAAACGCAGGCCATCGCGGCGACATTAACTACTTCTATACGCAGGTCACCATCAATTTCTAGCTTTTCTTTTACGAAATTTTGGATTATTGAATGGTTTGTTTTCAATTGACTTGTGCCGTTCTGACCATATCACCAATGCCAGGCCGGCCAGTATCATCGGAATCGACAACCACTGCCCCATCGTCACGCCCAGTGTCAGTTCACCCATAAAACCATCTGTCGGTTCACGGAAAAATTCTGCGATCGAACGCACCACACCATAACCGATCATAAACATGCCTGTCACTGCACCCAGTGCGCGCTGCTTTGCCGAATAGATCCAGACGAACAAAAACAATACAACACCTTCCAGAAAAAACTGGTAGAGCTGCGATGGATGGCGCGGCAGTTCGTCGACATAAGGAAAAATCATACCCCAGGACACATCCGTAGGGCGGCCCCAAAGCTCTGCATTAATAAAATTACCGATACGGCCGGCACCCAAACCCAGCGGTACCAGAGGCACACCGAAATCCGTAATATTCAACCAGTGCACGTTATATTTACGTGCCAGGAGGATCATTGCCATAATTGCACCGAGAAAACCGCCATGAAATGACATGCCACCTTCCCAAAGTGCAAAAATAAGCAACGGATTTTCCAGATAGTAGCCAAATTGATAAAACAATACATGACCCAACCGGCCGCCGATAATCACGCCGAGCATGCCGTAAAACAGAATATCATCCAGAAATTCATGTGTAATAACGGTTTTGGGGCCATATTTAATACGATAACGGCCCAATAAAAAAAACAGCATGAAGCCAATCAGGTACATTAATCCGTACCAGTGGATGGACAAAGGTCCCAATGAAATAGCTACGGGATCAATCTGTGGGTGAACAAGCATGGGTTCCTGCCTTATCATTTACGTGATTTACGGTAAAATAAGCACATTATAACAAGTGCGTTTAGCAAAATTGAATGCCTTTTTGAAAAGATCCTTTTAGAACGCCTATTTCTTTTATATTTAATATTTCAGGAGTCAGTATGCCAGACAATAAACGTAGCCAGATTATCACGCAGGGCGCCCAGCATGCACCGAGCCGCGCAATGTTACGCGCGGTCGGCTTCACCGATGGTGATTTCAACAAACCCATTGTGGGCGTTGCCAATGGCTACTCGACAATCACCCCTTGCAACAAGGGCTTGAATGAATTGTCACGCAAAGCAGAACAAGCGTTGCACGAGGCCGGTGCAATGCCGCAAATGTTTGGCACCATTACCGTATCTGACGGCATTTCCATGGGTACTGAAGGCATGAAGTATTCTCTGGTTTCCAGGGAAGTCATCGCCGACTCCATCGAGACCTGCGTGCAAGCGGAAAGCATGGACGGCGTCATCGCCATCGGCGGCTGCGACAAAAATATGCCGGGTGCAATGATCGCCATTGCTCGAATGAACGTACCCGCCATTTTTGTTTATGGTGGCACTATCAAACCTGGCAAGTACAAAGGACAGGACTTGACGATCGTCAGCGTGTTCGAGGCAGTCGGCCAACACAGCGCACAAAAAATCGACCAGGAAGAATTACTCCAAATTGAGCGCCATGCCTGTCCCGGCGCAGGTTCGTGCGGCGGTATGTTTACCGCCAATACCATGTCATCCGCATTTGAAGCCATGGGCATGAGTCTGCCCTATTCTTCCACCATGTCGGCAGAAGATGAAGAAAAACTGATCAGTTCGGGGCAGTCCGCGGAAGCGCTGGTCAATGCGATTAAAAAGCAAATTCTGCCGCGCGACATCATTACCCGAAAATCGGTTGAAAATGCCATCGCTGTTATCATGGCGGTCGGCGGCTCCACCAACGCAGTATTGCATCTGCTGGCCATTACACATGCTGCAAAAGTCAACTTAACCATTGACGATTTCGAAGATATCCGCGCACGCGTACCCGTCATCTGCGACCTGAAGCCATCCGGCCGTTATGTCACCGCTGACCTGCATAAAGCCGGCGGTATTCCACAGGTCATGAAAATGCTGCTGGTCAATGGCCTGTTACATGGCGACTGCATCACTATTACAGGACAGACAATCGCTGAAGTATTGAAGGATATTCCGGACACACCGCGCGCTGACCAGAACGTCATACGCCCCTGGAATAACCCAATGTATGCACAGGGTCATTTAGCCATCCTGAAAGGAAATCTGTCGACAGAAGGTGCCGTCGCCAAAATCTCAGGCATCAAAAACCCTAAAATCACCGGCCCGGCACGCGTGTTTGAATCAGAAGAAACCTGTATGCAGGCGATTCTGGATCGGAAAATACAACCCGGCAACGTCGTGGTTATCCGCTATGAAGGTCCCAAAGGCGGTCCCGGCATGCGCGAAATGCTCTCGCCCACTTCGGCCTTGATCGGTGAAGGGCTTGGCGACTCAGTTGGCCTGATTACCGACGGCCGATTCTCAGGCGGCACCTATGGCATGGTCGTCGGCCACGTCGCTCCGGAAGCGTTTGCCGGCGGCACCATCGCACTGGTGCAGGAAGGAGACTCAATCACCATCGACGCAGAACAACGTTTGTTACAGCTAAATATTTCCGACGCAGAACTCGAACAGCGCCGTGCGGCATGGCAACCGCCCGAACCACGCTATACGCGTGGCGTACTGGCTAAATACGCCAAGCTGGTGTCAACGGCCAGTAAAGGCGCGATTACGGATTAACAGAACTTATTACGTCTAAAGTTTCAGTGTAAAAAAATGGCTAAAGCAACGCATTTGCATTTTTCAAACTTTGCTTCTTCGCCATTTTTTACCTGAAACCTCGTTTTGCTCCAGCGGATTTCAACAGCCTGCTGAAACAAAATCTTTAGGGTGCAATGTCCTTGGGTGATTGCACCTTTCTTCGTTGCCCCGCAAACCAACAATTTTCAAATAACGCGCCGCATCCGTTGCTGACTTAAATCAATGGGCCAATCCTTCCGGCGGTGACCAATTATTGGAAGGGTCAGACAAAACTCCATTAATAATGACCAACGACTGCAGGGGACAACAATCAATGGCTAAAAAATTCATCAAAATTAAAGGTAACGATGATGAGAAATTGTGTGGCATCCAGTTATTCAACTGAGTTCCTCAGGATTACTGACTCCGAAACGCCGTTCTAGCGGCACAGTGGCCAGACCTGGTACCAGTGCCGGCACCGGAACTGGTCTTCGCAGCGGCGCAGTTGCGCACCATATTCTCGCGCCGTATGATCGACGCGTCCGGCCGTGCTTAGCAGCCATTTTTTATTCCGGTGGGTGCCGCGCCGGTAGCCGCCGTGGCCCTCATGATAGGCAAGATACAGATTCTTCGAATCCCACTTGGAAATACCAAGCTGTTTATTGCTCTTATGGTTATACCAGCCGACGAAATCCAGCGCATCCTTCATGTCCGAGCGACTCTTGAACAATCCACCGGTCACTTGCTTGTAATCCTGCCAGGCCGGATCCTGAATCTGGGCATAGCCCTTGGCCGAGGAAGCCCGGCCCAGCGGAATGAACAGGAACCACTCGAACGGTGGTTTGGCATTGTGGCGGTAGCTGGATTCGTGGCGCACAAAGGCCATCAGGATGTGCGCCGGCACGCCCCACTTGTCTTCCGATGCCCTGGCGTAGTCATACCAATCGGGATGCTGCTCGAATACTGCGCACAGGTTGTGCTGCTGTTTCGGCGGATTGGTTGCGCAGCCAACCATCCCCCCGAGCAGGATGATAATAAAAGCTGACTTGAAAAGATGTCTGATTGCGTTCATAGATTGAATTAATCCATAGCTGTCAGTTTGGGTCCCCGAAAACTATAGAATCAAATCTGGATTACGAATAAAAATGCCAATAGAAAAAAATAAAACTCCAATGATAGCCGATAATCTGTAGTAAATTCACAGTTTGGGATTTATTGCGGGCATTCCCTGAATATGACCGGGCGGGCAATCAATCAGTTCGTTGCCAACACGCAGCTGGATTAACCGTGCCCCGACTGTTTTTTCTCTTTCAATTGCACAGCACATGACCAGACGCAAATTTGACAAAAAAAAACAGATTCTTTTCTTTTTCTCATGCCGGAAAGATTGCAGGAAAGGAATGGCAATGTCAAAATACCTTGGTAAACAATTGATACCACAATCATTACAGCAACAATCACTCACCGCACGGCATAAAATATGCTCAGGATTCAGAGGAAATCCGACCGATGATCGGAACTGTCACACCATAACTGCATGATCAGATTATCTTTAAACTATACCGTCAGACAATAATGCATTTTTATCAGAACTCTGGACAGGCTCACATAAGACAATCTGTTTGCTTAATCATTGTTTACTTCACAATCCTTCTGGCACTGACCGGTTGTTTATCGCCGATTACGCTTAACCGAGCGGTGATTGTGTATGACGAGGCTGTCACCAGAGCGGAATCGGAACAATTGTTGATCAATATCGCCCGTGCGCAACATCACCAGCCTATTCACTTCACAAGAGTTCCCAGTATCGCGGCCACATTCGATTTCCGTATTAATGCAGGCGGTACGCCTGCACTTACAGGAGATGCCGGCGGGTTGCTGATGCCATTATTCGGCGGCAGCGTTGCTGAGAATCCCACCTTTACAATTGTGCCGATCGAAGGGGAGGAATTCACCAAACGTCTGCTTACTCCATTTCATCAAAGCAAGCTTACCCTGCTGCTGCGCCAGCACTTCGATGTTGACCTGTTATTACGCATGATGGCTCAGGAAGTACGCTTACAACACCACAACTCAAATGATGCCCTTGACAACACCCACGATGAAAAAGAACATGGTTTCAGACTCAGACACGGCAGGCATCATAAAGCCGCTCCTCACGTTATCGAACTGACTGAGGAGCAGAAACACCGGGTGCGTTTACGCAGCCAGAGACACCAAAAACAAGTTGCCTACCGTAACAGCCCGTCAGATATGTCCGGATACGAGATGTTCCGCCGCGTTGCATTGCATCTTTCAGCGATTCAGGACCAGAGGCAACTTTACGTGGAACCACTAACCTTCGAGCGTAGCTGGACCATCCCCGGCGCTGCTGTGTCGGCGGAAGGATTTCAGGCGCTGGAGAAGGAATTTACCGTGCGCTACAATCCACAGGATAATACCTATACACTGAGCAAACAGATACTGGGCCCCATTCTCATTACGAATTATGATCCCGATGTTGTATGCTGCGAGGAAAGGGCACAATTATACGACCTTACGAGTCCATGGATTGCAAATGATGTCGCTTTTGATATCCGTCCCGGTTATGCGGGTGGAGACTGGCCTATTCAGGGTTCTTTCCGTCTCAGAAGTTTTCATGCAATTCTTAATTTTCTTGGGCATGCGCTGGATGAAGAGCCGGAATACCCTGTTGAAAAAGACGCACGAACACCGCCTATCGCCCGCAATGAAAATCCAGGCATGACCCTGGACCTAAAGGTTTCGGATACAGTGCCTGCCGATTCCGGCTTATCCGTCCGTTCTCATGGCAAATACTATGCAATCAACACTGCGGAGCCCTACTACCACTGGAATAAAAATGCTTTTCAATTACTGTATATTCTATTTCGAATGACAATCACCGATGCACCATCTCTCGGTGTACCCAGCATCACGATCGCAAAATAATTTGTCAGGTGATTACACATCGGGATATGCTTTTAATTCTGGCATAACATAGAGAGTGTAGCTATGCTGCTTTGGATAATTGGGTTTAGCTTATTAGGCAGTATTGGTGCGCTTGCTGGCGCAGGTTTGTTTCTATTTTTTCCGGAAAAAATTCGAAAGAACCTTGTCCCTTGCCTGGTCAGTTTTGCAATCGGCACCTTGTTAGGCGCTGCATTCCTTGGCATGATACCGGCTGGGCTGGAACAAGCGCCGGCTATTGTGATTATGATGACTGTACTAGCCTGAATATTGCATGAATGGGGGAGGCAATTCCTGTTAAATCTTTTATAATTCAGTTGTCTAGACTGCATAAAAGAGAGGAATTGCCAGTGA
>NZ_QAAE01000012.1 GCF_003046585.1 Nitrosomonas aestuarii | reverse complement strand
ATAAAAAAGTAATTGTGGAATGAGGCACGACTTGCTAAAGTGATTATGACAAAGTCGCTCGGTAATTAGACCGACAGTTTCCCTTGGTAATCACACTAATACAGCTAAGATAATTTATGGTTTTACCAAGATACTTTTCGGAGGAGACTGACTGTCCGCAGGTATAAAAAAGTGATCAAACTGTCTGCCTTTTGTCAGTACCCTGCCGTCCATCCAGCTTTGCCAGGGTATTTTACCGTAGCAGTGTTTTCCTGAATGGGGTCGTTCTTTATTATAAAACGTCATCCAACAATCAACATCCTGCTGAATCTCATATAAATTTTGATAAATTTTGCTACGAAACATGACGTCATAGCACTCTTTTTTCATTGTTTTATGAAAACGCTCACAAATTCCATTAGTCTGCGGGCTATAGGTTTTGACTTTAGTATGATCAATACCTTTGAGTTTTAAATAGTGTTGATAGTATGCGTTTCTTTTTTACCGCAATATTCAGTTCCCCCATCAGTCTGGATTCGCAGCAAGGGGACATTCTGCTTGTCGAATAAAGGAATGACTCGGTCTTTGAGCAGATCATCAATCATCTGGGCGTTTTTGTCGGCATAGAGTTTGACAATAGCCAGCCGGGAATACGTATCGATAAAAGTCTGTTGGTAGATTTTACCAACGCCTTTGATACAGCCAACATAATATGTATTTTGTATGCCCAGATAACCCAGGTAATGCATATCGACTTCCTCGTACGCTTTTTTTCTTTTCGTTATTTTTTCCAATGTCTGTAACTGAGGTTTTGTCAAAGCACTGCAATCTTGCTTAATTTTTTTTCCAATGCTGACAGCCGTTTCTTGAAACACTCCAGATTATGCCGCAACCAGATTGATCTGACACCGCTAGCAGATACTGTCACCCCCTGAAGTTTTAATTCATTGGCAACTTTGTGCTGTCCAAAGGACGGATATTTATACGCCATATCGACCACCGCTTGCTCAACATACGGCTTTACCCGGTTTTTTTTAATTGGCTTCTTGCGGCTGATTTCTAATAATGCAGCTTCTCCACCCTGATCATGCAGCTTCTTGAATCGATAATAACTGTCTCGACTATAACCCATAATTTCACAGGCTTTCTGAACATTATTGAACTGCTTGACGAGTTTCAACAAACCCAATTTCGGTTTGACAATTTTTGCTTCTAGCTGTTGATTCATTTCCAGCACTCCTTATATTCTTAAGACGCTATGCCACTACTGCAAAGGGAGAACGCGCATTTTTGCACAGACTCTGGCTATCTGATCCAAACGAATAAAAATTTGAGAGAGGAGACTCGGTATCCGATGTCCCCTCCGGCCTCAGGTTGCAAGTTAACCAAACCAGTTTCTAAAAGCTTTTCGCAGGTTATCAAACCGATCACTGATACTTTGAGTCATCATCGGGTCTTTCCCTCTTAACTCCGCCTGCAATTGATGGAAATCCTGCGAAAGCCTGTTGATGTCATCCTTTTCTACTTCAGAGAGCTTCGTGTTGCTGATACTGTCAAGACGCGCATGGACATTCTTAAAGGTCGTACGTGTTTTATCATACTGCTTATTATTTAAGAATGCCTTGGCAAGCGCCAGGTTTTCTGAAATTGCGGCTACTGGCTCATCTATTGTTGTTTCATTGATAACAGATCCCTCAAAAGCTGAGGTAAGCACTTCCTGCGCAATATTGTATTCCTGTTTCTTAATATCTGTTACTGCCGCATCAAGCGCTGCTTTTATTTTATCCAAGTCCATCGAAAGGCTCACGTAAACCACACTGGCACTGGTTTCTCTAAAAGGCAGCCTACTTAATTGATTAAAAATCGGCTCATAATCGCTAATCAGCAACACATCGTCTATCACTGGGACGTAATGATTAATAACTTCCTGGTTTTTCACATAGACTACTTTTCCATAAGTGAATTTAGAATTTATCGTTTGCGATGGATAATCTGTTTCTAATTGGGCATTAAGAAACTGCGCTTTTTCAATATGATGCATTGCCTGGCGCGGAAGTCTGATTCTCAATGCAAGTTTGGCCAGATTAGTGTGCGCCATCATTTTGTGCGCTCGCGACTGCGTGTCTTCATGCTTCAGCCCCATTTGCGCGCTATCTTTTAATGCAGCGCCATTTGACGAATCCGAAGCAAATATCAGGGTTGGTTGCAACAGTATGGCAGCTAGCATTACCCCGCAGGTGAATATAGTTCTGTTCATGTCATTTCTCCTAACTGTTAAAAGGCCCCACGTGGTGACAACAACATATCACCGAACGTGACACAAATTTTAAAAACACTCATGCAAACACCACGCAAAAAACATGTTAAAGTTTTGTTAAAAATGAGTATGTTTTTACAAGTTATCGTAGAAATGTTGAACTATTTTCACTTCATCAGCACTCCAAAAGGAGTTGAATCAGTAAATGTATCCGGCAATCCCCTCCGAAAAATACCACTTATAGCTCTGCATGCGCACAATCCACTTTCTCCACTTTCTTGTGGCTGCACCGGACGACAAAGTCGTAGGTAGAAAGTCTGGAAAGAAAATACCGAGTCAGGCAAACCATCGAAGCGAAACCGCTTTGTCTTCGATTATTTTTCGGGGGGATTACCAAAATATTCATCAATCTCACCGGTTTTGTCCACCAAAAGCCAGGATGAGTATACCCAAAGAATCCAGTATCGAGTCTGATAAGAATTCCAGTGCATTATAGAAAATAGTCAGGTAAGTCCTTTCCTTCTCACAATACCTTCATGAACTATTTTCATTGAAACGATGAGACTTATTGCAATCGCTCATACTGTTTCTCGAAACAACCTTACACTTTTTTTATCCGTTAGCTTGTAGCCGCAACCTCGCACAGTATGTATAAAAGGATGCCCAAACGGTTTGTCTATAATCCGACGCAGATTGGAAATATGAGCACGTAACGCATTACTATCCGGCGGATTGTCCTGCCAGATCGCATACTCAATTTCCTCGCATTTGATGACACGATGGGGATTTTTCATCAAATAAGCCAACAGCCGAAACAACGTTGGATTGAGAATAATTTTCTTACCTGCTCTGTATACTTCACCTGTACTCGGATGAAGCGAGAGATCACCAACTACTAATGGTGAAGTTGCTGGCAGACGGTTAATCCGTTCTGACAATATTTTCACACGCATGGCCAGGTCTTTTAGCGCAAAAGGTTTTATTAAATAGTCATCAGCACCGGAATTGAAGCCTTCTAATTCATTCTCAAACGTATCTCTAGCAGTCAGCATGATAACTGGAACTGCCTGATGCGCATCTTGACGAAGCCGGCGGCATAGCTCGTAACCATCTATACCTGGCAAACCCAGATCCAAAATAATCGCGTTATAGTCCTTTGCAAGCGCCAGATGCAAACCAGTGACACCATCAGCCGCCGTATCGGCTATGTAACCTAATGATTCAAAATAATCATAGATGCTGGCAGCGATATCTTGATTATCCTCTATGATCAGTACTTGCATGAGTGTATACCTGACATAATTTTAAAACTGACAGTTGATATGAAATGACAGCGAAATACCAATTGAATATAGAAGCCCGTGCATACCCACTTTCTCCATAAACAAATGAATCGTCAAAATATTTTACATATATTTTGACAAAAAACTGCTGATGTAAAACTTCATTAAGTGTGCTTACCTACAGCTCATAACTTGTATGTGCTCAACATTATTATAACCAAGACAATGTCAAAACCATGTTAAGAAGCGATTCAAAGTCGGCAAGAAAGCAACTCCGAACGACCATCATTTTGTTGCTTACTCGTTTCAGGTTTACTCTATCAATCCAAAGATGATGAATTGATGGAGTACTAGTGCATGTTTGCGCAACTCAAGCACCTGCGGCGCGTACAGGCAAATGACGAACAGACTGCTTTCTGCTGTTGAGGAAACCGCTGGGATCGGCAATCAGCGTGACATATTAACAAAGTGATGGTGGCAAAATTTATCGCTCAGAGACTGTCCCATTCACTGAATCGACCCGACTTTTTTGGACTATTTGCGCTCTAGGATTAGAATCCTTCCACTCGAACCCTAGATTCTTCCTGTAATTGAAACCACCATCTTAACTGGCACACTTTTAACGCGTTATTTGATACATTTTTGCTCTGTTATTGACAACTTCTTGCCGCGCCGGATGCCTTGTATCCCAAGCTTCTTCATCAACCGTTCGACGGTACAACGCGCAACACGAATACTTTCTCGCAACAGTTGTCGCCATATTTTGTTTGCGCCATAGGCTTTGAAGTTGTTTTCCATACGCGCTGTATATCGCATTCAAGCGCTTTGTCTCGCATAATGCGATCTGGCAACCGATCAGGATCCCGTTCACGCGCTTTGTGCCTATAGTAGTTTGACGGGGCAATCTGAATTGCCTGCAAATCGGCCCGACCCCGTACTGTTTCTTGTGCTGATTAACAAATACCTCTGTCATTTCGGTCGGCTCGAGGTCCGCCTGGGCAAAATAAGCGGATGCCTTGCGTAATATCTCATTTGGCCGCTTCAACTCACGGTTCTCACGCTCCAGCTGTTTGAGTCGCTCACGATCCGAAGTTGACATACCTGCTCGCATACCTTGATCAGTCTCTGATTGCCGTACCCATTTACAGCGCCTCAGCGGCACAACCTATCCTGGATGAAATCGATTCCAATGCGGCCCACTGCGACTCATGCTCTCCCCCTGGTGCGCTTGCAACAGCCGGACAACCCGCTCACGAACCGCCAGCAAACAGCTTACTTATTTTCTCATGACCCTATCCTCTCAAGAAATAGAGTCTGCTGCAAACCCGAGGCGATTCAGCACCAAAATTAATGACAAAATCCTTGCCACGTTCCTTGAAGGAACTAATTAAGCTAAAATGAGCCTTTTACCAGCATGTCTGTAAACGTAAAACTATCAAAGAGCCTGGTGGCCGAGGCCAAACGCTACGCGCAAACACAACACAGCTCGCTACCCAAGCATATCGAATACTGGTCACAAATTGGCAAGATTGCAGAGGAGAATCCTGATTTGCCGTTTACCATGATCCGCGACATACTGATTGCCGATCAGGAAAAGTTAACGGGTGAGTACAAGTTCGGCTGATGCGTTTTATGTCACGCCCACATTTGAGCGTTGTAAAGAAGCAGCATCCACCGCATAAATCTGATCTTGATGAAGCAGTGCGTACCATTGCATCAAACCCTGATTGCGGTGAAGCAAAAGTAGACGACCTGCTTGGAATCCGGGTCTATAAATTCCGTTTATCGGAACTAATACAGTTTATCAAACCAATTGTGCATGCTCGCATATCGTATTCTCGATAAGGCTAGCTTGAAACTACTGGTCTTCGGGTTTTTATCGCCATCTCTAGCGAGATGAGAAGTAATTTTTTTTCTTCAGCATTGAAATAGCTGAACTTTAAATTGGTTCTGGGGGTATTGCCAGGTTAAGTTAAGTTAAATTGGACTGATTTTCCACCTCGAGCCAGTATTATGAGTATTTAACAATCAATGAGTTGAAAATTCGTGTATTGACCAGTTTTTATGCAAATTTACTTAACTTGGTAATACCCTCAAGAATGCTCAGACCAGATGTCAGGTATTTAACATTCCAACATCGAAACTTCTCAGCATCGATTGAAACAAAATACATGTGCATTTTGCTTACCGATTGACAACATGGGCTTTAACCTTCTTTGTTTTATATGATAGTCTATTCAGTTGTTTAAGGTTTTTCTTCATGCAAGGTTTTTCTGTAACTGAATAATATTTCAGCAATGCTTGCTAGAAAGTTTTTACGTTTTAACAGGCCTCAAAACTGACTGTGTCAAATTTGTGCCAGACTTTGACAGAAATACTGCTATTTGAGCATTCCAATTCGAGCAGAAGCGCTGATTCATATAAAAAATGCCTGATTTAACCTTGAGCACCAGCCCCGCCACTTGCCATTCAACTTTAGTGATTCAGCAAATTCAGGTGCAAATAGCAACAGTTCATCAAGCGGTTGTTGGCTAGGCGGGTAGTTTAGTGAGTGTCTCTTTGAGCCGTATGACTGTATCAAAGCCATTACGTTAGCAGCACCAGACAAGATTTAGGGCTTGTCTTATCCGCTTAATTCATCCAGAAATGTTAATTACTAACCGCCGACCGAAGATGGGTAGATTTACTAACCTTTTATATTTTTTATATAATTACATTATATTATTGGCGGAGGCGGTGAGATTCGAACTCACGGTAGAGTCACCCCTACGGCAGTTTTCAAGACTGCTGCCTTAAACCACTCGGCCACACCTCCCCTCGTGAAGCGCGTATCATACCCTTTCATACAAATTTTCGCCAGTACCTTTGTCCGCAAGTATTTATCATGCGGCCAATAAACAGCACTCCACTACGTATGAATTTTCTGTTTTAACAATATAAGAATGTTATTTATTCCAGTATTGAACCACCGCTTTATTTTTCAAGCGATGCCAGACGGTCATTCAGTCGTTTGATTTCTTCATCCGCCTTGACTTGTTCGGTTGCGTCATATTGAACACCCAGGAAATACAGCAGGTTTCCTTTTGAATCAAAGAGCGGCATCATCATCAGATGATTAAAAAATAACTCACCATTTTTTTTATAATTTCTGAGTGTAACTTCGACGGGTTCCTTATTTTTTATCGCCGCTCTTAATTGAGAGACTGCTTCCTGGTCGCGATCCGTGCCCTGCAAAAACCGACAGTTTTTCCCCAGCGTCTCTTCCTGTGAATAACCTGTTATTTTTTCGAATGCTTTATTCGCATATACAAGCGGCAAATCTTCCAGATCGGGATCAGCCAATGTAACACCGTTAATACATGAGTCAAGAATTTTGGATAATACTTGTGGAATCAACCCAGGGTCTTTTTCAACGATAAAGTCCATAATATCTCTCCAAGTTTATATTCAAGTTACACAGCAAAACCATATTTTTCCAATGCAAGATACTGTCAATTAGTTTCTGCACTTTCAGCCTCAATTATTTTTTTTATATTATGCACCGTTCTTTCAGTGCCGTCTTGGACAGCAATGCGAACAAGCTTTTCAAATGGTTTCATATGTAACTCCAGGTCAAGCAGCTCAAAAACAAAAGTGATTCGACTACTTTCCTCATCGACTGCTTCAATAACATAGTCACATCGATAAGGATTTGAAATACCTTCAAAGCAGATGCGTGCGCCGGCATCAAACACATTAACCTTGAATGTTGATTCCGAACGATTTCCTTGATCAACCCTGACCTGACGGCATTGCGTTCCTAATTGAACCGGGCCATCTGTTAGCTTTTCGAGTTCCTTAACTTCTGGCGACCAACGCGGATAGTTGGTCAGCAAATCAACGCCAATGAAATTAAACAGTTTGTCAGACGGACTACGAATCAGCGCATTGGCCTTACCGGCAACAGGGGTTTGTTTTAATAGACCAAACATAAATAGTCTCCTGTGTTAAATTCTTAAACCACATAAGTATCTATCCCCATCAATAATAAATCATATTGCGCCTCTACCAGTTCTTTTATTGCAAGCGCAGGGATACCCGTTACAATATTGCCTTGTGTGATTAACCACCCGACTGCATCTGATGGACCAAGATTAACGACATATCCAATGTCATGATGCAGGTAGGGTTCGAGTATTTTCAGCATGCCTGAATGACGCAAAATATTCCGGCCAACCAGCTTTCCTTTACGCACAGCCGATTGCGCTGATTGAATATTCGAACCAAAAGCTGTATAAACAGAACAATCTCCCGCCACGAAAATATTCTGCAATGTCTGGTGGTTAACTACGGATTGCCCAAACATGTTTGCGGACAAAATATTTTCCTGTTTTTTTCCAAGAAAAAGAAACGTCGCATGCGAAGTCAGCTCAAAAGACCGGCCTGTCTGTTTTTCCTCAAGCATTACGCTACAATCATTCTGTCCACGATAACGTGTATCAGGTATAAAATCAATATTTAAATCCTGCATACAGGATTGTACATAAGCATCGAAACCACGTGGAAACTGCGCAAGCACCTGATCACTTGAGTGAATCAATCGCAATTTCGCTTTAATATTTTGCCTGCACAAAAACTGTTTTATTTCAAACAAAAACTGTATGCCTGTTGCACCCGCACCAACGACAGAAATCAGTGGTTCATCCTGACCGAGCTTACTTAAGTGCTCACGCAACAATTCCGTCCCTGGAGTTTGCATAAAATGCTGCAACGTAAAAACATTTTCTATTTGATCACACTGCTGTGTGCGCGTATCTACACCCGTAGTCACGACCAAATAATCAAAATCAATCCTTTCATCGCCAACCACCAGGCTCTTTTGGTCTTGCCATTGCAACAGCAGTTCATCCGTCACAGCCAACGCAGCCTGAATATGACGACAATTAAAACGTGACTCCAGCACACTGAAAGAAACAAGCAAATCCGATAACGGATAGCGAAACGTCTCATGCAGATGCGTAACTTTAAGATGTTGATCACTGGGATCAATAATGGTGATGTCAACATTGGAGGCATATTGCTTCAGGGTTGTCAGCGCCGTCAATCCGGCATAGCCGCCACCGACAATCACAACTTTTGTCCGTCGTTGACCGGGTATATAGAATGGCAATAGCACCACAAATTCTCCTTATGTCATAAAAACTGTGGGCACGCCTGTTTTTGTCACATTATCCGCATTCCAATGCGAAATGGCCCACTGCCAGAATGTTTTCAGATCACAATCCAGTAATTCCCGCGGTGGATTCTGACCAAGAAATTTTAGTGCAGCTACTAACTGAAATGATACATTGAATTGCGCAACAGGTGCAGCAAAGGTTTGCTTACTGAGTTTCTCGCCTCCGTCATTGGTAACAATTGGCAAATGCATATAAACCGGTGTTGCATACCCCAAAAGCTGCTGCAAAAATATCTGCCGCGGTGTTGAATCCAGCAAATCAGCGCCGCGCACCACATGTGTGATATTCTGCTGCGCATCATCGACCACTACCGCCAACTGATAAGCAAAAATGCCATCGGCACGGTGCAAAACAAAGTCTCCGATATCTTTGCCGATATGCTGGGACAAAACCCCCTGCACACGGTCTGTTAATGCCACAACACGCTGATCGGTTTTAATGCGCACTGAACTTTGCTTTCGATCCTTAACCCAGTTATGCGCATTCCTGAAACTGTCCCGGCAAGTACCCGGATAGATAGGGCCACTGATACCGACTATGCTCGAATCGGCAATTTCCTTTCGCGAACAGACACAAGGATAAACCATCTCCCGTTTATTAAGCAAAGAGACCGCACTACTATATAAATCATGACGCTGACTCTGGTACACTACTTGACCATCCCATTCCATGCCCAATTTCTCCAGCATTACCAGAATATCGCGTGACGCACCAGGCACTACGCGCGGCGTATCAAGGTCTTCCACTCTGATCAACCATTCACCGTGATGCGATTTGGCATCCAGATAACTGCCGACTGCAGTAACTAATGAGCCGAAATGAAGCGGTCCGGTCGGCGATGGCGCAAAGCGCCCACGGTAACAAGAACTTTGAAATTGTGTATCAGTCACCGGCATGTATGAATCGAAGCATACTGTCTTTCTAATTGCATTCGTTATATTAGACTTTGAAAGGCATTTTTGAAAGGCGGACAATTATGGCAACACTTTAATTGCAGCTAACGCATTCACTGTATAATACAAATCCTGCTATTTATACTTTTATTGATTTGAAACTACAGAATTTCAGCTCATATTCATCTGGATCGAATACATATAGCGAAGTAGCATTCATCCACGTCAGTGGAATGGGTCATTGTGTTGCGTAGCTTTTTTCCTCCAGAGTCATCTGCATCACAACTAACACCGAGAACTCCACGCAAAACGCAAAGTGCTGTTTTGGCCAGATTCCCTCATCTTCCTGAAAACTGAAAATTTCTTAATAAAATCTCCTTGATCGTCCAAGGTCCGTCGCTTTAACCGCGACTTCAAATAGCCCCTTGATCATGATGTGTACAGCTCGAGATCAGGTCTATATTAACGGTCAACATTGACTGCGCGCAAAATACTCTTTTACGCAGGATCATTTACAAAACTCCCATGATCAATTTCTGATATCTATTTAGTTGCACGCTCTCAATCAGTTTTTTTATTTATAATCCGTAGTAGAACATAATAACAGCCTCTTCGTAATCAACCGTAACCGGCATACAACATAACTGCAAGGTGGTCTACATTCAATTCACAGAAGGAACATCAGCACCATGCGACAGTGTTTTCGCTTCGCCCTCGGACAAAATAAACACCCTGTCGGCGGCATTGATCACTGCAGGCTGGTGTGAAACGGCAATAATAGTGAGCTGCTTGGACAACTGCCGCAACGTTTCGCAGATTGTTTTTTCGCTCTCTGGATCCAAAGCGCTGGTAGGTTCATCGAGAATCAGAAATACCGGCGCATGCGCCAGCGCACGTGCAATTGCAATACGTTGACGCTGCCCACCGGAAAGTAATCCGCCACGCTCGCCGACAATCGTCTGCATACCGTCCGGTAACGCACTGACAAAATCCCATGCACCTGCCTGACGCAGTGCGCGTTCGGCATCCTCTGCAGTCAGCGCAGGCTCGCCAACCAGTATGTTGTTCATGACTGTGTCATGCAGCAAAATAGTATCCTGTGAAACGTAACCAATCATATGCCGCCATCTACGCATATCGAGTTCATGTAGTGATTTACCGTCAATCAACACTTCACCCGCATTGGGTTCAGCCAAACCGCACAACAAGTCGATTAAAGTACTTTTACCAACGCCGGACGGACCGGTGACAGCTGTAAACGTTTTAATGGGAATTTCAATATCCAGCTGTTTAAATATAGTTTTCTTATCATAGCTGAACCGAATATTGCGTAATAAAATACCCTGCTGCAAGTGCGGCTCGTCCGTTCCCGACCTGCGTTCAGCGGCATCGGCGGCATCTTCTGCGGCCTTACGCAGCGCCCAGTATGCACTTTCCTGTACGGCAAGTTGCTGGTATTTGCGCTGCGTTTTATTGAGCAGACCCAATATACGTGTCAGCAGAAAAACCATCACCATCACTTCAGGCAATGACAGTTGCCAGACCACCAGCGCCAGATACAAGCCGGCCGCAGTAATCGCTGCCAGTATCGGTTCCTGCAGTGCCATTAATGCTGCCCGACTCATCACTTCATGCCGCGTGGCTTTTTCCAGTTGCTTGGTCTGGTCGCGCAGAATCGCATCCGCCACATTGTCACGCGCCATCGCTTTAAGGGATTTAACGGAATTTAAAACATCCGATAGATAGGTGAGCAAATGGCGTAGTAATTGCGTTTGATTTGCACCTGCACGGCGTGTTGCGCGCACCAGACGGTGCAGCACGATCAAGAGAAACAGGCCGATAAAAAGCGATGCCAGCGTTGCCTGCCAGGAAATAAACACGGCCACCAATGCATAGACAAGTACCTGTGTTGCCAGCGCCAGCACATTTACGCTGTGTTCAAAGCCATTGGCTGCTCGATAAGCTTCAGTCGCCACCGAATTCGCCAGCGAACCCACCGGTTGGCGCAAATAATATTGCCAACGACTCGCTAATAAAGCTTCAATCAAATTTAGGCGTAAAGCCGTCGCCACATGTGCAACCGTATATCCCACCTGACGATTCGCCAGCAGCAGTATCAGTCCTTTTGTGAACATGCCGCCCACAATAATAATCAGAATCATATCCAGTGTCGGTTCTATACCGATTTTCCTGAGCGCTTCTTCCATGAACTGACCAATCCCAGAATCACCCGATGACTCACCAACCGCTATCGATAATAAAGGTAATAATGCAGTCAGACTCAGCCCTTCCGCCACACCGGCGACCAACAGTGCCAGTATCACAAATGCACTGCGCCGTGGAAAGACCATGATATATGTAATAAGGGTACGCATCGATTTATTTAAAATTGACTATTGACGATAAGCATTTTGATTGTTATTCAAAAACAACAATGAACAGCCTGCGAAAGCTTTAAAAACCGATTATCAGGATTGCTCTTTACCGGGAATGGCCATTATTCATAAACGCCTTGGGACATTACCGGCGCATCCTGCAATACGCCGTCAATAAGCTGTTTGATACGTCTGGCGCGACTCGCCAGCTTCAAATCATGCGTAACGATAATCAAACTGGCGTTAATCTGCTCATTTAACGCCAGCATCAAATCAAAAACAGCCTCGGCTGTGCGACGGTCCAGATTGCCAGTCGGTTCATCAGCTAGAATACAAGCCGGTTGCGTCACCAGTGCGCGCGCCACGGCTGCCCGCTGGCGTTCGCCACCGGATAACTCGCCCGGTGTATGTGTCAGTCGATGACCCAGGCCTACCTGTTTTAAAACTTCGGCTGCGCGATCCTGCGCTTCGTCTGTCGCCATGCGCCTGATCAACAAAGGCATTGCGACATTCTCCAGCGCCGTAAATTCCGGCAGCAAATGATGAAACTGATAAATAAAGGCCAAGGAACCATTGCGCAGTTTGCACCTCGCAGACTCATCCATTGCTGCAATATCCTGCCCCAAAATATGAATTTCACCGCCACTTGGCTTATCGAGTCCGCCCAGCAAATGCAGCAAGGTACTTTTACCTGAGCCGGACGCACCGACGATAGCCAGCATTTCACCGCTCACGACTTCCAGATTGACGCCTTTCAGCACAGAAACTTCCAGTTCGCCCTGATCAAATTGTTTGAACAGATTGCGGCAGGTAATAACGGCATTATCAGCGAATTTGCTTGCAGCATTATTCATAACGTAGCGCCTCCGCCGGATTCACCTTGGATGCCCGGTAACTTGGATAAATGGTAGCCAGCAGACTCAACACAAACGATACCACTGCTACAGTTACAATATCCGAAGTCTGCGGATCAGTTGGAATCTTACTGATATAATAAATCTCATTCGATAAAAATTCGACACTGAATATCCATTCGATAAACGCAACCACTTCTCCGACGTTATACGCCAGCAGCACGCCACCACTCACGCCCAGGATGGTGCCCGCCACACCGATAAACGTCCCCTGGACAATAAATATTTTCATAATGCTACGTGGACTCGCACCTAACGTACGCAGAATAGCGATATCAGACTGCTTGTCGGTAACCGCCATCACCAGTGTTGAAACAATATTAAACGCCGCGACAGCAATAATCAGTGCCAGAATCAACGACAGCATGCGCTTTTCAATCTGAATCGCGCGAAAATAATTTGCATGTTGTCTGGTCCAATCACTGACATAATAAGCGCCCGATAACATCGTAGACAAGTCATGCACCACCTGTGGCGCCTGAAACAAATCACTCAACTTCAAACGCACGCCTGAAACCGTATCATTTTCCATACGATAAAGTTTTTGCGCGTCAGCCATATGAATCAGCACCAGTCCTGAATCGTATTCGAAGTGTCCGGCTTCAAAAATACCGACTACGGTGAACTGTTTGAGCCGCGGCAAAATGCCTGCAGGCGTCACCTGTCCCTGCGGCGAGATCAGCACGATCTTGTCGCCCCTGAACGCCCCCAGACTGCGCGCAAGCTCCATGCCAATGACAATACCAAAATCACCGGGCAGTAAATTTTCCAGCTCGCCACTAACCATCATATCGGCAAAATCTGCAACCGTATTTTCTTTTTTCGGCACAACGCCTCGTACAATCGCACCATGCACAACCTGATCATAAGACACCATTCCCTGCGCACTGACAAAAGGCGCGGCCGCATCCACAGAGGGATGTTTGGAGGCCTCATCGGCAGTCATCTGCCAATTGGTGAGCTTATTGTCAAAACCAGTGATCTGTACATGCGAAGCAACGCCCAATATGCGTGCGCGCACCTCCTTCTGAAAACCATTCATCACAGACATGACGGTAATTAACGCAGTCATGCCCAGCGTAATGCCCAACAAGGAGATCAAGGAAATAAAAGAAATAAAATGATTACGCTTTTTTGCGCGGGTATAGCGCAAACCAATAAAAAGCTCGTAAGGAGACACGAATAAAAATTACCTAAATCAATCAAAAAGTGGAGTTTGCCACAATTAACAGGATATGAGTAAATATGTGGTCCGTTAAAGTGCCGTATTGAATCCATGGCATTTAATTTTCATGCTCAGAACAAGCTCTTCACTCGGACTGATAATTTTTAACTTAAAATAGATAATGCGAAGTATTAAATTGCTCATCACCAAAAACCATGTTCGCAAACTCTGTTCCAGAGTTAGTCTATGTCTATTTAATCCATCAATGTAATGGGTGTTGCAAACCCAGGCGGCTTGACCGCCAAAACTGAACAATCAATTTGATTGAGAATTTCCTCCGCGGTATTGCCCATAATGAATCCAGGTATACCCGTACGGGCTACTGTACCCATGATGATCAAATCGGTTTCAATCTGTCTTGCCAGTGTTGGAACTACTTTACGCGCTGCACCTTTCACTAAATGGATCCGCGGCTTAAGGTAATCCATTGCATCCTTCCCCAATCGATTCGTCGTCTCCAGCACCAATGTATTCATATTCTGCTGATGCTGCTTTCGAACTTGATCCACATAAATAGCAATCTTTTCATCCGAAGTGTTCATAAAGGGTTCACGCGTACGCATGAGATCCTCACCCACGGCTTCCCATGCATGCACAATATACAGCGAAGCAAACTCCGACAGCGCCAAGGAACCAGCCAATTCCAGAATCTTCTGATTCAATATCTTTCGTGTCTGCAATTCTGATGGCAAATAGTCATAATTCACATCCACAGCTGCCAAAATACGCTGACAAGATTGTGGCGCCCCCGGCTTGATCAGCCAAACGGGACATGGGCACTTACGTAACAGATGCATATCCTCACTGCCGAATATGCGGCCCAGCCAATCCCGGGTTTCGGCCATCTTAATCACCAGATCATATTCGAAACGCAACACTTCACGGACGATCTCCAAAAATGGTATGCCTGTTAGAATTTTGGTCTGGATCTGAATTTTCTTGCGATAAGGTTTAACTAACAACTCCGTTTGTTGTTCATGATGTCGCAACACCATGGCCTGCAGATCAGTTGAAAACGAATCACGCTCCAACGTTTCGATATCACCTGTAATGCGTTCGATCATGTTGATGACCGTGAGGCTGGCCTGATTATTCTCCGCCATTACAGCGGCACGCGCCAGAGCAGGCTTGCAGGCTTTCCCAGATTCAATTACACAAAGAATATTTGTAAATCCTGTCATGTCATTGCCTTATAGCACTGGAATTCAGGGGCATACCGAACAGGCTTACCGGGTATTGTTCTACATACAGATTTGAATCTCGCCATATAATCCTTCTCTTTATTCAGTACAGGCATTTTAGAACACATTGATCCAGTTTATTACTTAATGCACTCGGCAACAAACTGATTATATTAACCATAATCCATATTGACAGGTACGCCTTGTAACACCTGCTCAAAAAGGAGTGCACAACAAAACACAAACCCGATTGATTGATGCCACACCCGCGACACAGCGAAATCCATATAAACAAGGCCGCAGACCATCCAACCCGCCATAACGCCATTCCACTATCGACGAGAACATCCCAGATAGCAAAGAGCAAAATTCCCCACAAACTGATAACCAATCAACTTTTCGATTTCATTACGAATCTCACCGCAATTTCCCCAAAGTTGTCTGTTCAAAAAGACGATCAGCCGCCTCGCGCGCAGCATCCGCAAACGGAACCAGCACGAAATGAGCGCCTGCCTGTTCCAACCCGGCAACTTCATCAAAATGATGGGCGGTAACGGCGATCCTGCCTGCATAACCCAAGTCCCTCAGGGCATGAATAAGCACCTGACTAACATGGTGATCGCGTGCAGTACTGACCACCCATTGAGTACGTGCAAGCGGTAGTGATGCAATAAACTCAGGATCTTCAGCATCTCCATAAATGACGGGGTGTCTTACGGAATCACATGCACGAACAAGTTCTGGATTATAATCGACACTCAATACTCGGCAGCCATGCTCACGCAATGCTTGTGCAATTCCAGCTCCGTAGCACCCTAAGCCAAAAACAATAACCTGTAGAATACCATCAGCAAACGTATCATTCTGCTTGTTTTCCCTATAAGGTTGTCGACGTTCGAATATGCTTAGCCAGGGTGCCAGCCATTCATATAATAAATGTGAATATAGAATCATATAGGTAGAAACACTGATCGTAATAATCCCTACCAGGGTAATCAATCCCACAGTTGCAGCGTCAATATGGCCGAGATGCAAGCCCAATGCGCCCAGAATCAGGGAAAACTCGCTAATCTGCGCTACAGTAAGCCCAGCCAGAAACCCGGTACGTTTGCGATACCCAAGTACGCCCATGATAACCATAACAATTAATGGGTTTCCAATCAGTACGAATAACGAGAATACTAATGATTCAACCAACTGAGCGCCTAACAGCCCAAGCTCCAGAGGTGCTCCCAGATCAAGAAAGAAGAATAACAACAAAAAGTCGCGCAGACTAACCAGACGCGCCCCAAGTACATCCCGTTAAGGCGTGGAAGCTAAAGACACACCCGCGACGAAAGCGCCCACTTCCTTGCTAAAACCCAGCATATCGCCCAAAGCCGCCAGAGCCACAGCCAGGCAATACCGAACAACACCAAAAGCTCCCGCGAATGTGAAAGCAAATGAAGCAATCCTGGCAATATATAACGTATAGCCAATCCAACAGCGATTAGAAAAATAATGCCCTTAATTGACACACCCAAGACTTCGAGGCCCATCGAAGCACCAACGATACTCGCACTGGCCACGGCATTGAGACCTATCATTACAAGCGCGACCACAAGATCCTGCACAATCAGAAAGCCAAGGGCAATGCGTCCATGCAGCGTGTGCATCACGCTTGTCGGAGTGCAACTTGACAATAATAATCGTACTAGAAAATGTCAGAGCAACCGCCACATATAACGCAGTAATCGGCGACATGCCTAATGCCAGTGCGATCAAATAACCGATAATGCTGGTAAAGGCTACGTGACCGAGTCCTGTGGCCAGCGCCACAAGTCCCATAGTGCGGATAATATGGAGATCCAACTTGAGCCCAACAACAAATAACAACAAGGTAATGCCGAGTTTTGCCAGCAAGTCAACCTGATCACTGTCGCTCACCCAATCCAGTGCCGATGGACCGGCCAGAATACCCACTGCAATAAAACCCACAATCAAAGGCTGGCGCAAACGGACACCAAGGGCGCCAATAGTCACAGCCAATAGCAGCAGTAACGCCATCTCGGCAAAGATATCGGGAAGCCCTTCTTCCATTTAACTGCCCTTACAGCCTTCTGACCGAAGACGCAGCCATTTTTCAGTGCCGACCACACTATAAATAACCAGACCACCAGACAAAATGAATGTCCATTCAATCATCTCCAGCGGAGCGCTTCCAAATAATACATTCATTGTCGGAGAATAAGTAAAAAGGATTTGTAACAAAACCATTGTGGTTACCCCTAGTAGCAGCCAGTAATTAGAAAAAACGCCTATCTTAAACATGGAATGCCGCAACGAACGGCAGTTGAACAGATAAAACAATTCACCAAATACAAACATATTGACTGCCATGGTCCGCGCTGTCTCGATGCTCTTTCCATGCCATAAAGCCCACTCAAAAAAACCAAAAGCACCGATCAATAACATCAGACTCACAAGTCCGATACGGAAGCCAAGTTCCCGGGTAAGAACCGATGCCCCCGGATGTCGCGGGGGACGCGTCATAATTCCAGGTTCTTTTCGCTCGAACGCCAGCATTAAGCCTAGCAGTATCGCTGTAGTCATATTGATCCATAGAATCTGGACCGGAGTAATGGGCAGCGTCAAACCCAAAAACACCGCTACCAGTATCAAGAGGCCCTCGCCAATATTAGTCGGCAGTGTCCAGGTGATGAACTTGATAAGGTTATCAAATACTGTTCGCCCTTCTTCAACAGCAGCTTCGATCGTTGCGAAATTGTCATCAGTCAACACCATATCGGCAGCCTCTTTCGCCACCTCAGTACCGGCCACACCCATGGCCACACCAATATCAGCCTGTTTAAGTGCCGGGGCATCGTTGACGCCATCACCAGTCATCGCCACCACATGGCCTTTGGCCTGCAGCGCCTCCACCAGCCGCAGCTTCTGCTCGGGCGCGACACGCGCAAAAACAGCTATCTTTTGAGCAATCGCAATTAATTCCTGATCAGACAAATTTGAAAGCATATGGCCGTTAATTGCAAAATGATCAAGGTTTTGATTTGCAATCCCGTCCAGTCCTATTTGACGCGCAATTGCTGCAGCTGTAACAATATGGTCACCCGTGATCATCTTGACCTGAATACCAGCTTTCTGGCAGGTTTTAACAGCTGCTATTGCTTCCCGTCTGGGAGGATCCATCATTGCCTGCAGCCCCAGAAAACATAGCCCTTCAGCTACATCTGCATGGCTGATTGACTGATTAGGCGTCAACCTTTTCTTGCGCGCAAACGCCAGCACTCGCAGTCCTTTCGCAGCCATTGCTTCCACTTCGCGGTGAATTCTATCCTTATCCAGCAATTCCACTTCAGAGTCAGAACTGCAGTGTTTATCACAACGCGCAAGGACG
Organism: Nitrosomonas aestuarii; assembly: GCF_003046585.1. Taxonomy (GTDB): domain Bacteria; phylum Pseudomonadota; class Gammaproteobacteria; order Burkholderiales; family Nitrosomonadaceae; genus Nitrosomonas; species Nitrosomonas aestuarii. The sequence goes on along the minus strand of NZ_QAAE01000012.1, from coordinate 84,911 downwards.
CTTTCAACAGAGCCTTTCAGATAAACAATAGAAGCTTCTGTATTTACAGCATGCAAGGTAGCCATGTACTGATGCTGAGATTCAAATGGCAATGTATCAATGCGTGGTAACGTGTGTTCCAGCGAATGTTGCGACAATCCACCCTTAATCGCGACAGAGATCAGCGCAACCTCTGTAGGATCGCCCTCAATGCCCCATTGTGTATCATTTTTTTGAAATAAACGTGAATCATTACACAACAAACCTGTTTTCATACATTCCAATAGAACCGGATGAAAATTCAGATCGATTACCGATCCTTCAAGATGAATATCCCCGATGGGAGCATATCCTGTTCCTGATATTTCATAATGTTTTCCATCAGCATAAATCTCCTGGACGGTCATCTGGTTTTGAGTGAGTGTTCCTGTCTTGTCTGAACAAATGACTGTCGTGCTCCCCAAAGTCTCAACAGCCGGCATCTTGCGAATGATGGCATGCCGATGTGCCATCTTGTTAACACCAATTGCCAGCATGATCGTCATGGCAGCAGGCAACCCTTCCGGTATCGCTCCGACAGCCAACGCTACTGCCGCCATGAACGAATCAAGCAGCGGTTCACCATGCATCCAGCCTGCGAGAAAAGCCAAACCAGCCAGTCCCAGAATAACCCAGAGCAGAATCCGGCTGAAATGATTAATTTTCCGGGTAAACGGCGTAGCCAATGCCTCGGCGTTGATAAGTAGAGTATTGATATGGCCGAGTTCTGTACTATTTCCGGTGGCAACGACAATGCCTGCTCCAGTGCCGTAGGTAACCAGAGTGGATGAGTAGGCCATGTTGCTGCGGTCGGCCAATATGTTTTCCAGAGACAGTTGTTCCGGCTGTTTTTGAACCGGAACGGATTCCCCGGTCAATGCCGATTCATCAACCTGAAGTTCCCTGCTGCGCAACAACCTCAAATCCGCAGGTACCTTGTCCCCGGACTGCAGCAACACCAGGTCACCGGGAACCAGTTCTGAAGCGGCGATTCTTTCCTTCTTACCAGCGCGCACAACTGTGGCAGAACCTTCCATTGTATGAGCTAATGCTTCCATCGCCTTGAGTGCCTTCGATTCCTGGACATAACCAATGATGGCATTCATCAGCACGACACCGAAAATAACTCCACTATCCACCCATTCCTGCAACACAAATGTAATGACCACCGCAGCAAGCAGAATATAGACCAACGGTTGATGAAACTGTAACAGAAACAAAACCAGTGGACTCTTCCCCTGCTTGAGTGTGAGCTGATTTGGGCCAAAATGCTGTTGCCGGTGAGTAACTTCGAATCTATCAAGGCCTTTGGCCTCATCTGATTCCAGCAGGACAGCCACCTCATCACGCGGAAGATGATGCCAGTGCTTTGAAAGTAAAGTTTCCATTTAGATATCTCCGGTGCGCTCCAGCTCATGGATTATGACCCTGAGCTATCTCAATAACCAAGCCAAGAGTATAATCACATGATTTGGTTTATCAAACAAATTTCGAAAACCCCGGTGCAGCCAGGATATCAGGTCAAACTTAACGATCATTGAACTACACACACCAAGCACAGGAGAAGTTTTCTATACAGATCAAAGCAAAGGTATAATCAGCTCATGAAATTTGATATTGTCGTAATCGGTGGTGGATTGGTGGGTGCAAGTCTTGCGGCCGCTTTGAAGGATAGCGACCTGAAAATTGCAGTAATCGAATCACGCGAACCACCACCGCAGCCCCAGGATGAAAGCTGGGATAGCCGGATTTATGCAATCAGTCCGGGCAGCGTAGATTTTTTACGCGACCATTCGATTTGGCAGAGAATAGAAACATCCCGTCTCACGCCGGTTTATGACATGGCGGTTTTTGGCGATGACAACAATTCGCATGTTCACTTTAGCGCCTATGAAGTCGGTGTGGCTGAACTGGCCTGCATTGTTGAAAACCGTCAGTTACAGAGCGCCGTCTGGGAAGTACTGCAATCCCAAAAAGACCATGTAGATATCATTTGTCCGGCCAAATGCACCGCCATCAACTGGCATGAATCACATGTTAGCATTCAACTTGAAGATGGCCGCATGCTGGAGACTGCATTGGTTGTCGGTGCAGACGGCGTGAATTCATGGGTACGGGAACAGGCAGGCATTGAAGTTTCTCACCACCCTTATCAACAAACCGGCCTGGTTGCCAATTACATCACTGAATTACCCCATCGTAATATTGCGCATCAGTGGTTTAGGCGTGATGGCGTACTGGCCTTGCTGCCACTGCCTGGAAACCGGATTTCAATGGTCTGGTCTACCAGCGATGACCATGCCGCACAACTGCGCGATCTTTCAGGCGACACATTGTGCAAACGTGTTGCAGATGCTTCCTCGCATGCATTGGGCGAACTGCAGTTAATCACACCACCAGCCGGCTTTCCGCTTAATTTTGTGCATGTTCAGCACCTGATCAGGCCGCGCCTTGTACTGGTAGGCGACGCGGCACACGGTATTCATCCTCTGGCTGGACAGGGAATGAATCTCGGTTTGCGCGATGTGCGCAAACTCACTGAAATCCTTAATCAACGCGGCTTACAATCTGACGTGGGTGATTTTATGCTGCTACGCCGTTATGAGTGTGCACGCAAGGAAGATATTCTGGCGATGGAAGTCATCACCGATGGTTTACAAAAGCTGTTCATCAATCCTGACCCGACACTTGCCCGAATTCGTAATTTAGGACTGGCGATCACCAACCAACTGCCGCTCATCAAAAACCAACTGATGCAGCACGCATTGAATTAATCAGTATTTAACAAGGAGTCATAATGGCTATACATTTGAAGCGATTTATTCTAATCCTGTCATTGAGTTTTTTTTCCGGTACTATCTCGGCGGATGAAAAAGCTGTCAAAAAAGCCATTGAACCCCATTTTCCGGGTGCAAAAATTGAAAGTCTGAGAAAAACACCGTATCTGGGTCTTTATGAAGCGTTGGTCGGTGGCGAACTTTTTTATACCGACGAAAAAGCAGAATATTTTTTCTTCGGTCATATTGTAGATACCAAAACCAGGACCAGTGTCACCAATGAACGCCTGCAGGAAATTAAAGCCGCGCGCCGCGTGCCGCTGGATAGCCTGCCCCTTGAATTCGCCATCAAAACTGTCAAAGGCAATGGCGAACGCAAACTCGCGGTCTTTACCGACCCCAACTGCCCGTATTGCAAGCAACTGGAAAAAGAACTGCTGGAAATCACCGATGTCACGATTTACACGCTGCTCTATCCGGTGCTGAGAGGTTCTGTCGAACTTTCCACCTCAATCTGGTGTGCGCAGGATCAGATCAAAGCCTGGGATGATTTTATGCTTAGAGGCATCGCACCAAAGGATCAGGATTGTGAAACGCCGATTCCAACGCTATTGCGATCCGGTCAGGAAAACAGAGTCACCGGCACCCCTACCCTGATTTTTGCCGATGGTTCAATCGTTGGCGGTATGATTCCGGCGGAAGCGATTGAGGAACAGTTGAAAAGTGCGAGTAACGCAACCAAGAACTGAATACAAAATGTTTCCTGGCATATCAGATGTATAGAAACAATTTTAAGCTCAAATTTTTAATTGTAACGCACCAGTGTGTAACGCTTCGCTGATCACTCTACAAGGTTACACACGACAACACACCGTGCTGTCAAATTTGTTACACTGTTCACTAAAATAAAAATAGAGTGAAGGCAAATAATGCAAACACAAAATTCAAACAAGCCGGCTGTCAAGCGCAACATCTGGCCAAAACTGATCACATTGACTTTAATCCTGACGATCACCGCTTTTGCAGTATCGCTGCTTCCCCGTGGTTTTTCCGGGGATCTTTCATTAATTGGTCAAGGCACGCCTGTATTGTTGATTGTACATGATGACAATATTTTGCAAAGTGGGGCGACGATGGCTGTTATGAATGAAATCAGGGATGAATATGATGAGCGCCTGATTTTTCTTGTCGCCGACATTCAAACGCCCGATGGAAGAACATTCGCCGACCGACATGGTTTCCAGCCGACTGCACTGGTATTTTTTTCAGCCAGCGGAGAAAATCGCCAGACGCTTTATTCTCCCCAAACGGCTGAATCACTGCGCCGGGAGCTAAATACCACGTTCCAGTATTCAAAATAACTTTGCTGATATCAAATTCGCCAGGCACCCATAAAATGACTCTATCAGGTCGTTTAAAAACGTTTTTGAGGTAAACGGAGCAAGGTAAAAGCAAGAAAGAAAGCGGAGTTAATATGTAATAAATGAGATTCTTGAGCTTGTTACTAACGCGGCAACGGCAACGCAGATTGTTTTTCAACAACCTGCCAGACCTTACGCCGCAGTCAGACTCATGGACTTGATGATCAATAAAATTTTGGAGGATACATTTCATGACCAAAATCTGGATTCTTACCGCAAACAGCAGTCAGGCCAGGCTCTTCACTGCGGATTCGCCAATAGGGCCTTTAACCGAGCTCGAAACTTTTGATAATCCCGACGCGCGCGCGAAGCAAATGGATCTCACCAGTGACCGTCAAGGACGCAGTTTCGACAGCCACGGCGACGGACGTCATGCGATGGCGGTCGAGGTCGACCCCAAGGAACAAGAACAGATTCGCTTCGCCAAATTAATTGCGGGCCGGCTCGAGCAAGGGCGTGTGGCAAACACATTCGAGCGCTTGGTCGTGGTCGCAGCACCTGCATTTCTTGGCTTGCTACGCACTCACTTCAATGCTTCATTGAATGCGCTGTTGAGTCTGGAAATTGACAAGGACTACACGGCATGCAAGGCAGAAGAACTACGCGCACGGTTGCCGCAACGGCTTTAACCAGCCGGTTAACTTGAATATCGCATCAGAACAGATTGATTGCAGTATTGGCGTCTGACTTTATTCAGCGGCCTTTCTGGCAAGGATATTGGCAAAGCCATGCCAGAAAGGCCGCTTTGTCTTGCGCGCCATCTGCTTCATCAATTGTATGATACTCAATCAGATTATTTATTTGCGCTGGTGATACGCCAACATTTAAACAAAACGCATGGTACACAGCTTCGCAGTAATGACAGTTTCTCAGAGAGAGATGGTCCACAAAAAACGTTTTACTTGAGACGTCTGCCCACACGTCCGCGCGTTAAAATATGATTCATGACAGGCCAGATGCCTGTCATGGATTCCGGGAAAGCCGCTCATACACGAGCAAACTGTTAGAGCACTTCTTTGGGCCGGGACAAGCTGTACAGCATGCAGTGTTTTTCCGCAATATCCAGCCACCGGCTTTCCACGGCAATTTTAGCAACTGCACATGTGGTCATGAGCTTGCCATCGACTCTCGGTTTTGTCTGTTGTCTGCATAACACCTGTAATAAAGAATCCAGCCCCGGATTGTGACCAATCAGCAATACTGATTTTTCCTGTTCCGGCAACGCTCTGATCATTGCCAATAATGTATCCAGACTGGCATCATAAATCCGGTTGTCAAAATGAATGTCTTGAGCCGGTATATCCAAAGCGTACGCAAATATCGACGCGGTTTGATAAGCGCGCAACGCCGGTGAACTGATAATTGTTGCAGGCATATTGGCCTGTTTGGCCAGCCAAGCGGCCATCTTTGGCGCATTCGATAAGCCACGCTTTGAAAGCGGACGTTCAAAATCGGTAGCGGCTTCTCTTTTCCAGTCGGATTTTGCGTGACGCAGTAAATACAGTAAATGTGACAATCTGATTTTCCTTTAAATTTTAATACGATCGCTTGAATTCATCCCAGAGTGCCTGATAAGCCTTGCCCGCTCTGCTGTTTTTCGCAAAAACACACACCGGCTGACGATGTACGCCCATCAACTCGATATCACTTGCGTAGGGTATGCAGGATTTCAATACCCGTACATTTTGCGGCGGGTTTTCGATAATCTGTTTATGCAGTTTTTTGCGGCTGTCGACCATGGAAAAAAATGTCAGGATTTTGTCGTGTGCAATACCCATTTTCTTACAAAAATCAAGTATCTGATCCAGCGTCCGCAAAGATAATGTTGTCGGAATGGTTGGTGCGATTATCGCGTCGGCTGCAATCAGCGTATTCTCGGATACCAGCGAAATGCTGGGCGGACAATCCAGAAAGATATAATCATATTCCTTATTTAAGGGTTTCAAAATCTTTCGCAGCCGGGTGGCTGATTTTTTAAAATCATCAAGCGCAAGATCAAGATTACGGTAGGAAAAGTCGGATGGAATGAGATCCAGGTACTTATAGTCGGTGCCTTTGATCACATCATCCAGCGCTTTCTTGCCGGAAAGCAAACCTTTGCCGCCTTTTTTGACTTTGGGTTTTATACGAAAATAAAAACTGGCCGCCCCCTGCGGGTCTAAATCCCAAACCAGCGTTCTGGCGCCTTCATATGCCGCGAGATAAGCCAGATTCACTGTCGTCGCTGTTTTGCCGATACCGCCTTTAACATTATAACAAGCAACAATTTTCATGCCGTTTTACCTTCTGGTTGATTAGGTGTCAGTCCGCTTAAGACTAAATGTATGCGAAAATGCCGCCTTTTTATCGGTTTGGATAAATTCCTTGAAACGCTGACCGAATTCAGCACGCACCGCCGCTTTTCGGGCAGTTAGTTTCTGCACCAGCACACCCATCGCCATAATTGTTCTGGTATCAGCCAGTCCTTCTTGCCGCATTTGCTCTGCAAAACAGTTTAACTGATCCACCTGCACACATAAATCCTGAAAATCGCCAAGATTATCTTGCAGCAGTTTCAGTTTTTTAACCAGTCTGCTGATTTGCTTATCCGGATAATAATCATGAAAAAATTCGATCAGATAACGGAATTTTTTACAGGTTTTACGCAATTCATGCAGTGTTTCATCATGTGACTCCGGCGTGATCATCCAGCCTTCTTTGAGTACGCGCTTGTAGAGTTTCCGGATACGCTCACTGACCACCTGTTTGGCGGGCTTTGTGGCATTAAACGTTTCCTGTGGCGAGGTCTGTTGTAACAACACCGTATCCGACTGCGATTGCATGTCCTTGCTGGCAAACATCTGCTGCCATTGACTGATCAGTTTGTGATAACGCCTCGAATCAAGCGCTTGACAAAGACGCGCATGTTCAACTTTCCAGTGGCGTTCAAGAAATAAGCGAAACGGCACAAGATCATTCTGCAAATGCGGCGGCAGTTCGTGCATATATCCATCAAATTTTAGCAAATACATATCCAGATCGCGCGTAGGAGTGGTTATCGTACCCAGCCAGTAAAATTCGCGTTTAAAATAATCGAGCAACTTACCGGGAAATATATGTTTAATTTGACCCAGGATCGAACGGGTACGCCTTACTGCAACCCGATAGTCATGCAAAAATTCCGTGTCGATTGCGTGACGCAATCCAGATTCATTCGCCTGCATCACATTGAGTAAATGCCGCAGCAAAATCTGTGTCGCTTCCCAGGTAGTCAATGAATCCGGCAGTCTCTGTGTCAGGGCAAATGCATTTGAATCAGGTGTTTGATCGATAGCCGCCAGAGCTTCATCAAGCAGCGTATTACCTGCGGGTGGTAATTTTAAGTGCTCGGTGATGTATTGCAGAACCTGCTTGAACACTTTTTTATAGCCACGGATTGGAAAAACAATCAAGCGGTCGTGCAGGCATTTTTCAACAGTATGCCCACTTATGGTATACCTTTCCGCCTGAAGTATCGCTAATGTTTTGTGTTCTTTGTTCAGAACAAGTAGTTGCTTACGCTGAACGGTCATTATAACAACCGGCATGAATGCTCTGATCCCCAATATGTCGTCAAGCATCTGGCGACATGTTTGATGTGAAATATCTTTGGAAAACCTGGGCATATGATCGAATGGAAATTCGTAAAGACTACTGCCGGTATCTTTATTCTGGATAAAAAAAACGCCTTCCTGACTTTTAATATCTTGATTATTATTAACTTTTAAATGGTGTTTATTGTTCGGAACGTCCCATCCGCATACGATGTCTTGCTGATACATGCGCCAATCAAAAGAATCCAGATAATATCTTTTTAATTGCACGTGAAAAGTTTCATGCAGGGAATATTCCCTGCATAACAATTCATAAACAGCATCCATATCTGCTTTTTGTTTAAGAACGAATTCTACGCTGTCGTTATTTGTAGATTCCATATTTTTGGCCGACACTGTTTCCATTTTTTCATTATCCAACCAACAGGCTTGATCAGGAAACATGCATTTGTCCGTTATTCCCGGATAATGACATAGTGTCGAAACCGGCACATACTAGGCTTTGGAACAAAGATGACTAGCTGATTATATAGTAGCAGCAAATAGTTTCTGGTCAAATTGACAATGCACCAATACTCTACCATTCGTTGACGCGCTGTTAAGTGTGGTGAATACTACCCGGCAAGTTTCTTAATCTAGCCAGTTAACAGTGACCGGCCTCTCAAGTTTGTATTGAATCCGGTGGCATCAATACATGTATAGGACTTGCGCTGATACTGAATTTGACGGTATTGTTCGCTTCAATATCGCGGTTGCGAAAATAATCACCGTCTACCTGCATTGGATACGATTGTCCATGCAAGGTACACGCAATCCTCTTACCTGTAAAAAATTGCATCGGCAGATTCGCCGGCTTGCGTTGCAGAATCCTCATGGCCTTGATCAATTCATGCTGATGTCGTGCCCCCGGCAGGAATCCGGCAACCAATTCATGCCTTGAGGGATTAGCAGCCGGAACCAACTGCAAGTTTTTAGCATACGCCGAACTGTTGGCGACGATAATGTAACCAGCCCCACGGTCAATAACGCACTGTCCATCGACACTTATGGAGACCATCGGATGACGCAGTGAACACAAGGCTTTCAGTCCATGCCAGACATAGATTGAATCGTTCAGAGGCCCTTTTCGCTCACCAATATTTTTAACTGTCAACGAGTCCAGACCCATCGAAGCCATATTGAAAAATGGTTTTTTACCTCTTATACCTTGACCGCTGATTAATCCATAGTATTGCTGCAGACAATTTCCAGCCGCTATTGTCCGAAGCAAATCGTCTGTGCTGGTACTCATGCCATATGTGCGTGCAAAAAGCGATTCGTTGCCACCCGGAATCACATAAACAGGTGTCTCGGCCTTGTTGATAATACTTAATAGCTTCCTGACCGTACCGTCTCCACCTACAATGACGACGAGATCACTAGCAACAATTTCTGCTTTCACGCGTTTGTAACCTTTCATCTTCCTCTCAGACGTATATACAGCAACGTTTTTCTTATGAAAGATCAATTCAATCGCCAGTTTTTCTGCAATTTTTTCCGTGTTACCAGCGCTCGATATAGGATTATAAAAAATCAGAATGTTTTGTGGCGTGGGGATTTTAATCAGCACTTCATCGAATTGATTCACAATATCGTCTTTCACAGATGCAATTAAATGTTTGTAAAATTTTGGGAGAAATATTTTTGTGTCGGTGCAGATCAGTACTCCATCAACTGAGTAATAACGAATGACTAGTGCAGATCAACCGGAATAACCTTCACATCTGACCACACCTGGTTGCACCAGTCCTGATCAATCGGTTGCATACCCGCTTTAATCCACTGCACCAGATACCTGGCGGTATTGGGGTAAGTTATACGAACGGCTTTTGTTTCATGAAGCCATTGTTCAATGGCGGTCCGATCAACTCGCTTCATCGCATGACCGTAACCCAGTTCGGTCAATGCAACTGCATTGGAAGCCTGTTCCATCTGTCCATGTACCGGTTTTACCAGAATTTTCTTACCCAGATATAAGGATTCACTGGCCAGTTCAAAGCCTGCATTACAAATAATACCGGCGCAATCATGCATATCTCTCTGGAAACCATACAAAGACAAAGGCTTACAATGAATATTGGCATGATAAGGCGTTCTAGCCGGACAGAATGAATAGATATTAAATTCAAAACCCTTAAATTGGGCCAGCAATTCGATCAGCTGCCGTTGATTTTCGAACGGAAGATAAACAACGATTTTGTTTTTTTGCGTATGTTGCGGCATATCCGGTGTTGCGATAATGGGCGGCAAAATTGGCTGATCGAAATGATACCAATGCAGACCAATACCTGTATCGACAGGGGCGAAATTTCTCATGACCGCTTCTGACAGTGGATCACCGCCTGCACGGGGTATTTTGTACTGAAAAGCATATTGATGACTGACACCGATTGTTTTCTTTTTTTGTTGACGTGCGGCCCAGGCTGTGACGGGTTCGTAATCGCAAATCACAAGATCATAGCCACTCAAGTCCAGTTGCCTGATATCTTTGAACAAGCGAATCGGGCGGGATTTCAAGATTGTTCTGACAGGATTGACTTTGCCGTTTTTAACGCTGAACGTCAGGCCTTCGCACCACTGATGCCCATTAAAAATCTCCATATCAAAAAACTGATCCTGCGATCTGCCGGTAAATTGATAAGTCACTGTAACATCCGCAGCGTATAATTCCCTGGCCATAATCCGGCCACGCGTGATATGGCCATTGCCTGTGCCCTGTATTCCGTAAAATACTTTCATGATACGATTATTAGCATTTCGTCCAGCGACACAGTGTCTAATAAAACGAAAAATATTAAATCATTTACATAAAAGCCTTTGGGTGTAGTCATAATCAATACCTTGAAAAATAATTTAAGACATTTTATGGAATGACTGTGACAGCAAAATGACGTTTGTCTGAGCGTTGCATGACAGTTTTGTTGACTACGTACTGTGCTATTTGTCGAAACATCCTAGCAACGCTGTATACTCAAAAGTCACCTCAATACTTTACAAACTTATTCGCCGGCCAATACTCTAATCCAAAATTTAATTATTTATTTCAATATGCGATCGATTGATCAAACCACCACTGTCGAACAGCCCGATGCGTTATGCCATATGTGTGACCAGGCGATCAGCATCGGCAATCTGGCTTCGGGCATGAAAGCAGCCTGTCCGCGTTGTGACGAGATCATCACGGTTACACACAGAAATTCGTTGGAAAGAATTCTGGTGTTTTCACTATCAGCGATAGTATTGCTGATACTGAGCAATCAATTCGCCTTTATCACGCTGAGTATACGAGGTATGGAACGCTCTATCACCCTGGTTCAATCGGTGAAAGAACTGCTGGCTATGGGCGAAATTAATATTGCTGTCATACTGGTGATGGTCATTTTCGTTATTCCATCACTCATGACTGGCAGCCTGTTGTGGCTGACTCTGCAAGTCAAGCGAAAAACGGTGACGCGCAAATCACTGTTATTGCTACGCTTGATTGGTGGATTGAAATTCTGGAATATGGCAGAAATCTATTTACTCGCTGTTTTAATCAGCATGGTAAAAGTCATGTCTCTGGCAGAGATTACGCTTGGATTCTCGTTCTGGACGTTCGCTCTGTTGACGGTAATGCTGATAGCAGCCATGCTGCATGTCGACAAACATCAACTGACGCAGATAATTAAACAAATTATTGAACAACGGGACGGCATCAAACAACCACCTACTGACACCGAAACGACGCCGCTGGTCAGCTGCATTATATGTGCAACAGTCCAATCTGAAAACAATAAAACATGCTGGTTCTGTTATCATCAACTGGAATCGCGAGAAAAACCCAGCCTGCAACGCAGCTGGTTATTTTTGATTACTGGCATGTTGTTATATATTCCTGCTAACTATTATCCAATCATGGTCACACGCAGTCTGGGCACCGAAGAAACCAGTACAATCATCGGCGGAGTACTTATGCTTTGGCAGCATGGGTCATATCCCATCGCCATTGTCATCTTTATAGCCAGTATCGCCGTGCCCATCGGAAAATTTTTAGTGTTAACCGCACTGTTAACGATGCAGCAGTTTAACTTATACCGCAATCAGCAAAGTAAAATTATCGCTTTTCGCGTGATCGAATTCATGGGTCGCTGGTCGATGGTCGATGTCTTTGTCGTTGCTTTTCTGGCCGGCCTGATTCAAATAGGTAACTTGATGTCGGTATATCCCGGCAGCGCAATACTGGCATTTGCCGGTATGGTGATTACTACCATGCTTGCCGCGGAAAGTTTTGACCCACGCCCTTTCTGGAACAACGATGAATAACAGCACGGAACCCGCTATCGAGAAAGCAGACGTTTCTCGCATTAAGGGTATTTCGGGATTATGGCTGATCCCGCTGATTACAATCGCTGTCGGCGCCTGGATGGTTTACGACCATTGGGCTAACCAGGGGCCTCTAATCACCATCACTTTCTCAAGCGCCGAAGGATTGGCGGTAGAAAAAACCAAAATTAAAACCCGGAACGTCGAAGTAGGCAAAGTTGTCGATATCTCACTGAATGAAGATCTTGACGGTGTAAAGGTTACCGCACGTATGAGTCATGAGGTCAGAGATATGCTGGCTGACGATTCCAGCTTCTGGCTGGTACAACCCACTATCGGTTTTTCAGGCGTATCAGGGCTCAGTACAATATTTTCCGGTCAGTATATTGAATTCCTTCCGGGCAAAAATGACAATATTGCCGAGCATTTTGAAGGACTCGATGCACCGCCACTGACGCCGCCCGGCACCCCGGGCTTACATGTCACGCTGCATACGCACGGTGACTTCAGTTTCAAAGAAGGCGATGTCATTCTCTACAAAGGATTCAACGTAGGACAGATTGAAAAAGTAGATATTAATCTCGACAAGCGGATGATCTATTACGATGCTTTTATCAGGGCGCCTTATCACGAGCTGATTACCACCAACACCCGGTTCTGGAAAATGAGCGGTATAAGTGCAGAGGTCACTGCAGACGGAATCACGCTACAAGCCGGAACGATCCAATCGCTACTTCAGGGCGGCATTGCTTTTTCAGTCCCCGAAAATGAACGATTAGGCAAACGGATCACGGAACATGCCGAATACCATATTTATCCCAGTCAGTCCGCAATTAATGAAAAACATTACGACCATTCACTGCGCTATGTACTACTGGTAAACAGCAATGAACGCGGATTAAGCCCGGGCGCGCCGATCTACTATCGCGGCATCCATGTTGGCAAGGTATTGCGGTCCGGTGATATCGAAGCCGGACAGCATTTGCTCGAACAGTCTATGAAAATTCCCGTTGTACTAGAGGTTTATCCAGGCAGTTTCGGTCTGGAAGATAGTATACAAGGCAAGCTTGAAGCGGAAAAACATATCAACCAACAGTTAACTGAAGGTTTAAGCGCAACAATCAAAGTCAGTAACTTCATTCTCGGGCAGCAACTGATTGAAATCAATCTCCCATCCTCATCAACAAAACAAAGTAAGCAACATAAAATAAATTACCACAATAATCTGGTGATCATACCGGTCACCCTGGATGGTATTAGTCATATTTCTGCACAACTGAGCGAGCTGATTGAAAAAATCAATAACCTGCCTCTGGAATCTGTCGGCAAACACGCAGTACAGCTTCTGGCACAAAGCACGCAAACCTTGCACAGCATTGAAAAAATAGCTGCCGATATGCATGATCGTGAACTCATTGCATCGCTCAACGGAACCTTGCACCATGCCCAAGAATTGATGAGCGGCTTTACCGCAGAATCGTCTACAAACCAGGAACTTAAGCGCGCTTTAGCAACGGTTGCTGATGCATTTGCAGAACTTAAGCCATTACTGACGCAATTGAAAAACAAGCCCGATGCGCTGATTTTTTCAAGTGACGCGCAAAATGAGCCTGAACCGACCCGGAAAGCAAACTAATAAACAAGGAACCACATTGAAACGGACAATCCTGATTCTGGCATCAGCCATTGCTATAACAAGCTGCGCATCGGTACCGGTCACGATAAACTACTACATGCTGCCAGCTGCTACCCAGAAACACAATGTTGTTACGAAACCTGTTCCATCATTATTGATCGAACACATTGAACTGTCCGATTACCTCACACAACCGGGGCTGGTGTTGCAAACCAGTCCCAATAAATTGCATATTTCAAAATCCAATCTGTGGGCGGAGCGCCTGGATAAGGCCTTACCTAAAGCGCTACAGAATTCGCTTCACCAGCGTTCAGACCAATACAGCTACTATCTCAATCATCCGGCACATACGCACCAACCCGATCTTCGGGTGCGACTGCGGGTAGATTCACTTCACCCGACCACCGATGGATTAGCGATTGCCTCGGGACGTTATCAATTAACCATGGCAAAGACCCAAAACAAGCCGATAATCAAATATTTTTATTTTGAGCGCGCATTGGATGATGATGGTTATGAAGCTTCGGTAAAAGAGATGGATATATTGATTGATTTGATAGCGCAGGATATCTTACATACTGTGCAAACTCACTTTACTGTTTCAGATTAATCATTTACACACACCTGTCTCAGACACTCCCGCCAGTCTCTCCGTGTTGATACCGGTTTAAAATTGATCACCCATGACGATTGAAATTTGATCAGGGAAAAACAGTTGTAAATAGCGGAGATGGGATGGACACCTTTCCCCCACTGGGAGCAAGATGCAAATCAGCTTCCAATATTTTTCAGTGCCAGCGTCTGCCCTGTAAGAAATTAAGCATTAAAGACAATGACAATGTAATAAAAATTAAACTGAAAAACTTGATCGCTATTTTTTGAGAAAAACTGGCAAAATTTCAACGCCGATTGACATGCATAAAAGCCACTTTTTACTCGGCACGGATATATGCCTCACCCTTTGGACCGGCTTTCAGCGTATAAAATCTTCTTGCAGTAATTTTGCCACCTGTTTTTGACTTGCATTACCTGTCCCGAAAATGTTTTCCAACAACTTGTTAGACAAACAGTTTAACAACCATTGCCAGCGCAACACAGATCGCCATCCAGGCAAAGCCTTGCTGTAATTTTGTGCTGGAGAAGCGGGTTGACAGTGCGAACCCGATCATCATTCCCGCCAGCGCACCCACCGCAAATGGTGCGGCGATCCACCAGTTCATCGTGCCCAATAAGACAGCGGATACAGTCCCGACAGCTGAAACCACGGCGATCACCGCCAGCGATGTCGCCAGTATGGCCTGCATTTGAAGCAGCGTCACTTTGTTAAGCGCGGGCACAACCACAAAACCACCCCCTACTCCCAGCAGGCCGGATAAAAATCCGGCCAGCGTTCCCGATAACGCCAGCGCGCGCGCGCATGGCCATGTCCAAATCAAACGGCCACTGTCACTTCCAAGCATACAGGGAATCTCGGGGTATGGATGAAGATGCATCACATCGGTCTGGATATCATGATTATTCGACTTTCTTTTTCGTAGCATGCTGATCGCCACATACGCCAACACCAGTGCAAACAGCAAAGTTAACGGCTCATGCGGCAGCTTTTGAGAAAGCCAGAAACCGGCGGGCGCAGCGAGCGAACCGGTTAAAGCGATGAGCCCGGCAGCGCGATAACGCACCCTTCCCTGCTTCAATCCAATCAAAGCGCCGATAGTTGCCGACAGACAAACTGCCAGCAACGCAATCGGAACTGCCTCCGACATATTCATACCCAACCCGAAGATCAGCAATGGTACAGCCAAAATCGCACCACCCGCACCAGTCAATCCAAGCACAATACCGGTAATCGACCCCAGCATGCAAATGATGATAAACGTTTCCATATCATTGCACTCAACGTATCTTACGGGGGTGTGCCAGCCATTCTTTGCCCTTCAACATACCATTCCAGTACAGCCAGGGAAAAACTGTTGTTTTGAAAAACCAGTACAGTTTCCTGGGTACCGAGGGTTTTAACGGAAATGTCGGCATTAATTTACCACCAAAACCAAATTCAGCCAGAACAACTTTACCATTCTCAACAGTAAGCGGACATGCCCCGTAACCTTCGTAAACCAATGGCGGCTCTTTATCTTCCTTGTCTGCCAGCAAGTTCTCAGCCACAACAACAATCTGTTTCCTCGCGGCAGCAGCTGTTTTTGCATTTGGCGATGAACAGGCATCACCGAGAGAAAAAACATTTTTATAATCTGGATTTTGCAATGTTTTCTCATTCACTTTACAAAAACCGGCAGCATCTGCCAAAGGACTGTTACGCAAAAAATCCGGGGCCATTTGAGGCGGTGTAACATGCAGCATGTCGAATTGCTTTTCTTCAATACGCATATTACCATCAGCATCTTTGATTTCGAAATAGGCTGTTCTACTGCTACCGTCCACTTTAATCAAATTGGAATTAAAGTTGAGCTTGGCGTTATAACGTTCGACATATTTCATTAATGAAGGCACAAAATCCGCAACACCGAACAACACTGCGCCCGCTGTATCAAACTCAACCTCGATGCCATCCAGACAATCCGTTTGTTGCCAGTAATCACATGACAGATACATCGCTTTTTGCGGTGCTCCGGCACATTTAATAGGCATGGGTGGCTGGGTAAACAATGCTTTCCCCTTTTTGAGCGCCTGCGTCAGTGTCCAAGTATAGGGCGCCAGATCAAAACGGTAGTTCGACGTCACACCATTTCTGCCAAGCGTATCTTCCAGACCTTCAATTTTTTCCCATGCCAGACGAATTCCCGGACAAACAATCAACTGGAGATAACCAATTTTGCGCCCATCCTCAAGCCGAACCAGGTTGTTATCCGGGTCAAAACCCGCTGCTGTCGCATGTATCCATTCCGCACTTTCGGGCATAACCTCCGACATCCTGCGCACAGTATCGTCCGCAGTGTACGCACCGCCGCCTACCAGCGTCCATGCCGGCTGATAATAATGTTTGTCACTGGGTTCTATAATCGCAATACGCAGCGCCGGACGGCGTTTAAGAAGGCTTGCCGTAACCCCGATACCCGCGGAACCACCTCCTACGACAACCACATCAAATGCATTTCCCCAATTACACGCATCGACAGTTGAGTGATGTATTTCTTCTGCATTCGCAGACGGCTGTGTCATTGCATACAGCGCAGTCGCGCGTCTACCGGAACCGCAAAATGCCAAAACAGGCCCTGGCAGCTCCGCCATTAGATTACTAAACTTCTCACCGCGATCTTCTGATATTGCTCCCAAACGAACAGGCAAATAAACAAACGTCATACCCAGATTATTAGCCTCCTTTTCCAATTGTTCGCTGGTAGGTTGATACTCGCCTCCTTCAAAATCAGGCCGGTTACAAATGATTGACTTGAAGCCGGATGCGGCTATTTCAGCCAGGTCATCCACGCTGATTTGACCAGTTACCGATATTTTTTCATTAAGCCGGGTAATTTCGATACTCATTGGACTCTCCTGTCAAGATTCAATTACTGCTTATTTCGTAGGGTCACTTATGCATGTCAATCACAGTACAGTTCAAACAATGTCTGCATGATACAAACGGCTTCCTGGCTAGCCAAACTATAATATATGTATTTACCCTGGCGCTCAGTAGCTACAAGCCCTTCTTCACGCAAAACCGTAAGTTGTTGAGAAAGGGTTGGCTGGCGAATGTCCAACAATGATTCCAGTTCTCCCACATTTCTGGCGCCCTGACTGAGCTGGCACAAAATAAGAAGACGATCTTCATTTGCCATCGTTTTTAAAATTGCGCACGCTTTCATCGCAGACGTGCGCACAACTTTTATGTCGTGCATCGCTAAATCTGTACTCACATCTAATATTCTTTGTTTTCTTAAATATTCATAAACGCTCTCTATGCCACTGATCTATTGCCACGTTGCCACATTTCAAAAATCCCCATACCCACCAGCATAGCGATTGTAAAAATAATAGCTTTTGTACTGCCGCTACCGGCCATTACCATCGCTGGCCCCGGACAAAAACCGGCAACCCCCCACCCTATACCAAATATAAAACTACCAGTTAACAAGCGTCTATCAATGGTGTGTGATGACGGCAACCTGATAGATAAACCCAGATAAGTGCGTTGATGTTTGGCCGCAACATGAAAGGCTATCGCCGAAATACTGATCGCGCCAGCCATCACCCATAACAACGCAGGATTCCATTCACCGGCAAGATCCAAAAAACCGAGTACGATTGCCGGATTGATCATACCGGACAAGATGAGTCCAAATCCAAATATCAGGCCGGAAAATAAAGCAGTCAAATTATTCATTCTCAACTCTTTTTTACTTATTAACAAAACCAAGTAATAAAATCAAACAACCCTCAAGCAATCACATGACGCAACAAATAAACCATTGCAAATCCGGTCAGCATAAACGTGAATGTTGCAACAATTGAACGTGGCGATAATCTGGCAACCCCGCATACGCCATGGCCACTGGTGCAACCCGAACCATAACGCGTTCCGAAACCAACTAACAATCCCGCAATTACCAGCAGCACTTCGTTTGTCTCAATCTGCACAGCTGGCAACGAAAAGAACTGCTGCCATATATAGGTTGATATCCCCAGTCCAAGAATAAAAGCTACACGCCAGCCCACATCGCCCCGACGCAAACTGAAAAGTCCGCCTGTAATACCGGAAATACCCGCAATACGTCCATTCAATAGTAAAAATAAGGCGGCTGCCAATCCAATTAATACACCCCCCGCCAGAGCAGACCATGGCAACTGAATCCAATTATTCATCATGTTCGCACCCTTTTTAAACTTAATCTCGCAAAGTCCCAGAAGATTGCCGGGTTCATTTAAATTTAATACAGAACAATCAAAAATATAAATAATAATATATTATTGATACATATTATATATTTTGATATATTGATGTCAAGTGTTTCATATTTTCAAACTTTATGTTCATGGAGCTAATAATGCCCCCAAATATCAACCCATTCTTTGACTCTGTTACAGGGACAATCAGCTACGTCGTCTATGACGAATTAACTGGAAGCTGCGCGATCATTGATCCCGTTCTGGATTACGATCCCAGGTCCGGGCGTATCCGTACGACATCTGCTGACAAGTTAACTGACTTTATTCAACTTCAACAATTGACCGTTGAGTGGATACTCGAAACACACGCACACGCCGATCACTTGTCATCAGCACATTATTTGAAAAACAGACTCGGCGGCAAAATAGCAATTGGCGACAACATCCCAGCAGTCCAGGAAACTTTCAAAAAAGTGTTTAATCTGGGCAATGAATTTATACCTGATGGTCATCATTTTGATTATTTATTCGCTGACGAAGAAATTTTCAATGTTGGGAAACTAACTGCCAAGGCACTCTTTGTACCTGGTCACACACCTGCCGATATGGCGTATCAATTTGATGATGCGGTTTTTGTCGGCGATACGCTGTTTATGCCGGATGTTGGTACGGCGCGCGCCGATTTTCCGGGTGGTGACGCGCATAATCTATATCGTTCCATTCGAAAAATATTGTCTTCTCCGTCAGAGACCCGGTTGTTTATGTGTCATGACTACCCACCCAATGGACGTGCCCCAGCCTGGGAATCGACTGTTGCGGAAGAACGTGCCCATAATATTCATGTCCATGACTGTATTGATGAAGAAGTATTCATCAATATGCGTAACGAAAGAGACGCAACACTTGAAGCACCTGTGTTGCTACTGCCATCAATACAGACCAATATTCGGGCTGGTGAAACACCACCGCAGGAAGATAATGGCGTCTCCTATTTTAAAATACCCATTAAAATGGATTAAATTAAATTGACCTGAGTCGAATCAAAACAGCATGATTAACATCAAAATAAACAATAATTGAAATTTGTATTCTACAATATCAATATGCCTGCGCTTCGAAATACCAGTTCGTTTTTAATCGCTCAGACAGAATGTAATGCCATAAGGAGGACACATCATGTCACACCCCGAGTTGTCCAGACGTCAATTTCTTCACTACGCTGCCTGGAGCGCGCTGGCTTCAACCATACCCGGCCCAAGCTGGGCCGAGAACAGACAAATCAACAAAGATCCCGACAAAAACTTTAAACCGGATGTTGAATTGGAACTGTATGCACGAACTGCAGAGGTGCCTATTTTGTCCGGCGCCGAGACGCATGTATTCAGATACAGCGGCAAACTGTTAAGAGGTCCCGTTAACAGCATCAAAAACTTACCGGGTTATCTGGGTCCAATACTCAATTTTGAACGGGGACAGAAAGTTCGCATTTTCTTTTACAATCAGATACCCGAACCTGTGATTACCCATTGGCACGGCTTGCATGTACCTCAAAAGATGGACGGTCACCCTATGTACGAAATTTTCAAAGGGGAACGATATGTCTACGAGTTCGAGATCAACAATCCCGCTGCAACCTATTGGTATCATGCACATACGCATGACATGACCGCCACTCAGGTATATCAGGGTCTTTCCGGTTTGATCACCGTTCGCGACGAAATGGAGCACAAGCTGGAACTACCCGCTGACGAATATGAAATTCCCTTGATCATTCAAGACCGCCGCTTTACTGCGGGCAATCAATTACATTATTTACATGGTATGCATCAGCGCATGATGGGTTTTCTCGGCGACACGATTCTGGTAAACGGACAGGCGAACAGCACAATCTCTGTTAAAACCCGCGCTTACCGTCTGCGCTTGCTAAATGGCTCCAATTCACGGATTTACAAACTTGGCTGGGATGACGGCACGCCACTAACCATCATTGGTACTGACGGCGGCTTGCTGGAAAAACCCGAGTCCATGCCTTATCTCATGCTGGCACCCGCAGAACGTATTGAATTATGGATGGATTTTAGTGGACGCAAGCTGGGCTCAGAACTCACTCTGCAAAGCCTGGAATATCAAGGCGGCGGTTTACCCATGAGAGGAATGGGCGGGATGGGCAGAGGAAGAATGAGTGGAATGCATGGAGAATTAGCGCAAGGCGATGCTTTTCCAGTTGTAAAATTCAATATTACCGAGCAGATAAGTGATTCCCCCCGCTTACCCGAGAAACTGGTTTCCATGCCACGCCTAGGCACGAAAGATGTGACCAATCCTGAAAAAACGATACCAATTGCAATCGGCATGCGGCGAATGTTGTTCCAGCTCAACGGTAGAACATTCAAAATGAATGATTATCTGGATATTGAAAAAATCCCTGTCAATACCATTCAGAAAATGCGTATTTTTCATGATGGTGGCATGGGTGGCGGCAGACATGGTATGAGTGGTGGAGGTCGTGGCATGGGAATGATGGGCATGATGCGCGCCCTGCCCCACCCGATACATCTACATGGCCAGCAATTCCAGATTTTGTCGCGAAAAACAAATAAAGACAGCGACATTTATGATACTGTCAAGGAAGGTTTTATTCACAATGGATGGAAAGATACCGTACTTGTCATGCCCGGCGAGGAAGTTGAGATCATCAAGCCATTCCAGGACTATACAGGATTATTTCTTTATCATTGTCACAATCTGGAACATGAAGACATGGGCATGATGCGCAATTTTTATGTTTCCTGATTAATTTATCAACGTAAAATTCTAAATCGTTCTTTTCTATGTCCATTACACGTCGAAAATTTCTCGGTCTGACAGGTGCAGCAACACTGGTTGCCACCTGTTCACCCAATGCATTGACTGGTCAAACACTGCCGAATGAACGGCCGGATTATGCTCCATCTCCCGATCTCAAAAAACTGCATGCACTGACCCGGCAAAGAACTTCGATGCTGGGTTACCCCATTAACATGAATTATCCGCCCCCTGCATTTTTTGACTGGCGGCAAAAACTGGACGCAGCAGGACTCAACAAGTTCAGTTTTAACAGTGTCGGCGATCCTTTCAAACACAGCCATTTCTTTTTTAATACCCATGATTTTGAAAGAGAATTGATCGAACGGTTTGGCGCGATTTATGGTTTCACGCACAAGCAAGTCTGGGGTTTTCTCACCAACAGCGGAACCGACAGTAACATGCATGGTATTTATATCGGTCGCACATTACTGAAAAGCCGCACTGGTATCATGCCCAAAATTTATTTCACTCGGGAAGCGCATTATTCCATTCAGATTCTCAGGAACCTAATGAATCTGGAGTGGGTGGTTGTCAATACACAAGCTGACGGCTGTATGGATGTCAATGATCTCGAGCAGAAACTAAAAGCCAATCCTGACCACCCTGCATTAGTCGTCGCAACAATTGGCACGACATTCAAGGGCGCCGTTGATCCAGTTGACGACATTCAAAGTAAGTTAAAAGGACGGGATTCTTATCTGCATCTTGATGCAGCATTGTTTGGCGGTTACCTGCCACATACGCCTTTCGCAGACGAAGTATTGCATACTCAAGCACCTGATCAGTCTGCACGTTATCATTCCATCGCTGTTTCGTGTCATAAGTTTTTCGGTTTTCCCTCTCCGGCCGGATTGTTCATTACAACACAATCTATTTTTGACGAATTTGAAGCGCAATTTGGAAAAATTCATGACCCTGAATATATTCTGCAGACACCCGGCACAATTACTTGTTCGCGCGATGCAGTCAAACCGGCCGAATTCCATTTCTTCAGTTCGGAGAGCGATTTCTCCAGACAAGCAATTGATGCTCAAAATATGATGGATAATGCAAATTTTTTGCTGAATGAAATGAAAACACACTACGCCCACCTCGAGCCCACACGCGCCAATAACCTCTCAACAATTATTTATTTCAAAAAACCAGCCGACCGGCTAATCAATCGTTATACGCTTGCCACTATTGGATTGAAACAAAACGATCAGAGTGTTCCCTACGCACATGTTGTTGTCATGCCACACGTCGGCAAAACAATATTGAGTCGTTTCCTGGAAGACCTCACATGATAATTTTACTAAACCTTTACATCCCTTTTCGGAATCACTTACCGAAAAAATGCGAAATATATATGACTCAACAACTCTTATAAAATTGTTTGAATTTCGGCAGGCCAGTCAGATTGGTTTTACTGAATTCAAATACATAAAAAACCACGCGACAAAATAAAAATCCAGGTATCCTGGACTTAAAGTACTCCAGAATAATCTCAGCTAATTCAATTCCACAAAAAAATCGAAACCGTACCTTTCACCTAGTTTATTGACTTATATTAATTCAATCCCGAGATTCGGGAGTGAAAATAATTTGATTGTTTTATTTCTGTTCCTCGGGTGACGGTTTATCTTTTGCTTGATCTTTAACGGTCTTCTCAAAAGACCCAAGTTTGGGTGGCAATATTAGATCGGTCTTCTTAAATGAAAATAAGAATAACACGGTATAGTCGTTATAATGCGTTTCAGCAAAGAATGGAGATGTCGAGCCAACAAATCGGTTTGACGGCAATTCGTAAATATCGAAATATAATTTTACAAATCCCGTCTGGTATTGTGCTTTGTATAAAGCCAGTTCGGGAGTAGCAAAAGGAATCACAACACTCTGAATTGGCGGTGCCCCAATAAACGTTTCTCCAAACTCTGTCCCAAGCGATCCCACGATAACGTTAATACGATGCGTAGCCTTATTAATATCACCTTGAACGTGATAACCTTCCTCGCCAAACCATCCGACCATGACATGATAACCATTTTTTCCCAACCAGCCAGCCATGATCTGGCGTACGATATCTTTGTCTTCACTGATAATTCCTGATGTATCGAGTACGACATTCGCACCCTGAGGAATTGGTAATGCGCTTTCAAGCTGATCGGGAAGACTTTTTATTACTGCTTCACTTAGCAACAATTGCTCAATTGCCGATCTGGCTGTCTGCGTTGGTTTATGTACCGTTGAACAAGCTGACAATATTTCAAGAACCAACAAACTTATAACAAGTATTTTAATTAGTTTAATCATAATATTTGAATGTCCATTTTTTATTTATTGGCATCATATTTTAGTCAACTTACTGACACTGCCAACGATACCTCACACACAGTGCTAAATCCACACATTTTTTTCAGCCTGTGATCGAACCTAACCACTCAAAAAATCTTCTTGTGTGATTTATTATGAAATCAACAATTGTTGCACGATGGGTTAATACGTATTAATATTTCTCCGGCCATAATAAGAATACTGATAATTCAATAGAATAATTGGTTGTCTTAATGCTCTATATAATAAAAGTAAAAGCATCAACGCCCATAAAGCTTGCTGACACTGGGATAAGCATGCGGTTTTTGGCGTTAATTAGTATTAAAACTCTGTTATATGGTCTCTAACATCAACAAAATAAGAAATAGCGTAAAAATGTAAGCTAGTAATTATCATATCAATCCTACCAAGGAGCTTTTATGTCAAATATAGCAGGTAAGGCTTATGCCATGAATGTAATTACACCAATACGTTGGTACATGGTATGGATTAATCGATTAATTTTCAAAATTGCGCTGAACCGCCCATCCACCCTTAAAGGACTGATCACATTATCCCTTATCCATTACGCACGCTGGGTAATCATCCCGCGAAACGCTTTTCCACGTCTTGACGAAAACCAACCGAAGGAAGACCTCAATTACGCATACATGCTCTTCTTCAGTAATTTTAATGGCAGCTGGGATCAATACGTGGATTCATTTACATTCGCCATCCCCGCGGGACTGGATTTATTCTGGAAATGGAACGTCCGATACCCAAAATCAGTGCCACTGACCCCGTTTCACGATTATATCCGGCATAATCAGATCGATACGGCCCATTACTATAATGCTTATCCCATGGCCGCATCCAACGATGTCAAATCCGCAAAAAAAGTCAAAAAAGCACTGATTGATTTTAATGCGGTTTCCAGTGATAAGGCACCTGATGATTTTCTTAAAGACTACAACAAGCTCCTTAATGACCTGCAACTGCAACTTGGTGAAATGAAACCAACGCCAATCGTCAGTTTATCGTCTTATGAAGTGAAGAAACGATACGAACAAACTCAGACGCACTAATTTTTTCAGGGAAAATTCATCATGGCTACAAAAAGTGGAAATGCAACAGCTTTAACGGTGCTGTCTCCAATTAAAAATGGCACAATGGGTGAAACTTCATATGCCGATATGACACGTGAACGTTGCTTACGCTTGCCCATACATGAAAAAAGCCCTTTATCCAAAGTACCCAATACCTATCTGGCGCGCCTGTTCATTCTGGACGATGTATTTTATGAGTCATTGCCCGCCAATGATGCAGTATTCAATTTTTCAGATATCTGGTCTTTTTTTTCAGATTCAGCCCGCAAGAAATCATTACCGCGCAGAGACCATCTAAAATCCAAATATCTTGTTTTTTCAAGTAATTTTTATGGAGACCTGGATGATTATCTGACTGGTTTATGGGACAAGTGGTCGTATACAGACCATGATGGCAACCAACGTGATATCCGTTATATCTGGGAACATTGCGTCGCCTTCGATCGCGTAACCGATTGTGCCGGCTTCATTCAATATATTAAAAGATGCCAGTTGGACGCCAGTTTGTTTTTTAATGGATCAACCGATGATTCTTTACAGGAACAACTCAAAGCGCTCTATTTGAAACAGGAATTCACCAAATTCGCAGTTGCGCACCAAGGAAAAAGCGCTATCGAAATACAACAGGCTTTTAAGGCATTCATTGCACGTGTTCAACCGGACAATCTGTCTTCTCCATCCTGGTTCCCCGGGCAATCCACGCCATAGCTGACTGCGTTGCTCTGTAGCAGTCGATCATTTGTCAACAAACCAACGATAACCGGGCGCTTAAACATGACACAAAATCTAGATTTAACAGATATACAAGGCAATATCATCAAGGCTTATGGCGCATACAATTATCAGAAAGCGCGTTATCTTTTTTTACGCATTGATAAAGGCGACAAGGGCCGTAAATTCGTAGGCGCAATCACGACAAAAGTGACATCGGCCGTTCCCTGGGAGAAATCATCGAAAGATACGGATTCCGCCGTCAAACCACAGGCCACTACTAATATTGCGTTTACTTTTGCCGGTTTGAAAGCACTTGAATTACCGATGGCCTCTCTCAGAGGTTTCCCGGAAGATTTTATAATGGGCATGGCCAAGCGCAAAGACATACTCGGTGATGACGGGCCCAGCGATCCCCAGAACTGGGACAACATCTGGAAAGAAGAAGTACATGCATGGATATCCATCAACGGGCAGTCTATAGATGCAGTTATAAAAAGATATGACTGGGTTCTAGAACAGATCAAAGCTTCGGACGGAGGCGTTACGCTATTAACAGGTCATCGCGGAGAAAATGGCGAGGATGATCTGCCTTATCAGGATGCCAGTGTCTTATATGATGCCACCGGCACACCCACGCCAAAAGAACATTTCGGCTATACAGATGGTATCGGCGATCCTGTTTTTGAGGGCCAGATCAATGTATCCGCGCGCGTTCTGGGTCGAGGCAAATTAACCCGCGAAGGCAATTGGGAACCGCTGGCTACCGGCGAATTTCTGCTGGGGCATGTCGATGAAGCGATGGAGTACCCCCAAACCGCGCCAGCCCCTTGGCTACTTGCACTTAACGGCACCTACATGGTTTATCGCAAGCTTCACGAAAATATCGGCACGTTCAACCGCTTTCTCGAAGAACAAAGCAAGCATTTTCCGGGCAGCAAAGAGATGCTGGCAGCGAAATTCGCGGGCCGCTGGCGCGACAATGGCGCTCCCATTGTCAATGCACCGGACGACGAGAGCAAGGAAAGATGGGATAAGCAGTATGCTGAAGCCGATGAAGCCGGTCGAAAAAAAATGCTGACGGACTTTACGTATAACCAGGACATTACTGGCGCAAAATGCCCTTATAGCGCACATATACGCCGAATCAATCCACGCGGGTCACTGGAGTATGGTGTGAAGGATGCTTACGACACGCCGGGGGCGCTGGTTAATCGACGCAGAATTCTGCGTCGAGGTTTGCCTTATGGCGAGGTAAAGGATGCGACCCGGGACGATGGCAATCACGGCATCATCTTTATGGCGCTAAATGTGGATATTCAGCGTCAATTTGAGTTTATTCAGCAGCAATGGATAAACTATGCCAATGATTTTAAAGAGGGCAATGATAAGGAAGTCCTGCTAGGCAATCATGACGCAAATAACCCAGGCAAAGTTGTGCTGCAGGTTGAACCGGGATCGGGAAAACCGCCGCACTTTGTCAGTAAAATTCCACGTCTGGTCGAAACACGTGGCGGCGATTATTTTTTTATTCCAAGCATCACGGCGTTAAAATTGATTGCGGCGGGCATGGTCGACCCGACCTAGCAGACTGTTAAGTATGCCATGAACGCAATATTTTTTAATGCCAGCCGACGACTTTAACAATGATAAGAGCCGGCATTCAGTCAGAATTATCCTACAAATCATTTTTACCGAGATCTAATCATGGCAACAGAAAATACAATCCGTAACAAACTGACCGAATTGGTTTTGAAACATCTGGATCTGGTTTTTTCAATCCTTCGTACGGTCAAGCCAACGGTCGTGATCAAAAAAAATGCGGTGGTGACCCGCTTTGACGATGTCACCGAAGTCCTGGATCGTGATTGGATATTTCAGGTACCATACGCCGAGAAAATGCATAAAGTCACCGGCGGCAGCAATTTTTTTCTGGGCATGCAAAATACTGAACAATATACACGCGATGTATCCAACATGCGTATTGCGGCACGCAGAGAAGATATTGACACAATCGTCAAACCGTTTGTCGACCGAACAAGTCATGAAATTCTAAAAAACACGACAGGTAGAATGGATGTTGTGCAACAATTAACGCGCGTCGTACCGACACGCCTCATAGGTGAATATTTCGGCACGCCCGGTTGGAATGAGTCCGAATTTACCGATGCGGCGACCATTATGTTTCAATATCTGTTTTACCCCGACGACCCGGAAGTTGAAGAAAAAGCGCTGAAGGCTGCCGAGCAAACGCGCAGTTACCTGGATCAGGTCATTGCCGACAGAAAAGCAAATCAAGTTGCAAAAGATGATGTTCTCGGAAGATGCTTGAAACTGCAGGATGCAGGAATGCCCGGCATGCAGGATACGGACATTCGTAACAATCTGATCGGCTTGATTATCGGCGCTATTCCAACGACATCAAAATGTGTCGCCGTTACCCTCAATCATCTGTTTAACAATCCCGAATTAATGGTCCAGGCGCAACAGGCCGCCCGCGTCGACGATGACAAAAAATTGATTCAGTTTGTACAGGAAAGCCTTCGCCTGAATCCGTTTGCAGCGGGTATTCAACGCATCTGTGCGGAAGATTATGTCGTTGCCAGAGGGACACTAAGATCGACAAAAATACCGAAAGGAACGGTAGTTCTGGCCGCAACTCAATCAGCCATGATGGATAAACGCAAGATTCAGAAGCCCAAGGAATTCCGCCTTGACCGCCCTGCCTATAGCTATATGCATTTCGGCTTTGGTTTGCATACCTGCTTCGGCCAATACATCAATCTCACGCAGATTCCCGGAATTATAAAGGCAGTCTTAAAACAGAATACCTTGCGCCGTGTCTCTGATATGAAAGTCGAAGAACCCTTTCCGGTCAGTCTCGAAATTGAATATGATAATTAAGCTATTAAAAAACAAACGATGCCAAACGATAAAAAATCTGTCACAGTACTTTCATTCTCACCCAGCGCCGATGCCGAATTAAATCGCTGGGTTCTTTTCCACTACGGAATTGATTTCAAAGAAAACAGACATACGGCACCCTTCTATTTTCTGCTCAACAAGCTTTACGGTGGAAAAAGTCTTATATTATGCCGGGTTGGTGAAACAAAGCTGACCAGCGTGCGCGCAGTCATCGATCATTTCAACGCCCAGGCGCTTCCTGAATTTAAATTAATTCCGGATACACTTGCCAGCGACATGGAAATCAGCTGGAAGCGCTATAATTCAGACTTGGGCGGTGCTGTTGTCAAGTGGGCCTACACCAATCTTTTACCGTACAAAGACATCATGATTCGACCGCTTACCCTCGGCAGCCCCTGGTTTGAACGGTTCTTTGTCAAACACTGGTATCGTATTCCCGAAAAGTTAATATGGAAATCGCAAAAACTGGATAAGGCAACTGCCGATGAAGCACTGAAAACCATCCAGACAATCTTTCAGGAAGTGGATCATCTGCTTGCAGATGGTCGAAAATACCTCTATGGTGAAAAGCTCACCGCAGCTGATCTTGCTTTTGCCGTAAGCGGTGCGCCTCTGGTACTGCCTGCAAATTATGGCGGTGATCAATTTGAGCAAGGCCCCATCCCATCTTTTGAGGAATTTCCTCAAGAATTGCAGGAAACAATCAGCGCCATGCGTCAAACGCCAGCCGGCAAATTTATTTTGCGGCTCTATGCAGACGAACGGTACCGTAACATTCGGCATACTGAATAAATGACTGTAACTTCGATCGCAGCAGTTGCATATGCATTGAACTTCCTGTCAATGCACCAAACGAAGCTATTCATTTATACTCAGAAAAGTTACATGCTCGTTTCTTTATTATTCAATAACTCTACATGCATAATGAAAGAACGAAAATCTGTCTGATGCATTTATCATTTACTTTAAACAGGGTATCCGGTTTTCATGGGCTGGCTGACTAGAATTGCAGGAAACTGGATAGCGCAGTACCTGACTTCACCACTCAAAAAAACCACCCACATTGCCACGGCTAGTCAGGAGTTACTTAACGCCACTTTACAGCCTGCTGATGTTTTACTCGTCGACGGGAACACGCGTTTAAGCGTCCCCATCAAATATCTAACCCAATCAACCTGGTCGCATGCAGCAATCTATATAGGCGGTGACGTGCTCCCGGCGCGGGAATCCTGGCAAATGCCGCTTGTATTGGTGGAAGCCGATCTGAAAGAGGGCGTTCGTGCAGTGACGCTGGCACATTACGCACATCTAAATACACGTATCTGTCGTCCAGTCGGTTTAAACATAGAGGACCGGAAACGTGTGGTGAACTATGTCATCAACCGTATCGGTCATCATTATGACTTAAAGAATGTTTTTGATCTGGCGCGCTACCTTTTTCCAGTAGCACCCGTACCGACCCGATTGCGCCGACGCCTGCTGACACTAGGTAGCGGAGACCCCACCCGCGCAATTTGTTCCACACTGATTGCACAGGCATTTCAGTCGGTATCGTATCCAGTATTACCAGAAATAAAACGTGAGTGGCTGAATGATCCAGAATCTGCTGAATGCTATGCGGAAATTTATCATATCCGCCACCACAGCCTGATTACACCACGCGATTTTGACATTTCGCCTTTTTTTGACATTGTCAAGCCGACAATCCAGAATGGCTTTGATTACCGCGCTATCTCATGGAAGGAAACACATGATGATTCATAGAACCTGGATATACTCCGCGTGTGCAATAGTTCAAATCTCATTTTAACAACCATCTTTACGCTTCTTCTCTAGGCACGTGAAATTTTACTGATAGCTTTATCAGACTTCACATACTGTCCCAGTTTTTTGTCAAATTGATTGAGTGACAGACAGTACTGCCCACTTATAATTCCTCATTGGCGAATTTCTATTAGCTTCTTACAAACATAACCTAACCTCACCCATTCATACATACGCTCAGAGTCCTCAGGCAAGCCACTCCCAAAATCTCCAAGATAAAAAACATTTTGTGTCGGAATATATTACACTTACTGGAAAACAAAAATAAATGTCGCCTAACTTCCTAATAGTAATGACATAATGCAAACGGCATGAATATTGCTTTCATACTTATTTATAGGCCTTTTTACATCTTAATTTTAATTAGAGTTTAGTTATGAGCCACGCAACAAAAATTCTGGGATTGTCAGCTTACTACCACGACAGTGCTGCAGCTTTGGTAATTGATGGCAATATTATTGCTGCTGCCCAGGAAGAGCGATTCTCAAGAAAGAAACATGATGCACGCTTTCCTGAAAATGCGATTCGCTACTGTCTTGGTGAAGCAGGCATTACAATGGCCGACATTGATGAAGTTGTGTTTTATGATAAGCCTCTAGTCAAATTTGAGCGCTTGATTGAAACTTATCTTTCCTACGCACCCAATGGCATTCGCTCTTTCATTGCAGCCATGCCGATTTGGCTTAAAGAAAAACTTTACCTTAAAAGTACTTTAAAAAGGGAATTAGCCGCACTCGGTAAGGTTAAAATTACAGAACTTCCCAAATTATTGTTTGCGGAGCATCACCAGTCTCATGCAGCTTCTGCTTTTTTTCCAAGCCCATACAATAAAGCAGCTGTTCTATGCCTGGATGGCGTAGGTGAATGGTCAACGACAACAGTCTGGGTAGGTGACGGAAAAACCCTGGAAGCCAAATGGGAAATTGATTTTCCACACTCCCTGGGCCTGCTTTACTCAGCATTTACTTATTACACCGGCTTCAAGGTCAATTCGGGTGAGTACAAGCTAATGGGCTTGGCACCTTATGGCGAACCAAAATACGTCGATCTTATTCTAGATAATCTGCTTGACCTAAAAGACGATGGCACTTTCCGTCTGAACATGGATTATTTCAATTATTGTACAGGTCTCACCATGACCAACAAAAAGTTTGATAATCTTTTTGGTGCTCCACCGCGTAAATCAGAAAGCGAGATTACCCAGAGAGAAATGGATATCGCTGCTTCTATTCAAAAAGTAACTGAAATGGTTGTGCTTCGCCTGGCTAAAACTATAAGAGCAGAAACCGACTGTCAGTATCTTTGTCTTGCGGGCGGTGTTGCGCTCAACTGTGTGGCAAATGGTGAGCTGTTACGCGCCGGTATATTTGACGATATCTGGATTCAACCTGCAGCAGGTGATGCGGGTGGCGCACTGGGAGCAGCCTTGGCTGTCTGGCATGATTTGCATAACGGCGAGCGTAAGTTAAACAGTTCAGATAGTATGCAAGGCTCATACCTTGGCCCGCATTTTGAACGAGAAGAAATTCACGCGCGTCTCGACAAAGTTGGGGCAGTCTACAAGATACTCGAAGATAAAGCGCTGATGCCTCAATTAGCAGAAATACTTGATAATGATAATGTAGTAGGCTGGTTTCAAGGACGAATGGAGTTTGGTCCACGCGCACTGGGTGGCCGTTCAATTATAGGTAATCCACGTTCGACCAAAATGCAATCACAAATGAATCTTAAAATAAAATACCGCGAATCTTTCAGGCCATTTGCACCTTCTGTATTGATCGAAGATGTTAACAAGTATTTTAAGCATGATCGGCCGAGTCCATACATGTTGCTAGTGGCACCTGTTACAGAAGAAATCAGAACACCGATGACTAAAGAACAAGAAAAGTTGTTTGGCATCGAAAAACTCAATATCCCGCGTTCAGAACTTCCAGCGATTACACATGTTGATTACTCGGCCAGAATTCAAACTATTCATCCTGAAACAAACCCACGCTACTATCAACTGGTTTCAGCATTCAAAGCACAGTCAGGCTGCAGTGTTTTGGTCAATACTTCTTTTAATGTACGAGGCGAACCCATTGTATGCACACCCGAAGACGCCTATCGTTGCTTTATGCGCACAGAAATGGATTACCTTGTAATCGAAAATTTTTTAATGGCGAAATCAGATCAACCAAAAATTGAAAAAGATAAATCCTGGATGGACGAATTTGAGTTGGATTAAAAATGAGGGAAGCACAATGTCATTAATAAATCATCAAATAACCCCTGCAGAATTACGCAAATTCGGATTTGTTACTGCTGGTATGTTGGTACTTTTTTTTGGATTGCTTATTCCGTGGATCTGGGGTTTTGCCTGGCCAACATGGCCGTTGATTGCAGCCGCCATTCTCACTACTATGGCCCTGATCGCGCCAGCTTCACTTCGTCCAGTATACAAAATCTGGATGCGATTTGCGGAGATGCTCGGCTGGATAAATACACGCATCATTCTCGGTTTGATTTTCTTTCTACTATTCCTGCCAGTTGGCCTGATTATGCGCATCTTTAATGATCCGATGCGGCGCAAGCTGGATCAAACAGTTGGGACATACCGCGTTCCATCAAAATCACCCAAACATGAAAATATGGAGAAACTTTTCTGATGTTAGATCTAATTAAAGACCTGTGGGCATTCATGAAGGAGCGGAAAAAATTCTGGCTGCTACCAATTTTTGTAATTCTTGTACTGCTTGGTGGGTTATTGGTTCTTGCCCAGGGTTCAGCAGTTGCTCCGTTTATTTATACCCTTTTCTAATCAGCTAGACGATGATACTGAACAATAGAAGCAAGACAGTACTCAGCTTTATTTTAGTGTTAGTTGTCATACTCACACTGATTTTAGCTGCTGAAGGAATAGTCAGGGTCCGTCAGTATATCAAGTACGGTACTTTTCACGGCGTAACGGATCTCCATTTCGACAAGCACAGTGGGTTATATACACCGTTACCGAGTATGAAAACAGCATCCATCAGTATCAACAGCATGGGTTTTCGTGGTCCTGAAATTGAAATGCCCAAACCCGATAATCGGTTACGGATCGGTTTTATTGGCGCTTCGACAACATATTGTGCTGAAGTTAGTAATAATGATATGGTCTGGTCAGATATAACCAGTCACAGACTTAAATCCAGTATACCTGGGTTATCTGTAGACTATATCAATGCTGGGGTGCCGGGTTATACAACGGACA
This sequence comes from Nitrosomonas aestuarii, assembly GCF_003046585.1. Taxonomy (GTDB): domain Bacteria; phylum Pseudomonadota; class Gammaproteobacteria; order Burkholderiales; family Nitrosomonadaceae; genus Nitrosomonas; species Nitrosomonas aestuarii. Next base: position 51,364 of record NZ_QAAE01000012.1, on the reverse strand, counting down.
CATCGCTGATTAATCTGGAAAAGCGGGTAGTACCGCTACAGCCTGATATAGTAATAATCTATCATGCCACCAATGATTTATCGAGTGAAACACGGGCCTTGGCAGAAGCCGCAGGTATTGAGCGTACTAATTTGGCTGCAGAGGAAAGCTGGCTTGGGCGTTACTCTCTACTCTGGCATCTTGTTCAAAAAAATGTAACCCTATTGATGTTACAGGCACCTTCTGAAACTGAACTATTAAAGGTGGACCCACAATCGATTGGCGATGAATTCCGTCAAAATTTAGAAAAACTAGTGTATGTTGCATATAAGAATGGTGCTAATTTGGTGGCATTGATGACTTTTTCTATCCACCTTCGAGATGGGATGACAATAGAGCAACAAGAAGACGCCATGATATCTGCACGCTATTACATGCCTTATCTGTCTGCGGATGATCTGTTGGCTGGTTTTAAGCAATATAATCAGATTATCCGTGAAGTTGCAGAAAAAACCGGCGCACTGCTCATTGAACGCGAACACGATATTCCGGGTGATCCGATTCATTTTAACGACTCAGTACATTTTACCGATAAGGGCAGCCAGAAACAGGCTGAACGTGTTGTGACCGCTTTAGTGAATTCTAGCAAATTTCAAGAAATTGTATCCGCAAAGAAAAATGAATTATAGTTTGATCACACATAGAGGGCGCCTGATCTCATATAGCTGACCTTACCAGCAACATAACACACTTCGCCACAAGCCAAAGCCAAGATCATTGCTCAAATCCATTCGTAATTGGATGCCGCCAGGTCGTACCAAAATCACATTGCGTAATGCGGATACCGGGCGGCGCCTGACGACGCTTATACTCATTCAGTTTGATAAGCTGGATAATGCGCTGAACATCGGTTTCGTTGAAGCCTTTTTCGATAATTTCCGCAGGCGAGAGATTATTTTCAACATAAGCCTCCATGACCGCATCAAGTACTTCATAAGGCGGCAAACTGTCCTGATCTGTCTGGTTATAACGTAACTCAGCTGAGGGATCACGTTCAATAATTCGTTTCGGGATTATTTCTGTAATTTGATTACGATATTCACAAAGCTGATAAACCATGGTCTTGCTGATATCTTTCAAGACTGCAATACCACCCACCATATCACCGTATAACGTGCAGTAACCGACGGCTAATTCCGATTTATTTCCCGTCGTCAGCACAATTGATCCTGTATGATTGGATAGCGCCATTAGCAAAACACCCCGTATACGGGCCTGCAGATTTTCAGGTACGGTGCTGATATAGGTACTTTCAGGTAGAATCTGGAAGTCATTTTCGAGCGTCAATAAAAAATGGTCCAGTAATGGCTTAATCAGGCTTTGATTATGCTTAACACCAAGTTTTTCAGCCATATTGCCGGCATCTTCCAGACTAATGCCGGATGTATATTGTGTGGGCATCATGACCGTTTGTACTTTATCAGCACCCAACGCATCCACCGCAATGGCTAATGTCAACGCTGAATCGATACCGCCCGACAAACCAATAAGCACCCCCGGAAAATTGTTCTTTTCAATATAGTCCCTGACACCCATGCATAATGCCTGATAAATGCTGGCTTCTCTCGACAAATGCGGTTCAATATAACCGTTTACTGGCGCTTTATCTTCAGTTTCCACCACACCCAGCTCTTCTCTGAATTCTGTAAACTGATGCGTCAATATCCCTTCACTATCCATGACAAAAGATGCACCATCAAAAACCAATTCATCCTGCCCACCCACCAGATTGGCATGAATCACACTGACGCCTGTTTTCTGGATAAACTGCTGGGTTAACTGGTAACGGGAAACCTGTTTGTCTATATGATAAGCAGAAGCGCTCAGTACCAGCAAATGATCAATCTCAGCGTCAATCAATGTCACATCATCAGCCACTGTGCGCGATTGCCAAAAATCCGCACAAATCAGAATACCGAATTTTACGCCGGCTACTTCAAACCGACAGGATGTGGTGCCTTTATCAAAGTAATAATACTCATTAAAGAAAGGTGCTCTATTCAGAATATGCTTATGATAATTTGCAATTATCTGTCCATCTTGAATGACCGAAGCTGAATTATATAATTTGCCATCCTGAAAATCCGGGTGTCCGATAACCAATGTAATTCCGGATATTTTCTGCACCAGGTCACTTAAGGCTTCGGCACAGGCCACATAGAATGTCTCGCGCAGCAACAGATCGGCCGGTGGATAGCCCGACAAGGCCAATTCAGGTGTAACAATCAATTCAGCGCCGGCTTTTATTGCCTGCTCAGTCGCATTGATTATTTTTGCAACATTACCGTCAATATCACCGACGGTAAAATTGCTCTGTGCAATGGCAATTTTCATCAATACTCAAACAATCACAATCTGCTAAAAGGGTAAAACCATGTCCGGTTTTATTCGTTGAATATTGTCACGAAAATCCTGCTGGATTCGCTTGAGCGCGAGTTCATTTTCTGCTTCAAAGCGCAGCACGACGACGGGCGTAGTATTTGATGCCCGTGCCAGACCAAATCCGTCCTCATATTCAACCCGTAGTCCATCAATGGTAATGATCTGCTGCGCATCATCAAAACTGGCATTTTGCTGTAGCGCGGCAATTAATACATGGTTTTCGCCTTCTTCGACCTTGATTTGCAATTCAGGCGTATTGATCGAATCTGGAAGATCGTGCAGTATTGCGTCAATATTTTCGGCATGGCTGAGCAACTCGAGCAGACGCGCGCCCGCGTACAAGCCATCATCAAAACCATACCACCGCTCTTTGATAAAGAAGTGCCCACTCATCTCACCCGCCAGTAATGCATTTGTTTCTCTTAATTTTGCTTTAATAAAAGAATGTCCGGTTTTCCACATGATGGGCACACCGTTATGCTGCTTGATCCAAGGTGCCAGATTACGCGTGCATTTCACATCAAAAATAATCTGACCACCAGGGTTTCTTGACAACACATCGGCTGCAAATAACATCAACTGACGATCCGGATAAATAATATTTCCCGCTTTGGTAACAATACCAAGTCTGTCACCGTCGCCGTCAAAAGCAAGCCCGATTTCAGCATCTGTCGTAGCCAGTGCATGGATTACATCACGCAGATTATCCGGTACCGATGGATCGGGGTGGTGATTGGGGAATGTACCGTCAACATCACAAAACAATTCAATTACTTCACAACCCAGCATGCGATAAAGTGTGGGAGCAAATGCGCCGGCGACCCCGTTTCCGCAATCAACCACAATGTTCATTGGGCGATCAAGTTTGACATCATCAACGATACGCTTAAGATAAGTTTCCTGGATGTCATGTCTGGAATAATGACCGTCACCCTGCTTCAAATCGTTATTTTCAATGCGCAGCCGCAGCGCCTGTATGGTCTCCGCCGCCAATGTCTCGCCACCCAGCACAATTTTAAAACCGTTGTATTCCGGTGGATTATGACTACCGGTCACCATCACGCCGGAATAACCACACAACTCATGCGCTGCAAAATAAAGCATGGGTGTAGCCACCATACCGACATCGACAACATTGATACCGCTCTTCAGTATACCTTTCGTAAGCGCTTCTGAAAGTGACACTCCAGAAAGTCGGCCATCACGCCCCACGGCAATGGATGTCAATTGTCGTGTGCGCGCTTCAGAACCGATGGCGTGCCCGATTTTTTCAACATGCGCGATTGTCAAAGTCTTATCGACGATGCCACGAATATCGTAGGCTTTGAAAATTTCATGTGGCACAGATTGTATCAGATCATCATTCATATTAATAAGTCCAACTGATCAATGGGTTAACAATGTTGAACTAGTGATGCCCGGCAAGCGCACCGCCCTTGAGGGTATAATGTGTGCCACAATAAGGACACAAGGCCTCACCTGTTTTTTCTATTGGCAGATAAACCCGCGGATGCGTATTCCAGAGTTTCATTGCAGGTGTTGGACAATGCAGTGGCAAATCGTCAGTTGTAATTTCAATTTCTCTTTCTTTACTATCAGTTTGTTGATTCATAACAGTACGCTCCAATACGGCTTATTTTACATAAGTAAGCCAATCACTATGGTTATTATTCTTGCCCTTTACGCAATCGAAGAACAACATTTGCAGCTGGGTGGTAATCGGCCCGCGTTTACCGCTGCCGATCAATCGGTTATCAAGTTCCCGAACGGGTGTGACTTCAGCTGCAGTGCCGGTAAAAAATGCTTCATCCGCACAATAAACTTCATCTCGCGTAATACGCTTTTCAATTACAGGAATACCTAATTCCGTTGCCAGTTCAATGACCGAGGCACGGGTAATGCCTTCCAGGCAGGAGGTCAGGTCTGGCGTAAAAATTTTTCCATTTTTAACAATAAATATATTTTCCCCGGGTCCCTCTGCGACATAGCCCTCCACATCCAGCAGCAGTGCTTCGTTATAGCCATTCTGTGCCACTTCCTGATGGGCGAGTATTGAATTGGCATAGGTGGCTACCGATTTCGCACGGCACATATTAATGTTGACATGATGTCGCGTAAATGAAGATGTTTTGACACGAATACCGTTTTCCAGACTATCAGCGCCCAGATAAGTACCCCATGACCACGCAGCCACTGCGACATGTACAGACAGCGTCGTCGCCGAAAGCCCCATGGCTTCAGAACCAAAAAAAACAATCGGACGAATATAACCGGAAGCCAGATTGTTCTGCTTGACGACTTCACATTGCGCCTGCAATAAAGTTGCTTTGTCGTACGGCATCTTCATCATAAAGACATGCGCCGAATTGAAAAGCCGGTCTGTATGTTCTTGTAGCCGAAAGATCGCCGGTCCTTGCGCAGTCTCGTAGGCACGCACCCCTTCAAATACCCCCATTCCATAATGAAGCGTATGGGTCAGCACATGCGTATTGGCATCCCGCCAGGGAACCATTTCGCCGTCATACCAAATAACGCCATCACGATCAGCCATTGACATCCAGAGACTCCCGAAAAAAAATCAATAAAAAATCGTATTCTAACTGATTTTTTTATTAAACGTTGAACTCCCGATGCTCACAATAACGTATACAGGTCGCCGTAAATTTCATTTACGTAGGAAATTATAAAATCAAAAAAGCACGTTATCACTAACAGAACGTTGAAAAATATTTTCGAGACAGACGATGAGAGACAAAAACAAGTGAGAAAGTGGAGCTTATGCATAATACATGAGCACTTTGAGCCTGTTTTTAACGCCAGAGCGGCCACGCAGATAGTTTTTCAATAACCTGCTAAATATTCCTGCTGTCATAGGCCCAGTTAAGTAAAGCCTGTCTTTGCCTTGAGCGACAATTCAGGTCACCCTTCAGGCAATGCTTCCTGATCTGAGCGGCGTGCCGCTTCATCGCCTTCCACCTCTTAATTTGACGCATATCATCGGAACACCTTCTACCCATGAAGTATCTACAATACCACTGAAACCAGCCCCTTGGATCTTCCGCGAAAATCCAGCCTTTTTCCCGCCAGATTGCTAAAGATTGCGAAGCGTTAACACCAAAAAAATTAAATTCGGGATTATGATATTGATGACAAAGCCGGACATCCGCAAACCAATCCTCTGGGTACTCCCGCTTACAGTCTGTCATATATTTCCCACCGAAAACGCCCATTTTCAGCATTTGTTTGGGAGTTAGCTCGGGCAGGAATTCCGCGCGAAAGTTTTTCCCTATCGGTTCGGTCAGATAATAAACATAATTCTTCTGCATCAAATCATTGACGATTATTTTATTTTTTTTCATGGCATTATACAGGCACAAGCTGACCGATATCCGCCGTCCAGGGAGACAGGTATTACAAGACCAGACTGCATCGCTCTCAATGCGTCAATGAATCGTTGGTCCGGCCTCACGAAAAATGGCATCAATAGCGAAAGCATCAAAACGATACTCCCGATTACAGATATCATCATGCACAACCACTTCGCCACATTCACGCAAAATGGCATTGACTTCTTCACGACCCAGTGATTGCAACATGTCATAGATTTTCGTCGGATCTTCATGACATCCATAACTAACTGACTGCGCATCAAAAATTCGAATAGTTTCTTCAACAAACAAGCGGGTGAGAATTTCTTCAGCAGTCAGCTCAAACATGGCACGACTCTGAGCAGTTGCAGTCAGCGCTTCCACGCGCGTCCAGCCATCGGGGTCCAGTTGGTCGGCATCAGGTAGCTTTTGCAACAAGATTCCAAAAATAGCGTGATCTGAAGTTGTCAGAAAAAGCCGTGAGGGCAACTGCTCGGATTGTTTGAAGTAATGTTCAAAGATTTCGGCAATTGTATCGCCATTGAGCGGTACAATACTCTGATAGGCCTCGCGCATGGACAGCATATCCAAAGTCAATACCAACTGACCATGTCCCAATAAATCAGGTACAGGTTGCGCTGTCACGTCTGCTGCATATTTCGCCATACCGCGCAAATGCAGGCTGTCATCGCAATCGATAACCAGCATGGAAATCGGTCCATCACCTTTCAACTGCACAGTCAATCGGCCTGTTTGTTTGAGTTGATCGCCCAACAGCAATGTTGTGGCACTCATCTCACCGAGTAATTGCATAACCGGATCAGGATATCTTCGGTCTTTCAGCATTTTCTGCCAAACACTGTCCAGATGCACCACCGCACCCCGGATATCCAGATTTTCAAGTAAAAAGCGTTGTACGTAGTTATTCATTGATTCCTATTATTCCTTAATCGTTGTATTGCGACCCACGCCTGCCCCAAGGCAATAGCACCATCATCCGGTGGCAATTTTTGCGCGGCAAAAAGCGTTACGGAGCTGCCGTCGAATTTATCCATGAGCCCTTGCAACAAAACTGTATTATGAAAGCAACCACCTCCCAGGGCAAGCCGGGTAATATCATTTCGCCGTGCGGCCAGTTTCACCCATTCAGACAATCCAGCGCTCAGTGTCGCATGAAACACTGCCGCAGCCCCGGTCACATCGTGTTCCAAATTTCCATAGTCCGCCAATACCGTTAGCAATGGCGAAAAATCCAGTAAATTCTCTTCGGTTATCCAATAACCATTCGCAAGCGCCTTTACCGGGCCATTTTGCTCAGCCAATTGCTGCAGACAAGTAGCGGCCTGCGCTTCATAGGATTGAATCAGATTCACACCGAACAAACCAGCCGCCGCATCAAATAGTCGCCCCATACTGGAGGTTTGCGGACAGTTCATATTCTTTTGCAGCATAGTGGCAACAGCCGCCGCTGCAGGCTGTCCGGAAAAACGTTGTGTGATTTCATGGCCGCGGCCCAGCTTTGCTAGCACAGCCGCTGCGACACGCCAGGGTTCTTGCGCCGCACGGTCGCCACCCGGCAGCGCAATTGGCGCCAGATGGCCAATGCGGTAAAAATGGGCGCCGTCGACCAATAATAATTCTCCACCCCAGGATGTATGATCGGTTCCAAGTCCGAAACCATCCAGCGCCAATCCCAGCACCGGATCAGTGATTTGATGTTCAGCGCAGATCGCTGCGATATGCGCGTGATGATGTTGCACGGCAAGCGCTGGAATCTGGTACCGTTCAGCAAATGTACAAGCAAATTCGGTACTGTAAAAGTCAGGATGCAGATCATGCACAGTCATTTCAGGTGCGACTCCCAGCATGCAGCACATTTTCCCGGCAATTTCATTTAGCTTGTGCCGGGCTTGCGCGCTGCTCAGATCGCCAATGACAGGCGAAAGATACGCCTCATTGCCGCGGGTAAGACACAGCCGGTTTTTCAACCATGCACCACAAGCCAGAACAGGTGGCGCGCTTATTGGCAGTTGAATAACAGTGGTGAACAATGGCGCTACATCAGTCACTGGAATGCAGTGGCAGTGCTGCCACTCTTTCCGTCTTATCGGTTCTAACGGAAAGCTGACCGGCTTTAATCCACTCTATCCATCCATGCATACCGGTTCCCTGGGCAGCGGATATTTGAATGATTTGTAGTGCTGGGTTGATGCGGCGTGCATATTCGATTACCCGTTCGACGTCAAATGACAGATATGGCAGCAAATCGCATTTGTTCAGCAACATGAGATCGGCCGCATGAAATATGTCAGGATACTTGAGCGGTTTATCTTCGCCTTCGGTGACTGACAGGATAACAACTTTATGCGCCTCACCGAGGTCAAAACCGGCAGGACAAACCAGATTGCCTACATTTTCAACAAACAGCAGGCTGTTGTTCTGTAAATTCAGTTGCTGCATGGCATGTCTCACCATATGTGCATCGAGGTGACAACCCTTACCGGTATTGATCTGCAGCGCAGGCACACCTGTAGCACGGATGCGTGCCGCATCCTGGTCCGTCTGCTGGTCGCCTTCAATCACCGCGATTGACAAGCTGTGTTGCAATGCCTTAATGGTTTCAATCAGTAATGTGGTTTTTCCCGAGCCCGGACTCGACACCAGATTCAGCATAAAAATCGCGTTCTTAGCCAAATACTCGCGATTATCATTCGCATACCGGTTATTCTTAGACAGAATATCGCGTTCAATTCGGACCATACGCGATGTACTCGCACCGGGTCCATGCGCATGATAATGATGCTCACCGGTATTATCGCGTTCATGGCAATGCAGGTTTTCTCCATTCAACTGCACCTGATCCGTACCACAGCCACACGTTGTGCACATCTTATGTCCTCCTCATTCCACTTCCAACTCCTTGATCCGTATTTCTTCACCGCGAATTACTTTAGTTGTATAAGCGCCGCACTCAGGACATGTATCATAACGTGCGCTTATTGCCACCTCACAATGACAATGTTCGCACCAGGCGCTTCCGGCAACGTCGATGATTTCAAGCTTTGCATGTTGCACTATTGTGCCGTCAACAACCACGGAAAAACAAAAACGTAGTGCATTCTTCTCCACACAAGACAATTGCCCAACCTCCATCCATATCGTTTTTACCTGGGCAAACCCCTGTTCGGCAGCCGCATCCTCGATAATCTGCAGCATATTTTCCACAAGCGACAATTCATGCATGCATCAAAGCTCGTTAATCTATTGCAATCTCAACCATTATGCAAAACATTACCAATAAACATTTGCGCAGTCGAAATGAACAACAGCACATGTATATTGAGAAAATACCTTGCAAAGTCTCATAAATTTTTCATGGACGTAACATATGCCGCTGACAAAAAAATTGAATAGCAACGTTCAAATTATCCGCTGCTTTATTACTGAGCTTGTTTCCCAAGGCAAAACGATAACCGCGAATTCGCAACAGGAAAGCCTCAGGTGCACCACGCCTATAAACCTGTTGATAAGCGTATAGCAGTGCCTCGGGCGTCAGCGCATGGCTGGTGTAACTCGCATCTTTTTGCGCTTTGATTGTAGAAAACTCAAATGGCTCTTTGCAAATCATGTCCGCATCGACAAATAATATCTGATCATGTTCATCCAGATCTGTTACATGCTCAACCAATAATTGCATATCATGCTGACAGCTCATGCCCGTTAACTTTAATTGAGAAACTTTTTCCACAAAAATCGGACCCAAAACGTCATCGCCCCGGCCCGGGTTGCCATAGCCAAACAACAACAGCCTCGCTATCGGTTTGGAAATCGACTTTGCCATCAGTTGAGTATACAAGAACCGTTTGATAGTATGAGCATCTGTTTATATCATAACAACACTATGCAACGACTGTTCATTACACTGGGAATTATTTTACTCATTGTGGGCATAGCATGGCCATTGCTGTCCAAGCTGCCGTTCGGCCGTCTGCCGGGTGATATCTACATTGAAAAGGAAAATTTTACATTTTATTTTCCATTGACGACAGGCATATTAATTTCAATTGTGTTGTCTTTAATAGTATGGCTCTGGATGCGAAAATGAACCGGCCTGCGCATTATTTCTGCTCTACACGCAATTAAGGCGCAACCAGTCTTACTTGTCAATTTAAAGGACAGTCAGCTGACTTAATTTAAAAATTTGTTGACGATAATTTGACCACCTGAAATGACAAGATCAGGGTATTCCAGTTTTTTTATGTCAAGCGCAAGATCGCCTTTCACTGCAACAATATCTGCCGGCGCACCCAGTTGAATAGTACCTAACTTTGGGAACAGGCCTATATGTTCACCAGCCAGAGATGTCGCAGTTCGCAAGGTATCGACAAGTTGCATGCCTGTGAATTGCATCATATACATAAGCTCCTGTGTGTTAATGCCCCATGGAATTTCAGGATGAGCAATTTCCGCTCCGTACAATATTTCTCCGCCCAATGCTGACCATGTTCTTGTATTACGCTCAATTCCGGTACATTTGGATAACGTATCGATTGTGGTCACGATTTTCACATTTTGTGACACCGCCTGTTTAAGTAATGCTTCAGGAATTACGTCACAAGGCATGTGAGCCCATTCATCCACGCCAGCATTTAATGCAATTCGTGCCCCCTTTTCTTCCGCAATATGCGCGCTTACCCTGCGATTATTATGGTGCGCCTCACTGACGATCGCTGTTACAATTTTTTCCGACAGTAATGGCCATGCCTGTCTTGATTTGGGAGAATGATGGATATCACTAGAATGTTGGTGATGTTTTACTTGCTTGCCAGGTGCATGGGCATGCTGTTCATCATCATGAGCATGTTTTCCATGACCATGATGCACAGACCACGGCGCACCCACTTCTCCTCCAGGCTCAAGTGCAACCTTAATGACGACGGCACCAGCGCTGACAAGATCACGGACAGTTTTCCGCGCTTCTTCTTCAGAGGAAACAGCCCGAGCAATATTGGTAGCACCAAGATTCGAAATAGGATAACCATCGGGCGCTGTAATAATAGGCCCGGATGTCAAAACGCGCAAACTGCCATTGCCGCCATAAGGTGCATGCACGGGCCCACCCAGATCCCGTATTGTTGTAATTCCATGTTCCAGAACAATCTCAGGCGGAACCTTCCGATAGGCCAAATGCGCGTGCAGTTCAATCAAGCCAGGAAGTATGGTTGCGTCACCCAGTTCGATAATTTTCACGTCCTCGTCAACTAACAGCAGCTCGCGTCTCTCGATTTGTGAAACTTGTCCGTTTTTGATAAGTATAGATAGATTGGTTCTGATCTGATTACCATCAAAAACACGTGATGCATGCAGCAACAAAGGTTTCTGATGCATATCAGCCGCAGTTACGAGAGACGGCGCAATGCCTGAAACCAAGAGAACCAAGCCCAGCTGAATCTGCCCGATTAACAATAATAAATTACCTACCATATTATTTTTCACCATTTGATTTTCCATACGTTATAAAAAAGATAAAAAAATGTAAATTTTCAGTTCTTATGTCGGGTTTAAAGATAGAAAATACTCCAGCTTACAGGATCAAACTTTGTCAAGACCAGGATGCTTAAACATCCTCCGGTTTAATAATCCGAGCAAGTGCGCAGAGCGCAGCCATCAGAAAAAAACTACCCCAAGGTGTTTCTACCAGTTCTTCTTTACCTGGACTCGTTCTGTAACAGCATCCCTGGAATATTCCAGAATCCGTATTCTGTTTTTCTCCTTGAACTTCATTACCCTGAAAGCCGGTAAAATATTGACTATAAATAACATCAGTGATTAATTTATGAGCATTCATAAACCACTGATCACCTTCCTGTATCTGATCGGCAAGTGAAATCATTGCCAACGAGGCAATCACAGCTGATGAGGGGTCCAAAAGTTTATCTGAACCGTTCAGATAATTTGACGGTAACGAATCGGTCCGTGAATTTTTCCAGTATTCACAAGCAGTCTGAGCATACGTTACATAAGGCTCTCCCCACCTAGCTGCTGCCCGGCTTAGACCCAGCATGGCCCATGCCTGGCCACGTGACCACACACCTGCATTATCCAATGGTGTAAATTTTCTTCGGCTGTAAGAAGCCAAAGCGTGAAATGCACCTTGATTTTGTGTATCGCAACAGTATCCCAGAATGGTATCTACGTGACGGCGTAACATAGTCTGAATTTCATGCTGTTCATCTGCACCGCTGCCAAGCAGTTGAATAAGCGCCGCCAGACTATCTATTGAAATAGATCGCTCACCCTTTTCCCCTCCCCCCATCGCCGCCCCCAGCGGAAAACATTCCAGCTCTGGGTTGTAAGTCGCTGCGATGGCAGTAATTGCGCTTTTTACCTGCGTTTGTGCATTCATATCACCAAACCAGTTGCTTCCTAACGCAGATCCATACCAGAAAACAAAGCTTCGATTGATTGAATCAACATCCAACTTGGGTGATAAGCGCCGGCAGATCTCGCCAGCTTTAACAAGATCAGACCTTGATTTTGTGACATGCGCACGCAACCACCACCAACCACTCCAGAATCCGCCAATCCATGAACCTCCTTGGGAGGTCACCCAATGACCGGCCGCGTCAGGCGAGAAGAGTGGAAAATTATTGTCACAAATGGAATCAATGTGGTCCATGCGATTAATCAGCATCTCAATCGCCAGTTCTATTTCCTTTAGACTGAGGAGTGGATGAGTCATGCTGGAATTAACATAAAGCGGACTATTTTCAGAATGAGAGACTGAAATCCGCCCAGAAAGAATTGGCATTATTTTTTCCTTTAAAATTGTTTTTAATCACACTGCCCCCGAAAGCACGCCCGTAATACAATCTCATCGATATTTGTTTATTGAATGTGTATAGAAAACTGATGTCGACCAATTGGCCAACATCGTTACTCCCACCTGACAACTGGCCTGCATAACCAAATGCACCTGATTTTGTCGATGCACCCAATCCACGATATAACAGATCGTTCGCATTGGTCAGTGTCAGATGATGCAAATTGATATTTACCTGGCTTTTTTCAGTCGGCGTGACAATCATTTCTAAAAATGCATCCCTAATATTCATTTGATCAAAAAACGGAAATTTGGCAAATATTCGACCGCTCGGGACCAAGGAAAAAAAGGTTTTATGTTTATTGTCTCCAGCATTGCCGTCACCCGAACTCTGATAGTAGATGGCACGCAACCATGGTTTATAAGGCAAATGAGTCCATTGATAACCCACCTCTGCGGAAATTGCCCAGGCCTGGTGGTCCTGGTTGGTCCAACGACCAAACTGGTAGGCACCCCACAGCAAGCTATCAATACTGCCCGATCCCAGCTGTTGCAGAGAAAGCAAATGCCCACCTACTGTGTGAAGATCAATTTTTTCCTCACTTAACCGGGGCCTGGCATCCAGTGAACGATTATCAACCACCTGCGTATCGCGATCATCATCATAATTAATATAAAACAAGCGCCCCTCAACCCCCGGAATAAAGGTATCTTTTTTTGCCGTAAACGCTGTATATATCAGATTAATATCATCAATTTGCTTTTGTCCTTCAGCCGAAAGTGCGCCTTGTGTTGGTCTCAAGCCACTTATGGTCCAATTGAATGCGGGTTGATCGTAAACAGCTGAAAAGCCGTCAAAACTGCGTCCCACGTAAATTGCATTAAATCCCCCAATGAGCCGTTGCCCGATTCGCCTGTGTTTTATTGCATCAAATTTGGCAACACCGGATTTGTATTCCAACCCATCGGCAAATGCGAAACGACCTAACTTTATGGACGCCCCATGCAAGCCCGCCGCGTCTAATTTGAAATTAAGAAAGCCTTGTTTCAGAAAAATGTCATGAACATTTGTAGATTGATGATTAGCATGAAAATAACCCGCACCCAGCCCCAAAGGCCCACCCGGCACTGCAACTGAATCATTCGGAAGATCATAAAGACCGATATATTGAGCTTGCGCATACGCATCCACGATGGACGTGGTCAGTAACGCACCCAGTCGGGCTCGCAAAACCCATAAATCATATGAATTATTATTGTTAATTGCCGGCTCGGGTCGGAAAAAATCCCATAGCTCATAACTACCCATAAGCTCACCATCTATTCGAAGGTGTTTGTTAACCTGACCCATGGCTCTTGTATCAGCAGTTGCCAGCACGTTACTCACAAACAAGAAAATGCCAGTTGCACAGATCAGGACCTGAAATTTTGAATTTCTTAATAAATTTGAAACGGCCTTTTTTTGAATACTTATTGTTAAAAAAATCATGAATTTTGTTTTGCTGTATTTCATTTCAAAAGCTGCTTGGCTGTTTATGTCAATTAGCTATATGATTAAGATTGGTACATCAATTTTTTTCAATTGCTGAATATTTCAGATTCAAAGCTGGTTTTCACATTTTATGAAACGCATAACTTCCAAAGACGGCACATCTATCGCATGCTGGCAACAGGGCAAGGGCGATGCGCTCTTACTCATACATGGCACTACCAGCGACCACCTCGCCTGGTCACCTGTATCAGCACTGGCACGACACTTCAGCGTATGGACCATGGATCGGCGTGGCCGCGGCGACAGCGGTGATTCCGGGCATTATGCCTTTGAACGGGAATGCGAAGATGTCGCAGCAGTTATTGACGCCATCGGCACCAACGTTCATCTTCTTGGGCACTCCTTCGGAGGACTTTGTGCATTAGAAGCCACACGTTTAACTGAAAACATTCGTAGTCTGATTCTTTATGAACCATCCATCTCGCTAACCGGCAGTGGTTGGTCAGCCACAGTTGAAACAAACCTGAAAATCCTGCATGAATCAGAAAAATGGGAAGAAGTTCTGCTGCTTTTCTACCGTGACATTCTCAAAACACCTCGCTCCGAGCTTATGGCATTGCAGGCAGGACCCAGCTGGAAAGCACGCACAGCGACATCCCGCACGATATTGCGCGAACTAAGAAGTATCAATCATTATGTTTTTAATCCTCAACGATTCAGTTTTCTTCAGATTCCAGTGTTGCTTTTACTTGGCGGCGACAGTCCGGCTCGCCGTTACGATACAGCCAACCTGCTCTCTCAAAGTCTCCCGAACAGTCGGATTGAAATTCTCCAAGGACAGCAACATAGCGCGATGAGAACAGCACCTGATCTGTTTGCTCACGAAATTGTAAGATTTCTTAAAAATTAACCCTGGTTTTCGATTGCACGCTACAGCTCATATCGTTTTCGCCGTCAATCGTTCCGCGCTTTGCCGTCGGGCAGAATTCAATGCCAACGCCAGAACACAAGCGCAAACCAGTACGACAACCAGCATTTTCCAGCCTAGCAGGAAACCGCCTGAATAATCCGCCAATATGGCGTATAGTGGAGGACCCAGCGCAAAACCGCCAAAGAAAGCGACGGAAATAAAACTGGAAGCAGTGGTTACCGTGCCAAAAGCTGAATCTCTGATCACCATGCTCATAGCTATCGCGTTCGTACCTACCGCACTGAGCCCAACACACGCCGCACCCAGCCACAACCATTCGTGTCTATCAATATCAGCATACATAGTAAACACTATGGCACCCGCTGCGATGGCTGCAAGAATGCATAGCAGCCATGATTCATCCTTGAGTTTTGCACCCACCGGGGTCAGCACAATTCGCGACAGCATGCCCATAACACCAAATACAGCGATTAAGCTATCCGCCATAAAAAGTGTCATACCCTGTTGAATTGCGAAGGTCGGCAAAAAAGTTACATAGGCGGAAAGAGATATTCCCATGCAAAACTGAATACACATTAACCACATCAGCAACGAATTTGGAAAGGTATATGTAAAACCCTTTGTTATTCTGACATGTGCTTTTGGTGTAACGAGAAACGTTGAAAAACAAAATAAGATGGCGACTGGCACAATCGCCCAGAAAGCTGCGCGCCAGCCATACAACAGGGCAATACCCGGCAATAACAAGCCTGCAAAAAGGGCCGCCAGTTGAACACCTGATTGCTTGATGCCCACTATTCTTGCTTTTTTATCCTGAGTAACTTGTTGTGCAATAAGCAAATTTGTAACTGGGTTGGCCAGGGCCTGTGCAATACCACAAATAGCTACAGCCATAATCAGTCCAGCAAAAGTTTGCACGCTGGCAATAAGCATAAATGCTATCGCTATCGTAAAAAAGATCACCAAAAGCATCTTGCGTGTGCCAAAAAAATCAACTATAGCCCCGGACCATAGTGACAAAATAGCAGCCAGACCAAATGAACTCATTACTAGATAACCCAACATAGTGCTATCAAAGACCAAATCCTGGCTCAGCAACGGTCCCAGCGTACTGATTGCATACAACACCAGCATAGGTAAAGCCATGGCAAAAACCAGAACAACAATAAATAAATACCCTGTCAGGGTTGATTTTTCTATTCGCAAAGTACTTGTTTTTCTAATCATGATGGTTATAAAACCAGATATATTGATACAAAGCTCGTTATCTCAGAATTTCCCTGACCATCAACAGCCAAGGATGAGTGTTTTGGAAACAGCGTCTGGAAAATAACAGATACGCAGTTAATTGAAATGATATACACCTTGATGTTTATAGAAATCAATTAACTGACGTCCTACCGAACTGATTAACGATTCATCTGTACCGTCAAGAATGCGTGTAGTCCGCGCAATTCGAATAATGTTTGAAAGAGGAGTCAGTTCACTCACGCCCTCAGCACCAAAAATCTGTACGGCGGAATCGGACGCAGCGCACAGGGCCTGAGATGCCGCCATTTTGGCGATGTTAATTTCGATATTACTTGAGCACTGTGTATCAACACCCCGGGCTGCTACTCTGATCATTTCCCGGGCACTTGCAATTGCATGATAAGCCTTGGCAATATGCTGACGAACGAGTTGTTTATCCTGGAGACGCGCGGTCGAACCACGCGGAGAATGAATTCTGGCCCCCATCATATCCAGGCATCGTTGCGCCAAGCCTACCCAATGCATAGAACGCAATAATCTACCAATACCAAGTCGGTGATTCATCATATTAATGCCATCACCACAAACACCCAGTAAATTCGATTCAGGCACCTGCACCTCATTGAACGATATTTCACTTTGCTTCAACGAGCTATCCATTACTGAAATTTGACGTTCTATTTTGAATCCCTGCGATTCGACAGGAACAATGATCATTGAAAGGGTCTTTCTGATATCGACCTCGTCTTCTGTTGTACGCACCAAAACAGTCACAAATGTTGCATTATTCGCGTTGGACACAAACCATTTTCTACCATTGATATGCCAATTGCCATTCGATAAACAGGCTGATGCTCTAATTAATCCGGGCACTGAACCACTGTGCTCAGGTTCGGTCATGGCATAGCAGGGCCGTGCATTTCCAGATGCCATTGGTCTCAGAAATTTTGTATAGATTGTTTCATTACCAAATTTCTGCAGCATTCGCGCGTCTAATGCGGTATGACTGCCAAAAATCTCATGGGAAAATACAGTGCGACCCTCTTGCTCTGCAACTACCAGATAATCCTCCAGTGAGTCGATTTTCCCACCATACTCATAGGGATAAAATAATCCCCACAATCCTGCTGAACGTGCTTGATCCGTAAGCTCGGAGATCATCCTGGATGCGCGACGCCCTTTACGCGACAACTGCTGTTCATTCGGAATAACCAATTCATCAATAAAATTTCTAACTTCATTTGCAAGTAATTTGGCCAATGCAGCAGGTTCTTTCTTTTTTGTTTCACTGAGCACGCTTAATAACCTCAATTAGATTTGACTTAATTAATCATTGAAAATACAGCTTCTGCTGACAGTTTTTTCTTGTCGACTTTCCCAGCAGGATTGAGTGGCAACTGGCGAAAATAGCGCAAATACTCTGGAAGCTTGTTGGTTTCCAGTCCTTTCTCAAGTAGATAGCTGGCAAATTGGGATAATGATGGACGCACGGCACTTTCCTGCAATACCACGCAAAGACATACTCGATGCCCCAGATCCGGATCAGCAACCGGTACACAAACAGCACTGACAACAGCCGGGTGGGATATCGCGATATTCTCTATCTGTGCAGGACTGATATTGACACCGCCGCGAATTATGATTTCTTTTTTCCGGCCCGACAGTACCAGGTAACCATCGCTGTCAATGTAACCCAGATCTCCTGTGTATACCCACCCTTCATCATCTCTATACAATGCATCAAGATCAGGAGAATTAACATATTGCATCGGACTTATTGGACCTCTAGCTGCAATTTCCCCAATTTCTCCCTGGGTTATTTCCTGTTTCTGATCGTCAACAATTTTGATGGCACAAACCCCAGGATTGGGTCGGCCAGCCTTATGTAATATTGCCTCCAGGTCATCATCAAGTGTAGTATGGCAATTCACACCATCGGCAGACCCATATAGACTGATAAAGCCGCATCGAAATGCATCAGTACAACGGCGGATTGAAATTTCATCAATTTTTGCACCGCCACTGATAATGGCAATCAAACTGGTTGTATCCGCTTTCAATAGTTCAGGATCCGCAGCAATTCTCTGAAACATCGTTGGCACACCGAAAATATAGTTCGGCTTCAACTTTGCAATCGCATCAATGGCCGCAGCGACATCGAACTGGCGTAATAAAATCACGGTTCCGCCAAGCCAGGATAAAATTCCAAATGTAGCGGTTGAACCAAAAGCAGTCCCCAAGGGCATCAGGTATAGACCTCGGAAAGTTTCATCCGACGGATGAATACGCTCCAAAAAACGCCCCCTTCCCCCTATAAGCGCGTTATGGGAATATGCTACCCACTTTGGATCTGATTCTGTTCCGGACGAAATAAGAAAGCGAACCGGAGAATCAGGACAAGTATCCGGAAATTGGTCAGATTCAAGAGGCTCAGACATAAAAAAATCATCCAATGCATACCAGTTATCTCTGGCTTTCCCATTTACAACGAGTATACGAAGTGATAACAAAGTCGGCCGAATTGATTCAATGAGCTCGCAGACATCCACTCCCGCATATTCCTGTTCTACAATAATCACGCGCGCATCACATTTTCTTAGAAGAGATTGAACATCAAGCAGCCCACGTCCGGGTGGGAAAGGCGCCACAATGGCACCCAACGATGATGCAGCCAGATCGATTGCGCAACTTCGCCAATTATTCTGAAGCTGGTAAGCAACTACATCTCCGGTAACAACACCACGCATTTTGAAGGCGGCAGCAAGCCGTTTTACCTTGTCCAGCAACTCGGCATAAGTAATTATTTCGTACAACGTAACCACTGCCGGTTTATCGGGAGTTTGCAAGGCACGCTCCAGAAAAAGCTCATAGACAGATTTATTTGGATAAATTCCATTCTGCATCCACTGACGACGAACCTCAGTGGGTACCAGATCAATAATTCCTGCATGATTCATTTAAAACTCCAGGGAGACATCACTTTGGTATAGGAATCCGAACTTAATTGTTGCTGAAGGCGAATCTGATTTTGCAATACCGTAAGATCTTCAACAACATGAGCCACAGGCACATTCGCTCGTTCAAGAATTAAGCGCCATTCTTCTGCTGTTCTAGAAAGCAGCAAACTCTCCAAATGCTGCTGAAAGCCAGCCACATCAGGCTCGCTCGTCATGCCCAGGGCATCAACCAAACGATATACTGCGTTGCGATCAGGACACTCAATTGCGATTTTTCCATGTTGAGTAGCAAAAACACCATTAATTACGCTTTCTGAATTTACGTGGGTGTTTAACACATCAAAATCAGGAAAATCATCTATACATAATAGCGTTGCTGCGCTCAGCAACGATGAGGTCACCTTGCCACCCACGTTGTCCAGATCTTTTTTAAGTAGCGCTGCGGTAGCGCCTTGAGCGGCAATAACTCCCCCCAACACATCAAGTACTGTAAAAAGAGAACCACCTCGAGTACCGCAGGCTTGAGAAATTTTTCTGGCAACCCCCGAGTAGGCTTGTGTCATAAAATCTGTTCCCGGTATTGAATTCAAGAATGGATCTGCGCTGCCATTTGTCGACCAACCCGCCGCATAGGCATAGATCAATGCAGGATTCAGATCAACGAAATCACTATAATCAAGCCCCAGTTGCGCCGCTTTATTTGGCGCCCAGTTATGCAGAAAAACATCTGCATACCGAACCAGTTCCTTGATTTCCGCCTTTCCCGCTGAAGACTTTATGTCAACCTCTCTGATCGTTTTGAGTCGATTGAGTGCATCAAACCGAACGGAACAACCATCGGCCATGGGAGGCATTCCGCGAAGCGGATCTCCCCCCGGCGGCTCGATCCGTATAACTTCAGCACCCAGAAGCGCAAGCAAATGACCAGCAAGCGGGCCTTGAATCCGGCGGCAGGATTCAATAACTGTTACACCACTTAACGGAAGTTTATTTTCAGCTTTTTTTATAGTATTTCTGCTATTGAAACTTGGTCTAAATTCAAATGCCCATGGCCCCTGCACCCACTCATGCATAAAATGCTCATCCTGCTGTCTTTCTTTTACAGAGCGTAACGGGCAGATGGACATTCCAGTGCGTGCACATATTTCTGATATATGTTGGTACGTATGATTTGTAAGCGCACTGGCCAATTCATCGGGAAGCGGAGATATCGCCTTAGCATAGCGCAACAAAAATGCATTCCATCCCTTTCCTGACACGGCCGAGCTAATACCAAACTGTGCCCAGAATCTTTGCCACGGCTCGACATCAAGCGTTTCAAGCTCAAAACAAAACCCATCCGACGACATGAAAGGAGGCGCCGCTGGATGAGAGATACTTTCGGGCAAAATAGTCTCTGGTGTTTCAGCTGCGGTTGCGCCAGCTATATACTGTGCCATGCTTAGTAATGCAGCGGATGCAACTGAAATATTGCTGCTTGTTACAGACAAGCCCCGCAATTGACCCAGTGCAGCAGCAAAACAGCCCTGAAGCGCAAGTGCTCCCGTCAAAGTTGATACATACTGCAATCCAAGCGGACGCGGTTCGCCACTTACTCTTCCATGTACCGACATGATTCCACAAGCTGCCTGAATAATGTTTTCGGTAATGGAAGTCGGTCTGGCAGCATCACTCCATTTTGCAATATCACAGCTAACCGACCGGGTACGTGTTGTTGTGAATTCAAATGACAACGCTACGCCCATCGCATCGTTATTGTTTGAAATGACGTTTAAACCTAATGCACTGGCCTGATAGCGTAGAGATGCGACAATTGGGGCAAAATCTGTTGCCACATGATCAAAGGAACCCGAAAGGGTGCAGCCGGTTAATGGTCGATTCATTTCCATTTTCTAGTAAAAGATAAAATTAAAATCAATTTATCCTCCGGCTACCGCAGGTAAAATGGTCAGAGAATCTCCGTCTTTCAGATTTGTCGTGAGACCGTCACTAAAGCGAATATCGTTATCATTCACATAAATGTTAATAAAACGATGCGGCTTGCCTTTTGCAATCAACTTTTCTTTTATCCCCGGATATTGCTGATCCATCTGATCAATGACCTCCAGAACGTTTATACCAACTGCTTCAATCTGTTTTTGATCGTTTGTTAAGGGTCTTAATATGGTTGGAATACTAACTTTGACAGACACTTTTCCTCCTTTTTATATTTATTTAAATCTTGCCCATTACGGGGCACGCTTGACAATTAAATTGATAATTTTCCCAGGTATAGCGAGCGTTACTCATTCACAGAGTATGCTGCAGTTCCAGGCTTAAGCCACTTTCAATTGTTCTAGATTAGGTTGATAGGTGTTTACAATTTTGATTCTCTCTTCAATAACTATGCCATCTACAATACGGAAGCTACGTATTTCTTCACCGTACAGACGATTTGATGAAATAATCACATAATGCGCTTTCGGTTCGGCTGCGTACTTAACATCGGTTTTGCTTGGATAAGCGGGCGTTTTAGTATGTGAATGGTAGATAACAACTGGTGCCTCGCCACGTGTTTCCATTTCTCTCCAGACTTTCAAGTGCTGAAGCGAATCAAATTGAAAGAAATCTTCAGATTGCGCGACATTTTGCATAGGAATCAAACGCTGCGGCAAATTGGAGCCAATCGGACCAGCTATTACTCCACAGGTTTCCACAGGATGATCTTTTTGTGCCTGAGCAAGCATGGCTTCGACAAGTTTAATGTGTAGTGTCAGCATAATATTAGTCTCCTAACAATCATTTATTAACAAATTGAAAAATAAAATCGTTTCAATCCCGATTTGTACATTTGTTTTTGCAGATTGAGCAAATTTGCTCGTTTAATTTGATGTATTAATAGCTCGGCAGAGATTGATCAACATCTTTGATCCAAGCCAAAATACCTCCATCCAAGCTCTTGGCGTTTGTAAATCCATGTTTCTGCATTTCAATCAACACATCTTTGGATCGTGCACCCATTTTGCAATGCACTACGATGAAGTCCTTTTTGTTCATTTTGGATAACACATCTTCTGACAGCATCTTATTTTTAGGTATGTGAGTAGCGCCTTCTATTCGCACAATATTCCATTCTTCGATACCGCGAACGTCAATTAACTGTATATCCTCACCTTTTTCCTGCATCTCTCTCAGTTCAAGTGCACTAATCACCGGAATGCTGTTCTGAAGTTTTGTGGTTTGTTTCCCTCCACAAAATTCCTGGTAATCAATCAACTGCGTTATGGGCGTGCGGACTGGCGCTCTTTTAATCGGAATGAATCGATAACTCATATCCAGTGCATCATAAACAGCCAAGCGACCTAATAATGTTTCGCCGATGCCGGTGATCAATTTAATGGCTTCTGTGGCCATCATTGATCCTATCGAAGCACACAAAATTCCGAGCACACCGCCTTCGGCACACGAGGGGGCCATTTCAGGTGGGGGAGGCTCCGGATATAAATCTCGGTAATTCAAACCAACATCACCGGGTGCATTTTCCCAGAAGACTGAGACCTGTCCTTCAAAACGATAGATTGATCCCCACACATAGGGCTTTTTCGACAGCACACAAACATCATTAACGAGATAACGCGTGGCAAAATTGTCTGTACCGTCCACTATCAGGTCATAGCCGGAGATAATGGCCTGAGCATTAGCCGCTTCGAGCCGTTCCTCATGCAAGACTACCTGGACATGGGGATTAATTTCCTTGATTGTGTCTCGAGCGCTTATAGACTTGCGTTTACCGATATTGGATTGTTTATGAATGACTTGCCTTTGCAGGTTGGACTCATCCACTACATCAAAGTCCACAATGCCGAGTGTGCCAACTCCCGCTGCAGCGAGATAAAGAAGCACCGGTGATCCCAGGCCTCCTGCGCCAATAACTAAGACTCTGCAATTTTTAAGGCGTTTTTGCCCTTCCAAACCGACTTCCGGGATCAGTAAGTGACGACTGTATCGCAGAACCTCATTGTTGCTTAATTCTGCATCAGGAGCGACTAAAGGTGGTATATGCATAATTTCTCCGATAATAAATTTAGTTCATCATCCAATTTTTATTTACAGCCTTGTAAATGCAATGTTCTGCAACAACGCTACAAAGTAATTTTTTTAACTAATCGCTGAACACAAGAAACCATAATCAGAATTTCTTGTAATTTGATGGTGCTGCCGACATTCTTTGAGAAGCAAAGAAGCGGTTAAAAATACAGCTAATTGCGATCTAACGTCGAACGGATTAAAAGTTCTTGTTGTGGCCTGCAAACCAACTGCCTTGGTTCCAGTAATATACAAACTGTTACTGACTATTTCGCTTTGAAGCAGGCCAAGATGCCAACCATTTGATCCACTGAGCACGGCGGACAAAGATGACTTGTTGACTGCCACTGCAGTTGACGTCAGTAAAACGACAGCTAGCATTAATTTGTTTGCACTACACATTCTTATTTTTAATCTAAAATTGCATTATCTGTGGTTGGTTTTCAGGATGCTGAATATTAGTTCCATAGTGGAAAACTGCTTCGTCCTGAGCAAAGCAAATTTTTATTGATTTACTTTGTTGGTGTGCAATTTAAAATAAAATTGAATGTTTTGGAATGCGACAAATTGCCGCGCGGCAATTTGTCGCAGGCAAATGCATCTAGCATGCGCTATCATTTAGGGAACTATGGAGCGTCTATGAAAACAACTACTTCGGAGCACATAATTGCTTGTTGAATCTTCTGGTAAGGACTTAAAATGATATAGCGTTGTTGTTCCTCACTGAGAGGATGACACGTTGCGTGTAAACATCTGCCGCCGCAGCGGGCACTGTGTATTTTCTTGCTGCTGTCACGACTGCAGATACTTTTTCTGCTTTTTATTTATTGACATAATGATTGAGCTGAACAATCGACTGAACTACTTCCGGCTGACATCGGCAGATTCCAGAATAGCAGGAAGCCATTGATTCTTATTTGAATACTGCTCAGAGTACCGCAGCAAACACCATCGGTTATGCTAATAACATTTGTTGCGTAAAAATAACTGGCTGTAATTTGAGGGGATTTGTACGAAGATATGAACGTGATTGATATCTATTACTACGCTGCTGATAAACAGGATGGATTGTGCGAATAAAATGAGGAACAGCCCAGTCCCAGGATTTCTAACCGACCAGGAAGCTAATGTTTTGTTTGTAAAAGTGAGAAAATGGCATTATTGCCTTTTTCTTTTGCCATTGAAAAAGCGCTCTGACCGAGCACGTTTCTGACATGTGAATTGGCACCTTTCCTTAATAATGCTTCTATAAGATCTGGCCGGTTTTTCTGGACAGCGAACATAAGCGCATTCCAACCGTTTTTATCTCTTATGTGAATGTCTATTCCCTGATTGAGTAAATCAAAGGCAATATCATATTGTTCAAAGACAATTGCATTCATCAATGCCGTCCGTCCGATGCGATTTTGCATGTTGATATTGGCATGTCTACTCAAAATCAGTTTTACTGTATTCGAATGCCCATAAGTTGCCGCTTTAATCAACGCGGTATCTCCCAAAGCGGCGTCCTGTGCGTCGACGGGCATATTAGCGTCTAAAAATAGCGCAACGAGATCCGCATTGCCGTGCTCAGCATGCGAAAGAAAAATCATTAAATCAAATTCAATTCCTTTCGAATTGAGCTTATAACGTGCATTTGCACGATTTCTCGCTGCCAGCTCCTGTTGATCAACCATACGGTGTTGACTGGTTTTCATTGTACGCGCCTGCACATCAGCCAATAGCGTATCAATTGTATTATTGTCCGGGTCGATCTGCTTTACTTTAAGCAGGTTCGATTGTGCGTTTTTCCATTGTGATTGCGAAGATGCTCGTTTCGCCTGTTGTAAGAATTTTTGTTTAATACGCTCAATTCCCTGGATTGCCTCGACATTTTCTGGCTGAATACCCAATATATGCTGATAAGCTGCAATTGCATTATTGTCTTGGGGCAGCGTTAACCGATTCCTTTGCTCCAGCATTCTGGCTTGAGCAAGCAGCTCCTGAATTTCGTCAATAGAATTGTAGGATTGAGATTCAGCGGATTGCTGCTGAAAAGCTCCGTGATCGTCAGAATCTACAGCATCGGTCGCTATGCGTGCACTTGCTATTTCAAGGTCGGTTTCATGCTTATTCTGCGCAAGGTACTTATCCTGAGAAACTTCGGCAGCATGAAACCCGACATCGGCTCGTTCCAGCATCACGGTTTTTCCAGAATCGTCAACAGGCTGCGATGCTGAATACCATTGAACTGCAATAACCGTGGCGGCAATTATAATGACAGAAGCAGTTCCTAAGTATTTAAATAAATACCGGCCCCTGGTGTTTGTTGTAAAGCCATTATCCTTGTGTTTGGGTGCCGGAACTGATGCCGGGTCAGGTATGCCAGATTTTTCAGTATCTTTTTGTAATGGAAAAAACTCGTTGTCATCATCCAGCAAGCATGATTCACCGGCATCATAAATTATCTTATCTGTCACAATCGAAAGGCGTTTCTTATCCCCCTTAAATAAGCTCATTCCGCAAATGGAATTGATATATCGAGGAATGCCGTTTGAAAGCGTAGCAATCGCGCCGATAGCATCTTCGGTAAACAGAGGGGCACCCGTATAGTGCGCAATATGCATGCGATGGTTGATATAATTTCTCACTTCTACCGTGTTAAAAGAATCGAGGCGGCAGATTTCTATCAACAGATGCTTATCCACACCATGCTGTACGGTATTCAGCAACTGTTCCAGCCGCGGGCGTCCAACCAGAATAAATAAGGTTGGATCCTCGTTTGCATTCCGACCGGCAATGATAGTTAACAGTTTAGTCAACGCATCTTCATTGATGGTATCGGCTGCATCCAATAAATAAACGGATTTGCAGTGGCCATTTTCAGTGGGCAAGCTATCTTCGAGAACGGCCTCAATGACGCCGGAGAAATCATATTCCGATGTTTCAGACCATTCATCACCAGTTATAAAAGCAGACAAATCTTTAAAATAAATATGCTCCTTGTCCTGCAGGAATGCTTCTACCAAGCTGACAATGAGTGTCGACTTGCCTACGCCGGCGGGCCCGAGCAAACTGACCACACCTGTTGATTTTTCGATGCATGCAGTCAACTGATTAAAAACCAGCTGATGACTGTCAGACAGATAGACAGTGCTTTGCTGGACTAATTGGCTAAATGGGTTTTTATGCAACCCGAAGCGCTGGCTATACATATCAAGTAAATTAGTACACTTTTAAATGTCATTTCAAATATTTGTCAGACCGTTTTTTTCATAGCACGTTATGCTAAGGAGGCTGCGCAGCTGTCGATCAGTTTTCATTTCAAAAAATACAAAATAAAATCAATTTGAAGTTTAACAAAATGGTTGAAAGTCATGCAGTTGATTTGTTAGCACCCTTTTAAGTGAGCACTTTCTTTCAAGCCGATTTTCAGTTGTCATCTACAACAGTAATTTCCACTCTTCGATTCTGAGCGCGTCCGTCAAGGGTCGTATTGGACGCAATCGGGTATTTTTCTCCATAACCGCGCCGCGTGATTCTCTGATTACTCACGCCGTTCATCATCAAAGCTTCTGCCACGGCATCAGCGCGATTAAGGGATAGTTTCTCATTATAAGCACTGTTACCTATTGAATCCGTATGTCCTTCAACAAGAATACGCCTGCTTAAAGCTTTGGGATCAGCCAGTATGGTGCCGATATTTGATAGTTTTTCTTGTGCAAGATCGGTTAATTGACTGCTGTCAAATTCGAAATAAACTTCGGGCAAAAACACAACCACACCCTGATCACTCTGACCCGTTTTGAAACCCATATTATTGAGGAGATCAAGCAGCTGCCTGTTGCTATATTGACTTGCGCAACCGCTGATCAGCAACACCAGAAAAATGATTATGTATGTTGTTTTCTTGATCATTTTTTATATTTGCAAACAAAATTTCAGATCCTGAGTTGTAATATTTTTTGACATTTTTCACGCTTCAAAGTACTCAATCGCTCATATGTCATCACAGGTATTGACACCGGTTAATATACCTTAGCAGTATCATAAAAATTAATGCATCTGACAAGTTTATTTTGCAGAAAGACTTGGCCTGATTCCAGTGTCAAAAGGAACATAATGCCACATCGGCCCGACCCACGAAGTAGAATCACTTTTGTTTAACAGTGAGCAAACAAAAACATAAAAAAGGCGGCGCGTAGTTGGCTTCACTGCATGTAATTGTCCGGTGCCGTAAGCTTCTTCATATTTCACTGAAAAAAAATGCCGCCGACATTAAGCAACCAATAAGAACGATGATGCCCCGCAAAACATGTTGAGGGATACGGTATGCGAATGCCGCACCAGCGTACCCACCGAGAACTGCCATAACGCCGAGCAGAAAAAGATGCTCCTCGGAAATAGTACCACCAGCAGCGTAAACGGCCACGGCGACCGCGGTTATTAATGCTGATATGAGATTTTTTACTCCGTTCATGCCAAGCAGGTTAGTCTGACCCGTCAACCCTAAAGCGGCGAGCAATATGATTCCTAACCCGCCATTGAAATAGCCGCCGTACACACAAACAGTAAATAAGGCTAAACAAGTGGTGAAGACTCGCAAGCTGGAAGTTTCGCGGTCACATTCGAATTTTTCCATTGAAGTTTTTTTCTTTTGTAGCAGCCGTGGCCCAACGATAAACGCAGCAGTAGCAAGCATAATAAGCCACGGAATGAGTACTGAAAACAACTGCTCACTTGTCATCAGTAAAATAGCAGCGCCGAGGCAACCGCCCGAGACCGATATCAGCATGATGACTGGAAAATTCAAACTTGCAGGAAATTCAATATCGTGTCTAAATCGCCATGCGCTTACAATGTAGCCAGGAAGAAGTGCCGCGGCACCTGTCGCATTGGCTGATACGGGCGACACCCCGACAAAAATCAGAGCCGGCAGTGTAATGAAGCTGCCACCACCGGCTACAGCATTCAACATTCCGCCAAGGAAACCAGCGATACCGATTATCATCCATTCCATTCTAAAAAATTCCTTTTAGCAGGCGCGATCCCTGGCCATTACAAATCGCAAACACTGCACTCGGCGGCCATCAAAACGCATACCGGTTCAGCGCTCCGGCCTCAGCGTCTTGTTATGTACCCATTACATCTGTAAATATCAAACGATTACCGAAAGGATCAATAGCTGACATATCACGGGTACCCCAAGGCATATCCTGAATGCCCTGTCTTGAATATTTATATTCCTTTCCTGACAATTCTTTTTGAAAAGAATCCAAGCTATCCGTTTCAATTCTCAAGGCTGCACCAGGACTGCAATCCCCGTGATGCTCCGAAAGATGAATAATACAATTGTCCTTTGAAACTTGCATATACACAGGCAAACCTACTTCGAACCGATGCTTCCAGTCAATCTTGAAACCCAAAAAATCAACATAAAACTCAAGGGCTTTGACTTCATCAAAAATTCGTAAGATCGGTGTTGTATCTTTTAGCGTCATGTTCTATTTTCCCCACACCTTCCTGACACAGAATGCGCAAGCTCAGTACGCGCAACAACCCGCCGACTGCAACACCCTGTAACATGATTATTATCCCACTGTTGTCTGGTGCTTCTCCATTTGGTCTGGATGCTTTTATGGTAGCTGGTACCCGACGACTCAGCCAAGTGGCGCCGAAGCTCCCTGCCCGGGCGATTTTACGGGCTTTTGAACAATAACGTAAAGATGTGACTCCGGATATTGATCGTACTCCAGATGCCTGAGCAAGCAACCTGAATCGGCTATCACCTTAAGAAATCCGGAAACACCTAAAGAAGAATAATAGACTTCTGGCCCCATAGCGTTGTCCTTGTGTTCGGCCGCCTCATCGACACCACCACACGAAAAAATACATACACCACCATGATCGAGGCTAGACAGCAATTTTTTTGTCACGTTTTCCTGCTGATTAAGCGGCACATGCCAAATGCTATCCCAGGCCGTAATAAAGTCATATTTCTTTGGCAATTGCCATTCACATATGTCTTCATGATAAAACTGAACTCCGGGATGCTTTCTTCGCGCCAACTTGACCATCTCAACTGAAAAATCAATGCCTTCCGGCTGGAATCCGTGCTTAAGTAATAAATCGATGAACCGGCCGGTACACCCGCACCCGACATCAAGCGCATATTCTTTCTTTTTCGCAAAAGCAATAGCGCGCTCATGTTGGTCTATTCCATTATTCCTGTCGAATTCATCATTCTCCCACAGGCTGGTGATCTGGTCGTAAGCTTTGGCAATTTCTACAGGTTTCATCATTCAACAAGCATAACATCTTGCACCAGCAACCAACATGAGGCGCAACGGTTTGTTGATCCGGCTGCATACGCTTATTACGCTTAACCCTGCATATACTATATTGTTACACTGTTTACCACCAACTTTATCATTCGGGATGATTGAGTGTTTTATAAAATATTGTATTAAAATGGTTCCAAGCTTGATTCGTTTATTTTGTTCAATCGGTTATTTGAGAAATCAAAAGCACATTGAGGGTTGAACCCGGCTAAAGTATTTTTCTTTAACTAGGCGGTGTAAACAAAAATATTCAATAATCATGGAGGCAGCTCATGTCCAGTCCAGTAAAATATAAAGTCGGGCTTTATAGCCAAAACGCATGGAACGAACCAAACAAAAAGACAAAAACCGGGCTTTGTCTCTCCGGGGGTGGCTCCCGGGCCTTATCGGCTGGACTGGGTCAATTGATTGGTTTGAAAAGCCTCAGCAATAACAATGGCGGAACGGTACTGGACTCGATCAATTATATTTCGTCGGTATCCGGGGGCACGTGGTTAACATCCATTTTCAGTTTTTCTATCAATCAGAACTTTGACGATCTGCTTGGCGTGTACGCACCGCCCGATACGCTGACAGAATCAAACATTGGCGATCTGCCAGCAGGGTCTATCGGTCATGCGCCCGGCAATCTTTCGTATACCGGTATGCTTGATGCATTACATCACAATATCGGCTTAGAGAACATTTATAACCATCCCGAAGTGCGTAAATGGGCATGGCCGGTGATCGTCGGTGAATTGATACTAAAACCTTACGGTCTCTATAACGGGACTATGGAAGGCAGTAAACAAAATATCACGCCCATGCCAAAGCGTTTCTTCAGCCTTGATCAAACCTATATGGAAAACAACATCAAGACGCTGACCGGTGATGGTGTTGCCATTGGTTCACTGACGGGAGACGATTTTTATTTCCACCAGAGTGGCCGTCCGTTTCCCATAATGAACACCAACATCAAGTTCAATTATCAACAGGATAATTCCGCTTTGCTCCCGGTTCAGGGCACACCTGTGGCTGTGGGGGCTACCGGCGAGATCACCGAGTCCGGCGTCAGTCTTACTGCCGATGGCGGTGTCGAGTCCTTTGCATTTACATCAGACTGGCGGTCGCAAACCGGTGATGGCGCTGTCGTCGATATTAGCCGCCGTTATTCACTCATCGACCTGGTGGCATGCTCTTCGGCATTTTTTGCAAATGCTGTCGGTAAGAAAATCGCTGCTTCCGCTGCGGCATTTGCAGCAGGAACCCATCATCAAACAGCGGCAGAAAAAAAAGATTCCATCAAACAGGCTGAAACGGCAATTCTAAAAAATCTCGCGAGCTTTGTTCCTCAGTACAATTACTGGCCGGCAGGGCCATCTTCGCCCAACAATCAGAATACCGGGTTTTCCGATGGCGGCAGTCTGGATAATACCGGTTTACAGGGCATGCTCGCCCGATCCGACGCCACCCGTATTATCGCCTGTTACAATGCAGAAATACCGCTCGGCGGTCGTGAAGATATTGCAGTATCCGGTTACGGTAAGAAAGTCGCAGCCATCTCGACCGATATTCCAATACTGTTTGGATACCAGCCAAAACCGGTCAATGGGACATATGTCCTGTTCAGCGACAAGACACCGGCCGATCTGAAATTTCTTGAAGCGGCGCAAGTGTTTGAATCATCAGCATTCGGACCGCTGGTCAGCCAGTTATTTGCCGCCAGCAACGGACAACAATCACCGGCTGTGACATTTACTTGCTCACTCAAAGTATGCGACAATCCGTATGCCGGAATCTGCAAGCGAGGCACTGTCGATGTACTGTGGATTTACAATAATTATGCAGATACGTGGGTAAAAAAGATAAACAGCTGGATGCTGGCTGACAATATCCGTTATGGCCGATATGATCCCTTATCTGATTTTTATAACTTCCCAAACTACGATACCGCGCTCCAGATCGACCTCAATTCGACCCAGGTCAATGCCCTTGCGCAGTATCAGGCATGGATAATCAATCAGCTGAGTGAACAGATAAAGCAATTATTTGGACTGTAGTGGTTGTGATAATGCCGAAGTCATTGTTGAACAGTAATCTAAAATTCAGTATAGCCAATAACAACGGGCACACAAGCGTTCTAACAAAACACCATAATTCCTGAGTTTTAACGCCAAAACCGATTATTTGTTGCCTAAAGTTTATGGACGAGTGCTTTTATAACGCTTTAGCACGGGCTAAGTCTTCGATCAGGGCCATAGATGCAATCTTGTTAGCCTAGCGCGCCCGACTCACCGGAAAATTAGGAGCGTAACGAGTAATTATTCCGTATGCAGCGCTTTGTTAACTTTTAGTATGCGCCCCGCGAATAAGTAAGTTCATAACTGTGAGAGTAGACCTCAAATATGAGACCGAATGGATCTTCGACGTAACACATTTTGTAGGGTTTCTCTCCAGGGTAATATTCGCGGATAGGCATGCGCTGTTTTCCTCCATGATCTATGATCTATGATCTTTTTAACTAAACCTTCAATATCAGGATCCTGTACGCAAAAATGGAATGTGCTTGTTTTCCAGTATTCGAAATCCGCTGGTTTTTCGTTGTTTATAAACTCGAACACTTCTATCCCAATTTTGTCACCTGTTGACATATGAGCAATTTTGAAAGACCCCCAACCACTACCAAATACATCAATACACATTTGTCCTATCGGTGTTTCCGACTCCTCGGTGATTACGGTTGGTTTCATGATTAGATACCAGCCCATGACCTTGCTATAAAAATCAACAGCCTTTTCAACATCAGAAACAGAAATTCCAATATGTGAGAATGTTCTTGGATAGTTATTCATGGCATTTTTCCTGTGTTTTTGTCATTCGTAGCGCTCAATGTTAGGTTACGCAATATATACGATATTTTGTCCAATAATCATTCTCCAATACCGCATAATCAAAACCATTTTTAGGCTTTAGCCCAACATAGTCACGTTTTAAATTGACCATCACTGTGTTTGACCAACCGATGAATCAACGCACCTTCCGCATCAATTAATTCCACCTGTAACGGCATTTTACCCAATGCATGCGTGGCGCACGACAGGCATGGATCATACGCGCGCACGGCGACTTCCAGATGGTTCAGCAGTCCTTCGGTGATTTCTTTTCCATCCAGGTACTGGTTGGCTACAAGCCGCACGGATTCGTTCATTGCCTGATTATTGCTGGTGGTCGAAACGATTAAATTCGCTTTGGTGACGATGCCTTCGTTGTTGACCTGGTAATGATGAAACAACGTGCCTCTGGGTGCTTCTATAACGCCAATGCCTTCATTGCGCCGGTCGCCTTTTTCGACAACCAGATCGGTGCCGGTAATATCCGGGTCATGCAATAAATGCTGAATTGATTCGGCGCAATGCAAGGCTTCAATCATGCGCGCCCAGTGATAGGCCAACGTGTTGTGCACCAGACCACCTCCGCCGAATGCCATGAAACGTCTGCGCGCTGCTTCTGCCAGCGACGTGGATATCACATCGCAATTGTTAATACGCGCCAGCGGCCCGACCCGATACCAGCCCTGCTTGATCCCCAGTTGCTGCAGGTACGGGAATTTCATGTAACTCCAGGCGCGCACTTCCTCACGCAAAATCTGTTGGTAGTCAACATAATCGCATTGATCGAAAATCATCACACCATCCGGGTAGCGCGCGCGTAGTCCACCATGATAAAACTCGAGTTCGCCCTTTCCGCCCGTCAAACTGAGATAATTGGAAGGCAGTGTGGCAAAATCCGCATGTTCGGAATGCGCGGTATGTATCCGCTCATTCAATTGAACAGCCTGTTCGCTCCATTGAAGAATATCAGCAATGTCGGCAAGTAAAGCATCGCGCCAGCTTGTCGTGAGCGGTTTATTCATGCCGCCGGGTATCGTACCCGTTCCATGGACACGTTTACCTGTGATGGCTTCAATAACCTGTTGACCGTACTTACGCAGCTTGATGCCCTGCATTGCAATATCGGGATGTTTTTCCAGCACCCCTGCGATATTGCGCTGCATGGGGTCACTGCCAAAGCCAAACAGGAAGTCCGGCGAAGTCAGATGAAAAAAATGCAGTGCATGCGATTGCAGCATTTGTCCGAAATGCAGCAATCGGCGTAATTGTGTTGCCGTTGGTGTCAGTTGATCAACACCGGCCAGTTGATCGACTGCCTTGGCGGCAGCCAGTTGATGACTGACCGGGCAAATGCCGCACAAACGCTGCACAAAAAACGGCACATCCCAATATGGCCGTCCCTGAATAAATTTCTCAAAACCGCGGAATTCGACAATATGTAAACGCGCTTCGTGAATATGATTGTCGCTATCGAGTAGCAACGTGATTTTGCCATGCCCCTCAATACGCGAAATGGGATCGATTGCGATGCGGCGCAAATTTGTTTTCGAAGATGCCCCAGGAGATTGACCGGCTTTCATAAACGTTATTAATCGTAGTGTAACTGGTTATTCGCTATGTGCGGCGCTTTGCCGTCGAGCAAAGGCATTAACATTTGCAAGAACGCGTCAGCCGGCGGTGGACAGCCGGGCAGAAAATAATCGATGCGCACCACTTCCTGGACTGGATAGACTTTATCCAGCAACAAGGGCAATTCAGCGTCATCAGGAATTTGAGGATTTGTAACTCCTGTCCCGTGCAGATATACTTCTTCCAGACATTCGCGCAAATCAAAATAGTTACGCATTGCCGGTACACCGCCGTTAATAGCGCACGCACCGACAGCAATCAATACTTTGCAGTTCGCCCGGAACTCACGCAGAACGCGGACATTGTCTGCATTGCAGACACCCCCTTCAATCAAACCGATATCGCTTGGCCCGCAGTGTTTGATGTCCGTCAGAGGTGATCGATTAAATTCAATCCGCTCATTTAATTGCACCAGTTTCTCATCAATATCAAGAAAAGACATATGACAGCCAAAACATCCAGCCAGTGAAGCCGTGGCAATTCTGATTTTTTGGTCAGTCATGGTCGCGTTCCTTATGCTCAGGAACATGCTCACCCAAAGCAATCTCATTGATTGGCTGCTGATCATAGATACGTTGCCCGATGGGTGAAACATAACCCCGTTCTTTATGCATAATGGCGCCTACAGGACAAATATTCGCCGCCAGATCATTGCGGTCAAGATTACTGTCACCCAGTTTTCCACTGTCGGTATTGACAATCAAATGCGCATCGGCGCCGCGTCCGGCGATGGCAAAAACATTTTTACCGTCCACATCACGGCTGGCACGCACGCATAAATCACAGAGGATGCAGCGGCTGCGATCCAGGAAAATAGCCGGATGCGATGCATCCAGTGCCCGCCGCGGATTGAAATGATGAAAATGCTCTTCGTGCATACCCAGGTAATAACCCATCGCCTGCAGTTTGCAATTACCCGATTTTTCACAGGCCGGGCAAATGTGGTTACCCTCGACAAATAGCATTTGCGTAATCATCTTGCGTACAACGTTCAGTTCCGGGGTGTTACTGTGTATTCGTTGTCCGGCTTGCGCCTGCGTTATACAGGCGGCCACACTTTTACCGTTCGTTTCAACCACGCACAATCGACAGTTGCCTGAAGGTGGCAATCCCGGATAATGACACAGGTACGGAATATAAATTTTTGCAGCCAAGGCCGCATCCATAATCGTCTGCCCCTGCTCAAAATGAACGTCTTTACCGTCAATCGTTAATGTATTCTGATTGATCGCCATAGCATGATACCCCATTACTCCAGGTGCGCATCCGCGTCATCGCGCCTAGTGATTTGCCGCGCATCCTCCAACGCCGCATCCAGATTGATCGATGGTGTAAAAGATGTTTGCACTAATTTTTCATCAAAAGCTTCAGAAAAATCCTGCAGGCTGTCCAGAATATGATTGGCTGCTGTATGGCCCAACCCACAGTGTGAATAGCGTCTCACGAACGCGCTCAATTGTTTGATTTCCTGAATGTCCTGCCGTGTTGCACGGCCATCGGCTATTTTCTGGAAGCTGCTCTCCAGCAGCCTTGTACCAACCCGGCAAGGCGTACAGAAACCGCAACTCTCATGCGCGAAAAAACGGGCGAAATTCTGATTGACCGACAGCAGATCCCGGTGCGCGCCAAATATCAGAAAGGAACCACCGGTCAATAAATCTTCAAAACTGATTTGCCGGGAGAAATCTTTTTTTGCCACCAGTGTTCCGGCCGGACCACCAATCTGCACAGCCTGCGCGTTTTTTGCACCACAATCGCTCAACACCTGTTGTACGCTGATACCGTAAGTATACTCATAAATGCCCGGCGTACGGCAGTCACCACTGACGCTCAAAATTTTACTGCCAGTAGACTGTTCCGTGCCCATTGCTTTAAACCAGTCACTGCCA
Organism: Nitrosomonas aestuarii; assembly: GCF_003046585.1. Lineage (GTDB taxonomy): Bacteria > Pseudomonadota > Gammaproteobacteria > Burkholderiales > Nitrosomonadaceae > Nitrosomonas > Nitrosomonas aestuarii. The sequence continues at coordinate 15,348 of NZ_QAAE01000012.1, read as the reverse complement.
TGATATGCAACATAGGCTGCAGCAATCAATGTTTCGACATTATTCACCGCCGTGGGTTGCCCCAGATAACCATGCGTTACCGGGAAAGGTGGTCGAATACGTGGAATACCGGGTCTGCCTTCCATTGATTCGATCAATGCAGATTCTTCACCACAAATATATGCACCAGCGCCCACCACAATTTCTATATCAAAACTGAATTCGGCTTTTCCCAGTATCGATGGCCCTAAAAGGCTTTGTTCGTATCGCCGTTTCAGGATATTCTGTAAGTGGTTCAGCAGATACCGGTATTCACCGCGCAAATAAACAAAGCCTTTCCTGGCGCCAATCACATATGCACATAGGGCCATGCCTTCAAATAAAGCATCGGCATAGCTTTGTAGTAAAACGCGATCCTTGAATGTACCGGGTTCGCCTTCATCTGCATTGCAAACAACATAATGCGCCTTACCCTCAGCTTCCCGGCAAAGCTGCCATTTTCTCCCTGTATCAAAACCCGCGCCACCACGTCCACGCAAGCCGGAATGTAAAATAATATCAAGTAGTCGTTGCGCATCACCGGCCAAAGCTTTTTTCAGACTACTGCCAGGCTGGATATGTTCATTCAATAGCACATCTTGTTTATGAATGTTATTTTCAACTCGAAACCATTCCATTGGCCAGCAAGAAAGCGGTTGATTCTCAGAAATTAAATGCGTTATGTGTGCTAATTTTTCTGCATTGAGTCCAACGAGCGGCACTCCATTAATGAGCATGGCGGCGCCATGATCGCACATGCCGATACAGGAAGTTTCACCTACACTCACGCGGCCATCCGGACGTGTTATTTCTGGTTTTACGTTCAATAACCGACAAATTATCTCTAACAGATTGTGCTGATCTGTCTGATACCCGCAACTCGTACAATTACTCAATAACATATGGTAGCGACCTACAGGCTTCTGATAGAAAAATGCGTAAAAGTCGACTACTGAAGCAACCTGACTGACAGGCAACTCAAACTCCTCAGCGACTTGCGCCATTGATTCGGTTGAGATGTGAAGATATGTCTGCTGCAGTACATATAACTTGTGCAGCAGATGTCCGGCGCTAAATTCGACACAATTTTGCGGATATTGACTAAGCATAAGATTCAGTATAGCGACATTCTGTTTATAATTACATAAGTGATAGTTATATATCTCTCAGGTTAACAATGCCGCCACAATACCAGTAATAAAAATACCGTCAAAAGTGCCTGCTCCGCCAATGGAAGCATGCGGCGCACCCAACCGGGGGATTGATTTTAAATTCAGCAAATCAGCACCGATCAATACGCCAAGCGTACCGCTGATATAAGCTAAAGGCGCACTTTGCTCCGGACTCAAATACAATCCTACTAAGGCCGCACTGATGGGTGCAATTAAAATGGGCATGCCAATGCCGAGTCCAGGGATAGGCCGGCTGAAGTAATAGCTGATCGCAACAATAATCGCAACCCCCAGCAGCGTGACGGGCATGTTTAAGCCACTGGTCATAAAAAGATAAGCAGATAATGCAATAGGTATCAGACAACCACCCAGATTAACCGAAACCAGCGTTTCATTATGAAATGGCTGCATGGGTATCCTGATGATGCCTCTGTATTCCTGTCGTAATAACTGCGACACAGAGATATCCGCTTTGATACGGAAGAGGGGTAGATTAATGGCACTGCCAAATAGCGATGACATCAAAATTATCATGCCCAATCCAGGTGACAAATTTAATTTCTCAAAAGCAAAAACAAGTAATTCCAACTGAATTAGTATCAGCAGAAAAACAAGCAGCAAAAGAAAAAAAATCAAATGCACAGGTGAGTAATGACTTTTCATCTTCTCGACCTGAATGAAGTTATTAAGAAAAGGATAATCATCATGAAACTATTTTGTGCGAATCAGCTGTTTCAGCAGACTACCAGATTGATCAAAAACAGCAACCAAGCTGTTTACAGGCTTCAATCGGCATAAAAGAATATTGAAGACTAAAACGCTTATGCCGTTATAGATTAATCTTATCAACTTGTATATGAATGTATCAATGAACCCAAAAACTATCGCTGAAAATGTTAAAGACATTTATTCATTGCCTGAAGTTGCCCTAGAAATCAATCAATTAATCAATTCAGAAAGTACCAGCAACTCAGAATTAGAAACGTTGATTTTTTGTGACCCTGCTCTAACAGCACAAATTATGCGATTAGCCAATAGCGCTTATTTTGGTTTTTCAAAAGAAATTGATACTTTGTCACAGGCAATTTCAATAATTGGTCGACTAGAATTACGTAATCTGGTTTTGGCCACATCAGTTATTTCTACTTTCCCGGGTATTTCTCCAAAGCTTGTAAATATGGAAACGTTCTGGTTTCACAGTGTAGCATGTGGTGTTATGGCGCGATTATTTGCCGTCAAGACTAACAGCACACAAAAAGAACGCTTTTTTATTGCCGGTTTGCTTCAGGCTATCGGCAAATTGGTGTTATTCATGCAATACCCGAATGAATCCACGGAAGTATTATGTTTTACCAATATGGGTGAAGATGCGGAAATAGCGGCCGAACGCCGAATATTCGGTTTCACCCACGCAGAATTAAGCGCTGAACTCCTGAAGCAATGGCAATTACCCGCGAGCATTTGGCAACCGATTGAATTCAAACTGGACCCGCTAAACGTGAACGCACCCAGAAAAGACGCCTGCCTGCTTCATGTTGCAGTTAATATTGCAAGTAAGATGGAACCATGTTCCTGTCAACCCATGGATGTTCATGAAATAAAACCGACATACCATACAGAAGCCTGGAATCAATTGGGATTAAATCCGGAGATGATCCGTCCCGCTGTGACCGAAACAAGCTTACAGATACTCGACATCTTGAGTATCATCAAACCGGAAGCTGCTGCAATCTATTAACTTCTTGGCGCATTACAGGAAACGCCAGGTTGAAAAAGTTGCGCCTTGACCAAGTACATTGCCATCTGGTTTATGTATATTCCAGATTGTAGTCTGATCTACAAAAAATCGTTTTCCAGTATGTGAAATTCTAACGCCGTGATAATCTGAGATATAGCCTTGCTCCTTAGCTAGCGACAACATTCTTGACCGCTCTTGTCGGTTAACGGACTCAGCAGTTAAGCGAGACGGAGTCTTTGTAAACTGGCGCCAGTTCATTTCCCATAAATTTAATGCCGCCTGATTTCCATAATTGAGAATGGGGTCATCTTGTATTACATGAGAAACAACTACAAAAGCGCTATTGAATAAATATTCAGCCTGATCAAATGGCGTGCCCTCACGTGGGATTAATTCATGTTTAATCCAATGCGCATAGCTATCCAGCAGGTATTGACACCATTGCAGCATGAAAGGACTTTCCCAACCAGTTTGTTTTAGCATTTTTCCCCAGCAGAAACCAAGCAAGCAGTGTACCGTAACAATTCAAGCCATGACAAACATATAACCCTGTTTTTATGCGTTGAACTACCAAGCTATCCGAAGCAGTGAATTCTTTTGCAATGGCCTGCCTATGCTTATGTTTATTCAGATAGTTAACATTCAGGTCATATCAACTTTTTCGCTACCAAAAAAATTGAACTGCTCCAACGCAATTATGCTGACAGGGCACAGAAGACTGAGCATGGTGCTTTTAAATGAGTGGAACCAGCCGCCATATCTGTCAAATTATTGAAATCCGACTCATTGATCAACGTCGCGTGGTTTACATCCAAGGTAGATGACTTGCTTTTGTAAGCGAAACTAGAAACTGAGGAGAAGTGTAAGGCAGATATTTGGAGCCAGAGGGTCTTAATCTGATATTTTAAATAGATAACTGCGTTAAAAACGAATTCCAAACCAAACGCATTGACATGCAGTTACATGGTGAGCGCACAGACATTTATTTAAGCATTTAAATCAATGTCTGTGTGCTTTTCCGAGTCAATCAATTACATGTTGTAAATGATTAGACCGATAACTATAAACGCAACGGTAGTAATACCGATCAGTTTCAGTGTTTGTGCATCTGTTCCTCTGTTTGAATCATCGCTCATCACTCAATCTCCTTATTAAATTATTGACTATTTTGTCTTAACTTCACCTACTAAACAAAAGTCGATATAAAAACCGACTCTCCTACTTTAACATCCACATAAATGTGGGGTTATGTTAAAAGATACGACAGATTCCTCTGCTCCCCAGTATTTTTAGTAGTTTCGACAACCATAATGTGGCTCCCTATTTCTAGCGCAACCTACTGGGTTATTATTCTTATTATTATAATAGTCTTTATCATTATTCACTACCTGACTATTACGTTTGTAAATTCTAACCTACATTTTCCGACAATGAAAGTTTAGTTTTGGATTTAACCCTAAAATTTTTACGGTTTTAGATTTAACACCCTAATTTTTAATTAATTTATAGCAACTCACCATCTTTCGTATATATAAAAATCAGATATTACATAAGCGCAATATAGCACATACACCCTGAAAACAAGTACTCACCAGAGCTCAGTGTTAGTCCGAAAACAGTCCAGCTTCAGCAATTCTTTCAGGCAAAATGCAACTAACAGGGAAAATAGAGGCAAACAATTGCCTGCGAAATGATTTCAATTGATCAAGTTCAAGTCACTGTATTCCAGAGCATATGACTCAGTCTCTTCAGATCGCATAACAAACAAATATGGATACATTACTGCATCTTTAAGCTGTTCGCCAAAAGAAATCTACAGCCATGAAATTCCCATGCCGTTATTTAAAAGAAACTTACACAGTCATTGCCTGCGATCTACCCATAAGCTTGACAATCACACACTCTGAAGAGGAAAAACAACGATGCGATTTGATGCAAAAAGAATCACAATGGCTGTCTGCGGTGTTGCCATACTTGGCTGTAGCGGATGGGTTACCTGGCAAATTTTATCGAATGGACAATTAACGTTGCCAATATCGCATGCCGAGGCAGCCATTAAACCCGCGCCTCTCCAGCTTGTGGCATCGTCACCGGACGAACTGATCGGCAAGATTATTATCCTTTCAGGCTTACAAAAACAGATTGAAGAGATTGGCGATAAGTTATTGGAATCCATTCGCCAGTCACCGGACAAACCGGATGACCCGGTTATAGTCAAGGAGATTGAAAAAATTGCAGCGGAATCATACAAACCTGAACATTTTCATCAACGGCTCCATGAAGCACTTAAGGCAGATTTTAATCGTGAACGAATTGAAAAACTACTAAAAGCACTCAACACACCGCTAATGAGAAGAATCACGGAAATAGAAGGACGAGAATTCGATCTCCATTTGCTCGAGGTTTTTATTGAAGGGGTGATTCGGGAGCCTTTACCGACTAATCGCCTGCGCCTGTTGCAGGCACTGGAGTCAGTCACCCACACAACAAAATTTGCCATTGAACTGATGGTGGGTATGAAACGGGCGATGCTGATGGGCGCTGTCAATGGGGATGCTGAAACAATGGCCATCTTTGATACAAAGCTGAACGAACAAAAAAAAGAACTGACTGAAAACATGTACCCTGCCATGATGTTAACGATGGCGTATGCTTATCAAGAATTGAATGATATGGAACTCGATGAGTACGTTCAGTTTTATCTGACCGAAGAAGGTAATTGGTTTATTACGCAAACAGTTAATGTACTGACTGCAGCGTTTCGAGCCAGTTCACTGCAGACCGGCAAACGGATCGCGGAATTGGCCATAATCAAGAAAACCAGGTAATCATGCATCGACACTGAAATTAACAACCGCAGCCAGTTCCGCAGATTTTTGTAAGAATATTAATGCAATCAGTGCGCATTCTCGTACAATCGGACATTACTTCTACTCATTCAGTACTGTTTGTCCAGGAAACAACACATCGACGAACCCAAATGTACGAAAATCCCTGATACGCATAGGATAAAGAATACCTTGCAAATGGTCGCACTCATGTTGCGCAACACGCGCATGAAATCCATCCACTTGGCGGTCAATGACACGGCCATATTGATCAAAACCCTGATACCGTAAGTGGGTATAGCGAGGTACTTTACCGCGCATGCCTGGAACACTTAAACAGCCCTCCCAGTCTTCTTCCATTCCATCGGACAAAGGGGTGAGCTGTGGATTGATCAGTACGGTAAAAGGCACTTCATCTGCATCCGGATAGCGCTGATTTTCTTTAAAGCCGAAAATGACCACCTGCAGGCCGACTCCAATCTGTGGCGCTGCAAGGCCGGCACCATCAAGAGAAGCCATTGTATCCTGCATATCCTGAATCAATTCATTGAGTTCGGGCGTGTTGAATTGCTCTACCTGACTCGCCACTTCCAGCAGCAGTGGCTCACCCATTTTAAGTACCGGTTTAATCGCCATCACAATGCACCAATTGTTCTATTATATTCCTAACATGCACCATCGCCTGCTCCAGAATCGCATAGATTTCGTTTAATGGAATAGCCGTGACATTGATACCACGCCCAGCAGCGTGGTTTGCGACAACGGCAAGTGTCGCATAATTCAGACCCAGTTCCCTCGCCAGCGCTGTTTCCGGCATTCCAGTCATACCAACCATATCGGCCCCATCGCGCTCCAAGCGGTTTATTTCAGCGGCTGTTTCCAGCCGCGGCCCTTGTATGGCGGCATAAACACCGCCATTGGCGACGGGTTCCCCGGCCAGCTTAGCCGCTTGCAAAAGCTTTGCGCGTGTAGCGGAACAATACGGATGCGTAAAATCGATATGGGTCACTGGCTGGTCGGTGCTGTCAAAATAAGTGAAATCACGACCATAGGTATAATCGATAATTTGATCTGGTATAACCAGATTGCCTGGCGCCAGGTTTTCTCGAATTCCGCCCACCGCGGCAACGGCAACGACATGTCGCGGTCGCAGTGTATTCAGGGCCCATAAGTTGGCGCGATAATTAATCTGATGCGGCGGAATCGTATGGCCATGTCCGTGTCGCGCCAGAAAAACAATCTCCCGATTGTTTACTTTGCCGAAAGTAAACGGCCCGGAAGGTTCGCCATAAGGTGTTCGTATGATTTGTCGATGTGATATTTCCAGGCAGGATAGCTGTGTCATACCACTGCCGCCAATAATAGCCAGCATAGTTTATTTTCCCGGTTCTGAAGGTAATGCGTAAATCGCCGGCAGGTTTCGCCAGGCACCGTGTATATCCATACCAAAACCAAATACATAACGGTCTGGCAAAGTCAATCCGACAAAATCAGCCTGAAAAGATTTCACTTTTCCCGTATCCTTATCAATCAGTACCGCACTATAAAACGACCGCGCGCCACAATCGAGCACTTTTTTGCGAATTTCCGCCAAAGTAATGCCCTCATCCAGAATATCATCGATCACTAGCACAACCTGATCTTTTAATTCATCTTGAGGAAACATCAGCCAGTCTATTTTTCCACCGCTTATTTTATTATGGTAGCGCGATACCTGTACGTAATCAAAATTCAACGGAAACGTCAATTTTGGTAACAAATGACCCGCAAATACAATACTGCCTTTCATGACGCACAACACCAGCGGGCATTGTGTTGACAATTTATCTGTGATTTCATCGGCCAGACGCTGTATCGTTGCTTCAATCGTTTCGAATGAATACATTAAATCAGCGGTTCGTAAAATTTGTTCGGTCTTTTCTCGGGTCAACATAAATATATTATTGCAGTAATTTTCTGAGATCAGCTTCATCCAGCAGGGTAATACCGAGATTGACGGCTTTCTCATATTTACCGCCTGGGTCTTCTCCAACCACAACGTAGTCCGTTTTTTTGGAAACGCTGCCGGTCACTTTTCCACCCTGCATTTCAATTTTCTCTTTGGCCTCCTCCCGAGTCATGTTTAACAAGGCACCGGTCAGCACAAATGTCTTGCCGCTAATAACATTATCCCCGGGCGGATTGTTGATGGAGCCATCATTTTCCTCCCAACACACACCGCTTGCGCGCAATCGTTCAATCACCTCACGATTATGCGCTTCGGCAAAAAAATTCAGAATACTCTGCGCCACAACGGGGCCAACGTCCGGTACTTGCAGTAAAGTTTCCATATCCGTGTCAATCAGACAGCTCAGACTTCCAAAATATCTCGCGAGGTCTTTCGCGGTTGCTTCACCCACGTTACGGATGCCCAGCGCATAGATGAAACGTGTGAGCGTGGTTTGTTTACTCTTCTCAATCGCCGCCAGAATATTACCGGCCGATTTCTCAGCCATACGTTCCAGATTAGCAAGTGCCAGGATCCCCAGTTGATAGAGATCGGCAGGATTTCTGACAACGGCGTTATCGACAAGCTGGTTAACGAGCTTCTCGCCAAGCCCTTCGATATCCATTGCACGGCGTGAAGCAAAATGCAAGATGGCCTGTTTGCGCTGCGCAGGGCAAAAAAGACCGCCCGTACAACGTGAAACCGCTTCACTCTCCAGACGAACCGCTTTTGCGCCACAAACCGGGCAATGCTGCGGCATCACAAATGCTTGCGTGTTTTCCGGTCGCTGCGCCGGAACGACTGACACGATTTCAGGAATGACATCACCCGCACGTCGCACAATGACGGTGTCGCCAATGCGTACATCTTTGCGCTTGACTTCGTCGGCGTTATGCAAAGTGGCATTGGTCACGGTTACCCCGCCGACAATTACAGGCTCTAATCGTGCAACCGGCGTCAACGCACCTGTCCTGCCGACCTGAATATCGATACCCAGCAACCGTGTCGTGGCTTCCTGTGCCGGAAATTTGTGCGCGAGCGCAAAACGGGGAGCACGTGCCACAAACCCGAGTTTACTCTGCTGCGATAAGGAATTGACTTTGTACACAACACCATCGATATCATAAGAAAGATATTCACGCTGCGCGGCAATTTTTCGATAATAGGCAAGCAATGCATCACAACCTGTAACCACTGCACATTCCCGGGCAACCGGAAAATACAGACTGCCGAGAAACTGCACGATGTCGCTGTGCGTGCTTTGCGGTACGCGGGTATCCTCATTCGGACCAATGCCATAAGCAAAAAACATCAGGCGACGTGCGGCGGTAATTGCGGAATCAAGCTGGCGTAAAGAACCTGCTGCAGCATTCCGCGGATTCGCGAAAATTTTTTCGCCTTTTTCGAGATGCTGTTGATTCAATCGAATAAAATCGGCCTTAAGCATGAGCACTTCACCACGTACTTCTAATAATCCGGGCACCTTGCTGACAGGCAAGGCAAGCGGTATGGCTTTAATGGTGCGCAGATTGAGCGTAATATCCTCGCCTGTATAGCCGTCACCACGGGTAGCGCCTGTTTTGAACATACCTTTTTCATATCGCAGACTGACAGCCAGACCATCAAACTTGGGCTCCACTGCATATTCTACCTGATCAACCGCCAACCCTTCGCGAATCCGCCGATCAAATGCTTTGACTGCCACCTCTTCAAAAGCATTGTTCAACGACAACATGGGCGTGTCATGCGTTACCTGTGAAAATACTTTAAGCGGCGCAGCACCAACACGTCGCGTTGGCGAATCCGGAGCAACCAGCTCCGGATAATCCCGCTCTATTTGCTGTAATCTACTGAATAGTCGATCGTATTCAGCATCTGAAACAGTCGGATCATCCAGCACATAATATTGATAATTGTGTTGTTCAATTTGCTGTCGCAACATCTCCAGCTGTTGCTGGACGGTTTCAATCGTATAATTCATTATATGCTTGTGCTTTCGTCCGCTTGCATTATATTTATTCGCACTAACCACCTTTTACATCAGCAATCTGATGTACTGTAGAATATAAAAAAGATGCTGTCTAAAATAACAACACCAGACAATCATCGCGGCAATTATGCATGACCACATTACATGACTATTATACCAATCCTATTAACACCGGGTATTGAGTCGGCTTTCTGATCATGAGCTCATGTGTTCTCGTGCATAATTTCAGTATAAAATAAGTTTTCAAGCTTGGGTCTAAGTCTAATATGTCCGATAATAAACTGAAAATTCGTATACAAATACAGCAACCTAAAGCACCTGAGGCGGCTGAAGTGTCAGAGGCAACCACAGTAGCGGAAGCGCCGGTTTCCGATAATGACCTGCAAAATTCGCAACACATATTCGAAAAACCGCCCCTCGACTGGCGTAAGATTGTGTTGGCGCTGCTCCTATTAGTCGTCATATCAGGCACAATCGGATATCTGTTCTTTGGCCGAAGCGACAGTGCGACAGATACTGACGAATTCTTTGCAGACGCAAAAAATACCACTGATATAACGACAAACTTCAATCAGTTTGATGACGGCAACACTGTTAAATCCACACCTGATTTACAATCCGAGTCTGATAACGTGGCGTTTGATGAGCCTATACAAAAAAGCGTACAGCCCAATACGCTCATAGCCAAGCCAAAGCCGGGGCAAGCCATAAAAGCAGCGCCGATGCCGCCGCTACCGAATGTGAAACCGGATTATAAAGCAGACAATGCACAACAAACACTACTGCACAATAACAACAGTACGACAACGCCTGCAGCAAATGAACCGAATCCAGCAAATCACCCCCAGGTTGCGCGCGTGCAGCTCACGCATGCTATTCGAAATCGCGAACCGGCAGATGAAACCAACCATATTCAGCTTGAGCAAGATACCGACGCCACAAGTATTTATTTTTTCGTCGAGCTACATGATTTTGCAGGTCAACAGGTTACAGTAAACTGGTATTTTGAAGATGAACTGGTTTCGGAAACCCAACTTCAGATAGCAGGTAATAACTGGCGCACTTACGCGAACAAATTGTTAAATAAAGAAAGTATTGGGTCCTGGCGGACAGTGCTGACCGATCAGGAAGGTAATCAACTGGCTGAAAAACACTTTGTGGTCAGCAACGGCATATGACGTAAAAGTTGATATGACGTGATTTTTATCATCATGAATATTCAATATTCATAAAGCAGATACAAGCTATTTCATGAAATTCTGTAGTCTATGCAGCGCAAATGTTGTATTTCGTATACCGGAAGGTGACACATTACCCCGTTATATCTGTACGGCATGTCACGAAATCCATTATCAGAATCCCAAAATGGTAGTCGGATGCATACCGGAATGGGAAGATAAAATCCTGCTCTGTCGCCGCGCGATTGAGCCGCGCAGCGGCTGGTGGACGCTGCCGGCCGGATTTATGGAGAACAATGAAACCCTGGCTGAAGCCGCTGCGCGGGAAACACTGGAAGAGGCCAATGCACGGGTTGCAATCGGCGACCTCTACGCGATATACAGCCTTCCTCATATCAGCCAGGTTTATGCATTGTTTCGCGCGCGTCTGCTTGATCTGGATTTTAGCCCGGGTATCGAAAGCAGTGAGGTTAAATTATTGTCCGAACATGAAATACCGTGGAATGAAATGGCTTTTCGCGTAATTCACGACCCATTGAAACGCTATATGGCAGAACGCAGGCAGGGAAAACTTGCATTCCATACCGGTATTATCGAGCGTTCTCAAAAACCAGGATGACAGCTGATACAAACCATTTCTCAAGGTTAAAATTCACTTCCCTGTTTCGATCATTTAGCGGATAACGAGTAACCTGAATAGCTTGTATCATCCGAAAAAAAAGCCGAATATCCCCGCTATCACCGATTCATAAAATCCAGCGCAGCAAAGAGTAACAAGACAATTGTCATGTGCAATACCCTATTTCATCGTGCATTTGATCTGCGACCCGAATCGTCTCCATCGATTGCTACCCAATCAAAATGCTATCCCGACTGCCAACGGCGCAGATTACCCCGGAACATGCATGACCCGACAGTACCAAAAAAATAATTGAACGTATTTGTGCGATTTCTCACTTTATCGATTTTGAACTGCTATTAATCTGATACTCCATGAAAATGGATGAAGAGAAAGATTACCCAACACTTATTTCATTATAGGAGAATTAATCATGAGCGCAAAAATGATTATTGTTCACTGGTTAGCTTTGGCTGTCATAGCGTTATTCATTATGTCGCCAGTCATGGCAAAAGAAAAGGTTACTGACGCCAAAAACAAAGCCTTCTATAGCCAATTATCCTGCAAAGCATCAACAAGAGCGGTTGTGGCGCTTGCCGCATCACTGGAGGCTAAAGGTGTATCTCAACTGGACATTAACAAAGCCATTATCGAAGTATTACAAGGCACTTCACTGAGTCCGAATGGACCCCGCTGGACCTGTTGCAGGGCATGCGTAGAAAACGATCTTCCAAATGATTCCGCAGCCTGTCAATGTTGCGACGGATTAGGCGACCAAATAATTGACATATCGGATGTTGATTGATGAAGGAAGATACTGCAAGCATACAGCACACGGGCACACCCTCAACCGGGTAATGGCGGTGTACCGGCCTGAATATCGCAACAGCACGTTAAATTCCGGGCTGCGATCCTTTTACCTGATGACCTTTAGGGAATTGGGTAAAAGAACTGGTGCGATATTCAGGCTAGACCAGGCGTGGAGACTTCAGACCAAGCGATATGCCCGCCGCAATAAGACAGGCTATTCCCGATGGAACAAAAGCCCACAGGTAACTGCCTGTCAGGTCGAAAACACCTCCAGCGAGTATTGGCCCGGCGATGCCGGCAACACCGTATGCAGTGAACATGAAGCCGTAGTTGATGCCAACGTGTGTGGTTCCGAAAAAATCCGCTGTTGTCGTAGGAAACAAAGCAAGATTCCCGCCGAAATTGAATCCAACCCACGCAGCGGCAACGGACAGTGTCAGTTCGGTCGAACCCATCTCTATAAGCGCAAACATCATGACACCCTGTAGCAGAAACATGAGCGTCATGGCGTTTTTTCTGCCAATCTTATCTGATACCGTGCCCCAGACAATGCGACCAGCGCCGTTGAACAATGCCAGAACGCCGACAGCATTAGCTGCTGCTGCGGCACTCAGACCGCTGTGCACACCATAAGGCTTGAGTATGCCGATTACAAGCAAACCCGCTGCCGCACCAAACACAAACATGATCCAGAGCATCCAGAACTGCCTGAGCCTGACCATATCCCGCCATTCGAAATCCTTCACAGAAGCCGTACTGGATATGGATTCAGGCGGATTCCATCCTGCCGGACGCCATCCGGCGGGTGGGTTTCTAAGGAGTTGCGCGCCCAAAACAACCGATACCATGAATATGACGCCAAGGTACATGAAAGATGTCAAAATCCCGTATGTATCGATAAAACCCGAGGCAACTTTTGCAAATATCCACGCCCCGGCACCAAATCCTGCCACAGCCAGACCGGTAACCATGCCCCGCTTGTCCGGAAACCATTTCACACACGCAGCAATGGGGCAGACATAACCCAGCCCGATACCTGCGCCGCCGATAATACCCACCGTCAAGGCAATCAGCAGAAAACTGCCGCCAGTCAACGAAGCAAGCAGGTATCCAGTACCCAATACGATACCGCCCAATGTCGCCACAATGCGCGGCCCCTTCTTGTCCTGCAGCCTGCCTGCAAATATCATGACCAGTGCAAATGTAGCCAGCGCCAGAGAAAAAATCATCTGCGTCTGCGTTGTCGTGTAAAAAAAGACCTCTTTAAGCGGAATGACAAAAACGCTCCAACTATAGATGGCGCCCAGACAGACCTGTATGATTAACGCACCTGCAACGACCAGCCAGCGATTCCCGGTAGATTCCATTTTAAGGATAAAAACCTGAATTATATTTCAGTTCGCAGTATTTGAACTTAGGAATTTACTGATTGCCCATCCCTTTCTGGATGGCCTGTTAAGGTTGTCTTGAGCATGCACCGTTTTATGACATAAAAAACTAGGGATTCCGTCTCAGTTTTTACTTACGCAATACTTTTACGGACGTTACCCACAACGAGCAAGTTTGTAAGCATAAACTAGTTAATAGCCTGAAGAATAAGGGTTAAATATTTGTTACTCTGACCCCAAATATTGTTAGTGGCTCAAACAAAACAATCTCAGGAAAAGTCGGGTCGATTCAGTTTTGTTTGGCTACCCGACAATATCGGCTATATTTCATACTTTACTTATTCAAGAAAGGGTCAAAAGCTATGATTGTCCAACGAACAATTCGACTTAGCGACCATATTAAAGTTGATGGTGCAAATGTTTTATTTTTCATTGCATATGGATGCCTTGTTTGTGTCTTATATTTAACGTTTGCCATAGAGTTCCTGGTATTTCCTATTTCCGAAATTAATGTTCTGGGAATTGCTGTGGCTATATTGCTGGGTTTTCGTAACAATGAGGCATATAATCGGTACTGGGAAGCTCGGATGGCCTGGGGAGATTTGACAAATGCTTCTCGCAATTTCGCCGCTCAAATAACTGGATATGTTCAACCTCCGCAAAAGCAGGAACAAGCATCGTCAGATGTGACAGGTATTCACAGCGAACTCATTTATCGACATCTGGCATTTCTCAATGCCCTTCGCTTGCAATTGCGGCAGGAAGTATCCTGGGAAGAGCTAACACCGTTCTTATCCGACCAAGAATTTCAGGCTTTGAGCAAGGCAGCAAACAAAGCGACACTGTTGAATCAGTGGCAATCTCGACGATTACAGGAATTGTATCGGTCTGGGTGGATTGAACGGCAAGCCTATATCTTTGGACTCATGGAGTCGATTAAAGCGTTTTTTGCAGCTCAAGGTGTTTGCGAACGAATTAAAACCACACCATTACCTCGGCAATACGGTTTGTTTACTAAAGCTTTTTTATGGATATTTGTTTTATTACTTCCACTTGGGCTTGTTCAACAACTCGGGTGGGTAACGCTTCCGATTTCTGTTATCTTGTCTACAATTTTTACAGTAACAGAGCATATTGGAAGCCGAACAGAAGAACCGTTCTCGCGGGAACCTGAAGATGTTGCGATGTCGTCCATTTGCCGCAATATTGAGATTGACTTGCGACAACAACTGGGAGAATCCTCAATTCCCACGCCTCTGGAGGTCAAAGATGGTGTATTAATGTGAGTTTGCTCTTGTTATGTTATATACGATTTTAGGCTCTGTTGGCCCAGTGCCCACGAAGCTGTGTGTAAATCAGCTTCCAATATTTTCCAGTATCAGCATCAGTTCTTCCAGTCGCTAGTCCATATACTGATTGAAACTTTATCTCTATCCCTATGTGTCAGTGTTATGGTCAAATAAAACCGGACACTTCGCCAAGTGAGACTGCAAATTTAACCGTGTCACTGACTGAGCTGTAAAAGTGTGATTACCAAGGGAAACTGTCGGTCTAATTACCGAGCGACTTTGTCATAATCACTTTAGCAAGTCGTGCCTCATTCCACAATTACTTTTTTAT
>NZ_QAAE01000011.1 GCF_003046585.1 Nitrosomonas aestuarii | reverse complement strand
ACGCGCTATCCTCTCAACTCCCCGCGTAAACTCTGTGCATTCAAGTACAAAGCAAGATTTGCAGCACCTCTCTTCTTCTTTACTTCCGCTCGGCAAGACTACTCAGTCAACTCTTCACTGTCAAGCAGTTTTATCACTACCCTGCTGGCTTATTTACTCCACTGCAGTTGTTTTTTTTACATAAATCTTTTACATAAATCATCAAACAATTCGAATAACAAATCTAATTAAATTGTAAGAGAGGATGCATTGTGATAGCAGATATGACGGTATAAGAATGTTCAAATGCGCGGATGTCAAATGCATTTTTTCTTTATTACTTAAATCAGGCCATAGCTTTTATGGCTGCTGATAAACGACTTTTTTGTCTCGCAGCCTTATTCTTGTGAATAATGCCTTTATCAGCAATGGAATCCACCGTACTGACAGTTTGATTAAAAATAGTTTGAGCCCCACTTTTATCGCCCGTTTCTATAGCTTTTCTGACATGTTTGATAGCTGTACGAAGCTTTGAACGCAAACTGATATTATGCTCACGCCGCTTAACTGCCTGTCTTGCTCTTTTTCTTGCTTGAGGACTATTTGCCATAAAAAATTCTTAACTCCTTTACAATTTAACGTGTTTTCTTTTCTTCCTGCTTACTATCTTGCTACATTCTAAATAGGAAGAAATCGATATAGTGATTTATTTACAAAATTACAAAAATTATTTAAAACCGGTCAATTTTACTTTTTAATAGAAATGAAAGCAATTTTTTGTATTTTGGTTTAATTGCTTATCAAATTTCATTCGATCACTTGACATAAGTGTACAAAAAAATGATGAGGGGATTTTTGTTACCAGGAGGGTTGTTTTTAACGAGTTGTTAAAAACTATCAGTCTTAGCGTTGCAGTATCAATCCGATCCACTGTCACGTTAGCGATCTGTTTCTTAATCCGATGCGTCAAGATGTGTACGATTCATGCTGTGGAGGCGGGGGTCGGAATCGAACCGGCGTAGACGGCTTTGCAGGCCGCTGCATAACCACTCTGCCACCCCGCCATTGTAATATTCTAGAACACAAATATTAATTGAAAACGCGAAATAAAAATCTTCATTCTTAAAAACATGGAGCGGGAAACGAGGCTCGAACTCGCGACCCCAACCTTGGCAAGGTTGTGCTCTACCACTGAGCTATTCCCGCAATAAGTACAATCAGAAGTTTCCTTTACGGAAAAGTAAACGTCCAAAAGACAAGCGGTGCATTATAGAGATCTTGTTCTTTTTGTCAAGACGTGGCGCTTTCGTTTTATTTAATGTGCGTGCTAATTATGTTACAAAGTGGTAGTGACAAAGTTATAGATGATATTTGGAAAGAATTTTCACGAATCCAAAAATCACCGGCTTAAGCCGGTGATTTACTCATAACTTTTCAGTTGTTTCGGTTGAAGACGAATTATTTAATTTAAATTTTGCTTTATCTATCTGATCAGGAGCATTGTCAGGTTTTGTAAACATCTTCTGATTTACCTGTTCCTGAGCAATTCTTTTATGATGAGCGGCTTTAGCTAGATTAACTTCTACAGCTTTTTCATAATTGTAGATTCTGCGCGCAACACGTTTTTTTATACGTTGTCCATTTCTACCTAAATAACTGGTACTGGGCTTGTTTTTAAGTATCTCTTTTTGTTCTTGCGCTTTAACCCGCATTTCTTTGGCTAATTTTTCATGATTTTTTGCCAGTACTGTGTGATTTAAATCTTTCTTACTGTTTTGAGTAGCAAATTTTATTTCACCTTCTTGCACAGATGTAAGCTTCGTCATAGGTGCACAAGCAGCAAGCAGAACAATCATGGAAAAGGCCAAAAAATATCTTCCTGTTTCTGTTTTCATAAAAAATATCTCCAATTAATTCAGAACACATGCATATAGTAGCCAAGCTAGAACTATCTGAATATTAGGGAAACTATTGTTTTATGCTAGGTAAAACCATTAGCTGGTGCGACAAAAGCCAGTGCCTGATTAACTTTATCTATATGTGAATTGCAAAATATGACGGGAATGTGTGCTTAAAAGTCGGTCGGTCTGTTATGGAATAAACTACGAACAAATTTCAAACTTAATTTGTATAAAAGTGGCATGGGTATGGTGTACGCATTTTACTGTTGCTCCTCCGAAATCCAGCGTGTGGCAAAACGAATCAGATCGGCACTATCTCTCAAATTTAATTTGGTACGTATATTAAAGCGATGGGTCTCTATCGTTTTAATGCTACGTTTTAACAGATCAGCAATTTCCTGGCTGCTGTGACCTGATCCGATTAAATGTAATACTTCAAATTCACTAGGGGTAAGGCTATTGATCAATGGCTCTGGCTCCGAAGCACCGGTCACAATTCGGTTGAGCAATTTTACATGCATTTTTTCACTTAAATAAACATTACCCTGTAAGACTGTACGAATCGCAGACACCAACACTTCTCCTGGTTCTTGCTTCATGACATAGCCGCGCGCTCCGGCACGCAATGCACGTTCTGCATAAATTGCTTCATCGTGCATGGAAACAAAAAGTACAGGCAATTCAGGATTATAAACATGTATGGTTTTGATTACCTCGAAACCGGAAATTGTTTTAAGTGTTACATCCAGCAAAACAATATCAATGTGATTTTTTTTCTTGAGCAAAGCCAATGCTTCTTCACCATCACCAGCCTCTGCAATTACTTCCATATCAGGCTCCAAGTTGATGAGCATTGCCATCCCCTGCCGCATCATAGGATGATCATCCACCAACATGATTTGCGCCTTTGATTCAGACATATTAAACCATTCGCATTTCTAAACAGACTTGCGCACCACCTTCAGCAGGCGAAAGAAATTTCAGCTTTGCTCCCAATTGCTTGGCACGATACTGCATAATTTTGATACCCATTCCTTGCGTTTCTCCGTGTTTTGTTTCGACAGCAAAACCGCAACCATCATCGCATATCGATAAAAACAGGTTTTTTCCCTTAATTTTTAGGGATAGAGACAAATGTTGCGCACCGCCATGCCGTATTGCATTGTTGGCAGCTTCTTGCGCAATGCGATATATATTAAGTGCAATATTTTTATCGTTGATTTTGATCTCATTATCACATAAAAAATCACAAGTTATCGAATAAGTCGTTGCAATTCTTGTTGCTAGTTTTTCTAATGCCGCTATCAAGCCATTCGCCTCCAGCTCAAATGGAAGCAATCCTTGTGCAAGTTGTTTGATTTGTATTACAGCAGTTTGTACTTGCGCCGCAATGGAAGCTGCGACTGTTGCCATATCCTGATTTCCAGAGGCAGCTATTTTTTTCTCCAGGGCTCTTGCCTGATAGCCTATAGCGGCAATCTGCTGTCCAAGGTTATCATGCAACTCCTGTCCAATCGTATGCGCTTGTTCTTCAGCTACAAAAACGAGTGTTTGTTCCAAGCGTTTACGTTCAAGCCAGCTTTCCAGATCACTGGCAATAGCATTAACCAGTTTCTGTTCTTCAGGCACCAGATACGGTTTGTCTTCAGGGTAGAATACACGTAATTGACCACAGGTCTTCCCGTTAACGTTGATCTCAACGTAACAAGTACATGCAGAATCACGATCTGTGCGCCAGGGGCCCCGAATCTCGTGAGTGATATTTTTCTTTGATTTGAACGGAGAAACAAGTCGGCCTTCGACATATTCCCCAGATGTAAATCGCCAGTCGTTTATCTCGATTACAGCACTTGCAATTTCAGGAAACTGCACGGCCGGTATCAGATTTTCAAAAATATTTTGACATACATTGTCTATTGATAATTCCAGCCCCATGCCGCGTCGGATGCCATAAAGACAGGTAATTTCCTTCAGACGCTCGCGCAGCGCCTCGTCAACCTGCTTACGTTCAAGCCATCTCGAAAAATCAACGGTTATGGCACCAATGAGCCTTTTTTCTTCCAGTATCAGAAACGGCTGGTCCTCGGGATAGCTCACGGTTAAAGAACCGCAAATCTTGTCATTAATACTAATATTGGATCGTATAACCGACCCAATGATGTCCCCTTGTTTATAGCAATCAAAACATACTTTGCTCTTACGATTAATCTCGGAAAAAATCTGGTTTGCAGAATACTGATAATATTTCGGGGAAGTGAATTGTTTACCGTTTAATTCAATTGTAACAATAGCGATCTCAGGAAATTGCAATGCTGGTATCAGATACCCAAAGATATTCTGACAAACTTCATCAACCGATAACTCCAAACCCATATTCCGGCGAATTTCATATAGACAGGTAATTTCCTTAAGCCGTATATGCAATAGTTCATCAACCTGTTTACGTTCGAGCCATCTAGCCAGATCGCTGGTAATGGCGTCAATCAATCTTTGTTCTTCCAGTATCAAAAAAGGTTTGTTTACAGGATAAAGTACACTGAGTTGTCCACATACATTACCGTTTACTTCAATGTTAGATTTCAATTTATGTGTCGGATCACGGACTGGCTCATGATTAAAGCTCTTGGAAGTAAGTATTTTTCCATCTATTTCTATCACGACAGAAGCACTTTCGGGATATTGCATTGCCGGAATAAGGTAATTGAAGATTTGATTGCAGACATTCTCTACCGACAATTCTATTCCTATACTACGCCGTATTTCATGAAGGCAGGTAATTTCCTTCAGACGCTCGCGCAGTTCTGATTCCTTAAGACCCAATTCAACAGAATACTGTTCTGCTTTTTCTTTAGCGTTTTGCGCTTCTCTTTCAGAATTTATCAGTTTTCGTATGAACCAGTTCAACAACAGTATTTCAGCAATTATCAGTCCAGCAAGATACAAAATGATAATTTTTAATTCTTCAGCTACCGGTCTTAATAATTCTGCTTCGTCCAGCTTTAGAATCATGCCCATTCCGGTAGCATCAAGTGGTGCATAAGCCTCGATAACCTGAATTTGCCGGTAATCTTTAACAGCAATAACACCACTCTTGCCATTGAGCGCTTGATCCATCGGCAACACACCTCCTTCAACCACGCGCTTCAAGTATTTGAATTTAACACCATCAACCTGGCTTATCAGGCATGCCATTTTCTGACTAATGTCATTGGGCGGCGCACACAACATAAACGTCCCGGTTTCACCAATTGTTCTGATTTCATTAAAACTGCGCGTCAGTTGAGGCAAGGTGCTTTCAGTTGTAATGCTGCCGATACGCTGTCCATCTTGGTCAAATACTGCTTTACTGGTGTGCAGGATAAATTCTTCATCCCAGATTAAGAAAGTATCGCTTTTCTTATTCAACCATAACGACTGAGATTGATTTTCCGAAAATTGGCCTGCTGCGGACAATTTGTTACCCTTTTTGTCGTAGACAATCGCCGCTGAAAAGCCTGTTTGGGTGAGTGAATGGACATTGCGTTCCAAGTCACTGAGCGCTCTGTTACTGTACGGTTGAACATTCAACTGCTGTATAGACTGGATCATAAAAGGACGCATAGCCAAGGCGTGCGTGTCAGACAAACCTTTTTCTATCTGGCTCTCGAGCAAATGTCCTTTCCCTTGCAGCGCCACGGCCAATCCTCTCCCTAGTGATGATGCAATCTGTTGATGCATCACACTATAAACTGCCACACCCGTAATCAAGGTGAGTCCCATTAATAATAAGCCACCAATAATGATGATTTTGTGATTATCAGGTGTTAGAAACAAATCTGTATTCCTTGTTCTGGCAGTTTTCTTGTTGTTTCAGTCATTGAATTTGAACAAATTGCGCTTTTAAAGCAACTGTTCAAAAAATGCATGGCACGTATATTCGCAACAAATAACGATTGAAAGACTCTTGAAAACCAATTTGGTTGCAACACCTGCCACAATAGCCATTTTCAGCAATTGGCTAAAACACAGTTAACAGCTTTTTTCCAACCGTCATAAAGTGTCCGTCTTTTATTTTTGGATATCTGTGGCTGGAAACGATGGGCGCATACCCAGTTTTTGGAAATTTCTTCCAGATCAGTTAAAAGCCCGCATTGCAATCCCGCCAGTGCTGCTGCACCCCAGGCCGTACTTTCCATAACCGCGGGGATTTCAACAGTTTTATCCAGCATATCTGCCAGAAACTGGCACACAAATGCATTGCCTGTCAAGCCACCGTCAATGCGCAGTATCTCTGTAAGATTCATATTTCCGCATTCAGCCTCCATGACATTGATCAGATCCCGGCTTTGGTATCCCTGCGCTTCCAAGGCAGCACGAACAATATGAGCGCCGTTACTCTCACGGCTAATTCCCATAATAGCGCCACGTGCATTCGGTTTCCAGTATGGTGCACCCAACCCGGTAAAAGCCGGCACAAAATAAACTTCATTACTATCAGTTACAGACAGCGCTATCGCCTCACTTTGTGATGCATCCACCAACAACCCGAGATTGTCGCGCAGCCACTGAATTGCAGCACCTGCCGAGAAAATAGAACCTTCCAGTGCGTAACAGGCATTATTGCCAATACGATAACCTATCGTTGTCAATAACTTGTGTTTTGAAATTTTGAAATCCGAACCTGCATTCATCAACGCAAAACAACCAGTACCATAAGTGGCTTTGATCATTCCTGGTTCCAAGCAACCCTGGCCTATCATTGCAGCATGCTGATCCCCTGCCATGCCACCGATTACATAAGCTGCACCAAGTAAATCCACTTTTGTTTCACCAAAAAAAGCAACATTTTCTTTAACCTCCGGCAACAAGGTGACAGGAATATTGAAAATGTTAAGCAAGTCTTCGTCCCATTGTAGGGTAGAAATGTTAAACAGCATGGTCCTGGATGCATTGGTCACATCGGTTGCATGCACCGTGCCTTTCGTCAGTTTCCACAGCAAAAATGTATCTATCGTGCCGAATACCAGGTCCCCTTTTTCAGCGCGCGCCCTCGACCCTTCAATATTGTCCAGTATCCACGCAATTTTAGTCGCCGAAAAATAAGGATCAATAATCAACCCTGTTTTCTCTATAATGCTTTTTTCATGGCCTGAATCTTTCAGCTTTGCACAATGATCTACTGTTCTGCGATCTTGCCAGACAATTGCATTATAAACAGGTTCTCCAGTATTTCGATCCCAGATCAAGGTAGTTTCACGTTGGTTTGTAATACCAATACCCGCGACTTGGATGCCACTTAACTGTGCATCAGCAATGACAGCACGACTGACCGATAAAGTATCATGCCAAAGATCATCCGGTCGTTGCTCCACCCAGCCTTTATGAGGATAATACAAATTACTTTCTTTTTGCTTGCTTGATAGTATTTTACCTGTAACTGAAAACAAAATGGCACGCGTGCTGGTTGTTCCCTGATCAATGGCAAGCAACGCTCTGTTATGCGTTAAATTCATGTGTTTTGATGATTGCAATAGGAAATGTAAGCGGCCAACTGCTAAAAAGTTGTGTTATCAATCTGGTTTTTTATCGATATCCGACATCAGGTATTTGACAAGCAACGCCAAGCAAAATGGAAGAGTACTTAAGCCCGTTATCATATAATGTTCAGCTGTAAACTGATCGCCCTCATCCATAATAATATAGCCAAAAAAAACCGTAACGGGCGTCAATATTGCAAGTATCTGGATCAATAAAAAGAAACGTTTCATAGCATATAATTCCTTAGTTTCGCTGTTTCGTTAAATTTTGACTTACTGCTTTATTCTGTGCAATAAGTCCAGTTTCGCACAAACGCTAATTTGATAAAATCTTAATTTCTATTCATTCGAAGCACAATAGTATAATTAGCCGGGTTAAAATAAGCGGAAACAAGATTAAAATACCTTGTAGTGAGCTTTTATTATGTCAGAAGTGATTATAGTCATTACCAATTTTCCGGATAAGAAAAGCGCAGCTGCATTTGCGCAAACATTAATTGATGAACGCCAAGCGGCTTGTGTCAACATTTTGAGTGCATGTACATCCTTTTATCGATGGCAGAATACAATGGAGTCCTCTGAAGAATTTCCGGTTTTCATTAAAACCCAAAAAAAACATTATAATCGGGTAGAAGAACTCATCAATATCATGCATCCTTATGAACTACCCGAAGTAATTATTGTCCCTGTAATCGGTGGGTTACCCGCTTATTTGCAATGGATAAATACTGAAACTTCATAAAAAAAGCTGATAAAGCCATAATTACATGCGTTTATTTCCAATTTTATTACTGTTTTTTTCACTGACAAGCACCAATGCGCTTGCTCAAGAAAGTGGTTCCTTCAGTTTATTCAATAAATTACAGGAACTTGGTATCAATCTAGGTTCAAAGAATACACAGGAATTACTGCCACCTGATGAAGCATTCAAGATATCGTTGGAAGTTCGCGATGCGAAAACTCTGATTGCCAAATTCATCCCTGCGAAAGACTATTATTTATATCGCGACAAAATTGCATTTGAACCACAGGAAACTGAGACTTTTATTGAGAAAGTGACGTTACCCCAAGGTAAAATGAAAGAAGATCTGACTTTCGGATATGTCGAAGTCTATTACGAACCTTTCCAGGCAATTATTTCGTTAAAACGGGAAGCAGCAACCAATGAACAGCCGCTGACACTCGCCGCAACCTACCAGGGTTGTAATGAGCCAATTGGTGTCTGTTATGCACCGATCAAAAAAGATTTTGATCTGACATTACCCGCGATGCAGGCGATTGATGCTGTTGCGAATGCTGTCAGTGGGCAAGTAGCAGCGGCGCCTTATGATTCCGCAAATGAACTTTTTCAAATGCCACCGGCGTCATCGACACGTGCGCCTGTTATAGAGACCGAGGCCTATAAAATAGACCGTATGTTTGAAACCGGTAATTTCTGGCTGATTCTGAGTGGATTTTTTGGCATTGGCTTACTGCTCGCTTTTACACCTTGTGTTTTCCCGATGTTTCCCATTTTATCCGGCATTATCGCCAGAAAAGGCACTCAATTAACCAAAAGCCAGGGCTTTGTTCTGGCATTGGCTTATGTACTGGGCATGGCAATTACCTATGCCATTGCCGGCGTTATCGCAGGGCTGTCAGGCACAATGCTGTCTGCTGCACTGCAGAATGCCTGGGTTCTGGGTACATTTGCATTCATTTTTATATTACTCTCTTTTTCAATGTTTGGTTTCTATGAATTGCAAATACCAGGCAGCATTCAAAGTAAACTTTCATCTGAAGCCGGACATTTTCGAGGCGGTCATTTAACCAGCGTCTTTGGCATGGGTGCTTTGTCGGCACTGATTATCGGCCCCTGCGTAGCAGCCCCACTTGCTGGTGCACTACTTTATATCAGCCAAACAAAAGATATTGTGCTGGGCGGTTCAGCACTCTTTGTGATGGCATTGGGCATGGGTGTGCCGTTATTATTGCTTGGCGCTTCTGCCGGCGCTTTATTACCTAAAGCCGGACCGTGGATGGAGTCAATCAAGCAGTTCTTTGGCGTGCTGCTATTGGCTGTCGCAATCTGGCTGATCTCTCCGGTTGTCAATGAAGTCGTACATATGTTGTTATGGGCGGCATTACTCATTATCTCGGCCATTTACCTGCATGCAATAGACCCCTTGCCGGAACGTGCTACTGGCTTTAGAAAGTTTCTCAAAGGTGTGGGGGTTATCGCTTTGCTGGTCGGTGTGGCATTATTAGTCGGGGTTTTATCGGGCAGTCGCGATGTGCTGCAACCTTTGTCCAAGTTCAATATCGTTTCTTCAGATACCATGCGCGGTGGAGAAATGGACCATAATTCAAATGGTCATATTCCTTTTCAGCGGGTTAAGACCATTGCCGAGTTGGAGGCGCATATTAACCAAGCCAAAAACAACAATCAATATGTTATGGTGGATTTTTACGCCGACTGGTGTATTTCCTGCAAGGAAATGGAACGCTTCACGCTTTCTAATGACAAAGTGAAAGCCAAGCTGAAAAACGTTGTTCTTCTTCAGGTTGATGTCACGCATGGTACAGCGGATGACGCCGCCCTACTAAAACGGTTTAATCTCTTCGGGCCGCCCGGCATTTTATTTATTGATCGTCAAGGCCATGAAATATCAGATGTCCGGGTTATCGGCTTTCTAAATAAAAATGATTTTCTGACTGTTTTAAATGCGGTGCTGACCTAATATACTATTTTCAAATCAAACTCCACACTCATCATGCCGGAAAAATCCTGGCATGAATGGAAATAGAAAACCATAAACGAAAATATACGCACTGATTGTATTTTATTGTATTTGAATATCACAATCAGTTAAATACTGTTTTTCTTAAGGATACGTCAATGCCAAAACTGAGCCAAATCATCTTATTCATCGCTGCAGCCATTGTTGCTCTGTCGGCCGGTGTATGGCTGCGCGCGCATTTTATGGACAGTCCCCAACCGCCATTATCTGAAGAAACAAGCAAACAAGGTGCACAAGCTATTTTATCGGCGAGTCTTCCCGATATTGAAGGCGTTACCCAAACCGTTTCGCAATGGCAAGGAAATGTGATCGTGGTTAATTTTTGGGCAACCTGGTGTACACCCTGCCGGGAAGAAATTCCTGAATTCATTGAACTGCAAAATCAATATGGGCATCAGGGCTTAATTTTCGTCGGCATCGCCATTGACCGGGAAGACAAAGTCGTTCCATACAGTCAGGAATTTGAAATTAATTACCCTGTTTTAGTCGGAGGCCTAGGGGCAATGGCGCTTGCTGAAGCCGCAGGCAACCAAATGTCGGTATTACCTTATACTGTTGTCTTTGATAGACAGGGAAATATTACCGATACATTTTTAGGCCGTGTCCATAAGAAAACATTGGAAAAATCTATTATGCCATTACTGCAAAATTATTCAGAAAATGCAGCACAAGTCGGCCTGCGATGAACATTAGCGTTTTTAAATATCCGATTTAACCGCCCATATCAGGCATAAAACCATGCCACTTGCCGATGTTGTACTGATTATGCATTTTTTTTATGTGCTGTTTGTTGTCGGCAGTCTGCCGTTAATTTGGATTGGCGCTTATTTCAAACACTCATTTGTCAGAAATCCCTTGTTCCGCTATCTTCATCTGGCGGCGATATTGTTTGTCGTTATTGAATCCTTGTTGGGCGTTGTTTGTCCACTCACTGCGCTTGAAAATTCGCTGCGGCAGGTTGAAACAGAAAGTAGTTTTATCCAACACTGGGTGCATCAGATCCTGTTTTATAGTTTTCCAGAGTATGTCTTTACGACGATATATATCGCTTTTGCAAGCCTGGTTGCGGCCACATTCAAATGGATACCACCACAGAGCCGTTAGTAACTCCTGGAATTTAATTTGAGCTTTCAGTTTTCCCAAGCATCGGAGAGATCATTTCCTCAATAGACGGCTCAAAGTTTTCCTCATCAAAGGCCGTATCGCCGCCTTCATAGGGATTATTTTGCGTTTTCAGGTTTCTGAAATCAAATTTTGCGGTATCGGCCAAATGGGATAACTGAATGTTCTGTATTGATCTGAACATAGTTTCCAGCCTGCCAGGAAAGCGTTTATCCCATATTTGCAACATTTCCTTGATGACCTGTCGTTGAAGATTCGGTTGCGATCCACACAAGTTACATGGAATTATGGGAAAATCAGCGGTCTGTGCATAAGTTGCAATATCTTTTTCCTTACAATATGCCAACGGGCGAATAACAATATGCCGACCGTCATCACTGACCAGTTTGGGCGGCATAGCCTTGAGTTTACCGCCATAAAACATATTCAAAAAAAGGGTTTCGAGGATATCATCACGATGATGACCCAATGCAATTTTAGTTGCGCCCAACTCACTGGCCACACGATATAAAACACCCCGGCGTAGACGTGAACATAAGCTGCATGTTGTTTTGCCTTCAGCGATAACACGTTTGACGACACTATAGGTATCCTGTTCAATGATACGATAAGGCACTCCAATTTTACTCAGATAGCCCGGCAGCACCTCAACTGGAAAACCTGGCTGTTTCTGATCCAGATTCACGGCGATCAATTCAAAGTGCAAAGGCGCGTGTGCTTTCAAGCTCAACAGAATATCCAGTAACGCATAACTGTCCTTGCCTCCAGACAAGCAAACCATAATACGATCACCTGCTTCGATCATATTGTAATCCGTAATGGCCGTACCTACCTGGCGTCTTAATCGTTTTTGAAGTTTGTTGGCGTTATAACGTACTTTCTTATCTAGCATTATCAGGAATGATTTGTAGTAGGTGCAGTATAATATATAAAATAACAGGAACAATTTAGCATTGACCCATTCTAATGTTGGGCTGATAAAAAAGTTCCAGACGAATTCATGGGGAAATTGTAATGATCA
This sequence comes from Nitrosomonas aestuarii, assembly GCF_003046585.1. GTDB lineage: Bacteria > Pseudomonadota > Gammaproteobacteria > Burkholderiales > Nitrosomonadaceae > Nitrosomonas > Nitrosomonas aestuarii. The sequence continues at coordinate 104,567 of NZ_QAAE01000011.1, read as the reverse complement.
AATCCGTACTGATTATACCACTGGTGATATTGATCTTGTTTTCAACCAATACTTTTGCAAATAAACCACATGCGGCGTTAACTATGCAAGACAGCGTTGGCGAGCCGGGTGATGCGAGCAAGGTCACGCGCATTGTCAAACTGACGCAGGTTGATTACATGTTTTTGCCCAATGAGATATGGGTAACTCAAGGAGAAACAATCAGCTTTGTCGTAAAAAACCGCGGTGATCATCGACATGAAATGTTTATTGGAACCAAGAAAGATCTTAAAAAAGCCGTTAAAATGAGACGCATGTTCCCTGATGAAGACCATTTAGAACCCGGTCTGATTATATTGGAGCCGGGCGAACAAAAAGAAGTTATATGGTACTTTGATCAGGCAGGGACGGTTGAATTTATCTGCCCCTTGCCTGGTCATTCCAAGGGCATGCGTGGAATAATTTATGTGGAGAAGAAATGAAAACACTGATATCTATCCTGTTAACCTGTTCAATTATAACTACAGGCCTATTGGTCATTGTCCCGCAGGCAATGGCTACAACAACTGTTGAAGTTTATAAAAGCCCGACATGCGGCTGCTGCTCTAAATGGGTCGACCATATGCGTGATCATGGCTTTAACGTAGTTACCAAAGACGTCGGTAACAAAGAAATACGAAAAAAAGTTGGCATGTCTGAAACGCTTGGGTCTTGTCATACGGCTTTGGTCAACGGTTACGTGATGGAAGGTCATATACCGGCACCCGATATTATCCGTTTTCTCAAAGAAAAACCGGACGCACTCGGACTAGCCGTGCCCGATATGCCTCATGGCTCCCCTGGCATGGAAGGACGTCGCAGCGATCCATACAATGTACTTAAGGTGAATGCGCCCGGTGATACGCGTAGAGATGCCGAAATTTATAACCGTTACGACCCTTATGCTACAAAATCCGTAACACCGGCACCTGCATCCGCACCTGAAACGAAGACCGACCCAGCAGGCGCTTCTTCTATTATGCGTTTAAATAATTAGCGTCTATTCATCACATCATGCCAACCCGTTTCTTACTGTTGATATGCAGTATTTTAGTAATCACCGGTTGTGATGAGAGCACGCAATCTGAATCGCGCTCGCTTAAAGATATTCTAAACCGGGATACAGGATTGATCGTCAGAAATTTTGATACTGATCAGATAAAACGAGGCGAAAGTGTTTTTCAGATTAACTGCGAAGGCTGCCATGGGAAAAATGCCGAAGGAACAGTTGACTGGCGCAAACCTAACGCAGATGGAAAATTTCCACCCCCGCCATTGAATGGTACTGCGCATGCATGGCACCATTCGACGGCAGTGTTGAAAAAAACAATTCTGAAAGGCGGCCCGCCTGAAATCAGTGCCATGCCTGCTTGGGAAGGTATCCTGACCGAACAGCAGGTGGATGATGTCGTGGTATGGATTAAATCCTTATGGCCGGATGAAATTTATGCTACCTGGTATCAAAACTTTGAAGACAAATAAATACGGGAAAAATCAAGATTAATTTCTTATGCGTAAACTCACCGCTGCACTGCAACATTTAAATCCGAGCTAAAAACTGCATAATCTATGCACGTTTCCACATCCGGAATTAAGTCTGAAAGCATCAGGAATAACCAATGCGAGATTGCGATTGCACCCAAAGCAGTCCGTGGCACTATTTTCTTTCTCACGGAAGATCCAGGCACAACAATTGATCCAGTAAAATCCTACCAGTATTATGATGACGGTATCCTGGTTCTGAACGATGACGGCCATATTCTTGATGTCGGATATGCAACTGAGATGCATAGCAAATACCAACTTGCGGCGCATACAGTTTTAAATTACAGCGGCAAATTCATTTTTCCAGGCTTTATCGATACGCACACACACTATCCACAATCCGAAATTATTGCTGCATTTGGTGAACAATTGACACATTGGCTGGATAAATACATTTATCCAACTGAAGCGCATTTTGCTGATAAATCCTATGCAAGCTCAGCCAGCCGTTTTTTTCTCAACGAGTTGCTAGATAATGGCACCACTACTGCACTGGTTTTTGGCACAGTGCACAAAACTTCGGTCAACGCCTTGTTCGAAGAAGCGGAAAAATTGAATATGCGCATAATCGGTGGCAAAATCATGATGGACCGTAATGCGCCGCATTATTTGCTGGACACACCGGAAACAGCCTATATAGAAAGCCAAGCACTGATTGAAACATGGCATAACAAAGGCCGCATCCAGTATGCGGTTACACCCCGCTTCGCGATTACTTCCAGTCCTGAACAATTGGCTGTAGCTGCAAAACTTTTTCATGCGTACAACGGTGTCTACCTGCAAACGCATATATCTGAAAACTTAAGCGAAGTCATGCATGCAAAACAACTTTTTCCAGCATCAAAAAATTATCTAAGTATCTATGATGATTTCGGTCTGGTTGGTCCCAGAGCAATTTTCGCACATGGTGTTCATCTGACGGATGAAGAATTCAGCCTGTTTGCGAAAAAGAAAGCGACTATATCCTTTTGTCCGACATCGAATCTGTTTCTCGGCAGTGGTCTATTTGATTTCAGAAAAGCGCAACGGGAAAATTGTCATCTCGGGCTCGGTACCGATATCGGTGCAGGCACCAGCTTTTCCATGTTTCAGACTCTCAATGAAGCCTATAAGATCGTACAACTGCATAAGGCATATACCGATACACCCCAAAATGAAATAACATTGACACCTTTCAAGGCATTTTACCTGGCCACACTAGGCGCTGCTCGCGCACTTTATCTTGGTGACAAACTGGGTTCATTGCAACCTGGTAAAGAAGGTGATTTCATCGTTCTAGATCTTGAAGCAATACCACTGTTAAAATTTCGTTTACAAAAAACGCAATCACTAGCCGATCGGTTATTCGCACTCATGATGCTTGCTGACGATCGCACAGTGGAAGCCGTTTACTTGATGGGCAAACGCTGGCAGAAAGTCGATCGGCCTCGTTTCTGATTTCGTAGTTGATGAAAAAACTAATCGTGATTTTTCACTATTTGTTGTGTATCATTAAACTCGAAGACCGAAATTGTAATAAAGTCTTATCTACCATGAAATTTGACATTCCGGAAAACACATAAAAACGACTGACCACTCAATCACACGGAATTAGTTAAAGTCAATTTGAGCAATAAGCGCGACCAAACAGTCACTTAAGGAAAATTTATGGGTGCCATCTTTTTTTATATTTTTATTTATTTTGTTGGTTATTACGGATCGAATATTCTCAATATGTTCACTGTCCGCCCCTTGATTACTAATCGTTTTATCGCGGCACTTGTGCCTGTCGTTGGTGTAGCAATACTGCATGGCTACATGATTGCAACCAAACCACCGCCAGCATCACAAAATATCACTGTTGAATCCGCCCTGTTTTCCTATGTCATCATGCCGGTAGTGATTGTGACTTTGGGCGCTATTTATTTTATGTGGAACACACGCAGAGGGGAAGAAGAGGAAGCTGAAGAAGCCGCGCGTAAAGCTGCTGAAGAAGTGGAGGAAGATGGCGAACCTGAACGGACATCTGCAGAGGAAGAATTTGAGGCAAATGCTGAAAAAGCAGAATTAAAAAATAGCAGTGATGAAATAGCGGATGCTGACAAAAAACGTAAGGAGCTTTAATTCTATTTATTCTAACTAAACATACAAAAAGGGTCTTGTTTATTAACCGTTCTTCCGGCTGTTAAACAAGACCTTTTTTATATGTTTGAATCAGACTTACCACACCCATTCCTTTCCGAGAAGAGGTGTGGATGTAATTTAATTAATGCACTGTTGCTGCTTCCTTAGGTGCGTCACAGGTCAGATTTGCACAGTAGGTTTCATGAATACCATCGAGAAATCCCCATAATGCGTCGCAAACCTCCCGGGTTGCAGCGTGTACTTCCTCCTGTTTTTCAGGTGTATCTGCAAAACGTTCGATCAAGTCCCATTCAGCCTGAGAGTGATAAACATCCGCTTTTTGATGCACCGAGAAAAATTCATAATCTTTCGGATCGGTCATGCCATAAAATTTAGCCAGGCCATCGATTTTGACTGCAGCTACATCAGGAACTTGTGATTCAAACGCATGCAATGCGGCCAAGCCTGCATAAAATGGACGATTCAGGCAAATTTCACGGAATGTGGCAACCAGTTTTTCAGTATTCGGCAATGCTTTTGCATTGGTCAGGCTTTTATCGTCGGCACCCAGTGCATATGCGAAAGCTTTCCACAAAGCCGGATGGTTCGTATCACCATGTTCTTCATCAATCAGATTTTTCAACACTTCCTGGCGCACGCTTATGTCGCCTGCATTTGTATCAGAACTGAAGTGTGGTGTGTTAAAGTGCACGGCGCTCAGATAAGTCGGTTCCGCCAATACATTATAAAAATACTGCTCAGCATAATGACGTAATTGTTCTTTAGTGAGTTTACCTTCAGTCCATGCAACATAAAAAGGGTGTTTGAGCAGATGTTTTTCGTTAATCGTGTTGCTGATTTTTTGTTTAAAAAGATTACGGGTTGTCATGGTCATTTTTTCCTTTTTCATTTAACGTATTGTTACCTGTTACTTAATTGCGATAAGATGAAATCATCAATGCATATCATCGCTAAATAATATCAGCAAGTCAAATTTAACTGATTTTATGAGGCTCCAGATTACTTGATAAATATTTACTTGCTGCAATCATATTTTGCAACGCCGGCTTAACTTCATCCCAATTACGCGTTTTTAATCCACAGTCCGGATTCACCCACAATCTCTGAGCCGGGATGCGTTGCGCCGCTTTTTTCATTAAATGAATAATTGAATCCACAGAAGGAATATTGGGTGAATGTATATCATATACACCGGGACCGATTTCATTCGGATAATGAAATTCATCAAATGCATCCAGCAATTCCATATCAGAGCGTGAAGTTTCAATCGTAATGACATCCGCATCCATTTGCGCAATGGCCTCAATAATGTCATTGAATTCCGAATAACACATATGCGTATGAATCTGTGTACTGTTTTTTACACCATTAGCAGCAATACGAAAAGCACGAATCGCCCAATCAAGATAAATGTTCCATTGTGATTTTCTGAGTGGCAGTCCCTCTCTGAGTGCGGCTTCGTCAATCTGAATGATCCCAATCCCCGCTTTTTCCAAGGCAGTCACTTCATCGCGTACCGCAAGCGCAAGTTGTAAGCAGGTTTCGGCACGTGGCTGATCATCACGTACAAAAGACCAGTTTAACATAGTAACAGGTCCGGTTAGCATGCCTTTCATAGGCCTGTCAGTTAATGATTGTGCATATGCAATCCATTCAGTAGTGATCGCATGGGTATGTGATACATCTCCAAAAATGATCGGTGGTTTAACACATCGTGAACCGTAAGACTGCACCCAACCGAATTGCGTAAAAGTGAAACCTGCTAGCTGTTCACCAAAATATTCCACCATATCATTACGTTCAGCTTCACCGTGGACTAATACATCCAGACCCAGTGTTTCCTGTTCACGCACGCAGGTCTCTATTTCTTTCTGCATTGCCAGCCGATAGTCCTTTTCCGATAACTTCTTCGTGCGCAAATCCATTCTGGCCTGTCTGATTTCTTTAGTCTGCGGGAAAGAACCAATAGTTGTTGTCGGAAAAAATGGTAATTGAATTTTTTCTCGTTGTTCAATCACGCGCTGAGGATAAGGAGACTGACGACTGCCCATGGCAGGGGTAATTTCAAGTACACGTTGTTTCACAGCAGCTTGATGCACACGATTGGATTGACTGCGGCTTTCTATTGCAGTTCTATTTTCCTGAAGAATTTCAGCCACACTGTTTCTTCCATGATTAAGTGCTTTGGCCAATACAGAGACTTCATTTAATTTCTGCAAGGCAAACGCCATCCAGGATTTAATCTCCAAATCCAGTTGCTGCTCGCTATCCAGGTCAACAGGCACATGCAGTAGTGAACAGGACGGCGCAAGCCACAAGCGATCCTGTAAGTTTGCATGAATGGGTTCAAGCCAATTCAGCGTTTCTGTTAGATCGGTTTTCCAAATGTTGCGTCCGTTGATGACACCAAGAGAAAGGATTTTATTGTTCGGTAGCCAGTCAATTATCTTGGCTATTTCGTCTTTGGCCATGACAGCATCCAGGTGCAATCCGCTGACGGGCAATTCACAAGCCAATTGTAGATTGTCTTGAAGTTGGCCAAAGTAAGTAGTCAATAACAAATCGATAGGTGTTGCCTGTAATTGATAATAAGTTTTACGCAACGCATGTTTCCATACCTCATCAAGTTCCGTAACCAAGACAGGTTCATCGATTTGAACCCACTTGATACCTGATTTCTCAAGCGCTTCGAATAATTGTGCGTACATACTTATCAAGTCATCAAGCAAATCAAGCTTATCTGAATCGTCTTTGCATTTACCTAACCAAAGGTAAGTGACCGGGCCTAGAATAACGGGCTTTGCCTGAATGGCCTGTTCCTGTGCATTGTTAATCTGTTGAAGCAGTGAATCACTATGCAGCGAAAACCGTGTATGTTGATCAAATTCCGGTACGATATAATGGTAGTTTGTATCAAACCATTTGGTCATTTCGCCAGCACTGACAGAAGTACCAGCCGAATCATCAGTAGCAGCACGCCCTCTCGCCACACGAAAATAATGATCCAATTCACCTCCGGGCAATTCACTGACTCGTACTGGAATATTACCCAGCATAAAACTGGTGTCCAGTACTTGATCATATAACGAAAAATCGCCTACCGGTATCCAGTCAAGCATCATTTGATCCTGCCAATGCTGTGAGCGCAGACTAGCTGTAGCCTCCAGCAAAGTTTTCTCAGAAATTGTTTTTTTCCAGTATTTTTCTAAAGCAAATTTCAATTCCCGCTTTCTTCCAATACGAGGAAACCCAAGATTATGCGTTGTTACCATGTTTGTATTCACCATTGCTATTTAATAATCGTTCAACTATTGTATAAACAACAAACAATAAATAATAATGATAAATTTCTACGATCTTATAATATATCCTCATAAATGTTAGAACACAGTCATCTTAAAATCATACAAGCGTTGCATACCAATGGAACACTTACTGAAGCTGCCAATGCACTATGTGTAAGTCAGCCTGCTCTATCACACCAAATCAGTTATCTGGAAAAAAAACTGGGAATCGCACTGTGGGAAAAAAATGGCCGCACCCTGCGTTTGACCCAGGCCGGGCATTTGTTATTAGAAGTGGCAAATCAGGTTCTGCCTGTATTATCGCAGGCCGAAAAAACACTTAAAGCCTATAGCGAAGGTTGCCAGGGCATTTTACGAATCGGCGTTGAATGTTACCCCTGCTACGAGTGGTTAAATTCGGTGATTGGCCAGTTCATGCGAAAAATGCCTGGTATCGATATAGACATTGTGCATAAATTCCAGTTTTCAGGTTTAGAAGGTCTACTGAATCACCATATCGACGTACTGATTACACCCGATCTCATTAAGAAAGAAAAAATACATTACGAAATTTTAGCCGCGTACCAGCTGGTACTTCTTGTCTCGGAAGATCATCCTTTGGCGTCGGTCGAACAATTAAAACCAGAAATGCTTTGCAGGGAAACATTACTTACTTTTCCGGTACCGCCAGAGAGACTGACTGTACTCGTTCATTTTTTAACCCCATCACACCTTGAACCGGCAAAATTAAAACAAATTGAGTCACTAGAAATTATGCTGCAAATGACGGCGTTAAAACGGGGCGTTTGCGTTTTACCGGAATGGTTGGCAGATGCAAGAATTGGAGAATTGAAACTGAACAAAATTTACTTCGGAAAAAATGGATTGTATCAGAAATTATATTTGGCAATGAGAGAATCAGACAAGACGATCCCTTATATCATGCAGTTTATGTCTGTTGGTCAAAAAGCGGCGAACAATACTTTTGAATAAAAAATAGTTTAAACAGATAATTTATCACGCTATCAGGTATGCGTGTAAACTTGCGCTTTTTATGACCGAGTCAAATTATGGATGAACAAGCAAGTCTATTAGCACTTTTTACCAGTAGTTTTCTCGCTGCAACACTATTACCAGGTGGATCAGAAGCCGTACTTGCCGGTGTACTCATTGCCTATCCCGACCTTCTCTGGTATGCGCTTATCATTGCAACAATCGGTAATACACTGGGTGGAATGAGCTCGTATCTCATCGGACGTTTGTTACCCGATGAGAAATCCATTCTCAAAAAAACGGATGGTAGTTCGCGCAGTCTGAAATGGGTACGCAGTCATGGTGCGCCTGTCCTATTGCTTTCCTGGACGCCTGTCATCGGTGACGCATTATGTGTTGCTGCCGGATGGCTTAGGGTAAACTGGTTGACGGCCATGATATTCATGGCCGTCGGCAAGTTTGCACGTTACTGGATTGTCGCCACTGCCACAAAATCAGTCGCGGCAACTATAAGCTGATAGTTCGGATAGTAATATTAATCTTCATCAATAAGTTTTTTCAATTCACCGCTTTGATACATTTCGGTGAGAATATCGGATCCACCGACAAATTCACCTTTTACATATAACTGTGGAATCGTTGGCCAATTGGAATAATCTTTAATACCCTGACGTATTTCCGGATCCTGCAACACATCCACAGTAAACAGATTATTGACACCACATGCATTTAGAATATTGATTGCATTTGCAGAAAAACCACATTGCGGCTGCTCCGGCGATCCTTTCATATACAGCACAACGGGATTGTTTGAAATCTGCTGTTCAATAGTATCTTCTACACTCATATTTGATATGCTCCTCAGTAATTACAAGAAATCAAAAGAAATTTCTACGTTATTTTTTAGATGAAAGAAACCAACAAAATAGTCAGTCTCATTGTTTTTGTCACGGAATCCTGGGTTGCAGATTTTCTGCATGATAACTGCCACCACTCACGCGTTCTATGCCGGCTAAATCTGTTTGTGAGTAAATATTACGAAATCCTTGCGCCTCCAGCAAACCTCTGCATTGAATTGACTGATCATAACCATGTTCTAATAACAATTGCCCGCCGTCAACTAAATATGCGGCCGATGTAGCAATAATATGACGAATACAAGCTAATCCATTCTCATGCGTTGATAATGCAATATCTGGTTCAAAACGTAAATCCCCTCGTTGTAAATGCGGGTCGTTTTGAGCGACATAAGGTGGATTGGAAACTATTAAATCAAACGATTTATCAGCAACAAGTTTTTCAAACCAGTTGCTTTGAGTGATACGAATATTACCAGCGGCAAGATTTTGCGCGTTCCATTTCGCAATTGCAATAGCATCATGGGACAAGTCAATCGCTGTCACATGTGATCGAGGTCTATGTTTTGCAATTGTTATGGCTACCGCCCCGCTCCCAGTCCCGAGATCCAGAATCTTCATTGAGCGTGACTCTGGAATTTTAGCAAGCGCCTGCTCAACTAATAATTCAGTTTCCGGACGCGGTATCAAAACGGCAGGGCTTACCCTGAAAGTCAGATCGTAAAATTCACGTAGACCTGTTAAATAAGCAACTGGCACTCCTCTAATACGCTCCAGAACAAGTTTTGAAAATCTTTCAAAATGATCTGAAGAAAGAAAATCATCTGCGTGCGTCAATAAATAGGAATAATTCACTTGCATCACATATTGCAGCAGTAAACGTGCGTCAACATACTCGATTTTTTGAACAGACCAGTACAGCACTTGAGAAATAGTGCGCGGGGAAAAATCCAATGTGATTTGATCATATCTACACTGATTCACGGTACACATCTCGATCTTGTCTATTCAAACGGAAATACGGTTATTCTTCCATCGAGACTGCAAGTTGTTCTGCCTGGTGTTCGGCCATTAAGGCCGAACAAATTTCGTCAATATCGCCATCCATAATCTGATCCATTTTATAAAGTGTCAGATTGATACGGTGATCAGTTACCCTGCCTTGTGGAAAATTATATGTACGAATCCGTTCAGAACGTTCACCCGTACCCACTAGGGATTTACGAGTTGCCGCCTGCTCTGCCTGCTGCTTCTGCATTTGATTGGCGTGAATACGCGCCGCCAACACACTCATAGCTTGCGCCTTGTTTTTATGTTGGGAACGACCATCCTGACACTCTACAACCATACCAGTTGGCAAATGGGTAATCCGTACCGCCGAATCTGTTTTATTAATATGCTGACCACCCGCACCGGAAGCCCGAAAAGTATCAATGCGTAACTCGGCCGGATTGAGTTCAATTTCACTGATCTCATCCGCTTCAGGAATAACAGCAACAGTACAGGTAGATGTATGGACACGCCCTTGAGTTTCAGTCACAGGTACGCGTTGTACGCGGTGTCCCCCCGATTCGAATTTAAGCCGTGAATAAGCACCCTGTCCTATAATTTTGGCTATAATCTCTTTATAGCCGCCAACGTCTGATGGGCTTTGTGAAATGATTTCAACCTGCCAGTTGCGCCGCTCAGCATAACGTGAATACATACGAAACAAATTGCCCGCAAAAAGAGCTGATTCATCACCACCAGTTCCCGCGCGTATTTCCAGAAAAATATTGCGGTCATCATTGGGATCCTTGGGTAATAACTGTTTTTGTATTTCAGTTTCAATTTCTGCCAGTTTTTCCTTCGCAGTCTGCATTTCAGTTTCAGCAAACTCACGCATTTCCGGATCAGAAGCCATCTCGCGGGCGGTTATCATATCCATTTCAGTTTGTTGATATGCATGATACAGATCAACTATAGATATGATCTCGGCATGCTCGCGCGAAAGCTTGCGAAAATTATCCAGGTCTGCAGTAATCTTTTCACTGCTCAGCATCTGATTCAGTTCTTCCAAGCGCACACTGAGACGTTCAAGTCTGTTAGCAAGACTGTTTTTCATTGCGGCCGATGCAGTTGATAAAGCCGATTCACCAATTCAACCAGTTGCTCACGTTCTTCGGCAGTGGCGTGATTTAGGGAGCTGGAAGGAATATGCAGAAATTTATTCATCAAACCATTACTTAACGATTCCATAACTTTCTGCGGATCTTCACCTTTAATCAGCAACTTACTGGCACGATCCAGTTCCTGACGACGGTATCTTTCACCTTGATCACGTAACGCACGAATGGTAGGAACCAGTTCACGCGTCGCCATCCAGCGCATAAAATCGATAACATTGTTATCGATAATTGATTCTGCCTGAGCAACCGCGCTCTGGCGTGCATCCATACCCTCTTTCACAATCTCAGATAAATCATCCACATAGTAGAGAAAAACATCATCCAGTTCAGACACTTCCGATTCAACATCGCGTGGCACCGCCAGATCGACAATAAATATCGGGCGATGTTTTCGTGCTTTAACAGCACGTTCAACCATTCCTTTGCCCAGGATAGGTAAAGGACTCGCGGTGCAGGTGACAACGATATCATGCAGTGCTAACTGTTCGGGCAAATCAGCCAACGTGATAGCCCTGGCATTGAATCGCTTGGATAACGCCTGTGCACGCCCAATAGTTCGATTGGCTACCGTAACATGTTTCGGATTTCGCGAAGCAAAATGGCTTGCACACAAATCAATCATTTCTCCGGCACCAATAAACAGCACCCGCTGCTCGCTGATTTCACCAAAGATCCGTTCGGCCAAGCGTGCAGCGGCAGCAGCCATTGATACAGAGTTTGTGCCAATCTCGGTTGATGTGCGCACTTCTTTGGCAACAAAAAATGTTCGCTGAAATAATTTATGTAACAACAAACCTAAAGTGCCTGCGTTCTCAGCTGATTTAACTGCGCTTTTTAATTGACCCAATATTTGCGGTTCACCCAGCACCATGGAATCTAAACCGCTCGCAACCCGAAATGCATGCTTGACGGCTTGCTCGCGCGCCAACTTGTAGAGGTAAGGGTCCAGTTCCTGTGTTTGTAAATGATGAAAATCCGCAAGCCAATGCATGGCTTCTTCCGGTTTGTCAGTACTGCAATAAATCTCTGTTCGATTACAGGTTGAAACAATAGCCGCTTCTTTGATGGGATTGCGTCCGACCAGATCGTGCAAAGCATGTTCCATTGCGTTTTCGGAAAAGGTAACCTGTTCACGCACATCCAGAGGCGCAGTATTATGATTAATACCAAAGGCAAATAACTGCATGTAAGTTAATGTATTAGCGGCCGTGAATGAAAAGCTCACGATTATAATATTAAGTGTGCATAAATACTATCCATGTGAAACATTTGTCTGCTTTATTGTTAAAGAGTTCATCTAAAAGCTTTATTTTTAAAGAATAAAAATAACTGTTAACTGTATACGCAATTTTTTATTTTTTGCTTTATCAAGTATGAAACAGCGTTTTTCTGAATTTATCTTCAGCAAAACAATCATCTGTGCAATATATTATTTTGCGGGTATACTTCGGCTGCTAACGATGCTCAGGCTGCAAATATTTGTCTGAGTATCTCATTTTCAATTTTATTTATTTTGAAAAACTGTAGCAGTGATATTGCTAGTACTCGTTCGACTTAGAAATGATGAATTCAGTTAGTTTTTCAACGTTAATGGCGATGCTGGCTTCCTAGCAAGAATTAGTTACTTGTCAAGAAGCCTGGCGTAGTCAGTTGCATTGAAAATGCCGGCCAGTCGGTCGTTCACATCATGTTTGATCATTGTGTTGCAGCACTGGGCCCGTTGCCTTCGCACCGCGCATTGTGACGACAAAATATCTTGCGAACGCCGTACACGTCAATTCTAAGTTGGTGGAGTACAAGGAAAGCTACAACTCAACATGGAGAATTTATGAACAAAAATATAATTTGTGCCTTTTTATTTTTGGCACTGAGTATTCCATACGCAGCGTTTGCAAAATCTGACGAAAATGCAGCAGAAGTAATTAATGAAGCACAATCTTCAGTTGAAACCGAAGAAGATGAAGTAGCTGCACTAGAAAGTGGTAATGGGTGGAAGAATGTATTTATCGCCGAATTAGGAAACTCCGGGAAAAAAGTTCATATGGTGCTTGTGGAGCAAAATCGTCATACTGACAAAACAGTTTATAGCAATGCGATTAGTCGTATTTGCCAAGGTCAAGATGAATTTTGCAGGGTACGTTTCTGGAGTAATGAACGATATATACCGGAAAGAGCCGCGCTGACAGCTGAACAAAACAAACAACTGAAAGCTGATTATTTAGTCAATAAAGCAGCTGGCATCAGAGAATTACGCTGGTCTTGCGGTATAGACCCGAACAGTCAGAACTGTCTTCCTTAAGCTGCACGATTTATTTTTTTATATTTTAGGACAGCTAATAGGCATAAAAACGGCTGTCAATAAAGTTATTGATTAATCAATAACTTTATTGACAGCCGTTTTTCTACAACTTGCCAATCCCGATTGCAGAGAACTCTCTTAATGTTAGATATGCACGGCACGATTGTTCACGGCTAGTGCAGCCTCATGTATGACTTCAGATAATGAAGGATGCGCATGTACAATGCGAGCAATATCTTCACTACTGGCAAAAAATTCCATTGCCGTTACTGCTTCAGAGATTAATTCAGACACATGTGGACCGATCATGTGAATGCCTAGTATGCGGTCACTTTCAGCGTCTGCCAATACTTTGACAAATCCAGCCGGAGCATTCATGGCGCGTGCACGACCATTGGCAATAAAAGGAAATTGTCCTGCTTTATAGGCAATACCTGCTTTCTTGAGCTCTTGTTCATTTTTACCTACCCAGGCAATTTCGGGCGAAGTATAAATTACCCAAGGAATAGTATTAAAGCTGACGGCTTCAGTTTCCTGATTATTCCCTTTTTCGCTTGCTATAATCATTTCAGCAACAGCTATACCCTCTTCCGAAGCTTTGTGCGCCAGCATGGGGCCGCGCACCACATCACCTACAGCAAAAACATTAGTCAAATTGGTGCGACAATATTCATCCACTTCAATAAAACCACGTTCATCCAAGTTAAGGTCATTTTCATCTGTTCCTAAATCTGATGTATTCGGTGTACGCCCCACGGCAACAATTAATTTATCGACTTCCAATTTTTGCGTGCCACCGTCTGCATCCTGATAGTTAACGATTACACTTTTTTTGCTTGCCTTGATCGATTTTATTTCAATACCTGTATGAATTGCTAAACCAGGTTCCTTGGAAAAGATTTTTTTAGCTTCTTTTGCAATCTGTTCATCAGCAGCCATCAGAAATTCAGGCATCGCTTCCAATATGGTGACTTCCGAACCCAATCTGCGCCAAACGCTGCCCATTTCCAGACCAATTACGCCAGCACCGATTACGCCGAGGCGTTCTGGTGCTTCAGATAACGATAATGCACCGGCATTATCCAGTATTCTTTCATTATCAATTTCAACCATAGGGAGTTGGCGCGGCACAGAACCTGTCGCCACTATCACATGCCTGGCCTGAACAGTCTGGGTATCATCATTGCCCTTGACTTCTATATGCCAAGCCTCATCAGTTTTAGAGCGTTTAAGTAGCTTTCCTGTGCCGTGAATTGATTTGACTTTGTTTTTCTTGAACAGCGACGTAATTCCCGCTGTAAAAGTCGTCACAATTTTGTCTTTTCTTGAAATCATCGCAGGCACGTCAACTGTGGCGCCATCCACTTGAATGCCATGTGCAGAGGCCTTATGTTTAATCTGAAAAAATTGTTCGGACGACTCCAGCAATGCTTTAGAAGGAATACATCCAACATTAAGACAAGTACCGCCCAAGCTGGCACGCCCTTTCGAATTTTTCCATGCATCAATACACACCGTATTCAGCCCCAACTGCGCACAGCGTATTGCTGCAACATAACCGCCCGGTCCGCCGCCAATTACGGCAACGTCAACTATTTCTGACATATTCACTCTTTTGTTTTAATTTAAATGTACTGTCTATTTTACTAAAGTTTGCAGGATGGGAAAGTCAAATGAAACAAAAAAACCAGAAAAAAGAATCGCTTTAACAGGTTTTTGAAAGACGCAATAATCAGGTATCAGTTTGCAAACCCACAACGTCAACTTCATCAATGCTATGAATGGTGGCACCCATTGAACGAATGGCCTCTGTTACAACGTTAAATTGAATATCATCGCCATCAATGGTCAGTAGCGTTGTTTCAGTTTGTTCATCTACTTCTACAACGCAATATTTAATACGACAGCTTCCACATCGTTCGGCTAGCGCACTGGCGAATTCCAGTCCATTGGGTTGATGGGGCTTGAGCACATCAAGCACCAAACGTTTTACTTTTATCATAACTGCATATCAAATACGTTGTTGTAATTGACAATATCACTATCAAAATTTGATTTATCGCAACGCTTAGTCGTTATTGGGATAACGATTGCCCGATTACGGCCTAATACGCATTAACACCTTGCTTCAGCAAATTGAATCCGGCCAAGATTAACACATAGATTATCGTATAATGAAAATCATTTGCATTTGTTCTGATCTTTCTTGCCGATAACTATCAGATCAATGTGTAAAACAGTCGACACAGGCTTTTTGTTCAGCAGGGGTCATATAATTGTTGCGCTTATAATCTGGCGCTATACCGAGCTTAAGCAGTTTATCAATCCACAGAGGATTATAAGGCATCAATTCACACGATTTGACTCCATGCTTCCTAAGAAACGCAGCAATATCCTTTAGGTTTTTTTCCGTTGTAGTAATTCCTGGAATCAATGGAATTCTGGGAATAACCGGAATGCTCGCATCTTTGATTAATCGTGAAAAATTTTCCAGAATATGTTTGTTGGATTGCCCACAGTACTGTTTGCTATCAGCAGCATCAATTAATTTAATGTCAAAATATATCAAATCCAGCCAGGGCAACATTTTTGCTTTAAACGATTCATATGGAAAAAAACCAGATGTTTCCAGCGCAGTATGAATGCCTTCACGTTTAAGTGCCTGCAACAACCTACCGGCAAAATCCATTTGTAATGTAGGTTCACCACCGGAAAGTGTAACCCCGCCACCCGTTGATGTAAAAAAAGGTTTGTCCTGTAACAAGCGATACATAAGTTCATTAGTACTGTACCATGTGCCGATCTGATTACCATACACATCAGGTTCAGGTAAAAATTTCTTTCCTTCAGGATTTTGACACCAAATACAAGAAAGCGGGCACCCTTTGAAAAAAACAGTTGTTCGAATTCCGGGTCCATCTTCGCTGGCATCCCGTTTGATGTCGAAAACCAGCCCTTTATCGTTCATACGCATCCGCAACTAACGCCTGAACATTTTTACCGATTGCACCAAACTTAAACATATGGCCAAAGTTACCGGTAATCTGTACCAAATTTTCAAGTAAAAGCTGGACAACGTCTACATCGGGTCGCTCAGCAAGACTCAATATGGCTTTAGCATCCCTGAAGCGAATAACCAGGTCCACTTTATCCGGATCTTGTTCAATCTGATCTGCTTTTGACTCACTCAACACTTTTGTATCGACAATTGCACACGGGTTAAACCGTTTACCAATAGGCGTATCAATATACAATGCAGACGGATCAGGACAAAACCGAATCAACACATTCATGTCATCTTCAGGTTTACGTGTTCGAATCAGAATTTTCCCCTGATAATAGCGAAAACCATCTGGTGTGCAGGGATCTTTGATGACAAAATTGTCTTGAAAAAATTCTTGTGACTGCGCGGCTTTACTGTCACTTAAACCTTCACTGATTAGAAAGCCAAAACCCAGTTTAATCAATGCAGCCATGCCATTTGCAAGAATTTTTCCTTCCGCACGTTTAATTAATCCGGCCAGTTCATTACTGGTTTCGCTTAACTGCAGTCCGGATTTCAGAATTTGATGAATTCCCTGCGGGAGTGCTGGTAGCGTTGCATGCATATCAGACTCCTGCTACCTCATGCTGTTCAATGCCGCTTTCCATGCCAAAATTGGCACGATCAATTATTTCCTGCCGCATCTGCGGACTCAAAGTAACATAGTAAGCAGAATAGCCAGCTACACGTATCATCAAATCCTTATAAGGGGCCAACGCCTTCTGTTCTGCTTCACCAGCACCTGTCTGACTCGCAGCTGTGGCAGCTTTGTCGGCAGCGATAAAATCTTCAATCGAAGTAACGCAAAGCTGAACGAGTACGCCATCTTGGTCCATAAATGTTTTCATATACGTTGCGAACAAATCAGTATCTTCATTAAAGTATTCCTTACCGCGGGGTGTCAGACTCAGATTGTAAGTATATCCGTTCTGCACTGTATCGGGATTGACGCTGGCAACAGACAGCATGTGATCCAGCAACATCACTGGCTCTCCGTTAGCCTTGACAATACCTGGGCAAGGCGTGATGCCACTGGCAAAAGATGCGTTGTCAAGTCGCCCATTTGGAGTTGCTTTACACAACATTCCAAAGCCGGCATGATTGGTCATACTCCAGTAACCTGTCAAATAGCGACCGCCTCGATGCGTGCGATATTTGAAAAAGACATCCTGAATCATCCTGGTCAGCAAATGGGTATATTTAACCGCCATAGCATTGTTAAAAATACCGCCTGGGGTTTTATCCACGCCCGCACCATATTTGGGGGCAACACGAATCAAATCCATGCATTCCTGCAAGCGCTCAGGTTTTATAGTAATGCGTGTTTTATTCTGCCGGTCATTAGGATACTGCATTTTAATCAGTTCAATCAACGTCTTGAGAAAGCCAGTCTGCTTATTTGCAGGCAATCGTTTCGGATCAAAATTAGCATTTAGCGCGGCAACCAGTTCATCAGCTGTCATTTTTCCGCCAAATACCAGCGCGTCGATAACGCAGAAAGAATCAATAACATCTGCGAGCCCGATAATGGCCACACCGGAAGAATTATATTTAGCGCCACCTGATGAAAGATCGCGAAATTTTGCACCGTGGCCGCCGGGTATGTTTGTAGGTCCGTCAAAAAGTCCTGACAGTAATGGCGATGGACGAACCTTCGCCAGAGTGCGCCCAAGATAATTATTGAACTGAACACAATGCCGTGCCATTTCATCGAGTTGAAAGCGGAAACTATCAATGAATTGCTGCATGGAGTCCATCTCGTTAAGTGGCGAAGAAGTATATTCCGTTTTACCGTAGAACAGATTCGGATCATTTCGGCCAATTCCGTCACTGCGGTGCTTGCCGCCAAACATGGCCAATTCGAGCACAGCTGGTAGTACCAGCAATGTGGAACCGGTATGCCCGTAGTGTTTATGATCTGAATTTTGTTCGATGCAGCCGATAGAAGCATAATCATGCGCATCAGTCAACGCCTCTTCCATAGTGACATGATCATGTCGGGCATAATAGTTGGCCATACTGTGTATTACGGGCACATCACCATGTAGTGCGGGTGTTGCACGCGTAATCAAATTAACCTGACAGATACGTTTCAAGTAAGGGGAAATCTCGCCTGGACCAAGGAGCGTGTCATCCGGGGCGCGATGGTGTACATCTTTATGATAACGTGCATGAACATTGGGATCACGGATGGACAGCATTTCAGTTGCCTTAAGGATGATATACGTCATGTCATTGACAGCATCAACGGTTTTACCGTTGACATACCGTGTACCACCAACAGTTAACGCCTGATTCGAGCCACTGCCTGCAAATAACACTTCAGCAGTTTCAGGAGACAGAGGAACATGATCAGAACAGCGCAGGAAGAAATGACACATCAACTCAACTGCATGTTTGGTATAAGCGGCTTTGGCTTCATCATCCGGCTGCTGTTGCCAGTCGTTCAAATAGAAATCATTCAGAGTCTGATCCAGCCGTCCTGGTGAAAGGCCGAAATTAGTATTTTCCTGCAGTAACAGGTGATAGCATATCCACACTGCTGTCAACGCTTCCGCCAGTGTCTTTGCCGGTTTAGCCGGAACCCTGCGGCAAATTCTGGCCAATTCATTGTTACCGGCATGTCCGGCAGCTTCAGCCAGATGTTCGGCATAAATTTTAGCGCCCTCATAAACAGCAATAACTGCTTCAGCAAATTCTTTTTGATCAACGGTCATACCTGTAGCAGAACCGTTAGCGATATCCTGCCGCAGTTGAGCAATCAACGCATCCATACCATAATTTAATATGCGACCGAAATCTGGCGCGGTATGGGATACTGCGGTTGCCTTGTCGGTCAGATAAAAGGCAACCCGTTCAAACAATTCCTGACATTTAGGCGTTTCGCCGGCACGTTTTTTTAACGGCGGATCGATTGATCGCTGATCATCCGCCATGCCACCGTCAACCGTATCTCTTTGGTCATTTGCATAATCTGCAGTGTCATAATCAGAATAACGCGCAACTTCCTGAACAGTGCGTCGCTCGAGCCAAAACGGGAAAATCTCCTCGTTAAAACGTTTGGCAACCTTCGGTTTGATTTTGAAAGGATTCTGAGATCTGGTTGCAATCGTATCCAGCTCCGGCCAAATACAATAACCACTCATGTCCATATGCACTACCGGTCCGACAAAACTTGTTGTCGTTTGCCCCGGCAACAAGTCGCTTTTTTTGACGAATGGAGTTTTATGACTGAAGATATGCTTCAACGCCTGAGAACGCTGGGTGATGGGCGGCAACGCATCGTTCTTGGGTTTGCGAAGAAACTCTGTTAGTAGCCGTGGCAATTCATCACAGACCTCCGGTATCCATTCAGGATCGAATAACTGATTCCGCCATGCCTGCACTACCGGAAAATCACTGAGACTGATGTGGCTCAGTGTCAAATCATTCAGTGTTCTGATTTTGTCAGGCGCATCATTGGGTATTGGATAACTGGCTGTTTTATCATTGAAGGCAGCTGTATCAGCTGTACCATGTTCAAGATCAATGTGTATGCCGCCCCGGTTAATATTTGAAGTTTGCATCACGTATTTCCTCCAATATGATTATTGCAGCGTATCCAGTCCGATCGCCAATCTGTGATACTGCCACGTATCATCGAGCAGAAGAAAATATCCAAACAGCTGGTATCTATACTCATCCGAATCAACCGATGAATGAAATGGCAAGCCCAAAGCTGTCGAATAAATCAATTGCCCTAAATAAAGACCATCTGCGATTTCAACAAGTTCATCAAGACAATAACCAATTGGTGTCGGACCGCCAATCATTGGGAACCGATAATGAAACTGAAAAACTTTTTTCTTTTTGTTCTTGTTATTATTCATCGGAAGTACAGATTCCCTGTCATCTGTACCAAGAAAAATATAACCCTGCCTTGCAAAGGGTGATGGTCCGTCGGAGGCGGCGGCCAGAAAGGACGCATCGGGTACGCGATAATTCATGTCAACAATGCGCATTAACGGATCAGCAGCGACAATACGTTTATCTTGAATATTATTACCATCCACCCAGTGTGTGGCAGCTTCATGTTCCCAAAAAGTTTTATCTTCATCCGACATGCCTTGATCCCAGGCACCACTTTTCAGATGTTTTACATAAACGCCATCAGCTTTCCAAAAGTGCGCCTTGTTTTTTTCAATAAGGTTATAATGTGGTCGGCTGGCCAGAAATGACTTAAGGGTATCTACACGCTCAGGATAACGGTCATCCAAATCGTCGCTCTCATCCAGAAGCATACTCAACTTACGCCCTGATATTTTTTCAAACGATTTGCCGGCCCAGGGAAAAATGAATTTCCCAATAGAATGCCATGTCATGTTGAGCAGATTTGGTGGCGGATGATTATCCAGCATATTTGCCAGTGCGCTGGGAAAAAGTGCATTATCATTCTGCTGATCAGTCGAATCCATAGAAAAACCTTCAGTAAATCCACAATGCAAATTAAGCGTGGCGCCATGATAATAATCAAATCCGGTGCTATGAACCGGTTCGCCATACCAGCTGTTTGTTTCATCACTATCTAGGCGACAGTTAAAGCCGATTTCACCATTACCCTGAAAAAGACCATTTGTAACAGTGGGGGCAACGCCCCGACGAAACAGAGCGTTCAGCTTTTCAAAATTTTTTAACTGATCTTGCGGATTGTTTTGTGCGGAAATTTCATAGCTGATACGCTGCAGCATCTGGAGTATTGATTCACCGTCTTGAAGCATGTCTTCGACATATTCATCCTGTACTTCCAATGGAGATTCTTCGAGAATAAAAGATGTGAATTTGCGCTCGACGGCAGCGCTCTGTTTCCAACCATTGGTCCAATCAGAAATTTCGGGCCACTGCTTTGACTGTTTTGCAGTAACTGTCATGGGAACATGGCTGCCAGCATTCGTTACAAGCTGATCGTAGCCAAGCTCAAGGAAACCGATCTCACCAGAACGTGGCCGCAATTGTGGGAAAGCGTCATCTGCATAAAATGTTTCTGCAGAATCTGGATCAACCATCAAAAAGAAACCATTATTTTGATATCCGTAATAATGCACGTCGTCCTGTCTCCCCATTTGCAAAATACGTTTGGTTTTTTCCCATAAACCACGCTCTGGGTAATCCTCTCCAATCGATATAACTTTCCCGTTGGGGAGCGGGACACTGCCAAGGCTGAAATGCCGTGTAGCAAAAACCAATTGACCCAGATAGATACTGTCATCAATACGCACTATTTCATCGATCAAGCACGTCATGGGATAACTGGGCATCAATGCTGGCCAGCGATAATCCAGTTGGTAAACATCCTTGCTGTTCATTTCAGGCACGACCGATTTGCCAGAATTGCACAGAAAATACCCGCCTGTTTTACTGTAAGGGATTACTTTTTCCCTGGTCAGATTTTCGGGTAAAAGTTTACAATCAAAACCTCTAGTATCTGCATCCATCGGCCGATCTTTCAAATGCCACAATTCTGTTAAAGCAGGCAAACCAACGGCTTGAATAAAATTTGAATCGGGTGGTTCGCGGAAATAATTTCGCCCAATACGTGTCAATGTTGGATCATATGCTTTTATTGATTGAGTGTGATTATGCGTTTTTTCAGCAACCGTCTCACGTGATACAGGCTCAAAAGTCTTACCCATCCATAAACCCGTATCCGCATAGGTTGCATTCCATGCAGTAGCCATCCATTCAATACTGGCGATAACTGAGCGCTCATTTATATTTAACTCGTCACTGTGTTTGAAGTAATCGCTGTCACGTATGGAGATGGGTATACCGATCATGGGACCACTTAAAACTTCTGCTTTACCGCATTTAAACAAAGTTTCAAGTTTCTGATGAATTTCCGGCCAGATAAGCTTTTGATTGTTGTCAGCAAGAATACGCTGATATTGGGCAAGCATTGTAAAAAAGCTGCCTTTGTAGTCATGTTCTAAAATATTATTTAGAACATCTTCAAGATGTTGGTCTTCACCGCTTGAGTCAGTCGGAAAGTGTTTGCTGCTGAGAAAGGCCGTCATAAATATTACCCTCCTTGTTATTCGATCATTGCATATTCATATATGAATTGCAAGTCGACACTATGGCGCTCAAGCTATATGAATCCTTTCATACAGCGCTTGGCGGATTTACCGATAGCAGACATCCGTAAAATAAATCTAATATGTACATATAATAAACGTCATATTCTTAAACTTAAGCGTATACTTTTTAATTACTTATACTGCTATTTCCATGCTGTTAAGTCAACATTTCATTGGCCAACGTTTTATGTAATAATTTCCTCAAGTTATAAATTAAGTAAAATGCCCAGATAAAATGCATTCTTACAATTTTTGTGCATTCATTTAATATTAACTTAATTTTCATTTTAAATTCAGGGTGGTGCATATGAGTCCTTTTCTAGGTGAATTAGTTGGAACCTTTATATTAGTTTTGTTAGGTAATGGCGTCGTTGCCAATGTGGTGCTTAATAAATCCAAAGGTAATAATGCCGGTTGGTTAACAATTGCAGCCGGCTGGGGCATTGCACTTTTTGTCGCTGTATATGCGGTGGCTGCTTCAAGCGGTGCGCATTTGAATCCTGCCGTCAGCATTGGTTTGGCTGCAGCAGGAAAATTTGCATGGGTGGATGTGCCAAGCTACGCAATAGCACAATTGCTGGGCGCGATGCTGGGCGCTTTGACTGTATGGATCACATATCAACAGCATTTTGACCAGACAACCGATCCCGATGCCCAATTAGCTGCATTTTGCACCGGCCCGGCAATCAGAAGTCCGGCACACAATATCATTACAGAGGCTGTAGGGACTTTTGTACTCGTTTTTGGCATCATGATGATTGTTTCACCTCAAACCACCCTAGGTGCATTAGATGCACTTCCTGTAGCGTTACTGCTCTTTGGTATTGGTTTATCGCTTGGGGGACCAACCGGATTTGCAGTCAATCCTGCACGCGACCTGGGACCGCGTATTATGCACGCGATACTTCCAATACCTAATAAACGGGATAGCGATTGGGGTTACGCGTACGTTCCGATAGTTGGAGGCATTATTGGCGGACTTTTGGCCGCTGTCGTTTACAGCATTCTATAAAAAGTAAAATTTTCCAATCAGCCTGTACTTCATCAAATCACGGGTGACTTAGGGTGACTTAGGGTGACTTAGAATAAATCTAATCTTAACGTGGCATTCTTTGATAAGCTCTTTGGTTCAATATTTTAAACACAAAAAAACCATGATTTATAATCAGCATGAACATATTTGAGCATCAACGCCGCAGGCTTCTCAAGTTTAGCCTGATAAGCGGATTGGGTATTTTCTTCTCGGGCCATTGGACATCGGTACCCGGCCAGGCTGCATCGCTGATTCGCGCAGCGAGGAGTGGCTTGCAGCCGCCCGATTCCAATGGCGTGCGACTTCCTATAGGATTTAAATCCCGCATTGTTGCCCGTTCCGGCCAAACGCTTTTTGATTATAACTGGCATGCTGCGCCTGATGGTGGCGCCACATTTGCCATAAAAGGGGATGACGGATGGATTTATGTTTCCAATAGTGAACTTGAAAACCAGGCAGGCGGCGTCGGCGCATTGCGCTTTAATCAAAAAGGAGAAGTTGTTGACGCATATGCTATCCTTAAAAACACCAGCCGGAACTGCGCCGGTGGTCATACCCCGTGGCAGACCTGGTTGTCATGCGAAGAGGTCGATAAAGGCCAAGTTTGGGAATGTGATCCTTTTGGTAAACTGCCACCACGCCTGAGACCTGCGCTGGGCACATTCAGTCATGAAGCTGTTGCGGTCGATTTGCAAAAGAAACAGCTCTATTTAACTGAAGATAAACCCGACGGCTGCCTGTATCGTTATACTGCCAATGAATTTGACACTGCGGGTAATCCTGATCTTGACAACGGCATATTAGAAGTCGCCGAAGTAATTGGTGGTCGTATTGGAAAAGTACACTGGCATGCGCTTCCCGATCCGCGGGCAACCGACACCCCCACTCGCTATCAGATACCCGAGCGTACACCCTTTAATGGTGGAGAAGGTATCTGGTACCAAGAAAAGCTCGTTTATTTTACCACCAAAGGTGACAACAGGGTCTGGGCCTACAGTACTGATAACAAAGAACTTAATATTATTTATAATGCGGCTGTATTCATGCACCCTGTGTTGACCGGGGTCGATAATATTACTGCCAATGCATCCGGCGAGCTGCTTGTTGCTGAAGACGGTGGTGATATGCAAATTGTTGTCCTCAATCAGAACTCAGTCCTGCCATTGTTGCAAGTCGTAAATCATGATCGTTCAGAAATAACAGGCCCTGCTTTCAGTCCGGATGGTTCACGTTTATACTTCAGTTCTCAACGTGGCACTTCAGGAAAATCAGAAGGTGGTATTACTTTTGAAATCACTGGGCCATTCTAGCTAGAACGCATCAAAATAATAAATTACCTGGATTCTGTGTAAGGAGCGAACCCATATGTCCGATAACGGTCGATTTTTATCCCGTTTAATCTGGTTAACATTAATAGTCATACTGCTCATCATATTCATGCGCAGCTCATTTGATTTTTTTATGCCGGGTGATCACCGTGAACATGCTGAACCACGTATCGTTGAGCCGCGCGGCAATCTGGCAGAAGATGAACAAAGCACTATTACATTATTTGAAAATTCACGTGATTCAGTTGTATTCATCACTACACGTCAACGTGTCATGGATGCCTGGACACGCAATATTTTTTCTGTTCCAAGCGGTACCGGCTCTGGTTTTATTTGGGATGATAATGGCCATATCATCACCAATTTTCATGTTATCAGGGGTGCCAGCGAAGCAAAAGTTCGCTTAGCGGATGGCCGCGATTACAAGGCTGCTTTGGTTGGCGCAAGCGCTGCACATGATATTGCGGTGTTAAAAATCGGTATCGGCTTTCAGCGACCCGTACCCGTCGCCCTCGGCACCAGTCGCGACCTTAAAGTCGGACAAAAAGTTTTTGCCATTGGCAATCCCTTTGGCCTGGATTGGACATTAACAACCGGCATTGTTTCAGCACTAGATCGTTCTTTACCGGGCGAAGGCGGTCGCACCATTGATAACCTGATACAAACGGATGCTGCTATTAATCCAGGCAACTCTGGCGGTCCACTGCTTGATTCGGCGGGACGTCTAATTGGTATAAACACCGCCATTTACAGTCCCAGCGGTGTAAGTGCAGGCATTGGATTTGCAGTACCTGTCGATACCGTCAACCGTGTTGTTCCGCAACTCATCAGTCGAGGCAAATATATTCGTCCGGCGTTAGGTATCACCGTAGACGGCAAATTCAACGATCGGCTGACCGGCGTGCTGAATGTTAACGGCGTAGTAATCCTGGGCGTCAGCCGTGGTTCAGCCGCTGATGCGGCCGGACTCAAAGGCGCAGTCATTTCACCGGACGGTGAAATAATACCCAAAGACATTATAGTTGCCATTGATAACAAACCAGTTAATTCGGTAGAGAAACTGCTTGCGCGCATCGACGAGTTTCGCGTGGGTGATACCATAGAAGTTACAGTTTTAAGAAACAGACAAGAACTGGATGTTTCTTTAACACTACAACCCGGTGAGTAAACACTGTTTCACTTTTTTTCGTCATGCGTTTGATTAAAACGCAACGGTTATCGCTCGACTAATTCGCTGCACTGTGTATCTGTCATACAATTCGTTTACAAAGTCTTAATTACCCATTGCGTCACTTTAAAGTCCATACCCATGAACATGACTACAAAAATACTCATCTGGATGTTTGCTGGGCTTGTACTGGGTAGCTTGATTGACGCTTTTGCTCAAGACAATGCATTTATCCAAATCTATTTTGTGCAAGGGCTCTTTCATGTTGTCGGTACGGTTTTTATCAATTTACTCAAAATGCTCGTGGTACCGCTGGTTACTTTCTCCTTGGTCTGCGGTGTTTGCGGCATTGGTGACATTAATAAATTGGGGCGTGTCGGTATTAAAGCATTCTTCTTGTTTTTGTTAACCACCGCGCTGGCAATTTCACTGGCTATTATTGTTTCTATCAGCATTGGACCGGGTAAGACATTTGATTTTTCACCCACATCGCAAAACGAATTTATTGCGCCAGAAGCCCCACCGTTGACGCAGGTGTTGATTGATCTTGTACCAGATAACCCCGTCGCCGCGTTTGCTGAAGGCAACATGTTACAGATTATTTTTTTCACATTGCTTTTTGCTATTTGCTTATTGATGATTGGTGAGCGTGGACGCACAATTATCGATACTACTGAAAAACTGAATGAAGTGATGATGCAGTTAGTCAATGTAGTGATGTCTATTGCGCCATACGGTGTATTTGCGCTAATGGCCAAGACCTTTGCCATGCAGGGGCTTGGATTGATATTACCCATGATCGGCTATTTTGGCGCAGTTGTAATTGTTTTGATTTGTCACGCAACAGGAACATTGATGGTTTTACTAAAACTATTAGGGAGAATTAATCCTGTTCAATTCCTCAAAAAAATGCGTACTGCACAGATTTTTGCTTTCAGCACGTCCAGTTCCAATGCCACTATTCCAATAACACTCAGAACCGTTGAAAAACGAATGGGGGTTGATAACTCAACCGCTTCGTTTATTGTACCGTTCGGTGCAACAATCAATATGGATGGCACCGCTATCATGCAAGGTGTCGCAACGGTTTTTATCGCCAATGTTTATGGAATCGAGCTCGGTTTAACCGGTTACCTGACGGTCGTCGGTATGTCGGTACTGGCTTCTATCGGTACTGCAGGCGTACCGGGCGTGGGTCTGATTATGCTCGCTATGGTGTTCAGCCAAGTCGGACTCCCGGTTGAAGGTATTGCACTAATTATGGGTGTTGATCGCCTGCTGGATATGTTACGCACTGCTGTGAATGTGACAGGTGACGCAGTCATTACAGTGATCGTTGCACGAAGCGAGGACAACCTGTCAATGGATATATTTAATGATCCTTCGGCTGGGACACTGTCATCTGTACATTTCCCAAGTACTCCGACACAAAAAGAATAAGAAACTATCAAACAAAGTTCTGAACGCTACTCTTGCAAAGTCGGATCAGTAATAAATCCAATTCTTGCCATACCGGCATTAGCGGCAATGCTCATGACGCGTGCTACATGCTCATAGTGTGCCAGCTTGTCGGCTTTAATATGTAATTCAGTTCTTGGTTCCTGATCAATTGTTGCAGCAAACCGGCTCGATAACTGATCAAGCAATACCGGTTCCCCATTCCAGAATAGATTGCCATCTGTACGTATGGCTAACTCAACATGTTCTGGTTGTGTAATATTGGGCGTGCTCTCAGCCCTAGGCAAATCAATTTTGACAGAATGTGTCAACAAGGGCGCAGTAATGATAAAAATAATCAACAAAACAAGCATAACATCAACCAGTGGCACCACATTGATTTCAGCCATAGGGGCCTGTTGTCCACTGCTATTCATACTGCCGAAAGCCATTTTTTACGCCCTCTCTTTAAGAGTTGAGTACGTTGTCGCTGGCGCAATGGTACGGGGCATGGGGGATGTTTGCTTTAACGATACCGCGCTGTCAATGCTGCTGCTATCACCGATGGTTATCAATACGAAAAGGTCGTGTGCAAATGCGTCCAAACGTGCTAACCAGATTCGGTTACGGCGTACAAACGCGTTATATGCCAGCACAGCTGGAATCGCGACTGCAAGCCCTAAAGCAGTCATAATCAATGCCTCACCCACAGGACCAGCCACTTTGTCTAAAGTCCCCTGCCCTGACAAACCAATTTGAATCAGAGCATGATAAATACCCCATACCGTACCAAACAAACCAATATACGGCGCTGCAGAACCTGCGGATGCAATGAGTGTCAATCCGTTTTCAACACGGGCCGCTTCCTGGTCAATGCCATTACGCAAAGCGCGTGTCAGAAATTCGCTGGTTCCACCCGCAGCAGCTAGCTTTTGCGAATCGTGCATTTTAGAATCGGCAGCTGCTTCAATACCCAGTTTCGCCAGTTCTGCAAAAGCATTATTTGGCGGGGTGTTATTGAAAGACTTTCTTACTACATCAAGCGATTCAACACTCCAGAAATGCTTCAAAAATGCAGTTGCACGTTTTTTCGCAATAAAGTTGGATATGCTTTTTGTAATAATCAGGTACCAACTTGCTATCGAGAGCGAAATGAGCAATACCAGTACACTGATACCTACGCCATCGATTTGAGCGAGAAAGTTAGAAAAACCAAGTCCTTGTTCCATTAATTTAATTTCCTTGCAGTACAAAATTAAAAGGTTGCAACGCTATTGCGCGAACCGGTTGACCACTACGCATTGATGGTCTGCATTGCCAATTTTTCACCGCTTCCAATGCTGCATTGTCTAAACGCGTATACCCACTACTGTCAACTACCCGTGCATTGTCGATAGTACCGCTTTCATCCAGCTCGACACGCAATACCAATT
Organism: Nitrosomonas aestuarii; assembly: GCF_003046585.1. Lineage (GTDB taxonomy): Bacteria > Pseudomonadota > Gammaproteobacteria > Burkholderiales > Nitrosomonadaceae > Nitrosomonas > Nitrosomonas aestuarii. Next base: position 75,724 of record NZ_QAAE01000011.1, on the reverse strand, counting down.
TTCCTTCCTCGCCCATACGACGCGAAATAGCTGGATATGTCGGAGCCGTTAATCTGGGACATGATACCGATAATTCAGTAGATAGCGTTACAGGCCCTGTTTCCATTTGCCTTGGCGGTACCTCAATAACAGGTTCAGCGACTGATACTTGCTCGGTAACTGGTTCAGGCTCTGGCAACACAATTGGTTCCTGTTTAGGCACTTCGGGTGCTTTTGTGGCCAGTTGTTTAATTTTGGGCTTTGGCTCGGGTTTTTTGACTGGCCTCAACTTGGCAGGTGCAGGATCCTGCTTAACTTCTGGTGCCATTTTTGGGGCAGGTTGCGAAATGATTTCCGCAAACAAAGTAACCATTTGCTCTGGTGGCGGCAACATACGTTGATTCCACAGCACATAAAACAATATTCCATGGATCATTAATACAAAAAACAATCCTGGCAAAGAAATAAAATTCTGCTTTGATCCTAAATAATCAATATTTTTTTGTGACAGTGATTGCATTATAGGATAATCAACACCAATATCAATAGCCGTTTAATTTCTTCCATATATATGTAAATGATGAAAATGAGCTTAGCGATTTTAAGCCGGCCACGAATCTGACAATACTCAACACATCACCCGAAAAAAACCTGTTACCAGCAGCCCTGTTAAGGAAGTCGGTTAAACTCTTAATAATAATATAAACGAGAATAATTATCAATACAATTTAATTTAAATTTTCATTACAATAGTGTGACGTGTGACGAAACGCCATTCTTAAATGAGAATAAGCTGCTTTGCGACATAAAATTTGTTGAGTTTTTTTTATAATCTAAATCTGTGCATGAGGATAACAATATGTATGTATCCAGAATGGATAACGCAAATAGAAAAGGTTACAGTTAATCGAGTGCTGCAAACGCTACGATCATATCCTTTTCTAACTGATCAACTTCAGTGTGTGCAAAGATCAGTGTAACAATACTTTGATAGTAACAATATTAGTTCCAGCGAACGATTCTCAACTAGTCATTGCCAGAATGCCAACAGAAATAGAGTATTCAATTTGCTATTGAATTACGTGTAATCTTGCAATACTATCCACAGTTGGTCATAGTGAAATGCTGCTTGCCATAACATCAAAAAGTAAAAATATATGACATTCTCTTTTCCCGGTTTTTGGCGACGCTCCATCAGTCTTATTTATGAATCTCTAATTTTGTTGGCAATTATTTTCATTGCCAGTTTTATTTTCCATCTTATTTTTCGTGATGCAAACGCTGTTTATTTCATACCTTTATATCAATTTTATTTATTGATTATCATGGGTTATTATTTTATCTGGTTCTGGACGCGTGGAGGGCAAACCCTGGCAATGCAGACTTGGAAAATACGTGTTGTTACAGTAGATGGAAATCGACTGAGTAATCGCATCGCTATTACTCGCTATTTAATTGCAGTTATTGGTGTTTTATTTTTTGGCGTCGGTCTACTGTGGGCATTTGTTGATCGCGAGCACCAATTTTTACATGACAGATTAGCAGGTACACGTATTATTAAAACCCTTGATAGTTAAAAGCCCATTTCTTTCTTTTTAGCACATCTGAGCTTGATGCAAATCAGTTTTACTTATCTTCTGCCATTAGATTTAATAACATGAATATAGATGGTAGTAAACTTTTATACACAATAAATATCATATATATCAATTCCAACTTTTTCTTGTGTTCTGTACATAGTGATTAATTTATACATTCGTATTAAGAAAAAAATTGCTAAAGCAGTATGCTAAAATTAATTTATTATACAAATAGATATAAATTTTCTCGACTGAAGATTATAAAAAGTAAAATTATGACGTAAGTATATGTAATTAATATTTATTTCACAACTTCTGTTTGAAGGGGAAATTGCCATATGCGTTCGATATTGTTTCCAAAAGCGACTCAACTAAAATTAGTTGATAGTGAATACAATAATCATTTTTTTTGGTTGTTTTTATTGGTCACATCACTAAGTATCTTTTTATTTGATCTTCACACACCTTTAGGTGTGGCGGCGGGCACACCTTACGCGCTGATTGTTTTTGCGAGTTTAGGATTTAAAAACAATCGAAGCACTTATATTGCAACAGTTATCGGAATATCGCTCATTGTACTGGGTTTTTTTCTGTCACCAGGGATAGTAGCGCCTATGGAGGTAATATTAACTAACCGTATTCTGGGGCTAATGATCATTACAATCACTGCATACATGGTACTTAAAATAAAAAAAGTAAATCATGAGCTTTTTACACTAATGACTAAAACGTATATTGATCCGTTAACAAATTGTAAAAATAATCGGGCTTTTCAGGAAGAAGTAAAAACCGAAATTAACAGAAGTAATCGGTACAAGCGAAATTTATCACTGGCTATCTTTGATATCGCGCATTGCAATTCGGCTAATAATAAAGAAGAATTCACTTATGGCCTGAACAACCATAGTATCAAGTTGATATCCTACGAGATCAGAAAATCGATAAGAAGCTCAGACCAGCTATACCGCGTCGACGAGAATAGATTTGTGGTTTTATACGCTGAAACAGATATCAATAAAGCTAAAGATGCAAGTGATGCATTATGTGAAAAAGTTTCCAGAATGAATCAACCAGACATACAACACGGCTTTACAGTGAGCGTCGGTATAACAATGCTCGACGATGGAGACAACTTACATAGACTATACAAACGCGCCGAGGAAGCTTTATCAGTCGCTAAAGAGAATGGTGTTAATCAAGTTGCTACCTTTCCAGAAACCATGAATACCGGAAAATCGCATATTCCTGCAATTTTATGCCGGCCTAGATCAGGATAGTTAATTTCCGCAAATTTATCAAAACGATAACAATCGATTATATAAGCACTTATGGTATAAATAATTTGTCAATTTCTGGCTATCCTCGTTTTTTTATTCGAATTTCTTATATAATCAATACCTCATTAGATCAAATAAAGCTTTAACGCTTTGCTATATTCATGAGTTTGATTAATAAACCAATGGCCAACAAATCAAGTGGTCGTCCTCTGTCGCCGCGTGTATCCAGATTATTACGTGAATCCGGTTGGCTAATACTTGTTGGCGCAGCGCTGTATCTCATTTTAATATTTTACAGTTATGATCAAGGAGATCCTGGTTGGTCTCATAGTGGTGATTATGAACATATCCAAAATGCGGGCGGACACATTGGTGCTTGGCTGGCCGATCTTATGTTATATCTGTTTGGTGTATCGGCATGGTGGTGGGTGGCATTTTTCTTTGCTACTGTTTCATGGAGTTATCGCCGCATAGATATTGCCAGTATTTTCGATCGTCACTCAATCATGCTGTCAATTGGCGGGTTTCTTTTATTGCTGATAGCAAGCAGCGGACTGGAATCTCTTCGTTTCTATACACTGGATGTCTCACTTCCGTATCTGTCCGGTGGCTTATTTGGAGAAGGCATCAGCTTTTATTTATCTCAACTTCTCGGATTCACAGGCGCAACCATGACGCTCTTGATTTTAATTGCAATTGGTTTTAGCCAATTTACAGGTTTATCGTGGGTGCGCTTCGTCGAGAAAATAGGCGAAGTTGTTGAAAATTACACTTTATTGGTTCAGAAACAATGGTCTAACAGACAGAATAAGCAAACAAAGTGGACAGAAACATATGAACCTAAAGAAATCTTTGCATTTGAAAAAAAGCAAGTAATTGAAAACACACCTATCCATATTGAATTACCTGCAAACAATTTAGCCCCATCAGAACGCTCCGTAAAAGAAAAACAAAAATCTTTTTTTCCAAATTTGTCAGAATCCTGCTTGCCGCCTTTGCACTTACTCGATGAACCTGAAAAAGATGTAGAAGTTCTGTCCAAAGAAATACTCGAATCAACATCACGTTTGATTGAAAACAAACTGAAAGAGTTTGGCGTTGTCGTTAAGGTCGTTGCAGCTTATCCCGGCCCTGTCATTACACGCTATGAAATTGAGCCTGCAATTGGTGTCAAAGGTAATCAGATTATTAATCTGATAAAAGATTTAGCGCGTGCACTCTCTGTCGCACGCATCCGTGTAGTTGAAACAATCCCAGGCAAAACAACAATGGGATTGGAAATTCCCAATCCAAAGCGGCAGACGGTTCGCCTGCTCGAAATTCTCAGCTCACAACCTTATGCCGACACAGCATCTCCGCTGACAATAGCGTTAGGTAAAGATATCAGCGGACGCCCGGTGGTGTCCGATCTTGCCAAAATGCCGCATGCATTGGTTGCGGGCACTACAGGCTCTGGCAAATCTGTTGCCATTAACGCCATTATATTAAGCTTAGTTTATAAAAGCACGCCTGAGCAAGTACGCCTGATTCTGGTTGACCCGAAAATGTTGGAATTATCTGTATACGAAGGTATTCCACATCTCTTAACGCCCGTTGTCACCGATATGAGTGAAGCGGCTAGTGCATTGCGCTGGTCGGTGGCCGAGATGGAACGTCGTTATAAACTTATGTCGTCGTTGGGAGTACGTAATCTGAACGGCTACAATCAAAAGATTCGCGATGCAGCTAAAAATGAGGAACCTCTATATAACCCACTGTCTACAGATGAAACATCCGAGCCGCTCAGTGAATTACCACTGATTGTCGTAGTCATTGATGAATTAGCCGATTTAATGATGGTGGCCGGTAAAAAAGTTGAACATTTAATTGCCAGACTAGCACAAAAAGCCCGTGCCGCAGGAATTCATCTATTGTTAGCGACTCAACGTCCTTCTGTTGATGTAATTACCGGATTAATAAAAGCAAATATTCCGACTCGAATAGCTTTCCAGGTTTCCAGTAAAATTGATTCAAGAACTATCCTTGACCAGATGGGCGCAGAGACTTTATTGGGTCAGGGTGATATGCTTTATTTACCACCAGGCAGTGGTTACCCGCAGCGCATTCATGGCGCGTATGTTGCGGATCATGAAGTTCACAAAGTAGCGGAATATCTTAAAGAACATGGCGAACCTTGCTATGTAGAAGAAATTCTGAGCACCAACGAAGAAGGAAACGGTGGAGATTTCATGGATGATTCCAAAAAACAGACTGGCGGAGAAAGTGATCCACTTTATGACGAAGCTGTGCAAATTGTTATTAAAACACGTCGTGCATCCATTTCATTGGTACAAAGAAATCTTCGTATTGGCTATAATCGAGCAGCACGGTTGATCGAGGAAATGGAACGTACCGGTCTGGTATCTGCCATGCAAAGTAATGGTAACCGTGAAGTTTTGGCTCCGGCACGCGGCGAATAGATTAAAAACAGCTTTGTTGTAATTCTTATATAATTCATAGCTCAATCCTAAAGCGATAGTATGAACCGCACATTAAACCGTACTCGTGTTTCTTTCCTGATTTTTTTTCTGCTTGTCTTACTCCAAGGTACTCCTATCGTTACCTGGGCTGCAGCCGTCGACAATCTGAAAACATTCATCCATGAAACACAAACTGTACGTGCAAATTTTTCTCAAACTTTGTACGACAAAAACGCACGTGCGATACAGAACTCAAGCGGTACGCTCGAATTTGAACGTCCAGACAAATTTCGCTGGATTTATCAGGTGCCATACGAACAATCCATTATTGGTGATGGCAAGCAAGTCTGGTTTTATGATCATGATTTAAACCAGGTAACCATTCGTAAATTTAACGTTGCCATCGGCAGTAGCCCAGCTGCATTATTAGCCGGAAACACAGCTATTGAAGAGAACTTTGAACTGCAAAATCTCGGGTTGCAAGACGACATTGAATGGATGGAAGCGATACCCAAAAATAAAGACAGTGCATTTGAATTCATCCAACTGGGTTTTTCTCTAGCAGGTAACTTACAATTTATGGCCTTAAGGGATAATTTCGGTCAGACAACTTACTTAACTTTTTCCGATCTTATAAAAAACCCAAGTTTGCCTGACGGTTTTTTTAAATTTGTTCCACCGGAAGGTACCGATGTCATTAGTGAGTGATTGTACTACCAGCCAAGTACTCAAATCTCCGCTCGCAGAAAAATTGCGCCCAAAAGCATTGAATGAATTTACTGGACAACATCATCTGTTAGGAAACGGAAAACCTTTACGGTTGGCAATTGAATCCGGGAAACCGCATTCCATGATTTTATGGGGCCCACCAGGGACCGGCAAAACAACCCTGGCGCAAATTATGTCCAATGCTTTTAACGCTGAATTTATTTCACTATCAGCTGTGTTATCCGGGATAAAAGAAATTCGTAATGCTATAGAGCGCGCGCAGAAGGTTTTACAGCATAATGGACGTCATACTATTCTATTTGTCGATGAGGTGCACCGTTTCAACAAATCACAACAAGATGCTTTTTTACCCCATGTTGAACAGGGGCTATTTACTTTTGTCGGTGCAACCACCGAGAATCCGTCTTTTGAAGTCAACAGCGCACTGCTTTCACGTGCTCAAGTGTACCCTTTAGTTGCGTTGACCGATGATGATTTGAATCAAATATTTAAACGCGCGCTAGAAAATATGCCAAATCCACAGCAATTTTCCGATGATGCTCGCAAATTCATTATCGCTTTTGCAGATGGAGATGCACGGCGCATGATTAATATGTTTGAGCAAATAATTACTGCGGCAGAAGTCGAAAAAATAACCGAAATTGATACACAGCATGTACAAAATGCACTGTCACGCAACACGCGCCGCTTTGATAAAGGCGGCGACGAATTTTATGATCAGATCTCTGCATTACATAAATCAGTTCGCGGTTCGTCACCCGACGCAGCACTTTATTGGTTATGTCGCATGCTCGATAGTGGCGCTGAACCACTTTACATTGGACGTCGTCTGATTCGAATGGCAGTTGAAGACATTGGCATGGCAGACCCACGCGCGTTACAAATCGCATTAAGCGCGTGCGAAACCTATGAGCGGCTTGGAAGTCCTGAAGGAGAACTTGCTCTGGCGCAGGCAGCCTTATATTTATCCTGCGCGCCCAAAAGCAATGCCGCATATATGGCATATAAAAAAACACGATCTTACATTGCTAATGATAAATCTAGGCCGGTACCCATACACTTACGCAATGCACCGACACAACTAATGAAAAATATGGGGCATGGTCGTGACTATCGATATGCACATGATTATCCGGAAGCTTATGTTGCCGGAGAGCATTATTTTCCGGATGCGATGCCTGATGTTCAATTTTATCAGCCGACACGGAACGGTCTTGAAAATAAAATTCAGGAAAAACTGAATTATTTACGCAGTCTGGATCAAAAGGCAAAAAAACAAAAGCAATCCAGGCAAAATCGTTAAGTTGAAAAAGAAACCTTAATTACATACCCACAAAATATTTTAAGTATTAAGCTCACTTCCTCAAAATAAAAATTACTGGAGTTTACATGCTCGATATCCAACTACTACGCACCGATCTGAATCATGTCACCAAAAAATTGGCGAGTAGAAGTTACCGTTTTCCAATTGAAAAATTCAATCAGTTGGAAGCTGATCGTAAAAAAATTCAAACACAGACCCAAGAGCTCCAAGCCAAGCGAAATGCAGCCTCAAAACTGATCGGTCAAGCTAAAAGCAAGGGAGAAGATGCAACATCCATTTTTACCGAAGTTGCCTCTCTCGGTGACGAACTCAAGCAATTTGAAATTATATTGGGGCAGATTCAATCTGAACTGCAAAATATTTTACTTGAGGTACCGAATCTTCCACATGACAGCGTACCGGAAGGCAGTGGAGAGGAAGATAACCAGGAAGTTCGACGCTGGGGACAAATTCGCTCATTTAACTTTGAAATAAAAGATCACGTTAATATTGGCGAAAGTCTGAAGCTACTGGATTTTGAAACCGCCGTAAAACTAAGTGGCGCGCGCTTTAGCCTAATCAAAGGCAGCCTGGCTCGTCTTCATCGCGCATTAACACAGTTTATGCTCGATACTCATGTACAGGAACATGGGTATACAGAAATCTACGCGCCCTATTTGGTCAACCGTGACAGCTTGCAGGGAACCGGTCAGTTACCCAAATTTGAAGAAGACCTTTTCGTCGTAAATACCGCTGGAAAGACAGCTCATGGCGATAAAAACACAACTGGTTTTTATCTGATTCCCACCGCCGAAGTACCCCTCACCAATATTATACGTAATGAAATTGTAGCGCTAAAATTTCTACCCATGCAATTTGTCGCGCATACGCCCTGTTTTCGTTCCGAAGCTGGCAGTTATGGTAAAGATACCCGCGGATTGATTCGCCAACACCAATTCGACAAAGTTGAACTGGTGCACATTGTTCACCCTGATCAATCTTACGAAGCACTTGAGACGTTAGTAAACCATGCTGAAAAGATTCTGCAAAAACTGGAACTACCCTATCGAGTCATGACATTATGCACTAGAGACATGGGCTTTTCGGCTGCAAAAACTTACGACATTGAAGTTTGGTTACCCGCACAAAACACGTATAGAGAAATTTCGTCCTGTAGTAACTGCGAATCATTTCAGGCAAGACGCATGCAAGCACGTTTTCGTAATGAAAACGGCAAAACCACGCTACTACATACACTGAATGGCTCCGGTCTGGCGGTCGGCAGAACACTGGTCGCCATCTTGGAAAACTATCAGAATGCTGATGGCAGCGTATCGATTCCCGAAGTGCTTCAACCTTATATGAATGGTCTTGACCTGTTACGGATTGTAGGAGGACAATGATTCATAATAACATCACTATTTATATTTGACAGGATGAAAAACATGCAAACAGAAACCGGCAGCACAACCCATGATAGCAATTCGGCCACTGACAAAAACACCGTAAATATAAACGACGACTTGAGACAATTGGAAAGGGACATTCACGACGCACTCGTTGAAGGAACGAACATTCAGGAAACTGTCCATAATTTAACCTTGAAAGCAATGAAGGCGGATCGACTCGATATCGATTCCATTCGACGCATTATTACTGCTGTTACCAATGGCGTTCAGGAAGGCGCGCAGCAGAAATTCTTAACAGTATCCAATCAGTCACAAACTGCAAAAACACAGATTACTGCCGCCATTTCAGGCCTGGATTCGGCACTGGCGAGATTTGCAGAAGCTTCCAAACTCGCTGTTCAAGAAGCGGCCGGTCACGCACAGAGATTTTCTGATAAAGAACTGGTGCGCACCAAAACTGATCTGGAAAGCCTGGAAAGCCTGTTTCTGGATACATTACAAAATACGGCCTCGGCAGCTAAAGGTGTCATTTCGGATATATTGCACGATGCCGCAAATCATGCCAAAAATAACGGTACTGTTGTCGGCACTCAGTTAAAAGAAACTCTGGCCACTTTTGCTCAACAGGCAGCCTCTGTAGGTCATGCACAAATTGATGCAAGTGCACAACTTGCACAGCGTACTGCAGGTTTCATACATAAAATTGCAACGGGTGTTTTTTCGGGTATAAAAGACCATACGCAAGAAAAAAAATAGTCAGGTTAACGGGACAGATTTTCGCCACCCAGTGCATGGATCAGATCTGGCAGAAACTGACTTATTTCACCCGACATGATGGCAAAATCGCTGTCAAAAAGATCTTCCAAGGAATCTGACATATCAGTAGATTCATTGATGATATCTAATGGCACGATACGTCTGATCTGAAGATTTTCATGCAAGACAAATGAAATTTTATTAGCCCAAGTCATGGCCAAACGTGTTACTTTTTTACCTGTTTTAATATGTCTGACAGTCTCCTCAGCATCCAGTACATGATGGGTATAACGAACTGTGGCTTTTTCATCATCCATTCCCTGCAATTCACAATCACGGTCAATTGTAAAAACAGCGGGTGGTTCATCACCAGACAACCAGCGCGTCATTACAGCAGAAGGTGAAGAGAGCGTTGTCATTGGTATTAATCTTAAACCGCCCACAGTTGCTAACAACAGCTCAATCAATTCTTCCGCACGTTTGAGATTGGCGGTATCAATGACAAGCATTCCCGCTGTCAAATCAATCCAGGCATAAGTAATATGTCGTTGTGCAAAAGCGCGCGGCATCAACTCTATTAATACCGCTTCCTTGATATCCCTGATTTGTTTTTTGCCGGGCTTATAGCCTTGATGCTGTTCCATCGTTTCAATTCGATTTTTAGCGTGTTGATTGATCACTGCTGCTGGCAATAATTTTCTTTCAATACCCAATGCGATCAATACATGTTGCCCACAGACATGAACAAAGCCATCTTTACTATCATGCGGTTTCACCCAACCACGGCTTTGCATCTCCATTTGTGTGCATTCTCGCAACTCATGCTTGGCAAGTGCTTCACCCAATTGCAACGGGGTAATTTCTGCATGGGCTATTCGATAAATTAACAGGTTCTTAAACCACATTTTTTAGAATAAATATATAAATAATATAGAATTTTATGGATATAGAGTTTTTTGTTCAAGCTTTCACAACGAATCCAACCCACTTGCATTTACAGCGAGAAGGCTCGAAAAACGATGATTTTCACGAAAATATGAAGTGTAAACTGTGCAAAACACTTTCAACTGGTTAAAAAAAAGCAAAATGTTATAGAATATTTGACTGAACTCTACTTGCACAATTTTTTTGCAATCTATTCAGCAATTAATCATTGAAAAAAATGCCGTGAAAAAAATCTATTCCGCCAATAATCTTATGGAGGCACAAATTGTGCTTGATATGCTGGAACATGCCTTAATTCCAGCACAATTATTTAACCAGCATGCTCAGGGCGGCATGGGGGATATTCCGTTTACACATGCCTACCCGGAGGTTTGGATTATAAGGGATACGGATTATGAACGCGGCCGTAAAATTATTCAACAGTATGAAACCATTCCGCAAACTAATACAATAATCAACTGCTCCGTATGTGGGGAAGAAAATCCGTCAAATTTTCAATTGTGCTGGCATTGCGGTAACGGGCTTGAAACGGCAACACCACAATCCCCTTCAGCACATGCTTCACATAAAAACATTGAAAAATAGTCAGATACCTTCTTTAGAATCCATGCTTATATCTCATAAGCTTTAAAACGTACAATAAAACCGGGACTGCTTTTTAACATATCATTACGTGGATTACCGGTAGATTTCCTGAAAATATCATATACGCACACCCAATAAAATACCACGACTGATAAAGTCTTTCATGATCTCCAAGCCGCCATTAATGACGATATCTGGCTCTGGATGCTTTAATTCTGTCGCAATTTGTTGCAATATAGCTTGACCATTCATATATTCGTTATCGATCATGAACTGTAGCAGGCGCGTGGTCACGGGATTTGATTCAATAAAATGTATTTCGTCATCTTTATCGCGATAAACAATCAAATGTGTCAGCTGCACACCGGGCACCTGTGGCTGAAATTCAGGACTGATTTTATGCACAGGAAAACAATAGCTCAGCCCCCACACCAAAGGCGACACAACGGGAATACCTGTCAGCACATCACCGTACGCATTGAAGCCAGTTTGATCAATTTTTTCATCCAATGTAGATAATGCAAGTTCCACCCATTCATAGTGCGAAAGCTCCAACATAAAAGGTGGATCAGCTGGATCGAATGCACGTTCGTACTCCAGGTATTTCAGAAATTCACGCGGCATCTCCAGAAAAATCGGTGTACTTGATCGATGACGAAAAAAATAGTCGCGCATCAGAGCATGCCAACGTTCATTGGATATAATACTGTGTAATACAGGAAAAGTGTTAGCCATAAAATCTTCTACATTGTTATAGAATAACTCGCAGTAGATTTTCATACGCCGCTCTTCAATGTTTTGCGGTGGCGGGTTTATCTCCGGATTGCGGATATGCGCGGCAAAAGCATATTGCAATTTTATAAAATCCGGTCGATCAGGCGTGTTGGGAGTGTTCATGATTCTGGTGCCGCCACTTCGATTGCAATTTCTGAATACGGTTCACTTCTAATTCCAGCGTTTGCAATGACGGTATATTAAAATCCCGCTCTAATAATGTGGGAATAACGCCAAACTGTTGATACGATTTTTCGAGTAATGACCAAACAGGATCAATGACATCGGCACCATGGGTGTCTACAAGTAAGTCCTCAGCCTCGTTGTAGTGTCCGGCTATATGCATATAGCGTATACGATACGCCGGTATTTTCTGCATGAATACTTCGGCGTCATAGCGATGATTGATACTGTTTACATAAATATTGTTAACATCCAGTAATAAATCACAATCCGCTTCTTCCAGTACAGCATTTAGAAATTCAATTTCTGCCATTTGCTGACCCGGCGCAGCGTAATAGGAAACATTCTCTATCGCAATACGCTGATCGAGAATTTCCTGTACCCGTCTAATACGACCTGCAACATAATGAACGGCTTCTTCAGTGAATGGAATAGGCAATAAATCATAAAGATGCCCGTCATCGCTGCAATAGCTCAAATGTTCACTGTAGCAGCGTATTTGGTGTGTTCTTAAAAAACGTTTTAGTCGCTGTAAAAACGCTTCATCCAATGGAGAAGGACCACCTATGGACAACGATAAACCATGACAAATAAACGGATACTGTTCGGTAAATGCATGCAGCTTTTTTCCGTAAAAACCACCTACACCTATCCAGTTTTCAGGTGCGATTTCCCAGAAATCAACAGAGTTGACAGGCTGATCTGCTACAGTACGCACAAGCGCACGACGCAGACCAAGCCCGGCACCATGAACAGGATAAAATCCTTTGTTCATGATTATGTGCAGCAGAACAACCCATTATTCATATTGCAGTGCTGTTTTAGTATCCTTTCTTCTCGGTGTTGTTGCCACCAGAGTCACCTTCTTTTTTCTTCTTCATATCACCGCCGCATTTGCCTTCGCCGCATTTGCCTTCTTTATCGGTTTTATTCTCACCGCTTTTTCCATCACCGTATTTATCTTTTTTATCGGATTTATCTTTACTGCCATCACCACCTCCATAAGCCAGTTGCATATATCCACTGGATAATTCTTTCATGGCAAATGGATTTGCGGTTGTGTCAGCTTCTGCTGAAACACTACCGGCGGCAAGTGTGGCTACGAAAGCGGTTCCAACGGCAATTGATACTGGTTTCATTGATTTTTTTGACATAATTTTCTCCATCAAAGGTTTAGCATTCGTGTACTTGACTGAGCAATCACAACCACAAATCAACTTGCAGTCTTTTATTAAAGGTTCTTATCAGATTTTAATAAAAAAATAAGTTTTGGTTATTTAAGATTATGATTTGTTGATAATTACAAAAATAATGAGCGATCTGCATACTATAATTTATAGGAGCAACAATATATTATATTAAAAATCTATACATTATTCTTGTACTCATAACATTACATAATCTTGCTTTTTTTGCAAGCTGCTCTCTGATACACTCAGTCCTTTTAAAAAACACTACTTGAAACATTTATATTCAGTTTTTAGTTGAATATAAAAGAAAAAGGCATAACAATAATATGTGCCTTTTTTTATGACCTTAATATATAAAAAAAGATCATAAATAATTAAAATAAATGACGATGCTAAAACCGTATCATAAATACAAAAACTATTTAAGCCAGATATTTGAGGAGCAATGAATGTTTGATAAACACAACCAGCTAGTTTTTTATGCCAACATATTGATAATAGTATTTGGTGCCACGGTAATACTTTTTAGTGATTTCACTTTAGTTGGATTTCTAATCATAGCCGGTGGCGCTGTACTGATGTATGAACAATTTAAACAAAACCAAGGTACATTCAGAATTTCCGGTGTGGAAAAAGTACTGACGATTAAAGACACCTGTGGTACACGAGCCACAGTGAAGCAACAACAGAAAACAACAGCATGTCATGTAGATAATAACGTTTACTGGTTTAAAAACATTGCTTCTTCTGGTTCTATTGGTAATTTCAGCATCAATGGCCAATTCCCTATAGAGCAAGTAAAAGACAAACATAGTAAATATCAGGTTTGTATGGCATTACCTACAAACCCAATGAAGGCAACCAAGGGAATAGATACAATATTGTCGTATGACTATACCAACGCTTTTGGTCGAACTAAAGGTGAACTTTCACATGTGATTGACGATGAAACAGATCAGGTAAAACTCGTTGTGGATCTGCCAAAAGGACGACCCATTGCATCAGCTCGTGCTTATTGTAAATATAACGGGACTGAAGAAGCACTATTGCCGCCCGTAATTACAGGTGAAACCAGGATTGAAACCGAAATTGAAAACCCGAAACTGGGTGCTGAATATTGTTTGCAATGGACTTGGCCGGAAGCCAATATTATCAAGAAAATCACTTGTTATCTGAAATAAACCATATATCAGGAAAAATTGATTCTACCTACAATTTTTCCTGATTTGCTGTCTTATGAAATTGAATTCATTATTATGTTCCGGGTGTCTCATGTGGCCTGCAGTAACGGATCGTGTATTTATTTCCGGTGAGATTTCCACACACCGATCGATTCCTGAATAGAGAACTTTACCATCCGTCTGTACATTGATGTTCTAGGTTAAGACGAATTCAAATCCGATTAAATTGCTACTGCGATCTTTGACCGATACCTTCCCACTCTGCAGTCGTTTAAGCCACCGCCATAGCGGCATGGTAATTATTCCCTATAGTGCCGAAACTTGATAATTCGGTCATCCAGTTTTTAGGCACTTTCCCTAGCTGCATCATTAACCCTGTTATCAATGCACCTAATCCAACAAGTAACAATACACCAGCTGCCAAGCCGAGAAATGTCATCTAAAAATCATTATGGCAAATCCGCATACTATCCAGAATTACCCCTGATGCTGATTCATATATTCAATTAATATATTGTCTCTCTTTTCAATGTTGTAGCACAAAATTATTGAATAATTCTTTTGTTTTTTTAACGGCTATGTATCACTTGTTGTAGGTTTATTTCTATTAAGTGTGTTAATAATTGTCATCACTTCGGCAGCGATACTCGCAGCCTGAGTTTGGCCATCCGGCAATAAAACAACCGAAGACTCTCCTTAGCAATCGCTTTTTTTGCTTCCATCGCATCACCGGCTAGCTCAAGTTGTATCGCGCGTTGACCTTCAACAGTATTAGCGACTTGACCAATAATTTTCAATGCGTTAGCTCCGGCTTCAGCGACTGCGAGTATGGCTTGAGCCTCAAATATCTGCTCAGCCTTATCCGCTTCGGTATTTAATACCTGCGTCACTTTTCTCCTTCTGTAATATTAATCGCCGACTGACGCTGTCCTTCAGACTCAAGAGTAGCCACCCGCTTTTCACGCTCTGCTTTCATTTACCGTTCCATGGCGTCAAGTACAGTGCGTGGTGGTTCAATATCCTTGATTTCGTACCGCAATACCTGAACGCCCTAGGGTCCTGCACATCATTAATAGCGGATACAATATTGGTATTAGCACTTCCTGTTCTTCAAAAGTTTTATCCAGATCCATTTGGCCAATCTAACTGCACATAGTATAGTCTGTGCACATTGTGTAACGGCATAGATATACTCGTCAATACCATAGGAAGCTTTATACGGATCGAGAACTTTAAGATACAATATGCCATCGACAATAAATGAAATATTATCTTTGGTAATGGTGCTTTGACTGGGCGCATCAGTTGCCTGCTCTTTTAAAGGACGTTTGCAGGCAACACGGTCAAGAAAAGGGATCAAAGTGCTGAAACCCGCTTCCATTGTTTTATTATATTTATCGAATCACTCAACAATATAGACGGTGTTCTTTGGTACAAAAACAATTACACTTACTTTTGAGTTTGAAGTTCAATCATAAGAAGTTTGAAATCAAGTTATAAAATTAAACGTTAATCCTCATAAATCAAACAACTTTGAACTTACTACGTGCGCTCGCTGCTATTAGCAGCATGACTTTTATCTCTCGAATTCTTGGTTTTTTACGTGATATCCTAATTGCCCGTATTTTTGGTGCGGGAATGGCGACAGATGCTTTTTTTGTGGCCTTTCGTATTCCCAACCTGCTGCGGCGCTTATTTGCTGAAGGCGCTTTTTCACAGGCATTTGTCCCTATACTGGCGGAATATAAGAACAAGCGCACTGCTGAAGAAACACGTCGGTTAGTTGATCATATCGCCACTCTTCTTAGTTTCACCGTTTTTATTGTGACGCTTATCGGTGTCATCGCAGCACCACTGATTATTTATGCAAGCGCCCCCGGTTTCTCTGCTGATCAAGAAAAATTTAATTTAACCGTTGATTTATTACGAATCACATTTCCATATATTCTGTTTATTTCTTTAGTCGCCTTAGCAGGTGGCATTTTGAATACATATGGCAGATTTTACGTTCCCGCGTTAACTCCAGCGCTGCTAAACCTTTCGTTTATTGCCTGCGCATTGTGGCTCGCACCATTGATGGAGCCACCCGTACAAGCGTTGGCCTGGGCTGTTTTTATAGGCGGCGCATTACAACTGGGTTTTCAGGTCCCATTTTTATTACATCTGAAACTCATGCCGAGAATACGCTTCAAAACAAAAGATCAAGGCGCCTGGCGCGTAATCAAATTAATGGGACCGGCTGTTTTCGGCGTTTCGGTAGGCCAGATCAGCATGTTGATTAATACTATTTTTGCTTCTCTGCTAATTACCGGCAGTGTTTCATGGCTTTATTATGCCGATCGCCTGATGGAGTTTCCGTCAGGTCTTTTAGGTGTTGCATTAGGGACTATCTTATTGCCATCATTAGCGAAACACTATAACAGCCACAGTACAGAAGAATATTCACGCCTTCTGGATTGGGGCTTGCGCCTGACAATACTATTGACCTTGCCAGCAGCACTGGCACTGGCACTGCTGTCCACGCCATTAATCACTACACTTTTTCATTATGGTGCATTCTCCGATCATGATGTCTGGATGACACGTGATGCACTGGTAGCGTACAGCTTTGGATTGATCGGACTTATCCTGGTAAAAGTGCTGGCACCTGGATTTTATGCGCGTCAGAATATTAAAACACCAGTAAAGATTGCTGTGATTACTTTAATTGCAACCCAATTAATGAATCTTGCGTTCATTATTCCACTCAAACATGCCGGCTTGGCACTTGCAATCGGACTTGGTGCCTGCTTGAATGCAAGTTTACTTTTTTATAAGCTGCGCAGCCACAATATTTATCAGCCTTTGTCCGGATGGTTCGTTTTTATTCTTAAAATTCTGGCAGCCTTACTTGTCATGGGTATTGTACTGTGGTTTACAAGCGGCACAGATGCCTCATGGCTAGTCGATTCAGCTTCCACGCGTGCCAGCCGTTTGACCCTTATTATTTTAACGGGCGCCAGCAGTTATTTTGCGGCACTCTGGTTAATGGGTTTTCGGCTAAAAGACTTTTCCAGGCAACATACTGATTAGAAGCAGTGATACTTTTTTAACTAGGTATCAACCGTTCTTTTTTCATGCTCAATTAATGCATAAGCAGAATGATTATGAATCGATTCGAAATTTTCTGACTCAACGACATAAGCATCAATACGATTGTCTTTATTCAGTGTATCTGCAACATCTCTGACAATATCTTCAACAAACTTGGGATTGTCATACGCCTTTTCAGTCACATATTTTTCATCGGGACGTTTAAGCAACCCATAGAGTTCACAAGATGCCTTATCTTCAGCGATCTTAATAAGATCTTCAATCCATACAAAACTATTGGTGCGCGCTGCAATCGTCACATGTGAACGTTGATTATGTGCACCATAATCGGATATTTTCTTTGAACACGGGCACAGACTTGTAATTGGAACAACAACTTTTATTGTAAAATTATATTCACCATTTTTAATCTCACCGATGAAAGTTACCTCATAATCAAGTAGGCTTTTTACACCGGAAATAGGTGCCGCTTTATCGATAAAATAAGGAAAAGTCATTTCAATATGTCCGGAATCGCTTTCCAGTTTATTAACCATTTCCTGCAAAATGGTTTTGAACGACTCCACTGATATTTCACGTTCATGGCCATTGAGTATTTCTACAAAACGGGACATATGCGTGCCTTTGAATTTATGCGGCAGGTTGACATACATATTGAACATGGCAACAGTATGCTGAACGCCATCATCTTTATCGGCGACAACAACCGGATGACGAATCGCTTTGATTCCTACGCGATCAATTGCAATACGTCGCGTATCAAAGGTGCTTTGCACATCCGCAATGGGCAAATCTATTTCTTTATTCATATCACTATCCCATCAAAAGAGATTATTCAATTTATTACAATACTTCAGACAGACTGATAACAATGGAAATGTATTTGAAAAATAGTTCTTGATCAATTTAAGATAAATATGCTTGGACAGATTCAATAATACCAGTTTTATCCAAACCACAATCGGCTAACATTTGAGCATGATCACCATGTTCAACGTAAGCATCTGGCAAACCCAACTGCATTGTCTTGACACAAATTTTTTGACGGCTCAGAGACTCCATCACAGCGCTGCCGGCTCCACCCATAATCGTATTTTCTTCAACAGTGACTAATAAATCATGACGCTTCGCCAGCGTTGCAATCAGCGCATCGTCCAGCGGTTTGATAAATCTCATATCGGCAACAGTCGCATTCAGTTCTTCCGCTGCAGCCAGGCACGGTGTCAACATGCTGCCAAAAGCCAGAAAAGCAATTTTTTGTCCATCCCGACGCACAACACCGCGGCCAACGGGGAGTTCAATCATTTCTGTTTGAATTTCAGCGCCAGGACCTGTTCCACGTGGATATCTAACCGCAGTAGGTGTATCCATTTTGAAAGCAGTATATAGCATTTGCCGGCACTCATTTTCATCCGACGGTGCCATAACTGTCATATTGGGAATGCAACGCAAATATGACAAATCGAAACTGCCAGCATGCGTCGGACCATCTGCACCTACCAATCCCGCTCGATCAATCGCAAAAAGTACGGGTAGATTCTGGATATCGACATCATGAATTAATTGATCGTATGCACGCTGTAAAAATGTTGAATAAATCGCTACAACAGGCTTCAATCCGTTACATGCCGCACCTGCAGCAAAGGTTACGGCATGCTGTTCCGCAATACCGACATCAAAATAACGATCCGGGTATTCTTTAGAAAACTTAACCAAACCTGAGCCTTCACGCATAGCAGGCGTAATACCAATTAATCGAGCGTCTCTCGCAGCCATATCGCACAACCAGTCGCCAAATACCTGCGTATAGGCGGGTTTATTGACGGTTTTGATAACCGGTTTCGAAACAATACCTTTTTCAGGATCAAACTTGCCAACACCGTGATACAGAATCGGATCTTCTTCGGCAACTTGATAACCGGCTCCTTTACGGGTAACGACATGCAGAAATTGAGGGCCTTCGAGATTTTTGATGTTTTTTAGCGTTGCAACCAGAACTTTTACATCGTGACCATCAATGGGACCGATATAATTAAACCCGAATTCTTCGAATAATGTTCCCTCAGGTGTTACCATTCCTTTCATATGTTCTTCGGCGCGTTTGGCCAGTTCCAGCATAGGAGGAACGACACCCAGCATTTTTTCACCTGCGCGGCGTGCTGTGGCATAGAAACGGCCCGACATTAATTTTGCAAGATAATTATTGAGCGCGCCCACCGGCTTGGATATGGACATGTCATTGTCATTTAATATGACCAATAAATTGGCATCCATAACGCCTGCATTATTCAATGCTTCAAATGCCATGCCTGCACTCATTGCACCGTCGCCAATAATGGCAATTGCGCGCCGGTCTTTGTTTTCCAGTTGAGTCGCCACAGCCATACCCAATGCTGCACTTATCGATGTACTAGAGTGCGCCGTACCAAATGCATCATATACGCTTTCGTTCCTTCTGGGAAAGCCGGCTATGCCACCCTGCATACGCAGTTTTTGCATGCCACTACGCCTGCCTGTGAGTACTTTATGTGCATAAGTCTGATGACCAACATCCCAGACCAACTGGTCATGCGGTGTGTTAAATACATAATGCAAGGCAATCGTTAATTCGACGGTGCCCAGATTGGAAGACAAATGGCCACCGGTTTTTGAAACTGATTCAATCAGAAAATTACGTAGTTCTTTGGCAAACTCAGGTAGCTGTTTAAGTTCCAAATTACGTAATTGAGCGGGAGAATTAATACTATCTAACAGTGAATACATTCAAAACCTGGTAATTGATTGTCTATATGAAAAATTCTAGAATTTACGTTTAATAATGAAATCGGTAACTTGACGCAACCGGATTGCGCCATCACCAAATTCATTTAATATCTGATCGGCATCGTGCTGCAGTTTCTCTGCAAGTGCGCGTGCTTCCCGGATACCCATGATACTGACGTAAGTGGGCTTATTGTTTTCGGCGTCCTTACCGGCAGTCTTACCTAATGTAGCTGTGGTCGCTTCAGCGTCCAGCAAGTCGTCAACGACTTGAAATGCCAGGCCGATACATTTTGCAAAATGATCTAATTTTTCCAATTGCGTGTCATTCAAACTGTTACTGCAATGTACGCCCAACATAACTGCAGCGCGAATCAAGGCGCCAGTCTTATGGATATGCATAAATTCCAGCTCAGGCAGCGTAAGTGTTTTACCGACATTATCGAGATCAAATGCCTGGCCACCTGCCATACCCTTTGAACCGGAAGCGCGAGCAAGCTGTTTTATCATACCCAATTGTGTTTTAGTATCATCTGTCAAATTTTTTTCTGATAGCAACTCAAACGCCAGTGTCTGTAAACTGTCGCCTGTAAGCAATGCTGTCGCTTCATCGAATTCAATGTGACATGTGGGTTTCCCGCGCCGCAATACATCATCATCCATACTGGGCATATCGTCATGCACCAGCGAATAGGCATGAATGAGCTCAACAGCGGCACCAACCACAATCACCCGATCAACATCTGCCTGACTTAACTCTCCCGCGGCAAATGCCAGCAGAGGGCGCACACGTTTACCTCCACCAAGGACAGAATATCGCATGGCCTGATGCAACCGTCGAGGCACACAATCTGTACCTGGTAACCGCGAATCCAAAAAGTTCTCAATCAATGTCTGGCAATGACTGGCCCAACTGTGAAAATCAACGGTCATGCGTATCGGATACTGTATAGTTTTTCAGCATATCGGCTTCGAGTATTCGAACTTGTTGTTGTGCATTTTGAAGTTGTTTTTGACAATATTGCAAGAGTTCAGCGCCCCGTTTATAGGCTGCGAGCGATGCTTCGAGTGTCATTTGTCCTGCTTCCATGGCGGCAACAATTTTTTCCAGCTCGGCCGATGCCGCTTCAAAACTTTCAGGTTGAGGAGAAGCAGAAGCTTTTGATGATTTTGCCATAAAAATTTGACAACATTGACTGTAAAAAATAATAAATATGAAAAATTATGAACCTTGGAAAATAACGCAATTACCTATCCAAGGTCAATTTTATTTTAGCATGGAAGATTGAACTGCATGAATTATCAAAGCCAGTAGCTATCCTTGTTAGATTTTCAGATGAAAATTATTAATAATGTGTATCTGACAATCCCCTCGGGTCATTAGCCGCCCTTGTCTGCTGATTCTCTTTGTCAAAAAGAATGAGTTGCATATTGCCCCACTTTTGGCTCATGATGCGCACCTCATGGCCCTTGGCTTGCAATGAAACAATCCAACCTGGATCAAATGCATCTGGCTCAACCTGTATAAAATCTGGCAAATATTGATGATGAAAGCGTGGTATTTCCACAAGTTTCTGCGGATCCATCTGGTTGTTATTAATATAGTCTAAAATTACCAGGAAAAGCATACTGATAATGCGCGAGCCACCAGGAGTCCCAACTATCAAAATACCCTTGTCGTTTTCCACGAATGTAGGCGACATACTGGATAATGGCCGCTTTCCGGGTGCAATCATGTTGGCGTGTGAACCATGTAAGCCGAAAATATTGGGTATATTTCTTCCTTTTGAAAAATCATCCATTTCATTATTGAGCAAAATCCCGGTATTACCTGCCACAAACCCCGAACCAAAAAAAGTATTGATACTCATGGTAGCTGCAACACGATTACCCGCCTTATCTATTATCGAAAAATGAGTCGTTTCAACACCCTCATTGACGATGGATTGTTTTAATATACTTTTCCCGGCCTGTTCTGGATCAATTAACGCAGCTTGTTTACGCGCATACCCCTTACTCAGTAATTTTTTTGCAGGTACTTGATCAAAATCACTATCACCAAGCAGTTCAATACGATCCTTATAAGTTAAACGTAATATCTCCGTGATCAGGTGCGCCTGGTTATCTGAGTCATCCTTATCTAAAGGCAGATATTCTAGAATATTAAACGCTTGCGCCAGTGTTAAACCACCGGCTGAAGGCAATGACGCTGTTGTTATGCGCGTATTACGATATTCAAACTGAACAGGTTCGCGCGCTACGATTTTATAGTGATATAAATCCTGTTCGCGCCACACACCTCCAGCTTTTCTGACTGAATGCACCAATTCCTTTGCAACAGAACCATGATAAAAACCATTCATACCTGATTTTGCGATTTCATTTAACGTGCCTGCCAGCTGCGGTTGTCGAAACCAGTCACCAGCGACGGGTAGTTTTCCGTCGGGTAGGAAAATTTTAGCTGTATCTGGATATTGTGCTAATTTTTTTTCGTGATAGCGCAGTGTGCGTGCAAAACGTTGATCTACTTTAAAACCATTTCGAGCCAATTGAATTGCGGGTTTCAGATTTTGTGCAAGCGTCAACTGACCAAATTTTTGAGTCAAATGTACAAGCGCGGCAGGTGTTCCGGGTATCCCGGCAGCAATGGGACCGTTGAGAGATTTACCTGGAATTGGTTGACCATCTCGATTCAGATACATATGTTCAGACGCTTCAAGTGGAGCAATTTCACGTCCATCAATCATGATATCGCGACCGTTTGTTGCGTTATGTAATAACCAAAATCCACCGCCACCCAGACCTGATGCATAAGGTTCAACCACGGCCAGTGCCGCACTTACAGCAACAGCTGCATCAAAGGCATTGCCACCCTCGTTCAGAATTTTGGTACCCGCTGCTGTCGCCAATGGATGTGCAGACACTACTGCAGCAGGTACATTTGCATAATTTCGATCTGCAAAAAAACCGAAAACAAAAAAAAGGCATAAAAGCCAAGCATGAATCGGTTTTTTATTAAAAAATTGATTTGTAAACATGGCATTATTCTTATTCAAATGAAAAAATTTCTGATGGTGATGGAACTGTAATCTATAAAAAAGAATGTGACACAAATACCATATTATATTGATACATCACCGTGACTATGGCAAGATTCACCGTCCTATTTCAGTACCATGTGTGATTTAAGATATGAAGTAATAAACAAAATTGAATCACCGGCTACGCATAATTTTTCATCTAAATTTGATATAAATATAAGGGGTTGCTTTGGAAGCATATACTGAACAAATTTCCAAATATTTTGAAACTGTCCCACTTTGGCCCTTTTTCCTATTGGGATTCGTGGTTCTTGTTGCCATAGCCATTGAAGCTGTTAATCGCAAGCGACGCCAAGAAGCAATCGAAGGTTTTCGCCAAACGATAGAGACAGAATTAGCCAGCATGTACCCCAAGCATATCCGCTGGCCGGAGAATATCAATCAATATCTTTGTTCTCGTTTACCAGAAATGCAGTATAACTTTGAGGTTCTGAGAGGCTTTATTCCGCAAGACCGTTTACTCAGCTATAACACGGCATGGAAAAATTATTGCGATTTTTGTCGTAATATTACCGATGAAAAATGCGCTGCGAGCGAACAACCTGCAAATGAACGCTCTGATGCAGCGCAATTATCCAGCAATAATGCATCCGATCCAAAGTCAGAATTTCACAAACTTATTTCAGACTTGCTTGCGTTTACCAACATGTAGCTACTGAATAGTCGTCGCTTACCATTGCTCAGTTGACTGAGCGCTGGCGCATTACCGATCATTTGTCATAATTACTCTGCCATTCAATGGCTGAGGATACCTAATATTATTGGTATGAAAACTTTTCAGTTGTAAAAGCTGTGCTTCGGACACGGTTATTGGTTCCGTTGAAACATACCAGTTAATACCTTCTCTGCATGGCGGCGTGGTCAATGATCCTGCATAAGTATAAAAATGCTGCCGATGACGCGGTAACAGTTTGGCAGGATTTACTTTGATTTGACTCGCTGTATTTTCAACCCCTGCTTCTTGGGGCATATGATCAAGGATAGTTTGCAGCATTTCATTTTCTTCGCCCACTTCGATTAAAATACCGAGAACTGCCATTCTTCCGTCATCTCTGACATGTACAAAATGAAGCTCCGCTTCAAAAGCTTTCCCATCGATCACGTGCTCGCTCGGCGCATGAAAATGAAATTGTATCAAAGGAAAACGCTCTTTGCCGATTGCTAAATATCCTGCATAATCAAGAGACGTATTAATCTGTATTGCGTGACCGCTGTTATAAAAAGCCGGCATATCAGCAGGATATCTCGGCATCAATTTGTTGATTTTTCTGTCAAATTCAACTCCCGCCAAATCTACTGGGGATTGATGTATTCCGATAGCACAGTCAGCAAATGGATAATTCAGTGGCAATGGCTTCCCAATATCTTCGATTGCCCCCCACTCTTCCTGCTCTTCATGAGACCAATGTGGCGAAGCAAAAGCGTACGAAGAAATAACTGCTACAAACGTTAGATTTACCCAAAAAGCAACAATTTTCATTGATTTTCCTCCAGATAATTAGCATGTATGTTTTCTACAATATTCAGCCATATTAGGTTTTTCATTGTCAGCATTTCGTTTTTTATTTGCTGAATCGGTTTCTTTGAGTGACTGAGATGACTGCACTGATGCTGAGTCTGAGGATTTACTTCCTTGTAACGGTACTTCTGACTGTTGTGAAGCAGCACACACCACTGCCACATATAAACTAATCGCTAAAGTTAATGTCAATTGTAGTATCTGTTTCATCGTTTTTTCCTTTATTAAAACACTGGTTAATTATACGATCTCTTCGTAACTACTTTGATTCTACGGAAGCTTGCATTTTTGCGAGTGACAGACTATCAAAATAAAAAAAAAAAATCAAAAATATGCACTCAATGGCATAGAAATGTAGCCATGCTGCAATTATCCTGGGCAACCTTCAGATTCGTGTTGTATCATGCCACTTTTAAACGTAAACACTAAACACTTGACTTAAGTATGTTTTTGATTCCGCCAAAATAATATGGATCAAACAATTCCATTGTTATTTATTACCTACACTATGAAAAAAACAACGTCAGGACTTGTTCGTATTATTCGATTTACTTTCCTGATACTCCATGTAGTATCAGGAATTATTCAATCAATAGTTTACCCCTACCTTTCGCATTCAACACAACATCGCATGATGAAAAATTGGGCAAACGGTATTCTTAAGATACTGCGCATCAAAGTGCACTACACTGGTCAGCTGCCTAGTCAAAACACGCAACAGGTGCTTTTTGTAGCCAATCATGTTTCCTGGTTGGATATTTGTCTAATAATGGCAGTTTCCCCGACTCAGTTCGTCGCTAAATCAGAGATTCGCAATTGGCCGGTTATTGGTTTTTTATGCAGGAGAGTAGGCACATTATTTATTGAACGGGCTAAACGAAGCGACACCATGCGTATCAACCAGGAGATAGGCAATGTTTTAACCGCTGGCAAACGTGTTTGTATTTTTCCTGAAGGGGCGACCAGCGACGGCTTGCAGATTCATCATTTCCATGCATCTTTATTGCAATCCGCCGTCAATACGCATGCTTTTTTGTATCCTGTTGCAATTCGTTATCTCGACAGCACTGGTAATATTTGTCTGGATGCAGCTTATACTGATACTTCGATATTAGCTTCATTGAGAAAAATTTTAAATCAATCGTGTCTGGAAGCGATTTTGAACTTCAATGATGCCATTTTATGCGAAGGGAAGAATCGACGTGAACTTGCGAGGTTATCCGAACAAGCAGTTGCTAGCAGCCTGTCATTATCGACTTATCACAATGAATCTGAAAAACCTTCCTATCTTCCAGGCGTATAGCTGATAGCTGACCATTCCAGATACATCCGCTATCCAGCGCAACAAGTCTGTCAGTGATATATAATCCGAGCGCAGACCAGTGACCACAGATAATGATGCTATCCAGACTGGCGCGTTGCGGGACATCAAACCACGGCATGTACCCGGCAGGCACGGTCTGCAACGACCCCTTATATGAAAAGTTCATATGCCCGCCAGGACTGCAGATTCTCATGCGTGTCATCGCATTGATAATAACTCGCAATCGTTCTGCACCCGTCCAGTTATCAAGCCAGTAAGTCGGCTCGTTGCCATACAATTGCGAAAAAATTTTTTGATAGTCATCCCTGCGTAACGCTGATTCGACTTCTTGCGCCAGCCGCGCGGCTTTAGTTACAGACCATGCAGGCAACAATCCGGCATGTACCAGTGCGTATTTCTCTTTAAAATAAAACAATCGTTGATGTCGCAGCCAGAACAGTAGTTCCTCCCGGTCAGGCGCATTTAATATCGATTGAATTGTATCGTCTTTATGGTGAGGCGTTATTCCCGCACCTACCATGAGCAAATGCAAGTCATGATTGCCAAGCACCATAGTAATCGCTTCATCAGACTGCATCACAAAACGCAACATTTCCAAGGATTCAGGCCCACGATTTACGATATCGCCAACTAACCACAATTTGTCATGTTTCAGATCAAAATGCACAACATCGAGCAATTTTCTGAATGCGGTATAGCAGCCTTGTACATCTCCTATTGCATAGGTTGCCATAATGTATTATTCAGGATTTTAATTGGAAATTCGGCAAAAAAAATCATCACTAAACGCATAATAAAATTAAAATCGCTTACATCTATCGCAAACCAAGCACATCCTGCATGTCAAATAAGCCGTTAGGTTTGTCCTTTAGAAAACGAACTGCACGTATTGCGCCCATTGCGAAAGTCATCCGGCTGCTCGCTTTATGCACAATTTCAATCCGTTCACCTGTACCGGCAAACATAGCTGTATGTTCGCCTACTATATCGCCCGCCCGAATTGTTGAAAATCCAATCGTATCATCGGCACGCTCACCTGTTACCCCCTCCCTGCCATAAATCGCTACTTTTTTCAGGTCACGATTCGTCGCTTCGGCGATCACTTCGCCCATTCGCAAAGCGGTTCCCGATGGCGCATCGATTTTATGGCGATGATGCGCTTCAATAATTTCAATATCGTAACCTTGATTCAACACTTTGGCGGCTATTTCAAGTAATTTAAAAGTTACGTTGACACCCACACTCATGTTAGGTGCGAATACAATCGCAATATCTTTTGAGGCTGCCTTCAGCATTTCTTTTTCTGTTGTAGAAAAACCGGTTGTGCCAACGATCATTTTTACACCCGCTTCCCTGCAAGCAGCAAGATGCGCCAAGGTACCTGCAGGGCGGGTGAAATCAATAATTTGATGACAACCCACTAAGGCAGAAACATAATTATGGGTAATTCGAATACCATTACTTGAACCAATCAGTTCCCCAGAATCTTTGTCCAAATATGGACTGTCGTTTTGTTCGAGTGCGACACACAACTGCATGTCACCTGCTTGTGTGACTGCTTCCAGTAATGCTTGTCCCATACGTCCGGCACTGCCTGCAATCGCAATTTTCTGAATTGTCATATTACCTCTGTATAGTTTATTAATACTTTATATTATTGTTCACCTTCAGAGAATGTTTCCATTTCTTTATCAATTATTTTTTCAGTTTTCGGCGCTGCAGGAACCAGTGGATGAAGCGAATATAACATTTGGTTTTCAAACTGCATTAAACGGTCGTCTTTAAAATATATGGTCAGCCGTTTTTGTTCCACAAGATCGCCTTTTTCTCGTTGAATATAAACATAATCCCAACGATCATCCCTGAATGCATCCACAATGAGCGGAGAGCCCAGTACAAACCGTACTTGAGACTTAGTCATATCCTGTTTCAACTTATCCAACATCTCATCAGTAACTACATTACCTTGCTGTACGTCAATCTTGTAAAGGATATGTGGAAGAACAGAACATCCTGCTAAAATTAGAAAAACCAGCAACGTGGTTATTTTTCCTGCCATTTTATTGATATATCTTGATATGTTAAGTTTGTATAGTAAACTCTGCATGATTGAGCACGATATGATACAGTAAATAATTTACCTGACATAAATAACCATGAGCAATTCAGGAGATTTCAAGAGCATTGATCTTAAATCCATTGGCTTAAAAACAACACTTCCGAGACTGAAGATATTGAATCTGTTTGAAAATAGCCCTGTGCGCCATCTTTCAGCTGAAGATGTCTACAAGGAACTAATCAATGAGAATGAGGATATCGGCCTTGCAACAGTCTACCGGGTATTGACGCAATTTGAACAGGCCGGATTACTGGAGCGTCATCATTTTGAAAGTGGCAAAGCAGTTTTTGAACTAAAAGGCGATGGACATCATGATCATCTGGTTTGTCTGCAATGTGGCCGCGTGGAAGAATTCTACGATGCAGAGATTGAGAAACGTCAATTGGCCATTGCAAAAGAACGCGGTTTTAAATTGCAAGAACATTCGTTGTCACTATACGCGGATTGCAAACGTACAGAGTGTCCACACCGCAAATAAATACCCAGCAAACTCATACATTTTAAATTTTAATTCAATCAAACAATGGAAATTTTGGGGCTGATCTTGACAAAAACCACTAGATTTAAGGTGTTGGAGAGAGCTTTCTTACTGAGCAGTCTATTATTTTTCTGCACATTTGAGCTCGCAGCGAATCAACAATTTAGTCAGTGTGTTTCAGATTTAAAATTTCAGGCACGCCAACAAGGCATATCAGAAAGTACCGTAAATCAGGTGTTGGGGAAGGCCAAACATCTTTCGCGTGTGATAGAACTAGACCGCCGCCAACCTGAATTTACTCAAACTTTTGCAGGTTATTTCAATGCACGTATTACCGATGAACGGGTACGGAATGGACGTAACCAGCTGAATAAAAATATTAAATTACTCGAAAAAATTTATCAAGAAACTGGAATTCCACCTAAGTATCTGGTTTCATTTTGGGGGCTCGAGACCAATTATGGAGGATATTTCGGAAGCTGGTCTGTACCGGATTCATTAACTACGCTTGCATGCGATCAACGACGCAGTGCATACTTTACTCAGGAATTGCTAAATGCACTACGTATCATCGATGCAGGTGATATTACGGCTGAACGCATGGTCGGTTCATGGGCAGGCGCAATGGGCCACATGCAATTTATGCCGTCAACCTTTTTAAGTTATGCTAAAGACGCTGATGGTGACGGTCGGCGTGATTTATGGGGCAGCATTGAAGATGCAATGACATCAGCAGCCAATTTCTTGCTGCGTATGGGATGGAATCCGGATTTTGAATGGGGACAGGAAGTCAAGTTACCATCCGATTTTGATTATTCGCTGGCGGGTCATCACCATAAACGGTCGCTTAGAAGCTGGGTAGCACTGGGTATCACACCGACATCCGGGCCTGGTCTTTTACCATCTGATCAACAAGCCTCGCTACTGGTGCCTGCAGGCCATCAGGGTCCTGCTTTTCTGGTCACACAAAACTTTCATGTAATCATGCGCTGGAACCGGTCTGAATTTTACGCCTTGTCCGTAGGCCATCTTGCTGATCGCATTGCCGGCGAGCCCGCGTTATCTCAACAACCGCCACCCGATGATATTAAAATCACACGCGAACAGGTAAGGCAGTTACAAAAAGATCTGCATACGCTGGGTATTGACGCAGGTGATGCGGACGGTGTCATGGGACCGCAGACCCGAACCGCCATCAGTCTTTATCAACAAAAAACACAACGTATTGCAGATGGACATCTGGATTCCACTCTGCTAACAGCAATACGAACAGCGGCCAGCAGTTTAAGTCATTGAACCCGCATTTTACGTGGCCACGTCACTCATTTCCGAATTAACTGACTGGCACATCGCCAACTTCATAGTGGCGGTGCACTAGATTAGTGAAAAATTGTTTTTTCGAGTGTTATCGCGTTCTTTAATTTTCCGATTTCAGGTTGATTGAGTGTTTCTGTTTTCAATAATTCCTCAGCAGTCTCATCAAGTATTGCCCTGTTAGCTTCCAGGATTTTAATGGATCGCTCCAGCGCTTTATCTACCAGTGTCTGTACAGCATCATCCACTTTGTTGGCAGTTTCTTCGCTATAATTGCGCGTCTGTGCCATAGGAACATTGGGTTGCAAGAAAACAGACTGTTCACGCTCATATGCAACATGTCCCAATACATCACTCATGCCATAACGTAATACCATTGCCCGTGCTATATCGGTAGCGCGCGCCAGATCATCCGCAGCGCCGGTTGATATTTCCTTAAAAACGATCTGCTCGGCAGCCCGCCCTCCCATCAGCACCGACATTTTATTTTGCAATTCAATCCTTGTCATCAGAAAACGATCCTCGGTTGGCCGCTGTATGGTATAACCAAGCGCACCGATACCACGTGGTATTATGGAGACCTTGTGCACTTCATCGGTACCCGGTAATGCCAATGCCACCATCGCATGCCCAAGTTCATGGTACGCTACGACACGACGCTCATCAGGATTAAGTAAACGATTGCGCTTTTCAAGACCGGCGACGATACGCTCAATGGCATTGTTAAAATCATCCATGGCTACCGATGTGGCATTACGGCGCGTTGCAAGCAAGGCCGCTTCATTAATCAAATTAGCCAGATCCGCCCCTGTAAAACCGGGGGTTAATGCTGCAATCTGTTCAATCTGGACATCGGTATTCAATTTCACTTTTTTCATATGTACTGTAAGAATTTGTTTGCGTCCCAGCTTGTCCGGTCGATCCACCAACACCTGACGATCAAAGCGTCCTGCGCGCAGCAATGCAGGATCAAGAATTTCCGGGCGATTAGTGGCCGCGAGCAACACAATACCACTTGTAGGATCAAAGCCATCGAGTTCTGCCAGTAATTGATTCAACGTTTGCTCTTTCTCATCATGTCCTCCGCCTAAGCCATAGGCGCCGCGGGCTCGGCCCAGTGCATCAAGTTCATCAATAAAAATGATTGCAGGTGCCATCTGTCGCGCCTGTTCAAACAAATCACGCACACGCGCTGCACCCACACCGACAAACATTTCGACGAACTCAGAACCGGAAATCGAAAAAAAGGGGGCCCTTGCTTCACCGGCTACGGCTCTTGCGAGTAAAGTCTTACCCGTACCAGGTGGGCCAACCAGCAGAATGCCTTTTGGCGCACGTCCACCGAGTCGACCATAATCTGCCGGTGCTTTGAGGAAATTGACAACCTCAATCAATTCCTCTTTGGCTTCATCCACGCCCGCAACGTCAGCAAAAGAAACTTTGGTTTCTTTCTCAACAAATACCTTCGCGCGACTCTTGCCAATCGACATCATACCCTCACTCATACCACCACTCATTCGACGAATAATAAAAAGCCATATACCAATAAAAATCGCCATCGGCAACAACCAGGACAACAGATCGCGTATCCAAGTGCTTTTTACCACGCCTGTATATTCCACATTATATTTCTCCAGCTCCTCGGCAAACTCCGGCTCCACGCGTGTGGTGACAAACTCACTGAATCCATCCGCATGCTGAGTTTTGAGTGTGCCGTAAATATGCTGATCGGTAATTGAAATCTCCGCTACCTGTCCCTGCTCTAGAAAATGCTGAAAACGGCTGTAGGGAATCGGCTCAATTCGTGTGTATTGCGTATATAGGCTTTGTAAAAATAATACGCCCAGCACCGCAGCAATAACGTACCAAAAATTAATTTGCTCTTTGTTATCCATCAAAATCTCGTTTTGAAATGTAAGCCAGACGCCAGGTTCATTTAAATCTATTGTAACAAGTCTATATATAAGCTAATTCAAGAATTGTAAATAATCAAACCACTACATTCCAGATCACTTGGTTTTACAGGAATGTTAAATATCATGCCGTAATATCAATACCTGCGAATCAACTTATGCATTACGAGGCGCTTTCGGCGCCTGCGGATCAAATCGTTGTAAAACATGCTGCATCATGCTTTTTGCAAGTTCTTCCTTGCCATACAACACTGTGCCAAGGTTGTCTTCCCGCAGTAAAGCGAATTCATCTTCACTGTTGGTGCGGAGTACGACTTCGATATCCGGATTCAGCGTGCGCGCAGTTTCAACCATTTGACGAATATTAATCGGATCAGGCACAGCAATAACCAGCATGGACGCATCAGCGATATGTGCCTGAATAAGCACTGATGGTTCAACAGCATCACCGTATACAGCGGGCACATTCTGATTACGCAGATCCTCGACCTGTTCCCGGTTCTGTTCAACAATAATATAAGGAATGTCCTGCCCACTTAACGCTTTAGCGATACGTTTTCCCACTTGCCCATAGCCGACGAGCACCACCTGCCCTTTAAGATATTTACGCTCGGTGCTCATGGGTAACTCGGCATAGGGATCATCACGCGTTTCCAAACGCCGTGCCAATGCAGAATGCCTGAGCACCCATCTACTGATTGGTGCAATAACCGCAAAAGCGATAGGATTGAAAGCTATCGATATCAATGCGCCCGCGAGCACCAGGCTCATCCCTTCTGCAGGCATTAGACCCAGAGACAGTCCAAGTCCCGCCAGAATGAATGAGAATTCGCCAATCTGACCCAGACTCGCGGCCACAACCAGCGCCGTATTCAATGGATAACGAAAAACCAGTACCAGCAACAAAGCTGCTATGGATTTGCCAACAATAATAATCGCAACAACACTGAGCACATGCAACGGCTCATCTATCAGCACCTGCGGCTCGAACAACATACCGACGGAAACAAAAAAAAGAACTGCAAACGCATCGCGTAATGGCAATGATTCTTCGGCAGCACGTTGGCTGAATTTTGACTCCCGCATGACCATTCCGGCAAAAAAAGCCCCCAGTGCAAACGACACGCCGAATAACACTGCCGCACCATAAGCAATACTAATTGCAAACGCAACAACCGCTAGAGTAAATAATTCACGAGAACCCGTTTGTGCAACTTGCCACAGCAGCCAGGGCAGCAAGCGACGGCCGACAATCAACATCAACGCAATAAAGATAGACACCTGGATCAATGTATAAGAGACTGTCTGCCACAATGGCGTCGCTGCATCGTCAGATCCGTTCAGCAAGTTGGCAAACGAAGGCAAGAGTACAAGAATCAGCACCGTAACCAGATCTTCCACTATCAGCCAACCGACCGCGATACGGCCATTCATAGTTTCCAGCAACCCGCGCGATTCAAGTGCTTTGAGCAACACGACTGTACTCGCACAAGATAAAGAAAGCCCCAAAACCAACCCGGCGCTCATATCCCATCCCCACGATGAAGCCAGAAAAAAACCCAGTATGGTAGCTACAGTCATCTGAAAAATGGCGCCCGGTAGAGCGACACGTTTGACTGCGAGCAGATCAGCCAGGGAGAAATGAAGACCTACACCGAACATCAACAGCATAACTCCGATTTCTGCCAGCTCAGATGCGATTTGAGTATCTGCAACAAATCCGGGCGTAGAGGGACCAATAGCGATTCCTGCCAGTAGATAGCCAACTAATGCTGGAACTTTAATTTTTTCGGCGAAAAAACCGAATAACAAAGCTAGACCAAATCCAGCTGCTATCGTAGTTATCAGAGTTAATCCATGTTCCATTTATTCTCCAGTTATTATTATTCGAGTAGCGATGGTAAAATTTTCAAAGATTCTGTTTCAAAAATTTGCTTGTTCGAATTGGTTTGTCACGTTCTTTTTAAACAAGCTTGCGCGTTGTCAGTTATATCAGGATTGAGAAAATCGAGCAAACAAATCGCTACTTCCAATATGCAGCTTCCACCCTGATTTTATTCAATGCATCACATTCGTACAAACTGCAATCCTCTTATGAAAAAAAACCATACGCCACAACCAGAACTTATCAAATCACTTATGCAGCCGGATGTTTATCATCATCCGGTGAATAATATTCAACTCATTGAAACGCATATCTCTTGGGTTATTCTAACCGGCGATTTCGCCTACAAAATCAAGAAACCTTGCAATCTGGGGTTTCTTGATTTTTCCTCACTCCAAAAACGCCGTTTTTTTTGCAATGAAGAACTGCGCCTTAACAAGCGATTAGCTGCACCTATTTATTTAGGTATTGTCAAAATCACCGGCGACCCAAAACATCCGATTTTAAATGGTACGGGTAAAGCAATTGAATATGCGCTTAAAATGATTCAATTTTCACAGCAGGCACAGTTGGACAACATGCTAACTAGTGGCAAGCTTGAAAACCGGCACATCGACGCATTTGCAAAGCTGGTGTCAAAGTTTCACCAGCATAGCAAAATTGCTGAATATGCTACGAACTTTGGCAACCCGCAGCGAATTAATCACGCTACACAACAAATTTTTATAAATATCAGAGCGTGCTCAGATATGGATCAATTCTCAGGGCAATTAGCAAAGCTGGATCTTTGGCATCAATCAGTTTTTAAAACGCTCACACCGCTATTTGAACAACGGAAAAACAATGGTTTTATTCGTGAATGTCACGGCGACATGCATTTACGCAACCTGGTGTGGCTAAACAACCAGCCAATTGCTTTTGATTGTTTAGAATTCGATCCTGACTTGCGCTGGATTGATACCTTGTCTGAAGTCGCATTCTTGGTAATGGACTTACACAGCAGAAAATTGCCACAATTAGCGCAGCGTTTTCTCAATCTTTATCTCGAGCAATGTGGCGATTACAACGGTTTGAAAGTGTTTCGTTATTATCTGGTCTACCGCGCACTCGTGCGCGTTATGGTGAATGCGATCCGGGCAGCACAGTCGGACATCGTTAAATCAGAGCAACGTCAGGCTGAAAATGAATTGCAATCGTATTTAAAACTGGCTTTATCCTATATAATCCATACAAAACCAATGCTAATCATTACGCGAGGTCTTTCAGCATCAGGTAAAAGTACATTATCACAATCCTTGCTTGAATTAATCGGTGCAATCCGAATTCGTTCTGATGTTGAACGCAAAAGATTGCTTGGCATTGATCCTGTGAGTCCTTCTCAGAACTTGGTGAATAAGGGAATCTACTCATCAAAAACCACTGTCAAAACTTATGCAAGACTCAAGTCGCTGGCGGAACATATATTGCGTGCTGATTATCCGGTCATAATTGATGCAGCTTTCCTTAAATACACACAACGACAGTGCTTTCAGAAACTAGCACATAGTAAACAAATGCCATTTATCATTCTGGAGCTTACCGCTTCTGCAGATACCTTGCGCCAACGCATCCAGGCTAGATCACACGACGTTTCCGACGCTGATATTTCAATCCTCGAGCATCAGCTAGTTACCACAGAACCATTGCACGACGATGAATTACCCTACCGTATTTTAATTGATACAGAGAAAACTGTTAATTTAGAAAAGCTGAAATCAGTGATTATGCAAAGATGCAATGCGAATTTAAAGAAATAACAAATAACTTAATTAAACACAGTTAAATACTTCATTTCGATTCGACCCTATTTCATGCACAAAAGAGAACCAACGTAAAGATATCATCCTAATTTATTATTTTGGCTCTATAATTCCATTTGCGCACACAGATGCAAGTTTATTACAAGCTTTAGAAGTTCATTTACTTGTGGTATCAATGCAAAGTCGTAACATCGCAGAGAAATATTAATTTTCAAAATGGTTAAAAATGAAATTTTATATTTTGGCTGTAGCAAATAAGCTACCAAACTGGATTAATACTGCTTTTACCGAATATGCTAAACGGCTTTCTCAAGAAGTCACCATTCACTTGATAGAGGTTAAACCAGAGAAACGAACAAGCAATAAAAGCACAGAGCAAATATTATATGCCGAATACCATCGCATTAAAGCAGCAATACCATCAGGATGTCGTCTTATTATGCTTGATGAACATGGTACGCAGTGGACAACTGCACAATTGGCTCACACCATCACCAATTGGATGCAAGAAGGAAGAAATACAGTCTTTATCATCGGAGGAGCGGATGGCCTGCATAATGAAATCAAATCATCCGTACATGGAACATTTTCTCTTTCAAAGTTAACCTTTCCACATGGACTTGTGCGGGTGATCTTGAGTGAACAATTGTATCGCGCTGTAACATTAATCAGGAATCACCCTTATCATCGAATATAATGTCAAGTTCAAAAATTTTAGATTTAAAATAATATTTCGAGATCATTTACATTATGGCTTTCACTGAAAACCAGATTTATCTAGCGTCACGCAGTCTACGCAGACGCGAACTGCTAAAACAAATCGGTGTAAAGTATAAAATACTGTTAATGCGCGAAACACTGAGCCGACCAAACGATATTGATGAGACACCTTTGCATGATGAGTCGCCAAATGATTATGTATATCGCATTGCTAATACCAAAGCTGAAGCAAGCTGGTTACGTTTATCGCAACGACAGTTACCATCATTGCCTATTCTTGTTGCAGATACAGTAGTCTCATTGGATGGATGCATTTTAGGTAAACCAAAAAATCAAGAACATGCCGAAGAAATGCTTACCGCCTTGTCAGGCCGTTCACATCAGGTGTTAACGGCTATTGGCGTAGCATTTAAAAATGAAATACAAGTCAGATTATCAACAACAACCGTTCGTTTTCGTGAAATAACGGCACAAGAAATCCGCTATTGCATCAATAATGATAAAGCGTACGATAAAGCAGGCGCTTATGCTATTCAGGGTTTAGCCGCAGCCTTTATTGTTGAAATCTGCGGCAGTTACAGTGGCGTAAAGGGACTGCCGTTGTTTGAAACATCACAACTACTCGAAGAAGTCGGTATAGAAATATTTAAATAACATTGACTACTTATTATTAAGCCTTGTCGTGACTTTTTTCTTTATTAATTAGAATTCATCTTTTCTCGTACTGCCTGCTTCGTTTATGGATAATGAAATACTTGTAAATATCACACCCCAGGAAACACGCGTTGCCGTACTAGAACAAGGTGTTACACAAGAACTTCATGTTGAACGTGCAAACTGCTGCGGAATTGTAGGTAACATATATAATGGGCGTGTCAGCAGGGTTTTGCCTGGCATGCAATCCGCTTTTATCGATATTGGACTGGAACGTGCCGCTTTTCTGCATGTGGCCGACATATGGGAATCAAGCCACACCAGTGAATCAACAAAACCAATCGAGAAGTTACTTTTTGAAGGCAATAGTATTCTTGTTCAAGTCATTAAAGATGCTATTGGAATGAAAGGCGCGCGCCTATCTACACAGATAAGCCTGGCTGGAAGAATGCTTGTTTACCTTCCTCAGGAATCCCATATTGGCATTTCCCAGCGAATTGAGGATGATGAAGAACGTGAGATTCTACGTCAAAAGCTTCAGCATGTTCTGCGGGATGAGGAAACAGGCGGCTATATTATCAGGACAATGGCCGAAGCTGCGGATGAAAATGATCTTCGCGCTGATATCGAATACCTGCACAAACTATGGCACGATATACAGGAAACGGCTTTAACCGTTGCGGAACCTGTTTTGCTATACCAAGATTTAGATTTAAGTCACAGAGTTTTGCGTGACTTTGTAAACGAAAACACAGCAAGCATTCAAATAGACTCTCGCGAAAACTTCCAGCGATTGGCTACATTTGCTCGAAGCTATATGCCCAATATGATTGATCGCATTACGTTATATACCGGCGAACGCCCATTATTTGATCTTTATGGTGTAGAGGATGAAATTCAGAAATCTCTGGCAAAACGTGTCAATTTAAAATCGGGTGGTTATCTCATCATTGACCAGACTGAAGCATTAACCACAATGGATGTTAATACAGGCGGGTTCATCGGAGTAAGAAATTTTGATGATACTATTTTCAAAACAAATCTGGAAGCCGCTCAGGTAATAGCGCGACAGCTTCGTTTACGCAATATTGGCGGAATTATCATTGTCGACTTTATTGATATGGATTCCGAAGAACATAAGAACGCGGTACTAAAAGAATTTAAAAAAACACTTTCAAAAGATCGTACTCGTATGACTGTTAATGGCTTTAGTACACTTGGACTTGTTGAAATGACACGCAAACGCATGCGCGAGAGCCTATCGCATATTTTATGTGAAGCCTGCCCGACATGCGGTGGACGTGGGGAAGTCAGAACTGCTCAAACTATTTGCTATGAAATTCTCCGTGAATTATTGCGTGAATCACGACAGTTTAATGCTAACGAATTTCGTATTCTCGCGTCTCAACAAGTTGTCGATCTGTTTCTTGACGAGGAATCCCAAAGCCTTGCTCAGCTTGGCGATTTTATCGCCAGGCCCATCAGTCTTCAGGTTGAAGAATCATACACGCAAGAACAATATGATGTGATTATCATGTAAAACCGAGTGATCAATCCAACAAATGAATTAAATTTCTATAATCAGAAACCGAGACTTGCCAGAAGATCATCCACTTGGTCCTGGCTGCTGACCGTATCGGGATTCTTTTCCGGGCTTATGACCGGTCCGTTCATAAGTCCTGTGTCTTTTGTGGTCTGCGTATTAGAAAATGTTTGCCTATCCTCATGGTGAACATTTGCCAATAAAAGCTGCACAAGATCATATTCAAGTCTCTGAACCATCAGTGTGACTTTTTTTATAACCTGACCCGTTAAATCTTGAAAATCCTGCGCCATCATGATCTCAATTAGCTGTGCATTTGTAGCGTCTGTCCGTTCAGGCACCTTATCAATATAACTGAGTGTTTCGATAAGCAGCAATTTGAATTTTTCAGTATCCGGTCGCACTCTCTGTTCTTCAAGCGAATGTTTCCACTTCTCGGACAGTTGCGTAGCTTCCAAAGCAAGCCTCTCTTGTATTGGCATAGCAATTTCTGTCGCGTTTAATGTTCGATCTGCAGCCTGCTCAGTCTTGGCTGCAATATAGGTCAGTTTATCCTGTGCTTCCGGCACTTCGGAAGCCAAAGATTCCAATCGTTTGTCATAACCAAGCTCACGCAGGCTATTATGCAAATTGCGGGTTAAATGACCTACCTGATCAATAATTTTTTTATCGGCATCTAAATTCTTTGCAGTTGCTTCCGGCAATACTTCTTCTGAAGTACTTTCAACAGCTGAATTTATATTTAGATCGACCGTCTCCATGCTGACACCGTCGGACATCACCTTGAAATCATTATGGTCTTGTGCCAAATCTATCAACGCTATTTCATTTTCCGTGTCAACCTCAACATATGTATTTTGCAGCCTATTTTCATCTGAGTCAGCCCCTGCTGTTACAACCGCAGCCATATCAGTCAGTTTTTCAATTGTTTTCCGCTCAGTAGTGCTAACAATCTCCTGTAAAGCTTCGATATCTTGCGTTGTTTTAGTATGCTGTATATCTAATTCTTCTTGTATAAAAGAATCGTCATTATTCATTTCTCGACTCGGTTGGTTTGTTATAAACTGGTCGCCAATTTAGCTCATCAGGCTGATATTTTACTTTCCATATTCTGAAAAATTTTATTTAATTTTTCATCAAGAACCGCAGCTGTAAATGGCTTTACGATGTAACCACTCGCGCCTGCCTGCGCTGCAGCTATAATATTTTCCTTTTTAGCTTCGGCTGTCACCATTAACACCGGAATCTTGCTTAATTTCTGGTCTGCACGCACACTTTGCAACATTGTGAGCCCATCCATATTGGGCATATTCCAGTCAGACACCACAAAATCGTAATTACCGTCTTGAAGTTTCCGTAGTGCCACCGCACCGTCTTCAGCTTCATCTACATTTATAAATCCCAACTCTTTCAATAGGTTGCGAACAATTCTACGCATTGTCGAAAAATCATCTACTACCAAGAATTTTAAATTTTTGTCAGCCATTCTGTTCTCCAAATAAACACAATTCTAATAAGTACAACTACAATAATTAATCTTTGAGTGAATCAGATCGACATAGGTCATATCCAATTACCAACTTAACGGCGAATCATAAAGAAACTTAATTTATTGTCACATAGCTTGTTAAAGCCAGGGCGAAGGAATCAATTTCCAGTTATTCAGAACAACACGTTATGAAATTGGATTTAACTTCCTAGAAAGCAGGCTGGCAGAAATAATCATGCTTCCACCAAGAAGTTCGCGCCATGTTAAAATTTCCTGGGCCAGTAGATAAGCTGCTATCGCTGCCACCACCAATTCAAACATTAAAAAAACGATGGCCCTGTTAGCGGGGATATAGGTCAGACCATATTGCACAACAATACTCAATATGAACATAAGTACGCCAACTGCCAATAAAATTAGCCATGTATATACATTAATTCCTGAGATCGTCAAAGGAGTTGCCAGAATAAAGCTGCAGCCGAGCCCAACCAGAGTCGCACCCAGCCAGATAGCGATTGATTTTAATTGAATGGAGTGCGACTGATCTTTACGAATGAGAACATTAACTAGTGCGAACATAATACCACCCAGCAATCCCATCCAGTCGCCCTCAGAACCAGGTAATGGTATATGTGTCCCCGGTTGCCAAAGCATAACTGCCGCGCCGATAACCGCAAACACCATAACGGCATAGCCTTGAACGCTTAATTGTTCATTCAACAAGAACCTGGAAAATAAAATCGTCCATAACGGAGCCAGATAAAACAATAATAGTACGCGCACAATCTCGCCAAGAATAACGGCCAGAATATAAGCAATATTCGCCCAACCGGCGAAGAAACATATCCAGAATAACAAATGCGCATTTCCGTTGAAAATACGCGCATGACGTACATGTTCATGAAACAGTGTCAATCCCATTATCAGGGCGATAAAATAAGTAATAGTGGTTGCAATTGCCCCACTGACCCCTGCTTGTTCCAAAAGCCGGATAGGGTACCAGATAATCCCCCACACAAAAGCGCCAAATAACAGCGCTGCGACAGGTAAATATTGGGATTGCTTATGCTGATCAGTCAACACGATTTATTAAATGACAAATTCAAGCATACATCCCACGCTGCGTGGCAATGTCTTCCAAATGCTTTGTTTCATTTGCCGTTTTGACGTGAAACCGGCTGCGAAGATAATTCTTCAACGATTCTTCGCAGCGCAATCACCTCAGCTTCAAGTCGAGTCACATCGGATTTCAACGCAATAAAATCATGCTCGGATATGATGTTTTCAGTAAGGTTATATTTTTCCGCTATCGGCGCATGTTCATGTTCGTTAATTTCAGGCTTACCAGCCAGCAAATGCGCCCAGCGGTTTTCGCGTGAGCCGGGCTGGCGCGGCAGCTTGACCACCAAACTGTCTGGTACCCGCTCAGCCAGTTCATCCAGAAAGGCTTCGACAGAAGAAATATCCGCAAACTTGTGCATCCGTTCACTATTAATACGCAATTCACCAGCTGTTTGAGGCCCCCTAAGCATGAGCATTGTCACCAGTGCAACTGACTGTACCGGTATTTTCAGTACCCGTTCTATGTTATGTGCAAAGCGTGCTGCACGCCCACCGCTGGATTCAATCACAAATAACATATGCTTCAAACTATCGATAGCAGCCTGGACCTCAATTTGAGAAACATTCATTATTGGATTGCGACTGGATTTCTGGTTGCAACCGGCAACCAGTGCATTCAGTGTTAATGGATAAGTATCTGGAACAGTATGCTGCTTTTCAGCCAACACACCTAACACTCGTGTTTCAAGCACAGACAACACTGGAGGAGAAGATTCGTTCATCGTCAAATGATCCACTAAAAATGCAAAAGTGTAGCATTTTAAATCGCAATATTGCTTTTATGATGTTATTTGAACTTGAATCTCCCAATAAGAAGATTTAATTATTGGGAGACTTGGAATTTGCATCAACGATTTATATTGATAGAAACAAAATTGATGAAACAATCATTGAACTCCTGCCCGCTCAATGGAAGACAATATTTAATTCATCCGCATATAGACTGTAACCGACAATACAAAAAGTTATTGTGAACATTATTTCGTCGCCAATTCCATATTGTCTCAGCATGCGATGGGAAAGCCACACATCAGTTCACAGTACTCATCAGAAAGACAACTATAGGAAAAAATTTTATTATTCTCATTAATTATTATTGCTGCTCTTAAAAATGGCATTTATAGTGACCGCAGTCCCAGTTTTTTTAATAATGCCTGGTCACTGTTTGCTTCAGGGTTGCCAGTCGTCAGTAGTTTGTCTCCATAAAAAATTGAATTGGCTCCAGCTAAAAAACACAACGCCTGTATCGCTTCTGACATTTCTTGTCTACCAGCAGATAAGCGCACTATTGCATTAGGCATGGTAATCCTTGCTGCCGCGATTGTACGCACAAATTCAAATGGATCTAGAATCGCTGTTCCATACAAGGGTGTGCCCTCCACCTGTACCAGGTGGTTGATTGGAACAGATTCGGGATAAGGTGTCAGATTTGCCAGCTGAGCAATCAAGCCGGCACGTGATTGGCGCGTTTCCCCCATACCGACAATCCCACCGCAGCATACATTAATACCCGCATCGCGAACTTCTTGTAATGTATTCAGGCGATCCTGATAATCCCGTGTTGTAATGATTTCATCGTATATTTCAGGTGCAGTATCAAGATTGTGATT
The DNA here is from genome assembly GCF_003046585.1 of Nitrosomonas aestuarii. Classification (GTDB taxonomy): domain Bacteria; phylum Pseudomonadota; class Gammaproteobacteria; order Burkholderiales; family Nitrosomonadaceae; genus Nitrosomonas; species Nitrosomonas aestuarii. The sequence continues at coordinate 32,931 of NZ_QAAE01000011.1, read as the reverse complement.
GTAATAGTCCAGGCCCGCATCACTCAGTTGTGCAGCCTGCCCTGGCTTCAGCATCCCCAATGTAGCGCAAGTTTCCAGTCCTAGCGCTTTCACAGCACTCACTATTTCTGCCATTTTGACAATATCGCGCTGTTTGGGGCCACGCCACGCGGCACCCATACAGAATCGGGATGCACCCTGTGACTTGGCATTTTTTGCTGCTAAAACGACTTCATCTAATGACAGCAGATCCTGATTTTCAACTTCAGTGTGGTAGCGTGCTGCTTGCGGACAATAACTACAATCTTCAGGACAACCACCCGTTTTTACTGAAATTAACGTTGACAATTGCACCGCATTAGCATCGTGATGTTGACGATGAACTAACTGTGCTTGATACATCAGATCATTAAATGGCAAGTCAAGTAATAATTGAACCTGTGCAACGCTCCAACACGCCTCTTTTTCACTTATATTCACTGATTTTTTAAAATTTATATCCGTCATGTTAGAAGGTAATTAGTTCATATTTTTTCTGATTTGTTTCCAGGTTTTCTATACAACCATGCATGACAAATCGGGAAAAATTATCAGCTCAGATGCTCTAAATATGCACGCCACCCGCCAAATTGGCTGATATCTGTTGCATTCGTCACTGCATAATGCTCACATAGAAAACCGTGTACATGCTCTCCATTTGATAAGGTGATCATGCCTATTCCTAAAGGCTTTGGTATGCCTGTTATAAAACTGCCCAACTCGCTTATGGGCAATTCCCAAACTTCAACTTCAATAGCATATCCCTGTTCATTTTCAGTGACACGGACCATGCCGGGACGACTGGGTGTTTCTTCAGCCAATGCATAGAGTTTATAATCCGATGCTGTCTGGGTACATGTTAGTAATTTTCCTTTGCGGTTTGTGAGTTCACCATTGAGAGGCAAATCGGATAAGTGTGCCCCACAAACAGCCAATCGCACGTAATCAGACTGCATTAAATTGGAAAATTTTTTAGTCATCTGAGGAGCTGTATCTCGAACACCCGTAGCACCCAGAGGCAAAGGATAAGCTTGCTGTATACGCGCAGCAAGGTGCAAAAGCGCATAATCCTGATGCGCCGGTGCCGCCAGTGTTACTCCAAAAGGCAAGCCATCACTTTGAAATCCAGCAGGTACTGCTACTGCTGCATAATCCAGTAAATTCATGAAATTTGTGTAATAACCCAAGTTGGCATTCAGGCGTATGGGGTCTTGTAACATTGCTCGAACCGTATAAATAGTTCCGGCAGTGGGTGTCACCAAACAGTCAACATCGCTCCAGACATGATCCGCCTGGCGTTTTAGCGTCCGTAACCGATATATGCCGTCATACGCATCTGCAGCTGAAAATTGCTCTGCGCCGTCGATAATTTCCCTCACAGGTGAAATAACTTTCTCGCTATTCAGTTTAAAAAATGCTCTAATCGCCGCATATCGTTCACCTACCCACGGCCCCTCGTAGAGTAAGCGTGCCGCTTCCAGAAAAGGGGCAAAATCAATTTCTACCGCTTCACCACCCAATCCCTGGAGATGCGCTATATGCACATTAAATAACTGTTCATTCTCGTCATTCCCATAGAATTGGCGTTGTTTTGCACTTGGCACACCAAACCGAAAATGTTGCATCAGTCCAAAATCAACCTGCCGCGTGCTTCGTTTCCGGGAATAAATATCTTCGTTATCATAATCCGTCACGACAGCCGATATATGTGCCGCATCCTCAGCCGTAAATGTAAAAACAGATACACAATCCAGTGAACGGCATGCTGGTACGACACCGCGGGTAGAGAGCCAGCCTCTGGTCGGCTTATAGCCAATGATATTATTGAACGCGGCAGGTACCCTGCCAGAACCCGCGGTGTCAGTGCCCAGACTGAAACACACTAAACCTTTAGCAATCGCAACAGCTGAGCCTGAGCTTGATCCACCTGAAATGTATTCCGGGTTAAACGCATTGCGGCATGCTCCGTAGGGAGATCGTGTCCCATTCAACCCCGTTGCAAACTGATCCAGATTGGTCTTGCCTATTGGAATGGCGCCCGCACTAATCAGTTTTTGTACAACTGTCGCGCTATGCTCGGGTGTATAAGAGAAATCTGGATTGGCTGCAGTAGTGGGTACGCCTGCCAGATCAATATTGTCTTTGATTGCAAATGGTATTCCATACAATGGCAATGACGCCATTGATTTGGATTCAACATCGTGGGCATAGCTCAATAACGTATCAAGCGATAATTTGTGTATCCACACATGATCGTCGTCGTTAGTAATCTGTGTATGTATTGCTTCTACTATCTGAGTAGGTTTTAATTCACTTCTGGCATACCGTTGCAATAAATTGGTAATACGCCCAAGCGGTAACAGTTTCGGCATTTTTCAATCCTCCTGTATCACCAGCAACATTTGCCCGGTGGACACATAGCCACCCGCTTTACACGAAATCTGCCGTACTGTGCCGCTTACTGTCGCATCTACAGAAAATTCCATTTTCATGGATTCAACGACAACGAGTGAATCTCCCGCTGTTACCGACTGTCCTTCCTTAACCAGTATTTTCCAGACCGTTCCTGTAATATGCGAGCCAACCACACAAGCGCCTTCCGGCATATCCAACTCGCTCTGAGCATCAGCTTCTTCCAGGCTGTCTTCATTGACATATTCTGTTTGGCCGCTTATTTTCCAGCGTTCACGTTCGGCTTCAAATGCAGCCTGCTGACCGTCTTTAAAAGCTTTAATGGATGTGCCGTTTTGCTGCAAAAATCGGTTATATTGCTTTAGACTGAAAGTGGCTTCTTCGACGCGCAGCTTGAATCGTCCGGTTACAAAATCTTTTCGTAGCGTCAATAACTCGCTTTCACTCACCGGATAAAAGCGAATCTGATCAAAAAAGCGCAGCAACCAGGGTTTGCCATCTACAAAATCTTTAGTTTGAAGGTAACGATTCCACATTTGTATCGTACGGCCAACGAACTGATAACCGCCGGGACCTTCCATGCCATATACACACAAATATGCACCGCCGATACCAACTGCATTCTCGGGTGTCCATGTTCTCGCCGGATTGTATTTAGTGGTAACCAGTCTATGGCGCGGGTCTACGGGTGTGGCAACCGGCGCACCCAGATATACATCACCAAGACCCATGACCAGATAGCTCGCTTCAAACAAAATCCGTTGCACCGCTTCGACACTGTCAAGCCCGTTAATACGGCGAATAAATTCAATGTTACTTGGACACCAGGGTGCATCCTTACGCACTGACTGCATATATTTCTCGATTGCAAGTCGCGTTGCCGCATCATCCCAAGATAATGGCAAATGCACGATACGAGTAGGCACTTCCATTTCCTCAGTCGCCGGTAATTTTGATTCCGCAGCAATCAGAAAGTCCAGCAACTGTTCACGTGGCAGCGCTTGCGAATCAAAGTGTATCTGTAGTGAACGGATACCGGGAGTCAGATCTAAGACACCATACAAATCACCTGAATTCAGCGCACTTTGAATCCATTCCATTAAGGCATGGGCGCGAAAGCGAAGATTTAAATCAAGCACCAACGGGCCGTATTCAACCAGCAAATTTTTATCACCGGACTGGCGATAAGCAACCTGCACTGATTGTTCGCTTTCTGGAATCGTATGTAGCACAGGGCTACCCAGCTTCTGGGTACCCGCCTTTGACTGTGTTGAGAGAGCCGCTGATACTGGCGCAGGTGCCGTTAGCGGACGCAGCTCCTGAATGGATGCATTCTGGTGTTTTTCCAAAACCAGTGCTTGTTCCATCGATAACAGATTAAATCGTATGGTATCGCCAGGTTTGAGTTGTCCCAATTTCCACAATTCCGCTTGTACAATTGTTACCGGACAGACAAAACCACCCAGACTGGGGCCATCCGGCCCTAAAATCACCGGCATGTCACCGGTAAAATCCACTGCACCGACTGCATAAGCATTGTCGTGAATATTGGACGGGTGCAGCCCGGCTTCGCCACCATCGCTGCGTGCCCATTGTGGCTTCGGTCCGAGTAAACGTACGCCGGTTCGACTGGAATTATGGTGCACGTTCCACCCGGTTGCAAAAAAATTACGCATATCCGCATCCGTAAAAAAATCAGGCGCACCATGCGGACCATATAGCACACCGATATCCCAATTGTCGGTATAGTGTGGAATCAGTTCTTGCGGCAGTGGTTGAGGTGTATAATCCTGCTTTGCCGGAATATGCAATACATCGCCGCTACGTAATACACGCCCGGCATGCCCGCCAAACTGACCCAGCGTAAAAGTTGATTTGCTCCCCAAGTAATCAGCCACCTGAAAACCGCCTTGAACTGCAAGATATGCCCGGCAACCATGATCACCAGTTTTTCCAAATTGAAGTACCGCGCCTGCTTTAATTTGATGTGGTTGCCAGAGCGCCAGCGATTCTCCATCGAGGCGTACATCAATTGATGCACCAGCAACTGCAATAATGCTGTCACAGTTGAATTTTAATGTCGGGCCCGCAAGGGTAATTTCGAGTCCTGCTTTGTCTTCAGCATTATCTACCAGACGATTAGCCAAGCGAAATGCGTATGAATCCATAGGCCCTGAAGGCGGTACACCAATATGCCAATATCCAAGCCGTCCAGGATAATCTTGTATCGTGGTTTGTACACCGGGACTCAATACATCAATTGTTTGTGCAATATAATGAAAGCCATTTAAAAAATTGGTATTGTGTTTTCCTTCATGAAATGCGGTGCTGCGCAGTATTTGTTTTAGATAATCCAGATTGGTTTCAATTCCATGTAGCGACGTCTTATCGAGTGCGTTAAACAGGCAGTCGATTGTTTCATCGCGTTCCGGTGCATGCACAATAATTTTTGCCAGCATTGGATCATAGAATGGAGAAATTTCGACACCACGCTCCACCCAGGTTTCAACACGGGCTATGACAGGAAATTTAGCTTCCGTGAGCGTACCGCTCGAAGGTTGAAACTCCTTGGTTGGATTTTCGGCATAGACGCGCACCTGCATGGCCCAACCGGATAGCGCAATCTCAAATGAATTTAACGGTGGCATGTCTCCTGCAGCCTGGCGCACCATCCATTCCACCAGGTCAACCCCTGTAACAGCTTCCGTCACGCCATGCTCAACCTGTAAGCGTGTATTGACCTCCAGAAAATAAAATGCATTGCTGGATGCATCAAAAATATATTCCACTGTCCCGGCGGATTGATAGTTAACTGACTTACCAAGCCTTACAGCAGCTTCCAGTAAAGCTTGGCGAACATCGGATGCAAGATTCGGTGCAGGCGTTTCTTCAACCACTTTCTGATTACGCCGCTGCATCGAACAATCACGTTCACCTAACGCAATTACGTCGCCCTTGCCGTCACCAAAAATCTGCACCTCGATATGGCGCGCATTTTCAACAAATTTCTCCAGGAACAGACCGGCATCTTTAAAATTATTCTGCGCCAGATATTTGACTGCATCGTAAGATTCAATTAATTCTTCTTTGTTCCAGCATAAACGGATACCGATACCGCCACCGCCGGCAGTGCTTTTCAGCATGACCGGAAAACCGATATGTGCTGCCGCATGCAACGCCTCATCAAGGCTATCCAGAAGATCTGTACCAGGCAGCAGCGGCACCCGATTTTTCTTTGCCAGTTCACGCGCAGTGTGCTTTAAACCGAAAGTGCGCATTTGCGCCGGACTGGGTCCAATAAAGCAAATATGATGCGCCGCGCACTGCTCGGCAAAATCCGCATTTTCACTGAGAAACCCATATCCGGGGTGAATCGCCTGTGCACCCGCCTGCTGAGCAACTTCCAGTATTTTATCTGTACATAAATAACTGTCAGCCACTGCACCACTGCCAATACAATACGCTTCATCCGCTTCCAAAACATGCCGCGACAATTCATCGGCATCTGTATATACCGCAACACTTTTTACATTGATACGGCGTAGCGTCCGTATAATCCGACAGGCAATTGCGCCACGATTGGCAATCAATACTTTTTTAAACATACTCAACCCCTCAGTCAATTCATTCAAGCGACATTTATTGACAACTCATTGACGCAACTATATTAATCCCAGATCAACAAACGAATGGGTGTGGGATTATAAGCATTGCATGGGTTATTGAGCTGCGGACAGTTCGAGATCAATACCATGACATCCATCTCGGCACGCATCTCGACATATTTACCGGGCGCGGAAAGGCCGTCGACAAATTCAAGTTCACCATTTTCAGTCACCGGAACATTCATGAAAAAATTAATATTGCTCGGCAAATCGCGTTTGCTCATGCCCAGTTGTTCGCATAGTGGATCATGCGCAAGTGCATGCAGAAAATTATCACGGCAACTGTGCATGGGATATTTTTCCAATGCATAACGAACGGTATTGCTCTCTGCGGCGCAAGCCCCGCCCAGCGTATCGTGGCGTCCGCATGTGTCTGCCACGATGGTCAGCATCACATTACCGAAATTCGAGTATAGTTTGCTGTCTGTGGTCAGATAGAGTCTATTCTGCCGGCGTATCGTATCTGTAGCGCTGTAGCGCTCCAAAGCATGTTTAGCATTAAAGAATAAGGTATCAACCGCCTGGTTGCCTTCCAGATCAACAATTCTGAAAGTCTGCCCTTTATTCACCTGTTTAACCCACGGCTCTCCGGCTGCACACACTTCATTCGTCATAGCCTGATTGGGATCAAGCACACTTTCAGTCAGATTGTGCATGTTCATATTTCACCTCCGCAGCAAGCGTAAAAACGTTGCGTATTTTGCAGACCCCGTATGTTTTCAGCAATACGCGCACATGCATCAGTGGTCTCAGGCGGCGTCGTAAACAATGCCAGATTCACTGCACCCGGCTGGTAGGATTCAGCCGTATCCATTGGATGCGGTGCTGTTGACAACACCATCAGCGTATCCATCTCAAAACTCAAATCAACATAGTCTCCAGCATTATTGCTGTAGGCGTGAAACGTCAGATCTCCTGCAGCGTCAGCAGTAACCTTGCTGAAAAAATTAATATTGGAAACTATGTCGCGTCGACTGAGTCCCCATTTACCCAGCTCGATCAACAAACCCTCCAGGCCGCTGCGATGCATCTGGTTGCGGTGTTCCTGATAGCGTGCAATACCATATTTCTGCTGGATTAGCGCAGCGTCGCTCAAACCGCAAACTGTATCGTTCCAGCCACCAGAATCGGCAGTAATACAGCAAAATATTCGCCCCATATCGGAATGGCAGGCATGACCCACGGTCAAATAAAAAGTATGCTGTGACTTCAGTGTATCGGCCATGTTGTAACGTTCAAGCTTTTCTTCCCGGTTATAGAACAGTACCGCAGCATTGGCACCACCGTCCAAATCAGTCATACGCAATGTCGTACCGCGGCGCACGATTCCCGACCAGTGGCATCCGCCCGGCACATGTTCCTGCCAAAGAAATATATTGTCTTGATTCATCACTGTCTCCTTTTAAAACCGGTTGCTTTATTTTTACGCACTTTATTGATCAGAATGTACACTGTAGTCACACCCAGAATGCTCCCTAATACCAGCGGTATCGCCCATAACTGCCACCAGGGCGCATCCGCTGAAACCGCATAAGACCGCGGCCAGGCAATATTAATCAGTTCAAATAACGACCAGACAAAAGCCACCGCATTGATCACCAATCCCCACACACCAAGTTTCAGCTCACCAAGCGCGGGATTCCATCGTCCGGTTAGTCGGGTAAATAAGCCAACACCGGTAGTCATCGCGAACATGGCATATAAACCGCCCGTGCCAAAGGCAATCACTGTCGCCACAGCACCGTCATTGAGTCCCAGCAACAAACCGAGTCCCGCCATGGTTACCGTGAACAATACTGCATTACGTGGCGTTTTGTCGGCCGTAACGTGGGATAGCATGGATGGCATATTGCCTTCGCGAGACATGGAAAAGATGATACGTGACGTATATTTTACAACCGATGCACCACAGGCAAGAAAAGCGATCATCACGATGGCTGAAAAAGGCTTTTCAACCCAGTCGCCGAAGCTTTCAGCAATCAATGGCGTTACCGGATCGGCTGTTTTACTGGTATTGACCAGCGTATCGTGATCGAAGGCAAGAATTAACGAAGCGGAATTGAACAATACCACGGTACCCACAGCACTCAGTGCGAGAAAAATTGCCCGTGGCACCATGCGTTTGGGATTATGCGTTTCTTCAGCCGTGGTGGAACAAGCGTCAAATCCAATAAACGCCCAGCCGGCGATAGCCAGCGCCGTCATAAAAGCCGCCATTTCCGTTGGTGCGGTACCGGTGCCCATGTGCTGAAACAGTTCCGAGAAACCATGCTGACGGAAAAAGAAAAACAGCAGCACTGCAATGCCAAATGAGCCGATAAATTCGGCATAAACACCTAACGCGATGATTGATTTGAATACGTTAACATGTGCCAGATTCAGCAACATGCAAAGCAACAAGAAAACTGCTCCCCAGAATACCATCATGGGTCCGCCGCCACCGACCGATCCCCAGAAAGTTGCAAGCCAGATACCGCCGGTATAAGCCGTTGTCGTCAACATGGCGATGGTGGAACTGACATAGATGACGCCTGCATATTGTCCTGCGGTAACACCACCCAACTGTCGCGCCCACTTGTAAGCGCCGCCAGCAATCGGAAATTGAGACGACAACTCTGCATAAACAGTTGCAACCAGCAGTTGCATGACAAGGCAAATGAGCAATGCGGCGAACCAGCCGCCACCGGTTACAGTTGTCTGGACGCCGATAATGGCATAAAGTCCGACTACGGGCGATACAACCGCAAAACCCAGGGTAAAACTGTGCCAGACACCCATGCTGCGATGCAGCATTTCAGGCGGTGCCTGCATGTCCTGATATGAATTTTTTTTCTGTGATGAAACCGACATAACGCAAACTCCTTAACGAAACGGATATAAACCGCAAAACGGGAATTAAATGTGTAAATATGCCCGCAACATACAACAGCATACACACGCTTATCTCCCGGGCTTTTATCCCTCCGTGGAGCCTCGTTAAGACCTGAAATGAGATCATTAAAACAAGACCGGAAACTCTCGAACCAGTCGCCTCTAACTGCTAACTTCCATTTGAGGCCGGAACCCTAGTTTCCCAATGACTAAACATCATTGCTTTGTAGCCTAGCAAAACTTTAAAAATAAATCAACCAATAAAAACATCAGCTAAAACAGCAACCCAATGAAACGTCTATCAACAAACTCATTACGATTGATCAGGTAAACCAGACTCATTCATTTTCCTGGTCAGCGCTTTCCAACCATCCAGTTTACTGGGCAAACCCGGACTATCGACCAGACTTTCCAATGCCTGTAACGCCTGTATCAGATTTTGCCCTGTATTGAGTCGATTTGGCCCAGCAACAGCTGTGCCAAGGCTTTTTGTTCCGGTTTAAGATTTTTCCACAGAACTGGCGACTCAGTCAGTTCCTTAAATCCTGCCGCGGCTGAAGTGTCCAGCGCGGCTTCATAGTATCTGCCCATGCGGGTTTTCAAAATGTCGAGCAGTCGCACGGTGAAATTCAAGTAGCTGCTGTATTGCTTAATCGCCTGTGTAGCTTGCGCAGTCACGGCAACCGATACGTACACTGACTTAAATACCCAGTATGTTAAAAAACCGAAAGTACCTGATTCACAAAGTCGCATTACTTTGGTACGATGCTTTTCGAAGGCTCCATCAACCAATCCCATGGTGGTGCGAATCAAACTGATCGCTGAAGCAGAGCCTGCTTAATATATCCAATCTCTCCAATTTCCTCTGTTTCTGACAGTCTTGTCATCAGTCACGTATCACTCCTATAGCAATCTGATTTATAATCATGCTTTTGTGTTTTAACGTTGACTATTACAAAGTTTCTATACCTGTCAGATTCAAATAGATTTTGATATGTGCTGAGAACTCCTTAATCCATAGAACAATCAATCCGATCCAGTTTTAAGATCGATATCTGAAATATAGTGCCACGGCACAACATTCAGGGCAAGGGCACATTGATTGACTTTCAATTAACATCGAGTAGGCATTTTGATGCGTTATTTTAGATTATCTTTATTGATGTTGCGTCGCGATTGGCGCGCAGGTGAATTGTATGTTCTGGTGCTTGCGCTCATTATTGCGGTCAGCGGTATGACGACGGTCGGTTTTTTTGCAGATCGTGTAGACAAAACATTATCCCAGGAAAGTAATCAATTACTGGGAGCGGATTTACTGATTATTTCAACCCGTCCGCTCTCTGAACAATACGCGCTCGAAGCGCAACGTCGCGGTCTCAAAACCGCATCGGTCACACAATTTCCCAGCATGGTTTCCAATGGCGATGCCAACCAACTCGTTCAGGTTAAAGCGGTTACGGACGGCTACCCCTTGCGCGGTAAACTTTATCTCGCAGGCACTTCCACCGAACCGGAGAACCGGGCTGCCACTCAAATACCCTCATCCGGCACACTTTGGGTAGACGAAAGAATGTTGACGCACATGGATCTCAGACGCGGTGATCTGCTGGAAATTGGGGCTATTCAACTTACCGCTGCAGCATTGATCATGCGTGAACCCGATCATTCTGTCGGCTTTATCAATATGGCACCCCGCGTCATGATTAATGCTGCTGATTTACCCGCAACCCAACTTGTTCAGGAAGGCAGTCGTGTAACCTATCAGTTATTAATTGCGGGTGATTTTACCGCGGTAGAGGCTTATCGAAACTGGGCCGAGAAACAGAAAACAACCGTTGAAAGAATCGAAGGCATACGTGATGCAAGGCCTGAAATAAAAGCAGCACTTGAACGTGCTGAAAAATTCTTGAATCTGGCCGCCCTTGTCAGTGTTGTTCTGGCCGCAGCCGCAATTGCGTTATCGGTACGCCGTTTCACACAACGCCATCTGGATGGCTGCGCCATCATGCGCAGCATGGGCGCCAGCCAAAGTGGATTATTCAATCTCTACGCATTCTATTTTTTGGCGCTGGGTATTGTTGCCAGTGCCTTAGGTTGTTTGATTGCATATGCGGCGCAGGAAATTCTATCTAACTGGCTTTCCGAACTAGCTGATACCACAATGCCAATGCCGACCTGGTTACCCGCCGCACATGGTTTTCTGGTGAGCATAGTATTGCTCCTCGGATTCGCGCTCCCCCCCATCCTTAATTTACGCAGTGTTCCGGCATTGCGCGTTTTACGCCGGGACATCGGATTACCTAACACGCATAGTGTTACAGCATACCTGCTCGGCCTGACCGCGTTATCGCTGTTATTTTTGTGGAAAGCCGGCGATCTGAAGTTGGGTTTTTATATCATCGCAGGGTTCGTGAGTGCTGTTGCAATCTTTGGGCTGATTGGCTGGCTTCTGGTCAAAGCAATGTCCGGCTTGCGGCATCAGGCAGGCGGCGCCTGGCGATATGGACTTGCAAATATCCGTCGGCGCGCTGTTTCCAGTATTGTTCAAGTCGTTTCATTAGGGCTGGGATTTATGGCATTACTTGTCTTAACTTTAGTGCAGGATGATTTGATTGAAGACTGGCACACAACGCTGCCGCCTGATGCGCCGAACCACTTTTTAGTCAATATCCAACCCGATCAACTGCCATTGCTGGAAAATCTTTTCAGCCAGTACGATATTGGTCAACCACCTGTTTTTCCAATGGTGCGCGGACGCCTAGTTGAAATTAATGGTAAAAAAATAACGCCGGACGATTATGATGATCCGCATGCAGCCAATCATATCAGACGCGATTTTAATCTGTCATGGATGGATGAACTGCCACATGACAATCAGATCCTCCAAGGCGACTGGTGGCACAACGATGAGAAACACATGGAAGCTGTACTGTCGCTTGAAGAAGGCATTGCCAGAACTTTACGAGTAAAGCTCGGCGACCAGTTAACCTATGATATAGCCGGCAGTAGTTTTTCAGCCAAGATCACCAGCTTGCGAAATGTTGAATGGGATTCCTTTCGTGTGAATTTCTTTGTCGTCGCGCCACCCGGTTTTCTGGAAAACTATCCGGTCAACTATATCACTAGTTTTTATCTTCCTGCATCTGAGAGCAAAATGATACAAGAACTGGTCGGAGAATACCCAAACATATTGGTTATTGACGTTGCTGCGGTTGTAAAACAGGTGCAGGAGATGATTCAGCAAGTATCCCGCGCCATTGAGTTTGTTTTTCTCTTCACTTTACTTGCTGGTTTTATTGTTCTTTATGCAGCAATTGCGGCTACTCAAGATGAACGCATTTATGAAGCTGCCATTTTTCGCACCCTTGGTGCAAAACGAAAACAGTTGACACGCGCCTGGGCTGCTGAATTTGTCATACTGGGCGGATTAGCCGGATTATTTGCGTCTGCAGGCGCCAGTTTACTGGGTTATGGTATCGGCAGCCATGTTTTGCATCTGACATATACATTTAACCCTGTTATCTGGATAGCCGGAATATTGACTGGTATCCTCGGCGTATTGACTGCCGGCATGATTGGTACGCGTACTACATTAACGACACCGCCCTTATTAACCCTGCGCAAAATTGGATAACCGATCCTAGTGACAACAACAGATGTACCCCAGCCAGGTTCGCACACACCCAGACTCAGGTCTTTACCGCCACTGAGTTTGTACATACATATCCCATGGTGCCTGAAAAAATGCCCTTATTGTGACTTTAATTCTCATGCAGTGCGTGGAGAAGACCCAGTACCTGAAGATGCGTATGTATCCGCATTAATACGCGACCTGGAATCCGCATTACCCAACATCTGGGGGCGGCAATTAACCAGTGTGTTTTTCGGTGGCGGCACACCCAGCATGTTCAGTGCAACGTCAATTGAAAAGATTCTGGTCGCGGTCAGGGCGTTGTTACCGCTGGAACCGACTGCAGAAATCACATTGGAAGCCAATCCCGGCACTTTTGAAGCGCAAAAATTTGCCGACTTTCGTACAGCTGGCATCAACCGTCTTTCGATTGGCATACAAAGCTTTAACCCACAGCATTTGCAGGCTTTAGGACGTGTCCATAACGATCATGAAGCGCACAAGGCCATAGCAATTGCGCAGAAACATTTTAACAATATCAATCTCGATTTAATGTATGCGCTGCCCGGTCAGGATGTGGCCGAAGCGAAAAAAGACATTGAAACAGCCTGTTCTTTAGGTGTTGAACATATATCAGCTTATCATTTAACCTTAGAACCCAATACATTGTTTTATCGTTATCCGCCTGCGTTACCGGACGATGAACAATCCGCTGAAATGCAGCACATTATCGAACAAACCATGAACGCGCATCATTATCAGCATTATGAGACTTCAGCTTTTGCCCAACCAGGGCGATTTTCACAGCATAACTATAATTACTGGTTATTTGGCGATTATCTCGGTATCGGTGCAGGCGCACATAGCAAAATCAGCTTTGAAAATAAAATTATCCGGCAAATGCGGTATAAACAACCCAAGGAATATCTTGCGACAACTGCAAAAATCTCTGTCACTTCTGCTGCATCTGTGCAGACACAGCATACACTGACTCAAGCAGACCGCAGCTTTGAATTTATGATGAACGCATTGCGTTTAACCGATGGTTTTGAAATCGCTTTGTTTCAGGAACGGACAGGCCTGCCGATTAACACCATTCTTTCACAACTTGATCAAGCGCAGCAACGCGGATTATTACACCGTTCTGATCTTCACATTGCACCCACTCAGACGGGCAGACATTTTTTAAATGATCTGTTGCAGATTTTCTTACCTGAAACCGGATCCTCACGCATTGATGATTAGGAGAAAAGCCTGTGACCTATATAAAGCCTGAAGAAATTCTTGAGAATATGTTACAGGTGGGGGCTCTGAAAGCGAAACTACCCGTAAAACATATGTTGCTGCGCGGCTTTATGGCCGGTGCTTTTCTGGGTTATGCCACCACACTGGCTATCCTCACAACGACGCAAACAGGACTGGGAATTGTGGGTGCGCTCGTATTTCCGGTCGGGTTTGTTATGATCATACTCCTTGGCCTTGAACTGGCAACCGGCAATTTTGCACTGATACCAATAGCGGTCAAAGACAAACGCACACGTATGAACCTAATGCTTTTTAACTGGACATGGGTATTATTCGGCAATTTAATCGGAGGTGTGATCTATGCTTTTCTCTACTACATTGTCACCACACAAATGGGACATAGCGATCCTGCGACGATTCCTGCCGCTCTGCGTATTATCGATATTGCAGAAACAAAAACAATAGGCTATGCGCAATATGGTTTGAGCGGCACTGTTACTGCCTTTACCAGTGCTTTACTTTGTAACTGGATGGTTACACTGGGTACTGTCATGGCGTTTTCATCCACCACGACCAATGGCAAAATTATTGCTATGTGGTTACCTATTATGACTTTTTTCGCCTTGGGCTATGAGCATGCCATCGTAAACATGTTTTTGATCCCAGCCGGCATTATGTTGGGTGCAAATATTTCCATTGCTGACTGGTGGTTATGGAACGGATTGCCTGTAATAACCGGTAACATTGTGGGCGGAATGATTTTTACAGGATTGATGCTTTACTGGACTTACAAAACATCCGAACCCAAGTGATAGTAAGTGTGTACATCTTTTTATCTGACTTTGATTCACATACTAAATCGCTTAGCAATTGTTAACGCTCAGTATATTGAAACTATGTAGATTTGGAGAACCTCTCGACGCAAATAGCCTCTAACTGAATATGTAATTACTAAAAACGTTTGTGATAAGTTGTTATTATTGATTCTCCATCAACTTAATAATGAATCTTAAGCAACTGTGATAGCAAATGGTATTGATTATTTGGTCATGCGTCATCTAATTGCTGAATTACTCGAATCCGCCATGATTACTCAATCAAATACTATCCATGAAGATTAATGATTAAATTTATTGTGGCCAGTCATCTTCTTTTTTACGCTGCAACGAACACTATTGCAGATACGATTTATCAATGGAGCGATCCCTGGGGACAGATTCAATATAGCAAAACACCTGTACCAGGTGCCATGGTTTCCGATTTAACAGAACTTCCTGAAGCCTTAGAAACTACGGAGCAGCAAAAGCAAGAAGCAATGGTCAGAAAATTGCAGGAATTAAGACAAAAAAATTTACAACGTATCCAACAACAAGGTATACAAGAAAGATCTAAAGCACAAGCGTTGGAAACAAAAAATCATTGTAACCACTTGCGAAACCTCATGACTGACATACAGTTATATAATCTATGGCAATACTCGATTTACGGTGCGCCCCTGTTTACAGGTTACTATGGACACTTACAATACGACTTGTCAAAAGAGATTCACAGTAAATGTCGCTAATTGCAAATTTATTTCTTAGAAGCAGTAAACTAACCCAGATGTTATTTGTTCAAAAACACATGACCATAAAGGATGCCTTTTAAACAAACACTTAAACTTGTGCGATTGAATTTGAAATTGTTTATTTCATCATATCAACCCAATTTAAACTATCGGATTAAGTGCATATTGCTTATCCAGTCTTCCTTGAGACACTGATTACAAGTATAATCCTCAGTCAATTTTCTCATGTACTGTCAATTTGACAGTCTACGGAGAGTTCTCAAGGATTGAAAAAAATGAAATCGCCAATTCGAATTTCGGTCACTGGTGCAACAGGACAGATATGTTATAGCCTGTTGTTTCGCATCGCCGCAGGTGACATGCTCGGCAAAGACCAACCTATCATTTTACAATTACTAGACATTCCTAATGCCCGTCCGCTTTTTGACGGCTTGGTAATGGAGATGCAGGACTGTGCCTTTCCGCTATTGACCGAACTCATAACCACTGATGATCCACTTGTGGCCTTCCAGGATGCAGACATCGCTTTGCTGGTAGGCGCGCGACCGCGCGGTGAAAATATGGAGCGCAAAGATTTGTTGGAAGCAAATGGCCCGATTTTTATTGAGCAAGGTAAAGCACTGAATGCTGTTGCTAACAAGCATGTTAAAGTGTTAGTTGTTGGTAATCCGGCTAATACTAATGCTTACATCACTTTAAATAATGCGCCCAGCCTTAATCCTGAAAATTTTTCAGCGATGTTGAGACTCGACCATAACCGTGCTTTATCGCAAGTTGCTCAGAAACTATCCAGACCGGTCACTAGTATTAAAAAAATGGTTGTCTGGGGTAATCACTCTAACACACAGTATCCCGACTTAAATCACGCAGAAATTGACAACCAATCTGTCAGATCACTTATAGCTGACAACGACTGGATTGATAACAGCTTTGTCCCGACTGTACAAAAACGCGGCATGGCAATCATCGAAGCGCGGCACGGCAGATCCAGTGCCGCAAGTGCTGCAAATGCAATTATTAATCATATGCAGGATTGGATTTTTGGAACCAGAAAAAATGATTGGACTTCGATGGGTATTTTATCGGATGGAAGCTATGGTATACCTGAAGGGGTCATTTACAGCTTTCCGGTAACTTGCCAGAATGGCAGCTATAAAATTGTGCAGGGACTTAATCTAAGCGATTATGACAGGAATAAAATGCAAAAAAGCTATGAAGAGCTGATCGCTGAGCAAAATGCGATCAAACATTTATTGGTTTAACCTACAAGGAAATAACTATTGATTCTTCATTAAAGTGATTTAACAAAGGCCAGCACTTCTTCTACATGACCAGGAACTTTGACACCGCGCCATTCCTTCCTTAGGATTCCATTCATATCAATAACAAAGGTGCTTCGCTCAATACCCCGAACCTGCTTGCCATACATATTCTTCATCTTAATAACATCAAACAGTTTACAGGCCACTTCATCTACATCACTGAGAAGTTCAAAAGGAAACTTCATTTTTTCTTTAAAATTCTCATGGGACTTCATGCTATCTCGTGAAACCCCAAAAACAAGACAATTCAAATCTTTAAAGGCCTCGTAGTTATCCCGAAAATTTTCCCCTTCTGTGGTACATCCGGGTGTGTTATCTTTTGGATAAAAATAAATGACAAGATGCTTGCCATTCATTTCAGATTGAGTAAAGGTTTTACCATCGGTACTAGGTAATTGAAAATCAGGTGCAGGTTTATCAATTGCTGGCATTAAGTTTGGATATTAAAAAAGTTTGATTGAAGTTAGGTGTATTCAAGTAGCAATACAAAACATTTGTGAAATGAATATTTCCCAAACTACATTCTAAAAAGAATGTAGTTTGGGTACATACAATTTTTAGCAGATATTATGGAATTCTTGAATCGATTACAATTGTCACATTATTATTACCAATCTTAACAGGCGCACTCAATCCTTGTAAATCACCACTAGCTGGAACGGCCTGACCAGATTTGGAAATTCGGGCTTCGATAATGACATTTGGAAAACTTGATAATTTCATTGCTGGAGTCATCGCCATTTCATCAGTTAATGTAAATGATGTCGGTAAATCACCAGCTTTTAATCTTAAGATTGCTAATGGCATTTTAGGGCCTGATTCTGCACGCGCATAAATGAATAACGTATCATTCGGATTTGCACTCGATGCAATCGAATCACTGATTGTTACATTGCCGGATATAGACAATGAACCAGACTCTTCTGCCGCAGAAGACTGCTTCGACTCTGCTACACTGGATTGCGGCTCTTCTTCAACAGCTTTTGTTGTAGCTATTTGTTGCGTTTGAGATGTTCCTGGCTCCTTAACCGCCAGCGACCTGGCTTCCTCAATACTTTCATTAACAGACTTGGCCAGTTGAGAATCTGCTGGAATTACGGCAAGCAACCTTTCCCAATACATGGCAGCCTGATCAAACTCATTTTGCTCAAACTCGACAGTTCCGGCCAAGGCTAACGCTTTAGGATATTCAGGGTCAATACTTAAAGCTTTCTGTATTAATTCAGTTGGCTTTCCAGTAAGACTTCCTTCATTAGTCATAGCCAATATATCAGCATAATCACTCAGAATCTGAGGATTATCAGGAATCAATTCATTCAGCTTTGCATATGTACTGGCCGCTTCATCATAACGCTGCATAATTGCGTATGTACGACCCAACATGACCCATCCCTCAATATCTTCAGGATCATTATTCAGTCGCGCAATTAAATTATCAAGAACAGAAGCAAAATTGTCATGACCTTCAGGCGTTCCACTACTGCTATTATTCTGGGACATTTGTGTTGCGTTCGCCAGTTGTGCTTGCGGTAATAAGCCACGCGTATCACCGATTTCCAGATACAGATAAACTGCTACGACTGGCAAAGTCAACACAATTACTGTGGAAATTGCAATATTCATGACTTTATTCGTTTTTTTACTATTCTCTTGTTCAGTCATTTCAGGAACATCCTGAAGCATGCGTTGCTGAAGTTCTTGTTTACTTTGGTCATATTGTTCCTGAGTTAGAATATCATTTTCCAGATCTCTTTCTAATTCTTTCAGTTGATCACGATAAACTGAAATATTGACGGCATCACGTTCTACGCGCTGCTCCTGAACATTCTTATTTCTTAATAATGTCGGAATAATAAAAAGCAGTGTAACTACAATAAAAATACCTGAAATAATCCAAAATGCCGTCATACGTTATTACCTTTATTTTCGCTGGATGGAGCTTCGCTTTTGCTCTGATTCACTCCGGTGATTGAATTGTTTTTATTTGGCGAAGTATCAGTTTTTTCTACCTGTATTTCAGACAAAGCTGCATCTTTTTCAGCTAACAAAACGGCAATTTTTTTTTGATCCGCTTCGGACAAAGTTACTTCTTGAATCTGAAGGCGGCGTCCTTTGAGATATTTAACCAAAAACCATGCACTTATAATGAAAAAGATAAGTGGACCAAACCACAATAGTACGGTTGTTGGCTTCATTGGTGGATTGTAAAGTACAAAATCCCCATAACGATCGACTAAAAACTCAATAATTTCAGCATCTGTCTTGTTGGCCTGGATTTGTTCGCGAATAACTCGACGCATATCATTAGAAAAATCGGCACGCGATTCTGCAATTGTTTCGTTTTGACACACCAGGCACCGCAGATCTTCAGTTAACGCCAGCATTCTTTTTTCTATCTCCGGATTTTCTGCTACAGGAACCGCTTCTTTATAATTTC
Source organism: Nitrosomonas aestuarii (assembly GCF_003046585.1). Lineage (GTDB taxonomy): Bacteria > Pseudomonadota > Gammaproteobacteria > Burkholderiales > Nitrosomonadaceae > Nitrosomonas > Nitrosomonas aestuarii. The sequence continues at coordinate 13,763 of NZ_QAAE01000011.1, read as the reverse complement.
CCTGTGACCAGCACACCGACGATATCGTAAGAATTGACAAGCTTAGAATCACAATGCCACACAACTTTAACGGCATATACTTTGATATCAGTCCATTAATGAAGTCAACAAACATTGAACAAGATAATTTCATTATGTTTGCCTTTGTAGTTTTTCAATTAATGGAATGATCGTATTTTGCAATGAGTCAACAGTTACAGGACCAATTTGCTTATGTCTTATAATTCCTTTTTTATCAATCACATATGTCTCAGGAACACCATAAACACCATAGTCAATACCCACTGTACCATCGGGATCAACGACACTCACTACATAAGGATCGCCATAGAGTCGAAGCCATTGTTTTGCCGTTGCGTTTTCGTCCTTATAGTTAAGCCCGTATACAGGCACCATTCCAGAATTTGCAAGTTGCACCAGTAATGGATGCTCATCTCGGCATGCCACACACCATGATGCCCACACATTCAATAACCAGACTTTTCCCAAGTTATCCCTTGACGATAACATTTTCTCGGGTTCATGCAGGTTATAAAGTTCAAATTCGGGTGCAGGTTTGTCAATCAATGGAGAAGGCACTTGGCGTGGATTTAAGGACAAACCAGCAAATAAAAATACAGCCAGTACTAAGAAAGCAAACAATGGCGCCAAATATCGCATCACACTTTCCTTGTTTCTGTGACTAAACCTGTGCTACCACCAGTCGCTGCTGGTTTGTGTATTCCATCTGCTACCGGCATTTCTTTTTCAGTCTCCTTGTCAGCAAATAACGCACTCTTGTTTTTAATTTTCAAACGATAACGTTTATCACTAACAGCCAAAATGCCACCGATTGCCATCAATATACAACCAAACCAGATCCAGTCAACAAAAGGCTTATGATAGGCGCGAACTACCCACGCCTCATTTGCTAGAGGTTCCCCCAAAGCAACATATAAATCACGGAATATTCCCGTATCTATCGCAGCTTCTGTCATAACCATTCCTGATGCATTATAAGTGCGCTTCTCTGGATATAATTTACGCAAATACTCTCCATTCTGGAATACTTCAATTTCGCCAAGTATAGACTTGTAGTTTGGGCCATCGACATCTGAAACACCGTTAAATTGAAAAGCATAGTCACCAATCGTGACACGGCTACCAATATCCATACGAACATCTTTTTCCGTTTCATAGCCATTCACAAGTGTTACGCCTATGATAAAAACGGCAACACCGAAATGCGCGCAATGCATTCCGTAATAGCTCTTAGATTGCTTAGCTAATTTTGAAAATATATTGCCTTGACCACTGTTACTTAGACGATGCTTCAAACTAACCAAGATACTAAACAAAATCCAGAATGCTAATAATAGACCAAAACTTACTAATGGCTTCCATTCACCCATATAGAAAGGTGCAATTATTGCACTGATGAAACTTACAGCAATCGCCCAGCGTATACGCACAGTCAGAGATGGCATGCTCATTTGCTTCCAGCGTGAAATCGGCCCCAGACCAATTAAAAATATTGCGGGCGTCATTATGGGGACAAAAACGGCCTCAAAATATGGAGGGCCTACTGAGATCTTACCCAGACCAAGTGCGTCAATGATAAGTGGATACAGCGTACCCAGCATCACACTGGCTGCAGCAACAAGCAATAACAAATTATTTGCCAGCAACATAGACTCACGCGATAATAAATCGAACTTACCGCCCAAACCCACTTTTGGTGCACGCCATGCAAATAATAATAATGAAAGTGTCACTGTTACGAAAAGGAATCCAAGAATAAATACGCCTCTTTCGGGATCGGTCGCAAAAGCATGCACTGAAGTTAATACACCGGATCGTACCAAAAACGTACCTAACAGGCACAATGAAAAAGTGCATATGGCCAACAAAACAGTCCAGCTTTTAAAACTGCCGCGTTTTTCAGTTACGGCCAACGAATGCATTAACGCCGTTCCAACTAGCCAGGGCATAAAAGAAGCGTTTTCAACTGGATCCCAGAACCACCAGCCACCCCATCCAAGTTCATAATAAGCCCACCAGCTGCCAAGCATTATTCCAGAGGTTAAAAATACCCACGCAACTGTGGTCCAGGGTCTGGACCAGCGTGCCCACGTTGCATCTAATTTGCCACTTAACAGGGCTGCAATCGCAAAAGCAAACGCCACCGAGAATCCCACATAGCCCATGTACAGCATAGGTGGATGAATAACCATCCCAGGATCTTGTAATAGTGGATTAAGATCACTGCCTTCCATAGCTGCTGGCAACAAACGATCGAATGGGTTCGAAGTCAATAACATAAATAACAAGAAACCGACACTAACGATGCCTAAGACACCCAACACACGAGCAACCATTTCATCAGGCAATTGTTTGCTGAAAACACTGACGGCTATTGACCAGCCTGCAAGCATTAACACCCAGAGTAATAACGAACCTTCATGTGAACCCCAAGTAGCTGCAATACGGAATTGTAGTGGTAGTTCAGTATTGGAATTTCTTGCCACATTGATGACCGAAAAATCACTTGTAACAAAAGAATACCCAAGACATAGAAAAGCAATCAGTACAAAAACAAACTGTCCCTGTACAACGGGCTTTGCTAATGCCATCCAAGAAGAAATACCACGCGCTGCGCCTATTAAAGGTAAAGTACCCTGTGTTATAGCCAATAACAACGCAAGTATGAGTGCAAAATTACCAATTTCTGGAATCATAATATTTTTTACTTATAAATTAATGACTTTATTTTAGTCTAATACAATGAAGTGAAATTTAACCGAAGTACGTTCGCTTAAGTGCGTTTATTCTGCTAAAAAAGCTTTTTGGGCTTTTGCAGCTTCTTCTAACGCAAGCGCTGCTTCTGGCGGCATATAATTCTCATCATGTTTAGCCAGCACTTCATCAGCCTTAAAAACGCCATTTTCGCTTAATTTACCTTGTGCGACGACGCCTTTACCTTCTCTAAATAAATCTGGAAGAATTCCCGTATAGACAACTTGAATTACCTCTGACGTGTCAGTTACTGCAAACCTGACTGTTGTACTACTATCCTCGCGTTGAACACTTCCCTCTTCCACAAGTCCGCCTATCCGAAAGCTCTTACCAATGGGTGCTTCGTTGGCAACAACCTGCGTTGGACTGAAGAAAAAAACCAGATTACTCTGAAAAGCATTTAAAACTAATACTGCCGCGAAGCCTAATGCAGTCACACCTGCTGTTATGACTGCAAGTTTTTTATGACGTGGTTTCATTTTTTATCTCTTCTTTATTTGAAATCTCTTTGTCCATCTGAAATTTCTTTTGTATCTGAAGTCTTTTCGGTGTTTTGAACTGTTTTAGTATCTGAAAATTCTTCCGTAACTGAATCGTGAATCAGACCATATCTTTTAACTAAAGTTCGACGACGTTTAGAAATTAAAAGGATCTCACCTATTACACATGCAAATGTCACTGCGTACGAACCCCAAACATAAACACCATATCCACCCATTGCAAAAAATTCTGCCCAACTTGACCAATTCATCAAAACGCTCCCTTTCGTCTAAGTTCAGCGACCCACGCGGTATTACTTTCTCGCTCCAGAATGATAACTCGTACACGCTTCAAGATTACCGCGATAGCATACATCCAGCTTGCAAATACCATGACCATCATGCCGGTTAACATTGTTGAAGCCATAGTAGGTGCCTGGGTCACACTTACTGATGCGCCTTGATGAAGGGTATTCCACCATTGTACTGAAAAGTAAATAATCGGAATATTAATAACACCGACCAATGCGATGATTGCACCCGCTTTATCCGCTCTTCTCGGATCATCAATGGCCGCTTGCAATGACATAAATCCGATATACAAAAATAACAAGATCAATTCAGAAGTCAACCGTGCATCCCACACCCACCAGGTGCCCCACATCGGCTTTCCCCAGAGCGATCCAGTCCATAATGCCAGGAATGTAAACAACGCACCTGTCGGAGCAATTGCAGTCGCCATCATGGAAGACAACCGCGTGTTAAAAGCAAGTCCGATGCCAGCCCAGAATGCCATTACAACGTATAGGAACATCGACATCCATGCTGCGGGGACATGAATAAAAATAATACGGTATGCTTCACCCTGTTGAAAATCTGTAGGTGCGACAAAAAAACCGATATAAAGCCCCGCCACCAGTAAACCGAATGCAATTATTGTAAAGAATGGAATCATTTTGCCCGCGAGTGAATAAAAACTAGCGGGTGCTGCGTATTTGTACCAATTAATTGCCATATAAAGAAAGATATTAGTTATAAATTTATATTTTGTTTGTATGCGCTATTTTAGAAGTTTATTTTTTATGAGTGCAGCCTATCTATAGTCGCCAATTCTATACCAAAAAATAGGAATCAAAAAATTGCTTTGATACAACTCAAAAATCTCCTAAAAAATCATATCTGTTATTATAAGTTCGTCCAAGACAAACCTTTGAGAAGCTGATTATCTAGCATTGACTGCTATTCCATTGAAACTCTAAGAGAGGAAGCTGCTGCCCAAGGAGCAAAAACAAGTGAAACGAGTAGAAATGCGCCCAACAATGACAAATGCGCATCATGTCCTACACCTGCCATATTAGCCTCAACCGCACCTGATCCAAAAATGAGAACAGGAATATAAAGTGGCAAAACAAGTAAAGAAATTAAAACACCGCCTCCACGCAAACCAAGTGTTAAAGCCGCGCCGATTGCACCAATTAAACTCAGTACTGGCGTACCAAGTAATAACGATATAGTTAATACAAACAGTGCATCCATCGGCAAATCGTACTGGATACCTAAAATCGGTGCCATCAATACAAGGGGAACACCCGTCACTAGCCAGTGCGCCAATGCTTTTCCTAACACAAGGACCGATAATGATTGTGGCGACAGTAGCATCTGCTCAAGTGTACCGTCCATATAATCATTGGAAAACAGCCTGCCTAATGAAAGCATTGAGGCCAACAAAGCCGCAACCCATACAATACCAGGCGCCATTGTTCGTAACATATTCATTTCCGGCCCCACACTTAATGGAAACAAACTGACGACGATCACAAAGAAAAACAGCGTTGTTAAAACATCGGATCTACGACGTATCGCCAGTAACAGATCACGCTGAATTACCCAAAAGAACATATTATGCCAACTGCAGTTGCACTGTCGATACGGCAGCAATATCAATATCTTGGTGCGTCGTCATCACGACCATTCCACCTTCTTGCAGATGCTGTTCCAGTAAATCCTGAATTAGCTTTACAGCAGCCACATCTAAAGCTGCCAATGGTTCATCCAAAATCCATAATGTTGTATTACAAACTAGTAGACGTGCAAGCGCAACACGTCTTCGTTGACCTTGCGAAAGTACTTTAGCCGGCAATAACTCTCTGCCAACTAAACCCATATGAGCGAGTGCATCTCTGGCTTGCTTCTCAGTAACTTGCACACCTGACAATGCGCTCGATATACGCAAATTCTCGAGCGCGGTCAGGTCGTCTTTCGTACCAGTTAGGTGACCGATATAAGTCAAATCCCTATAATATTGACCATCAAGAGCGCGCACGGTTTCACCCCGCCACGTAATTTTACCAAAGGCTGGACTCGTTAAACCACACAGTATCCGCAACAAACTCGTTTTTCCGCTTCCATTAGGCCCGTTCACTTGCATTAATCCGCCCGCTTCCAAAGTAAAATTCACTTCCTTAAAAAGTCTGCGATCGCCACGTACGCAAGTCAGATTAACTCCATGTAGCATTATTCATTGTACGAAATTAAACGTAGGATTATAACGCATTGACCCTGATCTGTATCATCACATTACTAAACATACAAAAATCAATTTAGCTGCAATTGATTCTGATTTATTAAATGTGATTCAGACAATAAGCGTTTAGGTTTTATAGTTTGCTCTGACGTGACTTCACCAAGCCCCAGAAATAATTGCCGATAATACAAACGTACACTTTTATCATGTGATTTTTGCGCTGCCCAATCATTTAGGTCTGGTTTTTCTGATAGAACGCGCCCTTGCAAAATATTCTTCGTTTCATTTTTATCGAGCACTACGCGGGGCAAATCCTGCAAGATGCTATCTATCGGTAATAAACAGTAGTCACGATCACCTTTATCCATTTCTTCAAGGTCTTCGAGTTTTCTCGCTTGTGACAAATCAAAAAAACCCAGAGAACTGCGGCATAATTTAATCAGATAGGCGCCACCACAACCCAATGCCCTTCCAATATCTTCTGCCAACGTACGAATATAGGTGCCGGTTCCGCAACTGACTGTTATGGTCAGCTCGTTCTGAAATAACGATTTAATTTGGATTTCATGAATTAGAATTGTGCGTGGCTCACGCTCAATTACCTCCCCGTTGCGGGCATAAAAATATAATGGTTTTCCGCGATGTTTTAAAGCACTATACATTGGCGGTATCTGTATGGTTTCTCCCACAAATTGTTGCAGAATCGTTTCACAATATTGAATGGTTAGTTTAGTTGTACCTACCTCAATCAATTTTTCAATTATCCCCTCTGCGTCACCTGTCGTACTTTGATAGCCTAACTTGATTACAGCTTCATAAGTCTTGTTTGCGTTTAACAATATAGAAGAAAATTTAGTGGCCTCCCCCATGCAGATTGGCAATATACCTGTTGCCAAGGGGTCTAGTGTACCGGTGTGCCCAGACTTGGCTGATTCATATAAGTACTTAACTTTCTGCAGCGCTTTATTAGATGTAATCCCGTATGACTTATCTAATAGTAATACACCGCTAATACTACGCTTAGCCATAAAGTGAAAAGTAACAAATTCCCAAAACGTATCCAAGTTGAAAAAACAAGCGTTGCCTCAAGCTTTAACTAATCAATCAGGTCTCATTTTTGTTCTCTTGGGCAACAGCTTCATCTATTAACTTTGACATATATGCGCCATGCTCAACAGATTTGTCATAGACAAAAATTAATTGCGGAACGACGCGCAATTGCATTCTTTTGGATAAACTGGACCGAATAAATCCAATTGCTTTTTCCAGGCCTTTTTCTACCAAAGTGATTTTTTCTGACTCTCCTAATGTCGTATAAAAAACTTTGGCATACGCATAGTCGCGCGTTACCTCGACTGCTGTAATCGTAATTTGATCAAGCCGGGGATCTTTAATTTCATGTCGCAACAAATCAGCCAGTTCACGTTGAATCTGATCGGCCACACGCAGAGAACGAGAGAAGTCTTTAGGCATTATTACTAAATTGTTACGACGACAAAATCCAACTAAAGCGTACGTGCCGTTTCAATAATTTCATAAGCCTCCAGTTGATCACCTACTTGTAGATCGTTGTAATTTTTGAGCGACACGCCACATTCAAAGCTCTCCCTTACTTCCTTAACATCATCTTTAAATCGTTTTAAAGAGTCCAATTCACAGCTCTGGACAACTTTACCGTCGCGCAACACTCTTATCAGTGAATTTCTTTTTACGATACCTTCCAGTACATAGCACCCGGCAACCACACCAACCTTCGGAATACGATAGATTTCCCGGACATCAACGAGTCCTTGAATATTCTCCTTGCGTTCGGGTGCCATCATCCCTGACAAGGCAGCTTTAACTTCATCAACGGCTTCATAAATAATATTATAGTAACGCACATCTACGCCACTTGAAGCTATCAACTTACGCGCACCGGCATCTGCACGCACATTAAAACCAATTACCACGGCTTTAGATGCCAGCGATAAATTGATATCCGACTCAATAATCGCACCCACACCGCTATGGATAATATTGACTTTAACCTCGTCAGTTGAAAGCTTCTGTAAAGCATGCGCAAGCGCCTCGCAAGATCCCTGCACATCAGCTTTAATAATCAAAGAAAGTACTTTGACATCTTCTTGCTGATCAAAAACATTTTCCAGCTTAGCCGCATGAAGCTTGGCAAGCTTAACGTCCCGATATTTGCCTTGACGGAAAAGCGCAATTTCTCTTGCTTTACGCTCATCATCCAACGCTGTAACCACTTCACCGGCATCCGGCACCTCTGACAAACCATGTATCTCAACCGGAATTGAAGTACTTGCTTGTTTTATTTGCTTACCATTTTCATCACTCATAGCACGCACTTTACCAAAAACCGCACCTGCCAAAAGTACATCACCTCGTCTGAGCGTACCTGACTGAACCAAAATGGTTGCAACCGGGCCACGTCCCTTATCTAAACGTGATTCAATTACCACCCCTCTGGCAGATGTTTTCTTAGGCGCCTTGAGCTCCAAAACCTCTGCCTGTAACAAAACACCTTCCAGTAAAGCATCAATGCCCAGACCAGTTTTAGCTGAAACCTCGATAAACATAGTATCGCCACCCCAGTCTTCAGGCACCACTTCATGTGCAACCAGTTCTTGCTTAATTTTTTCAACGTTAGCTTCTGGTTTATCAATTTTATTGACTGCAACAATTATCGGAATTTTGGCTGCTTTGGCATGATGTACCGCTTCAACAGTTTGAGGCATTACGCCATCATCGGCAGCAACCACCAAAATAACAATATCGGTAATTCTGGTACCGCGCGCGCGCATAGCGGTAAAAGCCTCATGACCGGGCGTATCTAAAAAAGTTATCATGCCATGTTCTGTCTCAACATGGTAAGCACCTATATGCTGTGTAATGCCTCCCGCTTCACCACCCGCCACACGCGAACGACGAATAAAGTCCAATAAAGATGTTTTTCCATGATCTACATGCCCCATTACCGTAACGACAGGCGCTCGCGGTTCCATTTCTGCATCAGCAATGATCGATTCGCTATCAGCAAGAAAAGCTTCAGGACTATCCAGTGCTGCATACTTGGCAACATGGCCCAATTCTTCAACCACAATCATGGCCGTTTCCTGGTCCAGCATTTGATTGATCGTTACCATGCTGCCCATGTTCATTAAAACCTTAATAATATCAGCTGCCTTAACTGACAGTTTTTGCGCAAGCGCACCGACTGAAATAGTTTCTGGCACCGTAATTTCACGCACGATCGGCTCAGTTGGCGCTGAAAAACCATGTTCTTTTTTTGTATCAGCTGCAGATGCCTTATGCTGTTTATCACGACGGGTTCGCCATCCCTGGCCACCAGACACATCGCCGTGTGTCTTCACACCGCGTTTACGCGCCCCTTCTTCTTTCCAACCCGTTTGCTTACTCAGCTTTTTCTTCTTTTCAGTCTTATCGGCTTTTTCAGTCTTGTCTGCTTTATCGCCTTTCTTTTCCTGTTTTAACAATGGCTTGGGTTTCGCGTCTTCAGACAACTTTTCACCTTGCATTGATGATGCTTCTTCGGTTTGTTTTTTATCCTCTCCGACATTTTCAGTTGCTGCATTTGTATCTACATTCGGCTGCTCCTCGGCAATAACCGGAGCTGCTAACACCTCGCCACCCTGTTTCTGTTCTTCAGTTTCAACAGTTGCCGCTTCAGGTGCAGTTTTTATTTCTTCCTCCTGCCCTGCCTCATTTTTTCCACGCATCTTCTTGCGCTGAATTTCTGCTATCTGGCGCGCTATTAATTCCGATTGTTTCTTTGCTTCTTCTTCACGTAAAGCCAATTGCTCTGCGTCGATTACAGACTCAGTTACAGATGTTTTCGTTTTTGTTTCTGTTGTTGCTGGCTTACTTTGTTCTTCCCCTTCAATAGCCGGCTTGGTAAATACACGCCTTTTTCTCACTTCAACCTGAATGGTACGCGCTCTGCCCATACTATCGGCTTTGCGTATTTCCGAAGTTTGACGACGTGTTAAGGTTACTTTATTTTTCGTTTCTTTAGCGCCATGTGTTTTTCGTAAATAATCCAGCAACTGCGCCTTATCCTGCTCAGTCAGATTATCTTCCGCCAACAGTTTCTTGACACCAGCCGCTTGGAGTTGTTCCAACAATACCGCTGGCAACAAACCAAGTTCATTAGCAAATTGTTCCACACTCATTTGCGCCATTTATAACCTTTCTAACCCCTTCAACAAACTTAAATAAACATAGAAAAACTGATTAGTATAGAATTATTTAAAATCTTACCCATCATTACTCGATGATTTAAACAAACCAAGGCTCACGTGCCTTTATAATCAGTTTATTTGCACGATCAATATCCATCCCGGTCATTTCCACAAGATCATCAGCCGCCAAATCAGCCAGGTCGGTCTGATTAGTAATGCCTTGAGATGCCAAAACACGCACGGTCTCAATATCCATACCTTCGAGCGAAAGCAAATCATCCGCAACATTTTCAACCCTTTCTTCACTCGCAATAGCATCTGTTAATAGCACATTACGCGCACGCTCACGTATTTCATTGATTGTTTCTTCATCCAATGATTCAATTTCGAGCATTTCACTTAATGGAACATAAGCGACTTCTTCAAGTGTAGCAAAATCCTCCTGAACTAAAATTCCAGCAATTTCTTCATCAACATCCAGCTTATTCATAAAAAGCTGCTTGATGTGCGATGCTTCCTGTTCATGCTTGGTTTCTGATTCTTCTACAGTCATAATATTGAGAGACCAACCAGTCAACTCAGAGGCTAATCGCACATTTTGCCCACCGCGACCGATCGCTTGCGCTAAATTTTCATCATCAACCACAATGTCCATATTGTGGCCTTCTTCATCAACCATGATACTACTGATTTCAGCCGGTGCCAGCGCATTGATGACGAAAGTGGCCGGATCATCCGACCACAATATGATATCCACACGCTCTCCGGACAATTCACTGATAACCGATTGCACACGAGAACCACGCATTCCAACGCATGTTCCAATCGGATCAACACGCTGATCATTTGATTTTACCGCAATCTTCGCGCGTGAGCCGGGATCTCTTGCAGCTGATCTGATTTCCAGAATACCTTCCTCAATTTCTGGCACCTCTAGCTCAAACAATTTTGTTAAAAAATCTGGAGTAATGCGCGAAAGTTTTAATTGCGGTCCTCTGGTCGCACGATCCACTTTATAGAGATAGGCACGAACGCGGTCACCCACACGTAAATTTTCCTTGGGGATCATCTGATCACGCGGCAATTCAGCCTCTACCCTGCCCGATTCAACAATTGCATTGCCTCGCTCCAATCGCTTAATCGTACCTGTTACCAGATAATCTCCACGTTCCAGAAAGTCACTGAGTGTTTGCTCGCGCTCAGCATCTCGAATTTTTTGAAAAATAACCTGTTTAGCAGCCTGGGCACCGATACGACCGAACTCAATCGGCTCTAAAGGCTGCTCATAGTAATCCTCTAGTTGAAACTCAGGATTAATTTTATTGGCTTCGCTTAAAGAAATTTGACGAGAAGGTTCTTCGACAGCATCATCCTCCACCACCAGCCACCGGCGAAAGGACTCATAATCTCCTGTTTCTCTGTCGATGGAAACACGTGTCTCTACATCTTCATGAAATCTTTTTTTTGTTGCAGAAGATAATGCCATTTCTAACGCTGTAAAAACAATTTCTTTTTCCACAGATTTTTCACGCGCCAACGCATCAACCAACAATAAAATCTCGCGGCTCATAGTCCTCCAGTCAAATTTCTAATTGCCTACAATTTTGGAACCAGACGAGCCTTTCCAATATTGCGCATATCAAGGTCAAATAATTCACCTTCGACTTCAAGTTTTAAAATGCCATCATTTACTTCCCGCAAAACTCCTACAAAATTTCTTTGTCCCTGTACCGGAACGCGCAGTTTTAATTTAATCACTTCGCCGGCAAAACGGAGAAAGTCGCTCTCTTTTTTTATGGGCCTGTCTAATCCCGGCGAAGATACCTCAAGTCGGCCATAATCGATATTTTCAGCGGTTAAAAGTCGACTTAAATGATTACTGATCGTAACGCAATCATCAATCGTGATCCCGCCTTCCTTATCAACAAATACTCTTATCAATTTACCGCGTGATAATTGCTCAATCTCAACCAACTCATACCCCATACCCGCAAGAGTTAGTTCTAGCAATTCTTCAAGCACCATATCCTCAACACAAATAAAAAATGGGCTGAAAAAGCCCATCGAAATTAGACGCAATTTTATCAAATATTTAGAAAATATGGAACATATATCGATAATTAAGTTGAAATGAGTATGTCACTCACGACTTAAGCATCAGCCCATAATAAGATTAAAAATCTGTTCATTAACTTACATGAAAAAACTTTCGCACAAACGACAAGTGACGTAGTCTTAAAACGTGGTGCTATAGTGACCCGGCGGACCTCATTGCAGCTAATCACAAATAAACCTGTATTTTATCCGCAACCGCATCACCCCTATAGATTAATCAATATCAGGGATTTATAATATAAAATATCTTAAAATATAAGACATTTTCAACAATATATGGCAGGAAAACATGACAAATACGACAACGAACCCTCACAACAAAAGAATTTTTTTTAAAATTGCGTTCATTTCGAATGTTATTCTACTCATATTCTTCTCATCATCACTGAGCGCTGAAAAAATTGGAAGCGTATCAACCAAATTTAAACTGCTTGGCGCTAACGATAAAATTGTCATCGAAGCATTTGATGATCCTGATATTGCTGGTGCAACATGTTACTTAAGCAGAGCAAAAACCGGTGGCGTAAGTGGGGTAGTAGGTATTGCTGAAGACACCTCAGACGCATCCATTGCCTGCAGACAAGTTGGACCGATCAGACTTCCTGAGAATGTCAAAAATGGCGATGCAGACGGTGAGGAAGTTTTTAAAAAAAATACATCGTTACTTTTCAAGTCCTTACAAGTCGTACGTTTTTATGATCCTAAAAGAAATGTTCTGGTTTACCTGACTTATAGTGACCGCATCATTGAAGGATCGCCAAAAAACAGCATTTCAACCATCCCGATAATGCCTTGGCGTTAATTGACAGAATTTGTTTCAGCACACGCGCATTTTAAAGATAACTATTTTAAATTAAAGTCTTTCATTAAAAACGACTAACTTCCCAATTTTACAAAAATAACTGGGAAAATGATTCGCACAGTTTATCGATTGCTGATCATTCACTTTAGGACAGTCATTTCGGTTCATCCGAAGTTTTTTGCGTTAACGCTAACAATCACGCGACAAAATAATATATAATGCTTGTCTTTCCAGACGCGGGGTGGAGCAGTCTGGCAGCTCGTCGGGCTCATAACCCGAAGGTCGTAGGTTCAAATCCTACCCCCGCAACCAGCTTATTCAGTGACTTAGATAATATTTGCCCAGATGTTTTTTTTGCATCACAAATAAATGTCACCATCATTTATCAATACCCGTCATACCAGCAAAACAATAGGCAACAAAAAACCACTCAAGATGAGTTACTGGAAATTTCTAAAATCTTGTAAATGCAAGTCGTTAAGATACGTGCAGAAATGTAAAACTTCCATAAGCACTCCCTCAGCCAGAGTTTTCGTCGGCCTTGACTGACTCCTCCAAACAGATCTCTACCAGTTATTCAAAGTAATACGTTCTAGTTAACTGCCGGACAATCTATATTTGCTTTGAGACGCCCCCGGTGTTACCAATAAATTTACAGTAGAAATGATCATATTTCTGTTCAAATCATAGTTTGGGCATAACATCTGTTAAAACGAAACTAAAAACTAAGCGCTCATAATCATCAGAGTAGTTAACCTGTGTTAGTGTGATTACCAAGGGAAACTGTCGGTCTAATTACCGAGCGACTTTGTCATAATCACTTTAGCAAGTCGTGCCTCATTCCACAATTACTTTTTTAT